>CAZZNE010000015.1:0-97463 GCA_964655525.1 uncultured Clostridium sp.
TCCTGCTTTCCCTTGAGATGGGACTGGTGGAAATACGCATCTTCAATCGGGTGCAAAGCCCGTGACGAAGGCTTCGTTTTGGAAGAGATGGTGTCATCCACAATGCAGAACACGGGTTTTCCAGACCGCCTTGCTTCCTCATAGATGAACTGAATGACGGTGCTTTTGAGTATGTCTTCCAGTTTGGCCTCGTCCCATTTTCCTTTATTGAGGAAATGGGCAACCGTGGTACGGTGGCAGGGGCTGTATTTTTCAAAATCAATGGTTTTCCCATGATATCCAAGAGAAAAGACGGATATCAGTATGGCCATGATATGTTTGATGGCCGTCTGTGGAAAGAACCGGCATAAACTTAATTTTTTAAAGCAATTGTAAAGTAGCTGTGAATGGTATATACTGTTTTCTATAAGACATCATCCTTGGCAGGTTATTGTTTTCTGAGCAAAACAGTATACACCCAAAAAAGCGTGATGTCTTTAGTTTTTAGCCATTTTTAGCAACTTTGGTAAAATTTTAAATTTGCTCATTCATCGTTTATAAGTTTAACCTGATTCACAATGGACGTGGATTGTTTTAATTCCAAAAGTAGTATAATGATATGACGAACGCCAAAAAATAAGCGGCTCAAATTTAGTTGGGGGATAACATATCAAAGATGATGAAAGAAGATTTACAAAAGCTTTTTCAAGAATGTTTGGCTGAGATTGGCGCCTTGGGCATTTCACTACCGGACAATCTTTTGCTGAAGCGAATCGAACAAATACCCGATCCGGTTTATATTGGTTTTTATGATGACCGTACGGAAATCACGCTGGCCGAGGCGCTGCTGAAATTGCCGGTTGCAATGGTTAAGGCTGAGATTATTGGCCAAATTTTATCTATTACCAATCGTCAGCAGCAATATGGGCAGGAATGGCTGACAAAAGCCTCAAAGGTGCAGGCTGCCTACGGCTATGATATGCTGAATGAATTAGACGAGTATAATTTGTCCCAGCAACCGCTAAAGGGTCAGCTTATCTGCGCCAAATGCGGTTCACATTATGATTTGCGAGGCGCGAAATGCTACCGTGTTTGGCTGGATAACGGCAAAATCGACAAAATCTGCCAGCATTGCGGCGGTAATATGTGGCCGGAGCCGGAGCCAGCCGCTCCGGGCGAGCCGGATTTGCAGGCTCTGCTGGCGGAGTGTTTGGAGAAGATACAGGCGCTGGGAATCAAGACAGGCAAAATTGCCTGTATCCGCTGGAAAAAGCACGCTTCCGGTTTCTACGGCTGTTGCGGCGAGCAGAATGGAGAATTTGAAATTCAAATCAGCGAGCTTTACCGCCGAGGGGAAGAGAATGTTGCGCGGTTAAGGGATACGATTTTTCACGAACTTTTACATACCTGCGATCGTTGCGATAACCATGACCAAGAATTTTGGGATTATGCCCGCAGGCTGGACGAAGCTTACGGAACTCATGTGTTTTTTGCCGAGCCTGGCCATGACAGCAGCCCCCGCCCAAAGCGGCAGGAAAAAAATATTTCAATTATGCTGGAGGAATGTGTGCATAAACTGCGGCAGATTGGTATTGAGCCGGGTAATATTCTGCGGATCGAGTGGATTTTTGAATATGTGGAATTGGGACGCTGCCAAAAAACAGAGGATGGTTTTGTGATTCAGATTGCCGACCGCTGCCAAAATGTGCAGATTACCGACGCCGATTTGCAGGATATTATTACGCACCAGCTGCTGCATACCTGCCTAGGCTGCGATGTTGACACCCATAACTGGCAGTGGCTGACCTACGCCCGGCAGGTTGACGCAGCTTTTTGCACAGAGGTTGCGGTTTGCAAGGCGGATTATGAATTTTTCAATTCGGAAGAGAAAGTCAAAACATATATGAAGTGCAGTAATTGCGGCTCTTTACGGTCGGTACGTGACAGCTTCCTTTATAACGTCTTTGGCCGCGGCAAGCACAGCACCTGTGATTGGTGCGGCGGCATTATGCTGATGCAGGATAAGAAGCGGAGTAAGGCGCACAACCTGAATAAGCTGCTGAAGCAATGCTTGAGCGAGGTGCAAAAGCTGGGCATTGCCACCGGAGAAATTGTCAACATTATATATGTGTTTTGGGGGCAAGGATACGGCAAATGTGTTAAAATTGCCACTAATAAATATGAAATTCAAATTCCCTATAACTATCGCTCCAAGGAAGATGTGGACGAAAAGCGAATGAAAGCCTTGATCATGCACAATATTCTGCACAGCTGCACGGAATATGGAGTTGATTCACATAACCAGCAATGGTTTGAATACGCCAGACAGATAGAAACGACCTATGGCTATGAGATTTTACTGGATTCGCCTTATAATCCAGTGGGTATGTATCAGGGTGAAGTAGCTTATCAAGGAACCTGCCCGGGCTGCGGCTGCCGGGTGGAGATTTTCGGCGAGCGAAATTTGGAATATATTCGCAACCAGCACCGGCAATTTTGCAGCTTTTGCGGTGCGGATTTAGAAATTTAGGCGGGAACATCATGCTTTACTGCATCGTTTTTTGCTTCACGGTTTGGAAAAGATTTTGGAAGGTTCTTTCATAGCCGCCCCAATCAAACCGTTTGTTAAAATCGTCTGCAAAATCGTCGATCATCTTCGCGCAGAAGAAAGCAGGCAAAACGTAGATTATCGCCAGCAGCAGGATAGCCGCTAGAGTTAAAGCGAGCGTACTGAACCAGTTATCGTAGGTTCCGCCAAGAAGCCTCCAGCGTTGGAGGAGCTGTTTTCATTCATTTCTTCAAACTTATCCATGATAGCCTCCTAGTATAATAATGATATAGCTGCAAGAGCTATACAGCTAATAAGTTAACTGAAAGATAGGCGTGCGCCTGATACTCACCAGCATGTGTACGTGATCGGGCATAAGATGCCCTTCCAAAATCTCCACTCCCTTATAACTGCACAACATCGCGCACCCGCATAGCGGGTGGTTTAACGTTGCGTACATTTCTGTTTCTCTGTTGAGAAACTCCAATGCACGCAACAGGGTCTATCCGCCCCATAATCAGAAAGCAAAAAAGCCTTGAAAATCAAGGCTTTTTACTTTCGGCTTACTGCGGAAGATGGGACTTGAAAAATTTCCAATCCCGTAAATACAATAATAGAAAGGCTTTCAACGCATGTCTATCACAACGTGTTCAAAGGTATGATCTTGGATGACCTTCCACTACTTTATCTATCAGAAACATACCATACTTTCTTCCACATTGCAATCAATATTTCTTGCTTTGTGCGAAATCCAGTATAGAATGATTTCAGCGGAACGCTCCACAGCGTTTGACAGGAGCGGGGATATTATCAAAAAATGTCGGATGCTACAAGGTATTCTGACTTTTTCTACTTTTCTTTTTCTGCTTGCTAATCCCAAAGGGAAAGTTTTGATGACCTGACGCAGAAAGACATCTTCCTGATGATGGACTACATCAATTCTTATTAAACTGAACAACCGTAGCCCATACGAAGCGTTCAGCCTTTATTATGGAGAAGACCTGCTTAAAAAGTTAGGATGTTCACAGGCAGCCACCAAGAGCATCATCTTAAAGCCGAAGCTTCTCAAAAAGTCACAGATAAATCTGCATAAGCCGCTAGAAAACAACAACTTTATCACATCAGCCGAGGATGGATTCTCCGAACACCAAAATTTCGAGCTGGAATTGATCTCTTATTGGTGTATGCAAATTTATTACTGAATGCATTATAACATGTCAAGGTGCAATGAAAATACGGGAATTTCACTTACAAAACAGGAGTCTTGGGTTACAAACGGAACTCTCGGGCTATTATTCACCTTTTACAAACAAATCTACTTTATTACATAATTCTTATTTGAATCAAACAAATAGACTAGTTATATACTATTGGATCTGATACAATACAATCAAACCCTAAACCCATTCCACGATCTGGACCTGAATCAATTTTAATGGTTAACAACGAACAATTATTAATAGGTATATCTATTACATCAAACGGCTCTGTTGTAATAGTCAAACTAGGAGATGTATATACAATCGTGTCATCAGCCATAATTGTCACAATTGCATCTGAATATCCATTTTCTTGCACAGCAAGTTTAAATTTTAAATATGAAAATTTTCTATTAAGATTAACTATCATATAGGAATGATAATTTTGGGGATATAATGCATTAGTATGAAAATTACCATATGAATCTTTAATTCTATTGGTTATAAGAATGTTTCCGCTGTGTACAATTACTTCATCAATCAAAGATGATTTTTCCACAATGATTTTACCAATAAATAAAGTTCCATCTTTGATAGTAAAACTTTTATTATCAGAAATCAGACTTTCAGTAATTTCTCTTGAAAAGTAATCTCTACCATCAATAGTAATCATGGCGTTATTTTTGTTTATTGGTATATCTTCACCATCAATTGACAACGATAAATTACTATAACTAAAAATAGGCATTGCATTCAATTCACTAATGTTTTTTAAATTTTCATCAGCTAAGCTTTCCGTCTCCGCTTCTAGTTTTTTATATTCTTCTCCTAGTTCGTCTAATTCATCTTGTAAAGATTGATTTTGAGATATTAATTCAGTATAATCGATTTCATTTACTTCCACTTTTTTACCATTTATATAAAATATAAATGATGGATCAGGCGCGAAAAAATGTTGATATCCCAAGGTTAATATAACTCCAACTAAGCCACTGCATAAATTGATAATTACTTTTTTCATTCCACAATCTCCTCTCACCTATATTTATATAAAAACTTTATCACATTTCGTAAAAATTTGCTATGCAAAATAAATGTTCTTTATAGTTCTGAAAATTTCAAAAGTTAATTCTACCGCCCACTTATGCGGTGGAATTAACTTTTGAAATTTTCATTTACCTAATACTTTGCATTTTACAATTGAAAATCCATCTTCCATGTGATACAATAAAACTAAAAGATAAAGCGAAACAAGACATGAAACTTATTCATGATACAACATAAATATTTGAAAGGAGTGATTATTATATCAGATATAAATATATATCTTCCATTAAATCCAACATATGAGCAAATCCATGATTTAATTAAATCTTCGTACCAAGAATATCTAAATAAAAATAAGAACATGAGGTCCGATGTAATACATGTAATGACAGAATTTTCAACTCTACCCATATATGATATACAATTTTCTTATCATTATATCGAAACACATGAGTTTTATAATAATAATGATGATAATAGAATATGGCCTAATGAATGTTTCAAACATAAAAATGAATTATCATTTGAAGATATGTTAATCTCATCATTATCTTTTCCAAAATGCAATTCATTTACTTCAAAAAATAATCAATATACTGCTTTTAAATTTTATAAATTACTTAGTATACGTTTTATTAAAAGTTTAATAATTCAAATAGTAATATATAATTTAAAAAACAGCCAATTTTTTAAAAATATTTCAAATATTTTTACTTTATATTCAGATAGAATTATTTGTTTACAAGATTATATGTTATGTCATTTTCAAAATTTATGGGGATATGTTTTTTGTAATATAAACTTTAAAAACAACCTAAATATTTCGATGTCTCCTTCTCATTAGATGTGACACTTTGTTATTAGAGAAAGGATGATTATATGAATGCAATAGTAGTTGCTATAATTGTATTTATAATGTTTGGTGGAACATATATTATTTTGAAACTACCAATTTTAAAAAGATCATCATTTGTAATAATAAAAACCAAATTATTTGAAATAGTCATTAAAAAATAGTTTTTTGTTGCTCATAAACGTGTCACATTAGGACTCCTCTGGAGTCCTTTTTTATGAAATCTTTTGGCAACATTACATAAAACATTTATAGAACTGATAACGTATAATGATAACGTATACTAGATTTCGCAAATTCTAATATCACAAAAAATAAACATGGTCTGTAGCCGTTTGATAGAATTAAGTTACCACACAAAACCTACTAAAGGAGGCTAAAAACCGTGTCTGATAACATTATACAACTAAACGAAGATTTAATAAAGCACGATCTGAAAGACCTTGTCCGCTCCAGCGTGGAAGAGACCCCCAATGCCCTGCTTGATAAAGAAGCGGATGAACTTGCAAATGCCCAGAAGTACGAGTGTTCCAGTGACCGTCAGGGCTACCGTTCCGGACATTATAAATGAAACTTCCATACCACTGCCGGAGAAATGGAACTGCAAGTCACCAAGCTCAAAGGTGTCCCTTTTGAAACTGCCATCATCGAACGGTATCGCCGCAGAGAATCAAGCGTTCCGATGCTTATGAGCAGGCTATTAGCGGAAAAATCGGCAACGTGTTCAAATCAATAAGAAACAAAAAATAAGGAAACCTCAGTATTTACCAAGGTTTCCTCACTCTTACCTACTGCGGAAGATGGGACTTGAACCCACACGATATTGCTATCACAAGATCCTTAGTCTTGCTCGTCTGCCAGTTCCGACACTTCCGCATATGCAGGAAAAGGGACTTGAACCCTCACTGTATTGCTACAACAGGCACCTGAAGCCTGCGCGTCTGCCAATTCCGCCATTCCTGCGCGCAACTAATATCATACCTGCTTTCCTACAAAATGTCAATAAATTTTAGCGATTTTTTTTCTGGTTCTTTTTTCCCATTTCCTTCTATGATCTCCTGCTACTTCCATTTGCTTCTATGGGCAGATTGTCCGATCACTCACGAGCTGAGCTGCTGCTTATGATATTGCAACGTATAAAGGTCATAATACCTTCCTTTTTGATGCAGAAGCTGCTGGTGGCTGCCCTGCTCCACAATCTCACCATGGGATAACAGGATGATATTATCTGCATGCTGAATCGTGGAAAGCCTGTGCGCTACGATTAGCATCGTACCGATATTCTTCATTTTTTCCAGACTGTCCTGAATCAGCAGCTCCGTCTCCGTATCAATGTTTGCGGTTGCCTCATCGAGGATCATGACCGCAGGCTTGTGAATGATCGTGCGCGCAAAGGAAAGGAGCTGCCGCTGACCGGCGGAAAAATTATTGCCCCGCTCCCGCACAACTTCATCCAGACCATGCTCCAGCTTTCCAATGAAAGCGTCCGCATTGACGTAGCGGCATGCCTCCCACACTTCCTCGTCGGTTACCCCCTCCTTGCGCAGCAGAATGTTGCTGCGTATATCACCGGAGAACAAGAACACATCCTGAAGCATCTGCCCGAAGTGGCGCCTCAGGGAAGATATTTTAATTTTCCGAATATCCATGCCGTCAATAAGGATCTGCCCCTTCTGAATCTCATAATTGCGGCAGATCAGGCTGAGGATCGTGGTCTTTCCGGAACCGGTAGCGCCGACAAACGCAACCGTCTGTTTCGGCTCCACATGGAAGCTGACGCCTTTTAACACCCACTCTCCGGGTTTATAGCAGAACCACACGTCCCGAAATTCAATCTCGCCCCGAAGCTTCGGCATCTCCATTGCGTCCGGCTCGTCAACCACCTCCGGCTCCATATCCAGGATCGTGAAGATTTTTTCCGCCGCGGCAAAGGAGCGCTGCAGCATATCGAACTGCTCCGCCAGCGTCTGTATAGGGTTAAAAAACCGCGAGATATACATATAAAAAGACACCATGACGCTGCTGTCGATCACCTGTCCAAAATAATGAATGTCCTTGATATAGCCCTTTGCCCCAAAATAGAACAGGCAGAGGTTCGAGGAAATGTAGATCATATAAACCATGGGCTGAAAAATACCAAAGACAAACATCCGGTTGAGCTTGGCTTTTTGCAGATTCCGGCTGCGGGTTAAAAAGTCCTTCTGCTTCTGCCCCTCCCGATTGAAAATCTGCGTGATCTTCATGCCGGACAGATTTTCGGACAGATAGGTATTGATATCCGTGGTCGCGTTGTTGACCTGTCGGTGTACCCGGCGGGAAAACTGACGGAAAATCACGGTAAACAGCACCACAAACGGTACAAAACACAGTACCATGAGGGTCAACGCATAATTCAGCATGAGCATGGCGCCCAGCACGCCCACGATAACCATAGCGTTCTTTGCCAGTGTCACCAAGATATTCGTGAACATATAAGAGATGGCGTTCGGATCATTGACCGCTCTGGTCACTAATTTCCCCACGGGAATATTATTCAATTGCTCATGACTGAGCTTTTCTATATGCGTAAACACATCCAGCCTTATCTGGGATAAAATTTTCTGTCCTGTTTTCTGTAAGATCATCGCCTGTAAATAGGTGCAGATCAAAGACACTACCAAAATCCCCGCATACACCCCGACCATGACATATAGCTGCTCCAATGCAAAATCATTTTTGATCAGCCCCTGAATCCGACCGATGATCAGCGGGGACATCAGATCATACACAATGGAAAACGCCATGACAAAAAATACCAGCACAAAGCTTTTCCAGTAAGGTTTCGCATAGCCTAACAGCCGTCCGATAATCTCCTTATCCGGCATATTTCGATCCAGCTCGGGATCCTCTTTGACCTTCCGCAACGCCCCGTAAGCCAGCAGGAATACAATTGTGAAGGTGCCAATGATCGCACCCACGATCAAAACGGGTAAATACTCATTCATTACCGCCATCTCCTTCCTCCTCCAGCTTTTGAAGTTCCACCATCTTATGGTATTCCGGACAGTCCGCATATAATTGTTCATGCGTTCCCGCCGCCAGCAATTCTCCTTCCTCAAGGAATAAAATCTGATCCATCTTCTCAATGGTAGAAACGCGATGCGCGATCAAAATGGTCGTCTTCCCCCGTCTGGTTTTCCTCAGATTTTCGAGGATCGCCGCCTCGGTCTTGGTATCCACGGCGGATACGGAATCATCCAAAATCAGGATCGGCGCATCCTTCATCAGCGCCCGGGCAATGGAAATCCTCTGCTTCTGACCGCCGGAGACTGTAACGCCCCGCTCGCCCAGCATGGTACCGTAGCCCTGCTGAAACTCCCTGATATTGCTGTCCACATCGGCAAGCACGGCCGCCTCCGCAACGGCCTCTCTGCTATAGGTATCCATTCCGAAAGCAATATTTCGTTCAATGGTATCGGAAAACAGGAAATTGTCCTGCGGCACATAGGCGCAGTTTTCTCTCAGATCGCGGATCCTGACATCATTCACATCCTGTCCGTCAACGAACAATGTGCCGTCCGGAACCTGATAGGTACGCAGTATCAAGTCCACCAGCGTCGTCTTTCCGGAACCGGTTTTTCCCACCAGTCCCACATTTTCCCCTGCCTTTATGGTAAAAGACACGTTTTTCAGCGCATCATACTCACCGCCCGGATAGCGGAACGTCAGATTCCGAAACTCAATATCTCCGCGGACATTTCTCAGTTCCTTTACGCCGTCTCTGTCCTTCACGTCAATTTCCGCGTCGAGCAGCTCACTTAGGCGCTCCAAAGACGCCTTGCCCCGTGACGTCATATCGATCAGCTCGGAAACCGCCATGATGGGCCAGATCACAGCGTTAAAATAGCCGATGAACTCCACCAGCTGTCCGGCGTTGAACCTGCCCCGGTACACAAGATAACCGCCATAGCCCAAAATCACGCAGATAACGCTTTCTACAAACATCGTCACCATGATCCTGAGCAGAACGGAAGATCTGGTGTGATCCATGTTGGCTTTCTCATTTTCCTCATTCAGCTTCCGAAATGCCATCAGCTCCTTTGCCTCCTTGACAAAGGCCTTGATCACCGCAATGCCGGAAAAGCTCTCTTGGGAAAAATCCGAAAGCCTGGAAAAAGCCTCCTGCCGGATGTCCCACTTTTTCATCATTTGTTTTCCGATGATCGTTGCCGCCGCCAGCAAAAAAGCCATGGGGATCAAAGACAATACGGTCAGGACCGGATCCATCTGCCACATTTTCATCACCGCCAGCACGCCTAAGAGCAGCGCGTCAAAAAACATCAGGATGCCCCAGCCGAAGCACTCCTGCACGGTATCCAGATCATTGGTAAACAGACTCATCAGATTTCCTACCTTATTAACCTGATAGTATTCTCTGCTCAAGTCCTTGGCATGATCAAACATGCGGTTGCGCAGATCCGCCTCCAGACGTACTGCAGCGCCAAAAAAGCATACTCTCCACAAAAAGCGTCCGAAAACCATCGCAATGATAATTCCTGTCATCGGCATGCAGATGCAGTCGAGCAAAAAGTCCATGTCAAATGCCGTCTGCACCCCCTCCACACTGACACTTCCGCTGTTCATGCCGTTGATTACCAAGCGGTATAGTCTGGGAATTTCCAGCTGTAGATAATCCACAACGACCAGCGACATCAGTCCCAGGATCAGCCAGCCGGCATACTTCAAATAATATCTGTTGATATGTTTCCCAAATATCATATCTGTTCCCTTTCTCCATATACTAAGAAACTGCTCTCAGTTTTCATATTCGATCAGCCACACCCCATAGGTGCCGTAACTGTCCAGAATGAGACAATACGCAGGAAGGCTGCTACCATTCCGATAGATATAGTAGTATTCCACTGAACCGTGCGTGATATAGTGATACTCATACACAAGACGTTCCTGTTCGTCATAATAGCTGTTCGTGATCATATCGGTACTTGACCTTACCAAGTGGTTATGATAATAGCGGCGGCACGCCAGACTCCCATCATCGCGATACTCATATCTGAGCTCCAACAGCATGGTCATTGATGCCCCGCTCTCATGATCCATCATTCCCTCGGTAAAAAAACGCCTCAGTCTGCCATCCGTCCGGTACTGATAGGTTTCCGTATAGTCCTGAAAACTCTTTCCCGTTCCGCCGCCTATCATCTCAAGCAGATACGGGTCATGCGCAAACTCATTATGCCCCACATGATCAAAGCTCCACCCATAAACGGCCTTAGGCATCAGCTCGCCTTCATAACTCATGTTATAAGCATAGGACAGACCACAGCCCCTTCCTGAGGATTCGTCATAATACAGTTCTAGTGCAGCATGTCCCCACATATCCCCGGCACACGCATAAAAAGGTTCTTCCCCAGCGAAGCCCATCGCCTCCAGAAACTCCTCTTTATTCGCATATTCCGTCCCGTTAAGAGCATAATCTTCTCCTGTATAGACAATTTTACCGAAAACATCACAGGAAATCTCAGGCCATCCCCCATACCGTAATAGATGGTCGTAATAGTCTTCGTTTTCCGGCTCGCCGTTCTCTTTCAGGACGGCCTTAGCTGTAAATATCAGCTCATCTTTCATTTCATCCCAGATTTCTACGATTCCGTCTTCAGACCAAAAGAACATACTGCGAAACCGCACGATTTCTCCCGTTTCCGGCAGGACTGTGTACAGCGATGTGCGGCGACAGTTCCCGCACACTCCGCCCGGCTCCTCCGTTGCACGGTAAGCCCTGAGCGGATAAATAAGAAAACTGTCCACCATCTCCCATTCTTCGGGAATCTCTTGAAACGTGACATCCGCCAAATCTTCAGGAATCCCATGAATTGGCACATCAGCAAGGTCTTCCGAAATCCCTTGGATCAGCACATCAGCAGTGCCTTCCTCCATCCCGGATATATCCTCATCCTCGAATTGTTTCGTCTCTTTCAGCGGCTTTACTACTTGCGACTCCTCCGCTCCCTCCGGTTGTTCCACTCCTTCCGGCATCCCAGCCGCTTCGGATTGTTCCGCCTCTCCGGACTGTTCCGCTTCCTCCGACGGATTTGCTCCGCTTTCCCTCTCCTTTGCCGCACAGCCGGAAAGCACCGACAGCATAAGGAATACCGATAGCATAACAGCCGACACCCGCCCGATTGACGATATCATATCTTTTTTCCATAGTACCCTATTCATCACAGATTCCTTTTTTCCACGGCTATACAGAATTGCTCTCGTCGTATCATGAATCTTCGATTCGTGATCAACATTCGCCACTCGCCGAATGAGTAAACTCATTTTTCTCGCTAACGCTCATTGTATCACAGGAAAGATCTTATTTCCATTCTCGTATATCAAAACCTTTGCTTTTTCCATACACGCTTTGAATTATCAGTCGCAAAAAAGTTCCGGAAATTTCGCATTTCCGGAACTTTCTCACACTATGATATACCCATATACCGCAGCCACGCTACAGTAACGAATCAAACACCCTGCATTCTACACACTGCCAAAGCATAGGCCCACGCTATGTTTAGAAATAACCGTTATAACTCAAACCGCTCTCAAACGAACTGTAGGAACCAGATGACGTATAGGTCTTCCCGTAATTTAAATCAGAGGATGCACTGGAACCGATCGTCGATGCATAGCCGCCGACATTGCTTGCATAAGAATTGGCGCCGTTGAACAGTCCCTTCACCTTCAGCATATCCGCTTTCTTGAACTCTTCCTCATCCACCGAGAGCTTGCCACTGCTATCAACCGTAATACCGACTTTTTCAAGCTGATTCTTAAACACATCCGTCAGATTCATCATACTGGAAAGTGTTCTCGATGTGCTCTTACCCGCTGCATCACTGCTTGCAGAATCAATCAGTGCATTGTATTCCTTTGCGAAGTTCTTTACTGCGGAATAGATCGCATTCCTGTCATAATCATTTTTTGTCGTCTTGGTGCCGTCCTCATTTGTCGTCGTAATGTCTTTCTTGTTAAATAAGGACTTGGAACCTGTTGTTGTCAGCTTGTTCGCTGCGGAATACAAATCGCTCGCATCGTTCTTAATCTCGGAAAGCGCCTGCTTTGCAGTGTCCTTCTGAAGCTTGCTGCTGTTGGTCTCCTTCGTCTTGCTGTCATTCGAAGTACTTCCTGACTTTGACGTACTATTCTTTGCATAATACGCTTTCAACGCCTTGCCATACGCGCCGCTCTTGATCGAAGCATACTCCGCAAGATTAATCCCGAGGAAATTGCTCCCCCCGCTTGAACTGCTGCCGGAAAGGTTTGAAAATAAACTTGAATAATTTGTGTTCATATAAACTGACATATCCCTCACTCCTTTGATCTCTGCGCCTCGTTTTTACGCAACATTTCGGGCTTCCATGCCCTGTCATTTTATATATCGGCCCATTCCGAGCCATCCATTATATTTAATCTCATTATAATCGCTTTTTTCCCATATGGCAATAGGCTGTTCATGACATTTTACGGTTCTTTCAGGCAAAATTCCCGTCGATCAATCCGGTCGGCACCCCGTCCCGTCAAACGCAGGGATGAAGCTTTCTTTTGCCGCCTCCCCCTCCTGCAGGTAACCGTTCTCAATGCCAAGCGCCATCGCGTAGGCCGCAACGCGCTCATACTCTCTCTTTGTGAGTCTGCGGTTTAATTCGGGCGCATGCGCCGCCACATACGGCATGGGCGTATACTGACTTAAGATGCTGTACGCGATCCGGTTTCCGTACTCATCAAAAAGGAAACGCAGCACTGCCTTTGCCTCTTTCGTATGACCCGGCAGCACCAGATGCCGCACGAGCACGCCCGCTGTCATCAGCCCCTCTTCGTCATACCGGCATGTCCCCGCCTGCCGCACCATCTCCGCAATCGCCGCCTTTGCCCGCTCCGGATAATCCGCTTTTTGACTGTAACGTGAGGAAAGCTCCGCGCTCAGATACTTAAAATCCGGCAGCCACACATCGATCAGCCCTTCCAGCGTCCGAAGCGCACGGACCTCCTCATAACCGCCGCAGTTATAAACAACCGGCAGACCAAGTCCCCGCTCTTTTGCAAGGATTAGGGCGCTGCGGATTCCTTCCGTAAAATGGGTGGGCGTCACCAGATTGATATTGTGCGCGCCCTGTTTTTGAAGGGAGAGCATGATTTCGGCAAGCGTATCAGACGTTATGCTTTTTCCGCATCCCTCCGCCGAAATCTGTCTGTTCTGGCAGAATACGCAGCGGAGCACGCAGCCCGAAAAAAAGATCGCTCCCGAGCCGCGCCTCCCCGATATGCACGGTTCCTCCCACCTATGAAGCGCCGCCCTCGCAACGCGAAGCACCTGACTCATAACGCCCTCCGCTTGATTTTTTTCTAAAGTATAATGATATTATTTCGCCGCTCGCCGAATGAGTGAACTCATTCTTCTCGCTAATGCTCATTATATCATCTACCCGCAGGGCGCCACAAGCGTTTCATCCTCAGTGAAAGCGCTCCTACAATTCCCGCATCGAAAGCGGCCCCGCAAGGCGCTCTCTCACCACGTACAGCGTATTGTCCGCTCTGACTTCAACGCGCCATTTGACCAATGAAATCTCGCAGTTTTCAATCTCTATACAGGTAACGGAGCATGGATGCACGCAGCTTCCGGTGTTAAAATAGCGCGTCTCGGAATTGCCGAGCACCGGGCGGTGCGTATGTCCTGCGATCAAATAGCATTGATGCTTCACCGCCCAATGGGACAGTCGCTTTTCGCTCCTCTCCCTGCACTGATAATTTTTTGCCGCGCTGGTCGGATCCAGTACGCCGAGCTGCTCTAACGGTTTCCACAAATAGCGGACAAGAAAACGGGAAAGCCGCCACAATGTGGAATTTAAGAAATCCGCCTGATTGCCGTGCGTCAGATACAGCTCTAAGCAGTGCGGCTTCCCGACCGCCCCCCGTTCCGTGCATCCGCACAGCTTTAATATGATACCGGCGTAATGGGGCATCCTGCGATCGTTTTTCATCTCGCGGTCATGATTTCCGTAAAGAAGATATAAGCGATTTTCTTTCGCAAAAAGAGAAAGCACGGAAAATACATCCTCATGAATCTCGTAAATGGCGTCAAAGCTGCGGTTTTCCCACAGCTCATCGCCATCGCCGAGCTCGATATACAAATAGCCTCTTTCGTAGTAATGGCGGAGTGCCGCCATATAAAGATTCTAATTTTTTAGAAAATTATCATTGGTATTTCCGACGCCGCGGTGGCAGTCGCTGAACAGTACGATTCTTGAATTGGGATACAGCGCGAGTACAGGTGCATTCCGGAAGCTTTTATCCAGTCTTCTTTCACATCCTGTTTTCATCGCTTTCTGCACGACCTCCCGCACCTGCAGCTTTTCTTACAGCAGCGCTCCCGCTTTCTCTGGCAGAAAATACGTCGAATCAGACGCGGCAGGCAAAAATAAAGATCAAGCACCCGGTCCATTCCGCAGGTAAACGGTTTTGTCATACGCACAACAAGTTTACATAATATTTTGTTCTTCCATTGTGCATAGCGGCAGCGTATTCTTCGCCAGAACGGATATTGATCGGATACTCCCGTACGAAACAGAATCCGGACCTGCTGCCCCCAAACCGCATACTCCACATCTCCGTACTCACGCAGCGCCCTGACAAAGGCTTGCAGCATTTCGGTGTTCGGAAAGTTGATTCCCACCTGAACCTCTAAGTCGCGCGGCTCACAATAAGCCCCCATCCGAAACGCGGTCAGCCACCAGTGGCGCCCGCTCTTTTCCGCAAGTAACGTTCCTCTGTGATACAGCCGGACGGACATCGGCAGCAGCTCATCATCCTCCGCGCTGTGAAAGAGCGTCGTTTTTCTGGAAAGAGACGCGATCAGCCCGTCCGCCTTATATACGCCGACTTCACAGCCTAAATTGACACCGTATTGTCCTTTCCAGAATTCGATGAGCCACGTTCTTTCCCGATAGTCAAAATAAACCGGCAGATAGTCAAAGACCATGTCAAACTGCGGCGCATAGCGGTCAAATAACGCCGTATAACCAAAGGCGCGCTGCGGCGCATTTAAGGTCGTGGAAAAACAGTCCTGCGATACGTCATAGCAATAGCCGAACGGCGAAACGATCGTCTCTAAGGTCTGAAACCTTTCTTCGCAGGACATCGCTCGCAGCCTTCCATATGCTTTTTTTCTTCGGTACCGACAAAAAAGAAGGGATGACAGAACGATTGCAAACATGCATCCGAATAGCAGATACATACAAATTCTCCAACTATATTTTGTATTATCCTATGCCGGATTCGCTCATTTGCGACAGATTTCGGCAAATAAATGGCTTCTTTTTTGCTGATTTGTAGGAAAAGCACGTATCCCGCTGCCGCACATATCTTAATAGCAAGGAAGCAGCAACCGCTTCTTTTGCGGTCCGCTGCGGAGCAGTTCGGGTGGTTCTCCTTTGAAACAAATTGCCATTGTCAGCCTTCATCAAAACCTCTCAGACTATATCAACATGCTTACGTTCCTGCACTGCTCCTTCCGAATCATCCGGTGTGAGGGCAGTCTGTTGCCCCTCTGCGACGGACTGCTCCTGCCCGGTGACAGAGATTGTACGCCACAGCTTTACGGGCAAAAAAATAAAGGCTCGCGCAACGTCTGCCTTGAGGAGGATCTTCTGCAATTATCCGCGCTGGAGCATTACCGGCGTGCCGGGCGTCCCGTGCTTGGCATAGACAAGGGCATGCATCTCATCAATCTCGCATTTGGCGGCAGTTTACGACAGCAGATCGGACATTATCCGCACAGTGCCGTACACCTAAAATGCCGTCACGCAGCAGACGGCTTTCCGTTCTCTGACTCTTTTTCCGCTTCCCGCCTTTGTGAAACCGCCCCCGCCGACATTCTCATTTTTGACCGTTATCACAGTACCACACTTCGCGAGGGAAGTATGCTGGAGGCACTTTACGGTGCATCTCTTCTTGTCAACAGCCGCCACCATCAGTCGCTTGACCGGATCGGCAGCGGCTTAGAGACAGTCCAGCTTGCATTTGACAACTGCCCGGAAGCGGTTTTGCACCGCACGCTCCCCATCATCGGCGTACAGTGGCATCCCGAATGCCTGCTGCCGGGCGGCCGCCTGTTATTCCGGTTATTTCTTGCACTCGCCTGATTTTTTCTGCTGTTACGTTAGAGAAACACTGATGAAAGCGTTTCCCACACCGGGTTTGTAAATCCGTGTGCATCCGCCAGAGGCTCTAAGGAAGTGCTGATTTATCAGCGCTTCCTTAGGAACTGACCGTATCCTTTATCATAACGGCCGTGCCTGCCGCCATGATGAGCATCGCCGCATAAAACTGCAGATTCGGTCTTTCTCCCAGTATTACCATGCTGAATGCCACACCCAAAAACGGCGCGACCGAATAATACGCACTTGTCTTTGCGGCACCCAAATGCTGCTGTGCCATGATGTAAAACTTAATGCTTAACCCGTAAGCAACAAATCCCAGCAGCAGAATGGCCGCGATCCATTTCCCCCGCGGTAGGCGCTCCCCCAAAAGCAGGGCAACAACCAGACTCCCCGCGCCGGAAAAACAGCCCTTTATGACAACAATTTCCGTGGAACTTTTATGACTGATCATCTTCGTACAGTTGTTTTCAAATCCCCAGCAGACACATGCGCCCAATACGAAAAGCGAGCCCTCGTTGAGCGTTAATGCACCCGCACCCTCGAAACCGAGTATCACGCTGGCAACAGTCACCATAAAGATTGCGAGCCACAATTTCTTTGTGATCACTTCATGAAAGATCACCAGTGCGACCACGGAAGTCGCCACGATCTCAAAATTATTTAATAATGATACATTGGCGGAGCTTGTCCTTGCGATGCCGAGCATCAACAGGATCGGTGCGGCAATATCCAGTATTACCATGGCGGCGGTATACGGCAATTCCTTTCTCGTCAGACGCGCTTGTTCCTTTCCTGCTCCGAGCCGCCTTTCCACACCTCCGTAAATCATCAGTCCGGCGCCTGCGCCCAAATATAAAAATGCCGCCATCATGGTTGCATCGGCATGCCTCAGAAGCAGCTTGGAGGCAGGCGTATTGACCGCATATAACGCTGCCGCCAATACGGCGTATAGCATTGCGATGCGTTTGGTCTTCATATCCCTATCTCTTCTTTCCCACAAACAGTGGCGAAAACATCACATCATTCATATATCTGATATTCTTTTCCTTCTCTGATAAATACGGGAATGACTGCAAGCGGTGCCTCGGCTGTCACAACCTGCCCGCCTTCATAAACGGTTTTTGTTTTTGCCTCCGTCCACCGGCAGCCCGCCGGAAGATAGACCTCGCGCGTCTGCACGCCGGCGTCCATCACAGGCGCGACTAAGAGATCCGGTCCGAACATATAGGCATCATCCACGTTCCACGCTTCTTTATCCGCCTGAAAATCATAGAAAAGAGGACGCATCACGGGCGCTCCCGTCTCATGTGCCGCACGCATGCAGTCGCGGATATACGGGCGCAGGTTTTCACGGATCATGAGGTAACTCTTTAAGATCTCATAGTTATCCTCCCCGAAGCTCCACACCTCGTTATCCTGTCCGGAAGTCAATTGGCGCACGCCGTTAATAAATTCCTGCTCCCGCTCATACCACGGAGAGCGCTCCCCGTGCATGCGGAATACCGGACAAAAACATCCCCATGCAAACCATCTGACGAGCAGTTCCTTAAACGCGGGATCGGAAATATCTCCGCCCATGAAGCCGCCGATATCGGAACACCACCACGGGATGCCCGCAAGCGCCATATTTAAACCTGCCTGAAGCTGCTCCCTCATGGAACGGAATGAGGAATAAATATCTCCCGACCATGTGAGCGCGCCGTATTTCTGGCTTCCCGCCCACGCACAGCGCACAAGGCTCAAAATATCCGTTTCGCCCTCCTCATGCAATCCGTCGAAAAAGCCTTTGATATATCCGACCGGATACACGTTGGAGCACTGCGCGGCCGGTCCCGCATAGTAACGATAATTATCAAAATCATACGGACCGTATTCCGGCTCTGCCTCGTCCAGCCAGAATACGCGGATTCCCTTTTGATAATAATTCTCTTTGCATTTCTTCCAGACAAATTGCTGCGCCCCCGGATGGGTTGCGTCATAAAATACCGTATTGCCCATCCATGTCATATGATTCTGATTTCCGCGGTCGGCGCGCACCAGATAACCTTTGTCCGACATCTCGCCGAAATTCTCGCTTTTCTCGTCGATCGTCGGCCAGACCGATACGACCGTCTCGATACCAAGCTCCTTTAATTCCTTTACCATTGCCTCAGGGTCCGGCCAGTCACGCGGCTCAAATTTGAAGTCGCCCTGTCTCGTCCAATGAAAAAAGTCCACAACGATCGCATCCATCGGCAGACCGCGCCGTTTATGCTCCCTCGCGACGGCAAGCAGCTCCTCCTGCGTACGGTAGCGCAGCTTGCACTGCCAGTAACCGAGCCCGTACTCCGGCATCATCGGCGTGCGTCCGGTCACGGCGCTGTACTGCTCCTCGATCTCGGCGATCGTGTCGCCCGCCGTGATGTAATAATCCATCTTTTTCGTGCTCACCGCATGCCACTCCGTCTTATTCGTGGCAAACACCGCCGTTCCGATCGCCGGATTATTCCAAAGAAAACCGTAACCACGGCTCGATACCATAAACGGTACGCTGGACTGTCCGTTTCTGTGCGCCAGTTCCAAGGACGCGCCTTTCTTATTCAGATTTTTTTCCTGATACTGCCCCATGCCGAAGATCTTCTCATCGTCAAATGCCTCGAAACGCGCCGTCAGCTCATAATCGTTCGTACTCATGATGGGCTTTAATTCCCTTGCGTCCACGCGCAGGGAAACGCTGTATCGGTTAATGCGGTTGCGGTTTCTCCAGTACTCCTCCGTCAACAGCTCGCCCTTTTGGTTAAAAAAAGAAATCCATCCCTCGGGATTGACTTTTGCCGTGATCTTTCCGTTCGTGATCTTGGCTATTGTCCCCGTCTGATGGTATTTTTCCCACTCCTCCCCCGCATACCACGGGTCGGTGACATCCACTTCCTCAAACGTGATCGTCGGCGTGATCTCCTCCACACGCTCCGTGAGCGCCCAGTCCCGCGCATCCATCTGCGCTTCCTTTGTCATACGCACGCGGAGCGCGTTTGTCCCCCACGGCTCGATCCACACCTGACTTGCCCCGTCTAAGATCAGTAGTCTGTTTTTATCCTGCTGTAGTCTCATCCTGCACCTCCCAGTCTGTTCATCGCATTTTTTCAATCCCGGAATAATCGCCCGGCGATTTTTCGAAGTCTCGGCGCAAATGCGCCGGCCTTTTTTAGGGAAACGCTGATTTAATCAGTGTTTCCTTAGAACTTTGCGGTCAGATGTCCGATATTTTTAATATAGACGGACACCGTCCCGTCCTCATTCGTGATAAATTCCACGCTGCCCGGATCGCGGTACTGCTCCATCGGAATCTTGATCTCAATCCCGGTATCCGTCATCAGGCACTGCTTTTCATATTTCCGGATCGTTTTTTCACTCTGCGGGCACACGATTTCCTTTACCATATCATATTTTTCCATCCGCTCCTCAAAGCTGTCGATCAGGGTCGGCGTCTCCTCAAAAATCTTCTGCGCGATCTCCTCCACTGCAAAGCGGCCCTGCTCTGAGAGCGTCTCGTTGATGATGCTTTTCGCCCGCATATGCTCCTCGTACTGCTGCTCCTCGTCGAACGCCTCGTTCTGTACGCTCTCCACTGCGCGCGTTACGAGCGCAAGCTTCGTCTTATGCGACATATGCGCCGCACATTTTAAGAACAAATAGGAAAAATAATTCGTCTTTTCCCCGTTCACTTCATATTTCTTTTCCACAAGACGTACGGAATGATCGCCAAGATCGATGAGCGCCGCCTCCGAGACACGCTGCGACTGCGTCGGCAGTAACGATTTGTATAAAAAGATCTCGTTGCTGTTACCGTCTTCCCCCGGCATCGTCCGGTGCGTGTAGGATTCTTTGTAGTTCATTTTTAGAAGCGCCAGATATTCGCGCTCCCTGCTCCCGAAGCGCACGACAAAAAAATCCGCGGAGGGAATGTCCACGTTTGCCGAAATGATTTCATAGAGCTGTGACGCGATCTCCTTGCTGACGTCTACAAAATCCTCATCCCGATAGTCGCAAAGCATCTGATAAATCTCCGACTGCTCTTTATAAAATTCACATTCCTTGCACTCGTCGCCCAAATCCACGCGCGCGATATGCTCTTTGATGAATTCCGCGAGATCCGCCCCGTAGTCCATCTCTTTATCCGACAACACTGCCATGCCCGCATTGACATCCATAATGTGGACAATGACGCGGCGCAGGTAAATTTCCTCTTTGATGATCATCCTCTTTTGTTCTCCTCATTCCCTTGATAATTGCGGCATTCTTCCGTCAAAGAAACACGGATTCATCCGTGTTTCCCTAATCTCCGTTTTCATGGTAGTACGACAGCAGCAGCCCGACAACACGGCTGTAACTGACGACACCGTCTGAAACGCCGTTGACCGTGAGATTCGCCTCAAGAAACGTATCCGTTACATCCGAGACGAGCTGCGTATCGAGCGGGGATTGTGTCAGCACCCGCTCCCACTGTTCGTCCGTCACATAGACATTGTCAAGATGTACCTGTTCCTTCACCGGCGTTAAGCTGTCATAGCGCGCCATCTCCCCGCTCTGCTTAAGCGCATCGATCAGATCCCGCTCCACATAATAGAGCACGTTTAAGTAGCCGCTGTATTCAAATACGTTATCCCCACTCTCCACGCATGCCAAATACGCAAGGTAATTTGCCTCGTTTTCGAATATATAGCCCTTCAGATGGGAAAGCTCGTGGCACATCGTATACGGAAAATTCATGATATACATCATATCGTTATAGTTTGCTTCCAAAGAAAACGGAAAGTAATAGCCGCACATATGCTGCTGGCAGAAAAACCATGACGCGTACAGGGGTTTCGGCTCGGAATAGTAGCCGCGGAGTCTGGAAATCCCTTCCCGCTCGGCAAGCGCATGCATCGCCTGAACCGCCCGTTTTTTCATATCGCCGTCGTATACGATCTCGCCGCGCTCATCACGCTGCATCTGCTCCGATAAGCGGTTACAATTTGTGACAATGCGCTCCCGTAATGCGATCAATTCCTCTAAGTCATACTGCTCTCCGCTCTCCCGAATCGGCGTACAGTGATAAAAGATCAGGCAGTTCAGCGTCATGATCAGACAGACGACCGTGACGATCCACGCCCCCGCCTGATAAAAACGCAGGACGAACCGGTCAAAACCGCTTTGGCTCCGTCCGTGTCCGCCGGTTCTGCACCGCCGGACAACATATACGGGCAGCCACACGATCCACAGCACGAGCGCGAGCAGCACAAGCACCGCCGCCAGATACAACATCCATTCCCCGACCGAAGCGGGAAACAGACCGCTCAGCCTGCCGTATGTATTCAGCCATATCGGAAACACATGCGCCGTATACCAATCGCAAAACGGCGCGCACAGCCACGCAGTAACATTGAGCGCGATCGTAAGCGCCCAGATCATCAACATAACCCAACGTCTTTTTTTCTGAAAAAAACGCTTCATCTATATCCCTTCTTTTTTCTTGCTCCGACTCTTTTGCACCTGCAAAATAAAAATCTTTTCGTCCTGAACCCGATACGCGATCCTTCCCGCATAACCGGTCTGCGCATAAAAGGTACAGGAGCAATATTCCTTCTTCTCCGTTACCGGCTCATCCAGATTCTCCGCATTTTCAGCAAGACAAAGCTCCGCAAGCGCCTCCTCCATCGCGATCAGCTCGTCATAACAGAATTCGCGCGCAGCGGTGTCAGCAACCCCATCCCTGAATTCACAGCGCGGATAGGCCTCTTTCCATTTTTCGTTCAGCCGCTCCGTACGGGAGTTTAGCAGCGCTTTCAGCTCCTGCTCCCCTTCGGTATTTTTCTGTTCCAGACGGTGAAGCGCTTCTTTTTTTGCCTGATATTCTTTCTCAAATTCTTCCTGTTTGCGCGCACAATCCTCCATGAGCGACCGTGTCTCTGCAAGCATGGATTCGTAGGTATCCTTCTCTGCCGGCGAACCTCCTTTCGCGAGCAGCGCGTCCTCCTTTTCCTTTAAGGAGCGCCTTTCGCTCTCCTGCGTCCGCATTTTATCCTCGCACATCCGCGCGGCATTCGTCAGACTTGTCTGCTCATTTTTCCATTCAGCATGCTCGGCAAGCAGCGTCTGCAGGCGCTCCTCCTCATCCAGATAGCGTAAGAGCGCCTCTCCCGCACGATAATCCGGCAGCGAGGATAACGTCGGGGCCAGCTTCTCATCATAAGCGCGCACCGCTGCTGCAACCGCATGCGCGAGCACTTCCCTGTCCAGTTTCCCCGGCAGGATCGTATCCTCAAAATCTTCCGGCTTCAGCCTCTTATTTTTATCCGCGATCAGCTCCGCCTTGCGCAGCGTCATGACTGCATCCGGCACGTCCGTTACCGCCTCTCCCGCTTTTGCGATCAGAAGCACAGACAGACGTTCCTCGGTCATTGCCGATGCATTCTTCTCTCCAAGCGACTCTAAGCGTTTGCAGAGATTCCCCTTCAAAAGCCGCTTCAATTCCTCCACGTCCTTGAGCATCAGGCTCTCCTGTGAAACTGCGATCTGCTCGGCGAGCGTCGGCGCCTCCGGTTCGGAGAATTGTTTTTTCGTGATGAGATTCGTCACACGGTTCGCAAGCCGGACAGTCGTTCTCTTCGCCATCCCGGCTGCCGTTCTCGCATAGCCCGAAACCGTGACCTGCTCAAGCAGCGCCACTTCGTAGCAAAGCTGCTCTTTTGTCATTTTGGCAATTCCGTCAAAAATCGTGATCATTCCGATACCACTCCCTTCTAACACTTATAGGAATCTTCTATCTTGCAAGGTATTGCTCATATTTTAAGAAATCCCTGACCGGACAGATCAGATGCAGCCTTGTTCCGTCCTCCTCATATGCCAGCGATTTCACGGAACCCTGCTGCTGAAAATATGGCACAAGCGCTGATTCGCGATATGGGATCACCATATCGCATTCCCGATAGCGCGCTGTAAGCTGCTCCTCAATGAGCGCCAAAAGCTCCCGCAGGCCGGTGCGTTTTGCCGCGCTCATCGTAATGTGGTCCCCCGATACATAGGGAAGCTCCTGCGGCGCATCTTCCGCTTTATCCGCCTTGTTGTAGACATAGATCATCGGAATGTCCCCCGCACCAAGCTGCTTTAAGGTTTCGTTCGTCACCTTCACATGCTCCTTATGATGATCGTCGGAACAGTCAACCACCTGTATCAGCAAGTCCGCCTCCAATGCCTCCTCCAATGTGGAATGAAACGCCTCCACCAGCTGATGCGGCAGCCTGCTGATAAATCCGACCGTATCCGACACCAGCATCGTATGACAGCCCTCCGGCGTGATCTGGCGCACCGTCGTATCAAGCGTGGCAAACAACATATCCTGTTCGCCGACCTTTTTCTCCTCTCCCTGTCCGCTGTATTCCACCAGCGCGTTTAACAGCGTGGATTTTCCGGCGTTTGTATAACCGACGAGCGCCACCCGCGGAATGCCCGATTGCGTCCGCCTTTTCCGCTGTGTGCCGCGCTGTTTTTCGATTTCCTTCAGTTCTCGCTTTAACTCGGTCAGCCGATGCTCCAGCTTTCGTTTATCCAGTTCGATCTTTTTTTCACCCGCACCGCGGTTACTCATGCTTCCGGTCGTTCCGCCCTGTCTGCCGAGCGCATCGTGCAGACCTGCAAGGCGTGGCAGCATATATTGAAGACTCGCGGTTTCCACCTGCAGCATCGCCTCTTTGGAGCGCGCCCTGTCGCGGAAAATATCTAATATAAGGGCTGTCCTGTCTTTTACCGGCAGACCGATTTCTTTTTGCAGGTTCCGAATCTGTAACGGAGAGAGCGTATTGTCAAAAATGATCTCTTCCACACCCAGCTCCTGCGCCATTTCCCTGACTTCCTGCACTTTCCCCGGACCAATATAAAACGGCTTATTGACCGCGTCCAGGGCCTGTGTGATGACGCCGACCGGCTCTTTATCACATGCCTCGGCAAGACTTGCAAGCTCCTCCATCGCCATCTGAAAATTGTCGTCCCCATGCAATTCCATGCCGACCAATAATACCTTTTCCACCGTATCCGCCACACTCCTTCCGAATCCGGACATTTTGTCAATTACCTGTCAATCATCCTTTAGAATCTTTTTTATTTTATCAAAAATCCATGCTTCTGTATAGCATATTTTCGCCATGTAAATTTTGCTAATTTACGTTTTGTGCCGATAGAGGAATCAAAGATACGCCAGCGGACAAGGTCAAAAAAATCCTCATAAACACCGACCCTGTCAGCATTTATGAGGATTTACAATAAGCGCTATCTTCCTTTCGTCAGAATTGTCTCCAAGGTTTCCAGCAGCTTGGGAATGTCGATCGGTTTCGGCACATGACCGTCCATACCCGCGTCGAACGCCCGCTGCCGATCTTCCTCAAAAGCATTGGCCGTCATTGCCACAATGGGAATCCCTGCTTTGTCAGGATCATCCATGGCACGGATGGTCCGGGCGGCCGTATAACCGTCCATCACCGGCATTTGAATGTCCATCAGGATCAGGTCGTAAGTGCCGGTCTGCGCCGTTTGTACGGCTTCAACGGCCCCAGTCCCGTCATCCGCCGTATCAACGACCATTCCGACCTCCTCCAACACCGTTTTGGCAATTTCCTGATTCAATTCGTTATCTTCCACCAAAAGTATCTTTTTGCCGACAAGGAGCTGGGAGTGCATATCCTGTTCTTCTGTCTCTTCGCTTTCTCTGTACGGCGCCGTCAGGATTTCGCTGATTTCTGACAAGAACAGCGGTTTGGAACAGAATGCTGTAACGCCCGCCTCTCTCGCCTCCGCCTCAATGTCAGTCCAGTCATACGCGGTCATGATGATGATTTGGGCTTCCTCCCCAACGACTCTGCGCAGCCGCCGCGCAATCTCGACCCCGTTGATATCCGGAAGCAGCCAGTCGATCAGGAACACACGGAAAGGCTCGTTCTGTTCCATGGCAAACTCCGCCCGGATCACAGCCTCCTCTCCCCGCGTCGCCCAATCAACGCTCATTCCGATGGAGGAAAGCATCTTGCTCACACTGGTACAGGTATTGGTATCGTCATCTATCACCAGTGCCCGCAGTCCCGCCAGCTTCTCGATATGCTCCACCGTTTCCGTATCATCTTTGACACGGAAGCAGAAGGATACCACAAATTCCGATCCCTTCCCCTCCTCGCTTGTTACAGTGATCGTCCCATTCATCATGTCAACAATATTCTTTGTAATGGCAAGCCCCAGTCCTGTACCCTGGATCCCGCTGACGGTAGTGGTCTGTTCCCGCTCAAAGGGTTCGAACAGATGCTCCTGAAACTCCTTACTCATACCGATACCCGTATCCTTGATGCGGAACTGATAGGAGGCATACCCCTCCGGCGCGTCGTCCGTCTGAATGATGCGCACGCTGACCGTCCCGCCGGGTCCGGTGTATTTCATGGCGTTACTCAGAATATTCAGCAGAACCTGATTCAGGCGGAGCTTATCACAGATAATGGTCTCATTCTCAACGTCCAGTGTATCAACATCGAAGGAGAGCTGCTTTGACTTGACATCTGCCTGCACAATCGTTTTCAGGTCGTGCATGATCTCCGGCAGTCTTGCTTCGTTTTCCTCAATCTTGACCTTACCGCTTTCGATACGGCTCATATCCAATATGTCATTGATCAGACTGAGCAGGTGCTTGCTGGAGGTGAGAATCTTCCCAAGATACCCCTGCACCTGTTCCTGTTTATCAATGTGAGACACGGCCAGAGAGGTAAAGCCGATGATCGCATTCATTGGCGTCCGGATATCATGGGACATATTGTTCAGGAATGTCGTTTTCGCGATATTAGCGCGCTGCGCTTCCACCAAGGCAGTTTCTAAAACCGCCTTCTGTTCCTGTTCCCTGCGGACGATATCGTCGATGTTCCGGAAACCGAGCAGGAAAAATCCGTCCAGATCCCAGTCTCTCCCATCCGCTGACGAATGGGAGGCGCAGGTGAACTGATAGGTATGTATCCCACCGTCCACCAGTACCCGGTAGCTCCCGGAATATTCCGTACCGGTCTTCAGCTTCTCCACAACCGTATCCAGTGCAAGCATCTCGGACAGATACTGCCGATCCTCGGGGATGACACGGTAGCTGATATAGTCTGACAGAACGTCATCATATAGTGCCTCATCCATGGAATCATGCTCCAGCCCTGCGGCGGCATAGCCCGTTATCTTCACCGGCCGTACGGCAGCCGTCTTGGAGTTGACTCCGTAGACGTTGATATAATCGCGGCTCAACGCATTGACAATGGCCAGCTGCTGCTCCAGAGTCCGGTTAGCAAGTTCTGTGGTGCGGAGAAGCTTTTTGTTCCAGCGCGACCGCAGATAAAGAGCGATAATCACGCAGATGACCACGGCAGCCAGCAGCGCCAATCCGATCAGCAGCTGCGGATTTGCCCGCATATACTCACTGAAGGACACGTTGCCGGGCGTGTTGGCTGTGTACATCGTGATGAACCGGCTCATGGTATCATCCGGCATCTGCCCGATGCACTTGTTCAGGATCGTAATGAGCTCATGGTCGCAGCTGCTCCTGATATACATACTAAAGTCGAAGTGCATGGAATTGACGATGCTGTACTGCAGCGACGCTGTGGAATCGTTATTCACAAAGAACTGCGCCGTGTAGGTGTACACATAAGTGGCATCCGCCTTTCCGTCCAAGACGGCTTGCAGGGCATTCTCTCTGGTCTGACAATTCAAAACTGCAGCGCCCCCGATCATGTCCTGCTCAATGGCGATATCCCCCTGAAGGTCCGTTACCGCCAAAGTGTCTATCTCGCCGCTGAAATCCTTGCGGGTCACCAGTGCGATTCCGGTAGTTAGATAGGAATTTGTATAAAATCCGTTTCGCCCGATCCCATCTTTCTTCATCTGATCCTGCCGCCAGTCAATAACGACATCCACACCGTCGTTGGTCGCAAGTTCATAATATTCCGCCCGGTCACTTGGCACGACGATCTCATAAGGCAGCCCCGCCATCTCCATCAGCTCCGCAAAGTAGTCCGGCAAAATGCCCTTCAATTCGCCGTTCTCCACATAGGAGTAGGGCTTTCGGTCGCCCATGGAAGTGACGGTGATCTGTTTGCGTCCTTCAGCTACATCCCGGATATAAGCCAGCTCGCGCTCCGTAAAGGAGAGCGTCGTGGGGGAACTGTTGCCGTAATATTTATAATACAGAACGTTCGACCAGTCCCCCTCGTTGATGTTCATCTGGTCAATGGCATAATTAATCTCCTGCAGCAGCTCCCGATCCTCTTTTCGGACAATAGCGTAAAAATAATCCGTTTCAATGGTATCCAATGTTCTTTCGTTTTCCGTTCTTCTAAGGTTACTGGAAAGAATCGCATCAATGGTTCCATTCTGCAGATCCTCCGCCATAAGACCGGAATCCGTGTACTCCCTGATCTGGTAGGAGAATCCGTTTTCCTGCGCAAACGCTTCCAGACTCTGATTCTGACTGCTTCCGCTCAAAACACCCACTATGATACCGTCATAGGTTGCATAGTCGCCGGAGTGCCGGCTGATATTGTCGGCCCGAATAGACAGAATCGTGCTGTTTCTTCCGATTGGAACGGAGAAGGCGTATTTTTCTTCCCGTTCCGGCGTTTTTCGAGCGGACGTCACCACATCGATTTCGCCGTTGTCCAGCATGGTGAGCATATCCTCCCAAGACCGGTCGTACCCGACGTACGAAAAATTCAGATGGGAGTATTGGGATACAAGGCTTAGGAATTCCATGCCGTACCCGATCAGATGACCGTTCTCATCTTCCATATGATAACCGTCAAAATAAAAAACGCCCGCTTTCACCGTCCTGTTATTGTCTGACTGCTCCGCACTTGCTGTCGTAAAGTTCGATAAGAAAACTAAAAAGCACAGCAATAGACAAAGCGCCCGTTTTCTGCTGTGTGCGTATGCTGTTATCCACATATTTCGCTTTTCTTTCATACTTCTCAT
Source organism: uncultured Clostridium sp. (assembly GCA_964655525.1). GTDB lineage: Bacteria > Bacillota > Clostridia > Lachnospirales > Lachnospiraceae > DLAJ01. The sequence continues at coordinate 28,825 of CAZZNE010000015.1, forward strand.
ATCCTTTTGAACGAATGATCATTTATCTTATGCAGATTCATTGTAACAAATTTGCCTGTGTTACACAACCACAGTCTTTGATAAAATATGGCTCTCTGACGATATATAAAATCGACAGGCTTCTTATCGAAACCTGTCGATTTTGATCGGAGTGACGTGATTCGAACACGCGGCCTCTACCTCCCTAAGATAGCGCTCTAGCCAAACTGAGCCACACCCCGCTTTATATTGCAGCTCCGATAGGAAACCTGCGAGTGTTATTATAACGTGACCGTCGGGAAAAAGTCAATAGGCAACGACGGAATTTTTGAAGCGTTTTCCTATCCCATGCGCAGGAGGGATTTCAAACGGTATGTCTCTTGAAAAATTCGCTCTCCTCATCGTTGCACCGCTTCGCCTCTTCCAAATGCATGTCACAATGGAACACATGCCCGATACGCTCGTCATCCCTGCTGCCGTATATATGGCATTCCGCCTCCACACCCGCGCGATGCAGCGCTTCTGTCATCGGCTCCGCTTCTTCCCGCAGATAATCATGGTATGCCGTCATGACAAATGCCGGAGGATACTGCCCGGTCAGATATTTTTTCGTATCGGTAATCGCTGCATACGCGGACGGGTCATCGCAAAAATACGTGCTGATCACAAGCTGCATCTCCTCATCACCCTTCGCATCCATGTCATAACGTCCACAGTTTAAGGCAACAGCGCGCAGATGAACGTCGGGGAAAGAAAAGCCGTACTGCTTGCGATACAGCTCCGCAAACGAAGCGTTCGTCAGCATCGCCGCGTATTGGCTTAACAGCTGGGCGCCTGCGGAATCTCCCACCGCAAACAGGCAGTCCGTCTGAATATGATGCTCTTTTCCGTGTTCTTTGATCCATGTAAATACGGCATTGACGTCCTCCAGCGCCGCCGGAAACGGATGCTCCGGCGCGAGTCTGTAATTAAAATTCACAACGGTAAAACCGCGCTCGGCAAGGCTGCAGCAATAAAACTGATAGACTTCTTTCGTCCCGTACACCCAGCCGCCGCCATGCACGGAAACGATCGTCGGTAAAAGGCCTTCCGTTCCTTTCGGATAATAAATATCCATCAGGCTCCATGTCCCGTGCTCTCCGTAACTTAAATCATTTTCCCATGCCACGCTCTGCGGTCGTTTCAGTCCCGCATCCCGCACGGCGTCGCTCTTGCCGAAACCGGTTCTGAACTCCTTCGCTTTTTTCACATACTCCGGTCTGATCTTCCGCTCTCCCATTTGCAAATTCCTCCATTTTCCATTGTCATGCCGGCTTCTTTTCGCTATACTTATATTATATAACCCTATTCTACCAAAGCAGAAAGGATTTTGTCTATGCAAACCTTACAAATGATTATTTTTTCCATGAAACGTTGCTTTTTTCAGTCCGTATCCATCATGCTGTGCGCCATATTGTGCGTGAGCGTTCTTGCTGCGCCCATCTGTGCAGACGCAAGGGAATCTGTCGTCGTGGTGTTGGATCCGGGACACGGCGGCAAATCGGAGGGCGCTGCCTACAACGGTATTTTTGAAAAAGATATTGATCTCTCTGTCGCGCTGATGACCGGCTATTATTTATCCCAGTTTGAAGGGATCACCGTTTACCTCACGCGGACGGACGACGTCGAAGTTTCTCTTGAGGACAGGGCTAAACTTGCCCACGACGTAAACGCTGATTTCTTTTATAGTATTCATTTTAATGCATCGGATTCTCATGCGCTTTACGGCAGTGAGGTCTGGGTATCCGCATTCGACGAATACTATACGAAGGGCTATCAATTCGCTAAAATTCTTCTCCCCAATATGAGTTCACAGCTCGGCATCTACAGCCGCGGCTGCAAAACCCGTCTGAACTCCAAAGGCACCGATTACTATGGTGTGATCCGCATGTGTACCTCCTACGGCATCCCAAGCTGCATCATTGAGCACTGTCATATTGACAACGACTATGATTACGATAACTATATTTCTCCCGAAATATTACAACAAATGGCCTATCAGGACGCGATCTCCATTGCGATGTATTTCGGTCTTTCCTCAAAAACGCTCGGTTTAGACTTCTCCGATTATGAGCGTGTGCCCTGCGAAACGCCGGTACGCCATAATCCTGACACTACCCCGCCTGACTATGCCATCATTGCACCCGTCTACGCGGATGCATCCGCAAAGACCGCAACCGTTGTGATCAATGCCTTAGACAGCAACAGCAGCATGAAATATTTTTCATATTCGCTCGATCATGGCAAAACGTGGTCTGCGCTGATCCAGTACGGCGGCGGTCCCGCCATTGTCACGATTCCGCTTCAAAACGCAAGCGACACGATCACGATCGCCGCATATAATCAATATGATTGCTACACGATCAGCAATACCATTGACCCGATCCCTTAGAAACCACAAATCGCGCCCAGGCGGGCGCGGTTTGTTTTTTATCCGCTTATCATTCGCTGCTATTTTATATGTTTCTGCTGCTTTATCGCTCTCTTGTTTTCATACATCATGCGATCCGCAACATCTATGTATCCCGGATCGCTTAATTTGCAATATCCGATGGCATAACTGATGGGGACATTGCAGGACTGGTTGTAAATCCTGCAATGCTCTGCCAATTCGCGTACAAATACTTCTGCATCTTTATCATATAAGACCGCAAATTCATCTCCGCCCTGTCGGTATGCTTTTCCGTTTTCACCGACCGCGCCGGAAAGCAGGCCGGCAAATCCCTGCAGCATCTTATCGCCCGCCGAATGTCCCACCGTGTCATTCACGATCTTTAGGTCATTCAAATCGGCGATGATATAGGTTCCGCCGCTATTCTCTGAAAGCTTTCCCAAATCCCGCTCCAACGCGTTTCGGTTGTAAATGTGCGTCATATAGTCGATATAGGCAAACCGGCTTCCCGTCTCCGTGCAGAACCCAATGGTATTGATCATGCAATCGTGCTTCGTGGCGGCTTCCTCTTTTTGAAGGATTTTCGTTTCGATGCTCAGACTGTCCGATCCGTATTTTGCTTCCACAGCGCTTTTTACTTTATGCAGGACCGCATACGCCTTTTCCTCCGAACTGCAGATCAATGCCACGCCGTTTTCACCGATCCGGTAGCCCTGAAGCCGATGCTGCTTAATCCCCTTTTGAATGTCCATCAGGATCTGGTTATCCTGTTTCCAATCAAAATTATTTTCCGTCTTACAAAAGCAGAGAACTGCAATGACCGTCCCCTGTTTTTCAAAATCATGCTCCTCTAAAACAGTTTCAAAGGAATATTGATGAAACAGCCCTGTTTTTTCATCCACATATTTTTCCGTATTTTCATTACTCAGTATCAGACCAAGCATGATGAGCGTAGAACAGACGATCGCCAACAAAACCTCCGGCATAAGCATCTGGATCGCGGAGGTAACAACATAGATTGGGACGGCAAGAATGATCGCCATTCTTTTTTCTCCGTCCATGGCCTCCCAGTATCGAAGGCAGTAGTACAAGATCAAAATGAGGTAGATCACAACGCTCCCATATAACGCATATGCCTTTGGTCCCAAAGAATAATCTGTGTTCGTTCCCTGAATATAGGTGATCGGCAGCACGAGAATCCCTGCTGCGGACACAAAGAACGGCAGGCTTTGGCAAACCTTTACCGTCCTTCCGAACTTCAGTTTTGTTTCCAGATAGCTCCTCATATACAAAAACAGCAAATAGATAAAACACAATATGGACAACAGATAGATGATATGGGCGATCAAATTGACCCAGTCCGGGATCAGTTTCCTATGGTTTACCGTGTAAACCGTGATCAGGTCAAACAATGCGTTCAAAAACGCTACGCCCGTGAGTACCTGAAAAATTTTCGTAGATTTGATCGGAATATGGGGCTTCCGATAATAAAATCCAATCATATATAGAATCAGCAAAAGGCATGTGCCCGATGTCTTTAGCAGCATTTCAAGTTCCCTTTCCTTTCACAGCACTGACCGAACAATATGTCCGCATCAAAATTCATATTGTTTCATTATATGCCGTAAACGATAAAAAAGCAAATCCATTCCTACATCCGCATAAAGCAGGAGCATCACGGCATAACCTATATCGTTATGTCATGATGCTCCTGCTATCCTTAAAGATTCCCTATCCGATCAGTTCCCCGCTTTATAAGAGAACGTTACTTCAATCGTCTCAACATGTCCCAGTGTTTCGGCATCCAACAGGCAGGGCGTTGTCGCAGTCAGACTTCCGTCAATGGTTCGCGCCTCCTCCGGCACGGACGTCACCCATGCATTGTAGAGATTCGTACGCGTACAGATTCCGTCATCACTTGAGGTATAGGGCTTGCCCTTCATCTGATACGGCTCGCCGTTTATGAGGATTTCCCGGATATTGATAATATATCCCGGATACAAGGTCTCTCCGTTTCCGATCGCTAATGCGGAGAATACGACACTGTCCGCATAGCCTGCCTCCGTTCCGGTAAAGTCCAGGCTGACCGTATAAGTCCCCTCTCCCGTGATCTCCGCATCGACCGCAACGATTCCCGCGGTCTTGTCATCCGGTTTATAGACATCACCGACACTGTACATCAGCGACCAGTCGCTGCTGTTATACATGATCCAAGCCATCGCCTCATCATCGGCAAGTCCTGCTGCCGGCTCGGACGCAGCAAGCGCTTCCGCCATGACTGTCTGCGCATTCTGCCGGATCTCATCTTTACTCATGGATTCCTGCGCCGCATAGCTGTGCGTCGTATACAATGCCGCAACCTCGCTGTCGATGATGACACAGTTATTCCGGTTATACATATTATTGCAATCCCACAATACCGGGCAATAACCGTAATAGTCGCAGTTCGCAAGGAAATTGGTCAAATAGTCCAAAGTATTTTCTTTTAATTGGTTCGTCTGCTCGATCAGTACACCGTACTCACCAATGATCACACCGTAGCCCTGCGAAGTAAATTTCTCCAGCATGGACAGCTTCTCGTTCTGCTCCTCATAATCCTGTGTGCTGCCCCATGTCGGCAGACTTGTATTGATACAGTAGCCGGACGGATCATAGTAATGTACAGATAATAACAGCTTCGGGTTATCGCTGTTCATCTCATCCGTCGGCATGCTAAAGCGGCTGTCACAGGTCATGGCTATGTCCGTATTGTATCCCGCGATCAACAGAAAACGATGCTCGTTATTCCCACCCGTCGCGCGGACTGTGTCCACGAAATTCTGGTTGATCCGTTTTACCGCCTCATAACATTCGTCCGGAGAAAGCGCTCCCGAATCCTTTGCCACATCCGTATCGTTTAAGCGGTTTCCCAGTTCCTCATTTGCCGATTCAAAGATCAAATGATCGGAGAAATTCTTGTATCGCTCTGCGATCTGCGTCCACATGGAAATATACATCTCCATCGCCTGATCCCTTGTCTCCTGCGTCGCGGAACCGAACATGCCCCACCAGCCTCCGTCCCAATGGTCGTTGACAATGACGTACATATCCGCCGCAAGCGCGTAATGAATGATCTCCTCGACGCGGTCTAAATATGCCTCATTGATGGTATAGTCCCCGTTCTCGTAATCCATCATATTGGTCCACGCCACCGGAACACGGAGCGTGTCAAATCCTGCCTCATGCATGCCCGTGACCATTTCCTGCGTCGTCTCCGGCACACCCCAATACGTCTCGTAAGCGGAAACCTCCGCATTTGTTCCAAGCGTTGTATGCCCGTACGCCTCCATCGTATTGCCAAGGTTGATCCCGTTTCCTAACAGGTCAACGAATTCCAAAGACGTCAGCTCCGTTCGCATCTCGCCTTTTTCCGTCTTTTCGCCGCCGCAGCCCGCAAGCATTCCTATGCCAAGCAGCATGACGCCGAACAGACAGAGTGTTTTCCTCTTCCATGTCCCTTTGCTCATATGCTCCTCCTCAAATAAAACAGTCTCATATTTGCATTATAACAGGAATCCTCCGACTCCGAAACCGCAACTTTTAGAGTTGAAATACATTTCTTTTCGATACTTTACCATTTTGCATTTCATGTCAGATCGGATTCAGCGGGATCATTCATGTCAGCGCATTCTTCAGCCGTTCCAACGCTTCTGCCAGCACGCTGCGCGGACATGCGACATTCACCCTTTGAAATCCTCTCCCGCACTCTCCGAATATTTTTCCGCTGTCAAGCCACAGCTTTGCCCGATGAATAATGCGCTCATCCAGTTCTTCCGCGCTTAATCCGGTCTCTCGGCAGTCCAGCCAGACAAGGTAGGTCCCCTCATGCTCGATCATGCGGACACCATACAGGTTTTCTTCCACATATTTCCGGGTAAAAGCAATGTTGTCCGCCACATAGGACAGCATTGCCTGATACCATTCCTCCCCGTCTCTGTATGCCGCCTCGCACGCCACCAGTCCCATCACGCCGAGCTGACTGATGCCTGCCGCATCCATCTGCCTGTAAAACGGATGCCTTAATCCGTGGTTCGGGATAAAAATGTTTGACAGTACCATGCCCGCAAGATTAAACGTTTTGCTTGGCGACGTACAGGTGATACTGATCTCTTCATATTCCTTTTTCAACCCTGCAAAAACAACATGCTCTCCCTGAAAAATAAAATCATGATGGATCTCATCACTGATCACGATGACATGATGCTTCACGCAGAGATCGCCCAGCCTTGTCAGTTCTTCCCTGCTCCATACTCTTCCGACCGGATTGTGGGGATTACACAATAAAAACAGCTTCACCCGGTTATCCACAATTTTCTTTTCAAAATCGTCAAAATCAATATGATAACGGTTATCATCACCTAAATATAAGACATTATTTACCACGGTTCTGCCATTGTCTTTGATCACTTCGGAAAACGGATAATACACGGGCGGCTGAAGAAGTACGCAGTCTCCCGGCTCGGTATAGGCTTTGACCGCCATGGCGATCGCAAAGACAACCCCGGGCGTTTTTACAAGCCATTGCTCCCGTGTCTCCCAATTGTGGTGTCTTTTCATCCAATCCCTTACGATCTCAAAATAGGGCGTCTGAACGTCGCTGTAACCAAAGATTCCGTGCTGTACCCGCTCTGTCAGCGCGTCCTCAATGTAAGAGGACGTCCGAAAATCCATATCCGCCACCCACAGCGGCAGAATATCCTCAGGCATGCCGCGTCTTACGGCAAAATCATATTTCAGTGATCTCGTACCTTTTCTGTCAATGATGCGGTCAAAATCAAGATTTCTCTCTGGCATGTATCGTTTCCTCTTCTTTCTTAAAGACTTTATCCGGTTCCGCCGCCGGATCTTTCTCCGTTTTGTTGTTCACAATTCCATATCCCAGCTGCTCCGACATGCTTTGTCTATAATTCCTATCGTATTTATATGTATTGAATCTTATCACACTTCATGCTCAAATACAACCCATTCTTTTTTCTTAATCCGTAGTAATTTTCGGACAAAAAGAAAAATGCCGTAAACCGCTTACATCCACGATTTCCAGCATCCTTAGGGTTGGACTGTTATAGTCTTAACAGCTGATAGGGGAATCGAACCCCTGTTTCCGCCGTGAGAGGGCGGCGTCTTAACCGCTTGACCAATCAGCCATTTCTTAATGCCTTATGCAAAGCACTTGCTTATCATAGTATATTTTTGAAAAAAAAGCAATACCCAATTTCAATTTTTTATAACTTTTTCAACACTTCATCAAGCCCTGCTCTTCCATTTGATTATAATAAGTCTCCAGCATGAAAAAAATCGTTGCGTAGGCGTACAGATCATAATGCCGCACTCCGATCCGCTCCTCGTTCCCGATCTGGGACAGGTTAAACAAAATCCCGCTCCATGTCCCATGCGTTCCCTTTGATGCCGGCGGCATCAATGGAAACCGCTCAATAATGTGTTTCTTTCGCAATCTCCTGTCTTCCTCGTCAATCCCCCGTATCTCGTCCACTTCACGCAGCATATAAAAGGACAGAAATTTATTTGCAGCGTAAAATGCGACCAACTCGTTGGCATAGTAAAAAAAGGCCTCCACCGCCTCTCCGTGCTGCTTGATCGCTTCTAACAAATGCCCCTTATGAAAGATCGGAACAGTCAGAAATGCGCCGCACATGCATGATGCTACCTTATGTCTGTCCAATATCTCAATATCCGTGTTATGGACCTGACGTTTATAAACGACTCTCAATTTGGAATATTCGTGAAAAATATCCCGTTTGCACGGATTTAAGTCCCGTTTTTCGATAAACGGTTCACGCTCCAGCATCTCCTGAACAAACGGTGCGATCTCCCGATCAAAAATCTCATTAAACAATTCTCTTTTCATACACAATCCCTCTGCCGTCAGTTATTTTTCCTGTGCAACGACCTTCCGGTATGCTTTGTAGGCATCCTCTATCTTGTAATCCCGATTGTGTGACGTGAGTTCCTTTGACATATACTTCTCATAAGTAACTTTTTTTCCCAGACTCTTATCGTCCTGCAAATAGCCCTGTAACCCCTTTGCTTTTCCCATTGCATTTTCCTCTTTTGTCCGAGAGCCCGATCCGAGCTTTCTCCCGATCGGACTTATCACGATCTGAACCTATGCATCTTTTTTATTATGGCATAATTCCGACTATTTGCATACCCCGCCATAAGTCCTAATTTTGCCCTTCAGATCTCAATACCAAATTGATAACGACATGGCCTGCAAGATTGATGACAGCTAACTTTCATAAAGAAGCATTACGATACAAAATCAAACAGGCTGAGTTGATTCGAAAGCGGAATATCACCAAGCAGTCCCATTTCCGCCATCTCGTCCACGCATTTCTTCGGCGTCTTCGTCCGGTCATAAAAATCGTCCCTGGATAAAAAAGGACCATCCTTTGCCGCCTCGACAATGGCGTCCGCGATTGCCTCGGATACGCCGTCAATGCTTGTTAAAGCAGGCATGATCTTTCCGTCGTCCGTCACCGTAAATAAGCGCGACTGTGCCTTAAAAATATCGATCGGCTCAAATTCATAGCCGCGCGCATACATTTCCTGTACGATCTTCATATCGCCGTACGCATCCTGCTCCTTGTTGGCAAGCGTGTCCATGCGCTTTTTATAATCGCTCATGATGCTCTCTAAATGCGCCCGTCCCCTGCACATGAGCGCATAGGAAAACGCCTTTGCACGGATGGAAAAATACGCCGCGTAATAAGCCAGCGGATAATTGACCTTACAATATGCGATACGCCATGCCATCATGACATACGCGGCGGCATGCGCTTTCGGGAACATGTACTTGATCTTTTTGCACGACCAGATATACCAGTCCGGCACATCATGCTCTAACATGACCTGCTCCATCTCATCGGTTAAGCCCTTTCCTTTCCGCACCTTCTCCATGATCGTAAACGCCTGCTCGCTCTCGATTCCTTTTTGAATGAGATAGATCATAATGTCGTCACGGGTACAGATCGCAGTGGAGATTGTCGCCTTTCCTTCCTCGATCAGCGTCTGCGCATTGCCGAGCCACACATCCGTTCCGTGGGACAGCCCGGAAATCCGCACCAGATCGGAAAAGGACTGCGGTTTCGTGTCCTTTAACATCTGAATGACGAACTCGGTTCCGAATTCGGGAATCCCGAGCGAACCCATCTCACATCCACCGATCTCATCCGGCGTGATACCGAGCGCCTCCGTCGAGGAAAATAAGGACATGACCTGCTTATCGTCTAACGGGATCTTCGTCGGATCGACACCCGTTAAGTCCTGCAGCATCCTGATCATCGTCGGATCATCGTGCCCCAGAATGTCAAGCTTTAGCAGGTTATGGTCAATGGAGTGATAGTCAAAATGCGTCGTGATGATCGGCGTTGTCATATCATTCGCGGGATGCTGCACCGGCGTAAATGAGTTGATCTCCTCCCCGACCGGAAGCACGACGATGCCGCCCGGATGCTGCCCGGTCGTGCGCCTGACGCCCGTACAGCCGATGGAAAGGCGGTTGATCTCGCTTGCGCGCTTCCTGACACCGCGCTCCTCAAAGTACTTGCGCACATATCCGTACGCCGTTTTATCCGCAACCGCGCCGATCGTACCCGCGCGGTAAGTCTGTCCATAACCGAAGATCACTTCCGTATATTTATGCGCCTTGCTCTGATATTCGCCGGAAAAATTCAAGTCAATATCCGGCTCTTTGTTGCCCTTAAATCCTAGGAATGTCTCAAACGGGATGTCAAATCCGTCCTTGACGAGCGGCTTGCCGCATTTCGGACAGATCTTATCCGGCATATCACAGCCGCTCCTGCCGGAAAATGCCGCAACCTCCTCGGAATCAAAATCCGTATAGAAACAATTGGCGCAGCGGTAATGCGGCGCAAGGGAATTGACCTCCGTGATTCCCGCCATGAACGCCACAAACGAGGAGCCGACCGAACCGCGCGAGCCGACCAGATAACCGTCCTCAACCGACTTCCACACAAGCTTCTGCGCAATGATATACATAACGGCAAAGCCGTTTGAAATAATGGAGTTTAATTCTCTTTTGAGCCGCTTCTCCACGATCTCAGGCAGATTTTCCCCGTAAAGCTCATGCGCTCTGTTATAGCAGATGTCCGTTAAGATCTGATCGCTGTTTTCAATGACCGGCGGGCACTTATCAGGGCGCACGGGCGATATGTACTCGCACATATCCGCAATGAGATTCGTATTCGTGATCACGATCTCCTCCGCCTTTTCGGGCGGTAGATAAGAAAATTCCGCAAGCATTTCCTCCGTCGTCCGGAGGTAAAGCGGCGCCTGCTCGTCCGCGTCTGGAAATCCCTGCCCCGCCATCAGGATTCGGCGGTAAATCTCATCCTCGGGATTCAAAAAATGAACGTCGCAGGTCGCAACAACAGGCTTGCAAAACTGCTCGCCGAGCGCAATGATCCTTTTGTTTAAGGCGATCAGATCTTCCTCGCTGTTTACATTGGAAATCTTTTCGTCACGGATCATAAACCGGTTGTTGCCAATCGGCTGTACCTCAAGATAATCATAAAAACGGACGATCCGGCTGATGTCCTCCTCCGACTTTTCCTCCACGATCGCGCGGAACAGCTCTCCCGCCTCGCACGCGCTTCCAATGATCAGCCCCTCGCGGTATTTCATGAGGAGACTTTTCGGCATTTTCGGACGGCGGCTGAAATAGTTCAGATGCGATTCCGAAATCAGCTTGTATAAGTTGATGCGCCCCGTATCATTTTTTGCCAAAACAATGACGTGGTATGCATGCAGCTTTCTGACTGCCTCCACGTTTGATGCGCCGAGCGCATTGATCTTTATAAGGTCGTCCGCGCCCTGCTCTTTGCACATTGCAAGAAACCGGACGAAAATCTCCGCCGTCGCTTCCGCATCATTGACTGCGCGGTGATGCCCCTCCAGTGAAATATTTAATTTCTTACAGATCGTATCGAGCGTGAATTTACTCAATTCCGGCAGCAGGGCACGCGCAAGCCCGACCGTATCTAAATAAGTATAGTCCGTGCCAAAGCCCTGTCTTTTACAATTTTCCTTCAAAAAGCTCATATCAAAATCCGCATTGTGCGCCACCATTACCGCACCTTCGCAGAAGGAGACGAACTCCGGCAATACCTGTTCGATCATGGGCGCATCCATCACCATACTGTCATGGATGTTCGTCAGTTTTTCGATCTCATACGGAATCGGCACATCGGGATTCACAAACGTCGAAAACCGCGCCGTAATCTTTCCGTTTTCCACCCTGACCGCACCAATCTCAATGATACGGTTGGATACCGGGGAAAATCCCGTCGTCTCTAAGTCAAACACCACATAAGCGCCGTCTAACGGGTATTCCTTCGGATTGGTAACGATCTGCTTTAAATCATCGACCAGATACCCTTCCACACCGTAAATCGGCTTAAATCCGGCAGGCAGCTTATCCAACGCATGATTCGCCTCGGGAAATGCCTGTACATCGCCGTGATCGGTGATCGCCATCGCGCTCATGCCCCAGCGGCCCGCGCACTTTAACAGATCAGCGACGTCGGAAACACCGTCCATATCGCTCATCTTTGTATGACAATGCAGCTCCACACGCTTGCGCACACTGTAATCCATGCGCGGCTTGCGGGTATCCGTGCTTTTTTTGATTCCGAAGATTGAACCGATCGTGAGCTCTCCGTCGAACCGGTCAAGCTGGGTCACGCCCTTGAGCTTCACAAATTCATTCTGCTTGAATTGATCTTTTACTTCTTCAAACTGCTCGTTTTTGAAAAACATTTTCACCGTGATCGTATCGGTAAAATCCGTGAGATCAAAGATCAAAATGGTTTTTTCGTTCTTGATCGCGCGCGGATCCACTCTTGTGAGCATGCCCGAGACAACGACCTCCTCCATCTCACCCTGAATTTCGTCAAGCCGCATCGGCTCGTCGTCAAAATCACGCCCCCAGATGACATCGGGATTGTCCGTGCGCCTGCCGCTTTTGGCATAACCGCCCTTGGAAAAGTCTCTGCCGGACGCTCCTCTCTCCGCGTTTCGCGCTTTGAACGGTTTTCCCTGCGCCGCCTGTCCTGATTCCTGCGATGCGCCGCCTGTCCCGTGCGCGGGATTCGGGGAACCCGCACCCTGCTTCTGTCCTGATTCCCGGGATTCATTCCGCGCAGTCACATTCGCTGCGCCCTTCGATACGCCGCCTGCTCCCTGTGCCGTACCGCCCGCTTCCTGCGCCGCAGAATCAGCCGCGTCACCCAGACTGTTTTCTATGTAGGCGCCTTCTGTCTGTGCGCCTGATGCCGACGCTCCCGTGCGGCTCACAATGCCCATGACCTCCCTGCGAAGCCGCTCCTCATCCTCCTGCCTGTGCTTGTTCACCGCTGCCTCGCGATAGGTAATCCCCGCCTCCGCATGCATGGAAAAGCGTTTTTGCAGAAGGTTATCCAAAATATGCTTTAAGTCCCGCTCTTTCCCGCGCGCAAGCACGGTATCCTCCACCTCCACGACAAGCTCATGTTCGTCCGGATAGGAAAAATGTGCTTTTTTCATCATGGAAAAAAGCACATGATCGTAAGCGCGCAGTTCTAAAAGGAGGCTGTCATAATACGCCTCCATAAGCTTTTTTAAGTCATACTGCGCAGAAAGGACATAGCGTTCCAGCAGGCGCACAGTCATGTTCGCCCGCGAAAAAAGCTGTTTTTTGATCTCCCGCTCGGCATAAAAAATATCTTCCTTTTGCAGCAGACGCTCTGAAAAAAGATACACGCGCAGCATATCCTTATTCCGTGTTGTGCTGACGCGCTCCACAGAGACCGGCTCAAAATGTGCGCTGACTGTCTGATTCAGTTTGAGTGAGGGAAACACCTCAAAAAAGCTTTTTGCCATGATTACTCCTCATTCCAGTTTAACAGCTCGTCCCTTAAAACAGAAAGCAGTTGTTCCTCCGGCACTTTTCTCACGATCTCACCCTTTTTGATCAGGAGACCTTCTCCGTCACCGCCTGCGATGCCGATGTCTGCTTCCCGCGCTTCTCCGGGACCGTTTACGGCGCAGCCCATCACGGCAACCTTGATATTTAACGGAATATCCTGCACCATTTCCTCGACTTTGTTCGCCAGTCCGATCAGATCGATCCTCGTTCTTCCGCAAGTCGGGCAGGAAACGACCTCAATACCGCCCGTACGAAGCCCCATATTGCGCAGGATCATTTTGGCGCTCTTTACTTCCTCCACGGGATCGCCCGTCAAAGAAACGCGGATCGTGTCGCCGATCCCCTCATACAGAATCACACCAAGCCCAAGCGCAGACTTGATATTACCGCTTGTCAGCGTTCCCGACTCCGTAATGCCGACATGCAGCGGATAATCGGTTTTTTCCGCAATCAGCTCATGCGCTTTAATGGAAAAAAGAACATCCGAGGACTTGATGCTGATGACGATCCTGTCATAATCAAACTCCTCGATCATGCGCACCTTTAAAAGGGCGCTCTCTACAATGCCTTCCGGCGTCACGCCCCCGTATTTTGCAATCATTTCGCGTTCCAGGCTGCCGCCGTTCACGCCGACGCGGATTGGAACATTCCGCTCTCTTGCCGCATCCACAACCGCCTTCACGTTTTCCTTGGAACCGATATTTCCCGGATTGATGCGGATCTTGTCCGCGCCGTTTTCGATCGCCGCGATTGCCATACGGTAGTCAAAATGAATATCCGCCACGAGCGGAATCCGGATCTGTTTTTTGATCTCTGCGATTGCCTGCGCCGCTTCTTTATTCGGTACGGTGCAGCGGACAATCTCACAGCCTGCCGCCTCCAACCGATGAATCTGCTGCACGGTCGCCTGCACGTCCTCCGTCCGCGTATTCGTCATGGATTGTATTAAGATCGGATTGCCGCCGCCGATCAGGCGGTCTCCGATTTGTATCACCTTTGTCTGCTCTCTTTTCGTCATCATGCACCCTCATTCCCGCGATTCGTTTTCCGCAAAGCGGATTTACTCCATTATAGCAGTTTCTTCTATTGTTTTCCACCGGGATTTGAAAGTCGGATCCATACTTACATTATGTCCCCATCATCCGCCTCCGATCAGCACAAATTTTCTGCTGTAGCGCATCCGCCCGTCGCTTCCTTTTGCCCGAAAACGCACAAAGATCATGGCATCCTCTTCCTCCCGTGGATCAACATAAACCTGTTCCGCCGCCTTTGTCCATGCGCCGTCATTTTGACAAATCTCATATTCCCATGCATCATTTGGAAACACAAAATACAGTCCCTCCGCCAAAACGGCAGGATGCGCCGATGAAAGTATGCGTTTTACGCCGTTTGTATCATAAATGGTCATAAAAAGCGCCCCCATCGCTGCTTCGCCCTTATCTTTACCGCTCTCATAACAGGAACTGTCCGTCAGCCCTTTGCCATACACAGCCTGACTTACAGGCACATATCCCACACGCTCTTCGCAAAGCAAATAAATAAACATGGATAGAAAACAAGCGCATAACACCCCTACAGTATGCAGCAAATCCACTTTTTTGTGATTTTTGTGGCAGACGCGCCACGGCAGAAAACACTTCATAAAGAATACCTCAGATCAGCATTTTTATTATATCCCCCTCCCGCATCCTCCGCTATCGGCAGAATGACGATTTTTTCCATGCCTTACTTTCCCGCTGTTTCCGGCATAAAAAAGAAGTGTCCCGCATTCGGAACACCTCATTTTTTGTGCAATCTGTCAGCTTGCTGCGGGATATTTCACTTGAGCAGCCGCATAATATCATTATACATGACGAATACCATGAGCGCAAGCAGCATGATCACCCCGATAAAGTGTACGACCGCCTCCTTGTCGCGCGGTACCGGCTTCCCACGGATTGCCTCAATAAATGCGAATACAAGCCTGCCGCCGTCCAGTGCAGGGAGCGGAAGCAGATTAACAACTCCAAGGTTCGCACTCAATAAGATCGCAAAGTTCAGCATACTCGCGATCAGCGTTAAAATGCCGTACTCGGACGCTTCATCATAAACCTCGCCGACCACCTGCGCCATGCCGACCGGCCCGGAAAGATCCTTGACGGATGCCTCCCCCCGAAACAGCATGAACAGACTCTTATAAGTAACTTTGATCCAGTAACGGACCTCATAATATCCCGCCTTGATCGTGTCGATCGGACTGCATTTTTCATAAATGCCGCCCGTAAGACCCATGTAATATCGTCCCGCCTGCTCATCATAACGCGGTGTGATCGTTGTCGTATAGCGCTCCCCGTCCCGCTCATAGACAACCTTCACATCCCTGCCCTGATTCAGCTGCGAAAATATTGTTACTTCACGGTAAAGATGCACCCTCTCCCCGTTTAGGGAAATGATCTCATCCCCTGCCATTAATCCCGCCTCTTCAGCCGGATAGCCCTCCACGACGCTGATCAGCTTTGTACCGTCAGTGCCGGACATTCCGACAACGATCAGGGAAAAGAAAAATGCAAGCAAAAAATTAAAGATCGGCCCCGCCGCATAGGTCGCGATCCGCACCCACACGCTTGCCGCCTGTAGCGAGCGATCCCGTTCCGTGTCTGGAATCAGTTCCTGTGCCTGTGCTGCGTCCTCTTCTTTTTTCTTTTTTTCTGACTCATCCAGCCCGTCCTCATTCTCGAAAATACAGGCGCCGCCAAGCGGCAGCAGACGCCATGTGTAAAGCGTCTCTTTTCCCTGCCGTTTCAGCAAGATCGGTCCGGCGCCTACGGTAAACTCCACCACACGGACACCGTTCGCCTTCGCGATCAAAAAATGACCGAATTCATGTGCGATGACGACCACCGCAAATATCACGAGAAACCATAAAATTTTTATCATAATTGTGTATCTCCGGTTAATTGCTTAATAAAATCATATGTCTCTGCTTCC
Source organism: uncultured Clostridium sp. (assembly GCA_964655525.1). Classification (GTDB taxonomy): domain Bacteria; phylum Bacillota; class Clostridia; order Lachnospirales; family Lachnospiraceae; genus DLAJ01. The sequence continues at coordinate 45,186 of CAZZNE010000015.1, forward strand.
GCTTCAAGAATCTCATTTACATTCGGATTATTGACAATCCGATGGGTACTCATACAGTCAGCTATCAGCTCATAAATCTGTAAAAAGCGTATCTTTTTTTGTAAAAACAAACTGACTGCCCGCTCGTTTGCCGCATTATACACAGTCGGCATCGTACCTCCCGCCTCCGCTGCCGCAAGCGCCATGGAAAGCCCCGCAAAAGTCTCCATATCCGGTTTTTCAAATGTGAGCTGCGAAATCTGACACAGATCCACACGCCCGCCATCCATCGGTTTTCTGTCCGGATAAAAAAGCGCATATTGAATCGGGAGCTTCATATCCGGCAGCCCCATCTGCCCGATGATCGAGCCATCCTCATATTCCACGGCGGAATGCAGGATGCTCTGCGGATGGATAAGCACCTCGATCTGTTTTATGCCCACATCAAACAGCCAGCGCGCTTCCATAACCTCCAAGCCCTTATTGACCAGCGTCGCCGAGTCAATCGTGATCTTTTTTCCCATTGACCAGTTCGGATGCTTGAGCGCATCCTCCACCGTCACGCAGGCAAGCTGCTCCTTTGTTCTTCCACGGAACGGTCCGCCGGACGCCGTGAGCAGGATTTTATGCACACGCCCGCGCGGCTGTCCCTGCATCGACTGAAAAATTGCGCTGTGCTCGCTGTCCACAGGAAGGATGGAAACGCCACACTCCTTCGCAAGCGGCATGATGATGTGCCCCGCCGTCACAAGCGTCTCCTTATTGGCAAGCGCGATCGTCTTATGTGCTTTGATCGCCGCAATGGTCGGACGGATACCAATCATGCCGACGATCGCCGTCACAAGCACTTCCGCCTCCGGCATCGCCGCGATCTCCAAAAGACCGTCCATACCGGAAACCACGCGCACGGGCAGATCCTTCACGCGCAGCGCAAGCTCTTTTGCCGCCTCGTCGGTCCACATACACGCGATCAGCGGATGAAATTCCCGTATCTGCGCCTCGATCGGCTCCACACGCATGCCCCCCGCAAGAGCCACAACCTTTAACTCCGGATTTGCACGTACGATTTCAAGCGTCTGCGTGCCGATGGAGCCAGTTGACCCCAGAATTGCGATTTTTCTGCTTTCCGCATTTTTTTTCATCGCTGCCCTCCATCTTATCATGATCAGCACTGTTTATGCCAAAAGAAAAATCCCTAAAAAATAAATGAGCGGCGCCGTCACGATCACACTGTCGAAGCGGTCCATAATACCGCCATGCCCCGGGATCAGCTTTCCATAATCCTTAATATCATGATCGCGCTTAATACCCGATGCTGCCAGATCGCCGAGCTGGGAAAGCACGGAGCCGATGCCGCCGATCAGGGCAAAATAGAGTGCCTGATTCGGCAGCGCAAGCGCATTTGTTTTTTGCAATATAAATCCGTAAAGAAAACCGATCAGTGCCGCGCCCAAGATGCCGCCGACCGAGCCTTCTATGGATTTCTTCGGGCTTAACACGGGCGCAAGCTTATGCTTTCCGAATGTCCTGCCGACAAGGTAGGCACAGGTATCGCTGATCCAACTGCTGATAAACACAAGCCATACAAGGTAGAAGCCCCCGTACCACTCGCGGATCAGCCAGATAAAGGAAAGCATGACAGGCGCATAGACACAGGCAAAAAAGGTTCTGATCGGCACATCGCACTTTGATTTCGGAAATGTCAGCACATAGACCGCCATCAGGCACAGTAATGTAATGAGCATGACCATCAGACATGCAAACGCGGCTGCTGCCGCCCCCGTTATCGTAAGCTTCACATCCCCGCCTGCGCGAAGAAGGCCAAGCCCTGAGCCATATAGATACATCAGCGCATCATAACAGGTAATGCCGATGACGCCGATGATCTCATAAGCATTGGGTCTTTTTCCTTTTTCATTTACTCCCATCGCCCTCGTCAGCTCCAAAAAGCCGATCAGGGACACGGCGTAAATCGTGAGCAGCAATACCCAGTCCCCTGCCCAGATAGCGCCAAACGCCAGTATTACAAGCACGATCCCACTGATTGTTCTTGTCAGAAACATGTTTTTTCCCCCTGTCTTCTCACACTTTGCCGTACCGGCGATCCCTGTCCTGATAGGCCTCCACCGCTTTCTGCAATTCCTTTCCGTCAAAATCCGGCCACGGTACAGGCGTAAAATAGAACTCGGAATAGGCAAGCTGCCAGAGCAGGAAATTCGAGAGTCGCTGTTCCCCGCTCGTGCGTATGAGCAGATCCGGCGCCGGAATACCCGCCGTATCCAAAGATGCCTCAAACAACTCCGTCGTGATCTCCTCGGTAAGAAGCTCTCCCGCCTTTACCTGCGCAGCAATTTTCTGAACAGCGCGCAGAATCTCATCACGGCTTCCATAATTGAGTGCAACGATAAAATTCAGACCGTCATAATCCTTTGTCGCTTCCTCCAGCTCCGCGATCTGACGCTGAAACTCATCATCTAAGCCCGCCCGGTCACCGATCACGCGCACGCGCATATTATTTTTTTTCGCCGTCTTCTTACAGGTGGAAAGATAGCTTTTTAAGAGCTTCATGAGCGCCGCGACTTCATCCGACGGTCTGCTCCAGTTTTCGGTGGAAAACGCATATACCGTCAGATAACGGATTCCCATATCATGCGCCGCGCGACAGACGACCTCAACATTTTTTGCGCCCTGCACATGCCCGTAATTACGGGGCATTCCCTTGCTTTTTGCCCAACGTCCGTTTCCGTCCAAAATGATCGCCACATGCTGCGGTATTTTCATTCCCTTCCCTCCTCAAAAGAATGCTTCGCATTCTTCACATTCTTTCAAAGAATCTGTCCTTGACAGATTCTTTTGCAAAAATGTGCCTATCGTCAGATAAGGGCGCACCCGCATGCAAGCATGCCGTGCGCCCCCCATTTTCGCTTATACCGTCATGATCTCTTTTGATTTGCTCTCAACGAGCGTGTCAACTTCCTTAATGTACTTATCCGTTGCCTTTTGAAGCTGTTCCTCAAGCTGCTTTACCTCATCCTCCGAGATTTCCTTGCTGAGCTTCTTCACTGCATCATTACCGTCGCGTCTGGCATTACGGATAACAACTTTATTGTCCTCGCCCTTTTTCTTGATGTCCTTGACGAGTTCTTTTCTGCGCTCCTCCGTCAGTTCGGGAAATACCAGTCTCACAACCGTTCCGTCGTTCGACGGCGTGATTCCGACATCCGACATCATGATCGCCTTCTCGATCTCCTTGATCAGCGATTTTTCCCAGGGTGCGATCTGAATCATTCTTGCCTCAGGAACCGTGATATTACCGACACTCTGAATCGGCGTCGGCGTTCCGTAATAATCCACCTTGATCTTATCCAGTATATGCGGATTGGCACGCCCCGCACGGATCGTCTGAAAATCTGCCTGCAAAAACTCAAGCGCTTTCTGCATTTTTTCCTCGTACTGCACTAATCTTGCGTCCATATTAATCCTCCCTGACCACGGTCACTTCCGTACCGCCAAAATCACCCTTTATCGCATTTACAATACTGTTTTTTTCATTCAGTCCGAATACACGCATCGGCATCCGGTTGTCTCTGGCTAAAATGGATGCCGTCATGTCAACGACCTGCAGATTGCGTGCGATCACTTCGTCGATCGAAACCTTGTCGTACTTTTTGGCCGCGGGATTTGTCCTTGGATCGTCATCATAAACGCCGTCGATCGCCTTTGCAAGCAGGATTACGTCAGCCTCCACTTCGACCGCACGCAGCACCACTCCGGTATCCGTGGAAAAATAAGGATGTCCGGTTCCTCCTGCAAAAAACACGACCATACCCTTTGAGAAGTATTTGTTTGCACGATCCTTAGAAAAGAGCTTTGTAAAGGAACCGCACTCAAACGGCGTCAATACATTCGTCATCAATCCGACGCTTCTGCATACTTCAGACACATAAATGCAGTTCATGATCGTTGCCAGCATACCAATCTGATCGGCTTTGGTACGGTCGATGTTCTCACTTGACCGCCCCCGCCAAAAATTGCCGCCGCCGATCACGACACCGACTTCGATCCCGTCCTCGACAAGCTGCTTGATCTGCAATGCAACCTCTCTGACCGTCGCCTCATCGAATCCGGTCTTCTTATCGCCCGACAACGCTTCTCCGCTCAGCTTCAATAGAATACGCTTCATGCCGTTCTCTCCTCTATATTCAGGCTTCTTTTATTCACATATATGAAATTTCTCAACTTCGAAAGAATCGCATAGCCCGATTCTTCGAAAGATTTGCGCGCAGCGCAAATCTTTTTATATCTTCGCGGTCTTCTTGAACTCATCAAAGAATGCAGTCGGATTAACATCCGCATAGCACTGAGAGCACATACCTTCCACAACCGCACCGTTGTTAATCTGAACGGACTTAGACTTGATATTGCCCATGACGATTGCGGAGGTGTCTAAGATGACAGGTCCTTTGACATCAATATCGCCCTTGACCGCTCCTGCGACCACTGCGCTTGTTGCCATGATATTACCGATGATCACAGAGCTCTGTCCAACCTTTACGCTTCCGAGAGAATTCACCTCACCGACAATCTTTGCCGACTCTGCATAAATCTCAGCTGCCTTGGAATTACCATTGACTACACCGGTCACATCCAGTTTGCCGAGAATTTCAATATTACCTGTGATCGTTCCGAAGATTTCTAAAGATCCTTTCGATATAATATCACCCGTGATCGTCATCCCCTCCGTGATCACGGATTTCTCGTCGCTTGCTACCGCGTTCTCGCCAAATAACTCCTCCTGCATGTTCACAACCCCTTCCTTCTCCACTTCTTTTTCTTCCTCGTTTACTGCTGTACTATCCATTTCCATTACTTCTTCTGACATTCTGTCTGCCTCCGCTTCTTTTATGATTTCTGTTTCTGCTGCCGTATCCGGCATGCTTTCCTCTATCCTATTATTTTCTGCCGTACCCGGCATACTTTCCTCCATCATGCTGTTTTCAGACACATCCGGTATGCTTTCTTCTATCATACCGCTTTCAGATGCATCCGGCACCAATTCTACTTCCAAAGTCGATGCTCCAAACAGCTCCGCCGTACTTTCTTCGATCACGGCTTCTGCCTCCGCCGGCTCGCTCATAGTATCGTACGTTTCTGCCGTTGTCAGGATGTCTGTCTCCAACGCTTCTTCTGTCGTTTCGACCATCTCAGTCCCGTCTTCCGTCATGTCGCTTCGCATTTCCACATCTGCTGCGTTATCCGTCATGCCGTCTGACATGATCTCATCCGCCGCGATATCCGGCTCTGCTACAGTCATCTCCGGTATATCCGCCATCTCCGCAGCCGCCTGTGCCTCATCTGCTGTGGTATCCGGTTCTTCCACGTTCTTCTCCACAAGATCTCCGGCTTCTGCCGTCAGATCGAATAGCTCCGCCAACAGCTTGTCTTCTTCGCTCTGCCCATCTTCTGTGCTGTCCTCCGAAGCCAAGACGGTATCCAATACAGACTCCTCCGCCTCAGAACCACTCTCCGCCGCCTCAAGCAGTTGCGCCAGCTCCATTTCCGCCTCTTCCAATTCTGCTCCGGTTTCTTCCGATACGGCTTCATGCTCTAAGGTACTCTCCGATGCTTCTGCAAAGCTCTCCGACTCCACAAACAGTTCAGCAAGCAGCTCGTCTTCCTCAGTCTGCGCTTCTCCCGTCTCCCCAAATGCCGCCGAATCCGGTTCTGTCTCACTCACCGCGTCAAGCCGGTCTACCATATCGGCAAGCGTCTGGCTTTCTGCCTGCTCGGCATCCGCCGTTTCGTCAGGCATCAATTCGCTGACGGCCTGCGATAAGTCTTCCTTTAAGTCCGAAAAAAATCCCATCTTTTAACCACACCTTTCCGCAACACCCTGCGTATCTGTTCAGGCGTTACTCGCTCTCTTCATCCGCTTTTACCTGCTGAATTCGTGCCGTGTCCTCCGTGATCGGCAGGATGACGGTATTTTCCATCTGTAAAATGCGTTCTATGATCACCGGCAGTGCCTCAACAGTTGAATGCTTTCCTGACGCATCATGCATCAGCACGATCGCCGTGCGATATCGTTCCATATTGTTCGTTACATTATCCGCCAGCTGTGCCGCCGAAAGTCTCACACTACCCGCATCTCCGTTTACAACGTTCCAATCGAAATAAATGATGCCCCGCTCATTCAAAACATCAATCAGTTCCTGCACATCCGTACTGCTGAGCGCATTGCTGCTTCCCCCCGGAAAACGGTAAAAACAGCTTGTCATACCGGTCATGTCATACAGATAACTGCGGATTTTCTCTAAATCCTCGGTGAACGCTTCCGTCGATGCGTAAATCTCACCATACCGGTGACTGTAGGAATGCATCCCCAGCGTATGACCCCTCTCCAAAATGAGCCGATACATTTCCTGCGAATGCTCATCTGTCTTACCCACGACAAAGAAGGTTGCCTTCACGCCATAACGGTCTAAGATATCCAAAATTTCTTCGGTATTGCTGCTAGGCCCGTCATCAAATGTCAGGTACACCTTGCGGTAATCAGGATACAGCTGCTCTCCGGTTAATTCCGCATCCTCCTCCGCTTCACTCTGCGCGTCCGTGCTATCTTCGGATTGTCCGTCGCCATCTGCAGCGCCGTCATCCGTATGCATATCCGCTCCGTCACCGGCTTGTCCCGCGTCATCACTGACAGGCTCCGGAACCTCTTCGCCCGACACGCCGCTTTCGCCAATTTCCGCCTCCTCTGACGCGCTATACATCGGTGTGCCGCCCATCAGCATGCCGTCCGGCGATACGCCGTCTATCGCATTCGTTCCCATCACGGGGTCCGCACTCCCGTCCGCCTGTGCAAGATAGCCGGCTACTCCTCCACCCGAAGAAAGCCTCCGTGAATCGCTCATCTGTGCGGCAAGCCGCATTTCGCGCGCCGCCTCAAGTTCCTGCACTTTCTGCTCTAATCTGCCTACCTTGAAAAAAAGAATGATACACAGAAGCACAGGCAGCAGGATTGCCAAAATGACCGTCAGCACAATGATTTTCTTTAATCGATTGATCCGCCGTCTCCGCTCCGCCTGTGTTCTTTCGGGCTTTTCCGGCGCCTTCTCTACCTCTGCCATATGCGCTCTCCGAAGGAACATCTGTTTCCGTTCCTTTCACACGATTACCATTATAACATATCTATCCCCCTGCGGGCAAGTACATAACTCATATCTGATCATATCCGAAAAAACATCCGCTTATCCCGAACCCGGGCAGGTATCAGACTGCCATTGCTCCTCCTGCCTCTCACTCGCAGACATAGCCCTCCGTCTCTCCGAGCGTGATATTGTCCGTACCGATCTGAGCGACTGTCACAATGTCTCCCGCGTTCAATTGCGGATTTTCGACCAAAAGCATTCCCTGCTCCACATACGTTGTCTTTTGTGTTTCCCCATTGACACACACATGACTGTACTCGTTAAATCCCGTTCCGTAAACATAAACAAGCCCTTCCTCCTCCTTCGCAACAGCAGTCACGGTAATCTCATCAATGCCAAGCTTCAAATTCGTCGCCTCATAAGGGTTGATGCCGCCGTAAATCTCCCTGTCACCGTAAAGCATGTCATACTGAATCACCTCCAGCTTGCTGAGATAATCCTCGTCCCACATGCAGCTTTGATGAAGCTTTGTCAAAATCCCCTGCGTAATGCCTGCTTCCTCCAGCACCTTCGCAGAAAGCTGGTATGCTTCCAAATTGAGGTCATTTTTTTGAAGACCGATATTATCCCAGATCACATACTGCGTTGCTGTGAGCACGCCGCCTTCCACGTCCTCTGTTTCCAGATTCATATAGGGCAGATGGTCTCCGTAAAGCACAAGGAGCGCCGGTTCTCCCCGCTCTTCAAGCGCCGTGACAAGCTCTCGCACAAAGCGGTCATCCTCTGCTATTTGATTTACATAATAGCTCCATGCATACTCCATGCTCAAATCCGTATAACGGATAAAGATCGGCTCCTCATCGTCCAAACGCTGAGACGGATACTCCCCATGCGCCTGCACAGAGATCGCATAAACGACATCCTCTCCCTGTGTGGAATCCATTGCTTTTAAGATTTCTCCGACTAAAATCTCATCTTTGGCAAAGCCGTTGACATTGCGCTCCACATCATACATGTATTCGATCGGTGTGAACGTATCAAAACCCAACTGTGAAAAAACAATGTGCCTGTCATAAAACGTCCCGTCATTATTATGGATTGCATGCGCTGTATAACCAAGCGCTTTTAAGTTGTTCGCAATGCTCTCACAGGTCGTCGATTTTAAGATCGTTTTATACGGATACTCGCCCGGCCCGAAAAAGTCGAGGTTCATCCCCGTCAAAATCTCAAACTCCGTATTGGCAGTCCCTGCTCCGACGGACGGCACATACAGACGCCCCGTCGTATACTGTCCGGTCAATTCACGGTAAAACGGAATCGGATCCTGCGAAAACTCCAACCCAGCAACTGTATACGGGTCAAAAAATGATTCCAGCTGGACAAAAATAATATTCGGCATTCCCCCGGTCTGCACAGTATCCGGCTGATTATTTTCTCCCTCTGGCTCCCCCGTCGGTTCCGACTCCTCCCCTGAAGGTGCATCGCCGATTCCTCCCGGTGCATTTGCTTCACCCATCGCTCCGTTTCCCATCCCCGGCTCTAACGGATTAACCGGAAACGGCGCATTTAACGAGCCTTGCACAACATCTTCGATCAGCTCCGGAGAATAATCGTCCGGCTTTTCCATTCCAAGATTGATGATGCTGTTGGCAAAACAGTAGGGAAATCCGTAATCATGGTAGGCATCCGCCAAATTGGAAAAATTCTCCGTAGCCACGCCGCAGACGATCAGCAGACGATTAATGCCGATCAGACTGAATGTATAGATCACCGCGATCGCCAGCGTTGCCAGTATATGCAGTTTTCCCTGATATTTCGGCGTTTTTAACCCCAGCACCACGCTCAAGACCACCGACACAAGGATTGCAAGCAAAATTAACCCAATGACGATGGGCGACAGATACAGCTTTACAATACGGACCGCCGATGTGATCAGTAAAAAATCAACCGCAGCAAACGGCGTTGTCCGAAAACAAAGCAGAATTCCGTTCGTAATGCCAAGCGCCAAAAACAGGATACAAACAATCGCATTAAACATGATCCTTCTGCGAACGATGCTTCCGACTCCGAAAAACAGCAGCAGGATCAACGCATTAAACACAAACATCACCGGCCGCTGGATCACATACAGCAATGCCCGTAACAGAGAATGACGCGAAATAGCCTCAAGAATCAGGTTCAACGCAAGGGATTCGTACAGACAGAACAAAATATAATGTTCATTGACCCAATGTATATTATCTTTATGAAAAACTTTTTTGATCTTCTCTTTCATCGTACACACCCTTTATGCCACAGATGATCACACGCGTATAACAACAGAACGTACATCACACACATTCTATTGTTACAAAAAACAAGCGCACTATTACTTTAATCGTAGTAGTGCGCAAAGTCAAGATGATTCCTGTTTACTTTTTACTTTTTATTGACCGTATTACGATTGGTTTTGACCGGTTCCAAGCGGCATATGCTCCTTGTTGCACTCAGATATACTTATCCACAGCCACGCCCTTAGCGTCCTCTCCGGTCAGACCCAGCTTATTCAGCTCCCGCTTGACATCCTCCTGAACATTATCCTTCTCCTGCGACAGTTCCGTGATCGTATAGCTTTGCTTTTCATTCCGGTCCTCTGTCTCCTCGGTGTCGTCCTTCTTTCGGGTTCCGCGCTCTTCCTCCGACTTTTCGATAGGAGCTTCCTCCATTTTTTCCGTCTTTGTCTTCTCGGCGATCTTTTCTCTCAGGCTTTCCGCCTCTTTCTTCTGTTCGGCGGCACGCTCTCTGTTACGCTCCAAGGCTTGTTCGCGCTCGGCTTTGCTCTCACGCCGCGTCTGGATGCGCTCGTCCTGCGCCTCCTGCTGTTCTTTGCGCGCTTCGAGTTTTTCTTCCTTTTCTTCTTTTTCCGCTTTGCGCTCCTCTGCCTTCTCCTGCGCTTCCTTCGTATCCTCGTCAACCTTGTCTTTGACTTCATTGATCATGCCGTATGCCGCCTCTTTGCTCGCAGCCAGCTTAATATCCTCGGCAGTATCCTGTGCGAAGCCCATTCCCTGCTCATAGGGTTTGGCAAGTATGCTTTGCTTCATCCCGTAAATGGCGTCATTCTCCGCCTTGATCTGCGGCTTATTGCTTTCTACAATGTTGCGGTACATTCCCGCATCTTTGTTTACCTCAAGGCTTCGCTGCTGATATTCCGTCAGACCCTTTTCGTCAATCTCGGCAAGACGCTCTTTTTCTTCCGGTGTAAGAATGATACCGCTGCCGGGCCATTCGCTGTCCTGACGCTTCTCCAACAATTCTAAGTCCTTCTGCTCCTGACTGTCATCCGCAACGCCGTACTCCTTCTTCCACTCCGCTTTCTGCTTGTTGATTTTATTTAATTCCGTCTGCGCCTCCCTTGACTCGCCTTGCAGTTTTTTGATATTGGCGCGACGCTTTTCCATGTCCAATGCAACCTTATTATCTTCTTCAAACACATCGGATACGATCTTGCGCGCCTTGCGAAGCGCCGCCTCTTTTTTCTCCTGGACAGGGTTTTGCTGCATGGGCGCGCCCATCTGCACGGATTTCGTTTTTCCCTGTTTCTTTCCCGCAGTGCCCTGTGCCTGCTCGTCCTGCCCTATCGCAAAGGATACGGAAATCACGCCGTCTTTTTTTTCTCCGACTCTCATAAAGATCCCCTCTTTTCTATGATACTAGGAAACTTCTCCGAAAGATTGGCGTATTCGCGCCAATCTTTTATATGCTTACAGGAAATTCCTCAATCCTAGAAGAATCGCTTTAGCGATTCTTCGAAAGAACGCAAAGAATGTAAAACATTCTTTTGCGTTCTTGTTTATATAGAATAGTCCACTGACTGACCGCGCATTTTCTCCTCTTCGGTACGCATATGGTCTGTGAGATAGTTCATCTCATAATCCTCAATTTTACGCATCAGTTCCTCGATGGAGTCCGCCGTGATGATCACCTCATCCGATTCCTCCGTCCGGTCTTTTCTGTCTGCGCGCCGCTTTTCGATGCGTTCTTCATCCGCCTTCTTCGCAGCTTTCTTCTTTTCCGCCTTTGCATCTTCTTTCTTCTTCGCCGCCCGCTTATCGATCAGCTTTCTCTGCTCCGCAAAGGACTTATCAACTGCGGCGAAAAACGACGCCCGGCCATCCTTATAACTCATTCCGTAAGATTTCACGCCCGGCTTTGTACCGACTGTCTGTGACATCTGGGACAGTCCGGAAGACGCAGCCTGAATCTTACTCTCAATCTGAGCGCGGTATTTTTCGTCTGTCGCCATACGCTCGATCTTATCCGTATCGATCAGCACCGTCATCCCATTCGGCGTAGCAAAGCTGTTTTTCATCGCATCTGCTTCCTGCTTTCTGTCCGACGCCACCAATACGAAGCTCATGTTTCCATATTTCTTTGTTAATTGATTGTAGTAATCCTCCGCTTCTTTGCTTAACTTCGGATTGCCGTAGGTTCTGCCGGTCTTGATCTCCTTTTTACCGTCCGCCCTCACTGCTTCTGTCTGCGGCTTTACTTCATCCGTTTTCTTTTCGCTTCCCGCCGCTTTCCGCTCGTCCTGCCTCCTGACATTCCCTGCTGTCTGTGTCATGTATTGCGGCGTCTTGTATGTCTGCCCCAATGCCTGCACATAAAAATCCATTCCACTCATCCTCTTTCCTCCTTGAAATTGTCGTGTTGTCAGTCTGAATCGATATCTCCCGCTGTCTGCAGTGAGTTATTGACTCTGTACGGGGTATCCTTTCCCCGGGCGGCCTGTTCTTTATCCGGAAGTTCCTGATATATCTATGCTTTCAAAAGCATCATTCTGTCCAAAGTTACAGACCTCCATATTGTATATCGGCAAAAAAACAAGAATGGTTTACCATATTTTTCATATCTTTATAGTCGGATTATGCTTTTTTATGCAGAACCTGTCAAAAAAGTCATTTCACCAGATAAAAAAGAACGCTGCGCGTTCTAAGGCTAAGAAATTTCCTGCAAATAAAAAAAGAGCTCCGAATTTCTTCGAAGCTCTCTGCAAACAGTAGCATGACTCTTTCCGGGAATCAGTTGCCTGCCATCTGCGCCGCAACCTCAGCCGCAAAATCCTCGTTCTTCTTCTCTAAGCCCTCACCGGTCTCAAAACGGACAAATTTCGTTAAGCTGATATTTGCACCGTTCTCCTTTGCAACCTGTGCCAAATACTGCGCAACAGTCTGCTTACCGTCCTCCGCTTTTACATAAACCTGATCGACAAGGCAGATTTCCTTTAATTCCTTATTGATACGACCGTTGATCATGCCCTCGATCACCTTCTCCGGCTTCTGTGACTCCTTCGGATCGTTCTTGATCTGCTCCTTTAAGATTTCTTTCTCATGCTCGATATAATCTGCCGGAATCTCATCCTTAGACACATATTTCGGAGAAAGAGCCGCAACCTGCATTGCAAGGTTCGTCAGCGCTTCTTTCACCGCATCGTTGCATACATCCGTATCAGCTGCAACAATCACGCCGATCCTGCCGCCGCCGTGCAGATAGGTCACGGTCATGCCGTTCTCTGCAGTCACCTTCTCAAATCTTCTGATCTTTAAGTTTTCGCCGATGACTGCGATCTGCTCTACAAGCGCATCCTTTACGCTCTTTGCCTCATCCGCTTTCCACGGCTCCTCCATGAGTGCGTCAACATCTGCCGCATCAGAAGCAAGCACCTGCTCTGCAACTGCCTCTACATAGCTCTGGAATTTCTCATTCTTTGCAACAAAGTCCGTCTCGGAGTTCACTTCGACAACGGCTGCCGTCTTGTTATCCTTCGTGATGACACGGCACACGCCCTCAGCAGCGATCCTGCTTGCCTTCTTCTCCGCCTTCGCCTGTCCGTTCTTTCTTAAATACTCCACAGCCTCGTCCATGTTTCCGTCGGTCTGTGTTAATGCCTTCTTGCAGTCCATCATACCTGCGCCGGTCATTTCTCTTAAATCTTTTACCATTGCTGCTGTGATAGCCATTTTATTTATACCCTGCCTTTCCGAATTGTCTTCACATTTACATTCACGCCTCATCAGAGAACTTCTTCATTCTCCTTATGCTTCCGCGTTCTCTACAACTTCTTCGATGTCCTCTGCATCAGCCGCATCGACAGCCATCTCCTCCTCGGTATAAACCGCCTCGCCCTGATTTGCCTCAATGACAGCATCCGCCATCTTGGACACGATCAGCTTTACGGCTCTGATGGCATCGTCGTTACCCGGAATGACATAATCAAGCTCTTCCGGATCACAGTTCGTATCCGCGATACCGATCAGCGGAATGCCGAGTGCATGCGCTTCCTGCACGCAGATTCTCTCTTTTTTCGGATCGACAATAAAAATTGCATCGGGAAGCTTCTTCATCTCCTTGATACCACCAAGGTTCTTCTCCAGCTTATCCCATTCTTTCTTTAACGCAATGACTTCTTTTTTCGGAAGTACGTCAAAAGTTCCGTCCTCGGACATTGCTTCGATCTTCTTTAACTTTGCGATACGGGACTGAATGGTCTTAAAGTTCGTCAGCATACCGCCAAGCCATCTCTCATTGACATAAAACATACCGCAGCGCTCCGCCTCTGTCTTTACCGCATCCTGCGCCTGCTTCTTTGTGCCGACAAAAAGAACGGTTCCGCCCTGTGCGGCGATCTCGGAAACTGCCTTGTAAGCCTCGTCCACTTTGCCGACGGACTTCTGCAAGTCAATAATGTAAATGCCGTTTCTCTCCGTAAAGATATACGGAGCCATTTTCGGATTCCATCTTCTTGTCTGGTGTCCGAAATGCACACCTGCCTCCAGTAACTGCTTCATTGAAATTACGCTCATGTTATTCCCTCCGTTTGGTTTGTGTTCCTCCGCATTCTTCCTCTGCATCCGCTACCCTGCTTCCAAGGAACCGGCGATTACATCCGAATGCGTGTGGTTTGTCTGTTTCTGTCACGGCGCATACCGCAACGTTGTGATTATATCATGATTTTTTTCCCGATGCAACCAAATTTTTGCAATTCAAAAAAACATCAGAAAAACATTCAATCTGTAAAATATGGATCAAAGCGTTTCACTGCACCGGATTTGCAAAAACCGGTCCTCTCAGGGCAGAATCACGGCTTTTACGAGCACCACCAGAAGAAGGGCAGAATCTCAGTTTTTATCAGCACCACCAGAATCAGCGTGGCCACGCCGACCGCCCCAAAGATCAGAAGCACGAGCTGGGAACTCTTTTCGTCCTCCAGACAGACCGCATCCTGCGTCTGCGGATCAACCAAAATATGTACGGTTTTTCCTATGCCCGGCTCTGCCTGTTTACTTGAATTACTTTTCAACCGCTTCTTTATCCCGCCCCAGTCATACTCATAGATCGGAAAATAGAGTTCTTCCATCGTATTTTCCTCATTGCGATGCTCTACTACGTCAAAATCCATGACCACGCCGGTGATCTTTTGCATCATCTGCATTCTTTTCGAGAACTTCCTTTTTTGCTGAATCCCGTAAATTCCTACTAATATAAAAAGAATACTGACAATGCCGCTAAAAATCAAAACACCATTCTGTGACATGTTCTTTTTCTCCTTTTGTAAGAAAGTTGTTGTTTAGATTGTATCTTTCGCTAATGCCCTTCCATCCTATCAAATATTGCTATTATAGCATACACTTTTACATCATTCTACTTTTTTACACAAAAGAAAAACTAAGAAATACCAAATTCTCCGTATAACCGCTCCCGATATGCCGCGTCTTCCGCTGCACGCCTTAGATCATCCTCCCGATGCTGCTCAAGCAATATGCAGATCAGCCTGCTATAGCGTGCGCTTTCTTGCTCTTGTCCCTCTTTCTTTCCTTCTTTTCTTCCTTCTTCTATGCCTTCTTCTCTCCCTTCCTCCCGCAGCGACCTCTCATACTTCTTCACATCGAATTCTTCCAATAACATCCCCAGCACCTCCGCACGATAGTTTCTCAGAAATCCCGCTAATATATCCTGTTCGATGCAGTCCGTGATCGCTGCCTCGAATGCCTGTTTCGGCTCTATCCCGTTTGACAGATATTGTCTCGATAACTCCACAAACACGGCATACTCTCGCAGTACCTGACACTTCTCCATCAGTTCCCTGTTATGTCCATGGTTGATGTTGAGCATCCGTACTGTCAGCTCCACATCCGCCCGTACATCCTGCTTCCCACTCTCAAACGAATCCGAAAGCCGCAGGATCTCCTCTTCCGGAATGTCCCTCTCTCCATTGTAAAACACCACGCACTGCGGCATCGGCAGCACGATCTGTTTCGTCCCGTAGAGACTCTCCTGTGCCTGCTCCACCAGTTTCTGATACTCCTGCGCTAAGTAGATCAAAAATCGCAGCGGCATGTTCGGGTTATACGTGCTCTGATGTTCATACAGGTTCAGCGTTCCCGCCAGCACAAACGCCAGATCATTTTTCATGACCATATAGACCGCACTTTCGATCGTCACGACCTGCAGCTGGGACGCATCCCGGTATTCCGTCCCGTTCAGCGTGTTATACAATTGCAGCAGCGCTTCCCGGTCCTTTTCGAACAGGAACCGGAACAGCCTGTCCTTTACTTGACGTTGAACCCTGCGCCTGCCAATTCCGACAGAACGTTTCTTCCCCGAAAAGACACGCAATCTGCGCTTTCCCGTTCTTTCCTCTTTTCCGATTTTTCCCGCTTTTTTCTGATTTTCCTTCTTTTCTTCCGTTTTCCGCATAGCTGCTCCTCCCGTATTTCGGCAGGACTGCCATGTCAAAACGCCGCGTAATCCGAAATGCTCCCCCACAGCGCTTGCTTCGGCACCGGACGGAAACGTACCGTACCATACCCTCGCTGACATTTACCACGGACAGGGGCGTATCATCTCATCCCAGTTCCTGCCTTATTCATTTTAATGTAAGAAAATTCGACAGAAACTGTCTGAATGTGCGAACGCACATGATTAGAATTTCTTTGATGGTTTTATCATACGGAATGGATTTTTATTTGTCAATCATTTTTGTCAGAATCTGTACGCATTGCTTTTTCCAAAAATACCAGTTACTCCCAAGAATAATTCTTCTTTCACAGTCCATGCTTATGATACGGCAAAAAAAAGAGTTTCGCCGGCACATTTCTCACACTAATTATAAAGGACGGAAACAAAGCATGGTACAAGGAAAAGTAGAAATCTGCGGCGTCAATACCGCAAAGCTTCCGTTGTTAAAAAACGAAGATCAGGAAATTCTCTTTCAGCTCATCAAAGATGGAAATCTCGCCGCGAGAGAAAAGTTTATCGAGAGCAATCTCCGCCTCGTATTAAGCGTCATCAAGCGTTTTTCCTCCAGCGCGGAAAACATCGACGACCTCTTTCAGATCGGCTGCATCGGTCTGATCAAAGCGATCGACAATTTTGACCTGTCGTTCAACGTCAAATTCTCCACCTACGCCGTACCCATGATCCAGGGGGAAATCCGGCGCTTCCTCAGGGATAATGCGTCAAGCATCCGCGTATCCCGCTCCTTAAAAGATACCGCCTATAAGGCAATCTATGCCAAGGAGCTGTATGTCAAAAAACATCAAAAAGAACCGACCATCACGGAAATTGCCGATGAGATCGGTATTTCAAAAGAGGACATCGTCTATGCCTTAGACGCGCTGCAAAGCCCGATGAGCCTGTATGAGCCCGTCTATACGGAGGGCGGCGATACGCTCTATATCATGGACCAGATCAGTGACAAAAAAAATAAGGAGGAAACATGGGTGACGCAGCTCTCCCTCTCGGACGCCCTGAAACGCCTGTCCGACCGGGAGCGTGAGATCATATCCATGCGTTATTTTGAAGGAAAAACACAGATGGAGGTCGCCGATGTCATCGGCATCTCGCAGGCACAGGTATCCCGCCTGGAAAAAAACGCCTTAAAAAGCATGCAGAATTATCTGGCGGAAAACTAAAAAGGGAGTCTGCGCTTACACAAACTCCCTTTTAACCCATCAGAATCTCTACACCAAAAGAACGCCTGGCGTTCTTTTTTACGCCTCCCTGATCATCTCCTTTTTTAACCGCTTCATGATCTTTTTCTCTAAGCGGGAGATGTACGACTGGGAGATGCCCAGCAGATTGGCGACCTCTTTCTGTGTCATTTCCTCACCGTCCACATTTCCTAATCCGAAGCGGAGATTGATGATCAGCTTCTCCCGATCGGAAAGCTTCTCGATCGCGCCGCTTAACACGCGGCGCTCCGCCTCATTTTCTAAGTCTTTATAGATCACGTCCTCATCTGTGCCGAGAATATCCGAGAGCAGCAGCTCATTGCCGTCCCAATCCACATTCAGCGGCTCGTCGATCGAGACCTCCAGCCTCGTCTTATTATTTCTCCGCAGATACATGAGGATCTCGTTTTCAATGCAGCGCGACGCATAGGTCGCCAGCTTAATATTTTTGTCACATTTAAACGTATTGATCGCTTTGATCAGACCGATCGTACCAATGGAGATCAAATCCTCCACACCAACTCCCGTATTGTCAAATTTTTTCGCTATGTACACGACCAGTCGGAGATTGTGCTCGATAAGCACGGATTTTGCCTGCGCATCGTCCTCTCTCCCCAGCATGCTGACGCACGCATTCTCCTCCTCCAGTGTCAGGGGCGGCGGCAGAATGTCCGCACCTCCGATATAATGAATATCGCCCTTATTCTGCACAAAGAATCCCGCTTCCCGATGCAGAAGGCGCATCTGTAACTTTGTCGGTATTGCCACTTTCCATATCATAATGATTTCCTCTTTTCCCAGTCTTCTTTTTTGACTCTGTAAGAAACCGTTCCTAACGCTATTTATTTCGAAACAGTTCCCAAGAAAAAATCAGGATGCAGCAGCAGTTGATAGCTTCCCTCCGCGGACAGCCGCCCATCATACAGCGCAACAAGCATTCCCTCCATTGTCCGAGCGGATGCCTCCTCGCCGACCGGCATCAGCATGACATCCCGCGCCGCGTAGCCGTAAAGCATCCCGTTCGGACATCCGAGGGAATGAAAGGGAATCACCGCCTTCGGAAGTCCGCGTTCTTTCTCGGGAAACAGTGCGCTCTCAAGCACTGCGACCGGCACGCCGCGAATCGGCTCGTACAGCCGATTCCCCGTATCCAGAATCCCGATACAGTCAATCTTACAGCCGTCGATCCAAAAATGCGCCTCATAGCGCTGGCTGTCCTCCACCTGTCTGACACGTGCCTGACTTTGCAGTCTCGACACAAACATGCGTATTCCCTCATACAGTACCGCGCCGATTCCCGCAATAACAGGCATCGCCAAAGCGTGCTCCCGAAACCATCCGATTTTTTCCTGTAAAAATGAAATAAAACCTCCGTATAAAATTGCCAGAAAAAACATACACGCACACCCGCAGGCAAACTCCCGCGTACGCTTTAAGCGATAGGTAAGCCAAAGAAGCAACGGCTGTATAAGCCCATACCCTGTAAAAAGCAGAACCGCCTGCGGCAGTCTCGCAATCAACAAAAAAAACAGGGTCAGACACGCGCCGCATGCAGCGGACAGTAATTTTCTGCGGCGAGTGGCAGAACGCCGCAGAACCATTCCCGTCAAGGACAAAAGCCAGTAATCCGTGATCAGACAATTTGCAAACAAGACATCCACATACACCTCGTAACGCACGGCCGGCATCCTTTCTTAGGGTGCCGTACATGGCAGCGCATGTCCGGTCACTCAGATCCTTTTTGTCCCCTATGTCATCCTGACATGCTCATTATAAGATATCCGCCATGCCCATTTTGTCAAAAGAGGACGGCACAGTGACAAAATTAAGTGACATTTTTCGCCGTGGAAGCCTCTTTGCATGATTTTGTGAGTGTACAAAATATACATACCAACGCAGGTACGCTCTCGCTGCAATTCAACCGCAGCGGTACATAACATGCGAAAATACCGCATGTAAGTACCGGCGGTTTCATAGCACCTGCTTATGGAACTGTATATTTTGCGTAACCACAAATGCAATCAACTGTAATTCACAATCATCTACTTTGATTCGGATTTCATAAGCCCTGTAACAAATATTGAAAAGCAGATTGACAGGGTTTTTGACACCCAAATTCTATTTTTACAAAAAAAGAACTCCGCCAAAGCGAAGTTCTTTTACTATGTTCACAAGCTCATTTCTATTTATTTCTCTGTAAAAAGTCCGGAATCTTTAAGGATTTCTCCTCCACCGTACTCCTTAAGTCAGCCGGTCTCTGCAGACTCGGTCTGCTTGCCGTTCCCGTCGATGCTCCTGCGGTTGAGGTTTGGAAATTCAGGTTCCCTGTCATCGGCTTCTTGATCGGCGCCGGGCTGACCTTGGTCGGAAACGTGCCGAACGAGGATCCGAATTTGCCTGCCTGTGCCGCCTGCTGCGTATCATCCAAGCCCGTCGCGATGACCGTGATCGTACAGGAATCCGTCATGGACGCATCATACATCGCACCAAAAATGATATTCACATCATCTCCTGCCAAATTCTGTACATAGCTTGCCGCGTCATTGGCATCCGTAAGCGAAATATCACCGGATACATTGACGATCACGTGCGTTGCGCCGTTGATCGTCGTCTCAAGCAGCGGAGACTCCACTGCCATCTTGACTGCATCGCTTGCCTTGTCGTCTCCCTTTCCGAAACCGATACCGATATGGGCGATACCCTTGTCCTTCATGACTGTCTGTACATCCGCAAAATCCAGATTGATGATTGCGGGAACATTGATCAGGTCCGTAATTCCCTGCACTGCCTGTTGTAATACTTCATCCGCCTTTTTCAATGCCTCCGGCATGGTTGTCCGACGGTCAACGATTTCTAAAAGCTTGTCATTCGGAATGACGATCAGCGTATCCACACTTTCCTTGAGCTTCTCAATACCGGAAATAGCGTTTAACATTCTCGCCTTTGCCTCAAACCGGAACGGCTTCGTCACAACGCCGACGGTCAGAATATCCATGTCCTTTGCAATCTTCGCTACGACCGGTGCAGCACCCGTTCCAGTACCGCCCCCCATACCGCATGTGACAAAGACCATGTCCGAACCGCGCAGTGCCGCGGTAATATCTTCCATGCTCTCCTCTGCCGCTTTCTCACCCACTTCGGGCTTCGCACCGGCGCCAAGCCCCTTGGTCAGCTTTTCGCCGATCTGGATCAGCTTCGGTGCCTTACATAACTGCAGAGCCTGTTTATCTGTATTGATACCGATAAAATCGACCCCGTCAATACTCTCATCGACCATTCTATTTACAGCGTTATTACCGGCACCGCCCACACCGACTACGATGATTTTGGCAGCGGATTCGGCATCGCTTTGCATAATCTCTATCAAGATCAGGTTCCTCCTTCAAGTTATTCCCTTTTTACTCCATCTTAATTATCATATATTCATTCACTAAAATTATCAACCTATTTTTTCACTTTTTTTCAAAGAAGTCACTTCTAATCCTCCGTGAACGTTACGTTGTCGGAGGTGTCCTGATAATCTCTCATATCCAAAACGCCGCTCTTTCCTGTCAGACTCGGCAGAATATGCTGCAGTCTGGTCACTTTTTCGTCAATATAATCGCTTGTCCCCAAAACCACGCGGACATTGCCGAAATAGACCGTCATTTCATAATCTTCGGAAAAAAAGATCCGGTCTGCGGCAAGCTTATACTTTGACAAAAGCTGCGTAATGCTCAGGATGCTTCCGAATACCGAACTGTCCTCGATCGGAAGCGGTTCATATAACATTACGGACTCAAAGCTTAAGCCGCTCACCTGCGGAATGCCGTCCGTCCGCTGCGCCGCGCTCTCCACCACAATGCCGTCCTTGTCAAAATAGAAATACCTGCCGAGGTAGTTGACATAGCCCGCAAGTGACTTTTCATAGACTATGATCTTGACCGTATCGCGCGAAAGAATTTTAATATCCATCGTCTGCACAAACGGGATGCCCGTTATTTCCTTATTTCTATACATAAAGGAAAGAACGATCGAATTATGCGCGAACCTGCCGCCCATGACATAATCAATGATCTCCTCATCCGAATAATGGGTATTACCCTCCACATACACTGTCGTGATCCGGTAATTCTTCCATATGTAAACCCCTGTGCCTGCCAGTCCCACAAGCACGGTACAGACAGCGATAAGAATGATGAGTCTGACCTTGTGCTTCCTTTGTTTTTTCATGATCAGATTTCCTTTAACTCAATGTGGCGCGCCACGCTTAAGACCAAGCCGATCTCTATGAGCAAAAACATGACGGACGAGCCGCCGTAGCTGATGAACGGAAGCGAGATTCCCGTCGTCGGTATGGAATTCGTCACGACCGCCACATTCAAGATGACCTGTATGGACAAATGCCCGATGACGCCGACCACGATCATCGCACCAAATAAGTCCCGCGCATTGTTCGCAATGATCATGCAGCGCCAAATGAGCAGGGCAAACAAAAGAATGACCGCGATTGCTCCGAACAGACCAAGCTCCTCACAGATGACGCTGAAGATCATATCATTCTGCGCCTCCGGGATAAACCCAAGCTTCTGCATGCTCTGTCCTAAGCCCTTTCCGAAAATGCCGCCGGAACCGATGGCATAAAGCGCCTGAAGCGTCTGAAACGCCGTGCCGTTGGAATACTGCTCGGGATGCAGCCACGCCAGTACTCTCTGTCCGCGGAACTCTCCCGTACCGCCCTGATTGACGATATATAACACGATCGCCGCCGCTAATGCGATCACGATCAATCCGGCAATGATGAACTTTTTGTAATCGGGGCTTGCCACAAAGAGCATGACGACCGCAATACCAAGCACAATGATCGCGGAACTTAAGTTACTGGAAATTTCATAGATCAGTATAAACAAAACACCCGCAAACCCAACGATGATCGCAGCGCCCTTCATGGTGCGTATGCCTTTCCCCATCTTGCAGATCAGGCTCGCCAAAAACAGGATGACGCCGAGCTTCGCAACTTCCGCCGGCTGTAAGGACATGCCGAGGATCTTCAGCCATCTTGTCGCGCCGTTCGCGGTGATGGCAAGCGGCGTCAAAAGCAAAAGCACCAGTACGATCGAACCGATATAGGCAAGGAACGCGAACTTCTCCCACTGACGATAATCTACCCGTGCAAAAAAGAACATTGCCACCAGTCCGAGCGCCGTGGAAACCGCCTGCTTTTTCAGATAGTACGCCGAATCATAATTACAGGACGCCGAAATTCCCGCCTCGTAAGAGCTTGTCGAATAAATCATGACAAGCCCGAAGCCCAGTAAAAAAAGGACAATAAACAATAAACTGTAATCAAAATAGTATTCACTTTTAACGTGGAACCGTGACCGCGTTCTTGTACCCGTCCTCTGTGCCAATCTATCATCCCTTCCTAAGGCATTTGCCTAACCAGATCCTTAAAAATCCTGCCACGCACTTCATAATTCGGAAACATGCCCCAGCTCGCGCATGCGGGAGAAAGCAGCACCGCATCTCCCGGCTCCGCTTTTTCTCTGCATATCTCCATCGCTTCTTCCAATCCGTCCGCCATGATGATATTCGTAAAACCGTGTGCCCTTGCGCACGCGGCGATCTTTTCCCGCGTCTGGCCGATCAGCACGAGATATTTCACTTTACCGTCAAACGCTTCGATCCATTCATCATACTCGCTCTGCTTATCATAACCGCCGCCGATCAAGACCGTCGGCTTTTTCATAGCGCGGATTCCCTGAATCGCCGCATCGGGATTCGTCCCCTTAGAATCATTATAATAATCCACACCGTTTTTCGTCGCCACGAACTCAATGCGGTGCTCTACCGCCCGGAATTCCCGTACCGTATGTAAAATCCGCTCCATCGGCACACCCAGGGCTTCCGTGATTGCCATTGCAGCCATGATATTTTCATAATTGCAGACGCCGACCAGTTTTGTCTCCTGCACACTCATCAGCCGCTTGGCATCCCCTCCCTGTGCGCGGAAGATCTCCTCGCCCTCAAGGAAGTAGCCGTCCGCAAGCCGCTCCTTGGAAGAAAAGAACACGACTCTTGCAGGGCAGTGTTTTGCAAATGCGCGGGTATCGGCATTATCATAATTTAAGACGCAGACATCGTCCTTCGTCTGATTTTTTGTAATTCGCTCTTTTACCTCTATGTAATTCTCCATCGTCTTATGACGGTTTAAGTGGTCGGGCGTAATATTCAAGATAGCGGATACGCGCGGATGAAAATCAATGATCGTCTCCAGCTGAAAACTGCTGATTTCCGCAACCGTATGGCTCTGCGGCGTTGTCTCAAGCACTGCCTCCGTGTAGGGCGCTCCGATATTGCCGACCACAAAGGTATTGCCGTAAAAACTCTGCATGATCTGACCGACAAGCGTTGTTGTCGTCGTCTTCCCATTCGTTCCGGTGATTGCCGCGACCGTTCCCTGTTCTTTGGAATACGCAAGCTCAATCTCACCCCAGATTGGAATTCCCGCCTGCCGCAGGCCCTCGACAAAAGGCGAATCTACCGGTACGCCGGGACTTAAGACCGCAAGCCTGATACCGGCTTTTACCTCCTCAGGCAGGTTCTTCGTGCGGATTTCCACCGTCGGATAATCCTGAAGCTTCTCCGCAAGCTCCCGCACCGACAGCTTTTCATTCTCATCAAACAGAACAGGTCTCGCATTACATTTCACAAGCATTTCCGCTGCGCCGATACCGCTTTTCCCCGCACCGACGACCAGCACCCTGCTCTCTTTCCATTCCACGCTGCTCTTTCGTTCCATGTAGGTCATACCTTTCTTTCCTTATATACACAAAACCATGATTCATGAAGAATGTCCGTCAGAACATTCTTCGGTGTGAGAAAGGTTCCGCTTAAGCGGAACCGTAGAAAATCTTCGCGAACGGCCCTTGCCGTGAGCTTTAGATTTTCTTCTCACATTACCAGACCCCTTGCAGCGCAAGCAGGCACAAAAGCGCTGTCACGATGGAAAAGACCGCTACCACACGCGTCTCCGACCATCCGCACAGTTCAAAATGATGATGGATCGGCGCCATCTTAAAAATCCGTTTCCCGTGCGTCGCCTTGAAATAGGTCACCTGCAAAATATCGGAAAGCGTCTCGATCATATAGATAAAACCGACGATCGGGATAAACAGCGGCATCTGCGTCATATATGCCATGCCTGCCACAAAACCGCCGAGTGCCAGCGAACCCGTATCACCCATAAACACCTTTGCAGGATACACGTTAAACAGAAGGAAGCCGAGCAGCGCGCCCGCAACCGCACAGGAGATCGGCGATAAGCCGTTTGCCGTTCCGATGCTCACGACCGTAAAAAAGGTCGCCACCATGACCGTGACGCTGCTTGCCAGTCCGTCCAGGCCATCCGTTAAGTTCGTTCCGTTCACCGTTGCGATCACGATAAAAAACATCGCCGGGATCGTGAACACGCCAAGCTGTAAATAATGTCCCTGCCAAAAGGGAATCTTCATATCCAGTAACACATCCGTATAGCGCATGATATAAAGAACAAACACGCTCGTCACAATGAGCTGACCGAGCATTTTCTGCCAAGCCTTTAAGCCCATGGATCGCTTGAGCACAACCTTGATATAATCGTCAATAAAGCCGACAAGCCCAAAGCCCAGCGTCAGAAAAAGCACCGGCACGATCTTCGGATAATCTTTCACGTAGATGAGCGAGGTGAGCGTCACGCCCAGAAGGATCACAATGCCGCCCATCGTCGGCGTCCCCGATTTTTTTAAGTGAGACTGCGGTCCCTCGCCCCGCTCCGTCTGTCCCACTTTCAGCCTCCTTAAAAAAGGAATCAGGATTGGCGCAAATGCAGCGCTGACCGCAAAGGAAATCAATATCGGCAACAATATACTCAAATCTACCATGACTTTAGCCCGCTCCCGGTTTTTTCTTATTATTTATAAAACAAATTTCATCATATCACGTTTTCTGTCTTTATGCAAATCTGCTCTGCTTTTTCGCTATATATGCTTCCGATCGGGAAACCTCCTTATTCCATATAAGGGAGAATATTTTCAAATAATGTCCGGGCAACGGGCGCCGCCACCTGACCGCCGTAATAAACACCCTGCGGATTATGAATGATCACAAGGGCGAGCACCTGCGGATCGTTTGCAGGCGCAAAACCGATAAAGGATGCGATGTAACGTCCGCTCCCTCGCGGAAGCGTCTGGCTCGTCGCTGTTTTTCCTCCGACACGGTAACCCTCGACATATCCGTTTTTCCCCGTTCCTTCCGCCACGACCTGCTCTAACAGATAACGAAGCGTCTCCGACGTCTCCGCAGAGACGATCTGTTCTCCCGCGCCGCTTGCGAACAGGTTCGTCGCACCGCTTGCTGCGCTCTGTGTATACATGGCAAGGTGGGGCGTGATCCTTTTTCCTCCATTGACTAAGGACGCTGCAGTTGCCGCCATCTTGATCGGTGTGATCTGGAACGACTGACCGAACGAAACCGTGGCAAGCTCCACCAATCCCATATTTTCCGGTTTATGCATGATCGTACTGGCTTCCCCCGGCAGATCGATCCCTGTTTTTTCCAATAATCCGAACTGCTCAAAATATCGATAAAAATTATCCACGCCAAGACGCAGCCCGACCGTAATAAATACGGGATTGCACGAATTCATAATGCCCTGCACAAATGTCTCGGAACCGTGACCCGCCACTTTATGACAGCGGATCCTCCGGTCTTCCACGGTAATAAATCCCGGACAGTGGAACTGATCGGTGGTAGAAACGACCCCTTCCTCCAATCCTGCCGCCGCCGTAATGATCTTAAAGGTGGATCCGGGTTCATAGGTATCGCTGATACAGGCATTGCGCCACATTTGATTCAAAGCGTTCTGCTTCTCATCCGGTGTCATCCCGTTCGTATCCACATCCTCGGGAAGATTGAACGGACTGTTTAAATCAAATTCCGGAACATCCACCATCGCATAGATTTCCCCGTTTTGGGGATTCAACACAATGATGGAAACGCGTTCCGCCTGTTTTGTTGCCATAACCTGCCTTGCGAGCTGTGTCGCATACGACTGAATATTAATGTCCAATGTCAAATACAGATCCTGTCCGGCGATCGGCTCTCTGCGGTTTTCACCCGCGTCGGAAACCTCCACGCCGCGCGCATCGGCTACCGCGAGGATAAGACCGTCCGTTCCTTTCAGATACCGCTCATATTCGACCTCAATCCCGATGATACCCTGATTATCCCCGCCCGTAAAACCGAGCACCTTCGATGCCAGATCTCCGTACGGATAAAAACGCTGATAATCCTCATCCACTTTTACGCCGTCCAGATGACAATTTCGGATCCGGTCTCCGGTCTCCTTCGATACATTGCTTTTTATCCTTTCAATAGAGGTAACTTTCTCCACCCTGCGGCGCACATATTCTTCGCTGAGCCCCAGCTCTTCGCTCAACACGCGGACGACCTCGTCGGCATCGGTGATCTGACTGTGAATGACCGAGACCGTGCATACGGAACGGTTGGAGGCAAGCAGCTCCCCGTTTCGGTCATAAATGCACCCGCGCGCCGCCTTAATGACGCGCTCCCGCTCGTGAAGCTCCTGCGCGACCGCCGTATAATAATCAGAGCAAAAGATCATCAGATACGCAATGCGCCCGCAGAGCGCTGCAAAAAGAAGCATGCAGCAGACCGTATAGATCACCAGCTTTTTTCTGTTTGCGGTTTTATTTCTTCGGGAAGCGCCCCCTGTGAACTTTATTTTTGCCTTCCTCATGAAGTAACCCCGTAAAAGCCTTCTTTATCATTGTATTCCGCTTTTACAAGGTTATTCATTTCCGCATCGGCTATTGGTGTGGAGAAACCAGTGGGCTGCCCGGCTCGATCGGTTCACCCGTCTCCGGATCTAAAAATTCTCCCGTCAACGGATCGATGGCATAGCCCGTATCCGGATCATAACGCACGGTGTGCCCCGTGCCGCCATCTCCCGTTCCGCCGCTCTGATCGTCTCCTCCGACTCCACCTGTCTGGTCGCCTTCTCCCGTTCCGGTCCCGCCCGTCTGCCCGTCGTCATCATTATGATCCACGGATGGCGTGGGAATCGTGATCGAATTCATTTCCAGATTATCAAGTTCAGCCCGTTCCGCATCCGTCAGCTCCTCCGTCATCGGAATACCCAGATACGGAAGAACCTCTGTTAAGATTTCCCGTACGATTCCGCTCGCCAAACGGGAATTATCCTGTTTATACTGATTCGCACGGTCAACAACGACATAGATCGCGACCTGCGGATCATTCGCAGGCACATAGCCGATAAAAGAAACAACATAATTGATACCGTCACGAGGAACGACCTCCGCCGTACCGGTTTTTCCGCCCATTGTGTAGCCTGCCGGACGCGCCGCGCTTCCCGTACCGGTCTCCACAACGGCATTGCAGTATCTCACAATGGTGTCCGAAACAGCGGTAGAGATTGTCTGTTTCAAAATACGCGGCTCGATATTGCGCACCGTCGCGCCGTCCGCATTCAAAATACGGCTCACCATATGGGGTTCGTAATAATATCCGCCGTTGATCAGGGAGCAATATGCAGTCATGAGCTGGATCATCGTCACGTTAAATCCCTGTCCGAAGCTTGACGTCGCAAGCTCCGTCTCGTGCATCGTTTTTTCGTTATAGACAAGCGCATCCGTGCGCGTCTCTCCCGCAAGATCAATATTCGTCCTAAGTCCGAAATTAAAAATCGCCTCGTATTTCAGCATATTTGTTTTACCGATTGCCGCGCCCATGTGCATCAGCGCAACGTTACAGGAGCTTTCCATCGCGCCCTGCACCGTTACCTCGCCGTGTCCCATTCGGTTATGGCAGTGGATGTCATAATCCGCCACGGTCAGATAGCCATTGCACATATAATGCTCGTTTCCGGTCAGCGCCCCTGTCTCTAAGCCCGTCGCCACCGTAAACGGCTTCATGGTCGAACCCGGCTCATAGGTGCTCGAGATACAGAAATTCTGCCATAGCTGGTTGACGATCTCCGTATATTCCTCCTGCGTCATGGCGTCTATCTCTTCCTCCGTATAGAGTGCACTGATATCATACGGATTATTACAGTCAAATGTCGGATAGCTTGCCATTGCCAAAATTTCCCCATTATTTGGATTCATGATAATGCATCCGGTATTATAAGCGCCGAGCCCGTCGCGATATTCATTCTCGTGCGCGTCATTGAATTCCCTCAGCTTCCGCTCCACGATACTTTGAATATGTGCGTCGATGGTCGATACGAGCGTATAGCCGTCCTGCGCGGGCACGGTCGTGCGCTCCAAGTCGGAATCTTCATTCAGATACCCGTATTCCCTGCCGTTCATTCCGCACAACTCTTCGTTATAATACTGTTCCAGACCATACATGCCCGTGTTATCGTTTCCGGTGAAGCCGATGATATCGCAGGCAAGCGATCCGTTCGGATAATTCCGCTGATATTCTTCCTCAAACCATACGCCTGCCACATTGGGATACTCGCTTGAATTATTCTGAATCTCCTTAAATGCGCTGATGTCCTCATAGGGCATTCTGCGCAAAAGCACATAATACTGCGAGTTCGGATGGTCGTTGATATATTGTCTGAGCGCCGCAATGTCCACGTCAAAGCAGGAATCCAGCGCCGCGAGAGTCGGTTCCATGTAGTCTTCATCGGAAAGAATTTCTTTGCTGTCAATGACCAGATTATAGACTTTTCTGCTTGTCGCTAATACCGTCCCGTTACAGTCAACGATATTTCCTCTTTTGAACGGAATCGTGATGCTAGTGTATTCTTGCTGGGACAATACCTGCCTTTTATAGCTGTCCCCGTGATCGCGCACAAGCACAAAAAGACGGACACTAAGCGCAGCAAAAGCCAGCACTACTGCCACGACCAGCACCACCAGCTTCTTCTGCATCTTCATTGTGAATTTGTTCCTGTTATTCCGCTTTTCTTTATCCTGCCTGCGTAAAGCCACGTTCCTACCTCTGTTCCCTTTCCGGACATTAATTGTCACACCCCAAAAGATTGACGCCTTGCGTCAATCTTTTGGAATCTCCGAATATTTACGCGCGTAATCGTCTCCGCCGCCCTCTACCCGGATGATCTGCCCTTCTGAGGCATATTTCATCCCCAGTTCGCAAATGGCGATCCTCTTGACTTCCTCCAGGTCAACGGAGCTGTTGATCCTGTTCTCGTATTCGTCATTATCCTGCCTTAATGCATGAAGCTCGCTCTCCATGCGGGAAACCCGCTTCACGCTATTGGTAATATCGGACTGCAGATTGATATACCTGATCAAAACGACCGCCGTGAGCGCAAGCGCGCCAACCAAAAACACGACGTAGCCAAAGTTCATCTGCACAGCCTTTTCACGATTCTTGCGCGCAGTATGATTCGGCTTTTTCTTGGGCGCTTCCTCAAGCAGCTCCTCAAAGCTCGGCTCTCTTACCGCAGTACCGCGCTGATATTCGTAAGCGTCCTTTCTGTACGGATTTTGTCTGCCTGCATTTCGGCTTCCCTGACTTTGACCACTCCGCCTAACATCATACAGAACCTGATCGTCTCTGTCCTCGTTATGCCGCCTCTGACTACTCTGTCTCATGTCATGCTGTCTGAAGTCATCCCGCCTCTGACCGCTCTGTCTTCTATTTCCCTGCATCTGCTGATACTGTCCGCCCATTTGTTTCTCACACCCCTCCATGTCAAACCGCACTCCGCCACAGGCGCACAGGCTTGTCCGCCTTCGCGTTTTGACTAGTTTTCATTTCTTTCAAAAATCCTCAGCTTGGCGCTTTTGGATCGCTTGTTTTTTTCTAACTCCTCATCGGACGGCAGGATCGGCTTTCGACTGATCTGCCTTCCTTTCGATACGTTGCCGCATACGCACACTGGAAAATCCGGCGGACAGGTACACGGATTCTCATTCCTGCGAAATGCCGTCTTCACGATCCGGTCCTCCAAGGAGTGAAACGTGATGATGCTGATTCTTCCGCCCGGTTTCAAAAATGAGATCATTTCATCAAGGGAATCCTGCAACACGTCCAGCTCATGATTGCATGCAATCCGGATCGCCTGAAATGTTTTTTTGGCAGGATGCCCGTTCATGCGCAATTTTGCCGGAATAGATGCCTTGATGATGTCGCACAGCTCCCCCGTCGTCTCGACCGGCTTGTCCTTTCGCGCTGCCACAATGTGCTTCGCAATATTTTTTGCAAATTGCTCCTCCCCGTAGTCACGGATGATATGAAACAGCTCCGTCTCGGAACAATCGTTTATGATCTCACGCGCAGTCAATAACTGGCGGTTGTCCATCCTCATATCAAGCGGTGCGTCCTGCTTGTAAGTAAAACCGCGGCTCACCGTATCAAGCTGGTAGGAGGACACGCCGAGATCTAAAATGATACCGTCCGCCTCTTCCACTCCCATCTCACGCAGTCTCGCTACCGCATGGCAATAATTATCCCTCAGGATCGTCACTTTCTCTCCGAACGGCGCAAGACGCTCAGTTGCCGCTGCGATCGCGTCCGCATCCTGATCGATCCCGTACAGTCTACCGCTCCCGCCGAGCCTTGTACAGATTTCATAGGAATGCCCGCCGCCGCCAAGCGTACCGTCCACATAAACGCCGTCCGGCTTAATACGAAGTGAATCCACCGTTTCGTAAAGCATAACGGATTGATGTCCGAACTCCATCGAATGTTCCTTTCATTTCCGCAGGTCTTTCGCTCTCTGACTTGCCGGCCCAGCTTCAAAGGCAATACCGGTTCCTTTTTACAAGATACCGTAGGATGTCAGGCTCTGCGCAAATTCTTCCATATCCTCATAATCAACCGCGCCGTCATACCGCTCCTTCGACCAAATCTCCGCGCGTTTTCCGACGCCGATCAATACAACGTCCTTTTCAATCGCCGCAAACTGACGCAGATTCTGAGGCAGCAGGATCCTGCCCTGCTTATCGACCTCCGCGTCCGCTGCTCCCGCAAGAAAGAATCTCGTAAATTGTCTTGCTCCTTTATCCGTCATCGGTAACGCCGCCAGTTTTTCTGTCAATGCCGCCCATTCGTTCTCATCAAACACAAACAGACAGCCGTCCAATCCCTTTGTCACAACGAACTTCTCTCCGAGACTTTCTCTGAACTTTGCCGGGAATGTCAGCCTGCCTTTGATGTCCACTGTGTGGTTGTACTCACCTGTAAACATCATACGTCACCGCCCCGTGGAGCTGCCACTGTGATCCTCCGTGAACGATTTTCACCACTTCTGCGGTTCAAATCTGCCACTTTCATCCACTAAGGACCACTTTTCTCCACTTACAAGGCTATTTTACATGAGAAACAGCCGTCATGCAAGCGTTTTGTGAAAAATGTCCAAAAAATTTTAATAAATTTTGTATTTATCGAACATATGTTTTTGAATTTGTGTTATCATACGATTTGAAAAAATATTTTTCTTTCAGATTTACCCAATGAAGCTTCTGTTTTTGACACTTTTATAAGTGAAATACCCCGCAGCAAGCTGCGGGGCATTCACCCTCACGGCATTCGCCAAATGTCTGCTGCGCAGCCGCTTGGCTCATTTCTCGCAGGAATGAACGGAGCAAGCGGGACGACATTTGCCGCCGAAACAGGAAGAAAAAGGAGAGCGCACCATGTTACAGGCATCCGTGATTGAGGCATATGTGGACAGGATCTACGACTATGCACTAAGAAAAACGTATTCGCGTGAGGAGGCTGACGAGCTTTCTCAGGAAATCCTGTTTACACTGGTACGGGAACTTCCGAAGCTTCGGGACGAAAGCCGTTTTGAACCATGGCTCTGGGGTGTGGCAGGAAATGTGGCAAGAAGCTTTCGGCGATCCATGGGAAAACAGCGCGCGATGTATTTCTATGATGTGCCGGAAGAAATCGTCTATGATGAAACTGCCGCCGAGGAAGCCGCCCGCAATGAGGAGCGATACGCCAGCCTGCGCGAAAAAATTGCCATGCTCTCCTCCGTTTATCGGAATATGATCATTCTTCATTATTATGAGGGGCTTTCCACAAAACAGATCTCCGAAAAACTTATGATCCCGGAAGGCACTGTTACATGGCGCTTGTCAGAAGCGCGCAGAAAATTAAAAAAGGAGTGTACGCATATGGAAGAAAGTGCATTGAAACCGATTCAGATGAGAATCG
This sequence comes from uncultured Clostridium sp., assembly GCA_964655525.1. Lineage (GTDB taxonomy): Bacteria > Bacillota > Clostridia > Lachnospirales > Lachnospiraceae > DLAJ01. The sequence goes on from CAZZNE010000015.1 coordinate 77,512, forward strand.
ACATTTACGGTTCCGGCAATTATAACGGAAGAGAATATCCGTTTCCGAGCGAGTATATTAAGGATGCTCTCTCCCAAAATATTCTGTACCATTGTTATAAAGAACCGAGAGGAATTGAGGAGCTTGCAAAGCTTTGCGGTGTTCCTGCCTATTATATTGAGGACTGTTTGGAAAATCTGACCGCGCGGGATGCGGTAACGGAACCGGTCAAACAAAAATATCAGACGGCCTTTCTCATCTGGACGGATGAATACGGCAAATACCAGCGAGAACACGCACAGGATTTTCTCATGCCCATCATGGAGCGCATGATCGCCGCCCTGAAAGCAATCGTAGAGGAGGCCCGGCATATCGACTTTTACAAAGCCGGAAAAAGTGAAGACGAACTGTTTTATCTGTATAGCGTCCTGGCATTTTCCTGCATGGAAAAAGCACATTACCACCGCCCCTATCCTCCTGTCTCAAAAAAATACGATGGAAACGCTTGGGAATATGTCGGTTATATGGAAACAAGAAGCAATCTCAGACGCGGCGTCGGCATTCAGACCTGCCACGGCGACGATGTGCGCTACAGTCATTGGGTTTTCTGTTTTGAAGGATTCCAATGGAGAGAGATGATGCCCAACAAAGAAATTCAGGTCTGTGATGATATCCTAAACACAGGAAAAACAACAGATGTATACCGGGCGGGCGAAGCAATCCGCAAAGGGTATCTCAAACGGTTGGAAGACGGCTCTCTCGCCGTGATGACGCCGGCATTCACGCAGGAACAGAAGAAACATCTGGACCGGATCGCAGAAAAGCATATGGGACCGTTGATGGACGAATATTGCCGTATCGTGGATGAATTTGCGGACAGTTACCGCAGACTGTTCCCGAAACATCTTGCAGACACAGCAGCGCGGATGTGTAAGACCAGTTTTTTGAATATGTTTGTTGAGATCATCGCCTACGCGCAGGAACACGGGGAGATTCCACTTCCGCCAAAAGACAGTATCTGTGACGTGCTGCTTCAAAATTAAGGCAAAGAGCCTCTGCCCGCCTCATTCCGGCTGCAGAGGCTCTTTATATTCCAGGCACAGCATCGTAATATCATCAAACTGCGGTGCTTCCCTGACGAAGCTGTCCACATCTGCCTTTACTTTTGTGAGCAATTCTTCCAGTGTTTTATCCTTGTACTCATTCAGGGCATTCTGCAGGCGCCCGCTCCCATACATTTCATTGTCCGCATTGGTTGCTTCCGGCACCCCGTCCGTATAAAGGAAAATCCTGTCACCCACTGCCAATTGCATCCTTCCCTCTTTGTAGCGCATATCTTCCATGCCGGCAAGGACAAACCCGGGGCTTACTTTATAGGCTTCAAAGCATTCCCCTTTACGGCATACATAAGGCGTTTCATGACCTGCATTGACATAGGTAAACTCGCCCGTCGCCAAATCCAAAACACCTTCAAATGCTGTTATGAACATCCCTTCGCTGTTGGAATCGCAAAGAAGATTATTCACATCCGAAAATACGCTTCCCAATGAAATTCCCGGCTGTGTATGGTCTTTTATCAGCGTTTTTCCTATCACCATAAACAGTGCCGCCGGTACTCCTTTCCCGGACACATCCGCCATAACTACCGCGACATGCCGCTCATCCACCATGAAGAAATCATAAAAATCTCCGCCGACCTCCTTCGCCGGGTTCATGGTAGCATAAACATCAAATTCTTTCCTGTCCGGGAATGCAGGAAAAATACAGGGCAGCATCGAAGACTGGATATGCGTCGCAATGGAAAGCTCCGCACCGATCCGCTCCTTATCTGCGGTCATGGCAGTCAGATTTTCAATATAAACTTCAATATTGCGGATCATCTGCGAAAGTGATACGGCGAGTTCTCCAACCTCTGAATTCAGGTATTCGTAAGTCTTAAATACTTTTCCTTCCAGTCCGCTCTCTGCGTTTTCCCCTTCCTCCCTCAGATAATCGGCAGCTGCCTGCGACATCTGCTCGACAGGCTCGGTAATATGCTTCTGGATATACAAAAGCAGCACAAGCGAAAGCCCATTAAACAAAACAAGATCAAAAGTCACATACAGGTATATGCGGTTCCACAAATCCACAAACGCCACACTTCCCTGTCCCATACACTCAAAATATACTCCCGCCCCCACGAGCAAGGCAGAAAACAGCGAAAGCAGCATAAATATCAGCACCATTTTCTCATTCAGTGTAACTCGGTTTCCTTTGGCGCTGTCTGCCACACTCGCCGGCTTACATACATAGACATAAGACAGTACATAAACAGGCAATATGATCTGTCTGACGCCGATTCTGCCATGCAGTACAAAGAATAAAAGTAGAACTAACACAGAGAGCTGCATCGATGCATCCGAAAGGACCAGCTGCAATTTTCCGGCTTTCTTACAGCATGGGATATTTTTCTGCAAGCGCAGAACATCGGCGGCGATCAACATCGGTATACCAAGCACAATTCCAAAAACAATATTATTCAGCAGCATCATCAAGGTAGCAACCGTATACTCCGAACTAATGCCAAAGTATTCCATCAGCAAAGATAAATAGCCGGTCATCAGCATGGAATCCGCCACAACAAGCGCCATGTACTTCCCCACTGATCCGGCATCGGCAAGCGACACTGCCTTACGCCCGGACTTATCCCCGGTTTTATGCTGAAACCACCCCACAAATAGCGGCGCATACCAAAATTTATATGGCAGATACCCAAACAGGAACTGGGCAAAAAAACCGGCGATACAAAAACTCATCTCATACCCTGAATAGAGGTCTCCGAAAAAATTACCCACTGCCGTTCCCAATGCCCCGGGTAAACCGAACAACAGTCCGCATACAATAGGGAACACACTTGCCGGCCTTACCTCCGTGACCTCCGCAAACGCAAAAAACTTCCGAAAGGGAATGGATACACAAAAAAACAGAATGGCCGATACCGAAAACTGTAACAAATATTTTTTCCTATTCCATTGCCTTTTATTTTCCATATCCGCCTCCTAAATGAAACGCCTTAAACCATTCACTTTAAACATATCTTACTTTAAATTAACAGTACACATAAAATCAAAAAATCTGCAACGGAGCATAACTGCATCCAGACAGAATCCCGAATACTGCTCCCGTCCCTCATATAAAACATGACCAGCGCCATACCCAAAACCATCACAAACGACAGGATCCCTAAAAGCCTTTTCTTATGCTGCCTTTCCCGAACGACAGGAAGCATGCCGGAAAGGACGCCGCCTATCGGCCTGCAGCAGCCAAAAAGCCCCGTTTCCAAATTCAGCACAATAAAGACCGGTATTCCTAAAAACACAGAAAAAGCCAGATTATTTAAAAGTACATATATGTAAATCTGCGGCAGCCTGACGTCAAAGAATAGATCCAATCCCGCCCCGATGATAAAAGCCATAACAAACGACGCAACCGTCGAAATCAGGCAGTACCGGCCGATATTCCCAAAACTTTTCAGGTTTGGCTTCTCATCGGAAAAAATATACCATAAACGAAACGGCAGATACGCCCCGATAAAATTTGCCGCAAACCCAAGCAGCGACGTTGCATTGAATGTACCAAATAAGTCTGCCGCCATATTTCCAAGCCCACATGCCAGTGCCCCCACCGGACCGGCAATCAACCCGAACATAACCGGCAGCGCATTGACCGGACGTATTTCCGTAAATCCCTCGATCAGCACCATGACTTTAAATGATGCGCCCAGCACCAGAAACGCCATGAAAAAAATGCCGAACCGCAACAGGCATTTTGCATTCCATTCAAGCCGAAACCACTCCCCAAATCCTGCCGGGTGCAATGCCTTCTCCCCTTGAAACACGTTGCTATATGACGAAACCAGTGTTTCCTTTTGCTGCCTTACCTCTTTTTTATCTAAGAAATCCGTTCCGGCAATCACGGCCCCGCAGGCAATCACAAGACTGCCCACAAACGGAAGCAAATGGAATGTTTCAGAGCTCCCAAAGGATGCCGGAAGCAGAATCGCCAATGACAGCGTAATGACCGGCTCCGTGGATGCGATCACGGTGACGTTAAGCGGATTGGCATACTTCTGTGCATACATCAGCATAATGTACGCATAGGCTTTCGTAAAAAAAGCCAGAATAATAATAGAGGAAATCATTCTGGAACTGTATGTCAGGGACATAAAAGTCGTCGGTTCTTCCAAAAGCCACAAAAGATACCCTATAAGCGCCGTAAACATCATCTGAACCACGGCCATGAGCAGCGGATCTTCTTCCTTGGCAAACCGATCTGCCGCAATCGTGTAAATGCCCATGACCAAACAGGTCGCCAGCATATACAATGTTCCGAGATTCATAAAACCCTGTAATTGAAATCCATTGGTGCAGAATATTCCCACCAGGATCACGATGATCCCTGCAACATGATTGCGGCTTGGGAACTTCTTAAAAAACAGCATCAGAAGCGGTACAAAAATGATGTTCAGCGAAGAAATAAAGCTTGCATTTGAGGAGGGCAGCAGGGAGATCCCCGCCTTTTCCGCCAAAAGATTCCCACACATCAAAAGAGCCAGAAAAAAGCCTTTCCAGAGCGTCCCTTTCCTGATTTCTTTCAGGCGTTTCATAAAAACAACAGACATAATAATTGCCGCAATGCCCGTTGTAAGCGTCAGGTAGGCATAGGAGGACAGATCTTCCGGAAGACTCTTAATAAAAATATACGAAGCTGCCCAGCATAATGTAATGGAAAAAAGCACGATATTATTTTCTTTTTTAGTCATCCTGCTCCTCTTTTTCGTGTCCATAGTAGTAGGCGCCGTTTTCCTGCCCATGCGTGATCAGTATGGAATTTTGATTCAGTTCCTTTAATACGTCGTCCATAATCTGCAGGATCTGTTCTTCCGTCGCCCCATAGAAGCTGTAAATCAATGTATTTTCTTCTGTCAGGATGTTCTTTTCATCCATCCAGCCACCTTTCGCTGTCTGCATGGTATAACCATCCACATAGCGGCTGCAGATTTCATTTACCATGCGGATACCATCCTCCGTACTTATGATTTGTTCATAGGTATTTTTATCGTTCAAGCCGATATAAATCGTATATTTCTCAGTCGGATTATATCTGTTATCCATGTCTTCCCCGATCTCATGAATCCCATGGATCCGGCTTACCGTATAAAATCCCAAAACACCTGTTGCCAAAATGTTTGCGATCAGCAGAATCACAATGACCTTCTGCCTGATACCTGCTCTTTTGTTGTTCTCATCCATAGCGCTTTCTCCAGCCATTTTTCTTGGCGGCTAAGCCCCAAGGCACAGCCGCCTCTGAATTATACATCATCCCAGCCAAGCTTCTTTTTTTCCTCTTGTAACAGCTTGTGCACCTTACCCATAAAGCTTTCCTCATCAATGGGCTTTACAGCGTAATCATTTGCACCTCCGCTGATCGCTTTCACGACATGCTCTCTGTCATGATTCGATGTCAGAAAAAGAACCGGTACTTGCTTCAGTTCCTCCTTCTTTCGTATCATCTCAAGCATTTCAAACCCGTCGATTTCCTCCATCTCAATATCCAAAATGATCAGATCAGGCGCAGGCCACTCTTTTAAATATTTAAGCGCCCGCATCCCCTTGGTGAATGCATGAAACTCATAGGTTTCACCCAGCAGCTTTTCCAATGTCTTTAAAATGATACCGCTGTCATCTACTGCAACAATACATTTCCCGTATCTCACGTTTCCTTTTCTCCCTTCAGAAGTTCTATTGCTTTATCTTCATCAAACTCGTCCTCTATTGCAGACAGCACATCCTTTAATAACTGCCTCCTGTCTGATTGCAACGGGTTTTTCAGCCAAGCCTTTATCTGTTTTACCGCGTCCTCTGTCTGAAACGCATCGATCAGCGCCGCCATCTCATCAAGCTTCTCCTGCGGCAGCTGAAACGCATTTCCTTCCTGCACCTCTTCTTCTACCGATTCGCAGGCATATTTTTCATAGATGGCCTCAAACACTTCCAATGCGCTTTCCCAAGCCTGCTTCAGTACTTCCCAATGTTCCTTTATGTAGTCTTCCCTGTCCGCCTTGCTCTGCATTTCATGGTCATACGCAATATCCGCAAGCTGATCTGCGCCAAGCGTCCGCGCATTGCCTTTCAGAGCATGTACCTGAATCGCATACGATTTCATATTATGGTCTGACAGATATTGCCCCAGCTGTTTCATTTTCTTTTGATCTTTGATAAACAGCCAGACAAGCTCCAAATAGGTATCCATACTGCCCTGCGCATGCCGCAATCCGTTTTTGACAGATACGCCCTTTTCTAAATATGCATCATATTCTTCCCCGGCTTCACCGCTTTTTTCTTCTCCGCCATCGTCTGAGCCGGATAAAATCATCTCCTGCGGAAGATATTTGCATATTGCCTGCTCCATCAGCTCCGCATCGATCGGCTTTGTCAGGAAATCGCAAAATCCCTCCGCCAAATACTGTTCCTTTGCGCCTGCCACGGCATTTGCCGTAAGCACGATCACAGGTGTGTCCTTATTTTTATGCACCGCAAGCTCATTCATCCTATGAAGCGTTTCGATTCCGTCCATCTCCGGCATCATATGATCCATGAAAATAATATGAAACTTCTCCTTTTGAATGGATTCCAGACACTGCCTGCCGGAGTCTGCTGTTGTGACCTGCATCTTTGTCCGTTTGAGCAGTGCCTTAAATACTGTCAGGTTCATGGCATTGTCATCCACCACAAGTATGCTTGCCTGCGGCGCTGTGAAGCTTCCCTTTTTCTTTCCTGCCAGCTGCGAATTTTTCTCCTGTATTGCCTGAAAGCTTCCCAAGGGTACATCACTTACGATTTTCTGCGGTATGATCACCTGAAAAGTGGAGCCTTTCCGGTATTCGCTTTCTACCTTCATATCGCCATCCATCATTTTCAGCAGTGACATTGTAATATTCATGCCAAGCCCTGTTCCCTCAATATGACGGTTCTTCTCCTCATCTAAGCGCTGAAAGCTTTCAAAAAGCTTTCCCATATCCTCTTTTCTGATGCCCATACCGGTATCCTTTACGGATATTTTCAGCAGGATCTTGTCTTTGTCCTGATGTTCACCGGAAAGGATCAGCTCCACACTCCCTTTTGGCGTATATTTCACAGCGTTTGTCAAAAGATTGGTTACGATCTGTTTGATCCGCACATCATCACCGTAAAGGACGCTTGGGAGCGTTTCGTCCAGCTCCACGCTCAGCTTCAGCTCCTTTTCTTTTGCACGAAAATAGATCACGTTCCACAGATCCATGATCACTGCCGAAAGTTCATAGGTAACCGGAATAATCTCCATTTTACCGGACTCAATCTTGGACAGATCCAGAATATCATTAATCAGAAATAACAGCGTTTTTCCGGAACTTTGGATGTTGGATGCATAGGACAAGATCTGTTGATCATCAGACTCCCTAAGGATCATCTCATTCATGCCAAGTACGGCGTTGATCGGTGTTCGGATTTCATGCGACATATTGGACAAAAAACGGCTTTTTGCCTCGTTTGCATGCTCCGCTACTTCCAACGCAACCTGCGCATCGCGCAGTTCGTTCAGCTTTGTCATATCATTGATCACTACGACAACCGCCCGTTCCCCGTCAATATAAAGATAACTTGTTGTCAGAAGCAGGCTGATCGTCGTACCGTCTCTCACAAAATCAACCGGTGCCTGATCGGCTTTCGCCTTTTCGTAGATTGTGTCTAATATAATTTCATTAAACGCGTCATTTTTTTCCTCCATCAGAAAAACATTCATATATGCCTTTCCGACATCCTCCGGTTTCACACCAAGTATGCGTTCTGCCGCCGGATTCAACATGGCAATCTTCCCATCGATGCCGATCACCATGACGCCCTCCTGCATATTTCGCACAATCTCCTCATAGAATCTTCCGTCTAATTGTTTCATCTTAATCAACCTGTCAGAGACGCAAATCCTGTGTGAAAAATCAGTGCATCAGCATGATTCTTCACAACAGTATCTTGTTTTTTCTCCGTATACATTGCCTCTAATTACTCATTTCAATTACTGTATTGTTCAAATCAAGTACGCGCATATACTGGATTTTGTCTGTAATATCTTTCACCACTTCAATGCCGTGAACTTCGAACTCATCGGAATCCACCGTATAATCTGTAGGATCGAAGGGGATTCCGTTATCACGTATGCGGAAAATAATCGTTTCCTTTGTAATGCACAGATTTACGTCAATGGTATTCGCTCTCTTACCGCCGTACCGGACGATATTAACCAGCATTTCCTCCGCAGCTACCGCCAGCAGATTTGCCTTACTGCTGTCTGCCTTTTTCTCGTTGCAAAACACAATAATCATATGAGGAATTTTTTCGACTTCCTCCATGGTTCCATCTACGGAAATGTCAAGTATATTCTCATCCCCGCCCTCAGGTAAAAGCAAGATCCCCTGTCCCCGATATTGAATCTTGCAGTACAAAAACACAATTGCCGCAGTGACTACTTCGCTTACGATGAAAGAAATCATAAGCGCCCTCAGACTGTCCTGCCCTGCTGCCTTAGCGCCAAAAATAAATATCACGGAAATGGGAAGAACGGCAATGCAGTTCTGAAGGGAAGTTGTGATACCGGAAAGTTTGGTTTTTTCCGTGCTTTGATAATAGGTAGTCATAAATTTATTCCATACATAGAACGGCAGGGAGAGCACAAAAATACGCAGTGCTCCCACAGATATTTCCACCAGCTCCCCACCGGAAATGCCAAACAGCGCCACAACATATTTTGTTGCACATAGAAGGATAACAAGCGCCGTTGCCGTCACCACATAACTGTAGAGCAGTACATTTTTTACAAGACTTCTTATCCCAAAATAGTCCTTTTCCCCATAAATCACGCCGCCAATCGAAGCAATCGTTTCGGTAATCCCCCCTACAAACAATTCTAACAGAAGTACCACATTGGTACATACCGTATATGCCACCATCCCGTCATTCCCGATTGCCCTGATAATCACCGTATTAAGTCCCAAATCCTTAACAGTAATAAAAATCATATACAAAAGCGTCGGAAGTCCTGTAGCCAAAGCCAGTATAAGCTCCGTTTTTGTATTTTTAAAAGGATTGCCAAGCCGTAGCATCCGCTTGGGCGACCTGAGATAACCGATTAACACGAGCATCGCCAGTCCATACCCCATAACCGTTGACAGTGCCGCCCCCGCAGTGCCAAGGGGTGTGTATTTTAAAAACAAATAATCCAATATCAGATTCGTTACATTGGACACGATCACATAGGCGGAGGCCAGCGACGGATTGTTGTCAACCGCAACATAGCTGATAAACTGAAGCGCGAGGCTGATCACAGGGGCTCCGAGCAAGGTGACAAAGACGAATCTGGACACATCCTCCGTCAGGGAACCTCCACCGGTCAGCATGCGCGCAAGGGCAGGCGATGTGACCGACAACAAAGAAAACAAAATTCCGCAGAGCAAACTGACGGCAAGAGTCACGGAAAAGACCCTGTCCGCCTTTTCCCTCTCCCGTTTCCCGAGAAGAATGCCCACTGCCACGCTGCCTCCCACACCGAGAACATACCCCGGAATCTCCATAATATTGTCGATGGTCATTCCTATTTTAACGGCTGACATGGCATCCGATCCCAGAATGTTTCCCACAAGCATCGTATCCACAATATTTCCCAGTTGAAGAGCCGCTGTCAGCATAATGCTCGGCAAAAGGTACTGCCACAACTTTGTCTTAATCAGCTTCTCGTTTCTTTTCATAGTGTGATCCCTCTATCCAAAAAAACCAAGTGTGTCAAGCGCACGGATTGCGTTTTCCAGGTAAGCGTCATCCGTAATCGGCCATTTATATCCCAGACGGTAAAGTCCCTCCACGGTAAACCGATTGTCCGCCATGATCTCATAGCGCTTGTTTTCGTCATCCGAAGCATAGGCAATCAAGCCAAGAACCGCGTCGCTCTTCTGCTCCTGCCCCGCCGCTGCCTTAAGGGTTGCCGCAAAGACCTCATCCGCTACAATCTCAATGGTAAATCCGTACTGGTTCATTGCGTAAATCACGTCAGACATATAGATCTTGTGGCTGTTAAAGGCATGGAACACCGTAAATTCACCTTCTGACGCGGCCAGGGTAACAATCGCCGCCGCCGTGGAATCAATGGGCGAAAACTCCGCCGGCTCATGCATTGCTCCCATGGGGAACTGCCCCAGGATGCGGTAAGCATTTAAAGTACGCATAAAGCCGTTTGTCACAAAATTGATCTGAAATTCTCCGTCGGATTTCCTGCTCATCAGGTTACCCACCCGGATAATTTTCCCGTCAAGTCCATCCTTCGCACAGGCTTCCAGAAGGAACCTCTCTGCCAAAAACTTTGTCCTGATGTAATCATTTTCAACGATCTGTCCGAAATACAGCTCATTTTCCCCCATATATTTTGTAATGGGAACCGTATGGTCATTTCCCTCCCCCGCTACCGAAGCGGTGGAAATCTGGATCAGCCGCTTTCCTGACTTTTTACACAATTCAATTATGTTTTTCACACCCTCCACATTGACTCTGTCAAGGATGTCGTCGTTTACGAAATGCTTGACGCAGGCAGCGCAGTTGATCACTGTTGTAAAGTCATAACCACCCAGTCCCAGCAGCATATCCCGATCCGTAATATCCCCGTCAATACACTCTATGCGCTCTTCAAATTGCTCCTCATAAGCATTGCCAAAATAGTACATGAGCATATTCATCAGACGTTTCTCACAGGAAGCATATTTGCCCTTACGCACCATGCAGTATACCTTTCCGGTACAGCTTGTCAAAAACTCCCGCAGTACATGGATTCCCAGAAATCCCGTTGCTCCCGTAAGAAGGATGTTCCCCAAAGTGCCCTTCCTGATATTATCAACCTGCTCCAGAGAATTTTTCGCAAGAAGCTCCTCGATCGCAGAATAATCGTAATCATGAATATGGCTTGGATCTGTTGCCTCCTGTCCGCTTTCCGTGATAAATGCTGCCAGCATAGCCGGAGTCGGATTCGCAAAAACATCCTTGTATACCATGGTATAGCCCTTGGTGATTGCATACATAGCTATCTTGGTGGCGCTTAGCGAGGTGCCCCCGATCTCAAAGAAATTGTCAGTTGCCCCTACTTTTTCCAGCTTCAGAATCTCGGCAAATTTATCACAAAATTCTTTCTCCAGTTCTGTTGACGGGGCAATATATTCACGCTCTTCGACGGTAAACTGGATGGCCGGAAGCTGTTTCTTGTCGATTTTACCGTTGACGGTAAGGGGCATTTCCTCTAACTGCAAGAGTGCATTAGGCACCATATACTCCGTAAGTTTTGATTTTAAATGCTGTGTAATTGCACCAATATCAACCTTTCCTTCCGCAGTGAAGTAACCTGCCAGATAATCCTCATTTCCGTTGTTGCATACAATGACCTTGCTCATCTTCACGCCTTCAAAGCTGTTGATCACGCTCTCGATCTCGTCCAACTCCACACGAAGTCCCCGAAGTTTCACCTGATTATCGAGCCGTCCGAAAAATTCGATCTCTCCTTTATCGTTCCACCTTGCCAGATCTCCGCTGTGATAAGCCTTCATGCCCTTGAACCGGAAGAATGCCTCCTTTGTCTTCTCCGGAAGGTTTCGGTAGCCTCTGCCCACTCCTTCTCCGCATATAATCAATTCACCGCTGACGCCTACAGGCAGAACCTTGTTTTTCCGGTTTACAATATAAGTCTTTACGTTGGAAGCCGGCTTTCCGATTGTAATATGGGCGCCGTCTGTCAGGTTCACGGAAGTACAGCTTACGGTACACTCTGTGGGACCATAGCCGTTGATAATAACAGCCGTCGGGTTTATCTCCATAATTTTGTCGTAAAGAGCCGCAGGAAACGCCTCCGCTCCCAAGTCAAATATCCTGACTCCCGCAAAAGCATCCCGTATCTCCGGAATTTCGATAATATTCGTAATATAGGAAGGCGTTGCGGCAATTACTTCCACCTGATACTTTTTCAAAAGCTTTGCCAGTGCAAGGGGATTATAAATCTCCTCCTCGTTTGCCATACACACGGTTCTTCCGTTGCAAATAGGCACAAAATGTTCCAGAATGGATACGTCAAAGGAAATGGAAGCAAGAGCCAGCGCCCGTTCAATATTCCGAATGTAGCTTGCCGTCTCGTTATTGATGTCATTTGCATTCACATAATTGCACAGGTTCCGGTGCTCAATCATCACGCCCTTGGGCTTTCCTGTGGAGCCGGAAGTATAAATACAGTAAGCAAGGGCTTCCGGCGAAATCAAAAGATTCGGATTTTCCTCTTTTTCACAAGTAAGAAGTTCCTCCACCGTCACTACCTTATAAGGCTTGTCCTCCCATAACGCTTCCCGTTCCTTTTTTATCTTTTCCGTGGTAATCACATAAGGGCAGTCCGCGTCCATAAGGCAGTAATCAATTCTTTCATCAGGATATTCCGGCACTAAAGGAAGGAAGGCTCCTCCGGCTTTTAGTATGCCATGCTCGGCGATGTATACATACTTGCTCCGATCGAGAAGCATGCCCACGATCGTATCTGCCTTTAACCCTGTATCCTCTCCGGAAACCAAGGCCAAAAGCCCATGCGCCAAACGGTTTGCCAATCTGTTTAGCTCCGCAAAGGTTAATATTTCATCATTGGCAATAATAGCCCTTTTGGCCGGATTCTGCTCTGCCACATGCTCAAAAAGCTTGTTTACGCTTACCATCTCCACCGGATAATCCGTGCGGTTGAAGTTTTCAATCAGCTGCTCCTGCTCCTGTGAGGTAATACTTACATCCCCCAATGTCTTCGCGGTCAGAAAGCTGTTGGCAGCCTCCACCAAAATATCGAACATTCTCTCTATGAAAGTCTCACTATAGAGATCTTTCCGATATTCAAATTCATAACGGTAAGTCTCTTTTTCCACAAATACATCAATGGAAATCTTTGATTTCGCCTTGTCGGATACACCTTCACGGAATACCGTCTTCTGGCCTCCCAGATCAAATTCTACAAAATCATCTCCCTGGTAAACAAACATCACATCCGACTGAATATGGTATGCCCTGCTGATCTGCGCAAAGGAATATATGTCATGGTTCATAGAGGAAAGAAGCTGCTCCTGTACCGCGCTAAGGTAAGCAGGAATCTCTGTTTTCTCATCCAACGCGCAGAGCACTGGCAGAGTCTTTACCAGCATTCCCATCATTGTACCTGTCCGCCCGTCATTTCTTCCGTTATAGACAGTTGTAAAGCAGGATTCTTCCGCATATGCGTATTTCCCAAGCACGTATCCCATGACAGAAAGGAAGAATACATTGGGGGTAATTCTGTTTTTCCGACAAAATTCCTGAACGCGGTCATAGGAAAGTTTTTCGCTGAACTGACGGTAGAATCCGCATTCCTCCTGCTTGTCAAACACATCCCGATCCGGCACCGTACACTCGGACACACCGGAAAAGACGGAATCGTAGTATGCCTTCGCTCTCGTGTACGCTTCCCCCTGCAAGGCCTTCTCCTCGCTCACCGCGAGATCAAACTGGGTATAGCACTCCCCCACAGGCTCCTGCCCGTTTAATACCCGGTCAAGTTCTTCCGCAAAAACGGCAACAGACGTACCGTCGCTGATAATATGATGGAAATCCGTCACAAGGTAAACATGACTGTCTGTCCGATAGACTGCCAGTCGGTAAAGAGGACCGTTTTCCATATCAAAGGGCTTTGCATAATTTTTGAAAAAGGTATCAAACTCCTCTTCTGTGCCGGTCAGACATTCCACCGAAACCTCCCGGTCATCCTGAGGATACATAAAGGTATCGCCGCTTTCCTCGGTACAGATTCTGCATTTCACGGAAGGATGAGCATGGACCACCTTTTTTACGGACTCACACAGCTTTTCTACATCAGTCCCTGCCTCCAATGCAAAATATCCCGGAAGATTGTAAAAGACGGCTTCGGGGTTCATCATGCATTCCACATAAATTCCAAGCTGTGTCTGGGTAAGCGGATACTTGTCGCGCTTTTCTGTCTCCGTGTTTCTTTCTGCCCCGGAGAGGAAGGCTTCCAGCTTCTGTGCGGTATTGTTCTGCTGCAGATCCTTAACGCTGACTGCCGCGTCAAATTCCTGTGAGAGGAGAACCACAAACTTGATTGCCGCAATGGAAGTAAGTCCTGCACTGTAAAAATCTGTAGTGATTCCGAAATCTTTATGTCCGACCACCTGAGAGAAACAGTCGCAGATCTTCTCCTGCACTTCGTTTTCCGGTTTCGCCATATCAACGCTCTTTCTCTGAGGAGCCGGCAAAGCGCGTTTGTTTACCTTCTGATTCTGATTCAGAGGTATCTCGTCAATCTGCATGGTAACAGCCGGAACCATATAAGGCGGCTTTGTATTCAGAATAAATGCATTTAACGCATCTATGTCTACTTCTTCGTCAGAGACGATGTACGCGGCTATGTATTTTCCTCCGCCTGCCTCGTCAAAAGCGGCAACCGTAGCGTCTTTGATGCCTGGATACTCCCGGATCACCTGTTCCACTTCGGACAGCTCAATCCGAAATCCGCGAATCTTCACCTGCGAATCCCGTCTGCCGATGAATTCGATACACCCGTCCGGAAGAAAACGCACGATATCTCCCGTCCGGTAAATCCTGCCGTATTTCTCGTCGTTGGTAAAGTTATTTTTAATAAATACCTTTTCGGTCTGCTCCGGGCGGTTTAAATATCCTCTGGAAACCTGCGGTCCCGCTGCCCACAATTCTCCCGGCACACCTACCGGCAGACGGTTTCCATGACGGTCAGCCACATACAGTTTTGTAATAGAAAGGTTTTTTCCGATCGGTACATTCCGATACAGTCTGTCCACGGGGAAAACCGTGATGAAAACGGTACACTCCGTAGGCCCATACGCGTTATAAAAATTGTATACGGGCGGCTCAATGGGTACAAGAGTCTCCCCGCCTGTGGTAAGATACTTAGGATATTCACTGTCGGAAAATATATCCGCATATTGTCTTCCAACCTGGGTTGTCATAAACCCATGCGTAATCTGATTGTCAACAAAATACCGGTTGAGGGCAAGAAGATCTAACCGAATGTCCTCTTCAATAATATGAAGCTCCGCCCCACTGGTCAGGGTAGGATAAAGATCCATCATATTTGCGTCAAAACCAAAGGATGCATATGCTGCCACACGGCTCTCTTCTGTCATATGATAATAATCCCGAAACCAACTGATAAATGACACAAGGTTCCTGTGCTCTAACATCACGCCCTTGGGTACTCCCGTAGAACCGGAGGTATAAAGAAGAATAAACAAATCCTCCTTTGCCGGACCATGAAGCTTTGTCCCGCATGCCGGCAACTCTGCCATCTCATCCAGTGTCAGTATGTTACCCTTGTAATCCGGCACGAGGGAAAGAAGTTCCTTATCGGCTATCAAAAGTTTTGCGTCCGCATCCTCCATCATAAATTTCAACCGATCCGGCGGATAACTGGGATCCAAAGGCTGATAGGCGGCTCCGGCTTTTGATACGCCGACCGCCGCAACAGGAAAATGCTCGCATCTGGGCATTAATATGGATACCACGCCCTCTTTTCCTATGCCGAGAGACTGGACATACTGGCCAACCCTGTCCGTCAGATCCCCGAACTGCTCATAAGTAATCCTTTTATCCTTATAAACAATCGCTGTGTGCTCCCCATATCTGGCGATTGCACTGTTGATCTGATCCACAACCGACACAGTGTTATCGTAAGAAAATGTATTCCGGTTGAAAGCCTCCAACTCTTCTAAAAGCTCGTCCGAAAGGATTCCTATCTTTGCGATTTCTTCCGTTCCCGATGAAATCTCCTTTAACAGCGCATCAAAAGACTGGAATATCCGGTCCATGGTCTTTTGACTGTATAGCATTTTGTTATATTTTACCTTTGCAGTCAGCTGCCCTCCTTCCAGAGAGAGAAATACGCAGAGCTTTACCTCTACATCCTGATATTCCGAAAGAGAAAAGGAATCGTAAAAGGAAGGCTCATCTGTAATAAGGGGCAGCGAACGCAGTTCAAATTCAGCGCATAATTCCTCAAACCCCACTTCCATATGATCCCGGCCCGCTTTCATCTGTGCCCGAAGGGAGTCCATATAAACTCCGAAGCTGCTGTCCTTCTCACTGCTTAAGAAAACGGGAATCAAACGTCCGTCAACCGTTACTCCTCCAAGAGATGCCGTGTTATTCGTATATTTCTCCCATAAAATAAAGCATACTGCCTTTGCCAGCGTGATCAAGTCTGTATCTTTGTTACTACAGAATTTTTCAACTTTCTGGAACACAGCATCCGATACCGCATGGCTGTATTCTCCCTCCTCAAATCCTTCTGCTTCAAAATCCGCGAGAGGCGAAGAATCCACCTCGGAATCAAGGATTATGCCCTTAAAATACGTAAAATCATCGTTTCGCTTATTCATAAATTGCCCCCTCTTATGCTTTGCTTTGCCCGTATATCCAGTTTTTGATCAAATCCTGTCAGTTTAAAGACATCCATTACCTCACTGCTTACATTTATTACGGAAAAGGCTGCGTTCTCGCTTTTCATTTTCTTATAAGCAGATACAACTTCCCGAAGACCCGATGAAGAAATATAATCCAGTTTTTCAAAATCCAGTATCAGTTCGTTGATATTGGAAAGACTCTTAATTTCCTTTCCAAGTTCCGGCGATGACTGTGTATCAAGCCATCCTTCCACAAAAAGAATCGCAATGTTGTTCTCCACCGTCTTTGTAATTGTCATACACGCGCCTCCATGTCCAAAAGCTTTCTTATTTATCGTGAATATTCTTTTTGATCTTTAAAATATTCTGTCCGTCTTTATACTCATACGACACATCATCCATCGTCTTCTTCACCAAATAAATCCCCAAGCCTCCGTTACCGCGCTCCTCAATGGGAAGCGTGACGTCAGGGTCTTCTTTAGCCAGCGGATCATACGGAACACCCTTGTCAATGAAGGTGATCACTACCGCAAGCGGATCTTCCGTCACTTCAACGCGCACGGTCGCGCTGCCGATTTCGGGATTGTATGCGTAATATGCGATATTGCTGAAAAGCTCGTCAATCGTCATGTCAACCTGCATCTGCGTCTTCATCGGACATGCAATCTGTTCTAACTGTTCATCAACAAATGCCGTTACCTTGGGTATACTCTCAATCGTCGCATCAACTATCATTTCCTTCACTTTCATATCCCCCTTGATACATCTTTATGAGGTCTGCGGACAAGAATTGTCTCTTCGTAACAATTACGTTTATTCAACGGTCAGAATATCGATAAATCCTGTCACCTGAAATACATCCATGATCATGTCATTTGCGTTCTTTACAACCATATTGCCCTGCTTGTTCATCTTTTTCTGTGCTGCCAGAAGAACACGCAGTCCGGCAGATGAAATATATTCAAGGTCTTTTAAGTCCAGGATCAGGGACTGCACATCTGCTGTCAGATCTGCGCTGATCGCCTTTTCCAGCTCCGGCGCTGTATTGGTATCCAGCCTTCCTTCCAACGCCAATGTAAGTACTTCATTTTCTGTGTTTTTTGTGATCGTCATTTTTTTCTCCTCCATTTCAAAGCATTTTGTAATGTTTTTTATTCTAAGGAAATACTGATCTGATCCGTGTCTCCTTAACCTTCTGACCATCCAAAGCTGACATACTCCATGTGTTCGGAAAACTCCTCCTTCGCGCACACGGACACCTTATATCCCGGAATATCATATTCCATGATGTGGCAGGAAAGGAGCTCCCCGTCCCGGCGCACATTTGTTTTTTCGGGACCCGGAAGCAGTTCAAAACGGTCAAAGGCAAGGCTCATTCCTTCCCCGGTCATCTTGATATAGCTTTCTTTCATTGTCCAGATCCGAAAAAACCTGTGGTCTCTCTCCTCTCCCATGCATGCATTGACATACGCGGATTCGCTGGCGTGAAAAAAACGCTCCGCCACTCCTTCCGGTGCTTTCACGATTTTTTCCACATCACAGCCTACTTCCTTCTCTGCTGCCGCACAGATGACGATGTGACCGGAGTGAGACAGATTAAAAAAGATTCCCTCCACTTCCGGCTTCCCGTCCGCCCCTGCCCGGACCGCGTCAGGCGAAACCCCATAGCGGGGCAGGACCCTGTTTAATAAAAGACCTGCCCCAAGGCTCCGTTTTCTGTCTTCCGCCTTCATATATTTCATGATCCTGCATTTTCTCTCAATGTCTAATTCATGAAGCAGTGCAGGAGCTTCTTTCGGATCCGGCAGACTGCCGATATCCGCTGCATATAAATGTACCATCTCACCTTTTCCTACCCGAAAAATCCCAGCATGCCCCCCGCTGCAAGCCTACCAGATAATCATACAACATTCATTTGAAAAAAACATCTTATTTTTTATTTTTTTCGGTCAGACCTACATAGAGCCTTACGATTGCACCCGTGACGATCATGCACAGGGCAGTCATAAGCCAGCATTGCAGCGGTGAAAATCCTTCGTATTTATGAAAGCCATAAATAGCAAGATAAACGGCGATATGGATCGCGTAATATTTTGATATATGTCTGTTGTAATAAAGCACCTGCTTTCCGATCACCCCGCTTTTTTTCATTACCCCGTCGCCAAAGTACAACACCCCCGCCAGAAAAAGAACATGCGCGAGGCTTGCGATCACATGAAACAGGTCGGGCTCGCTATACGATATGCAAAGATACATGTACAATTCGTCGCCAAACCCGTACTTCATTACGGTAACGACCCACCATACCAAAGCAATTACCGCACATATCGGCATGACCAATCTATAGAACGATTTTTTATCCTTTACTCTCTGCAGCAAATGTCCGAATGCGACGCCCAAAAATGCGTAGGATAAAAAGTAAATTGCGGCAAAAGTGACAAAATAATCCTCGCCTATCACAATTTTTACGATGTAGCCAAGCACAGGAATATTCACGGGTGTTCCGTATATAAACGGAGCAGCGATGGCGAACAGCAAACCGACAACCGCATATCCGACAGCGGAAAGCTTTACTTTTTTAGCCAGCGCAAGCGCCAGATAGATGATACCGGTTATAAAAAATATATTGATAAACTGCAGATATTCCGCCACAAGATCATAATATACCTGCTTATTTACAAGTCTGTTCCTTACAAACAAATAAGGCAGGGACAAGGCGGCAACATAAGCAATATTGCTCAAGTATTGGTATGCAACCATCACAATACCGCTTTTTGCAAGTGTCTTTGGTTCTGACCGCCTGCTGTATACGGTACCCATGCCCATGACAAAAATGAATATGGCTGCACCGGATAAGGTGGCAAAGCCGTATATGACTCTGATTATGATATCTTCGTTGCTCAATGTTGCCTGATAAGCGTGTACCAAAAAGATAAACACCATAAAAAATCCTTTTAAATAATCAAATTCACCTTGTCTTGATGTATTGACAGGCTCCTTATCCAATATACGGTTCATGCCAAAGCACTCCTTCCCTATCTAACGCCCAATAAGGGGCTGATCGAACATCAGACCCTCACCAAAGCCTTCAAAAGCCTTGATCATTCCATATGTAACTCTTTTAACACTTCCTCAAGCCGTTTTCCATATCCCTCACGGAAGATCAGACACGCTGCGCGGTCCGGCGCCATAATATCCGTTTTGTCATAGCAAAGGGCGCTTGCTCTGCACCCGCCTGCGCAGATCTTTGCATATTCACAGACCCCGCATTCCTCTGTATGCGCCAGAAATTCGTCTACACGGGTATCGATCAGCTTCATATAGACCGAATCCGTCAGTCCCTTTTGCAATCCCACCTCTGTGACGAGCGGATATTCCTCCTGTATATCATAAGAGGAAAGAGACATACACGGAAGCA
>CAZZNE010000016.1:0-69367 GCA_964655525.1 uncultured Clostridium sp.
TATTCAATAGAATTTTAAATATAACATCTCCGTATTTTTCTGAAACCGCATAGAAGATCAAATTGTTATGTGATATCGATTGTACAAGCTCCATTTTATGAAGTTCCCATATCTCTTGGTATGTATGCAACAGACGCAGCTTTTTTCGACTATCATTCTCGCCTAATTTAGCGACGAGCCATTTCTCTTGCAAATCAGATAGTATTTGAGTTTTCAATTTCTTTGAGCACCCCTCATTTCTCTATCATAGTCTTTATGAAATATATGATATACTTGTAAATCCATAAATAACTTAAGATACAATAAAAACAACTGTTGCATTTTTCTTCAATGACCAATTAACGCACCACTAAACTCCGATTTGTCACTATCAACAACACTGAAATCATACCACACAACCAACTGAATCACAATGAACTTTGCACTGTTCGTCATTGTAAATTCCTCCGTTTCCCGCTATACTAAAGCTACAAGCAGCTTGGGAAAAAGGTGTACTCAAAACGGGGGAAAAACAATGACTGCACGGATCAACGAGACCTTCAATAATGACTGGAAATTCTTAAAACTTCCCCAAAAAGACGGCTTATCAGGACTTGCAATCGAAACCGCTGCTTTAGACGACAGCGGCTGGGAACGTGTCACCCTCCCCCATACATGGAATGACAAAGACGGCTGCAGCGGCAATAACGAGACCGAAGAAGGCGGCGAACACTATTATCGCGGACTCGGCGGTTACCGGAAAATTTTTTATTTTTCAAAAAACATTTTTTCCGGCAAGGAAATTTTTCTTGAATTTCAAGGTGCAAACACGGTCACGGAGCTTTTTGTAAACGGTAGATCCGCCGGCATTCACGAGGGCGGATATGCCGCTTTCCGCTTTGACATTACCGGACTTGTCCGACTTGACGCGGATAATTTGATCGCAATAAAAGTCAATAACGCGCCAACCGGTCACATTGCTCCCATCACGGATCAGGGCGACTTCACAAAAATGGGCGGTCTGTACCGCGACGTGAATCTGATCGCTGTCGAAAAAATCCATCTTGACCTTATGGATCACGGTTCTTCGGGAATCTATATTACGCCAAAAAATATCACCAAAGAGAACGCAGATATCGACCTGCTTATTAAAATCGCAAACCATTCCGCAGAAGACAGCGCGATTACCGTAAATACCAAACTGATGGACAGTGACGGACATACCGCTGCGGCAGGCAGCACGGTCTGTAACATTGTCGCAGGACAAAATGCCAACGCGAAAATGACCGTGAAGCTGCCGCATCCCGTTTTATGGAACGGGACGGAAAATCCGTATCTTTATCGCGCAAAAATAACGCTGCTGAGAAACGAAACGATACTCGATGAATCTACGCAGACCTTCGGCGTAAGAACTTATCGGATCGACCCCGACGATGGTTTTTTCCTGAACGGAAAGTATGTTGATCTGCACGGTGTAAACTATCACCAGGACAGCTTTGAAAACGGCTGGGCAATGACCGACGGACAGCGAAAGCGGGATTATGATATGATGCGGGAAATGGGCTGTAATACCGTGAGAATGGCTCATTATCAGCATGACGGCTATGAGTATGACTTATGCGATCAGATGGGCATCGCCGTATGGACTGAAATCGGGATCGTAAATAAAATGTCAGTGGATGAAACCGGAGCATTCGCCATTGCCGACGGTTTTGTGGAGAACGCCAGACAGCAGCTGATCGAACTGATCAGACAGAATTATAATCACCCGTCGATCATCGTATGGGGGCTTTCCAATGAACTCCATCAGATGTCCGATGAAATATACCATATTTATACCGGGCTTCATGCTCTTGCAAAATCAGAAGATGAAACAAGGCTTCTTACCTTTGCCGACAACCAGTTTTGGGGGCGTTTTCTGGAACTGCCCACAGATGTTGTCGGTTACAACAGATATTTCGGCTGGTATAAGGATGCAGGTCCTGCAGACCAATTCGGCGCATGGCTGGACAGCTATCACGGCATAAAGGAGCCCCGTCCCATATGCGTTTCCGAATACGGCGGCGGTGCGGCAATTTCCCAGCATAAGGATGACATTGACTGGGGGACGGAAATCGACCCATGGGGAGAGCGGCACTATGAAAATTATCAGTCCGCACTGCACGAAACAATATGGGCGCAGTTTGCCGGGAGGCGGTATCTGTGGGCAAAATATATCTGGTGCATGTTTGATTTCGCTTCCTGCGGCAGGCGTGAAGGCGACACGAAAGGGCAAAACGACAAAGGGCTTGCCACCCGCAAACGCGAGCCGAAGGATGCTTTTTATTTTTACCAATCCGTATGGAATGCCGCGCCGATGCTGCATATCACCGAAAAAAGGTTTGTCAGACGCCCGGCGCAGGTGCCGCAGGTCAAGGTATATTCCAATGCGGAAAAGGTGGAATTATTTGTAAACGGCACGTCTGCCGGCATCGTTTACAAAAGTTCCCTTGCGCCCTTTTATTCCACCGTGTTTACTTGGTCACACATTTCCCTGACCATTGACGTGCAAAATGAAATCAAAGCCACGGCGTGTTTTGCAAACGGAAACACTTTGGAAGATACGGTCTTTTGGGTGGGCGGTCAGTTCAAATAACCATCTCGGGCAATCACGCCGAAATGCCGCTGCTTGCGACGGGATATTTTACTTTTTTAGCATCGCTTTGATTCCCCGGACATAGTGCCCGTTTGCCATCTCCAAAAGCCCCTGTGCCAAAGAATCGGACATGACGCCGCCGGAGCTGATCACGGAAGCCCGCAGGGGACAATCGGTGGCACAGACCATCATCATCTTAAAGGACGGATCAGAATAGTCTTTTTTACCGCCGAAGCTTTTCGCGATAATGTTTTCCGTAACCTTATATTGGATTTTCATGATAAAAGAGGAATCCTTCATCTCCAAACAGGAATTGTCCATTGTAAACTGTCCTTTTTTCGCTTCGGGAACGATCGCAACTGAATGTTCCATTGCCTTCTCCCATTCCTCACGGGTCGGATTGCCTGAAAGCGTTTCATACCAGCTTCCCTTCTGCCATTTCGGAATTTTTACGGTTTCCCCCGCGATTTCAATGGAACCGCGCAGGCGAATGTCCTCTGAAGAAGCGGCAAGAAGAACCTCATAGTTGCCGCCCGGCACTTTCCAGCCGTCCACCCATACCGCAAAGCTGCGATCATCAAGGGTAAATGTCACCTGTCTGCTCTCGCCGGGTTGAAGTTCCACGCGGACAAATCCTTTTAATTCTTTGACCGGACGATGAATTCCATTCTGCGGCGGGGCAATATATAACTGCACCACCTCTGCGCCGGCAGCGCCGCCGGTATTCGTGACAGTTGCCGTTACCGTACGGTCCTGTATCTGCAGATTGCTGTAGGTAAACGCTGTATAGCTCAGTCCGTATCCAAAAGGAA
Organism: uncultured Clostridium sp.; assembly: GCA_964655525.1. Lineage (GTDB taxonomy): Bacteria > Bacillota > Clostridia > Lachnospirales > Lachnospiraceae > DLAJ01. The sequence continues at coordinate 3,427 of CAZZNE010000016.1, forward strand.
AACGAACCTCAACATGCGCTTTCTCATAATAGCGATACCCCACGTAAATGCTCTCCCGATATTCCGCGTTCCGCTTCCCGAACGTGTCCTTCGATATGACGTCCTCATACCGCAGCGGCCATGTTTCGGTCAGTCTGCCGCCGGGATTTGCCTTTCCGGTGAGCAGATTCGCGCAGGCCAGTCCGCCCGCCTGACCGGATAGCCCCATGTATAGAATGGCTTTTACCTTATCGAACCACGGAAGCTCTATCACGCTTCCGCCCAATAACACTACCACGGTATCGGGATTCGCAGCGGCAACCGCTTCGATCATCCGAATGTGTCCATCCGGCATTTTCATATTCTCGCGGTCAAATCCCTCGGACTCATAACTGTCCGGCAGACCTGCCACGATTACGGCGGTTTTTGCTTTTCCAGCCGCTTTGGCAGCATCCCGCAAAGCCTCCTCTGTCACCTTGCCGTCGGCATCACAGCAGGCAAGATGCGGAACCTTTGGCAGCGCATCCGTAAGACTTGTCAGTTTCGTAGGATTGATATGGCTGGAGCCTGCGCCCTGATAGCGGAAATTCTTTGCCATATCGCCGATCAGAACGATCTCTTCCTCTTTTACCGGAAGAAGATGCGAATCATTTTTTAACAGCACCGCGCCCTGTTCGGCGATCTTACAGGCAAGTTTGTCATGAGCATCTGCGTCAAAATCGCCTCCTTTCTGAATTTCCGCGGATTGAAGCGCCAAGCGGACGATCCTCTCTACGGCCGCATCAATATCCGATTCGGAAAGCGCCCCGTTTTTCACCGCTTTCATCGCCTCTTTTTCCATATACTTTGAGCCGCCGGGCATATTGAGATCACACCCTGCCCTATAAGCCTTGATGCGGTCGTTTAAAGCGCCCCAGTCGGTGACCACCATGCCGGAAAAGCCCCACTCTTTTCGCAGGACCTCCGTGAGAAGCCACCTGTTATCACTGGCGTGGACACCGTTGATCTTATTATAAGAGCACATCACCGTGCCGGGTTTTCCCTCCTTCACCGCAGCTTCAAAGGGCGCCAGATAAATCTCGCGCATCGCGCGGTCATCCACCTGACTGTCGCCGTTCTGCCGCTTGTATTCCTGATTATTTACCGCAAAATGCTTCAGACTGGACGATACGCCCGCGCTCTGCTGCCCTTCGATAAAAGCGGCTGCCATTTTTCCGGCAACATACGGGTCTTCCGAGAGATACTCAAAATTTCGCCCGCACAGGGGATTGCGCTTGATATTACAGCCGGGTCCTAAAACGACGTCAACACCGTATTTCACAGCTTCCTCGCCGATTGCTTTCCCCTCTTCCGCATAAAGCTCCAAGTTCCATGAGGCTCCCGCCGTGACCGCCGTCGGAAAGCAGGTTGCGGGACTCGACTCATTCACCCCGATCATATCCGCTTCGCCGCTTTGATAGCGCAATCCATGCGGACCGTCGGACATGGTAAAAGCAGGAATCTCATATTGCTCCATCTTCTTGGAACGCCAAAAATCCGCGCCCGTGCAGAGGCTGATTTTGTCTTCCAACGCCATATTTGACACAATTGTTTTCCTATCCATTACCTTACCCCTTCCGATCGTGTGCAGTTAGTCCTTTTTCCATTATACAACACTTTCCGGAAGGAGAGAATCCAATCAGTTATTCAGATATCCCTGCAATTCTTCTTCCTTAGACCATATCCGCTCATACCGCAGCCCTCTGTCTGAAAAAATCCGATCCCAGACAGAGAACGGATGCATCTCCTCCATGCGACCTCTGTTTTTCTGAATCCAATCAAGGAGACAGCTGTAAGTATCGCCGGAAAATCTGATACACCAGTTTTTCTTGTAGTCGCTGTTATGGTTATAAGACATTCCATCATAATGAACAGACAGAATGCCCCCTCCGCTTTGTACCGCAAGTCCCCTGATCTCAAAATCAGCCCAAATGTACCCTGCTTTTTTATCATGTACCAGATTGGGATATTTTCGATAGTAGGTCTCCGCCAGCGCCTCATACTTTTGGACATCCGCCTGACTCTGTAAGAGAACCTTTCCGCCCCTGCCTTCCTCGCCGTCCCGCAGCAGATACTGAATGCCTGTGCCGGAATGCGTCTTTAAAGTGAAGCCCTGCAGTTCCACCGTTTCCAGCTTTTGGACGCCCATCGCATTCTGCAGGGCTTCTTTCAGCTCGTTGTCCATTACCATCGCTTCATAGCTCATGGTTCCATATTCCGAGATCAAAAACTCCTTCCCGCTCGCACTGTCCTGCCTGACCTTGATATCGGAATACTGAAAAACGCCGAGCTTTTCTCCCTGCTGATTGTAAATATCAAAACGCCCTGTCTCATTGTCTGGCACAATTCTATAATTCGCGGATTCATATGCTTCATAAGCAGGCTTCACACTGCCTGCTCCTGAAGCTGCCGCACGATACGCCTGTAGCACAAAGCTCTGTGCCGATGTCCTCGTACCCATTCCCTGAAAAGAAAAACGCCCCGCCTGATCAGCCACCGCCATCCTGTCCGCAAAACCGGTTCCCGAACTGCGCTTTGACCCCTTTCCTGTTGCTCCCCATGCGAGATAACCCGTCCCTACTCCTTGAATCCCCATCTTCCCGATCCTCCATTGCTGTCCATCATTTTTGAGCAAGTCATTTGGCGACATGCGAACGCGTCAGTACACCAGACCTATTCGCTTGTTTGACAACGAAACCTTTTTACTCTAATGAAGGTATCGGCAGATGCGCTTCTTTTTCCAATGCAGATCGCATGAAGAAACTATTTCCCTGCGCAAAAAGACTATGATATCCTCAGGCAGTTCGCTTGCTTCTTCGGTCAGCTCTGTTGTATCTTCAGCCAGTTTGGTTCCTTCATCGGTCATTTCTTCTTTCCGTTCCTCTGCAATCTGATTATCACGATCAGCCTGCCGCTGCAATTTCTCCTGCGTACTTTTTAATCCGTTGTTATAAAAAATACTGCTGTTTGCCGTAAACGGATGATTGGAACCGGTTAACTGTATATGCATAAGCTCACTCCTATACCTCTTTATCTATTTTAGTCGATGCCACCCGGGATAGCGCACTTGCATAGGTTCCACTGCTCGTATAGGTGCCGCCTGCACCGGAAGCCGCCATGCTGATGCTGTTTGCCTTTTGGCTGATTTTGCTTGCGTAGGAATTCTGACCGGTAAACAAGAGCTTCAGTGTGCCGATGTCCGCTTTCTTTATCTCCTCCTCGTCCAGCTCCAGCTTATTTCCCTTGCCGATGGTAATACCTGCACTTGCGAGCAGATTTTTGTTTGCTTTGGTCAGATTGGTCATCCACACCGCATTGCGCAATACGCCGTTTGTACTGGAATTTCCTGCTCTTTGTACGGTATCATTATAATCCTCAATAAAGGATTTCACGTTTTTTATGATCGCGTCCCAGTCATAATCGCTCTTGGTGGTTTTCTCACCGGTCGCTTCATCCGTTACCGTTGTTGTCTTTTTCTTCCAAAGAGACTCATTCATCAGGCTCCGCGCAGACTGTGAGAGCGCGTTTGCGCTACTCTGCATAAGCGTCAGATTCTGCCTGGTATCCCCGCCTGAGGAACGGTCTGCATCCGCCTTCTTATAATATGCTTTCAATAATTTCCGATAGCTTCCGTTTTTAATGGACGCATAATCGGCAAGGCTGAACCCGTCTCCCGACACGCCAAGGCAGGACAAAAAAGAATTTCCGCCCGCGTTGGAATTTGTATTTGAAAAAAGGTAGCTGTAGTCTCTGTATGCGTTTACTTTATCCTCTTTGTAGGTGTTTGATGCAGAGTCTTTTTTCTTGTTTGACGCGGAATCCTTGTAGGTATCCGTTGTGTAATCCTGATAGGTGCTTGACGCGTACTCCCTGATTGTTGACATTGTCGTTTCCTCCTTGATATTTTTTTTGAAATCCTTTTCCCTTTATGCCACTGCATACCGCAGGTTATGGTAAGACCTTTCCTATTTTATTATTCGGACGGAATAAAGGCGGAAAATATCAAAATGTTGTGAAGCGGCAGTATTTTGTTTTAAGCAGCAAAGAGCGTTTCAATGTAAATTTTTCACACACAAAAAAAGCAGGGACTCTCTCGAATCTCTGCTCTCTTTTAGGTTATCCTCTTTTATAGGCTAGGTAGATGTAGGGCATCACGACATACAGAAACAGCTCTAATTTCCTCCCTACCCCTCATGCATCTTTACATAGTGGTGCAGCCGCTTTATATGTTCCGTCTGCCAGAACGGAAAGGAAAGCGTCTCCTGCGTGTCAAAAACAATCTTTCCAAAACGAATCTCGGTCACATGAGTCAGATTCACGATACAGGTTTTTTCCGTACGGAAAAAACGAGGATTATCCTCTAACGTGATGATCAGGTCCATGACCCGTCCGAGCGTGGAATGCACCTTGCCTGAAGCGGTATGGATATGCATGGTATGATGGTATTCATTTGCATAAAGAATGTCGCGTTCATGAAGATAGATTGTCTCTTTTTCGCCTTGAATGGTGATCGGGCGCTCTATATGGGTATGGATTTCAAGCGCCTCGTCAATGATGGCGGAAAGCGCATCCTTTTGGATTGGTTTTTTAATATGGAGGAGCAGTTCGGGAGCCGCGGAAAACGCCGTGTAATCCGTCTCGCCGGAACACATCACGATCGGCGCCGTAACGCCCGCCTTGCGGAGCATGCGCGCAACATCCATACCGTTTTTGTCCCCGCTATGGCAGTCGATAAAAAACAACTCATACTGCATGGGTGCATGTAACAGCGACTCAAAATTGCCGTGGCTGTCAATATAAAGGTTGCCCGTTGTCGGAATCCGCCGGTCGGATTCCCTGCCAAGCAGCCGCTCCAATTGTTTTCTGTCTGCAATATTATCATCAAAGACCGCAATATGCATACGGATACCTCCCCTTTGCCGGTGGCATGTCCCCATTCACGCCCACCTGAACCTATTACCGTATTCTCGCTTCCTGTACCGCCCATGATCCTCTGATGCCCCTCTCGTTTCCGACACTTTCTCAGATCGTACCGATCTCAATGGGCGAAAGCAAGAGCGCAATGACCGCGCCGATCTGCAGCAAAAGAATGACGGGCAGACCGTACACGAAATACCAATGCCTTGTTTTATGACGGAACAGGTACATTCCCACGATCGAACCGATACTCCCGCCGATCAGTGCGATCAAAAATAACGTCGCCTCCGGAATGCGCCACAGTTTTTTTCTCGCCTTTCGCTTGTCAAGATACATACTAAAGAAGCCGATAACATTCATCACCAGCACATACGCAGCAATCCATATATATACTCTCATATTCAAACTCCAAAGGATATTCAAGCCCATCTAAAACATATTCCATATACAGGAAGTATAACACAGATAAAACGCTTTTTGAAGTACCTCAAAAAGATGATTGCTCTCTTCACCGTCCGGCTCTAGCGGCAGATATCGTAGATAAACTCCGCGTTCTTATCCATTGCTTCATATGCCGTCTTAAAAGGCGACATTTGAAACACATGCCACATGCCCTTAAATACATCCAGCTTCACGGATACATTTTGCTTGATCATCTTCTTATGAAGCTCCGTCGCGTCATTTAAGAGAATCTCGTTATCCCCCACCTGAATATAGGTCGGCGGAAAGCCCGCAAAATCACCGAACAGCGGGGAAATCAACGGATTGGTAAGCGCATCCTCCCGAACATATGCAGCGATCGCCTTATCCAGATATTCCTTGTCCAAAACAGGGTCAAGCGCGGCTCTCGTCCGATGTGAACGGCCGCCTGACGTTAAATCCGTCCACGGCGACATTAACACAAGCCCTCTCGGAAGCAGACGCCCTTCCTCCTTGAGCTTCAATGTAAGAGAAAGCGCCATGTTTCCGCCAGCCGAATCTCCCGCAACGATCACATCACGCGCGCCATAGCCTAAGAGCATCAGATAATTCCATGCGCGCATCGCGTCTTCCGCTGCCGCCGGATAGGGATGCTCCGGCGCAAGGCGGTAGTCAAAGCAGAGCACATCCATGGAGGTCGAGGTAGCAAGCTTCGTTGTCAGCGTCCGCGCATAAAGGCAGCTTCCCGTCATATAGCCGCCGCCGTGACAGTACAGAATGACATATTTTTTCATATGCGCCCTGTCCACACTCACCCACTCGCCGTACATGCCGTCAATCTCGATCTCCCGGATGAGCGTATCCTTCCGGTTACCGAGCACGGCGCCAAGACTGTTCTGGGACTGTCTATGCTTATCAATATCTTCCGCTTCGACCAAATTATGCACCTTACGGATGACATTCATCAGATTTTGATTTGCCTTGCCGCCCCACGCCATGCTTCTTTCCTCCCGCGTATCGTATCGTTCACTTCCAAAGCCCCATGCTTTTGATAACATCGAATAATCTGATTATAATATAGGATGCCTTGAAATACAACATCGTATCCCAATTGTAATACAGGACACGATGTGATAAAATTTTTTATAGAAAAATGATCGGAAAGGAATGCGCATGCCAACGAAACGACTGCCGCCAAGCGAAAAACGCCCCAAAAAAGACTGGTACAAGCTCGATTTATCTGCGATCGTCTATCCGACGCTCCAGCGGCGTGATTTTTCCGCCGTATACCGATTGAGCGTTACGCTGAAAGCCCCCGTTGATCCGGCGCTTTTGCAGCGGGCGGTCGACCTTTCCATGAAACGCTTTCCCACCTACAAGGCTGCCATCCGAAAGGGTCTGTTCTGGCGCTATTTAGAGCCGAACCGGCGTCCGGGTCCTTATGTCAGGCCCGACATCAAAAACCCCTGCATGCCGATGGGCTTTCAGACAAACAACCGCTATCTCGTGCGTTTTTATTATTACGAAAACAGGATCTCGATGGAGGCGCACCACTGTCTCGGCGACGGCACGGGCGGCATGTGCGTGTTACAGACCGTGACCGCCGTTTATTTAGAGCTGCAGGGCTGTGTCATCACCAAAAAATATTTTGTGCGAGATGTGAATGAAGAACCTTCTCCGGGCGAGCTGGAGGATGCCTACATGCGCTATGCCGACGCAGGTGTTCATCCGCCGAGAACGCACGAAAAGGCATACCGCGTCCGCGGCACAAAGGAACCGTTTTATACGCTGAATATCATTAACGGTACGCTCTCCGCCGCCGAGGCAAAGCAGGTCGCAAAAAAATACGGCGTCACCGTGACAGAATATTTTAACGCCGTGCTTCTTTATGCTCTCTTACAAAAACAGGAGAAAGAATGGCATTTGCGCCTTCGTCCGGTCAAGATCGCGATGCCCGTCAACCTGCGCCGCTTTTTCCCGTCGGAAACGCTGCGCAATTTTATCACGATGGTCTATCCTGGCATTGATCCGCGCCTCGGCGCTTACACCTTTGAGGAGATCGTAACACAGACGCACAATTTTATGCGCTATTACATTAATGAGAAATTCCTGCGCGGCGACATTACGACGAACGCCGCGACACAGCGCAATCCGCTCATCCGTGTCGTTCCGCTCTTTTTGAAAGATGTTATCGTCAGCCGCTTTTACGCTGCGATCCAGGATAAAAATTCCTCTGCAGGTCTTACGAACATGGGGCTTTGTCAGGTGCCGGAGGATATGAAGCCCCATATCGAGCGCTTTGATATTTATATGGGACAGCCGTTTTCGAGCCGTACAAACTGCGCCATCATCACCTACGAAGATACACTCACGATCAATTTCGCGAGCAGCATCATAGAAGCGGATGTCGAACGGCTTTTTTTCCGTAAGCTGGTGCAGGACGGTATTCACGTCAAGATTGCGAGCAATCGGGAATCTGTTTGAAAAAAGAAAGGATGGTATTTCCTCATGTCTTATTGCGTCAACTGCGGCGTCGAATTAGACGCCTCCCATAAAAGCTGCCCTCTGTGCAACACACCCGTCATCAATCCGAAACAGTTGGAACAGCTGGTCGCCGTTCCGCCGTTTCCGAGTGAAAAAGGTCAGGTCGAGCTTGTAAAAAGAAAGGACGCCGCGCTCCTGTTAAGCGTCGTCCTGCTCTCGACGGCAGTCACATGCGGACTTCTTAATGTTTTCGTCTACAAGGCAAACCTGTGGTCGCTCTCCATCATCGGCGCCTGCTGTGTATTATGGGTCTTTATGATCCCGCTTGTCATCTATACGAAGCTGTCCGCGTACGCGTCGCTTTTATTGGATGGTGTCGTTGTCTGTGTCTATCTTTTTATGCTGACATGGCTGACGAAGCAAAACACATGGTTTTGGGGCATTGGCCTGCCAGTCACGATCCTCGTGACGGTGCTTGCCGAGATCATGACATTTCTGCTTCGCAGATTCCGGTTCTCCTTTTTAGTGACGGCGACCGTCAGCTTTGCGGAGATTGCTGTGCTGTGCGTCGGCATCGAGCTCGTTCTCAACCGTTATCTGCATCAAAGATTCTTTTTATCATGGTCTGGGATCGTGCTGACGATCTGTTCTATCATCACGATTGCCCTCATCACGATCCTGTCAAAAAAGCGCCTGCGCAATGCAGTGCGCAGGCGGCTTCATTTTTAAGTTCACATTTTGTTGCATTACACCGCCACGATCACGCCGCCGTCGTTGGCGTACATGCTGCTGACTCCCGCCGTATCCTCAATGAGAATCTCCTTAAAACGGAAATATCCCATCAACAGCTTTTTTAACAGCTCCGCCCGATCGAGGGCATTACAGTGCGTGATGATCACACGCTTCTTCTCCGGATCGCAGACTTCTTTGCATAACGTTTCAGCCAGCTTATGCAACGCTTTCTTAAAACCGATGCACTGATGGAGCTGGATGATGCTCCCCATATCCGCTCCCATGACCGGTTTGATATTTAAGGTCGATGCGATAAGCGCTTTGACGTTGGAAAGTCTTCCATTCTTGCGCAACGTCTCCAGATTATCCAGAATAAAATACGTCTTCATTCCGTTGCGGTATGCGGTCAGCTTTTTACAGATGGTGTCATAGTCCAGTCCTTTTTCCTCTAATTCCATCGCGAGAAGCGCGATCTGCGTCTCCCCGCCCGATGCGGAACGGGAATCCACAATATAAATATCCTTTTCTCCATAGGTTTCCTCATATAACCGCCTGCCGAGCTCCGCGCTGTTATAAGAACCGGACAATTTCGAAGACAGCGTCACCACATACACATGATCCGCATCGCAGTGATATGCCTCCATAAATTTTTGCGGCGACGGACAGGAAGATTTCGGGCAGGTCGGACATGCCGCAACCTTCTCCAAAAACACTTTTTGGTCAAACGCCTCATCATCCATAATGCAGTAGTCGCCCACCTCCAGTCCGAGCGGCACCCGCTCAAACCGTGAATCGTTCCTGAATTCCTTCGGCAGTTCTCCGCAACTGTCCAGAATGATCTTATAGCTCATGAAATCCTCCAAGCCACCCGCTAAACTGCTCATGACATATCTCGCGTTTTTGCAGGTCATCAAACATAGTTTTTATTACTACATTGAATATAGCATAGCTCTCCCTTGTTGTAAAGAAAAAAATCATGAAGATAAGGGTGGAGCCATATTGCCGGCATCCACCCCTTCTATTTTTCTTTCCATTCATCCAACCATATTTCCAATTGCTTCTTCAACAGCAGCATTCAGACTTTTTCCGTGTTCCATCGCATACACAGCGATATTTCGATGAAGCTCCGGGCTGATCCTGACATTGAATGTACCTTTATAGGACAATTCCGGCTCCACATTTCTCTCCTTACAATCTTCCAGGTATTCATCAATCACGTTTCTAAAACCCTGTTCTAACTCTTTAACGGAATCCCCTTCATAAGATAGCAGAGACTTTATTCCAATAACCTTTCCAAAAAGGCATCCATCTTCCTTGGAGTATTCCACTGTTCCGTTATAGTTTTTATAGGATAATAAATTGCTCATAACAAACCATCCTTTCTCAATTTCTCTATGACCTGATCCAGCACATACCGTTTCAATATCCCGCTTGGATGCGGTATATGAAAATTAATCACGTCGTTACTACCATCTTTTATAAACTTTATTTCTGATCCTGTTCCACCCTGCTTTAATTCATATCCAAAATAGGATAGCAAAGATTCCATTTCATCAAAGGTAAAATCTTTTGGTTTCTTTATTAATCCATCTATTAGTTTATCTTTCTTGCTCATAAACAATTCTCCTTTATCATAATGTACCACTACACCAGGAGCTTTGCAACTAAAAATAGTTGCTCTCTATTTTATATTTCTTTCCCGTATCCGTTGTCATTTGTGTGATGATTATGATATGATGACGTAAAACATGTTTTCTATCTATTTACGGTCACAGGACATGTGCTTCGCGCACATTTGCAGACTGTATGAAACCGGAGGATTACTATGCGCAGCTTCACGATCTCCAATAATCGCACATTCATGGCGGCACTGTTCACCGGTACGCTGTTCGATTCGTTTCAGACCGAATCGGTTCAGATCACGACCGCATGCACGCTGCGGATCGACGGCAGGACTGTTCCCGCCTTTTACACGACGGATGAGCTTGCCGAAATGCCCGCCGGTCTCCCCGAATTTACGCCTTGGGCGAATCTTCGCAGCTTATGCTTCAGCGCGATCAAAGGAAAAAAGACACCGCTTTCTTTTCAGATCACATTTCACGCCGACGCAGATATTGTGAATCGGCTTACCGCACTTGAGGAATGCACAGTGGATCGCTCTTTTGTGCAGGCGCTTGTGCTCACGATCCGTTATGAAGCGGGCATATGCCGTCTGACAACGGGAACGGCATATACGACATTTCTCCCTGACAAATCGCCGGATAAGCTGTGGGACGAGGAAATGCAGCGTTTTCTTTCGGAACACGAAGTGGATGTATCGGTGTCGTAAATAATTTTCATAAAAAACGACAGCAACTATGACGCGCAGAAAAGGCATGCGCAACATATGGGCAACCATAGCAAAAAAGCAGCGCATTACTGCGCTGCCTTCTGCGTATCATATTTATGTAAAAGTTCGTCTATATCGGCATCCTCTCTTATGATGCCGCTCCTTCCCAGATCATGTTTTTTTCCTTTCGACTCCAAAAACCGATAGGCGATCATAAAGCTTATGTCGTCAAAGGATGCATAAAACTTCTCGTTGACCGCCCGGATTTTTTCTGAAAGCGGCATATCGGAAAGGGAATCCGCATACAGGAATACCTCTTCAAACGCATAGAAACAAATACTTTCCTGCTGCCGGATGTCCGATGTGACCTCCTGCACATGGAATACGCGCAGATAAACGCGCAGCCATTTGGTATAGCTCTGATACCACTGGGAAAGCGTCTCGTATTTTTGGGTCATCGCCTCGATCTCTTTTTTCCATATTTCCGAAAAATAGGAGGCTTCCACGATTCCCTTGATCTGCTCCGGCGTCAGGTAGAGTTCGTACTTTTCATTAAAAGTCTCTACAATCCTTCTCCGCTTCTTTGCAGCTGCCGGAAGAATGCTGCTCCTGGTGCTCTTCTTCGTCTGTTCCCGGTATTCCTGATAAACAGTGTCCTGTCTGTCATAGCTTTGATCCTGCCGCCGCGAATCCTTTTGGGACTTCTTGTCCTTTTTCCCGTATTTATTAAACAGCCATGCAAAGAGTATCACTACGCCGACAATACCAAACGGTGAAAAGAATATCGACGTAGCCGCGCCCAAAAAGCATAAGCCAAAGACGAGCTTAAAGATATCGCTTGCGAGCGCATCCCTGCCCTTTCCCTTAAACATCATAACAAGAAATATGAAAAAAAATATAGAACCCATTCGTTCTCCCCCAGTATCTTATGCTTAGCCACTATGATAAAATCCATCTCCTAAGCCCTGTGTTTCGGGCAGATGCCGATTCCCGTCGCATCAGGTCCGACATGACAGCCGATGCTGAACGAAAGCGGATCGTAAAAAATCTCAATGGTCGGAAAATGCTCTTTTACGAGCGCAAACCATCTGTCGGCATCCTCCTTGTGTTGGAAGGTCCCTGTCGCTCCGATTCGCAGCTCCTCATCCGGCACATTACCGAAGCGCCCCTCCCTGTCCGCTTTTACCGCCTGCAAAATACGATCCCAGCACTTTTTCATGCCGCGCACTTTTGCGAACGCATCGAGCTTTTCACCCTGAATCGTCAAAATCGGTTTGATATTGAGAATGGAGCCGATCGCCGCACCTGCCGGTGTGACTCTGCCGCCCTTTTTCAAATATTCCAGCGTATTGACCGCAATATAAATACTGGCATCCAGACCGTCCTTTTCGAGCTGTTCCCTGACCTCTTTCGCGGAGAGCCCCTGCGACGCGAGATACCGCGCATCCAGCACTGCCTGACGCAGTGTAACGGAAATCCGGTGATTATCCGCCACCTGCACGCGTCCGCCGTATTCCTCCGCTAATCCGATAGCGGAATGACAGGAATTGCTCAGCCCGCTCGACATCGGAATATAGACAAGCCCGTCATAGCCTTCCGCAAGCACTTCGTCCCAAATCGCCATCACGTCGCCCGGCGAAGGCTGCGAGGTCGAAACATCGTCGCCGCCCTCCAGTCTGCTGTAGAATTCCTCCTGTGTCAGATTAACTCCTTCATAGTAGGTTTCCTCGTTGATGATGACCGGCATCTTCATGACGCGGATTCCGAGCTCTTTCCCTTCCTCGACGGTAATCCCGCTGTTCGTGTCGGTTATGATCGCTGTTCTCATGTTTTTTCTCCCCCATCCCTGCGTTTCCGCATACACTACCAGTATATCACGAGAACCCTCGACCGACAAGCGCGAACGGGAATTTCTTGTAACAGTTCAGCCATGCATTGCCAAGGTCAAAAAAGCGCTTGCACATTTTTTTGACCGAGCAAATACATGAGCCGAGCGCCACGTAATGAGCAAAGTTAGCTGCAAAGAATCGCATAACGATTCTTATGCCGCGGAAAAGCGCCAACGGAGCCTTTGCGAATGGCGCGGGATGAACTGTTGCAATTTCTTCTTTCTTCATTCCCTTTTATCCCTTCATCTTCGGCTTGAACACCAGACTTGCAAGGTAGGAAAAGACAAGCGCCGCCGCACAGCCTGCCGCACCCGATTTGAAACCACCCAAAAACAATCCGATAAAGCCCCGCTCATCGACCGCCTCTTTCACGCCTTTCATCAAAATATTGCCGTAGCCTAAGAGCGGCACGCTTGCTCCTGCTCCGGCATACTCCTGAAACGGTTCATAGAGCTGAAAGACGCTGAGGACCGCTCCCGTACACACCAGAAGCACCATGATCCTACCGGGCAGCAGCTTCGTTTTTTCCATTAAAATTTGTACCAGCACGCAGATCAGTCCGCCCACCCAAAACGCATTCAAATATTCCATACCATGACTCCTTTCCTGTTTGTTCGGGCTAAAATAACAATAAACAGACAAAACGACCGGAGAATTTCTCCGGTCGTAGTATATGTCATATGATGATGATTATGCGCGCCGTTCAAAATCAGCTGCACCGTGCTTACAGATCGGACAGACAAAATCCGCCGGGAGCGGGTCGCCCTCATAGACATAGCCGCACACCTTACATACCCATGTCACCTCATCCGTCTGCTTCTTTGCTTCCGGCTTCGGCTTTATGTTGCTTTGATAATAGCTGTAGGTAGCCGTCGGCACACCGGAAAGCATGGCGCCGTCCATAACCTCCGCCACAAAGATCGTATGCGTTCCCATATCCATGACCTCGCATACACGCGCCGATACATAGGCGTTTGTCCCCTTTGTAATGTACATGATGCCATTCTCTGCGCGGGCACAATCCGGATAATCCGCAAATTTGTCCACGTTCTTTCCCGACTGGAATCCAAAGTGCTGAAACAGCGGGAACGATGCATCCTCTGCGATCATGGAAATATTAAATTTTCTCGACGCCAAGATCATATCATGCGTTCTGTTCTGCTTATTGACCGCGATCAGCACACGGCAGGGCGTTGACGTTACCTGAATTGCCGTATTGATGATGCAGCCGTTGTCCGTACCGTCCGCATTTGTCGTCAGTACATAGAGACCATATCCAAATTGAAACATCACTTTTTGATCCATTATCCTGCCCACACTTTCCCGCAGTCCGCATTGATCGTCTGCGTGCCATGAATTTTTACCTATTATCTCCACTTTTTGCCGTTTTATGCCATTTTCTCCTTATTGACCGAGATAGGCAATGACCTCCACCTCGCAGAGCACATCTTTCGGCAGTTGCTTTACCGCAACGCAGCTTCTTGCCGGTTTTCCGGTAAAATATTTCTCATACACCGCATTAAACGCCGCAAAATCAGCCATTTCCGCCAAAAAGCAGGTCGTCTTGACCACCTTGGTATAATCTGTTCCCGCAGCCTCCAAAATCGCGCCGACATTTTTCATGACCTGTTCCGCCTGCACGTTAATATCGCCCTGCGCGATCTCTCCCGTCGCCGGAATGATCGGAATCTGGCCCGACGCATACAGCATGTCTCCTGCAAGAATTGCCTGCGAATACGGCCCGATTGCCGCAGGCGCTTTGTCCGTACTGATTGTTTTCATTTTTAATTCTCCTTTCGCTATCGCAAAAAACTTTTTTGTTTTACTATTCAGCACTTCAGGTCAAAACTTCTGACCTCCGTATTTCCTATACATTTAATTTCAGCTGATATTCCCGGTTCTCGATCATCTTCATTGCCTCGTGCAAAATCGCAAGACAGTTTTCTTCGGTCTTCCCGAAATCCGTAAACATCTCCGCAATAATGTTGTCACACTCTTCCAACGCTTCTTCGTACTGTACTTTCGTCAAATCATTCTGCTGATATGCCTCATCCAGTTCATCCCTGTCGTCAATCCGAATGTCACCCTGCGGAGTAGCCAAAACATCTAAATATTTATCCCAATATACCGCAACACCATCGCTGTCATATACATATTTTTCAATTACATCAACATACCATACCGATACAGAATAATCCTTTTCCCCTTCCGCAGGTTTTAACATTGCCGTGATCAGTCTCTTTTTTCCCTTGGGTATCAGCTGCAGCCAAACCATTCCGCCACCCGTAACAGGAACTTTTCCGGCTTTTTCAAACTCCCACAAAAATTGTTCTCCGTCTGTCAGCATGATCAAGCTGACAAAGCCTTGAAAGATCTCATTGTCCATGTCTATCTGGTAGTACGGATAATGCTGGAATCCCCATTTCAGATCTCTGTTCAATCTTTTCGTTTTCATTTCACCCTCCGCACCGCATCACACCGGCGGTTCATCCTGAAATTCCACCGTTACATAAAAGCCGCGCGGATTCTCTTTTACCTCCGAAACAATGCCCTCGCGCGCTTTTAGCTGCTCGCGGAACGGATAGTTCCCCGACATGGCAAGCGACGGATCGATCGTATAATAATAATTGCTCGGCAGTTTTCCCTCCGTAATACTTACACGATCTCCCTCACGTAACAGTCCCGGCCGCTCCATCTTAAATTCCATTGTTCTCATCGCAAACGCCTCTTTTTTATCTGCGGGTTTATGACAGGACTCTCTTTTCAGCATCTGAAAAAAGAACTATTTTATGCTGATTATACAAAGGTTTGCGGTATACGTCAATGCTAATTGAGTACCCACAGAGAGTTTATATCCACCTGCCTGAATGTATATTCTTTTTCTGCGATCAGGAGATATTGCAGAAGCGGATGCAGCTTCTCTCCTTCGATCAGGCTGACTTCTAGCAGATAATCCGAGCTGGCTCCGACCCGGTACATACAAAAGGTATACACCTTTTGATCAAATTCTTCAAACCAAAGCTGGACCGGAATTTTTTCAAAGTTTTCCTCCGAATCTACATTCGTTCCATAATTGTCAGAATCATAATACGGGCTGTTCGAACTGGAAAAACACGGAAACTCTAACCGTGTTTCATGCACATAAGAATCGTATTCCTTATAAAAATACCATATCAGTCCAAGCGATGAACTCCTGCTGCTCGGATACCAAATTGTTTTCCTCACGCATTCCATCCTGCCATCATTATCAAAATCCACAACCCGGCATGACTGTTTACCGTATTGATCAACAGAAAAAGCTTCCAAAGGAAACGTGATGCCGGACTCCTGATAGGGTGTTTCCGCACTGCCGTCAATCAACTGATAATTGCCATCCGATACGGTTTTTTCCTCTATTTCTCTTTTTCGCCTTTCAATATCATTCGCAAGCCATTGCTCCAGCGTTCCGTCCATTCCCTCATCACGATAGGTCTCGATCCAGCTTTTCTTATTCTTTCTGTTCTCCATTTCAATCAGGTAATACTGTAATGTACCGTTCGTTCCGGCAGTTATAATAAGAAATCCATCCGTTTCACCCGTATTATAATTGCATCTGCGGACCACAAAATAATGATTGTCATTGAACTCTAACAAAGCCGCATATCCGCGGTACTCCATGATAGAATACAATTGCTCTGCTGTTCCGTTCTCCTGTTTTTCCCAGATGTCTATACTCGCATATCCACCGCTTCCTCCAAGGTCATCGAACAGTACCAGTTCCTCCTTGTCATCCTTATCTAAATCCACCAAATAGGCACATCGTACGCTTACTTCATCGTAATAATCCGGAAACGCGTCCCCAAGATAGGTCTGCATCTGTTCTAAGGTTACCTGACAGGTATGATCTTCATAAGCGGACAATCCCTCCATATTCCACGTACCGTAAACATACTGTGTTCCCGCTAGGACTTCTTTCAAAATTTGGACGAACCCCTCAGGCAGCCCTGTCGTTTTCAATACAGCATCGATCTGTCGCTCTTTCTGGTAAGCAATGACCTGCTCACGGCGCAGCGTCTCAAAGACCTCACCCTCCCCTTTTGTCAGATTCAACGTACGCTCCTTAAAAATATCCTGATCCGAATTTTCCGCCTGCTCTGTCGTAACCGTCAAGTTCCGTGTTTCCAGCCGGGTACAAACTAATTTTGCATCCCTGACCGTCACAATATCACTGTATATCATGAATTCTTCGCTATGATTTTTTCGCAGCAGCCGAAATGTCACCACATCCTCACCGATTTTTTCAAACCATATCTGTTGCAGCGTTCCTTCTTCTATATCCTCGTTCGGGAAAATACCCACAAGATCATATTCCGACACAATCTGCTCCGCCGCGTCGTCCGGTATGTAAACGGTTGCCGAGATCTTTCTGGCATTATTAATCGTGCGGTAAATGATTTCCACCGCCCCGTCATTGTTATAATCAATCTTGCCATATCCGCAGTCATAAGCGCTTATGTTGCCCAGCGGACTTACCAGATCCCAGTCATGATCCTCCCAATCCTCCCGCAATTCACTTCTCATAAAAAGCTCCGTATTTGTCATATGCGCAATTCTCATAAGGGAAAACAGCGTCTCATCCAGATATTCCCTTAATTCCGAATACTGCGGATATTCCGCATTGTACTCTGTTATCTCGCTCTGAATGCCCGTATATACCAAAACCAGCCCATCGGGTACCGTTGTTTCCGGAATGCTTTCATCCAAAATGTCCGCCGGATCTTCCCGCTGTGGTAACGCATCCTCCACCGGATCTTCCTGCAGTGGTGCCACATTCTCCGCCAGATCGTCCTGTGGGGATTGTGTCATCACAACAGAATCGTTTTCAGCTGGCGCTTCCTGCCGGGAACCCGCCGACTGGCAGGCCGTCAAAGAACACACCAACAGCAGTGCAATTCCCGTTACCGCTTTATTTTTCACCACGATCATCCCTCCAGTCCTGCACCTACTGTGAAGTTATTTACGGACAACTCTAAGAATTCGGACGCAAATACATGAATCCTATGCCTAGAAACCCATTATATATTCTTTTCCATAAAAATGAAATAGAAATCCCGGCATCGGTCCCAATGTCGTAAATGATAACGAAGCGCTTGCCAAAAAACGACAATCCCGTTATACTTATCTAAGTAGCAGCCAAAGCGGTTTCACTGATTGCCGCAGCATGTTCATAGGGGGGATTTTTATGAAAAAAAACGATTACGATGACGACTTACATATTCACATTCACTCTGATTCCGGCAGCTCCGAGTCTTCTCCGCTAAAAGAACTCGGCATTTTTCTCGCGGGGATTGCCATGCTGGTCGCGGGATTGTTCTTTTTTTCACAGAAGGTACTCGTATATTCCAGCTTCTTTTCCACTGGCTTTGCCATTCACGGCTTTCATATGAAATCCGGCATGGTCATTGTTCCGTTCATTATCGGTATCGTATGGCTGTTCGCCTCACCCAAGAGCGTTGCCGCCAAACTGTATATGGCAGCCGCGACACTCATCATCATCGCTTCGGTCATTATGACGACAGACTTCCATCTGTTAACGATGACGCTGTTTGACTGGATCCTGCTGCTTGTATTGATCTTCGGCGGACTCGGAATGATTCTTCGTGTACTGCTCACCAAACATTGATTCATGCGGCAGCCGGACAAAACCGGCTGCCTTTCATTATGACTAATAATAAAAAAGGAGTTTTTAGGATGGATTTCAATCAGACTCGTATTGCAGATATGGACAGATTAATACGATCGGAGATTGCACGCGATAATCTCGCCGGCGCAAATCTCCTGCTCTTAAAGGACGGTCGCACGCTCCATCGCGCATCCTACGGGATGGCGAATAAAGAAAAACAGATTCCCATGACAGACGATACAATCTTCCGTCTCTTTTCCATGACCAAACCGGTCATCTGTGCCGCCGCTATGCTGCTCATGGAGCGCGGCATCCTTGATCTTTCCGATCCGGTCGAACATTATCTGCCGGACTTTCACGGTCAACAGGTATTTCTTCCGGGCAGTACGCAGACGGTTCCCGCTTCGCGCGCGGTATATCTCTCCGATCTCTTAAACATGACGTCCGGCCTCGCCTATCCCGACGACTGCACAAGCGCCGGAAAGGCTGTTGCGGCGCTTTTTGATGAAATGACAGCGGCGCAGGATGCCGGTGTCTCTTTTTCGACGGTACAGCTTGCCAACCGTTTAGGTCAGATTCCGCTCGCTTTTCAACCCGGCGCGCACTGGATGTACGGCACATCCGCCGATGTGCTCGGCGCCGTCATCGAAGTGGCCTCGGGCATGCGCCTCAGCAGTTTTTTGAAGCAGGAATTGTTTGAACCGCTCGATATGAAGGATACGGGTTTCTATGTCCCCGATGAAAAAAAGAACCGCTTTGCCGAACTTTACCGCTGCTCCGAAATTCCGGATGCTTCCGCCTGCGTTGATACGGACAATGTGATGCTGCAACAAAAAGCAGACATTCCCGCATCGATCCCCCAAAAAGGCGGCGTTGTCGATACGCTTTCTTCTTTCTCCGTATATCAAAGCGACAAGCGCATGCACATTGCTCCGCAGCCCGGCAAAAATCTTGGCATGGAGGGCTACGATCATGCTCCCGCCTTTGAATCCGGCGGTGCCGGACTTGTATCCACGATCGAGGATTACGCGCATTTTGCCACGATGCTTTTGCAGGGCGGCGTTTGGCAGGACCGTCGTATTCTCGGAAAAAACACGGTTTCTTTCCTGTGTTCCCCGCAGCTTTCGGACGCCTATACCCCCGACTTAAACTGGGATTCCCTGCGCGGCTATCGGTACGGCAATCTGATGCGTCATTTGGCCGATTCTGCTGCCGGCGGAACGAACGCGGATGTGGGTGAATTCGGATGGGACGGCTGGTGCGGCACGTATTTTACCGTTTCTCCGAAATCCAATTTCATTATGCTGTATTTCATTCAGCGCTGCGATGCCGGCTGCAATGAGATCACAAGACGCCTGCAGCATATCGCGTACTCGCTGGTATGAGTGCCTTAGAAACTTCTCCTATCATAAAAAATAGAGTTCCACGTAAGTGGAACTCTGAAAAAACGCTGTGTGTTCTTTTTTATCCTATAGGAATTTTCCGAATCCGGGAAGAATTTGCGAACGCAAATTCTTTGAAAGAATGGCGCTTTGTGCCATTCTTTTTTATGCCATTGCGTTTACCTGCTTATACTTATAAAGCATCTCGGCATGATTCTGTTCCTCAATCTGAATATCGGCAAGCAGCTTGCGCAGAGAGGAATTATCACAGGAAAAAATGTTGGTGTTATACTCGCCGGACACAAGCTTTTCCGTACCGATACAGTCCGTGGCAAGAAAACAATCGTGCTCCTTATCCGCCGCATTCGCGCCGTCGCGATATGTCCCTTTCGGGCTGTAATTTTTTCCCTGCGAATCATTGCAGTCACAAGTCGGAACATTACCGTTTAATGCCTGTCCGATGGACTGATAATGCTTCTGCTCGTCCTGCTGTAACGTCTTAAACAGGCTTTGCAGTTCCGTATCCTTTGCCTCTGCGGCATATTTCTGATACTTTGTAATGCAGGACTTCTCCTGTGTGTGCAGATCTTTTAATGCGGTTGTCTCTTTTTCTGTCAGCGTCATGGCCGATACTCCTTTCTTTCAGACGTTCCAGCAGCAGCCCCAAGGCTTTCACTCAAACGGCTGCACTCTCTGTCGTCTCTTATCTAAGGATTGCCATTTACTGACAGATCTATTCAAACGTTTTGTATTCACATTGCTTTTTAGGCAATGTCCCGATTTATTCCGTAAATTGCTCCAATGTATGGCTGGGATATGCTTTCGTCCAGTGGTAGGGCTGCAGTTCGCCTAATGGGACAAATTGCAAAGCATGATCGTTTGTGGTAACCGCCACCTGCACATCTTCTCCCCAAAACCTCAAGCGCTCCTGACAGATTCCACACGGGGATAATACTTTATAGGGTGCGTTCTCATCATCCCGAACAAGGCACATGCAATGCGTAACCCTTTCGTTATACTTATGAGCCTCCAGCATTGCGCCTGTCTCTATACACAAAACAGCCGAGGCATTGGCAGTATCTATGCTGACGCTGGTAAAATAATGTCCGTTCGCTGTGTGTACGACCCCTGCTCCGCCCCAGCCGACAGGATAGCGCTTTTCAATCAATTCGACAGCCCGACGATACATCTCTTTTTCCACATCAAAGTCTCTCATAAAAACCTCCCGTTACAAAAATTAGTTCCGCTGACGCGGAACTAATTTTTATTTAATCGAATTTTTCACAATTTCGAAGATTCCGCGCCAGCGGAACTCTTTTTCAGCTTATAGGAAATAGCTCAGTCCAAAAGAATTTGCGCATGCAAATTCTTTGAAAGAGTTTCCACAGGAAACTCTTTTTTAGCGATAAAACAGTTCTCCAAGCATGAGATCCTTCTTGAAATCACGGATATTCGTGTTGGCATCGATATAGACCGCTTCGATTCCCATCGCAGCCGCCCAGTCGCCCATCTGCTCCGCTGTCAGGTCATATGTGAATGCGGTATGATGTGCGCCGCCAGCAAGGATCCATGCCTCCGCACCTGTATACAGATCCGGCTCCGGTGTCCAGAAGTTCGTGGCAACCGGAAGCTTCGGCATCGGTTTTTCTGTCTTTTTGCAGTTTACATCATTGATGATCAAGCGGAATCGACTGCCAAGGTCAATCATGGATACCGCAATGCCTTTTCCTTCTTTGGAAGTAAATACGAGTCTCGCGGGATCCTCTCTGTCTCCCATGGAAAGCGGCTGGCATTTGATACTGATCGGTCCATCGGCAATGGAAGGACAGATCTCAAGCATATGCGCCTGCAAAATACCCTCTTTTCCTTTGACAAAGTTATAGGTATAGTCCTCCAGCATGGATGTACCCTTTGCATCCGCCATATCCTGCGTCATCAGTTTCATGATGCGCACCATCGCGGCAACCTTCCAGTCACCCTCCGCGCCAAAGCCATAGCCCTTCTGCATCAGTCGCTGGATCGCCAGTCCGGGGAGCTGCTTCAACGCGCCAAGGTCGCCGAAATGGGTGACGATCGCCTGATAATTTTTTTCTTCAAGGAAACGCTCAAAGCCCAGCTCAATCTGCGCCTGCACGGCAACATGACGGCGAAATTCATCGGCGTCCCTGCCCTCCAACAGAATCTCATATTTGTCATAATATTCATCCACCAGCGCATTCGTATCCGATTCGGACACGGCATCGACCGACTCCGCAATCTCATTGACCGGATAGGTATCTACCTCCCAGCCGAATTTAAGCTGTGCCTCGACCTTGTCCCCCTCGGTCACGGCAACATTACGCATATTGTCGGCAACGCGCATCACGCGCACATGACTGGATTCCACAACGCCGACCGCCGTACGCATCCACGATGCAATGCGGTCCTGTACGGTTTCATCCGCCCAATGTCCGACAACGACCTTGCGCTCGATCCCCATCCGGGAAACGATATGCCCATACTCCCTGTCGCCGTGCGCCGACTGATTTTCATTCATGAAATCCATGTCGATCGCGTCATATGGAATTTCTTCATTGAACTGCGTATGCAGATGGAGCAGCGGCTTGCGGTATTCCTGAAGACCGATGATCCATGACTTTGCGGGAGAAAACGTATGCATCCATGTGATGACACCCGCGCAGCGCTCATCCGTATTTGCCTCGTTAAAGGTTCTTCTGATCAGCTCATTGGTGATCAGCGTCGGTTTCCAGACAATTTCAAACGGCAGTTTTCCTGATTCGTTCAGCTTCTGTACAATGATTTTTGCATGCTCCGCCACATGGGCAAGGCATTCGTCCCCGTATAAATCCTGAGAACCTGTGCAAAACCAAAATTGATACTGTTTTCTTGTCAACATCGCGTATCCCCCTTATTGCTTTTTGAGTTATTATAGCAAATTTATCCATCCAATTCAACGTGAAAAGAGGATGCATTTTGTGCAAAGACGTGCTATACTTAAGTGCAATATGGCTGCACCTATTTTGAACGGCTGCCGCAGGCTATTTCTCTTGGGAGAGTTAATTATGTACAATCTTTTTGAAGCCGGAAACGCGCTGAATACCCCTTTTGAATGCTTTGTTTTTGACGCCGGGACAACTCGTTTTCCGATCAGACCGCACTGGCATTATTTTGCGGAAATGATTTTTATGCTGGAAGGAAGCGCCGAAATGCACACCGATGAGCGGATTCATACCGCCAATGCCGGTGATATGGTCTTTTTTCATCCACAGTCCGTTCATTCCATTTATGCCGCTGCTCCGGGACCGCTGCGCTATATTGTGCTCAAATTTGACATCAACAGCATCCATATCACATCCTCCTATGCGCCGAAGCTGCGCAATATCGTAAAAAGCGCATACAATAAGCAGATGCCGTTTTATTTTCCCGCGGAGACTGCGGAGAACATGGAATGCGGCCGCCTGTTCCGGGACTGCGTGGACGAACTGCAGAAACAGGAATACGGCTACGACAGGATTATTCAGACAAAGCTTTATCATCTTTTAATGAACATTATCCGCTGCTGGATGCGCGACGGCTTTTCGATCGATCACGATGTGTTTGCCGCCGACGCCCAATATGACATCGACAGCGTTACGGAATATATCGACTCCAACATCAAAGAAAATCTTCAGGTCGCCGATATTGCGTCAAAATGCGGGCTCAGCTATTCCTGCTTTGCCAAGAAATTCAAGCAGCTTTACGGAAAAAGCTGCAAGACCTATATTGAAGAAATGAAAATTTTTAAGGTGGAGGATTTTCTTCTTTTCACAAGCTTTGACCTTACCTATATCAGTCAGGAAACCGGGTTCTCCGATTGCAGCCATATGATCAAAAGTTTCAAAAAATATCGCAGCTGCACGCCGAAGCAGTTTCGAATGAAGCATAAGATGGCGTAGGGGATGAATCAGCTTTTCACCAAACCCCAAAGCATTTCCCGATCCAGTATCCAAAGCCCAGCACCCAGCTCGTCACAATGCCATAAAGAATGACCGGTCCCGCAATCGTAAATATCTTGGCGCCGATACCGAACACCTGACCTTCCTTTTGATATTCAATCGCCGGAGACGCCACGGAGTTGGCAAAGCCCGTGATCGGCACGAGTGCCCCTGCTCCCGCAAACGCGCCAAGCTTTTGATATAGGTTAAAGCCGGTCAAAAGCACGCTGAGCAAAACAAGTATGACGGAACACCACGTTCCCGCCGTTTCTTTATCCAGTCCGAACTGATTTGTCGCAACATTTAGGATCACCTGCCCGAGCGTACAGATCAACCCTCCCACAATGAACGCTTTCAGCATCTGCCACCAAATATTCTTTTTGGGTGTCATCTGCTCGACATATTCCTGATAAACCTGCTTTTTCTGCTGCATACGGCTCTGCTGATGCTTCTGCTCTTCATATGCCTTTTTCATATCCTTTGACTGATCTGCCATCGGCTGATTCCCCGCTTTCCGATTCTTTTTTCCGGAATAGGATGTGCGGCATATTCAAAAATATGCATCATGTGATTTTATTACTGACAGGAATTTTTTATTTACTGTGCCCAAAAAACATGTTAGCATATCATTCATCGGAGGTCTGATATGAAAAAAGATACGGATATGACCGTCGGAAACCCGTTTCGATTGATTGGTACTTTTTCTTTTTCACTGGTCGTCGGGAATGTATTTCAACAATTATATACCTTTGTGGATACGATCATCATCGGAAGAAAGATCGGTCCTTTGGGGCTTGCCGCCCTCGTCGGTACGGAATGGCCCTGTTTTTGGTAAATGGAATCGTGATCGGACTGGTTTCAGGATTCTCCATCCTGTTAGGAAACAGTTTTGGTGAAAAGAACGAAGAAGAATTTACTATTTATTATAAGGTATCTAAAAAAATTTGCCTCATTCTCGCCGTCGTACTGACCGTGTGCGCACTCTTCACCTCCGGATGGATCCTTCGTCTGCTCGGCACAAAAGAGGAAGTGTATTCCATGGCAAGAGAATATGTGAATACGATCTTTTTGGGGATTCCTTTTTTAACGCTCTATCAGCTGTACTCCGGTGCGTTAAGGAGCCGTGGAAACAGTCATATTCCTTTACTCGCCATGACGATTTCCTCACTGTGTAACATCGCTTTTGACATCCTGTTTGTCAATATTTTCGGATTTGGCATAGCGGGCGCGGCATCCGGCACCGTTCTCTCAGAATGTGTGGTCATGATCATCTGCGGCTATTATTTCTACCATAAAAGAGCTTTTTCCGAAAATCTCCTGTCAACTCATGCCGCCATCCGTTCCTACAGTGAAACCTTCATCGCGGGAAAGCTGTTCAAAATGGGAATCCCCATGACCATGCAGAGCGTCATTACCTCAATCGGTGGTCTGATCGTTGTAAACCGGATCAATCAGTATGAGATTTCGTTTCTCGCAGGATATTCCGCCGCCGCAAAATTATATGGACTGCTGGAAATCGCGGCGTCTTCTTTCGGACTGGCAGCCGCCGCCTATGTTTCTCAAAACTATGGAGCAAATAAGATTGTTCGGATCAGAGAAGGGGTCCGGGCAAGTCTGTTCATGGGAGTCGTCGTTTCCCTTGTATGTTCCGGGGTGATGGTATTCTTAGGCCGAAATATTCTGCAATTATTTATTGACTCCCCCGACATGACCGGAGAAATCCTGCAATACGGCTATCGGTTTCTTACTATATTGGCGCTATTTTTTCCGTTTCTGTATATTTTATATATTTTGCGGTCTTCTCTTCAGGGTATCAATCATGCGGTTGTACCTATGCTGTCAAGCTTTGCGCAGTTAAGTATGCGCCTTTTATGCGCAATCATATTAACAAAGTACATCGGAAGCGACGGCATATTCTTCGGTGAAATATCAGCCTGGCTGTTTGCAGATCTCATTCTTTTGATCGCTTACCTGACAAGTATACAAAAGCTTTCGGCAGCAAACTAGGGAAACGCTGATGAAAGCGTTTCCACAGTCTGCTGCCGTATTTATGCCTGAACTTTATTCCCCGCTCGGACAGCTCACCTCAAACATCTCGTCGAGCGCGTGATGAAGAATCTGCGCCTGCGCATTCTCGGCAAGCTTATAGTAGACTTCCTTACCGTCACGCCTGCTGACGATCAGACCACTCTCTCGTAAAAGCCGTAAATGATGCGAAACCGCAGGATCGCTCATTTCCATCGCCGCAGCAATATTGCTCACACATTCCTCGCAATGGCACAGCATCCACAAAATACGCAGACGCGTACTGTCCCCGAGCTTATCAAACCACGATGCCACTTTCTGAAAATCGACAATATCCGGCATTCGATCGAGGACATGCTTAATATTTTGTCCATGATCATGCGGTAAATCATAATGTGCCATACGCTCCTCCATTTCCGGTCTCACCATGTCAAAAAACGCGGACTCATCTGTTTGAAACCGCCAGCGCCCTCGTTGCGTTGAGCACGGCGAGCACCATGACGCCGACATCCGCAAAGATCGCCCACCACATGTTCGCAACACCCAACGCACCGAGCACAAGACAGACAGCTTTTACCGCCAACGCAAACACGATATTTTCATAGACGATGCGAAGTGTCTTTCGCGCGATCCGCATCGCAAGCGCAATCTTTGACGGGTCATCATCCATCAGCACCACATCGGCTGCTTCAATAGCGGCATCCGAGCCGAGCGCCCCCATTGCGATACCGACATCCGCGCGGGATAAAACAGGCGCATCGTTGATGCCGTCCCCGACAAACACGAGCTTTTCTTTTTTACCGGTCTGAGCAAGCAGACGCTCGACCTCATCGACCTTATCACCCGGCAGGAGTTCGCTTTTGACCTCATCAGCAGAAAGCTCTGAAGCGATTGCCTCGGCAACTTTCTTCGCGTCACCCGTCAGCATCACGGTCTTGCGGACGCCGTTTGCCTTCAGCGCGCGAACTGCCTCCGCTGCAGTCGGCTTTAACACATCCGCAATCAGGATTCTTCCGATATATTCGCCGTCAAGCGCCAGATGAACCTCCGTACCGATCCCGTCACTTTCCGCACAAGCGATATTCATGCGTTCCATGAGCCTGCGGTTGCCCGCTGCAACCGTTTTCCCGTCCATCGTCGCCGTCACGCCATGCCCGCTGATTTCCTCCACGTCGCTCACCAACGCCATGTCAATATTTTTTCCGTACGCCCTGCGCAGACTCTCCGCGATCGGATGAGTGGAATAGCTCTCGGCATGCGCCGCGTAACGCAGCAGCGTTTCCTCGCTCACACCCACAGGACTGATCTTTGTCACCTCAAAAACACCCTTTGTCATCGTTCCCGTTTTATCAAAAACAACGATTCCCGCCGAGGCAAGCGCCTCCAAATAATTGGAGCCTTTCACCAGAATACCACGTGCGGACGCTCCGCCGATGCCGCCAAAAAAGCTTAACGGTATCGAAATGACCAGCGCGCACGGACAGCTGATGACTAAGAAGGTCAATGCCCGTGTAAACCATACAAGCCAGTCAGCGCCGCCCCCCAAAAGTATCTGTACAAGCGGCGGAAGCACCGCTAGCAGCACGGCTGCAAGGCAGACCGCAGGCGTATATACCTTTGCAAAACGGGTGATAAAATTCTCCGAACGCGATTTTTTCATGCTGGAGTTTTCCACCAGATCTAAAATCTTCGACACAGTTGACTCGCCAAATTCCTTCGTCGTGCGCACCTTGATCAGTCCGCTTAAATTGACACATCCGCTGATGACTTCATCGCCCTCTTTCGCCTCACGCGGCACGCTCTCTCCGGTCAATGCGCTCGTATTTAAGGTCGTTTCTCCCTCCATGATCACGCCGTCAATCGGCAGCTTTTCTCCCGGTTTTACCACAATGACCGTTCCGGTCTCCACCTCATCGGGATCGACCTGCACGAGTTCCCCATCCTGTTCAATATTGGCGTAATCGGGACGAATATCCATCAACGCCGTAATATTTTTACGACTCTTGCCGACGGCATAGCTCTGAAACAGTTCACCGATCTGATAAAAAAGCATGACCGACACGCCCTCTACCATCTCGCCAATCCCGATCGCACCAACGGTCGCGACCGCCATAAGAAAATTCTCATCAAATACCTGCCCGTGGATGATGCCCAAAGCCGCCTTCCGCAGAATATCATAGCCGATCACCAGATACGGGACCAAATACAGCGCCGTCTTTATTTTGCTGTCAATCGGTAAGACCACAAGCAGAACCATCAACGCTGCGGTAATGATGATACGCAGCAGCATCTTTTTTTGCTTTTTATTCATAATAATAACCATGCCTTTCTCGCAACCTGAAAACTTGAATGCGTATGAAATACGCTATGCCGCAGGCACAAATTTGCAAATTGAACAAGTTCGCAAAGCGAACAAGTTCACAAAGCGAACAAGTTCGCTTATAAAATTTATTTTTCACACTACTTTACAGTATGATCTCGCAGTCATCCTCGACTTTTTTACAAGCTTTCACAACCGCTTTCATCGTCGTCTGCTCATCTGCGCCCTCGTCAAATTCCACCTTCATTTTCTGCGTCATAAAGGAAACCGTCGCATCCTTCACGCCCTCGACCTTCTTCGTCGCTTCCTCCATCTTCAATGCGCATGCCGCGCAGTCCACCTCGATCTGATATGTTTTTTTCATAAAAAATGTCCTCCTCGTTCCTTTTTGTAACAGATTGTTTCCGAAACATGCTCTCAGCGCTCTTTGCGATAAGATCGTTGGAATCATTCTGTCTCTTGATATAAACATTTAAGCATATGTTTAATTGTTTGTCAATATTCTTACACAAAAAAATTATTAATGCCAGATAGAATCCGATTTTCCCTTCTTTTGCATTATGATGCCCGGGTATCATCCATTTCACACACTGCGTATTGACTCCCAAAACCGGCAATGTTAAAATCAGAACCATCATCAATATTTGAAACACCATGTAATTGGTATGCCATATCATACATGATTCATTCTTTATGGAGGCGGAAAATAAATGGATCGTCAGGCAGATCAAAGAGACTTGAAATTACTTGAGAATGATAAATATACGTTTTTTGTATTAGGAAGAATTCTGAATGATTCATGCAGATTAACACTGACAGATCATGAACGTTTGATCATCTGCCATTCCGCTGATCCGTTTCCTGTGTGGATATGGACGCCGGATGATCATTCTTTAGTAGAAAAGGAACGGGCCTGGCAGGCTGTTATGCAAGCCTGTCCCATTTCAGACGGGTATCGGTATAATCTGAAAAATGACTTAGCCTGCTTTTTTCTTTCTAAGGCAGAGGAACAGGGACTTCACGCGGCGCTCACAATGAATCTGTTTGCTTATGACTGCCCAAAACCGCTTGCACCAAAGCATGCGGCGGACGGACATATTCATTTATGCACACAGGATGATCTGGAAGAGGCTGCCACGATCATCAAACTGTTCCACGAAGAGACCGGCATCGATCAGCGCAGCGATGAGGAAAACTTAGATCACGTCCGAAAGCTGATCGAGGACAGCCGTTTATTTTTCTGGAAAGATCAGGACGGGAAAGCAGTGGCAAGTTGTTCCTATTCGCCAACCGATGATCTGGCAGCTCTTAGCAACGTATATACATTTCCTGCAAACCGAAGGAAGCATTACGCAGAAAACTTAGTGTATCAGGTGACTAAAATTGTGGAACGTACGGGCGCTATGCCAATGCTTTATACGAATGCTGACTATGCGGCTTCTAACGCATGTTATGAGAAAATCGGATATATGCTGAGGGGAAAGCTTAGTACGATCGGGTAAGACCCCTCCCCTAAAACAGTCCATAATAAAAATAGCAAAGGGAACCCACGAGCTTTGCGACTGCAATGGAGAGAATGATAATGCCAAGCCCTTTGCGCAGATGTATCCTGCGCGCAAATACGGGAATCCCGCCGAGCATCTCCTCAATCGCAAGCGCAAGGCATCCGACGAACATGCCCGTAAAAAATGCCCAGATAATCACAAATACAATGCCTGCTGCCTTTAACAGTATGCTGCGCATCTCCCATGAGGGCGTTGTCCACAAGTGGGAATACACACCGAAAATGCCGCCGGCGATCGCGCCCGCGACAATCCATTCCTCATACAATTCGATTTTATACGCCGTGTGAAATCGGGCGGCAAAGCGCGGGACGAGCGCCACAACAATAACAGTCGTGAACACGCCGCCCGCCGTAAATACGCCGAAGCTCAATCCGAGTACGATCAGAAACAGCTGTTCCATCATGGTTCTCTCCTGCTCCCCGCATTTACGTTCTTTCTGTTCACATTCTCCGCATTCGCGTTCTTTCCGCTGGCGTTCTCCAAATTCGCGTTTTCCCGGTTCACATTCTCCGCATTCGCGTTCTTTCCGTTGGCTTTCTCCGCATTCGCGTTTTCCCGGTTCGCATTCTCCACAAGCGCCGTCACAACGTCGCCCTCATATTGCCGCATCTGCACCTCAATCGGCGTCGGATCTTTGGTGATACGCCTTGTCCCGATATGATTAAAAAAAACAATGATTCCAACCGAAAGTCCGATAGAATAAGAAATCTCCAACGCGGTAAGGCCGTTCGACTCCATCCCCGTGACAAGCAGATACACTTTGGAAAAAATATCGTCAATACTAATATCATTATGGAATGCCATGATCGTAAACGCTGCGCCAAAAAAGCAGAGTAGCGCGATCAGGGCGATCTTTATTTTTTCCCATACAGGATGCGGCTTCACCGTGTGGCACTCCACAAGCACAGCGTCCGCTCCGAGACTCACGACCTGACAGCCCGGATACCTTTCCTGTAAAAGAGCGATCAACTGCAATACGTCGATCACCGTGCGCCCTTCCTTGGAAAACCGATATACGATCAGCTCCTGCGCCTCCTGCTGCGCGCGGCCGTCCTCACACAGAACGCTCGCTACATCTCCAAGCCGTATGTCCTTATTTTCCAGTTCTACTTTTTCATCCGCTTTCAAATAAAAAATCCGCACAGCCATGCCCCCTTTAGAACAGGCAACACCATGCTTTCCTGTTCTTTGGCAAGTAGTCTGTGCAGATTCTTATGAATCATACAAATACCCATTTATGACAGCTTTGCGTACTTCCGTCTGCGGAACACGTTTGCGCCCGCAAGCACTTTATTATAAATCCAATACCCTGCAACAGCAAGCTTCTCCACAGGCTTCTTCGGCTTCTTCCGAACCTTATCCTCCCAGTCCCCGTCAGCGACCATTGGCACACGCCAACGGACCGCGCGGATGAGATCGTCATTATTGCGGATATTCGCCTCGATCTCGGTGTATGCCGAACCGATCACCTCGGGGCGGTGTGCGTCCGAACCGCCAAACTCCGGCTTGTGGTACTGCTCCGCCAGGCGTTTCGCCAATTTGTTTTGAAAAGGCTTCACGCAGGCATTGAAGCTCTCGACAAAATCAAAGCTGTGCATCAGATGCTCATTTCTTTTTCCAAGACGCGTATTCATAAGCGCAAAAAAACCATTTCCGTACGGATGCGCCGGTCCGATAATCCCGCCCAGCTCATGTACACGCTTGATAAGCTGCCGCCCCTTTAAGCCGCGCGCCTCTAACATTCGCGTGCGCACCCGCTCCGGCAGCACTACCAGCATATGTCCCGCATCCCTCGTATCATATTCAATCCCACGCAGGACGACAAAGGGCTTTCCCGCTATCTCTCCGATCTGCGTGCGCAGCCTTTCCCATTGATCGTGCCCCTTGTAAGAATTGTGATCGGTCACAAGCATGCCGTCATAGCCGAGAGACACAAGCTTTTTGACATATTCTTCCAGCTCGACCTTCGCGTCGATCGAGCCCTCCTTCGTATGACAATGCATATCAAATTTCATAACCGGTCTCTCTCCTTACCCTGTGACACCTTTCGAAATGACGCAGTACGTCATCATTCATGTCATCAGTGATATGCATTTATGAAAATCCTATTCAAAATGCTTTTCTATCAGAAGTTTACCACATCTGATCATAAAAAGCTATACTTTCCCTTTCTCCCGCATGCGCAGTAGAATCCTCTTTTCCATGCGGCTGACCTGTACCTGACTGATACGGAGTCGTTTCGCAACCTCCATCTGGGTCTTGTCTTGAAAATAGCGAAGCTCGATCAGTTCCCGCTCTTTTTCATCCAGACCGTCAATAAGCTGTTCTAAAAGCATATGATTGAGCAGGCGCTCCTTCTCGGGATCCTGCCCGTCCCCCATACCGTAACTGTCGATTCCCGAACCGCCCGCCGCCGTCTGTCCAATGCCGCCTTTTGCCCTGCCTCCCGCAACGACCTGATCGACCAGATAAATCTCATTGCCGTCGGACTGAAACACCGAACGGTAAATGGATTCAACTTCAATATTTGCCTCCATCGCCATCACGATGTCCTCCGCGCTCAAACCGGTATCTTGGGTAAGCTCGTCCATCGTCGCCTCCCTGCCGAGCTTTTGTGACAGCCGCTCCATGGACTGGCGCACCTTCCAGCCGTTTTCTTTTAATGTCCGGCTGACCTTTACCATGCCATCATCCCGCAGAAACCGTTTGATTTCTCCTTGGATCATCGGCACGGCATACGTAGAAAAACGAACGTCATAGCTTAGATCAAATTTGTCAATTGCCTTCATGAGTCCGATGCTGCCGATCTGAAACAGATCCTCCGCATCAATACCCCTGCCAAGAAACCGTTTTACAATATGATGTACGA
Source organism: uncultured Clostridium sp. (assembly GCA_964655525.1). GTDB lineage: Bacteria > Bacillota > Clostridia > Lachnospirales > Lachnospiraceae > DLAJ01. The sequence continues at coordinate 36,013 of CAZZNE010000016.1, forward strand.
GTCCTAAATTGTTTTCTACCAGTATCTCCCTTGCTTTTTTATCCCCTGCCTGTGAACGTGCGATCAATGCAGCGGTCTCATCCATTTACTTCCCCTTTTGCGCCGTCCAAGAAGCGTCTCCTATTTTTTTCATCATACAGATTCTGGTTCCCTCGCCCACACGGGACTCAACTTTGAGATCATCCATGAATGCCTCCATAAATGCAAATCCCATGCCCGAGCGTTCCAGCTCCGGCCTGGTCGTAAACAGCGGCATCATCGCCTGTCCGATGTCGGCGATCCCGGCGCCGTGATCCTCCACGCTGACCGTCAGTAGATTTCCCGTCACCAGACAATGCATTTTGATTTTTCCGCCCCGGCTGTCATAGCCGTGAATGATCGCATTTGTTACCGCCTCGGATACGGCCGTCTTTACATCGGCAAGCTCCTCTACAGTCGGGTTCAGCGGTGTGATGAACGCCGCGACCACAATGCGGGCAAAACTTTCATTTAAGGATACCGCATCAAATTCCAGCAACATTTCATTCACATACTCACGCCTTGCACCCGCTCGTTCCTGTGCACCCGTTTTTCTGCTTAAGTCCGTCTGTTCCAAAACACCCTCCTGTCCCATGGTACTCGCGCACTCCATTCTCTCCTCTGTTCTTGTCTCCATCTCTCCACTCCTCTGTTTCATGATCGTGATCGGCTTTTGGGCAGACTCCCCTACTCCATGATCGTGACTAATTTCTGCATGCCCGACACTGCAAGAAGCTGCTTGATACGCCTGCTTGTGTTAATGGCAAACACTTTTCCGCCAAAGCAGGATATTTTCTTGTATCTCCCCATGATCACGCCGATACCGGAGCTGTCCATAAACTTCGTGTCCTCGAAATCAAACACGATATTGACAACCTTGCTATGCGCAATATAATCATCGGCTGTCCGGCTGATTAGTACCGCTCTGTGATGGTCAACCTCCTCCGGCATTCTGATCATCAGATAATTTTCGATAATTGCATAATTATCAACCATTGCTCTCTCCTACCTCCTTGCTATCATGTTATGGATCATTTCTCACGATACGCAGACTCGGGATGCTTCGCATCCCTCGCTCGCGTCGACTTGTCACAACGTCTACCTGCGATTCGCAGAGCGGGATGCTTCGCATCCCTCGCTCGCGTCGGCTTGTCACAACGTCTACCTGCGATTCGCAGAGCGGGACGCTTCGCATCCCTCGCTCGCGTCGACTTGTCACAACGCCTACCTGCGATTCGCAGAGCGGAATGCAAAGAACGCAGAGCGGGATGCTTCGCATCCCTCGCTCGCGTTGCTCGCCGCAAAGAATTTCCTAGTCGTCTGCTCGTGCAAGCACGGCAGCCGCCTAAGAAATTCCTTGCTTCTCTGCTTATCGCGCAAAAAAAGAGAACATCTATTTCGATGTTCTCTTTTGTGTCTTTCTGTTCTTATGGCTGCAGCCCCGACTTTCTGCCTTTGTTTATTGCTGCTGCTCGATCGCATTTAAGCGTTTCCGTGCGTTGACCGCCGAGTTACGACCCGGAAACAGTTCTATGACGCGGTTATAATAATATGCCGCATTCTCCAGATCGTCGCTACGGTAATAGGACTCCGCCAATTGGTAGAGCGCCGCGGAATCCGCTTCGTTAAAGGAAACCGCCATCAGGAAATAATTGACCGCTTCCGAGTAGTTCTGCACATTATATTCCGCCATTCCCGTCTGATAATAGGATGCGGATACATCAGGACCGATCAGGACAAGCAGTTCATGATACACGTTTGCAAAATAATCGGGTGCTTCTTCCTCTACATAGTTTTCATCAATCTTACCGAGACTGTCAGCAACTGCCATCACGTCCGGTTCTTCCTGCATGTAAAGGCTGACTGCCTCTAAGAGCTGCTCGTATGCGGCGATCGTGCCATCCGTTCCGGTATACGCGTCAAGCGCTTCCTGCGTCTTCGCAATCTCCTGCCTTAAGTCCTCGATCTGCGCCTCCCGCTCCTGTATATCCGCTTCTCTGCGGGTCAGGAGTTCGCTGTAATCCTTCACCTGCTCATTGACCTTCGCTACCTCGGTCTGAATCTGCGCGGGCAGGATCAGGAAAATTGCAACGGCGAGACCGATCAGAATACCGATGATGATATTGAAGATGGTGGAAAGCCCTCTGGAATCCTTATTATTGATCGGCTGGATCACCGTATCATTGCCACTCTTATATTTCTTTGCGTTCTTTTGTTCCTTGCTTTTTTTCTTGGACTGGTTTCTGCCTTCTTCCTGGCTGATCGCAAAGTCGATCTCTTTCATATACCGCATCGTCAGCGTATTGCTTGTGTCGATGCGCAGCGCTTTCTCGACTTCTTTCTCCGCCTTGTCCCACTCCTCCTGACTCATATAGATCAGTGCAAGAAGCTGGTGCGCCTGCAAATATTTCGGATTCATGGACAGCACCTTTTTGAGCTGAATGACCGCTAAGTCCACGCTGTCCTGCATACAATAATTCAACGCCTGATTATATTTTTTGACCGCCTGCGTCAGCGTATCAAGCTGCGTCGGATTCGATCGGATATCCTCAATGTAATCGTCCGCGATATTTTTGAGCGGCTTGATGTTCTTACTCATCACCCACTCATTTAATGCGGAAACGACCTCTCCCGTCTCATAGTAAATCAAGCCGAGAAGATTTCTCGCCTCCACATGGTTTTTATTCAATTTCAGACACTGCCTGAGGCTTTCCGCCGCCCCCGACAGGTCTCTGACACCTGCTCTCTCCAATCCGATATTGTAATAGCGGTTAGACGCCGAAATGATCTTCTTGTAAACCCGTACATCCGCTCCGCAGTTCGTACAAAATTCGTTTTCCGTCAGGAGACAGCCGCAATTAAAACACTCCATAGCGTCGCTCCTATTCTTCTTCCTTTGCCTCTTTGATCACATCTACCAATACGTCGGCCAAATCCGTCGTATCCTGACTGTATAACACATCCTCCGCTTCCTCTATCTCAACGCTGGGATGAAACTTCTTGAGTTCTTCCTCAAAGTTAATCATCAGAATTCCTCCCTAAATATGCCTTTATCCGCCCGATCAGGTACAGCGAACCGGCAACAAAAACACGTTCGCCATCTTCGCGCTCAGAAAGACAGCGCGAAAATGCCTGCTCCGGCTGTTCCTGTACCATACAATTTTTCTGTCCATAACTCACTAACGCCCCGGCAAGCGCCTTTGGTGCAAGCGCTCTCTCCCCGCCCGCCGACGTTACATATACCCGCAAAAATAATCCGGAACGCGCAATGAATTCCGCCATCCGCTCATAGCGTTTATCCGCTACGATGGCAAGCACGAGCACATTTTTTCTGTCCGGCCCGGTTTGTTCCACCGTAGCAAGCAGTGCCCGGATTCCGTCCTCGTTGTGCGCGCCGTCCAAAAATACTTCCGGTAATACTTCTTCCATCCGCCCTTCCCAATGTGCCGCCGCAAGACCCTCGCGCAGCTCGTCCACTGTAGGATGCATCCGAAGCGTCTCCATTGCCCGAAGCGCAAGCGCGGCATTCTCTGCCTGATAGCATGCCGTTGTGGAAAGTGAAAGGCTGATAGAATTATAATATACAGAATGAAAAGAAAAAGCAATGCTTTTATTGGCAATTCTTTCTATTTTGAAATCGCGTGAATCGACAAATTGGAGCGGCGCCTTACATTTTCTTGCACACGCTTCGATTTCTTCCGCGCTTTCCTTATCAGATCGAAGGCTGACGACCGATGTCGAATCCCGAAAGATTCCCGCTTTTTCCCGCGCGATCTGCCCCACTGTCTCTCCGAGATATTCCGTATGGTCTAAGGCGATCCTTGTGATCACGCACAATGCTTTTTTCGGCATGCAGTTTGTGGCATCCAGCCTGCCTCCGAGTCCCGTTTCCAAGATCACATAATCCGCATCGCTTGTTTTTCTGCACTGTAAGAACATAAAAAACAGCATCTCAAAAAAAGACGGATGATAGGGCAGCTCCCTCAGCGTCTCAAGCGAAACAGGTTCTTTTTTTCCGTGATAGGCAAGAAGTTGTTTTGCAACCGCCATAAACGACTTGCAAAACGTCTCCTCTACGACCGGGACACCGTCAAACAAAAACCGTTCCTGCATGGTAACCAGATGCGGCGACACGAACAGCGCCGTGTGATGACCACACCGCTCCAACATACTCCGCAGATACGTGCACGTCGAGCCTTTTCCGTTCGTTCCGGCAACATGGATGATCTTTGCATCTGCGCACGGACTTCCCATATATCGATAAAACGAACACGTATCCTCCATCGTATGCTTTACCGTAAATTTGGGTATCGATAACAGATACGATGTCACTTCCTGATAAGTAATCTCTTCCATATGCCTGTTATATTCTGATGACGGTTCCCTGTATGATGCCTGAAATACTCTTATACTGCATAAAGCAGGTATTGGCTGTAATCGCCTGCTGCGCGTTATTCACGCAGATGACGGATCCGGCAAAGAGCTTATCTTCCACGCGGATCGCGGACTGCCGTCCTTCCTCCATCTGCTTTTGAAGCTTCTGTTTTTCCGCCTGCAGCTGCTTCGCGCGCTCCGTCAGTTTTTCCCGCTCATGAAGCAGCTCGTTGCACTCGCGTATGAGCGTCTGATCCTTTGAGCGGATCGAGAGCTGTTTGCGCAACATTTCCGCACGGTCCTCCATCTCTTCCAGCTGCTGCATGATTTCTGCCTCTTCTCTGCGGTTTTCGACATTCTGATCGTAAACCTTCTGTTCACAGCCCGCATGGAGAATCGTTTTGATTTCCTTATCACTTCCGACACACATCGCTTTTATGCCCTGAAAACCGTGGACATAGCCGCCGAGTATCATACCGCGCTTTCCGGTTGCCGTCACTTCACCATCCGCAGCGACCTCGGAATTAAGGATATAATTAGCCATGACATTGCCTCTGGCCTCCACTGTGCAGTGCTCCAAAAAGTCGGCGTACACATTTCCCCTGGAACGGATGCGCCCCTTTTCATTGCCCTGCACGCCGCGGCGCAGAATAATATCGCCGCCCGCATAAATATCCGCAGACTCGACTGTGCCGCTGATCGTCAGACTCTTTCCCGCACGGATGATCGTTCCTGCCGCAACATTACCGTCGATCACAACATCACCAAAAAACTCTACTTTACCGATCAAAATATCCACATCGCCCTTGATCTCATGAACATTGCAGATCTCGATCTGGTCGTCACGAAATATCAGCTTTCCCTCTGTCTGTGCAATGTAGGTCGGCTTCTCGGTATCTTCTTTCAGCGCAATGCCCCTTCCTCTTAACGCAGGAAGTTCCCTGCACAAATCCGCACGCAGCCGTCTTCCCCGTACATCCTCTCCGTCCGTTCCCTGCACGGCGGCATGATATACGGCAAGCACCTGCCCCTCCTGCACATTCTGCAAGAGATTCATGCTTTGGTAATCCACCGAACCGTCCTCACGGATACGCGGATGCTTTCTAAAGTCCTCCGTCTCGATCTCATAAGCATAATGACCGGGCGTTCCCTGTACGGGCGGCACGCCTTCCGCCACAAGCACTTCCCTGTTGTAAACTTTCTTTTTTGCCATAGCTGCTAAATTGGATTCGTGAAAACCGCTGACGACACCCTCTGCGCGAAGATGCGCCTTTAGTTCCTCCCGGTCATAACGCTCCCCATTCGGCTTTGGCTGTAAAAAGAGAAATGCCTGCATGGAATCTTCGGAAATTGTGATATAATTCCCGGCAAGCGCCCAATCGTCCTGTACGGTCTCCTGCACCTCTGATTGTGTTTCATGATCCATTTCCATACAGCGTTCCCCCTTTTTCTACAAAAAATAATAGTTATTTTTCAAGCTGTCCTAAACGTTCTTTTACCTGTGCCATCATCTGCTCGTACTTCTCAAGCTTTGCGCGCTCCTCTGCAATTTTTGCCGCCGGCGCTTTGCCCATAAAGCGTTCATTGGAGAGCATGCCGTTCACGCGCGCAAGCTCGCCCGCAAGCCGCTCCTCCTCTTTTTTCAGACGCTCGATCTCCTTGCCGATATCCACAAGCTCCGCAAACGGGATATACAGCGTCGCATTCGGAATCACCACCGATACGGCATCGTCTGCAATGCCGCTCTTATCCTTTTGCAGCAATACGTCGGACGCATAGGCAAGCGTAGAGAAGAAAAGCTTTCCTTCTTCAAAAATCTGCAGCAGCTCCTCGCTTTCGGACACCACATATACAAGCGCCTTCCGGCTCGGCACCACATTCATCTGCGCACGCACATTGCGGATACCGCGCACCGCCTCCTTGATCGTCTCGATCGCCTGCTCCTGCTTTTTGTATGCCTTTGCCTCATCATAGAGCGGCCATGCGCTGACCATGATGGATTCCTCCTCAGACTGGAGCGTACAGAATATTTCCTCCGTGATAAACGGCATGTAAGGATGCAGCAATTTTAACGCGTCGATCAGCACGGTCTTTAAGGTATAAAGCGCCGCATTCTGGCTCTCTGTATCGTCGGAATTATAGAGACGCGGTTTTACCATCTCAATATACCAGTCGCAGAATTCGTCCCAAATAAAGTCATAGATCTTCTGCACCGCAATTCCGAGTTCATAATGCTCCATGTTGTCAGTGACTTCACGCACCACATCATTGAGCTTGGAGATAATCCATTCATCCACCGGCTGCAAGGCTCCGGGTGCGGGCGCGCTGACCTCCTTGCCCTCCATATTCATCATAATGAAACGCGATGCGTTCCAGATCTTATTACAGAAATTGCGGTTTGCCTCCACGCGCTCATAGTAAAAACGCATATCATTGCCGGGCGCATTGCCGGTAATGAGCGTTAAGCGCAGCGCATCCGCGCCGTACTTGTCGATCACTTCAAGCGGATCTATCCCGTTGCCGAGCGATTTTGACATCTTGCGCCCCTCGGAATCCCGCACAAGCCCGTGAAACAGCACGGTATGGAACGGCCGCTCTCCCATCTGCTCATACCCCGAAAAGATCATGCGGATGACCCAGAAAAAGATAATGTCATATCCGGTCACGAGCACATCCGTCGGATAAAAATAGGAAAGCTCTTTTGTTTTTTCCGGCCACCCAAGCGTGGAAAACGGCCAGAGTGCCGAGGAAAACCATGTATCAAGCGTATCCTCATCCTGCTTCAGATGCGTGCAGCCGCATTTCGGGCATTTCTCCGGCGCCTTTGCAACAACAACCGTCTCGCCGCATTCGTCGCAGTAATATGCCGGAATCCGGTGTCCCCACCAGAGCTGTCTGGAAATGCACCAGTCACGGATATTATCGGTCCAATTAAAGTAAGTCTTTTTCATGCTCTCGGGAATGAGCTTCACCTCGCCGTCCTTTACCGCTTTCACGGCAGGCTTAATGAGCTCATCCATCTTCACGAACCACTGCTCTTTTACCATCGGTTCGATGGTTGTGCCGCAACGGTCATGCGTCCCGACATTGTGGGAATAATCCTCTATGCGCACTAAGAGACCGAGGGAATCCAGTTCTTTCACGATCCGTTTTCTTGCCTCATAGCGGTCCATTCCCTGATAATGCCCGCCGTTCTCATTAATGGTCGCATCATCATTTAAGATATTCACGATAGCAAGTCCGTGCCTCTTTCCAACCTCAAAGTCGTTCGGATCATGTGCCGGTGTAATCTTGACAACACCGGTTCCGAACTCCATATCTACATAGTCATCCTCCACAACAGGGATTGCCTTATTCACGATCGGCAGCCATACAAAGCGCCCATGCAGATACGTATAGCGCTCGTCCTGCGGATTCACGGCAACCGCCGTATCGCCGAGCATCGTTTCTGGACGTGTTGTCGCAAATTCCAAAAACTCCGTCTTGCTCGGCTGTCCGTTCTCATCTACAAGCGGATATTTGATATGCCAGAAGCATCCCTTCTGCTCCTCATATTCCACCTCCGCATCAGAAATGGACGTATTGCAGACCGGACACCAGTTGATCATGCGTGCGCCCTTATAGATCCAGCCTTTTTCGTGCATCTTGACAAAGACTTCGGTCACTGCCTTATTACAGCCCTCGTCCATCGTAAAGCGCTCTCTGTCCCAGTCGCAGGAGGAACCAAGCTTTTTCAGCTGGTTGATAATGCGCCCGCCGTATTCTTTTTTCCACTCCCACGCACGCTCTAAAAATTTCTCCCTGCCGAGATCGTTCTTGTCAATCCCCTGTTCTCTTAAGGTCTCAATAATCTTGACTTCTGTTGCGATGCTCGCGTGATCCGTTCCGGGCTGCCAAAGGGTGTTATAACCCTGCATCCGCTTAAAACGAACCAGGATATCCTGCATCGTTTCGTCCAGCGCATGCCCCATATGGAGCTGTCCGGTGATATTGGGAGGCGGTATCACAATGGTAAAGGGCTTTTTGGTCTCATCCACCTCCGCATGAAAATACTTGTTGTCCATCCATTTTTGATAGATTCGCTCCTCCAAGCCGTGAGGCTCATAGGTCTTTGCCAGTTCCTTACTCATTGTAAAACGCTCCTTCTTCTGATTTATAGCAAAAAACACCCTTCGCAGATTGCCTGCAAAGGGCGTGATTACGCGGTACCACCTTTGATTGTACTCTTGACCTTAACGCGGTGACACAGGGGAAACTACGCAACCCAAACGGCATGCCGCCCTTTCCCGCACTGCAGGAATCATACCGCTGTTCTTGTCTTATGCGACCATTCCCATTGCCATGGAATACGCATCCAACGCATGACGCATTTTATATGACATCGCGTTATCCTGCGTTTCGTTCATGGGAGAACCTGTCGCGCCGCTCTCCTCGTCTCCGATTGTAAGCGCCTGATCTTTGGCCTTTTTCTGTGCATCCTGACCGATCACGATGTCAGACATTGTCTGCGATGCATCCTTACCGGTCGTCTCGTCCTTCTGCACTGCGCTTGCCACGGTATCCTCTTCATTAGAAGCCGCAGGCTTTAACAGCATTGCCTTCTTCGTCTGGCTCATCGCCATCTGCGAGGACAAAATATCCATAAAATTCGCGCTCTGCCCCCTGCCAAGTGGATTGACGTTTTCCTGCTCCTTCGTCAGTCCCTCAAAATCGGTGCGCCCCGCTGTCGCGTCATTGGGAATCGCGCCGATCCGGTTCAGGCTTGCCGCACTGACCGTATTCGTATTATACACATACGGCTGATATGCAATTGCTCCGATCCGCATACCGTATCTCCTTTCGGGCTTTTGAACCGAACTGCCATTTCGGTACTTTTGATACATATTGCAGTTCTTATCTGTATTCTAACACGGTTCCCGGAATTTGTGTAGCCTCATTTTTCATTTTTTACAAATAAATGCTTCCTACTCTATTGCCGGCAGACTGCTTTGACATAAGAGAAGATCATATCCGCCGTCTGCTCCACGCCGATTGAGCTGTCGAGGCAGAGTTCATAACTGTGAGCATCCCCCCATCTCTTACCGGTGATGCTTTCATAATACGCCTTCCTTGCTGCATCGGAGCGCTCAATGCTTTTTTTCGCCTGCTCCCTGCTGTCTCCGTACATCTCCATGACCTTTTCAGTGCGATATTCCTTGGGCGCAGTAATAAAGATCCTCACGATATTGTTGTAATTTCTAAGCACATGATCCGCCGACCGTCCTACGATCACACAGGAGCCTGCGTCGGCAATGCTGCGGATGGCTTTGTCCTGCGCCGTAATGGCATCCTGTACCGCGTTCGTGCTCAAATACAGCTCACGCATGACCGCATTCTCGTCGGAATTGAGGTTGGAAATAAATTGTTCCGTCAATCCGCTCTCACGGGCGGCAATTGCGATCATTTCCTTATAATAACAGGGAACCCCCAGTTTTTCCGCTACCAGCTGACCAATCCGCTTTCCTGTGGATCCATGCTCACGCGATATGGTAAGAACAACCCCCTTCTTCGTTGGAAACTCCGGCAGAACCGTTTCGGCTGCCCCTTCCGCATCCCCCTCATGCAACTGCTTCCAGAGCTTTACCATGACAACCGCCGTGATCGCGATCGCAAGAATATCCGCTGCCGGAGCCGCCCAGAAAATACCGGTGACGCCAAGGAACATCGGTACGATCAGGGAAAGCACGATCAGAAACACATCGCGCAGCACCGAAAGAGGCGCAGCGGCCTTCGCGTGACCGATGGACTGCAAAAAGATGGCACACACCTTCTGTACACAGGTGAATACGATTAGAGAAAGGTAAATCCGCAGACAGCCAACCGCAAACTGCGTATACAGCTCTCCATCCGCGCCAAACATTAAAATGAATACCTTTGGGATCGCCTCAAAAAGCACCGTGCAGACCAGACAGACTGCAGTCGTCCAGCCGATGATCAGTTTTAACAATTCCCTCACGCGTCCGTATTTTCCCGCGCCGTAATTGTATCCCACGATGGGCTGCGCGCCGACTGCAATGCCGATCGCAATGTTCAATACGATCTGAAACAGCTTCATGATCACGACAAACGCGGCAAGCGGAATATCAGCCCCATAGACAGACTCTGCTCCGTAGCGCACCAGCAAGATATTATTAATGACCGTGATGACAACGATGGATAACTGGGTCAAGAGGCTGGAGGTCCCCAGCGCCATGATCCGCTTTAACAGCCCAAGATCCAAATGAAAACTGCCGGCACAGATGCGGAAGGTCTTGCTTTTTCTCAGATACGCCGCACAGATCAAAAAGCTCACAAACTGCCCCAAGATCGTTGCATAGGCAGCGCCCTCGATCCCCAGATCCAGAACGAAAATCGCAACCGGATCGCCGATGATATTGATCACGGCGCCCACCAGCATCGCCCCCATCGCATAGCGTGGGCTTCCGTCCGCACGGATGATGGATGCCAGCGTATTCTGCACCAAAGCAAGCGGCATCATCGCATAGATGATGTATCCATAGTCATGCGCCATGGACAGATTCGCGTCCGTTGCACCGATCATGCGCAATAAGCCGTCGCCGCAAAGATAGCTGATGACAATGATCACTACCCCCGAGAGGAAAGAACACAAGATAGCGTTCCCCACGCCCTTGTGAATCGATTCCGTCTCGCTGCGTCCTAACGCCACACTTAAATGCGCCGCCGCCCCGTCACCAAAAAAGAGCGACATGCCCCATCCCACAACCGTGATTGGGAAAATCACGCCCGTGGCCGCATTGCCGAGATAGCCGATGCCGTTACCGACAAAGATTTGATCGACAATGTTGTAAAGACATGAAATGATGAGGGAAAAGATACAGGGAATCGCAAACTTTCCAAGCAGCTTACTGACCTTTTCCGTACCAAGATACTGATTATTTTCCATAATTACCTCCATACTGCCAACAACCCGCGAATTTGGGCGTCAGCACAAATTTGCAAAGCGAACTTGTTCGCTTTTGAAAAATCTTTGATTTTTCAATCTTCCTCCTTTTTTCCGCAAAAAAAGACACGTGCAGCACTACCGTAATCAGATTTACGCGCGGTGCGCCACATGTGTCGATCATTGCCCTACTTCAATTGTCAGGTATTATTATATTTTTTTATTTTGATAAAATCAAAGGTCAATTTCCACAATTTTTCCGGCGGCGGGCATTGTAAAAAATTGCCACATCCATTCTTCTTATTTCCCTCAATATAGAAAGAACGTGTGGCAGATTGCGGTTCTGCCACACGCTCGCAAAAACGATCTGATTACTGACGAACAAGAGAAATATCGTCAAGATAGCCCCAAGAGCCCGCAACACCGTCAATATCGATCCAGATCAAAACCTGACCGGTGCTGACCGGGATATTTTCTAACGAAGTCATGACCCACTCCGGGCGATTTTCCGATGCAGACCAGCGATCCGTATCATGCACTGTCACGGAATAAACCGCACTGCCGCTGGTGACATATACTACCACGCTCTTTGCATCATTGCTTCCATAAGAATACAATTGCAGCGTATAGTAACCGTTCGGCAGTCCGGTGACAGTCTGGGAAAGTCCCAGATCGCACCCGTCAGGATCATAATAATTGAACGCATAGCTTCCGTTCGCCGTATGATTCTGCTCTCCGTTTGCCCATGCCCGATCCGGCCAGTCTCCGTTTACCTCGATGTCCCATGATGCCATGGACGGATAGGTGTCCGAGCCGGAGGTTGCTTCCCATTCAAAACCGCTGTTATTCACATAATTGCGTTCTGATACCACTGCCGTTTTGTTTGTATCCACAAACCGGAAATCATCCCAGGTTCCGTAGCCGTTTGCTCTGCCCGTTACCCGTCCGCCAACCGTCACCTGATCGACGCCCTGCGGAATCTGTATCCCTTTGATCTCAAACTGATTCCACCAGCTATAGTTTGCATTTAGCAGCTCCACGGTACCGAGTGTCACCTCCGTTCCGTCCGCTTTCTTGTAGCGCACAAAGAAATAGCTTTGGTTGTAATCAATATAATCCCATGTTCCCTGTGCCCATACGCTGAAATCATAACTGTGCCCTGGGATCACGTCTACTGTCTGTGACAGCTCGACGCAAAAATCATTGTCATCCCAATATTGGAAGCTTCCTGCCCCCGAATAAGCATAACTGTCAACACCGTTTGTAATGATTCCCGCATCTCCTTTTATTACATTGATCTTCCAGTCAAGCGTGTTACTGCAGTCCTCAAAGCTTGGATTTCTGATCAGATTGCGCTGCACCGAAACCTTGAGCGTCGGCAATGCCAGCGTAACGCCGCTTAACGGGTTTGTGCCGTAAACGGTTCCCGTAAATGTGTAATCTCCCACTACCGACATATCCACCGAGCTCGCTCCGTTCCACGTCACCGGCAGCTTTTCAATAGTTCCGTTATACCGCAGCACATCCACCGTTGTGGGCAATGCCTCCGTCAGATTACCACAGGAGTCAACCTGCACGATCATGTCATCAGGAGAGTAAACGATCACGTGCTTATTGTTGTTGACGCTTGCTGTTGCCGCATTAAATAAAAACGCATTGATGGAATCCAGCGCACGGTGGTTGGCATCAAACAGAATCTGATTATCCCACTCGTTCCCCTCTCCCTTCGTCACGCCGACGCCGTCCACGGCAATCCATAGCGGCTCCCAATAAAACACACCTAACCCCTTCCCGTTATTAACGGTCGCAACCGTGTTGAAGGTCATTTCCGTCATCAGCCGCTGATTTGCAACGGTCGCCGGAAGTCCCGCAAGATCCGTATCGCTTTTTCCGATCTGATTTTCGGTGGAATCCGCATCATAATAGGTAAACGGATAGGACGTCTCCGCCACTACGACTTCTTTTCCGTAACGGGAAACGATATTGTTCATGTTGTTCTTTAACTGCTGCAGCGAACCGTGCCAATAAGCGTAATAGGACATGCCGATCACATCGAAATCCGTGACGCCGTTTGCGATGATGCTGTCAAAAAAGTACTCGAACCGATCCTGATCGCCGCCCTCCGCAAGATGGATCATGATCTTTGTGTACTGACCTACCGGAGTCGTTTCACGGACCGCACGAATACCGCTGTTGAGCAACTCAGCAAGCTGCCCCGCATTGTCAATATACCCGTCCGGCCAAAGCATTCCGCCGCTGATCTCGTTTCCGATCTGAACCATATCCGGATAGGCTCCGGCAGCTTTTAAGTCGTTTAAGACGTCGGCGGTAAAATTATATACCGCATTCACCAGCGCGGAATAGCTCAAATTCTGCCATGCCGCCGGCTTCGTCTGGCTGGCGGGATCTGCCCATGAATCGGAATAATGGAAGTCTATTAGTAGTTTCATTCCAGCTGCTTTAATCAGCTTCGCCATCTCAACCGTATGCTCCGGGCTGCAATAATCGCCTGCGTCAAAGGACGTGGTGGGATTGTTCCACACGCGAAGACGAACATAGTTTACTTGCTTCTGCTCCGCCAGATAGCGCAAAACATCTTGAATGACATTCCCGTTTTCATCGTAAAACACCGCTCCGGAATCCAATACCGCCTCAAGGGACGACAGATCCATCCCCTTAATAAATTCGTTCTGAGCGGCTTGTACTTTGCTTGGATACGTCATGAACAGAACTACCAGCATGAGGAGTAATCCTCCTAATTCTTTCCAAAAACGTTTCTTCATAAGCGCTCTCCTTCCTTTTACATGTATACTTGTTTTCCTTTTACACTTGTTTTCTCTTTCCTATGATTTTTCTTTTGTCTTCTCTAGTCTTTCTTCTCTATCTTCTGTTTCTTTTTGAAACGTCTGTCTCTTTTTCTCTTTTGCTCTCTCTTCTCTTAGCTTTTGTTCACTCTTTTCTTTACTTTCGTTTCTCTTTTGTTTCCTGTTCTCTTTTTCCCATCCCCTCCTTCCCTTCACTCTTTTTCCTTCTATTTATTACATCTTAAGCAATCGCGGAACGCCGTTTATAACGTATGTTGCTGAATAGAATATTCTAATTCATAGGCGGGTGCTCTGACGCCGTCGGTACTTACATGCCGTATTTTGGCATGTTATGTACCGTTACGAGCGGAGGGCAGCGAAAGCGTGCCCGCGTTGAATTGAATATTCTATTCATTTCACACACATTATTACTGCATCCCGCAATTGCTTATGATCCTTTTCCTACTCCGCGCTTAAGCTGATGTCATCAATTGTGCCCCATCCTCCGGCTTTTCCGTGAATCACAATGCCAACCGTGATCGTCGCTCCGCCGTCAAGTTCCAATGCCTCCACCGTCGGGTTCTGCCATACATCCCAGCCCCGATTGGAAAAATCCACAGAGTCGATGATATTTCCGTTCTCATCCTCCGCATATAGCGTCATGTACGTATCCGTATCGGAATCTCCCTGCGAATAAGCGCTCAACGTATAGGTTCCTCCGCTTTCTATGGTCACTTTCTGCGAGACTGTGATCGTAAAATCGGAATCGTTCCAGTAATGGAAGCTGTAATCTCCCGAATGAGGATTTCCCTCACTGTCGTTTCTGACCGTGCCGGCTCCGGTGCCTTCCCGTTTGATCGTCCAACCGTTATCCCCGCTTTCAAAGCTTGCGTTTTCAATGAGATTTGTTCCCGCAGCCGCCGAAAGGTTTTCTCCCTCCTGCCCGTCGTTTCCTTCTCCGTCTTCCGCATCCGTACCTTCTCCGTCTGTCTGCGGCTCGCCTGTATAGAAAGTAAATTCATCCATCGTGCCCCAGTCGTCGCTTCCCGCATCGACAAGCACGCCGATACGCACAATGTCTCCTTCGTTTAACTGTGCCGATACGATGGGATGCTGCCATTCGTTCCAACCTTGATTCCGAAATTCTGTGGATGCGATCAGATTGCCGTCCGCGTCCGCAATATAAAGCGTCATCAAAAGATCCGTATCCCCGACTCCCTGCGACCATACCTGAAGGTGATACTGATCTGTCCGGGCAATTTCCACCTGCTGGTAAAGATTCATCGTAAAGGCATCCGCATTCCAGTATTGGAAACTCCACTCGCCGGAATGGGGATAGCTGGAGCTGTCGTTACGAATCTGTCCCGCACGTTTCTCATCCTCCAATACCCAGCCGGTAGCGCCTTCCTCAAAATCCAGATTGTTCAAGCTGTTCTTCGCAATCAGATCTGCGCCCAGCGAAACCGTGAAATCCAGCACCGTCCCCTTAAACGCCACATGCGTATCCGTGATCGTCTTCATCGAGGAAATGTCCCATGTAACCTCTACCTCACGGATACTTCCGTCCTGATACAGCACCCGTGCTGTTTTGGGGAGTTCCCCGATCAGTTCCTCCCCCGAAGCGTTCTCATCAATCTCAACGGAGTCGAACGGATATACATACAGCGCCACGTCATTGTCGAGGCTTCCCGGTTCAAACGCAAATGCTCTCACCGCGTCAAGCGCCTTCCCCTCAAAATCAAACAGGGTCTGATTCTCCCATTCGTTGCCGCTGCCCTTCGATACGCCGGCTCCTTCCACTGCAAGCCACGCGGGTTCCCAATAGAAGATTCCCAGACCGCCCTCGCACTCGGCTACGGCGTTCATGATCAGCTCCAGCACCCTTCTCTGGTTTTCCTCGCTTGCCTCGAATCCCACGCCTTTCATGTCCGCTTCTGACACCATATTGGATTTGCTGTCCGCATTATCATTGGTAAAAGGATACGCCGTCTCTGCAAGCACCGTCTGTTTTCCGAATTGTTCATAAATGTTGTCGATATTTGCTTTCATATCGGCAAACGTCCCCTGCCAGTACGGATAGTAGGAAAGCCCCACCAGATCATAATCCGTCACGCCGTTTGCCTCGATCGTCTCAAAAAAGTTCTGCGTCGCACCGACCGATCCCCCTGTCTGCACATGGATCATGATCAAGGTTTCCTGCCCCGCGGGTGTCGTGTCGCGAACTGCCTTAATACCGCTGTTTAAGAATTTTGCCAGCGCTTCCGGATGTTCCATGGAGCCGTAATCCCAGAGCATGCCGTTTCCGATCTCATTTCCGATCTGTACCATATCGGGATAGGCATTCTCTTCCGCTAAAGCAGTCAGAACCTCCGCCGTATAGTCATAAACAGCAGTTGCGAGTTCTTCCTCGCTCATTCCCTGCCACGCAGCCGGAACAGTCTGGTTTTCCGGGTCCGCCCACCAGTCGGAATAATGAAAATCCAGCAAATAGCTGATGCCCGCCTCCTTGATCCGTTTCGCCATCTCTATCGTATGTTCCAGATTACAATAATCGCCTGCGTCGAAAGATGCCGTGGGATTGTTCCAAATGCGAAGCCGATAATAATTACAGCCGTTTTCCGCAAGGAATTTGATCACATCGACCTCGCTTCCATCAAAGCCATAAAATTTTCCGCCGTAGTCTTCCACCGCTTCCAGCGACGAAATATCCGCGCCCTTAATGATGTATTTTGTATTTTCTGCAGGCGTCTGCCCCTCCTGCACATCGTTTTCTGCTCCGCCCTGATCCTGTGTAACGTTTTCACTATCCGCCGGTTCCTCCACACCTTTTCCGCAGCCTGCCGCTCCCACGACAAGCCCGGCACACAGAATCGCCGCCAATATTTTTTTTGCCAGCCTGTTCATCCTATTCCTCCCCATGACGATCCAATTCTTTTGATACTGCGCGCTTCTATTGCCTCTCATCTTG
The DNA here is from genome assembly GCA_964655525.1 of uncultured Clostridium sp. Classification (GTDB taxonomy): domain Bacteria; phylum Bacillota; class Clostridia; order Lachnospirales; family Lachnospiraceae; genus DLAJ01. The sequence continues at coordinate 53,117 of CAZZNE010000016.1, forward strand.
TTTTTTGCAGGCAGGCAATTGTGAAACGCCTTTGATAACGATTAGAACTGTGCAAAATTACAGTTCCATAAGCAGGCGCTCTGACGCCGCCGGTACTTACATGCCGTATTGGGGCATGTTATGTACCGTTGCAAGCGGAGGGCAGCGAAAGCGTGCCTGCGCTGGACTGTACATTTTGCACAGCCCAGCGCTTTGGCAAGACGTTTCGCAATTGCCTGTGTTTATTGCAGAATCAATGTAATATCATCCAACGTTCCCCAGTCATCAGGCTGCCCGTTGATGACAACGCCGACCGTTACCGTCTGCCCCGCTTCCAGCGCAATTTCGATTGCAGGCGTCTGCCATACGCTCCAGCCCGCATTTGCAAAGTCTACGGAATCCAATATATTTCCAGCGTCATCCTTGATATATAAGGTCATGGAAGATCCAGTCGTATCGTCTCCCTGCGAATACAATGACAATACATAATTTCCGCCATCCGTGATCGTTGCTGTCTGCGCCAGTTCGATCGTAAAAGCGTCCGCATTCCAGTAATGGAAACTGAACTGACCCGATTTCGGATATCCGTCGCTGTCGTTTCGGGAAATTCCCGCTTCCGTATTCTCCCTTGTAATATCCCAGTGCTCCACATCAAGCTCAAAACTGGAATTTAACAATACATTACCGTCAAACTCAATATCCCTGACCGTCGTCTCACCTGTATTGATGTCGGATACCGCTGTCTCAATCTCGGAACGGTAGGTGTCTAACGCCGTCTGGGGCGTCATTTCCCCGTTTGCGATAGCGTCCATCATGGAGTTCATGGCATTATTTAAGGTGCTGAAACCGTTAATGCAGTTAATCTTAGACAATCCCCTGCTGTAAATATAGGTCACATTTTCCATGGTATTCAGATCGTCGCACCAGTTTTCCAACTGATCCTCTAACAGGTTATCCCACTCCTCATCCGTATCCGCAATGTCCGTGATCAGATCATAAACAAGCGCAACCTCCTCCGGATTATCCACGCCGTTCAAGATGATACGGCATCCGTTCTCCTTGCCGTAGCAGGAATATTCCTCTGCGGAAGCTCCCTTCGGGAAGGGTACCCATCCCCAGTCGTCCGCCATTGCAGTTCCGTTCACAGGGCTTAAATACATATAGGAAATCCAGAATTCTTCCAGACACATCATGGAATTTCCGTTCACGAAGGACAGAATCAGGGAATCCCAATCATCGACCTCCCAGTTGATTGGTCTGTAATCAACGGTCGTGGTGAAGTCCTGATAAGCGGTCAGCGCCTCAATGATCCTGCTGTCGTTTAAGTCCACCGTCATTCCCGTATCCGTCTTAGCCGCTATATACGCTTCATTGGAATACAGATAGCACCAGCCTAAATCCGCTCTCGCGTTAAAACCGTAAATGTCGATCGTTCCGTCATTGTCCTTATCCACGTTCGCCATCTGTGCAATCTCTTTGAATTTATCCCAGTTCCACTCATCATTCTCATACAGCTCATATAAATCCGGTAGTCCGTATTCATCAAAGAGCGTCTTATTCCAGAAAATACCATATCGTATTTCAGGATCGTTGATGCCCAAGGTGTAATTCTTCCCCTTATAATAACCCGCTTCTACCACATCCTGACGCCATTTATAGCTGCTAAAATCAATCACGCCCAGGTCGCTGATCGGATACGCAATGCCGCCGTCGATCAGCGTCGGCAGTACCGTAGTCGTAATGGCATATCCGACGTCGCAGACCGGATCTCCGGCAAGCACGCTGGTCGTATAATCATCAACGTAATCCTCGCCCAGATCGACAAACTCGATCGTACAGTTATAATGCTCCTCCACATACGCGATCCGCTCAGACAATGCCGCATTGACCGCGTTGGACTGCGGATCGGGCGTCATATCATAATAAGAACCGATACGGAATACCCTTCCCCCGAAATCATACTCCGCATCCTCTTCGGAAGCGCCTCCCTGAGAATCGGCTGCGTTCCCGGCTCCGTCGTCCTGCGCACCCGTCTGATCGTCGCCCGCATTTTGATTACCGGTTTCCACATCTCCCTGATTCTCGTTATCGTTGTTGCCGGAGCCTCCGCATCCCGCAACAGACAACATCATCGCCGCTGCCATGAGCACTGCCATGGCTTTCTTTCCCGCTAAACTTTTCTTTCTCATATTGCTCCTCCTATCTCATAATGAAACTTTGACAATATAACCCTTTATATTAATACCGTTTTCGGTATCAATTTCATGTTGGGAATCCGTTTTTGACACTTCCCGTCGTTTCTCATTAACCCACGATACCGGATCTCTCAATGCCTTCCACAAAGGATTTCTGGCAGAACACATACAAAATGACGAGCGGAATGACCGCCAGGATCGTTCCCGTATTATTGATCATGGATACAAAGCCGGGACTGATGAAATTCATCGAGCCTCCAAAGCCTTCATACTGCTGGTAAGCATTGACTGCCAGCGAGTTGAGCGCGGTAGATACCACCCTCACCTTGTTGAGATACAACGATGTATAGAACACGTCCGTCCACTGCCATACAAACCCGAACAGGAATACAGTCACCATCATCGGGATCGCGCTCGGCACCATGATCTGGGCAAAGGTTCTCAGCTTCCCGCAGCCATCCACAAAAGCCGCCTCCTCCAGTTCTTTAGGCATTCCTTTAAAAAACTGCCGCAGCATGTAGATATACAGACCGTTCCGGATTCCCATGGTCGTCATGCTCTGAATGAAGAACGGCCAATAGGTGTCGATCAGGTTCACGCTGTTTCCCGTCAATGCCTTGAAGATGCCGAACACATCAAAGAAGCGATATTTCATAAACAGCGGGAGCATGATCACCTGGGGCGGCACGATCATTGTCACGATCACACACCCGAACAGCAGCTTCTTAAACGGAAAACGGAAACGGGCAAAACCATACGCAGTCAACAGACATGCGATCAGCTGCACGAGCGATACCCCGACCGACAGCCAAAGCGTACGGAATGTCGTCCATCCGTAATCCATGACAGTCAGCGCCAGCTTATAATTGTTCCATGTAAAATGCTTTGCCACATATTTTACGCTCGCGTCATAGAGATCTCTTTCTTCCATCAAGGACACACTGATCTTCAAAAGGAGCGGTTGTAAGATCGTAAAACAGATTCCGATGATAATGACTCCTCTCACGATACTCCAAAGCAGACGTTCGGAACGTGCAAGCGTCATACGTCTGTGCACTTGTGCTTTTTTCTTCCTACTCATGCTAACCTCCATCATCCCGCTTCGCGGAATCTTCTCACACTAGCGCTCATCATAATAGAAAACATGTTTTGAGATCACGCCGCCTACCACTAAGAGAAGCACGGCGATACATGCAAAGTAAATCCATGCCATGGCGGAGCCGAACCCATAATCGACATCCGTGAATATCGTTCTTTTGATCTCGCGCATCATATCATTATTCTCGTTCGTAAACAGGTCGATCACTGTATATACGCTGTTTACCAATATGAGCGGGCTGATCATCGGAAACGTGATCTTCCAGAAATTTTCCCACTGCGTTGCGCCCTCCATGCTGGATGCTTCATAAAGCGAGGGCGAGATCGACTGCAAACCCGCTAAAAAGATTAAGATCTGAACACCGGAAGCGATCACAATATCGTACAGTCCGTTGACCGCTCTGGACAACACAGAGATCACACTGTTCGGAAGCGAGGTATATTCCGTTAAAAAGCCCATGACGTTCAGGTAGGAGGCCAGCTCCCCTCCGCTTATATCCGTTGTCGTGTTCAGCGTATTGACCAACAGATCCGAGTTCTCTAATGCAATGACCACGCCGGACGAAATGATGACCGGCAGGAACATGATACTTCTGGCGACCGTTCTCCCATGAAATTTCTGATTCAGCAGATTTGCCGCAAAAAAGCTAAAGATCAATACGAGCGGCACCTGTATCAGAATCTGCCCGATACCGGTCAGCAGCATCAGATTAAAATCAGGATCTATCGCAAATGCACGTATGTAATGATGAAACCCGCCATCCGACGTTTTCGTAAGCGTATATCCCTCTGTACCCACCTGCATATCGCTGAAGCTGAACCGCAGGGATTCCACGATCAGCGGCAGAAAGATCAGGAAAAAACCGATCAAAAACGGCAGGATGAACAGCAATCCGGAAACCGCTTCTTTACCCGTCAGAGAAAGATGCCATTTACCATTTCTTTTTTTGAAATAATTCATACTATTCTATGCTCCTCTCCGAACAGCAAAATCCCTTGCGCCCACATCAATGCCATCCTCTGTCACAGCCTCATCCGTATAGTTCACATAGACGACGCTTCCATCCGCGTAGGTGATCTTTACAATATCTTTCCTGACAATCTCATGCGAGACCATCTCCACGTTGGAAAGGTATCCCATTTGCTCATTGACGCGCTGATACGTCGCAAGCGCCCTGTCAATCCAAGCCTCATAATTAACGGAATACAGGTAGTCAAAATCTGTCTCTTTCACGATGGAGTTATTCTCATAGATCCACTTGAAATTCAACCCTGCCCCGCTTTCCACACTTTTTAACACGGCGGTCTCATAATCATCGGCAAGATTTAAGGCGCTTCCCGCATACGGGATATATCCGTGTACGACCATCTCATAAAAAGGCACTTCCTCGTCAATGATCATGTAATGGTTGGAGTACAGCGGTACATTGAACAGTTCTCCGGCACAGCCCCATACATAAGCGTTCGCGTTGTCCCCCATCACGGAAAGCTCCCCGTCAAGCAGCGCCCCAACAGCGGCAGTATTATTGATCTTCGCCATCTGCCTGTCGGTATAATTGCGCTCTGACAGATCGGAATACAGCTCCCATGATAACGTTCCCAAGTTCACTCCCGGCACATGCTTTTTTGTCAGTGTACCCCGCAGCTCCTCCGTGACGTCCTCCACATAAAAGGGACTGATCAGACTTGCCAGATTTCCTTCCTTTACCCGGCTTGCCAGACCATATTCGACCACCTTGATATTCGTATTATCAAAATACCGCGGCGCATACTTCATGGCGCTGTAGCCGTCAAACCACTCATCCTTATAGACATACTGTAAATCCAGTGTCATATAGAGATCTGCACCGATACTCTCCGCATAATTCAGGAACGACGAATAATTCATGCCACCCCCGGAAAGCTTTGAGACGATCTTGCAGGCTGTCGCTGCGGTTCCGTGAAGACCGCCGTTCATCCAGCCGGAATAAACAATGTTCAGATTCTGAATCCCGCCGTCATAAAGCTGCTGTGAGATTTCCTTCGCCTGCGCAAAAGTCGTTACCGCCTCCACAGCCGTATACTTAACTCCCAATATTGTTTTTGACTTATCGATCGCCCCGATGTACTCCGCATAAAACGGAAGATCCGTCTCGCCATGCTTCTCTCCGAGCACGCCCTGCCCGATCAGATACGTCCTGTAGCGCGCTGCCATGCCGGAATAATCCGCACTCTCTCCTGATAAAAAAGCATATCTCAGCGTATAACTTCCCTCAAATACCGGTTTGGAATACATATAATAGCTGTTGGCTCCCACCATATCGCTTAAAGATGCGGATCCGTACTGCAAATAGGAAAAGGATGCGTAGACGTCGTTATAACCCGTCGTTTTTCCTGAAATCTCCGCATTGATCACGGCATTGGCATCGCCGTCCTCTATGATGGCAAGCATGGCGCGGTCCCCATCCTTTATGCCGAACACCGGCATTTTTATGGTATTTACCGCATCAATCTGACTCTCATAATAGGTCGTATAGATCATGGTCCGATCCTGCCCGTACACCTGCGCTCCGTAGGAGGATACAGAGGTCTTTCCGTTGTGAAAGCGGATCAGCGCTCCGCTTCCGTCCGGCACAAACAGATACCCGTCTTCATGCAGGGACGCCCCGAAATACCGCAGCAGGTCGATCCCCACTAAATAATAGCCTTCGTCATGATAGGAGACTTCCTCGGGATCTATCGTTGCAACAAGCGTATCTCCCTCCAGCCTGTACGTGAGAGGAACCCGGAACCAGACGCTGCCGTCCTCCTCCCTTTCGCCAATATTTAACTCATCCAGATCAAAATCCGCCTGCGTATAGCCCGCTTCTTCGAAATACCCCGCAAGCTCCTCCTTGAGATAATCCTTGACGCCGCCGCGCAGTACATAGAGATTTTGTTCCCTGACAGCCGGATACTGCCTCGCAAGGTCATCCAGATCAGACTGCGTCATTTCCGAAGCAGCATACAGGATATAGTTCCGGTTGATCTTTCGTTTCTGACTGTCGGACATTCGCTCCAAAAACTGCTCCATGCGCTCCTGCGTGATCGCTTCCGGCAGCAGCAGAAATGCCGTTGCTTCGCCGATGGTATAAGTGATCCGGATCCCGTTCTCGATCGCTTCCGTCTCAAACTGCCCTTCCATGATCGAATAATCGTAATTATTCATCGTGCTGATCTGCGTATTTTCATTGATATAAGTTACGACGATCTGAGACTTTAATACCCTTTGGTAATACCCACTCGAAACCGTGTCAAGCTCCGTATCCACCGGATTGGAAAACCAGACATTTCCCGACTGTTTCTCCCTGACTGCGATGTCCGTCTCCGTCTCGTCAAAATAGAGCTCCAGACTTTCCGTTTCCGCCACAAGCCTCATATCCCGCAACGCTTCCGCTTCATAGTCCCTCGTTCCCGCTGCGGACGCCTGCGCTTCCTCACCGGGCTCCTCCGCAGCCGCGCCCTGTGCCTCCTCATCGGACCCTCCCGCAGCCGTGCCCTGTGCTTCTTCATCAGACTCCTCTGCAGCCGTACCCTGCGCTCCGCCATCCGTCTCGCCCGCCGCAGGCTCTTCTTCGGCCCGCACCGTTCCCACGCCATCGGAGAGCAGCAGAATGCCTGTCAGAAGTAATGCCAGAATTCTTTTTTTCTTTTTCATCCGTCCCCTCCCCTTCATCGAAAACGCACTTCCTTATAAATGGTTGAAACAAACACAATGATCTCCGATATCACATTAAAAAACAGAAGTCCGATAAACAGGATGATCCCCATTCCCAGCACGGTAATGATACAGGTAAACACTGTTTTCCCGAGAGAATACTCATGCGTCATCATGGTTCCCATGAAAATCAGGATCGCCGTCCATGCATAGGAGATAAATCCGAAAATATAGTAGAACGCCCCTTCCTCCGCCGTGATGCAAAAGCTTGCCAGAACAAGCGGAAGCCGGATCAAAATGATCGGAAAAAGCGCATAACCGATCGCAGTAAAAATATCCTTCATCCGGCCTTTCCCGTCCATCAGCGAGGTCGTACACCAATTGGCAACACACCAGAGCGTGAATACCAGCAGCACAGTGATGACATCCACCATGACGTTCACTTCCGAGATCCGGTTCTCATTGAACAGGAATGCCGTGTTGAGTTTTTCGATTCCCAGCGTCAGTACCGTCAATGCAACGAATGTCAGCGCCGCTGACAGACTGCCTCTTTTCTCCCGTTTTAAGTCCCAGAAGCCGTCCGCCGGATGAAAGATCACATAAAATACATACTTTAATTTTTCTGCATATAGCATCGAACCTCACCTACCCATCTTCTATAACGCCGGATTCTCCGGATCACCCAGATCACCAGAAACAGGACGGCAGCTGCAATGACCGCCTTGGTCAAATATGTCTCCATCACTTCCTTCCGGTAATAGGAAAACGCCTTGGAGTAATACTTTTTGCTGTTTCCGAGTTCAAAGCATTCCATCGCTTCTTTATAATTTCCTTCCGTCAAATACGTTTTTCCGAGTCCCGTATATGCCAGCTCGCTGTTGGAGTTTAATTTCAGCACCTCCTGCCACTCCCTTGTGGAACCCTCTGCGTCTCCCATATTATTCAGCCGGATCGCATCCAAAAGATGACGCCCATAATCGGTGATCTGAAACACAAAGATGCGGTTTAACGTATTATCCAGTACATAGATCCTGCTCTCATCCCCGCTTAAGCCGATGGAAACCGGCTTTTGAAAATTGCCCGCCCGGATGCCGTTTCGTCCGAACACAAACAGGGAAATGCCGTCATAATCATAGGCGAAGATTTTTCCGTCTGTCTCATCCAGTACGAAGTAACAGCCATAGTCCGTCGCCGCCACATCCACAAAGGAGGAGTAGTCATACCCGAAAGTCGCGCCCTCTAAATCCCCGATGATCGGATACTGCCCCAAGCGCCTTAAAATATCGGTTCCGGTCGGATTCAACCGCCGGATTGCATCCGCGCCTGCCTCCCGGTCTTCACTTGACAGATTATTGATCGTGGCATAGATGAAGTTCTCGTTATCCACAAAAATATTACTGTACTCCGTCGGTATAATGGTCTCCATCCGGTCCTGCTGCGCTTGTGTGGAAAAATAATTTTTCCAGATATAAGTGAACATGCTGACACTGACCTGCGTTGCTCCCATAAATCCCTGAAATTCGCCCTCGCTGTTAAATTCCACAAGTCCCATATTGATGCCGTAGGCGATCACATAAATTCTTCCTGCGCCATCCACAACGACCCGGGTCGGGGAATATTCCTGCGTATCCGGTATCAGTGTGGTAACGGGACGTCCGATCTCGCGCACATAATTTCCCGCGCTGTCATACTCCACAATACGGCTGTTTCCGGTGTCCGCCACGTAGATATGCCCCTCTTCCGTCACAAACACGCCCTGCGGACTCTTTAGCGTATCGGCTTCATTTTTTGCAAACCCGATCTCTGTTTCCAGCGCGCCGTCCATGGAGAGCACCAAAACCCTTGAGTTTCCGGTATCCGCCACATAGAGCCTCTGCCCGTCAACAAAAAGATCCGAAGGGTAGCTTAATTCCGTTCCGATCTCGTCTCCCGAAATCATGCCGGTATATAAATAGGAATGCGGTTCCTTGACCTCTTCCCCCCAATAATTATAAGAATAGGTGTCATACGGCATATCAGCCCTTACCTCAGACGCATCCAAAAACAGGATGGCTGCTGTAAGCAGCGCCGCCTTTCGGATTTTCACCGCAGAACTTCCTCGTTTATGCTTTTTTGTAAAAATCTTTTCTTTTTTTTGTCCCATCCCGTTCCTCCTTAATCCTTGATACCGGAAGATGCCATCGTCTCAACGATATTGCTCTGGCAGAGAATAAATAAGATGATGGGAACCGTCATCATGATGACGGTAACGGCTGCGGATACACCGGCTCTTGAAATTCCCGCCGCCGATATTTGACTGAGCGCATAGGGAAGCGTCTTTAATTTTTCACTGTAAATATAGGTAGCTCCCTGCATGTTCCACAAATCCTGAAAGCAGAAGATGACCAACGTCAGAAGCGCCGGCTTTACCTGAGGCAGCGCCACTCGGAAGAATACGGTGAACTCCCTTGCGCCGTCGATTCTCGCAGCCTCTAAGAGCGCATCCGGTATCTGTTCCATAAACTGCTTCATCAGGAACAGCCCCAGCGGTTTCGCCATCGCCGGAACAATCAGGGACGCATAGGTGTCCAACCATCCGATCTTTGACATGATGAGGTAGTTCGGGATCGCGGTCACCTGCACGGAAAACATCAATGCGGTAACGATAATGCCGAAGATCAGCTTCGCGCCCGGAAATTTTCGTTTTGCCAGCGCGAACGCACACATGCTGGCAATCAGAAGGTGTCCTAAGGTTCCTGCCACAGTGACAAAAATCGTGTTAAAGAAATATCTTGTAAACGGTACCCATGATTCGCTCATCAGCGTGAGCAAGTCCGTAAAATTATCCGTGGTCGGATTTCTCACCAGAAATTTCGGTGGAAATACAAACAGCTCCTCCAGCGGTTTTAAGGAATTGGATACCGATAAAATGATCGGCAGCGCCATGAACAGTCCCATGACCGTGAGAATCAAAAAACTGACTGCGTTTCCGGCTGCGGAATGACTGGCATTCGCTCTTTTTTTATGCTTCAATATCGCTTTCACACTATTTACCAACCTTTCCCAGCAGTTTTTGGATCAATTTATTGCACGCGATCATCACGACAAACAGCAGCGTTGCGATCGCGGACGCATATCCCATCTCAAGCCTCACCGTTCCATAATCCACCAGATGGGAGACCACCGTATGTACGCAGTATTTTACGCTTGGGAAGCCTGCCAGCGCCGCAAGCTGGTCGTGAATTGCAAAGGAACTCGTGACCGTCATGACCGCGCCGAACAGAAGCTGTTCCTTCATGGACGGCAAGGTAATATACCACAGTTCTTGAAACCGGTTTTTGACGCCGTCCATATATCCCGCCTCATAAAGCGAACGGTCCACATTCTGCAATCCGGCGATAAAGGACAAAAATCCGGTTCCCATACTCATCCACAGGATCACGACAATGGAAATCGTCATGCAGTAGGACGCGTCCTCGAACCAAAGGATCGGTTCGCTGATGATCCCGAGCCGCATCAGCCATCCGTTTGCGATGCCGTACAGGTCACTGGAAAAAATAAACTTCCAGATGATATACGCCTGCCCGGATATGGTCGGTGCATAGAATAACAGCGTCATAAATGCTCTGAGTTTTCTGTTCTTAATATCATTGATCATCCATGCGATGAACAATGCCATGAAATAGCCGACCGGTCCGGTAATGATGGCAAAAATAAAGGTATTCTTTACTGCCGTTAAAAAAATATTATCCGCAAAGAACAAATCAATATAGTTGCGCAGTCCCACAAATTCCGGCGGCTCCAGTACGTTAAAATTCGTAAAGCTCAAGCCTACCGAGATACATACGGGAATCAGATAAAACAGCAGAAATAACAGGCAGTACGGCAGAATCATGAGATATGCCGATTTATTCTTTTTCATCTCCGTAAAAAGCTGTTTTCGTCTGATCTTCGCATAGGCAAGTAACATCGGCACAAGCGGCTGTTCCTTTTCCCGTCCCGTGCCCTCAGACAGTTCCTGCCTGCCCTTCTTTTTTTGCATCGGTTTACTATTCTCCGCTTTTTCCTTTCCCTGAATCATACTCATGGAGTCCCTCCTACCTTGTGGTCAGACCGAATTCCCGCCGTTTACTGGTGATCTCATCATTGATGGTAATGACCGTATCCTGCAATACTTCTCTGGGATCTTCATTATCGTCATAGACCGTGTAAAATGCGTTTTTAATATTGCGCTCGAGATAATAGCTTCCGGGAATCTCCGGAATCGCCTTCACCCATTCGAGCTGCGCGCTGAGCTGCCGATAATCCGCGCTTGACCACGGAAGATTCCCGAGCGCCTCCAAATTCGCCGTGGCGACTCTTCCCGCGACACCCAGCACGTTTTCAATCTCATTTCCGTAATCCGTCTGCGTATCGGCGCTCATCCACCATTTTAAGAACTCCCAGCCCTGTGCCTGCTTGTCGCTGGTCGCCATGATGATGGACGCGGTCTCCCATGCGGATACAGAGTGGTCGGTCTCCCCGTTTTCCTTCTCATACCCCGGGACCACGGTAAATCCCCACATTCCTTTGATTTCCGGCGCAAAGACGGACAAATAGTTATAATTGGTATAGTCCCCGATCGCGAGCGGCATCTCGCCCGTGCGGAAGCGGTTGGCAAAATCATAGGTGATCGGCATTTTATAATTCGAATAATTACCCGACCACTGTTTGAATGCCGCGATCGCTTCCTCGCTGTCTAAGGCGCATGCGGTATCGTCCGCCGCATAATAATCCCCGCCGTACTGATACAGAAACATGGCGTAGGAAGTATAATCCGGAAGAATGCCCACATTCATATTGCTCTTTTGTATGACTGCGAGCGCCTCATAAAATTCGTCCCATGTCCGCGGGATGCCAATTCCCAGCTCTGTTAAAATATCCGCCCGGTAAAACAGGACATGGAAGGACATCGTCTGCGGAAGCGCATACACGCCCCCATTATAGGTAAACTGTGTCAGCGCGTCGTGATAAAACCACGACGCCACCTCCTCGTAATCGTCAAACTGCGTGAGATCGACAGCGGCATTTCTGAGCGCGTAGTTGACCGGTTCCTTCCCCGCTACGTTCAGCGCCACATCCGGTCCTTCGCCCGCAAGTGTCGCCGACAGCAGAACGTCCTTGTTGACGAGCTTGACATTGACGGCGATCCCCGTCTCGGGCACAAAATAATTATCTACGAGATCTTTGATGACGATCGCCTGATCCCGTCCACCGCCGGACTGACTCGTGATCGCGGTACTGTCCGCTAAGATCCATACCTCCAGCGTCTCCCCGCCGTATACATTGCCGATGCTGTCATAATCCTCCACAAAGCTTGCCGCAAACTTCTTGATCTCGAAGATCAGAGAGGAAAAGAACCCCGCATTGACCTTCGGCAGCTTCTCCCCCGGTTCCTCCACAAGCAGATAATCTATCTCTAGCGGCTGCTCTTTCATCGACAGCTCCCAAGAGCTTAACGCGACGATATTTTCCTTAAACGCAGACCATTGCTTCGCGATCCTCTTGGGATTCTCCGTCATGAGCCGGAGCTGGTTTGCCAGATTCTGGATCGTCGCCGTCTGGCTTCCTTTTGACCCTCTCGAATAGTCCTCAATCTTTTCTTCCAGCACCCGGACAACCGCATATTGCTCCTCAAGTATGGACAACGCCTCCGGCACCTTTAATTCCAGCTGGTAGTCACGCATGGTATCCGGCGATGTGCCGATCACCATTAAAAGCTGTCTGTATGCCGCATTCAGCTGGGTCACGCACTCATCCGTCATGCGCAGGATCTCCGCGAGCTCCTCATCCAGACCGACCATAAGCGTCAGCGTATGCGTCCCCGCCGTTAAGTAAAACTGATAATTTTCTTCTTCGTTTCCAAGCGCTGTGATCTTCCATGAATTGTTATAATAAAACTGCAGCTGGGAAGCCTCCGCAAACGGGATCTCGCCGTCTAAATAAAGCGCTCTGACGACCGTCACTCCCTGATTTTTATTCTGTCTGTACTTCACCGCGATCTCATATAAGCCGTCCTCAGGAACTTCCACATCCCAGGTGATCCACTGACCGTTCAGGCTCCAGTTACTTCCGCCCACCGTGTTAAGCCGCGTCTTCGCCGCATTCTGAGGCTCCGTGAGCGGTGAACTTCTGTCCGTGATCGGGTACAACGTCGAATTGGATTTGTAGGAAGCGTCCTCCGCCTGAATTTTGATCGGTTCGGCGCTTACCTGCGTATATCCCGCGCGCGCATTAGCGCTTTGATACTCCGCATAGGATATCGGGCGCTCCTCCTGTTCCAGTATGAGCTGTCCGATGATCATCGGCTCCTGGGTGGAGTCAAACGTGATTGTATTCACACCCTTCTCCAGATAGAAATACATCGCATTCTGATAGAACCCTTCGCTGTCCTTACAATAAACCGAGATCCATGACGGCGCTTCCTCCTGTTTCGGTCTCACATCATTATCTCTTGCATCCCTCACGATCTCATCCGCATTCCGCCAGATTCTCGTAAACTCGAAATATTGCGCCTCATCATAGGGAATCTCCCCATTGACGGACACCGACCGCCCGATCTCGTTGTTTTTTCCTTCCACCGGATAGTAAACGAGCCTCAGATTGTAAAAGCCCGCCTGCTCCACCACGATCTCATAGGTGATGCTTCCTTCCTCCAAGGTCAGCGCGCAGGCATTGCCGAGCTCCGCATAATCCTCCAGCCGCGCAAAACCTTCCGACGCGTCCGTAAAGTCCCCGCCGTAGACGATGATCTGCACATCGGGATACGCCGCGCCCGCATGGCTGCTTAAATAGCTCCCGTAGGAATCGCTGTCCTGCACAATGTCCAGCAGCGCCTCATAATCGATCTGATCGCTTTGATATGCCGCGTGGCTCGTGGGAACCGCCGCCGGCACTGTCGCCGCCGTCATGACCGCCGCCATGAGGATTCCAAGCATTCGTCCCGCTTTCTTTTTTAACCACATTGTTTTCATCATCCTTATACCCCTGCCTATCGAATTCCCGTTACATGATCCGTCAGCATCCCGCCTGCTTTCGTGTCACAGTTCAAATGCCCGCAGGCTTTCCAGCGCTCTGCCGTTCCAATCAAACATCGCCTGATTTTCCCATTCGTTTCCGCTTCCCTTTTCCATGCCGACGCCCTTTACGCAGTACCAGACCGGCTCCCAGTAAAAAACGCCGCAGCCGTTTTCCTCTTCCTTTACCAGCCCGATGATCTCCTCCGTCACCCTGCGCTGATTCGCGACAGAAGGTTCTAATCCGGTCGTCTTAAGTGTAAGCTCGCCGGTCACCACATTGGGCATATCGTCATGGGATTCATCCGTATACGGGAACGCCGTTTCCACAATGATGACGCGTTTGTGAAACCGTTCTTTCAGGTTTTTGATATTTTCTCTCAGCTTCTCATAGCCGCCAGCCCAATACGGATAATAGGAAAGTCCGATCACATCGTAATCCGTCATGCCGTTCTTCTTAAGCGACTGAAAAAAGCATTCGGTCCTCGGCGCATCTCCACCGCATTCAAGATGGATCATCACTTCCGTTTTATGTACGTCCCCGTCCATTTCCCGGACAGCTTTGATCCCTTGATTCAGAAACAGCGCAATATTCTCCGGGTGCTCCAAGGTTCCGAAATCCCATAGCAGCCCGCAGCCGATCTCGTTTCCGATCTGTATCATATCCGGATATGCGCCCGCTGCCTCCAATGCCTGTAAAACCTGTTTGGTATATGCATAAACGCTCCCGGCAATCTCATCCTTTCCCTGACCGCTCCACTGCTTAGGAATCCTCTGCTTATTCCAATCCGCCCAAAAATCACTGTAATGAAAATCTAAAAGCAGCTTCAAGCCGGCGTCTTTAACCCGTTTTGCCATCGCCAGCGTCCCATTCAGATCACAGTAATCCCCTCTGTCAAAGGACTTTTCGGGCTGATTCCATATCCGCAGCCTGATCGCATTCACTCCGTGTGCTTTTAAAATCTCAATCGCATCTTTCTCTTTCCCGTCAAGGTCATAGTATTTTGCCCCCTGATCCTCCATCGCCTGCAGCGACGAAATATCGGCGCCCATCCAAAAACTCATGTTCGTACCTCCTGTATGCCGCGTCAGATTTTTGTTGATTCTTTGATCAGAATTTTATAACCAAGCATTTTTTTCTTTTCACACGGCTCGCCGTTCAAAAGCCGAATCAGCATTTCTCCCGCCAGCTTCCCAAGCTTGCGTATATCAAAGTCGAGGCTTGTGATATTTGAGTTGGTCTCCTCCAAAAGCATACTGTTAAAAAATGATGCCACCCGGATGTCGCGCGGCACCGCGATGCCAAGCTGTCTGAAATAATCCAAAACAGTGAGACAGATTCCGTCATCCCCGCATATCACACATTCTACCTGTTCTTTCAAAATATCCCTGACGGATTTTTCCAAAACGTTACTATCCGCCGCATCCTCCACGATCAGCTCGTATTCGATCGGCAGATCGTTCTCCCGGATGGCGTCCAGATAGCCGTTTAACCTGTCCTTGGAGACGGTCAGCCTTAGGTCCGCGCAGAACAGTGCCATCTTCCGAATTCCTTTTTTTAACAAAATATCCGTCAGCTCACGACAGCCGCCCCTCTGGTCAACATCCGCCTGATAAACCTCGTCATCATCAATGGAACCGGTAACCACAAAGGGAATTCCCTTTTCTTTCAAAAAATGAATATCTTCACAGCTGTCCAGAATCCGCGTTAAAACCGCCCCGTCGATCTTATGCTTTTTCACAACATCTTTTAAGGCTTCAATGTCCCCGCCCTGCGTTCTGACGATCAGCACATGATAGCCGCTTACATAGAAAAAATCATAGAGTGCCATTAGGATTTTCGTAAAATATGGAAGCTGTGCATATTCGTCCTCGCCCGGAAGCACGACTGCGATATTCATACTTTTTTTGCTGCTGTAATTTGATCCGCGACTGCGCGGCACGATCTGATTCTGCTCGATATATGTAAGAATGAGTTCTTTCGTCTCCCTGCCTACTCTCCCGTTTCCCGAAATTGCTCTTGAGACCGTCGTCGGGGAAACCCCCAGACTCCGGGCGATTTCAAGAACAGGAACTTCTCTTTTTTCCGCCATACCCATACCCCCGAATCGAGATTTTCTTCCGAATGTTCTTCCTTCCATTTATGCACCATTCTTACTCAGCCCGCGAATTTGTGCGCAAACACAAATTTGCAAACCGAACTTGTTCGGTTTGCGAACTTGTTCGGTTTGCGAACTTGTTCGGTTTGCGAACTTGTTCGGTTTGCGAA
>CAZZNE010000016.1:69467-87858 GCA_964655525.1 uncultured Clostridium sp.
CTTGTTCGGTTTATGCCCCGACAAGTGCGCAATTGTGCACTCATTGTGGGATCAAGAAATGATTATTTGTTTATATTTATTATATCAAACAGGGATTTTAACAACAATTAGACATAGTCAATCAAGATTTTTTAGACGATTTGACAGATATCACAATTTTTACGCAAAAAAGCCTGCGCAATTCAATTTGTTGCGCAGGCAGGTATTTTTATGCCTTCATGGTACGGGTTTGCATTTACATATTGTTTGGATTCCCTGTTCTTTGCTTTGCTGCTGTATGCCGTGTAAACCGCACAAGCCCTGCGCGGTTTAATGCGACCATGATCACCGGAATGAATACAAGCTGCAGCATAATGCCGGGGATGGCATTGAGAAACGCCCCCGCAAAAAACATTTGCCATGTAAAGCGATTCCCCCGGATTCCGAGCAGCAGCATTTGAACAATTCCCCAAACCACGCGCCCCGAAATCATTGCAATGATCAGACAGCGGTACAGCGCGATCACACACTTCCAACGGGAGCGGAAATAGAGCAGCCCTGCCACCGCCCCGTAGGTCGCGAGCTCAAACGCCATGGCGATTGCCGTCGGAAACATGACCGGCATGGAAAACAGCATACTGCGGAAGATCGGCAGAATGAATCCAACGATCAGACCGTATTGCCAGCCGCAGATGAAACCGCACAGCAGAACAGGTATATGCATAGGAAGGAGCATCGTGCCGAACTGTTTGATCTGTCCGGTCAAAAACGGGAGCACGATGCCGACCGCCAGAAACATGGCTGACAGAGTCAGGTTGATGATCGGGCTGTTCCGGGTTTCCTGCGGCCTATTTTTCATTGTTATCTCACTCATATCTCTTTCTCCTTTTTTCTTTTATTGCGTTTTCCGTTATCACTGACGTGCGGACTCATTCTGTCTCCGTTTTTATTGTTCCGTAACAATTGCTTTCTGTCACGGGCGATTGATTTTTAGCAGCTTTGCTATTATAATGAAAACACAGTAACCGACACACTGCATTACATTAAAGGAACTTATACAATGAAAAGACCTTCTGCTGTTTCCGTAAAAAAAATTTTAAAAATCGTATGGGTGGTATATGCTTTTTTAAGCATCTGTGCCATCTTACTTATCATCAACCGATTGATCACCAAAGATTACGCGTCCATCTCAAAGCATCTAACGCTTAACGATGGCTGGAATATCACGATCAACAAAAATTCCTATCAAAATGTTTCCCTTGATCATTTCAGCTTCGACATCACCAACAAAGGGGATGAGATCACGCTGCAGACAATCCTGCCCGACAGCTTCTGTCTTACGGAAAGCGTACTGCGTCTGCCCATTAAACAGGCCGCGGTCAAAATCAATGTAGAAGACGAACTGGTCTACGAATATGGCCATGACAGGATTGCAGATAATAAATCCGTCGGCAGCGGCTTCCTGTTGGTCAATTTTCCCGATGACTATGAAGGCAAAGCGCTGACCATTCAATACACTGTATCCGAAAACAACGCTTTCACGAAATTTGATCCCATTCGTATTTATGAATGGCAGAATATTTACAAAATCATTATGACCGAGAACAGAATCCCGTTATTCTTAGGTTGTTTCCTGGCAGTTTTCGGACTTGTTATTTGCTTTATCACTGCCGTTGCGCTCCTATTTTCTCAAAAATACATACGAATCCTGTGTATTTCCACGTTCTCCGTCTGCATGGGACTGTGGACATTATGCTATTATAATATTCCCATCATCTTCGCGATCCCGCTTTACTCCGCGAGCCTGATCGAATATGTCTCCCTCTTTCTTGCACCGATTCCGCTTGTCATCTACATGCGCGAGGATGTCATCGCCTTGAACAATAAATTCATGCACATGATTTACCGCATCCTCCTGACAGTCCAGATCGCCGCTACCGCAATTACGATCGCTCTGCATTCTGTCGATCTTGTTCACTGTGCCACCACACTCAAATATATGCAGGGGCTGATCATCTGCCATTTGATCTACTTTATCATCGTGGAACTCATTAATTTAAGGAAAAGCCGCCAGCTTATCCATCGTTTTTTCCTGCTGGGCATCATCGTACTCTCCTGCTGCATTGCCTATGATCTGATCTACTATCAGATAAATCGTTACTACGGCCGGTCCATCACGCCGGTCAAGGGCGTAACCTCTTTGGGCCTGATCAGCTTTATATTCATCCTGCTCATTTCCTTTTCCATCGACCTGACGCAAAAAATGATGCATGAGACAGAGAGGAATTTCCTGATCAAGAGCGCCTACACCGACGAGCTGACACAGATTCACAACCGCCGTTACTGTATGGAATATATGAATCAGATCAAGGAAACGAAGAAGCAGAATTATACCGTTTTTTGTTTTGACCTGAATAATCTTAAGACCACAAACGATACCTATGGGCACGCCAAAGGGGACATTCTGATCAAAAGCGCTGCCAGCGTCATTGCAGAAACTTTCGAAGCACACGGGATTGTCGCAAGAATGGGCGGCGACGAATTCATTGCCATCACGGAAACCGCCGATGCCAACCAGATTGCTTCCCTGCTTCATGACCTTCAATCCAATATAGACAGGAAAAACCGCAAGATCACCGACCTAAACATGTCAATCGCCTATGGCTACGCATCCGGCAGCACAGAGGAAACCAACATCGAAAAAGTATATCATCTCGCCGACAGCAATATGTATGAGAACAAGCAAAAAAGTAAAGCCACAGCCACCTGATTCCTTAATCCAAAAGAATTGCGTATGCAATTCTTTGAAAGATTGCAAGCAATCAAAGATTGCTCGCAATCTTTTTTATCCGCACGTATTTCCTTTCTGCTCTTCATCCGGGAGCACGTCAAATGCCTGTCCTTTCGCCCACGGGCTGCCGACATCGCATCTCCCCAAGTGGTACTGCTTTTCGCTTTTTCCCTGCTCGATCTCATCCGACATTACGATCTTAAAACGGCTTTCCTCGGACTTTCCGAAATTTTCCAGCATTTCGAGTACCGCATCGACATCCTCTTTTGCAACATCTTCATTTGCAATCTCCTTGTTCCCCGCTTCATCTGCCATCGGTTCTCCTCCTTCTGCAAAGAACGAATATCCCCGCAAAAGCGTAATTTGCTTTTTGCGACCGCTTTTTTTCTTTACGCCTATTACATCGTACAATGAATCCGTCATTTTTTCAATAGTTCTTCGCTCCTCCTGTACGCAATGAAAAGAAATGAAAACGGCAGACGGTTCAAAATTCACTATTTGTACGAAGCATCCTCACTATTTTTATATAGAATGCCGAACTTTATCGCCTTTTATCCTGTTTTTTTTCTTCCAATTCTTTGTGAAAAATGCATATTGCCACCCTGTTCATACTCTGCTACACTTGTCTTAACGCAATTGTCCGTGACACGGACACACGGCTGTGGGTTCCCTCACATGCGGCTGCGCCGCATTCTTTTTTCACTTCTGTTTCTTTGTGTATCATAGAATCTCCTATTCCCTTGATATGCAATAACCAACGGTCCGGATACGACTTTCCGGCCGGTCTCTTATCCCATCACGAAAGGAGGACTTCCATGTCCCAGATCACTTCTTTTCTCACCCTGCTTCCCCCGTCCCCATATCTTCCTTTATCCAGACGCAGCGGGAAACTGCCGTTTTCACTCACCAACGACTATCTGTTCAAAGCAGTGCTTCAGACGGATGAATCCGTTCTGCGCTCCCTGTTATGCAGCCTGCTTGACTTAAACCCCCAGGACATCTGCTCTGTCACCATCACGAATGCCCTTGTTCTCGGCGCCACCATCAGGGATAAGGACACCTTCCTCGACATCCGGCTTGTCTTAAACGACTGCCGTCTCATTAATCTGGAAATGCAGATGAAGAACGGGGGAGACTGGCCGGAACGCTCCCTGTACTATCTGTGCCGCGCTTTTAATAACCTTGAAACAGGCTCTCTCTATCCGGACGTAAAACCGGCACACCACATCGGCATCCTGAATTTCAGTCTGCCCCATGTGCAGAAGCAGTTTTACAGCCACTATTTTATGATCAACGAAGCAACACACGAAATATTCAGCGATAAACTCCGTCTGTCCGTGCTCAACCTGACACAGACAGCGCTCGCAACCGAACACGACAGGCATGCCGGTCTTACCCGATGGGCTGCCGCCTTCAAAGCCAGAACATGGGAGGAGTATCAAATGTTAGCCGAAGAAGATTCCATATTTGAAAAAGTATCCGACGCCCTCTATCTGCTCTCCGAGAACCGGGAGGTCGCCGAACAGTGTCTGCGCATGCAGGAGGCTGCTGCTGAGCGGAAGCACTGGGAGAAGATAAAGGAACAGCTTGTTGACGCGGAGAAAACTCTTGCGGAAAAAGAAAAGGCGATTGCCGAAAAAGACAATGCCATTGCTGAGAAGGACAATACCATTGCCGAGAAGGACAATACCATTGCCGAAAAAGATGCTGAAAGCAACGCGCTCCGCGCTGAATTGGAGCAATTAAAAGCACAACTGCGCGAGTATCAGAAATAAATCAAACATGTTCCATTCTTTTTCCCGTATGAAATTCAAAAAAACGTGTATACTTCCAAACAACAGAAATCTTATTTCTCATCATATATCATTACAAAAAGAGTAAAGCTTACAAGCGCGGCAGGTCACCGCGCTTCGCATGCTCGGAAAGGCGCGGAACGATTATGACAGAACCAGCTCGGCTACCCGCGGTAAACGACATGGGCAATTATGAAATCCGTTTGGAGAGCATCGGTGGACTCGGCGCAAATCTGTGTGGCAAAATGCTTGGTGAACTCGGTCTGCGCCATCTACATCTAAACAGCGCAAGTTTTTCCAGCTACGGCTCAGAAAAAACCGGTACTCCCGTCACGGCATATATCCGCTATTGTGATTGGGATAAAGATATCCGCGTCCATTCGCCCGTCGTTCAACCGCATCTTCTCTGTATTTTTCATGACGCATTATTATCGGACCCCGGCGTTTTGGCAGGCTGCACGAAGGACACTGTGATCGTCCTGCATACGACGGACACGCCCGACCATATTGAGAAAAGGCTTTGCCGGCTCTCACATCGGTTTCATTTTCAAGCGCTCTATACCCTTCCTGCCCAGCAGGTTGCCATGGAAACACATTCGCGCATCAATGTCGTCATGCTCGGCGCAATGGTAAAGGCAATGGGATTCATACCGCTTGTATCGGCGGAGGAAATCTGCCGCGAAACACTGGGAAAAAAATATCCCGATGCACTCGCCGCTAATCTCGCCGGATTACGTGGCGGCTATGAGGCGGCCAAACTTCTTGCCATGTCAGAGGAACCTGCCGATACCGCGAGCAAACCAACAGCAGGCGACACAGGCGACAACGCCGCTGCCGCTTCTCCCACAGCTGCTTCCCCCATGCCGGCTGGGGGATTAAATCCACACTTTGGAAACAGTGTCGTTAACGATCTTTCACCGTCCAGACAGGGCTACATTCCTCTTTTTATACAGGAGCGCTGTATCAACTGCGGACTATGCGACTCGACCTGCCCCGATATGGTCTTTCAATTTGAAAAAGGTATGTACCGCGGCAGGGAAATGATGGTAAACCGCGGACTTGACTATTACCATTGCAAGGGATGCCTGCGCTGCGTTCAAGTATGCCCGACACAGGCGCTCGTAAAGGGCTTGGAGTCCGAACATCCTCATAAGGAATGGTTTTTGCCGAATCAGGACCTGATCCGCAAACCCGACTACTATGAAAAGACAGGTGCCGACGGATATATCACCTCGGAATCCTACCTGACCGAAAAGCGGATCGAAGGCGGCGAAGTATAAACTGCAAAGCACCCCCCGTAAAATACGCCTGACACAATCATAAAAATTATCATTTATGAAATAGATTATCTCCGGAAAGCGAGAACAGACATGGCATCGACGGAACAAACGATCGAATACGCAAGCGGAAATGAAATGGCGGCAATTGCAGCACGCCAGATCGGCTATGACTTAATGGGTTACTATCCCATCACGCCATCCACACAGATTGCGGAGAATTTAGACCAGATGCGCGCGCAGGGACAGACGGACCTGATCATGATCGCGGCGGAAGGCGAGCACAGCGCAGCAGGCATCTGCTACGGCGCATCCGTCGGCGGCGGGCGTGTGTTTAACGCAACAAGCGCGAACGGTCTTCTATACGCGTTAGAGCAGCTCCCCGTACAGTCCGGCACACGGTATCCGATGGTCATGAACGTGGCATGCCGCACAGTTTCCGGTCCGCTGTCCATCAAGGGAGATCACAGCGATATTATGTATATGCTGAATGCCGGATGGATCATCTTTTTTGCGCACAGCGCGCAGGAAGTCTATGACTTTAATCTCATGGCGCTCAAGCTGGCAGAACAGGTACGGCTTCCCGCCGTCGTCGCCTTTGACGGGTTTTTCACAAGTCATCAGAAACGGCGGTGTAAACGGTTTGCAAACGATGACAGTGTACGCGCCTATATCGGCAGGCGCAGCGAACCGTATCCTTTTTTTGATTTCGAACACCCTCTAACGGTCGGCTCGTACATGAACGAACCCGACCTGATCCGCAACCGTCATGAGCTTCACCTTGCTATGAACGAGGCGGCGGCAGCCCTGCCGACTCTTTTTTGTGAATATGCCGCACATTCCGGGCGCTCGTATGAAGCAGTGGAAGGCTACTGCCATGAAGATGCGGACACGCTTTTGATCGTGCTCGGTTCTTCCTTTGACACAGCGCTTGAAGCGGTGGATCTGCTGCGCGGGCAAAAAAAGAAAGTCGGCGTATTGACGCTCCACCTGCTTCGCCCGTTCCCTTATGAGGAGCTTTGTTCAAAATGTCGTTCGGCAAGGCGGCTTCTCGTGGCAGACAGGCAGGACAGCTACGGCGCAGGCGGCGGAAATCTGTCCTTAGAGGTACGCGCCGCCCTGCAGCGCGCAGGATTGACCCTCACGGTAAAAAGTCTCGTGTACGGCCTGGGCGGCAGGGATTTCTATGTGGAGGACGCGCTGCGCATGTTTGCAATGGCGGAAGATTCCGAGACACCGGATTTTGACTATTACGGTGTCGGGAACACGGACGATGCTGCAAAGTCCGGCATGGAAAGCCCAAGCAGCGGACAAGCGCAGTCAACCCCACTGCCCTGCCGTTCCGAGTTTTTTGCACCGCTCACAGCGGAACGGACGCAGCTCGGATTGACCCAAGTGTCGGAAAAGGACGGTAAAACGGTTGTTCAGGGCGGACAGCTCGGCGCCACGACGCAAATGCCGAAACGGATCGCGCCGGGACACGGCGCCTGTCCGGGCTGCGGCATTCCCGTCAATCTGAATCTGTTGCTGCGCGCCATCGAAGACCCGGTCGTACTATTGTTTCAGACGGGATGCGGCATGATCGTCACAACGCCGTATCCGAAAACGAGCTTCAAGGTTCCGTATGTACACAACCTGTTTCAAAGCGGCGCGGCCACATTAAGCGGGCTGGCGGAAATGTGCTATCGAAAGCAGCAAAAAGGCGCGCTTCCTCCGGGAGATATTCTTTTTATCATGGTCAGCGGAGACGGCGGCATGGATATTGGTATGGGTTCCGCCATCGGAACGGCGCTGCGCGGTCATAAGCTGCTTTTGTTTGAATACGACAACGGCGGCTATATGAACACAGGCTACCAGCTATCCTACTCGACGCCCAAGGGTGCAAGAAGCGCAACGTCCCACGTCGGAAAAACGCAGTACGGCAAATCCTTTTTTCACAAGGATATGCCGCAGATCATGGCGGCAACAGGCATTCCCTACGTCGCGACCGCCGCGGAATCCGATCCTGCGGATTTCATCAGAAAAGCGGCGAAAGCGGCATGGTACGCTAAGACGCAGGGCACCGCGTATCTGAAAGCATTGTCCGCCTGTCCCTTAAACTGGAACGACAAGCCCGAATCGGAGCGCAGTGTCATCGCCGCCGCAGTGGACTGCTGCTTTTTCCCGCTCTATGAATCGGAACGCGGCAATACCACGCTCACCTATGACCCTGGCAAAAAAAACAGGAAAATCCCCGTGCTGGACTGGCTCTCCATGATGGGACGCACAAAGCATTTACTACGTGAGGAATACCACGACATCGTCGAGGAACTTCAAAATGAAGTGGACAGACGTTTTCTCTGTCTGAAAGAAAAATCGGCAAATCCCTACTTATAGGTTTGCATCATTTTTTTATCAAGAAAGGAGTATCGGTAACATGGCAGTCAATTTCAAGGACAGCGAGACCAAAGAGAACCTCATGCGCGCATTCGCAGGCGAAAGTCAGGCGAGAAACCGTTATACGTTCGGCGCGGAGCAGGCTGAAAAGCAAAAGGAACACGCCATTGCACAGGTATTTTTGTATACTGCTGCGCAGGAAAAAGAGCATGCGGAAATTTTTTACAAACACTTGCAGGAACTTGCGGGTGAAACCATTCATATCGACGGCGGCTATCCGATTGATTTAGACAAAGATCTTTCTAAGCTGCTCCGCATGGCGCAGCATAATGAATACGAGGAGCATGACGACGTGTACAAGCGTTTCGGAGACAAAGCGAAGGAGGAAGGCTTTGCGCGCGTTGCAGCATCATTTCATATGATCGCTGAAATTGAAAAATACCACGGCGACCGATTCGGACGTTTCGCGCAGTGGCTTGAGGAAAAGAAACTATATGTCTCAGATGTAAAAACCGGCTGGATCTGCTTAAACTGCGGCTACATTTATGAGGGAGAAGCCGCACCGAAGCAGTGCCCGGTCTGCGACCACGATCAGGGATATTTCATCCGCTTGGAGCTTTCCCCGTTCGCGGACGGCTGTCAGTGCAAATAGAAAGGAGCGCAAAGTATGGAAGCAATATTTGCAGCATGTGAAAACACCGTATTCTATCTTGTATCCGGTGAAAAAGAAAAAGCCCTGCAATGCGCAAAGGGCGCCTTCACGCTCTTAGACAGTTCTCAGGCGGAGGGTGCGGGAGAAAAGCATCTGCCCGAGGTGAAACAGGACGGCGGCCATATTCAGGTCCGCGTCGGAAGCGTGCTTCACCCGATGAGCGCCGAGCACAGCATTGAATGGATTTTTTTAGAGACCAAAAAGGGCGGACAGTTTCGGCATTTCACGCCGGATAACGAACCGACGGCAGAATTTGTCGTCGCACCGGGCGATGAGGCGGTTGCTGTCTATGCCTACTGCAATCTGCACGGATTTTGGAAGACAACCCTATGACATATCCTATAGGTTAAACAGACAGCCCCACGGACGGATATTCCCCTGTCCGCGGAGCTGTCTTTCGCTCTGTCAGTATACCCTCTCATTCCCCATTCTGCATCGACACAAACAGACCTGCCTTGCGTAACGCGGGGCGAAGGGCTACATAAAATATGGTTGCTGCAATGACGGCGACAACCGCGTTGACACTCGTCGTTACCGCGCTGATCTTGGCAAGCGTCTTCGCCAAATCCTGCGGCACGCCCAACAGATATGTCTTATAAAAATATCCGACAATCGGATCGGCAACAATATTAAATCCCATCCCGCACACGCTCGCAAACAGCGTCACCCCGAATACATATTTCGGAGAATGGGAACGATTCAGCTTAAAAATGCAATGCGCAACCAATCCGACGATCAGCCCAATGCAGAGTTTTAATAAAAATGTCTTCGGTGCGCTTGTCACATAAGCAGTCGTCAGATCTCCGATCGTCATACCGACTGCTCCCGCAAGCCCTCCCCAAAATCCGCCAATCAGGAGCGCTGCCAGCACGCAGAACACATTGCCGAAATGAAACGCGGTCTTTTCCGTTCCGACCGGAATATCAATTTTAAAAAACGCAAAACCGATATAGCAGAGCGCCGCCAGCAGTCCCGCCTGCGCTAAACGTTTTATGTCCGGCTTTGTTGCCGATACGCCCCGTATGACATTGTAGATTCCTTTTCCCGTCAGCAGGATGCTGAAGAAAACAAGGGTCAGACCATAAGCATACGGTTTCTCCTTTGACGCTTTTTTCTCAGAAAGCTGTTCTTTCCACAAATTCAGCTCTGCAAGATCTCCCGAAGCTTCTCCCGCTTCAATTGCCTTGATCTCTTCCTTGATCTCACTGACCAACTCCCCGTATTCGACCGATTCCCTATAGCTGGTTCGGTACGCATACACAGAAAAGACAACGCCCATGATCAGCAGTACCGCACCGACCATGAGAAGCGTATAACTTCTCTTTGCTGTCACATTCTCATTCATATCCACTCACTCCTCCTCTGTCTTGATTACTCCGTCATGACAAAAACGCGTATGATGTCAATACTTGCAATCGGTGTGTTACACCCGATCGGCTTATTCCCATCATACGCGCAAGTGGATATAATAAAACTGCCAAATTGTGTTTTTTTTACCATGCCAGTTTGAAATACCGACAGTGACCTGCCTCTGCAATCTCTGAAACTGTGTTTTCAACGATTGTCCTATTCTACAATCTCTATCCTACTGCAACACATCGTCCGGCACATTCGTCTTCTCCGGAAGCCACTGTTCCAGCACAGCCGTCACCATCGCCATGTTGATCGGTTTTGTAATATGCTCGTTCATGCCGCTGTCAATCGACTTTTTAATATCCTCAACAAAAGAGTTCGCGGTCATGGCAATGATCGGAATGCACAACGCATAATCGCTGTCAATGTTTCGAATAGCTTCTGCCGCCTCATAGCCGTTCATGACCGGCATCTGAATATCCATCAATATCAAATCATAATGATAAGTCGGACTATTCAACAGCTTATCATACGCATCTTTTCCGTTGACCGCCGTCTCGACCTTAATAGAAAGTCCCGAAAGCAGCTCCGTCGCAATCTCGCGGTTTAAGTCATTGTCATCCACAAGCAGAATCCGGCACCCCGCAAATCTCTTGCTCTTATCGTGATTCGCCGTTTTTGTCTTTTTGACTCTCCCAAACGACTGCACCTTGGCGTCCGCATCCGCTTTTTTCATCGGAACAAGCACAGTAAAACAGCTTCCCTTCTGCGGCTCGCTCTGTACCTCCAGCTTTCCGTTCATTTTTTCCACAAGTGAATGCACAATGGAAAGCCCAAGCCCCGTACCGTTCAGTTCCGCGGAAGCCGAATGATCCTCCTTGGTAAACGGCTCAAATATCCTGCTGATAAATGTCCGGGAAATACCAATTCCGTTATCGATCACAGAAAAACGATAGCATGCCTCCGCGTCATTGTCCGCCGGAAGCTGCTCCACATTGACAAGTACCCGCCCGCCGGACGGCGTATATTTGACCGCGTTTGAGACCAGATTCACTAACACCTTGCGCAGATGCAGGAACGGTCCGATGACCTTATCCGCCGTCATCGGATAAATATGCGTATCAAAGATCAGCGATTTGCGCTCCGCCCTCGGCCGGCAGATCACATCAACCGTATCCATCAATTGTTTCACTGAAAAAATGTCCTCATGTAACACCAGTTTTCCGCTCTCGATCATGGAAATATCGAGTACGTCGTTGATCAGCCCGAGCAGATAACGGGACGAATCCTCCATTTTGTTCAGGCACGCTTCCAGCTCCTGTGTATTTTGGATATTTCTGCGCGAAACCTCGATCATTCCCATAATACCGTTCATCGGCGTACGGATATTGTGAGACATCGTAGAAAGAAAAATGCTCTTGGCGCGGTTCGCGTCCTCCGCAGCCTGATATGCTCCCTTTAACGCCTGATTGAGCTGTTCGCTCTGCTGCCTGCTCTCATGAATATCCCGGATTGTCACCATCATGACGCTCGGCACGGCGCCGCGCTCTGCCGCCTGCGTACAGGAAATCTGGATCCAATTCCATCGCTTTTTCATCCGCACACGCAGCTCCAGCTTCATGATACCGTCATTTTC
The DNA here is from genome assembly GCA_964655525.1 of uncultured Clostridium sp. GTDB lineage: Bacteria > Bacillota > Clostridia > Lachnospirales > Lachnospiraceae > DLAJ01. The sequence continues at coordinate 81,385 of CAZZNE010000016.1, forward strand.
CATGAACGTACTTGACAGGTTATTGAGACGAAGCTTCTGGCGTGCCACTGTCCAATCCTCCTCTGATACCATGTCGGAAAGATTTTTCAAAAACTGTTCATACCGCTCTCCCTGAATTGTGCCAAACAGTCTTTGACTGCCGCGGTGCATGACTCTGCAGCTGCCCGACAGCATATCGACACGTAACAGGAGCAGAATATCGCGCGAGAGCACCTGCACAACGCTGTCGCTCTCCACACCGCTTTCCTGAACGGTATCTAACAGCACATCCTTCTTTTCCCTCTCGCTCTCATAGTGCCTGACAATTTCCTGCGTCCTTCGCTGCTGTTCCACTAAAAGCGCACAGGTATCCGCAAGCCGATTCATATGGCGCGCAAGCGTTTCGCTCCACGCATCGGTGTAAAACGCGAGAGTCGCCATTTTCCCCCGGCTTCCCTCCATCTGCACCTCATAACGCTTCCTTCCCGCCACATTGCAGCCGTCCGTATAAAACATACGCACTCCGCCTGATATAATTTCAATGCCGACATGCTGCAGATTCGCAAACGACATAAGAAGCGCATGAATGTCCTCCATCACGAACGACTCTTCCATGTCATTCGTCCCGGCCTCTTCCTCCTGCGCACCATTTTCCTCTTTATTCCGGTCAAGAACCGCACTCTGATAAATTCCATAATAAATACGGCTTCGTCCGGCACTCAGTAAATAGGATAAATCCTTTTTGAGAGCCGGATTCTCCGTGATCAATTCCACTAACTCCGGCTGATATCGAGTCCCGCTTCCAAGCTTCAGCTCGTCCAGACACTTCCGAAACAGACCGGACTTTGTATTCGCATGACCCATCTGCACGGTCTCGGCTTCCAAAAAATCACAGATATGAATCAATTCAATAAAAAAACGATGTTTGGACACGGTATTATCGAAGTTCAGCGGATAACCCGTTTTTCCATCGTAGGATTTATGATGTCCCAACACAATATCCGCATACGGAGCAAGCTGAGGCGCTTTCATGATCATCTCATAGCCGAACTGCGGATGCCGGAGCATTTTTTCTTTTTCCCACTCCGTCCACCTGCGCGACCGTTTACCGACAATGCCCGCAAGCTTTATTTTTCCAATATCAAAAAGCTGCGCTGCATTGCTGACAAATGATGTCAGCCGCTCCCTGTTTTCCAGCACATCCACGACGGAGCCGCAGCCAAGCTCGCCGATCATCAACTCCGGTCTTTCTTCAAAGACCGTCCTCAAAACCCGACGTGCGAGCTGCCCTACCAACGCCTCATGGATCAATGTCATCTCATCCCGCCATATTGTCGAGCGGATAAAAAATGAAAAATCAATTTCTTTGTCGGACAATCGATTCAAAATGGAAAGCAGCGATTCCGATACCACATCATTGACAAAGTTCGCCCCGCCCGCGCGCGGCAGTCGGCGAAGCACATTCAAATACTGCGCAACGCAAGCATCTCTGACAATCCGATCTCCATGATATTCGTCCGCATATTCCGATATCGCGTTAATAATAGCAGGCAAATGCTCATTGGCAACCTGAAACAGACGGCTGTTCCAAAAATCACGCTCCGTCCGCGCATCAAACGTATCATGTTCGATCACATAATCGCAAAACCGTTTATAATCCTCTATGTATTCCGTACAGTCAATTTCCCCAAGAAAAAACAGGCAGCGTCTGTAACCGCAGTAGATACCAGCCTCCATTTCATAGGGATTTGACTTTTCCTCAAGCTGCTCTTCATAGCAGTTCCCAAGCACTTCCCTGCATCGTATCAAAATGTCCCGCGTCAGATCCCTGCGTTCATGATTTGCAAGGAAGTTGCCGACCGTATTACACTTTAATTGCCGGCAGAGCGCATCAAAGTCAAAATGCCCGCCGTCCAGCGCACGTACTTTTTTATCTTCATAAAAAGAAATCGCCTCATCCAACAGTTTCATGAGGTCGTTCACATCAACAAGCGCAAAATTCAGACTTACCATCACGTAATTATAAAAGGAATAAATGATGCGTCTGCGCAGCTCAAAATCCTCTATTTCAAAGTAATGCGCACGCAGCTTTTTCACCTCGCCGAAGCAGGCAAGGCTCGCATTACCGTCACTCTTCTCAAAGCCACGGTTATAATAGCCGCCAAGCAGACTGCACGCCCATATATAACCGCCAAACGCCTGCTTATCGCGTTTTCCCGACTCGTCATATTTCCGTTTATAATAACGCACAAGTGTTTCCGCCACCTCCCGAAATGCCAGATCATCCTCACAGGATTCTTTTTCTGCCTCACGCACCTGATGAAGAAACTCCGCCGCCAGCTTATCATTTAAGGCATTCTCATCCAAAAAAGGACGGACATACAAATTCAGAAGTGCCTCGTTCTCAATGTACAGATACCGCATGGACCGGCTTTTTCTTTTTAGCTTTTCAACCCATATCTCCTGATCCTGCGCAAATAACAGCTCATTGACAATCTCGGATTCCGCTTCCAGATTCTTCTTGTATTTTGAGTAAAAATCAGCAATATTCTCCAGTGAAACCATGGTGCACCACCCCCTCTCTCCCCATTTCGCGTTCAATTCCTGTCAACTCAGAAGTCTTTGCTATGTGAACTCACAGTTTATTTATACTATAGCATAGTTTCTTCTCTGGGGAAACACTGATTACATCCTTGTTTCTCCGGCGCCTCCGGTGGATGCGCACAGATTTGCATTGGAAATTCCCGAAATTTTGACAGCGGAACAAAAAAACGCCCGTTTCACAAACAGATCTGCTTCCTCTTTCTAACTGCAGACTGTTTCTGAAACGGGCGTCTTTTCAGGCGGCTCGTTTTATGGCTCCTTGAATATCACGCTGATACCGCCCATACTGCAATCTATTTCAAAATCGCTTGCTGCGTCAAAACTGATCTTACGTGTGCCTGCCAATCCGCTGACGGATTCCCCGTCCAAATTGACCTCTCCCATAGCGCAGTTGACCTCATAATTGTGATCCTTCATATATCCGGTCAATTCCAGATCAATCTGCCCCATAGAGCAGTCCGCATCCAAGTCTCCCGCAATCGTTCCCTGATACCGGATCTGTCCCATGCTTACGGAAATATCGGCGTCCTGCACGGCACTTTCTTCCAAAGTGATCTGACCTGCGCCAACGTCCACTTTAAGCGTTCGGGAAGAAAGCGACGTAATCGTGACCTCACCTGCGCCGATCTCAACCGAAAATTGATCCGCCTCTGCGCTTCGCACTGTGATTTCTCCTGCACCTAATTCCAAACTGATCCGGTCGCCTGTAAGCGTATCCGCCTCGATGCTGCCTGCACCGGCCTCAATGGAAATATCTGTACCTGCAAGCATATCCGCTTCCAGTATACCGCCTCCGATTTCCAGATCAATCTCGCGGTAAGACAGCTCTTTCGGTATCCAAAGCGTGATCACATGCTCGTCGCTGTGGTTTGCGACCCATGAACCGCCTTTTACACGCAGTTCCAGTCTGCCGTTATCTTCATAACACTGATACTTTTTAGCATTATCGCTCGAAAACCAATAGCCGCCGTCCTCCGACGTTCTGATCACTACCCGGCTTCCCCCGACATCAAAGTTCAGGCACTCAATCTGTGCGGCACCCTCTATCTTTGTCCTACCCACCGTCCCTTCATAGACGGGATACCTGTCATTGAATTTCACAGAATCTCCCAAGCTCCATATATGAAATCCGAAATTCCACGACAGCTCTCCGTTTTCGAGCCAATCTCTCACCTTATGCAAACCGCCCATACTGAATCCGATGGCAAAGATCAAAAGTCCTGCCGCAACCATGCAGCCCGCCAAGGTCAGCCATTTTCTTGTTGACCGCCTCATCGCGCATCACCTCTCCTTCTATGTGCTTTTTTGCCAAGCGAGCCGAGCCATCTGAATAATGCGGGAATCGCCGTCCCGAACAGCCGGATCACTAAATACATACAGAAAATCGTCATACCCACAGCGACAAGTGCCCCGCCTAAGAGTACCAAACCGCCTGCGGGCGATATGAACATCCTGACGATCGCCACGCCGATCATCGCGATCGCCGCCACGCCAAGGGCAAAGGCAGTCACACCAAACGCAAAGCTCAATGCACAGGCCACAATGATCACCACAAACACTAAGATCAACGCCACAAACAACAAGGGAATCCAAAGATAACAGGTGCAGATTGCAATCACGATCCACAGTGCCGTATGTTTTTCCTTCGGCGGATCAGCATAGTCGTGATAACGACTGCTGTCGCCGTAGTATCCGTCGTAACGGTCTCTGCCGCCGCTTTCACGTTCTCTGCCATAGCTGCCGTCATCCTGTGCACTTCCCGCATCGCCGCCATGATAATTGCCATCGCTTCCCGATCTGCCGCCTCCGCTATACATGCCGCCGCTTGGCATATCCCCCGCATAATCGTTACCGGCTTCCTCCATTCCTAAATCTGCACGGATATTTGCCGCCACCTTTTCCGGACTGCCAAGCTCTTCAATGACCTTTGCCTCGTTTTCTGCTCCTGCGTCCGCAAAATAGTCTTCATAATACTGTATCGCCTCCGTCGCCTCATTTTGCGGAAGCCCTGCAAGAAGCTCACGCAGCCGCCGGATAAAAGCTTCCTTATTCATCTCCCTTTCCTCCCTCAAATAAACCTGTTATTTTTTCCGCATAGCTTTTCCATTCTAATTCATACCAGTGCAGCTTCGCCCTGCCAATGTCCGTAATTCGATAGTATCGCCGGTTTCTGCCGGCAAACTCTTTATCATACGCCAAAAGGCAGTCATCCCTCTGAAGCCTGCGAAGCACCGGATACAGCGTTGACTCGGACAATTCAATTGCCTGACGCACATCCTGTGTGATCTTGTAGCCATAAGTCCCCTCGTCATCCCTCGCAGCCAGCGCCAGCACGATCGCATCGAGCAGCGCCGCGCCCGTGTTAAAGACCATGTGTTTTCCTCCTTCCCACACAAATGATGGCACACAATGGTAAGTGTTTGCGAAACACAATCCCAGCAGCAGATTGCAGCACGCCGGTCGTGTTTCGTAATAATCAAAACAGTGCTACTTATCTTATACGCTCATGCAATATTATATATCGTATAATATTGTTGTGATAATACTATACGGCATATAATATTACATGTCAAGCGGGATTATGAATTTTTTCCATATATCATAAAAATGTGACTTCAACATAAAGCATCAAAAAAAGAAAACGAGCGCCATAAGTTTTCCTTTTTCACGAATCTCCGCCGATTTTTTTGTGTAGAATGCCGAACTTTATCGCCTTTTATCCTGTTTTTTTTCTTCCAATTCTTTGTGAAAAATGCATATTGCCACCCTGTTCATACTCTGCTACACTTGTCTTAACGCAATTGTCCGTGACACGGACACACGGCTGTGGGTTCCCTCACATGCGGCTGCGCCGCATTCTTTTTTCACTTCTGTTTCTTTGTGTATCATAGAATCTCCTATTCCCTTGATATGCAATAACCAACGGTCCGGATACGACTTTCCGGCCGGTCTCTTATCCCATCACGAAAGGAGGACTTCCATGTCCCAGATCACTTCTTTTCTCACCCTGCTTCCCCCGTCCCCATATCTTCCTTTATCCAGACGCAGCGGGAAACTGCCGTTTTCACTCACCAACGACTATCTGTTCAAAGCAGTGCTTCAGACGGATGAATCCGTTCTGCGCTCCCTGTTATGCAGCCTGCTTGACTTAAACCCCCAGGACATCTGCTCTGTCACCATCACGAATGCCCTTGTTCTCGGCGCCACCATCAGGGATAAGGACACCTTCCTCGACATCCGGCTTGTCTTAAACGACTGCCGTCTCATTAATCTGGAAATGCAGATGAAGAACGGGGGAGACTGGCCGGAACGCTCCCTGTACTATCTGTGCCGCGCTTTTAATAACCTTGAAACAGGCTCTCTCTATCCGGACGTAAAACCGGCACACCACATCGGCATCCTGAATTTCAGTCTGCCCCATGTGCAGAAGCAGTTTTACAGCCACTATTTTATGATCAACGAAGCAACACACGAAATATTCAGCGATAAACTCCGTCTGTCCGTGCTCAACCTGACACAGACAGCGCTCGCAACCGAACACGACAGGCATGCCGGTCTTACCCGATGGGCTGCCGCCTTCAAAGCCAGAACATGGGAGGAGTATCAAATGTTAGCCGAAGAAGATTCCATATTTGAAAAAGTATCCGACGCCCTCTATCTGCTCTCCGAGAACCGGGAGGTCGCCGAACAGTGTCTGCGCATGCAGGAGGCTGCTGCTGAGCGGAAGCACTGGGAGAAGATAAAGGAACAGCTTGTTGACGCGGAGAAAACTCTTGCGGAAAAAGAAAAGGCGATTGCCGAAAAAGACAATGCCATTGCTGAGAAGGACAATACCATTGCTGAGAAGGACAATACCATTGCCGAGAAGGACAATACCATTGCTGAGAAGGA
>CAZZNE010000017.1:0-86280 GCA_964655525.1 uncultured Clostridium sp.
CGGAGGTCAAAGAATCTAATGACAAATACAGCAATATGGAGATTGCTTTTTTACTGCAGAAAATGGAAGAATATGATGGCGTAAGCATCCTTGCAACCAATTACCTGCAAAATTTCGACAACGCATTCCGACGCCGGGTCAGCGACATTATCAGTTTTCCGATGCCTAATGCCGACATGCGCCTTAAGATGTGGCAGTCAATGATTCCCGCAAAGCTTCCGATCTCTGACGAAATTGATTTCTGCTTTCTGGCGCAACAGTTTGAACTATCCGGCAGCATGATCAAAAATGCGTTGATCTACGCCGGCTTTCTGGCAGCGGAAGCCGAAAGACCAATCCTTACCATGGAGCTGATACTGAAAGGATTAAGTCATGAACTGGAAAAAAGCGGTAAAAAGCTCAGTCGTGACGAATATGGAGAATATGGGTATTTATTTTGAAGAAGAACAGAAAAAAAAACGCTGGGATTCCGGACAGGCCATTCTGCACAGAGAAGCTTCAGAAAACAAAAAAGAGAAAAATCTTCAAACGGACAACGAGGCTTACCGTTTGACAAATTCCTATGGGACTCTCCGCTATCTCAAAAAAGATAACAAAAGCGAGGACAACCGAGAGGGCTTTGCCGTGGAGGCTTTTGAAGCTCCGGGTACTCCTGTCCATACAGAAAAAGAAAAGCATCTGGACCGCCAAAACATGAAAAAAATCGGACACTACAACAAAAAAAATTTGTTTTCCTCTGAGGTTCCTCTCCGCAGCCAGGCTCTTTTTTTCGATATGACAGGACGTAAAAAGAGTGCAGAACTCCTAAAAAACATGAAAGAGCTTCTTCACAGGCGGGGACATCAGACCTTAGAAGACGCGTTCGGTTTTCTGGACCAGGAATCGGAACTCATGGAATTGGAATTCCTCAAATCGGAGCAGAGGGACTCTTTATCATCGGAATCCAAACAGACAGACCGGCAGCTTCTCCCGGAAGAAAGACAAGATACCATCGGGAAACGCATCGATACGCTGAACAACCGGCTTCTTCGAAAGAAATCCAAAGAACGCCAGCTCTGCAGCGAATTGCAGTTTATGTTAGACCAGCGCGCCCGGGAAGATGTCCCGGCCGATCATTCAAACGTCTCCCAGGAAAAGCAGGAATCGCCATGGAAAGACAAAAACAGACATAACGATCTCCGGCGAAGACGCCCGCATTCCAATTCCGAAATTCCTGAAACAATTTCGGAGGGTGAAGCAGACGAAGCGGCGGAAGAATCCGATTCGCAATCAGAACTTTAGCCACAGAGGGAAGTCAGAGGAAGACCTATTGGTTTATGGATGCACGAATGGTTCTATATCAACAAAAAAATGAGGTAAAATAGCATGGATAATTTTTTGGTTATCGTAGTGGGATTACTGCTTTTTGTGGTAATATTGGGGTATTTCAATGAAAAGATCACGAAATTTACTTATGAAATTGCACTGATGCTTTTTTCAGTCATCATAGGGTTTGGATGCGTGGTCGTGGGAAATTTCTTAGGCGTGGAGCCGGTTCGGAAATTTGTAGAAGGGATCGGAAGAATTAATCTTGATGCCTTCCTGATGGATGGGTTCTTGTGCTTTATGCTGTTTGCGGGCTCCTGCCATATGGAGCTGCTGCATTTTAAGAAACACGCAAAAATAGTCAGCCTGTTAGCAATCGGGGCTACTCTTTTGGGCGCAGTATTTTATGGGCTGCTGTTTTATGGGGCTTCCCTGCTTCTGGGGTTAGGAATTTCCTTACCGGTGTGTCTGATGTTTGGCAGTATTACCGCGCCGACAGACCCTATTGCTGCTACCAGCATTTTGAAAAAATTCAACCTTCCGAAGCAGATTGGCTTCATTATAGAAGGAGAATCCCTGCTCAACGACGGCGTGGGCGTTGCATTATTCGTCTGTTTTTCCAGTCTGGTCACTGCGGAGGAGGCGGGTGGCTTCTTTGTCGTTATGTTCCGCGAGTTATTTGGTGCAGTAGCCGTTGGACTTGTCGTCAGCTTGCTATGCTTTCAAGTATTTAAGAGGACAAAGGACACGCCGAGGCAGATTTACACAAGCCTGCTGGCAGTTTCCCTGTCGTATGTGGCTTGTGAATATTTCGGATTTTCTGGAGCAATCGCTTCCGTAGTCTGTGGCGTGATGTTTTCTGCACAGCGCAACCTGCAGGCAAGCAAGGATCATGTGATGGAGTTAAAGGAGTTTGATACGTTTTGGGAAATTTTAGATAATCTGCTCAATTCTGTTCTATATGTTCTGCTGGGCTTAGGCTTCCTGCATATTTTGCAAATGTCCAAGGTGCTTATCGTGTCTGTACTGGTAGTGATCTTCAACCTGATCGGGCGTTTTTGCAGCGTGGGGACAGCGTCTCTTCTTGCGGGAAAACTGCCGGATGGCTATGACAAGCTAAGCTTTACGAAACTATTGACATGGGGCGGTTTAAGGGGCGGCTTGTCAGTTGCCCTTGCCATGAGCACACAGGATATGCTGCCGACCGGAATTTATCATATTGTGCTGGGAGGGACTTACGCAATTGTGTTCTTTACGACGATCGTGCAGGGTATGACAATGAAGAAGGTCTATCAGGGAATTGAAGCTAAGTTGAAATAAAACAGAACCAGGCTGAAATGAATGAAGGTAAAAGGAAATGAAGGGATAAACATACGATGGGAAAGCGGATTCGGTTTTTATTTTTTGCTGTGTGTATCGGCGGAGTGATCGGTGCTTTTATATGGGTTTTTTTGAAGATTATGGGAATCGGGCAGGAGCTTTTGTTTACCGTCTTGCCGAAGCAGGTGCCTATCCCCTGCTTTGTTCTCGTGGTTTGTATTTTGGGAGGGGTGGTTATTGGCGTGTATGAGAAACTGTTTCACGCCTCTCCGGACAACATGGAAGTGGTAATGGCAACGATCAAGAAGGAGGGAAAATATCCCTGCGATCATTTGGCAATTCGCACGATAGCCGCCCTGCTGCCGCTGATTTTTGGCGCAAGCCTTGGACCGGAAGCCGGGCTGACGGGAATTATTGCGGGGCTGTGCTTCTGGGCCGGCAGTAAATTCCGCTATGCAGGGAAACATATGGAGGAGTTATCCAACATCGGGCTGGGCGCTTCTCTGGGTGTCATTTTTCGCTCACCCTTATTTGGCTATAGTTATTCGATAGAAGAAACGGATACTTCCGCAGAATTCAGTAAAACAGTGAAAATGGTAACGTATATTACGGCAATTTTAGGCGGCTTTGGGGCTTTTATGCTGCTTGGCTTATTATTTGGCGGCGGGGACGGTCTTCCGAGACTGCCTACCTGTGACATTGGCAACAGGGAGCGTTTTTCTGTTATTCTGTTAATCCCTGCGGGAATTGCGGCAGGAATGTTTTACACCATTTTTCATGCAGCAAACAGCCGCTTCTTTGATGTGCTGAAAGAAAAATGCGGTGTGATCGTCTGCGCTGTTTTAGGCGGAATCTGTTTAGGTATTTTTGGCATGTTTGTGCCATTTAGTATGTTCTCAGGGGAGACACAGATGGAGGTGCTGGCTGAGACATATATGGAATATACGCCTATCCTGTTGATCGGCATTGGAATCGGAAAAATTTTTCTTACCAATGTCTGCATACAGAGTGGATGGAAGGGAGGACATTTTTTCCCTGTTATTTTCGCTGGGGTGAGCATTGGGTATGGAATGGGTATCTTCTGTTCCGTAGAGCCTGTGTTTGCCGCGACGGTAGTGACATCGGCATTGCTTGGTTATATGATGAAAAAGCCTGTGGCGGTGGTGCTGCTTTCGATCCTGTGCTTTCCGATCGATGCGGCTGTCTGGACGTTGGTGGCTGCTGTTGCGGGGGCAGGTGTGTCGGCAATTTTTCAGAGGGAGAAATGAAGATCAATAAAATACAAGATAGAAACGAGGATCACAATGAGAAAGAAATGTTACAGTTTCATGTTATGCGCTGCTTTACTATCTGCTTTCGCAGGCTGCGCAAGCTCTGACAGGACTTCAGAGCCAAAACGCATCACAGTTGCTTCCGCAGAGGAAGCATTACAAGAATTAAAGACGGGTAATGAGGAATTTATTTCAGGTAATACTGCGGAACTTCGTGCTGATCTGGCAGAAAATGGGCAGGCTCCCTACGCAGTTGTGATTACCTGTTCTGACTCCCGTGTCGCTCCGGAGGTTTTGTTTCATACGACGATGGGCGAGCTTTTTACGATTCGTACCGCCGGTAATGTAGTGGGTGAATTTGAAATCGGCAGCGTGGAATATGGCGCAGAGCATTTGGGAGCCCCATTGATCGTGGTTATGGGACACTCAAATTGCGGTGCGGTAAGCGCCGCAGTCAGTGGTGAAGCGGAAGGCTTTATACAGAATATCGTCGAGGAGATCGCCCCATCTGTCGAAGAAGCTAAAAAGACAGAAACAGAGGAAAGTGCGATTGCTACAATGGCAGAGTATCTCAATATTCAAAATACGATTGAGAAGCTGCGCACAAGTACCATTCTCAGTCAATTGGAATCGGAAGGCAAGATCAGAATTATCGGCGCCAGGTATAACATTGTGGATGGCAGTGTTGAATTTCTGGAATAGCACCTTTTGATCAATCGCAGAACAGGAGCAGGAACGATGTTGATTCGTACCTGCTCCTGCTTTTTTATTGATGTACCGCGAAAATTCGACTTATTCATCACATAATAATTTCCGCTTCCGCTCGATCATTTCGTCGATTTTTTCTATATAGAGAGCCACATCCTTCACATTTTCGCACCGCTCGATCCGCCCGTCAGGATACACCCGCTTCGAGATCGAACCGGCCCCCAATGCCACGATGGTCTGTTTCTCCTCCATGATCAAAATATTGTAGATGCCGTTTTTTCCCGGCTTCGCATATCCGGTATTCTCGAAATTGCCGGACATGTTCTTCTGGCGGTATAAATAATACGGCGCCATCCCCATTTCCTTTGCGCCTGCGGCGGCGATCGCCATGGTCTCATCCGTGTTGCAAAGCGTCTCGATCCCGTTTTCCTCGATCCACTGATTCAGCCGCGACGCGCGCTTTAAGGCAAGCGAATGCACTGTGAGACTGTCCGGCGCTAATTCCCTCACCGCCCCGATCGTCCGCGCGACATCTTCCGCATTCTCTCCCGGCAGACCGAGGATGAGATCCATATTAATATTGTCAAAGCCCTCCTCACGCGCCATGACAAACGCCTCGCGCACCTGCGCTGCGGTGTGCCTTCTGCCGATGATGCGCAGCGTTTCCTCCTTCATCGTCTGCGGATTGACGGAAATCCGTGTCACATGATGGCGCTTGATGACCTGCAGCTTCTCTCTCGTAATGCTGTCGGCCCGCCCGGCTTCAACAGTAAACTCCTTTACGTCTTTAAGCGGAAACGTCTCCTCCAGCTTCTGAAGCAGGCGCTCCAAACGCTCCGGGGAAAGACTGGTCGGCGTACCGCCGCCGATGTAAAGTGTCTCCGGCGCTTTTCCCCCGAACGCTTCCCTCACATAATCAATTTCCTTACACAGACAATCAAGGTATTCGTCCATCCGCTTCTCCCACACGCTTACCGGATAGGAGGTAAATGAACAGTACAGGCAGGTCGTTGGGCAAAACGGGATTCCGATGTACAGACTGTAGCCGTTTTCTCCGTCAAGCTGCTCTAAAATACTCTTTTCACGTATCGCAATATCAAGACAGAGCGCCGCCTTCTCAGGAGAGACATAATGCTCTTTTTGCAAAAAAAGAACGACGTCCTCCCCGGACGCCCCCCGCTCGATCCATTCCATGGCAAGCTTGGTCGGACGAATGCCCGTTAAGTTGCCCCATGGCAGCGTCATTTTCGTTTCCGCACAAAGGGTCTCGTAGAGAAAGTGCTTGAACGCTGCCTTTGCCTTCTCTTTTTCTACAGGCAGAGGCGTAACATACTCGCGTGAAACTTCCGCCTGCTCCTTCGTCGCTTTCAGCAATGTGCCGGGATAACCGTCAGCCTGCCCCCTGCCCGAAGCGAAATCCTCTCCATCCCGCATTCGGAAAACCATCTGCGCCCTGCCGTTCGAAATCGAGACGACAATATCTGCCGAAACGCCCTGCTCCTCCCATTTTTCAGGCAGCAGCACCTTCACCTGCATCATCGGATAAAACGACTGCACCAACGCATGGATATCATATTCGAAATTTTCCCTGTTACAGGAAACCGCCAAAACCTGCCGCATGATCTCTGGCCCCTTTTCGTTCCGTCCTGTTTGCAATAACTCCCTTTTTAGGAACTGCTCTCCCTGCTCTTATTCTAAAACTTCTAGCTATTCACACCCATGTTCATGGCTCATGTTTCCGGAAAGACCTCGGTTACTTCGACATGAATGCCCTGAAAAAGGGATTTGATCTCATCTGCCGAGTCAAAGGTAAATTCATCACATATCACAAAAACACCGCTTGCAGAAATTGCATGATCTTCGCCGACAATGAAGGTCACGGCTGCCGGAACCGCATTCTCATATGTATACAGATAAATGACATTTTCATTCACATTCTCATTTACAAAAGTTTTCCCAACCGAACATATACTGGCTGCAGCCAACTTGTCAGCACCGCCCCTGGCATTGATCTGCCCTATCATAGAGCTGAGAACTCTCTGCATAAAGTATGACTTTAATTCTTCAGAAGCACGATCGAGACCCAGACCCATTAGTTCTGCCATCACAGCAACGCTTTCATCCGAAATGGAAATCGCATACACCGCTTTCGGGGTTGTATAGTCTCCGGTTCCAATCTTTTGAGCAACAGACTGCACTTCGCTGCTCCCGGTATAGAAGACATCTGCATATTGCGTCATTTCCGTCATAAGCTGAACAATTTCCAGACCTTGCGCATACAGGGATTTTGTTTCCGTATTGCTTTCATGTTTGCCGCAGGCCGATAAGCTTAAGACCAATGCGGGAAACACGATAACTGCGAATACGGACAAAACCTTTTTTATTATTTTTTTCATAAATATTTTCTCCATGATTTTTTCGGGTTTAAAATCTCCGATCGAATAAACATGTACTCCCGATTTCCCGCACCCTATGCGCAAAACGGATTGTACTGCTTCTCATGTCCGATCGTCGTCGCATCGCCGTGTCCCGGATAAACCTTTGTGTCATCCGGCAGTACAAACAGCTTTTCTTTTACGGAGCGGACAAGTTCCCCGGTGCTTCCCGTCGGAAGATCGCTTCTTCCGACTGATTCCTCAAACAGCGTATCGCCGCTGAGGAGTATGCCCGCCTCCTCAAAATAATAGCAGCAGCTTCCGATCGTATGCCCGGGTGTCGCGATCACTTTACAGGTCATGCCCGCGATCGTGATCTCCTCACCGTCTTTTACGTACTGATTCGGTTTTACCGTACATGCCCTGCCCACATCCGCGGACACGTTTAAGTCCGCGCTCTCGCATAGAGGACGCTCCCCCTCATAAGCATAAACCTTTGCCCCCGATCTTGCGCGCAGCTCCTGTACGCCCCAGATATGGTCGAAATGCGCATGCGTCAGCAGAATACCTGCCACACGGAATCCCTTTGCTTTCAGACGCTCATAGATCGTTGCGCCCTGATCCGCCGCATCAAACACGATCGCATCCTTCTCCGCACCTTGCTGCTCCTCATCATATACAAAATAACAATTTGTCTGGACGGCGCCTATCACCATCCTGCCGATCTTCAATGTCATGACCTTGTCCTCTCCACATCTATCACATTCGGGATCGTTCTCAGCTTATCCGTGATCCGGTTTAACTCATCACGGCTTGAGACATCAAACGATATTTCCATCGTCACTCTTCCTGTTTTACTCGTGCGCGTGTTCAGCGTGCGGATATCAATGTTACGCTCCGTCAGTGCGCGTGAGACATCTGCAAGAAATCCGCTCCGGTTTGTCGCATAAATGACGATCTCCGCCAAATAAGAACCGCCCTGCTCCTCCACGCCCTGCCATTCCGCGTCGATCAGCCGCTGCCGCTCGATCTCCGGCAGATTCAGCACGTTCACACAGTCTGTCCGGTGTATGGACACGCCGCGTCCCCTTGTGACAAACCCGACGATCTCGTCGCCCGGTACCGGAGAGCAGCACTTGGAAAAACGAACCGCGACGTCATGGATGCCCTTGACGACGATCGCGCTCTTTCCCTTGCTCTGTATCTGTGGTCTTGCCGCGCTCTGCTCATTATTCGCCCGGATTTCTTCTAAGATTTCCGCATCACTCATCGTCTTTTTGTGATCGGCATCATACATCTCCTGCATCCGGTTGACGATATAACCTTCCTTCAAGCCCCCGTGCCCGATCGCCGCAAGCACGGAATCCCAATCCTGGAATCCGTATTTGCGCATAATGCGTTCCATATATTCGGGTCTCATGAGGTTGCTTGTATTTAAGGAGCGCGCCTTACAGTAGCTCATGATCAGCTCCTTGCCCTTGATGATATTATCATCCTTTAACTGACTCTTAAACCACTGGTTGATCTTGTTTTTTGCCTGCGTGCTCTTTACGATACCCAGCCAGTCCCTGCTTGGCCCCTTTGAGTTTTGCGATGTCAGGATCTCGACACGATCGCCGTTTTTCAGCTCATAATCGATCGTCACGAGCTGCTCGTTGACACGTGCGCCGGTCATGCGATTACCGACCGCACTGTGTACGCTGTATGCAAAATCGATCGGCGTCGAACCGGCAGGCAGGCTCTTGACGTCTCCCGTCGGCGTAAAGCAGTATACATTGTCCGAAAAAAGGTCCAAATCGCTCTTGAGCAGATTCATAAATTCCTTATTATCAGACATGTCGCGCTGCCATTCCAATATCTGCCGCAGCCACGTCAGCTTTTCCTGCTCGGAATCGTCAATCTGCTTCCCGTCCGAGGCAACCTTATATTTCCAGTGCGCCGCGATACCGTACTCCGCCGCCTTATGCATCTCAAACGTGCGGATCTGAATCTCAAACGGCGTTCCGCTTTTCCCGATCAGCGTCGTATGGAGCGATTGATACATATTCCCCTTTGGAACCGCAATATAGTCCTTAAAACGCCCCGGTATCGGCTTATACATTTCATGGATCACACCGAGCGCAGCATAACAGTCCTTCACGGAATCGACAATGATCCTGACAGCAAACAGGTCGTAAATCTGATCGATCGTCTTGTTCTGGTTTTTCATTTTTTTGTAAATACTGAAAAAATGCTTGACACGCCCGTCAATCTGAGCTTTGATCCCGGCGTTGCGGATATGTTCGCTGACTTCGTCAACGATTGTTTGAATATATTTTTCACGCACATTCTTACGAATGGCGATCTTATCTACCAGATCGTAATAAATATCCGGCTCAAGGTATTTTAAAGAGAGATCGTCCAGCTCAACCTTCACCTTGGAAATGCCGAGGCGCTGCGCGATCGGCGCATAGATGTCCAACGTTTCGCGTGCAATTGCCTGCTGTTTGTCCGGCTTCTGATATTCCAGCGTACGCATATTGTGAAGACGGTCGGCAAGCTTAATGATGATGACGCGGATGTCCTTCGCCATCGCAAGAAACATTTTCCGCAGATTTTCCGCCTGCAGATCGATCTTATCCCCGCTGCCGCCCTTATATTTGAGCTTATCGAGCTTCGTCACCCCGTCAACAAGAAGCGCGACGTCCTCCCCAAACATGCGCTGAATGTCTTCATAGGTATAATCGGTATCCTCTATGACGTCATGTAAAAGCCCTGCCGCGATCGTCTCCTTGTCCATCTCTAAATCTGCAAGAGCGATCGACACACACAGCGGATGAATGATATAAGGCTCCCCCGATTTTCTCGTCTGGTCTTTATGCGCCTCATAAGCGACCTGATAAGCATGCTCGATCATGGAGCAGTCCGTTGTCGGATGATACTTGCGAATGCGCTCAAGAAGGCCCTCGTAAAGCTCCTCCGGGCTTTGAAATTCTCTCACAGCCTCAATACGCCCGTCGTCGATCACCAGCTCCGATTTCTTCTCCATGTCGGCGTATCCCTCTAAGGATACTACGCCGACACGGACCAGATCTTCATTTTTTTGTAATGCCTGCTTGTTTTCTTCTGTCATTCTCTCACCTGCTGCCGTTATCCATCAGCTTCGCACTGTCGAAACTCGTTTATTCCCGCGGGCAATGAGCCAAGCGGATGCGTCAGCATCCATTTGGCGAATGCCGCGAAGGTCAAATACCCCGTTGCTTGCAGCGGGGTATTTTATTTTCCTTCATAACAGATCGCAGAATCCAAACGATACCCTGAAATCCGCTCCCTGCCTTTTAAGCCGGCAAGCTCCATCATAACAACAACGCCGACAACCTCACCGCCAAGCTGCTCCACCAGCTTGATCATAGCCTCTGTCGTGCCGCCCGTCGCGATCAGATCATCTACGATCAGCACTTTCTGACCTTTCTGAATGGAATCCTTATGCATTTCGATCGTCGCCGTCCCGTATTCCAGCTCGTAATCGATGGAAACCGTCTCTCTCGGAAGTTTTCCCTTTTTTCGGATTAAAATAAACGGTTTTTTCTGATTATAGGCGATTGGCGTTCCAAAAATAAATCCGCGCGACTCCGCGCCGACTACCACATCAAACTCCAGATCCTTCACAAGCTCCTGCATCGTGTCAACGGCAAGCTGTAACCCCTCCGCATCCTGCAACACGCTTGTGATGTCGCGAAAAATGATCCCCTCCTCCGGAAAATCGGGAATGCTCACCACATAATCTTCTAATTTTTTCATTCTGCTGTCCCCCATTCACATCGGCTTTCTATGCTGCCGTATTCGTTCGATAATAAAACAATTACCACTATTATAGTATAAGTGCGCGCGCAGAATCAAGTACCGCGGGAAAAAAAGAATGAATAATAAGAAACATGCAGTCCGGTGCATGGCACACTCTCGCTGCCTTCCGCCCGCAGCGGTGCATAACATGCCAAAATACGGCATGTAAGCACCGGCGGCGTCAGAGCGCCATTACACCGGACTGCATGTCTGATCGTTATGATATCTTTTCATCACAGCTTGATAAAAATTTATCCTTTCACGGCTCCTGCCGTCATCCCGTCTACAAGGAAGCGCATCAGGCAGAAATAAAGAATGACGATGGGCACCGCGATGAACACGGAGCCTGCCGCGAATCGTGCAAATTCCGTCTCCCCGAGACTCATTAAGCCGACCGCCACCGTATATAAGTCTTTCTCTTTTAACAAGAGCTTCGGCAGAATGAAATCGCTCCACGGAAAAACAAAGCTTGTAAGCGCCGTGTAAACGATGATCGGCATGGAGATCGGAAGGTTGATCTTTAAGAACACCTGAAAATTCGTCGCGCCGTCAATCCGCGCCGCTTCGTCGATGGAGCCCGGTATCGTGTCAAAAAAGCCTTTCTGCGTCAGATACCCCATCGGCGCGCCGGAGCTGTAGATCAGGATCAGTCCCCACATCTTATTGATGAGTCCGAACTGCGTCATGATGATGTATACCGCGATCATTCCCATAAAGGAAGGGAACATGCCAAGCACAAGCGTCGTCTTCATAATTGTTTTTCTGCCGCGGAACTGAAACCGGGACATCGTATAAGCGGTCAGTATGACCAAAAAGGTTCCGATCAGACAGCTCATGGAAGCGATAAACAGGGTATTGCGAAACCATCTCGGATAATTATACATATCCGTGTCCGTAAAAAGCATCTTAAACGTATCCAGACTGTATTCGCTCGGAAAGAAGCCGTCAAAGGAATAAATGGAGCCCGACTTACTGAAGGACGCCAATATCAGCCATAGGCACGGAAAGAGAAACACAAAGCAGACCGCGATCAGAATGACATGCGTGACCACCGTATCCATGACCCGTAAAGTCTTCGTACTTTTCATCGGAAGGTATCCTCCTCTCTGTATGACGCGCTTCCCGTATAGATCGACAGGGAGATCAGCGACGTGATCACGAAGATGACTAAGCTGATCGTTGCGCCTATGCTGTAATAATTGTTGTTGATGGAAAGATTATACAGCCAGTTGATGAGCAGGTCGGTATCGCTGGCAAGAAAATACCCGTCTATGTATAATCCGCCCCGCAGGAAGAAAAAGATACCGAAGTTATTAAAGTTGCCGATAAACTGGGAAATCAGGACCGGCGTGGTGGAAAAGAGCACAAAGGGCAGCGTGATATGCCGAAACTGCTGGAACGCATTCGCTCCGTCTATTTTTGCCGATTCCATCTGGCTCGCATCCCGGTTTGACAGAAGTCCTGTCGCCAACAGCATGATCGAAGGCACGCTGATCCAAGCGTTGACCAACAACCCGATCAGCCGCGCGATCCATTTCGCGTCAATATCGAGAAAGCCGACTGCCTTCTGCCCCATTCCCGTAATGATCTGATTGATCGGCCCGCCGTAGGAAAACATAAATTTGAAACCGAGCAGGGTGATGAATCCCGGAACCGCATAGGCGAGCACCGGAAAAGCGCGCCAAAGCGCTTTCCCCTTCACACAATCCTTGTTTAATAAAAGCGCAAGCCCCAACCCCGCAAAATAGTTGAGCGCAGTTGACAGGATCGCCCAAATGATATTCCAGCTTAAGATCTTCAAAAAGGTCGGTGAGAACTGCGAAAGCGTTGCCAGCTTCACAAAATTGCTTCCGCCGACCCAATCGACCAGCTTCGGCGGCACGATCGTTCCGCCGTAATTGGTAAAGGCGATCGCGATCATAAAGATGATCGGGAGAATATTAAAAACGCACACACCAAGGATCGGCAGGAACAGAACCGTCTTATAAAATTTTTTGTCCAAAAACTGTTTTAAATCTTCGCGGAAGGATGCCGGTTTCCCGCCCTTTTCACAAATTTTCTGCGTCTCATATGCGTCCTTCACATTGGACAGATAGCAGACTAAGAGACACAGGGCTGCGATCACGGAGAGAATTCCCATAAGCAGCATGACGACCGAATTGTCCCCCTCGATGCCGAGCCAGGTATCCGCCTCCTTTGTCCCAAGCGTTATGAGTCCCGCAATGTCCGCAAATCCTCTTTGCACAAAATAGAAGACCGCCAGCGCAAGAACCGAAAGATATAAAAGTCCTTTTCCGATCTGTCCGTACAAAAGCTGTCCTAAGCCCATCAGGCACATGCTTGCACGAACGTTCTTGCCGCCGTGTAAGAGAAGCTGCATCACGCCCTCTTTCCGTATTTTTTTCTGATTCAAAATGGATTCCCTCCTCATACTAATTTCCTGAGAGCGTGAAAATCGCGTCGTAAATCTGTGTGTCTACCTGCGTGAGCCCGGCTTTCAGTTTATCCGGATCGTCGTACTTCAGCTCGCCCGGCTCGCGGAATGCATCTTTCGCAAGGTCGGAGAAAAAGGACTGCGCCGGTGTCCAGATCTGATCGACTTCGGTGATGGACGGCATGAGCACCACATTGCCCTCCTCTAAGTTCTGATAGATCATCTCCGAAGTTCCGCCCCTCTGTGACGCCACATCGCTTCTGGCGGGTGCGATTCCAAGCATCTCGCATCTTCGCATGACCATGTCATAGCTCGTTGCAAATTCGACGAATGCAAGGCATGCATTCGGTGCCTTCGTGTAAGCGCTGATCCCGTAGCCGTTCACGCCGCCCATTGTTTTTAACGGAATGAGTTCCGGATCCTCCTCGGTTAAATCCGCGCTTGCGGGAAGCATCGGCACCTGCGTCATGACGAGGTTTTCCCCGGCAAGCGCCCGCGCCTCCTCCTCGCTCATCCCCTGTCCCTGATACGCGAGGATCAGTTCCTTTAAGAACAATGTATAGACATCCGGCGTCGTCATCGTGGCAAAATAGGTGCCGTCCGCCAGCTTGCTGTAGGCGTTCACCGTGATCGTATCGTCAATGCAGCCCTCGTTCATCAAGGCCGCCTGCTGCAGCAGAACGGACGCGCCCATCCAGGAGTCTCCCGCCGAAAAACCAAGATCAGAGGGATCCGTATTATTGTTTCCGAACACATAGCCTCCATAGGAAAACAGAAAACCGGAGGAGAAATAAACGTCATACATGGAACGCATATAGCCGTACTGTCCCTCATTTTCCTCCATCCTATGCTTCGAGAACCGGTACATATCGTTCCAGTTTTCCACCATGTCCGGAATGCCGTTTCCGTCATCGTCCCATGCCGTCTCCCAATCATCAGGAAGCAGATCTTTCCGGTAATACAGCATGGAAGTCTGTACATTGACCGGCACCGCCATATAATAGGTCGTGCCGTCGATCTCCCTGCGGTACGCTTCCCACGCACGTTCAGGAATCTGCGCATAACACTCCATGTCCTGTACCGGAATCGGATAAATATGTTTTCCATCCACATATTTCATGAGCACATCGTTTGCCTGATAAAGAACGTCCGGTCCGTATCCATAAGGGCCGTCGTCCGCCAAATTGCTGTACTGATCCATATTGGCGTCCACCGCCACAATGCCGTATTCGGCATACGCCTCGTTAAATGCGTCGATCAGCTCCTGAAAATATCCCTGTTCGATCGCCGTATCGTTCTCCAACACGCGGATCGTCACGTTCTGTTCCAGTTCCCCCGTATAAATATTGCTAAGATCCGCTGCGGCACCATTACCCGCCTGTGCATTCTGTACATCTCCGCCGGCGCTGTTTCCTCCGCTGCCTTTGCCGTCATTTTCCCCTGCATTGCCGCCGCAGCCGGACAGCAGCCCGATGCAAAGCAGCCCCGCAAGTAACCGGTATCCCTTTCTTCTCATATGATTCACACACCTTTCCCACTTTACAGTATTTCGTCCATCTTACTTTTTTACGATCACATATCCGTCCGTTTCAAGCATGCCGTCATAATAACGGTTTTGCGCAAAGACCGTGCCTCCCGCTTTTACAGGAAGCGCTTTGCCCGTCTGATTTGCCCACAGCGTCCATTCCTCTGATGCGGCTTTCTCTTCCCCGCATCCTGTTTCCGCCGCTTCCGCTACATCGCAATGACCCTCGCTGTGCGTATTTTCCGGCAGAAATCTCCGTAAGCAGAACAGTCCGCCCTCGGAAGTGATGCGGATTTCCCCGCTCTGAATGCCTTCATACTTCCTAAGCGACAGCAGCTTTATGAGCTGCGCCCTGAATTCCATATCCCAATGGTTCTCGTCCCAGTCAAAGCATCTGCGGTTATCCGGATCGTATCCGCCCTCCGTCGGGATTTCCGTTCCGTAATAAATACAGGGCGCGCCCTCAAACATGCATGTGACCGCCAAAGCGGATAACAGTCTGTCTTTATTTTTTCCGACGCTCGTGTAAAAGCGGTCGGTGTCATGGGTATCCAACAGATTCAGCATCATACGGTTGACTGTTTCGGTGTTGCGCATGAGCAGCCCGTTCAATTTCCACGCAAACCGCTCTGCCTCAAACGTTCCGAACGCATAATAGTCAAGGCACGCCTTGGTAAACGCGTAATTCATGATACTGTCGTACTGATCGCCCCGCAAAAAAGTATTGGCGTCATGCCAGTTCTCCCCGATGATCACACAGTCCTCTTTTGCCGCCTTCACACGCTTGCGAAACAGCCGCCAGAAATCATGCGCCACTTCGTCGGAGACGTCCAGCCGCCATCCGTCTATATCATATTCTTTGATCCAATGTACCGCAATATCCGCTAAAAATTCCTGCACCTCAGGGTTTGAGGTATTCAGCTTCGGCATATAGCTGCAAAAAGAGAATACCTCATAATTGATCGCCTCCTGATCCGGCTTATCCCCCCGTATGAGAAACCAATCATGATATGCGGACGCTTTTCCTTTTTGCAGAACATCCTGAAACTGCTTTATGCGGTCGCTGCAATGGTTGAAAACCGCGTCCAAGACGATCCGCATTTCCCGCTTGTGCGCCTGCTCCACAAGTTCCTTCAGATCTTCATTTTTCCCAAACTGCTCATCAACCGTATAATAATCCGAGATATCATATTTATGGTTCGATATGGATCGGAACACCGGCGTCAGATACAGGGTGTTCACACCCAGCGCTTTGATATAGTCCAGCTTTTTTGTGATTCCCGGAATATCGCCTCCGGCAAAGCTTTTCGGCAGCGGCTTTCCGCCCCACGATAGGTTGATATAACGCTCATCCTTCTCCTCGATCCCGCGATGGAAACGATCCACAAAAATCTGATAAAAAACCGCCTGTCTCATCCAAGGCACTTCCCTGTGCAGATCGGCTTCGTTGATATAGGGAAGTTGAAAAAAATTAAAATAACCGAGCGAAAAATCATACTCTTTTGTCAAACCATCCTCAGAAAAGTACCATGCGTCCTCACCCTGCACGATTCGGAACACATAGGCGGTCCTTACATCGGATAATTCGATCATACGCTCATAATAAGCAAACAGTCTGTCCTCATATTTTTTTTCCATAAGATAACAGCTCTGTTTCTCTTGAAACCGGTATTTACATTCCAATAAAATCTCAACCCGGTCTACTTCATCCCGCCTGTCCATGCGCAGGCGCAGCACAAGCTGACTGCCACTCCCGGCAAAGCAGTATCCTGACTCCGGGATATGTAATATTGCCTGTTCGTTCATCTTTGATTGCTCCCTGTTCCATCTTTTTACACCAATTCTTCCTTTGGCTGTACTTCTTTTTCCATTTTCCACCATACCACAATTGACAAAAAAACTTTCACAGTACATAATGAAGCTATGCATACAAAATATACGATTAGAGACATTGCAAAAATGGCAGGCGTGTCGGCCGCGACCGTATCCTATGTGATCAATAACCGCGAGGATCAGCGTATCAGTGATGAGACGAAAAAAAAGGTTCTCCAGATCGTGAATCTTCTCGGCTACAGCCCCAATTCCTCAGCGAAATCGCTCGCAACCAACAAAACTTCTCATGTTGCGCTGTATCTTCCCCGCGAGGAATCTCTTTACAAGCGATGTGAGCAGCTCTCGGTGATCGAAGCGCTCTCCGCCGTCCTGAAAGAACATGGTTATCATCTTCTGATCTTGCATCACGAGGATCAGTCCAAGATCGATTATGCCGACGCCATTATCTGCTATGACAATACCGCTGATTATTTCAGCAATATTGGCGATAAAAACTTCATTCCCCTGATCGGGTTAGATCTTTTGACCGATACGCCCCTACAGATCTTCTTTCAGGTCTGTACGGATTACCCGGCGCTCAAGGCTGCTGCCGATACGCATTTCGGTACGGACAACTATGCGTATTTCTGCCTGGAACCAAACAACCATGCGGTCCGCAAACTGATCCTTGACACGTTTCGCGATGTCCGGTTTGCCGTTCCCGGCATCACACCCCCGGAAGGGAATCTCTGTTACAATCAGGCAAGCCTGCGCCCCCTATTAGGAAGCGCAGCTCTTTATGTGCCTTTGGATCTGCATCTGAAAATGGAACGGCTTTACTCCTGTATGGAGCTTGCCCTAAACCGTGTACCCGACTGCGATCATATTGTGTTTGTATAAAAAAGAACGCTACGCATTCTTTGCGAGATTTTGCAGAGAATGCGTTGCATTCACATGCAAAACTCGCGTGTACGTAATTTCTCAGTCCCGAAAGAATCGCTGTGCGATTATAAAGTTTGCGGAACGTAAACTTTTTATTCCGCAAGCGCAACCGTCAACTCACTCGTGGAGGGATCATAGGTCAGCGTATAGGTTCCTGTCTGTTTCACAATGATGTTATAGCTCTCGGTGCCGTCCACGAGCGCAAGCGATGCCTCATCCGAAATATTGCTATAGCGGACATATTCATTTCCCACACCCGAATTCTCACCTACCGTCACGATCGTTGTGAGCAGGAATTCATCCCCTTCTTCTAAGTCGATGGTCAATGTATGGATTCCGTTGTCCTCTTTGAACTCATACATCTCGTCATATCGATCCTCCCACCCCGTAATGATGGCTCCTTTGATGTAATAGGTGGTTACCGCCTCCTGTGCGCCGCCCTCCATCTCTCCGTTATAAGTCCACTCGAGCCGGTCATAAGGATTGGAATTGTAGATTTCCCTCGTTTCTTCCGTATAGGTACTTGCCGACGTATCATACACATCCGCTCCCGGATAGGTGTACAGCATAAAGGTGTAATTTCCCGATACCGTACATTTGATATTTGCTTTCAGCGTGCTGTCGGAAAGACCACCGGATACGCTGAAATATGCCTCGCCGTCCAATTCCGTCGTCGTCATATAACCGCCGCCCCTCTGATTTGCCCACGAAGAATCAATGGCAAACTGGAATTCATCACCTGCGCATAAGTCAAGCGTGATCGTATAGACATTCTCATCTTCGCTCTTCGTCATATAATGTTCTTCATTGATCACTTTTCCCCAGCTTGACGCCGAAAGCAGCGGACTTGTTCCGCTCCCCACAATGGCGAAGGTTCGCGTATCTTCCACATTCTCCATGAATCCGGCATACACACCGACATCCGCCGTGATCGGTGCAGAAAAATCAAATTCATGCGTGTGGGAAGGTGTTCCGAACCACCCCATGAAGATCAGTCCGTCTTTCTCCGGCGTATATTCCTCGGCAAGCTCCCCGCCTGCCACTTCCTGTGTCGATAACACCGTCGTACCATCGTTGTCATAGAACGTTACCGTATAGACCGCCGGCTCCGCATCCGGTTCCGCTGTCGGCTCTTCTCCCTGCGCGTTTCCCTGCTCTTCCGCATTCGGCGTGCCGGTCTGCGCATCATCCGTGTTCCCCGCGTCTTTTCCGCATCCTGCCAAAACAAAGAGACACAGTAAAAGCGCAGTCACTTTCCATTTTCCGTTTCGTTTTTTCATTGTCGTCCTCCATTCTTCCCGTGAAAAATGCATTCCGTATCAGCTTCCCCGGAGCTTTATTTTTCACTGATTCCTCCCGTTTTCTTATCTGCTTAACCAGTTAAGCAAAAGGCTAAAAAAATATGGTGCCACGCTTACTTAACCAGTTAAGCAAATTATAGCACCATTCTGTGAGTGCTTCAATTTCTATATTCACCAAAAAGAAAAATCTTATTTTGTCTATATTAGACAAAGTTTCAAACAGTACTCTATCAAATCAAAATACGCCATTCCTCTGGCGGTAGGTGTGGCCTGAGTCACCACCACCACTCTTTTATCAGGAACAACAGTGATGCTCTGTCCGCCAAAACCGCGGCAGCCATACCAGTCATCTCCGCGCCACCACAAATATCCATAGCCATCGTTGCACTCCGAAGCAGCCACGGCCTGACGGATATAGGCTTCCGAAACAACACGCTTCCCGTTAAACACGCCCCCGTCCATAAAGAGCTTCCCGAGCTGCAGCATCTCCTGCGCCGTCAAGCTGGACCTGCATTCTTCCTTCCCCTCACCGCCGTCTCCCACACTGTAATAAACGCTGCAGGGCGTTCGATACCAACGCTCCGAACCGATCCCCAGCGGGTCATAAAGATTCTCTTTCAAAAAATCATAGAAATCCCCGCACACGGCATCCAGCACTTTGGCCAGCAGAATCACATCCCATTCCTTATAGCAGTATTTTGTTCCGGGCATATCGCTGACTGCACAGTCCGCGATATGGGAAATCCAGTCGCCGCTCCTCCTCATCTGCGTCATCATCGGACAATGATAATGCACGCCGCCGTTCCAATAGACACCCGAGGTCATCGTGAGCAGATGTCTGATCGTGATTGCAGAATGAAACGGATCACGCCCTTCGCCGAATTGAGAAATATAGCGGCATATCGGCTCATCAAGGCTTGCAAATAATCCCTTGTCAAGCGCGATCCCTGCACAAATGCTCATCACACTCTTTGCAACGGATTTGATGACATTCCTGCTCTCCGGGTGAAATCCGTTATAATAGCTTTGGGCAAGAAGCTCGCCGTCCCTGTATACCAGAACACTGTTCACCTGCCGGTACCGTTTTCTTTTTATAAAATCGTCAATCATTTGATCCATTTCTCTTATGCCCTCTTTAAGTACTTTCCGGTCACGGAATCGGGATTTTGCATGAGCTCCTGCGGCGTTCCCTCCGCGATCAGGCTGCCTCCCTCGCTGCCGCCGCCCCTGCCCATTTCCAAAATATAATCACAGTTGGACAGCAGATACGGATCATGCTCGGTTACGATCACAGAATTTCCGCAGTCAACCAGCTCCTCCATCAATTCGATCAGACGCTCACTGTCAGAAAACGAAAGTCCCGTCGTCGGCTCGTCGAGAATATAGAGACAACCCTTCGCATTTTTTCCCTTCGCCAGCTCCTTTGCCAGCTTGATCCGCTGACTCTCCCCGCCCGAGATCGTCGGAGTAGCCTGTCCTAAGCCGATATATCCCATGCCGACCCGATGCAGGACGTTCAAAGTATGCGTGATGGTTTTATCCTTATCTGCAAAAAAATCACGTGCCTCATCCACGCTCATTAGCAGAACATCTCGAATGCTTTTTCCGTCCAACTTCACCTCCATTGCCTCCGGAACGTAGCCGCTCCCGCCGCAGTCCTCACAGTCAATATCAATAAAATTGCCGAATCCCACATGATAGTGGATCACGCCGTCTCCCTTACATCTCCGGCAGCCTCCCTCGCTGTTCACGGAAAACAGTCCCGGCGTGTATCCGCGCTCTTTTGCCTCTTTTGTCTCCGCAAACAAAGTTCTCACACGGTCAAAAATGCCTGTATAGGTCGCGGGACAGGACGTTCGGCTCCTGCCGATGGGACGCTGATCGATCACATAACAGCGTCTGATCTGCTCACTCCCCGTCACTATGGCTTTGTCCACCCCTGCACGGTTCTCGTTCTGCTCCGCTTCCTCCGCATCGTCTCCCGTCACACATTTTGTTTTCATCATCTCTTTTAACTTCGGAACCAGCGTATCGGAGATCAGGCTGGACTTTCCGCTCCCCGATACCCCGGCGATTCCCACCATCACGCCGAGCGGAATGTTTACCGTCACATCGCGCAGATTATGAATGGAGGCATGGGCGATCGTCAGCATATTCTGCGGATTTACCGGACGATACCGCGCCTTGATCCGAAAGCCTTTTCTCCCTGCCAGATAAGGCGAAGTTTTCGATGCCGTACAGCTTAAAAATTCCTCATAGCCGCCCTCATAGATTTTGACACCTCCGAATTTCCCCGCATCCGGTCCCATGTCGATGAGATAGTCCGCTTCCCGCATGAAATTTTCATCATGCTCCACCGCCACCACGGTATTTCCCGCCTCCACAAGCTTTCGTATGATACGGATCAGATTTTCCTTTTCCGTCTCATGCAGACCGATCGTCGGCTCATCGAATACAAAAATAACGGAGTCCATCTCCGCGATCATGTAACTTGCCAGAAACAGCCTTTGAATCTCACCGCCGGACAGGGTCGGAACAGGACGAGATAAGGAAAGATGCTTGAGTCCGACGCTTATCATACACGAAAGCTTTGTCTTAATCTCGTCGAGCAGCGGATTTCTTTTTCCCTCATACGCTTCTAAAAACGCCGCCAGATCGCTGATACACATCTGCTCTAAATCCGCGATCGTCTTTCCCGCAAAAAACGTATGCGCCGCCTGCTCGCTTAAACCTGTACCGCCGCATTTTCCACATACGTCCTCCTCCATCAATCCCGCTTGCGTCATCAGATATGCCAGCCTTCCCGACGAAGACACGGAACCGTTTGTATGTATATGGATCAAGGGAATCATCCCGTAAAACTTCGTTTTTCTGCTGTCCCCGTATTTGAGAAGCGTAAGCTGCTCCTCCGTCAGATCGCCGATCCGGTTCTGCCACATATCAATTCCGTAATGCGTGCAAAAATCATTCAGCGCATGCCGGATCTTGCCGCGGCTTCCGAGCCCGCAAGCCACATCACAGACGCGGGTTGCCTTATCAAATACCGCCTCCTCGTTTAAGCGGTACGCTCTCCCTTTGCCCAGACATTTGACGCACATTCCTCTCGCGGAATTTTTTTGAAACATTTCCATCGCAAGCGGCTGTCCGTCATCATATTCCGGCGCGCGCACGCCATAGCCCGCATAGAGCGCCGCAAGCATCGCACTGATCTTTGTTCTGGTGCCCACGGTGCTTCTGGGATTGGACTGGCGGATAATCCTCTGCTCCACCGCCGCGGTGGGAGAAAGCCCTGTAATGCTGTCAAAAAAAGGAACCGCATCAACCATAAACTGTGTTCCCGAAAACATTAGATAACGTCGTTTCCCCTCCTCGTAGAGCGTATCAAACGCGAGCGAGGACTTTCCGCTTCCCGACACGCCGGTAATGACCGTCAGCTTCTTCTTCGGGATTGTGACCGTCACGTTTTTTAAGTTATGAATCCTTGCGTTTGTGATCGTGATGACATTATGTTCCTCGTTCATGCGTATCTTCCTCACTTTGCGGTCGCTTGCTTTTCCTTTGCGGCTATTATATCATGGATCTTCGATTCATGATCAACATTCGCCGCTCGCCGAATGAGTAAACTCATTCTTCTCGCTAACGCTCATTATATCATAAAACTTCGTCTCTTACGAGATGGAGGATGCCAAAAAGAAGCGGCATCGCACTCAGGCTTTGCCGCTTCTCATAAAAAATATCCACTATTTCATCGTACAGGCTTTTCTTACATCATACCGCCCATGCCGCCTCCTGCGGGCATTGCCGGGGTATCCTCTTTGATGTTTGCCACAACGGACTCGGTCGTTAAGAGCGTGCTCGCAACAGAGCATGCATTCTGCAGTGCGCTTCTCGTCACTTTTGCCGGATCGAGAATGCCAGCCGAAACCATGTTCACATATTCCTCTTTTAACACATCAAAGCCAACGCCTGCCTCGGACTCGCTGACCTTATTGATAATGACGCTGCCCTCAAGGCCTGCATTTGCCGCAATGTGATACATCGGTGCTTCAAGTGCCTTTAAGATGATCTCCGCACCGGTCTTCTCGTCACCGGAAAGCTCCTTCGCCAGCTTTGCAACATCCTTTGCCGCATGAATATAAGCGGAACCGCCGCCGCAGATGATACCTTCCTCTACAGCCGCTCTCGTAGCCGCAAGCGCATCCTCCATGCGGAGCTTTGCTTCCTTCATCTCGGTCTCGGTTGCCGCACCGACACGAATGACCGCAACGCCGCCTGCCATCTTGGCAAGTCTCTCCTGAAGCTTCTCTCTGTCGAAATCGGATGTTGTCTCGTCAATCTGATTCTTGATCTGTGCGATGCGGGACTGGATTGCCGCTTTGTCACCTTCGCCGTCCACGATAATGGTATTTTCCTTCTGTACCTTCACGGACTTTGCGTGACCGAGCTGATCCATCGTGGTATCCTTCAACTCTAAACCTAAGTCGGAGCTGATGACGGTTCCTCCGGTTAAGA
This sequence comes from uncultured Clostridium sp., assembly GCA_964655525.1. Taxonomy (GTDB): domain Bacteria; phylum Bacillota; class Clostridia; order Lachnospirales; family Lachnospiraceae; genus DLAJ01. The sequence continues at coordinate 23,328 of CAZZNE010000017.1, forward strand.
TCGCAATGTCCTCAAGCATTGCCTTTCTTCTGTCGCCGTAACCCGGTGCTTTGACCGCTACGACATTGAAAGTACCGCGCAGCTTGTTGACGATCAAAGTCGTCAGTGCCTCGCCCTCTACATCCTCCGCAATGATCAAAAGCTTTGCGCCGGACTGTACGATCTGCTCCAAGAGCGGAAGGATCTCCTGAATGTTGGAAATCTTCTTATCAGTGATCAGAATATACGGATTTTCAAGAACCGCTTCCATCTTATCCATATCGGTCGCCATATAAGCGGAAATATAACCACGATCGAACTGCATACCTTCTACAAGGTCGAGCTCGGTCTTCATCGTCTTGCTTTCCTCGATCGTAATGACACCGTCATTGGATACTTTCTCCATTGCGTCCGCAACCATATTGCCGACATTCTCATCGCCCGCAGAGATCGCAGCCACGCGTGCAATATGCTCCTTACCGTTTACCTTGGAGCTCATCTTTGCGATCGCTTCTACTGCGCAATCAGTCGCTTTCTTCATACCCTTCCTTAAAATGATCGGGTTTGCGCCTGCAGCCAGATTCTTGATCCCGGCATTTACCATAGCCTGTGCAAGCACCGTAGCGGTTGTCGTACCGTCACCCGCAACGTCATTTGTCTTAGTTGCCACTTCCTTGACGAGCTGCGCGCCCATATTCTCGAATGCGTCCTCTAATTCGATCTCCTTTGCGATCGTCACACCGTCGTTGGTGATAAGCGGAGCGCCGTAGGACTTATCAAGTACTACGTTTCTTCCTTTCGGTCCCAATGTCACTCTTACGGTATCGGCAAGCTGATTGACACCGCTCTCTAATGCTTTACGCGCCTCTGCGCCATATTTGATCTCTTTTGCCATGATTGTTCTCTCCTCCTGATATTGATCAACTGATATTTACTGAATGACTGCAAGAATATCGCTCTGCTTTACAATGATATACTCATCGTCCTCGATCTTGACCTCTGTTCCGGAATACTTGGAATAAATCACCTGATCGCCGACCTTCACTTCCATTTTTACTTCCTTACCGTCGATCATGCCGCCCGGTCCGACTGCAAGAACTTCCGCCTGCTGCGGCTTTTCCTTATTCTGTCCCGGTAAAACAATGCCGGATTTTGTTGTCTCTTCTGCAACCAACTGCTTCAGTACGACTCTGTCGCCTAACGGTACCAATTTCATGATAAAGCCTCCTTATGTCAATTGATATTTATTTGTTAGCACTCTTTTCATTTGAGTGCTAATCACTAATGCATATCTTATGTTTTTTACATAGTCTTTGCAACCGCTAAAATAGCAAATAGCACACTATATTCTCTTATTTTCTTCTATTATCTCATTTTTTCTTTTGTTTTCTCATTTTTACCATAAATATCATATTTCATACTTTCTTTATAAATAGTAAAAAGATACGGCTCCAACGCAGGCACGCTCGCGCTGTTTTTGAAGCCGTATCTTTTATAATTTCTCTTTTCGTCTGCTATCGCCCACCGGATGCGCGCTGCAGACGCTCCTGATAGCCGGGGGTATTCTTGATCTGATACTTTAAGTCAAACATTTCATATTCCGCATCGGAATAAAGCTCATCAAGCTTCTGCTCGACATTGTCCTTCATCACAATCCCGTATGCGACTGAAGGAGACAGCTTGGCATCCTCAAACTCCATGCATTCCTTTGCAATGCGCTCACAGTAATCCCGCGCTTCATCCGGCTCCGCCATCGGAATGAGTACCGTAAACACATCGCCGTCCGTTCTGCCGATGACGTAATCCTCTTTCGCGTTTCTTTTGATGATTTCTGCGATCACGCGGATCAGACGGTCGCTCTCCTCGTTGCCGAAATGATCATAAGCGTATTTCCAGTCGTTGATGTTTAAGCAGATCTGCGCTACCGGCACAACCTCGGAACGGTCAATGATCTGTCTGCGATTCTCAAAATAGGATTTATTGAGCGTTCCTGTCAGGATATCTTCTTCATCGCCGTGCGTCACGCGGTATTTCTCTTTTTCGAGACGCCGCTCCAATTCATTACTGTATTCATCCAGTTCTTTATGCAGATAGCTCTCCTGCCCGTATGCCGAAAAAAGCGCCGCCGTATCGGTAAAAAGCTGTTCCACCTGTTCTTTTTCCTTCTCATCCGCCCCCTGTGCCTGTACATACAGATGCGCTATCGTGCGATCCGCTACGCGGATCTTGATACCCGGAGCAGCCGCAACATCTGGAACATCACCGCAATACCCGTCGGACTGCGCCACCGGTTCTCCGTGCCTGTCCGTCAGCAGATACGCCGCACCGCAAAACGAGGCCAACTGTGTCAGATATGCTTTCATCCGCTCTATATCATATAATTTTTCCAAGCTGTAATTTTTGATATTTTCGCCGATTCGTTGGTCAAATGAAAGATTATGAAAATCCATATCCTGCACAACACCTCCACATTTTGTATGTTTATGCCATCATATGACTGCATTCTCCGGAAACCGGCACCCGTCTTTCCCGTTCTGCCGCCGTTATTACAGTACAACCTTATTCTTGCCGCTTGTTTTACCTTCGTAAAGCTTATCATCCGCCTGCTTGATGATGGTAGCCATCGCATAGCCCGGCACATATGCCGACGCACCGAACGTCATGGTAAACCGGATCTCATCTTCCTTATACATAAAAGAATGATTTTCGATCGTCTGGCGGATCCGCTCGCCGATCATGCGGGCAATGTCCCCATTTCCCTGCACAAGAATCAAAAACTCCTCCCCGCCCCAGCGGCAGACGGCGTCTCCCGCACGGATCGCGTTTTTCATAATATCCGCAACATGGATCAGGGCACGGTCACCGCACTCATGACTGAACGTATCATTGATCCGCTTAAAATTATCAATATCACCGATGATGATACTGAACAGCGTTCCTTTCAGCTTCGCATTGTTCATGGTCTCCTGCAGATGAATCTCCATTCCTCTGCGGTTTAAGAGCCCTGTCAGCGGATCAACATTCGCCACATGCCCTAAATTTTCGTTCTTCGTCATCAGGGCATTCGTCGAATCCAGCGTCTCAATGATAAAGTTAAACGAGACGACCGCGATCAGGAAAAAGACAACAAACGAATTCGCTAAAAACAATACCGGAGTATAATTCTCTTTGATTGGAAGCAGCGGCTGATTTTGCAACATATGCCGATACAAAAACACATATAGGATATACGTAAGCACGGTAATACCGATCGGCAGTAAAATCCTCAGCTTGGACTTAAGAGCAGAAAACGTAAGATAAAAACTGATCGGTACCACACAGACAATGCAGAGGAAAAAGCCGCTGGTCCATCCGATCAAAATAGTACTCAGAACCGCATTGAACACCAGTTCCACGAACGTCAGCGTATACACCAGCATCTCCTTCTCTGATTTCACTGCCATAAGAAGCATGATGTAAAGCGATAATACAATCAAATTATACATGACGAGCGGAAACGCCGAACACATGGTAAACAGCTGCATATAAAGCAGGTGTACTGCCATAGCAATGAATACCAAAACACGCATTTTCGTCCTTGTGTCGATGGCCTCGTCACCATTGATTTTCCTGCGAAACGATCGCAAAAGATTTTTGACTGTTGATCCCATAACAAACATTTTCTCCTTACTGGTGTTTCATCCTATTCTTCGGCTTTTCGTTTTAGTCAATCCGGAACATTGCCGTAATCTCATTCAATCTGCCGACCGTCTCGATACAGTTCTCTACAAGCTCATTATTCTGCACCGTCTGTTCGACAACACATGTTGTTTTATCTGCAATTTCCGTCACGCCGATCGTGGATTCGTTCACGGTCGAATTGATACCGTCAAGCGCACCCGCAATCTGTGTGATCGTATCCGCCAATCGTGTGACAGATTCCTCAATCGTGGACATACCGGAGGAATACCCCTCCGAATCTTTATAATAATGTTCGCCGACCTCGGCAAACTGCTCATAATCTTTCAGCACAACCTTTTCTAAAAATTCCACTGTGTCACGCAACGATTCCGCAAGGGCGGAAACCGCATGGTTGACATCCACAACAATCGTATTGATGTTTCCCACCGTCTCGGAAGTCTGGCTTGCCAGAGAGCCGATCTCCGTTGCAACAACGGCAAAGCCCTTGCCCGCCTCCCCTGCTCTCGCGGCTTCGATGGATGCGTTCAGCGCAAGCAGACTCGTTTGTGAGGAGATTGCCATGATCGCATTCGTCAATTCGTTGATCTTATCAACTGCCTTAGAATCCTTGATAGCCTGCTCCGTCCTGTCGCTGATGCTTTGATACATCTTCGTAGTTCTGTCCGTCGCTTCGAGCGTGGTCGCCTTTAATCCCTCGGCACGCTTCTTCACCTCATTGGCAAGGCGCTCGCCCTCTGCTGCAAGCGTTCTGATCTGCTCGGCGCCGTCTTTCATATTACCGATATTGTTACTAATGTTCTCCGTCGTCGCCGCCGTCTCCTCCATGCCCGCCGCAAGCTGCTGCGTCGTTGCGGAGTTATCGGTACACTTACTGTTGATCTCCGCCGAGATCGCTCTTACCTCATTCACATTGCTCGTGATCTGGACACTGACACCCTCAATATTGCGGACCATCGTGCGCAGGTTCGTGCGCATTTCGCTGACCGCACGACTCATCAGACCGATTTCATCCTTTTTCTGAACGATCTTTTCACCTGCCGGATTCTGGATAAAATTAAATTCGCTCGTATCGTGGATCACACTCGTGAGCAGCCCAAGCGCCCTCAGCATATATCCGACCGCCAACAGGCTGAGTATAATACCGATGATCACAAGGATCGCACCTCCTGCGATCAAATTATATTCCATGGTTGTCACACCGGACAGAATATCGTTCTCATCCGCCGTCATGACAAGAATGCTCTGATTATCTAAAACAGCAAACGCCGCATATTTCATGACGCCCTTAAATTCATATGTAATCACATCCGGCTGCGGCACAACGCCCCGATCAAGATCTGCAAGAATCTGCTTGACGGCAGCATTCTCTACAGGCTGTCCGATCTTATCCGGCGTCGGATGGTAGAGCATTGTACTGTCTCTTGCTACCAAATAGGAATAGGAGGTTTCCACCCCCTCCAGCTTTGCGTCGGAAAGAATACCTGCAAGCATCTCCGCAGGCATCTCGCCTTCCACAGCGGAAATCTCATAATTCATCGTCCTCGCATAGGACTTTGTCAGAGACAGCATGCTGCTGCGCGCCTGATTCCTGATCAGTCTCTGGCTTGTCGGCAATGCAATCGCAATGCAGCCGACAACCGCAATGATGACAAAAACCTCCGCAAGGATCATGATCTTAAACTTTAATGACCGAAAAAATTGAACTTTACTGCTGCCGTTAACCTTTGTCTCCACTTTGCTGCCCCCATTAAATAGTTTATTTTTTAACTCAATATACAATATTTTGTTAATTATAACACATTTCTTTTCAATATAGAAGTTTTTTTGTTTATTTTTTCAATCCTATTTTTTCAAATATCCTTTTTATTGAAATTTCCCTGCTTTTATGTATAATGGAAACGTCAGCGTTAACAATCAAGCAAGAAAGAAACAGAGGATTTCAAGATGATCAGTGCAAATAATGTAACATACCGCGTGGGCAAAAAGGCGCTTTTTGAGGAAGTCAACATCAAATTTACCGAGGGTAACTGCTATGGCTTGATCGGTGCAAACGGCGCGGGCAAATCCACTTTCCTGAAAATACTCTCCGGGCAGCTGGATACCACAAACGGCGACATTTCCATCACGCCCGGACAACGGCTCTCTTTTTTGGAGCAGGATCATTTCAAATATGATGAATATTCCGTCATGGACACCGTCATTATGGGAAACGCACGTCTGTATGAAGTCATGAAGGAAAAGGACGCCATTTATGCAAAAGAAGACTTTTCCGATGAGGATGGCATTCGCGCCAGCGAGCTGGAAGCGGAGTTTGCCGAAATGGACGGCTGGGAAGCAGAGTCAAACGCCGCCATGCTCCTGAACGGTCTCGGCATTGACACCGAGCTGCATACTGCAAAAATGAGCGACTTAAACGGAAGCGAGAAGGTGAAGATCCTGCTCGCAAAGGCTTTATTCGGCAATCCTGACGTGCTCTTACTCGATGAGCCGACCAACCACCTGGACTTAGACGCCATCGCATGGCTGGAGGAGTTTTTGATCGATTTCGAAAATACCGTCATTGTTGTTTCGCATGACCGGTATTTCCTTAATAAAGTCTGCACGCATATTGCGGATATTGATTACGGCAAGATTCAGCTTTATTCCGGCAATTATGACTTCTGGTATGAATCGAGCCAGCTTCTCATCCGCCAGATGAAAGAGGCAAATAAGAAAAAAGAAGAAAAGATCAAGGAATTGCAGGAGTTCATCTCCCGCTTTTCCGCAAACGCGAGCAAATCCAAACAGGCGACATCGAGAAAACGCGCTTTGGAAAAGATCGAGCTTGACACGATCCGCCCGTCCAGCCGCAAATATCCGTATATCGATTTTCGCCCCGAACGCGAAATCGGCAACGAGGTGCTTACGGTTGAGAATCTTTCCAAGACCATCGACGGGGAAAAAGTACTTGACCACATTTCTTTTATCTTAAATCACGAGGATAAGATTGCCTTTGTCGGCAGCAACGAGCTTGCCATCACCACGCTGTTCCGGATTCTTTCGGGAGAGCTGGAACCGGACGAGGGAAGCTATAAATGGGGTGTTACGACGTCACAGGCGTATTTCCCGAAGGATAATACGCAAGAATTTAATAACGATTTAACAATTACAGACTGGCTGACAGGCTATTCTCCCGTAAAGGACGTCACGTATGTGCGCGGTTTCCTCGGCAGAATGCTTTTTGCGGGTGACGACGGCGTCAAGCGCGTCCGCGTTCTCTCCGGCGGGGAAAAGGTTCGCTGCCTGCTAAGCAAAATGATGATCTCCGGTGCGAACTGCCTCATCCTTGACGAGCCGACAAACCACCTTGATATGGAATCGATCACGGCGCTCAATAACGGTCTGATCAAATTCAGCGGCGTGGTGCTGTTCTCCTGTCACGACCATCAGTTTGTGCAGACGACCGCAAACCGGATCATGGAATTTTTACCGGACGGAACACTCATCGATAAGATCACGACCTACGACGAATACCTTGAGAGCGATGAAATGGCGAGAAAGCGTACCGTATACAATGCCGACGCCTCCAAGGAAGAGGACGAAAACTGACATCTGCTTAAGAATCTCTGCATCCGTGTCATATTACAAACGCATCTGCGTGTCTTTCCCGCAGGTGCGTTTCATACGAAAGGAATGATTGGTTTTATGAGACCTGTGGATTTACATGTTCATTCCAATAAATCAGACGGCTCCATGTCCCCCGCAGAGCTTGTGGAGCTTGCCGCACAAAAGGGGCTTCGCGCCTTTGCCCTGACGGATCACGATACGATCGACGGTCTGAGCGAAGCCATGACTGCCGCTGCCGCCCATCCCGAATTGGAAGTCATCCCCGGCATCGAGCTTTCCTCTGAGTATCATGGAAAGGACATTCACATTGTCGGGCTGTATCTCGATTACCATAATGAGGATTTTCTCGCGCAGCTCCATGATTTTCAGCACTCGCGCATGATGCGAAATGAAAAAATGTGCAACAACCTGCGTGAGGCCGGAATCGACATCACCTTTGAAAAATTGCAGGCGGAATATCCTGACAGCGTGATCACGCGGGCTCATTATGCCCGTTATCTTCTCTCTCACGGCTATGTGCAGTCCCTCCCGGAAGCATTCGACCGTTACGTTGGAGATCACACCCGTTATTTTGTTCCGCGTGAAAAAATCACACCGATGCAGGCGGTAACACTCATCCGAAAGGCAGACGGCATTCCCATTCTCGCCCACCCGACGCTCTATCACATGAGCGACGCACATTTGGAGGAATTGATCGTACTCTTAAAAGACGCCGGACTGACCGGCATGGAATGCATCTACAGCACGTTTACTCCCGCTGAGGAACGCGCCATGAAACGGCTCGCCGACCGCCACGGACTTTTATACAGCGGCGGCTCGGATTTCCACGGTAAAGCAAAGCCGAACCTGGAGCTCGGCACGGGATACGGTCATCTTTTCGTACCCGAGACGATATTGGATGAACTTTTGAAATTTGTAAAAAACTCATGAAATCTCTTTATGAGCAATAGGAGAAAAAGAACATGCAGAGAAAAATCCTGTTCACCGATTTGGATGGAACCCTTCTGGATGACAAAAAACAAATATCAGAGCGCACAAAAAAGGCTCTCTATAAGCTGAATGAACAGGGGCATGTCCTTGTTTTTACGACCGGCCGCCCTTTAGGCAGCGTATTGGAGGCACGCACTGCGCTGGAGCTGTGCTTCCCCGATTCCTATATCATCTCCTATAACGGCAGCCTGATCTGGCACTGTGATTCCAATACACCCGTTATAGAACATACGATCCGCATGGACGACGTACGTACCATTCTTGCAGAAACGCATGCGCTGGACATCCACTGTCATACCTATGAAAACGATACGATTCTCTTTGAGCGCGACCGTACAGAGCTTTCCTACTACCGCACGCATATCCATCTTCCTGCGCGCGTAGTGTCGGATATTCCGTCTGCTCTCAGCAAAGAACCTTATAAACTGATCTCTATCCATTTAGAGGACCATGCTCTTTTGGAGGAGCTTAAGAGGCGGGTGCTTGCGAAGCTTTCCGCCCGGATCACAGCCGTATTTTCCAATGAATATTATCTTGAATTTTATCCGATCGACTCCGGCAAAGGAAACGCGGTCAAGGATCTCTGTAGCGCACTTTCCATCCCGCTTGCCGACGCTGCCGCCATCGGCGACGAAGCGAACGACATTTCCATGATCGACGCCGCTGGTCTGGGTTGTGCGATCGCAAACGCAAAGCCGGCTGTGAAGGAGCATGCCGATTTCATCACCGCCAACGACAATAATCATGACGGGATTTGCGATCTGTTGGAATATTTTTTTGCCATCTCTATTTAAAATTCGTGTTGCAGCCCGGACTCCGCGACTTTATCATGATACAAAATCAAACCGTTCGCAAAAGTTAAGTCTTGTTTATATTATTTTCCAAAAACAGTCAAAATATATGTTTTTCACCAATCAACATTATCGAACACCTCAAGCCCTAATATCGTAACGACTGTTCCCTCATAATAAGTCCGCCCAGAATCAAGCGGCGCCAAGGCATGCACCGATTTGACACTGTACAGAATGGCGCGGTACTCAACGCTTCCGCCATCCTTATAATGGATCGGTACGGGAACTAAGAGAATGACCGCGAGCAATATGCCAAGCACAATCCTCACTTTCTTTTTCTTTCCTGAAACTTTATTCATCCGTATTCTCCTCTTCTCTTTGTGTAAGCAACAATTCCAAATAATTCCTTGATTTCTCCGGGTATTCTCAGCCTTCCACAATTAAATAACGACCGTCCCCGATTGTGAATACTTCGGATGCATTCAGAATGTCCTGCTCAGCAGCGCCTTCCACATCAATGCCTTCCTCATCGAAATATTCCAATACTTCTTTTAAGGAATCCACGATGACTGCCATGCAGTCCTCCAAAAATTCCTCCGCTTCTTCTCTTGTTTCGGCAACACGCTCTGTAAAAAGCTGTCCCTGTTTTTCTAAAAATACATCTAATACGGCATCGTCATAAATCTGCATCATGCTGCTCCTTTCTTCTGTACTTTTTTAGGGGAATCCGCTTGGAAGCAGCATATTTCCACTGCAAACCCGTGCGCAGCTCACTCCCCGCCAAATGTGTTCCGTAGTACTTGATACACGCCCTTTTGCGCGTAACCGGGACATCGGTGATTTGCCGCCTGCTTCACGGCATCGCACGCGTTTTCCACCGCATAGCTCATGCCCGCCGCTTTCATCATGCCGATGTCGTTCTCATTATCTCCAAAAACCATTGTCTCCTCGCGATTTATGGAAAAATACTCCTGCACAAAACGGATGGCGTTTCCCTTATCCACTGCCGCGTCCATAAAGTCAATCCATTCTTCGCCTGCCATGCACACCTTGACATGTGCTTTCCAGCGCGGGATCAATTCCCCCTCCGCTACGCTGCGGACGCTATCTTTATGATACATGGCACATTTGATGATCTGCGGATCGTCCTTCAGCACATCCGATACAACCTCCATCTGATTATGGTAACTGTCACGAATGAGACGGATAAAAGCGTCATCCCTGCTCTCCAACAGACTTCCCTGCGGCGTCGATACCACAAATTCATAGCCCTCGCCGCAGGCGCGCATCTGGCGGATGATCTCATGCGCCTGCTCCTTTCGCATATCCGTTACGGAAAGCGTCTCACCCCGATAAACAATATGCGCACCGTTTTCGGCAATATAAAGAATATCCTCCCCCGCTTGGGCAAACATCCTGCGTATACTGTGATACTGCCGTCCGCTTGCCACACAGCACAAAATCCCCCGTGCAGTCAGTTTTCGAAACATCTGCACGATCTCGGGATAGACGTCCGGCGAAGAATCCTTGACCAGCGTGCCGTCAATATCGGTTGCGACAAGGCGGATGCCCTTTCCTAAGTCTCTGTTTGTCTTTTCCATGTTCGTCCTTTCCTTACTCATGCCATGCGTCTTTCCGCGCCAAACTGCCGCACTTTCCATTCCTATACGTCTTCCTGTCAGGCGGTGGTCTGCTCTTTACCGCTCACTGCGCCGATCTCCTGCACGAGACGCGCAAGCGGCAGACCGACCACATTATAATAGTCTCCCTCTATCCGGCTCACATATGCGGCAAAGCATCCCTGTATGCCGTAAGCGCCCGCTTTGTCAAGCGGTTCGCCTGTGCACACATATTCTTTGATCTGTCCGTGCGTCATCGGCACAAACATAACCTCCGTACGCTCAAAAAAGCAATTCTGCCCGTGCGGGTATAACAGCGTAACCCCGGTATAAACCTGATGCGTCCTCCCCTGCAGGCGTGTGAGCATCTGCACGGCATCGTCCGCATCCTTCGGCTTTCCCAAAACCACGCCGTCTATGGCAACGACCGTGTCGGCGGCAATGATAAGATACGGCTTTTCGCTCTCTGTCCGATACTGCGCAAGTACCTCCCGCGCCTTCGCCGCAGAAAGCTCCATGACGATCTGCTCCGGCGCCGTCTGCGTCGTGACTTCCTCACCGTCACTTGTTATCACCTGAAACGCAATGCCGATCTGCGTCAAAAGCTCCCTTCGCCTCGGTGACGCCGATGCCAATATGATCTCGTACCGTCTGTTGATCTCTCCGATTTCCACTGTTCTATCCTGCTCTTTCTTTACCACGTAATATTGCTGCCTCTCACATAGTCTCCGCTGTCAACTCTCTGTTCCGCCGCTTCCAGCTGCCGCTTACGCTTCGGAAATATGGGTCTCCGGAATAAAGACCCGCTCATTCGCTATAATGTCTTTCTGCTTTGCCGCTTCCTTCGCTTCCTTACAAAATGCATCCTGACAACTGTATGCTTCCCTGCCGCGGCGTTCCGTTTTCACATAACTGCCGTCGCTCTGGCAGATATGCGCCTTGACATTGTCTTTTAGCTGCGCCTGCAAGATATGAAGTGCCTGCGCCTTCAAATCCTCATCCTCGATCGGGAACAGGATTTCCACCCGCCGCTCCAGATTTCTCGGCATCCAGTCCGCACTTCCCATATAAATCTCCGGGTTTCCGTCATTTTCAAAATAGAAGATCCGCGCGTGCTCCAAAAAATTACCGACGATGGAACGCACATGAATATGCTCGCTGACGCCGGGAATCCCTACCTTCAAGCAGCAAATACCTCGCACGATCATTTCAATCGTAACCCCTGCGGCGGAGGCTTCATACAGCGCCTCGATCACATCACGATCACAAAGAGAATTGACCTTTGCAATGATATGCGCCTTGTTCCCGTTCCTTGCATGCTCCGTCTCTCTGCGGATCAGATACAGAAAACGCTGTTTTAACCATAACGGCGCAAGCGCAAGCTTATTCCAGGAAAGCGGCTCCGAATAACCGGAAAGCATATTGAATACTGCCGTCGCATCCTCACCGATCTCCTCGTTGCAGGTGAGCAGACCCGTATCCGTATAAATCTTTGCAGTTGCGTCATTATAATTGCCCGTACCGAGATGCACATAACGGCGGATGCCGTCTTCCTCCCGTCTAACAACGAGTGTTATTTTACTGTGCGTTTTCAGACCGACCAATCCGTAAATCACGTGGCATCCCGCTTTTTCCAGCTTTTTCGCCCACACAATATTATGTTCTTCATCAAAACGCGCTTTTAATTCCACGAGCACCGAAACCTGTTTGCCATTGTCCGCCGCCTGCGCCAACGCCGCAATGATCGGTGAATTGCCGCTGACACGGTAAAGCGTCTGCTTGATTGCAAGCACGTCCGGATCTTTCGCTGCCGATTTGATGAAGTCAACCACCGGCGTGAACGACTGGTATGGATGATGCAGCAGAATGTCCCCCTTTTTGATCTGTTCAAATATATCTGCATCGGGCGGCAGCTTCGGATGAGGCTGCGGGCAGTATTCCTCCCGCTTGAGCTGTTCAAAGCCCTCCAGCCCGTACATTTTCATTAAAAAAGTAAGATCCAGCGGCCCGTTGATCTCATAAATATCTTCCTCGCTGATCGCAAGCTCCCGCTTGATCACCTTAAGAAGCCGCTCGTCCATTCCCTTCTCGACTTCTAATCGGATTGCCTGCCCCCACTGACGCTTCTTTAACTGTTTTTCGATCTCCTTTAATAAGTCCTCCGCCTCGTCCTCCTCAATCGTCAGATCGGCATTTCTCATGATCCGGAACGGGTGGGCGCAAATAATATCATAATTTAAGAAAAGTTTGCTGATATTTCTTTCAATGACCTCTTCCAATAGTATAACACTTGTGACCCCGTTTTCTGCGGGCAGCGATACGATCCGCGGCAGAACGCTCGGCACCTGCACTGTGGCAAATTCCGCCTCTTCCTCTGTTCCCTTTTTCAGTAAAAGCGCGCCGAGATTCAGCGATTTATTGCGGATGAGCGGAAACGGCCGCGACGAATCCACCGCCATCGGCGTGAGCACAGGATAAACATTGTCCTCAAAGTAACGGTCCAGATATTCTCCTTCTTTTTTTGTCAACTCCTCATGATGCTCGATCACACGCAGTCCGTTCGCCTTCAGCTGCGGCACAAGCGCACTCTTGTAAACGGCATACTGCTCCTTCACGAGCTCATGCGCCTCCGCCTCCAGCAGGGTAAGCTGCTGTTTCGGCGTCAGCCCCGCAATATCCGCTTTTTTGTAGCCGGCATTTACCATATCTTTTAAGGACGCGACACGAATCATAAAAAACTCATCCAGATTAGACGCGGTAATGCTCAAAAATTTTAACCGTTCAAACAACGGATTCTGTTTATCCTTCGCCTCCGAAAGAACACGCTTATTGAATAGCAGCCAGCTTAACTCCCTGTTCGTATAATATGCCGGATTTCCGAAATCAATCGTCTCTGCCAAACGAATTCCCCCTCTTTCCATCATTTTCAACTATTTCTTTCGCGTGCAGACCATACACAAAACGTCTTGTAACGCAAGCTGTCAAACCTCTTCTCACGCTCTATGCCCGCTTCCGATGAATGACCGGTCTGACACTATATACTTCCTCAAAAAAATCGGCGCGGCTTATGAACAAGCCCTTCTCCAACGTAATGTCCGTCGCCGAATCCACATATAGCAACAGCTCCTGCTCTTTCAACTGTGCCCGGATGTTCTTAAATTTCTGCTTATGACTGCGGTCCAGTCCGTTCGCAACGCGGAGGATCGCCGTCAGCTTCGCGATCACCAAATATACGCTCTGATCAATATTCTCGTTTTCCGAAAATTCCCTGTACGAAGAGAATTCCAAATGATTATACTTCACTACATTTGCCACGATCACCCTCTCCGTATGGGACAGTCCGATGATCTCCGTAGAAAGAATGATACTGTACGAGCACTCACTCACATTGTTCAAGCTAATATATTTTCCGCAGTCATGCAGGCGCGTCGCAATCTGCAATAACAGCCGTTCTCTTTTTCCTAATCCATGAATTTTTTTCATGCTATCGTAGATCGTGAGCGCAATGGACTCCAGCGTATCGCTTCTTTTTCTGCTTCCCATGTAGCGTTTGCTGATATTTTTTGCGCAGGCGATGATGTCCTGTTCAAAATCATGCGTAACGGAAATGAGCTTCGTGCGCTCCGCATACTCATAGGCAATCCCGTCACAGAGCGTCACGCCGGGCGCCCAGATCATATTCGCTCCGCTGATTTCCATGACCTGAGACGTGATCACCGCCGAAATATAAAGGAGATTGCTGTTTTCCTCAGTAATACCGAGCCGCTCGGCAATCTGTCTGTTTGTATAGTGATCCGCCTGCTCCATGAATTTTCCATAGGTTTCCTTGTCAACATAGCCCGGAGCCGGGCCGCCAAGCATTCTTTTTTGCAGCATCATGGAAATATAATCGTCCACAACAATGAGATGCTTGATCGTATTATCCTTCAGATACAGCTTCTTAAATACGGCAAGCTGGTTGTCAATCATTTCCCGCAGCAGCTCATGAACCTGACTCCGCTTGGGATTGAGCTTTTGCAGGCGGTCATTTAAGCGCAGCACGCCAAGACGCATGTTCTGCGTCGTCACAAGCGTATCCTTTTCAAAAAGAGAAAGCTGGATGGAGCCGCCGCCAATGTCGGCGATCAGCGTGCCCTCCTCTATGATCCGGTTAAAATCCTCGCCCTTTGACGCGATTGCCTTGTAATCAAGGAAACGCTGCTCCGAGTTGCTGAGAATGCTGACCTCTATACCCGTTCTCTGCTTAATCTGATCCAGTATAATGAGCACATTACTCGTCTCACGCAAAGCGCTCGTCCCATATGCTTTGTAGGCGCTGACCTGATACGTCTTCATGATATTCGTAAATTCCCGCAGCACCCTGCACAGCTCATCCATATTCTCATAGCTGATCTTACCGGAAGCATAGCTGTCCGAGCCAAGATCGATCCGATGCCTGATATGGTCGATCTCTCTTAATTTATTTTTTTTGGAAATCTCGAAAATTTTGATCGCCAGCTCATAGGAACCGACATCAATCGCCGCAAACGTTTTGACTGCCATTGCCTTCTCACCTCTTTGTCAGGTCATTCCAAAGCGCTCCTGCGCAATCATCATACGTTTGATGCGCACTCCGCTTTGCTTCGGCGCGGAGCAATGTCTAACGACATTGCTCCATGCCCATCAGGTTATCAATAAACTGCTGTGCCACGCGTCCCGATCTGCCTCCGTGCGCAAGCTCCCATTGATTTGCCTTAAGCAGAAGCTCCTCTTTCGGTATCGTGATTCCGTTCCGGTCTGCAAGCGCCGACACGATCTGCTCAAATTGCTGTTTATCGGGCGCGCCGAAGTAGATTGTCACGCCGAAACGGGATACAAGCGAGAGTTTCTCCTGCACCGTGTCATTCGTATGAAGCTCCTCGTCACGCTCCTCCTTGTCGCGGAAGCTCTCCCGGATCAGATGGCGCCTGTTCGATGTCGCATAAATGAGAATATTTTTCGGTCTTTTCTCCAGTCCGCCCTCGATGACCGCCTTGAGATATTTGTATTCTACCTCAAATTCCTCAAAACTTAAGTCATCCATATAAATGATAAATTTATAATTCCGGTTTTTAATCTGGGAAATGACATCATTCAGGCATTGGAACTGGTGCTTATACAACTCAATGATACGCAGTCCCCTGTCATAATACTGGTTGAGGATCCCTTTGATACAGGAAGATTTTCCGGTTCCCGCATCTCCGAACAGCAGGCAGTTGTTCGCGCTTCTTCCCGACACGAACGCCTCCGTATTGTCCGTCAGCTTCTTCTTGGCAAGCTCGTACCCGATCAGATCGTCTAAATGAACATGCTGAATATTTAATATAGGTTTAATAAATGCATGTGATCCCTGCTCCTCCACGCGAAATGCCTTGTGGAGTCCGAATCTGCCGACGCCGTATTCCTGATAAAACTGCGTTAAGACCGTTTTGATCTCCTGTACCGTCGCACACTCCCCGAGCCACTGTGCGAGTGTGCATATCCGGTCTCTGATCCGCGTGTTATACACATGCCCCGCCGTCTCGCTCCGCTCATAATGCTCCACCATAGAAAAAGAAGGAATCGAAAGCCTCCGCATCATGGTTCCGAAATCATAGGAAAGAAATTCCCCGATGATCTCCATGTCATGCGCCGCCGCCTCATCCAACGTCCCCGTAATGCCGCCCACGATCTCGCATGACTTACTGTATGGATTTTCGTCATTCACAAGAAGATCGGCAAGATAACAATGCCATACATTCCCATAAAAACCATGCTCTGCGGCACAGGTCAAAAGCCCGCCCACACATTCTGCGGCAAGCACGGAAAGTTCTCCGCTGTCTCTGTCTTCATACCGATGTACCAGCTGTGCCATTGACATAAAAATCGGATTCTGTAATAAACCTCGATAAATTAATAACTGCTGTTCTTTCATGTTAAGCCTCCATGTTGCCAATAGTCCGCAAATTTGCCGATTGAAAAATTTTTTATTTTTCAATCTATCTCCCGTCTATGATCAATAATTTCCCAGTATCTTCATGCTACGCGCTTCCTCGCGCAGTCCACGCAGAGCATTTTTGACAGCGCTCTGCGAAAGGTTCCCGTCAAAATCAATAAAAAAACGATACTCCCAGCTCCGTTCCTCGATCGGTCTGCTCTCAATCTTTGTCATATTCAGATTATTGTAAATAAAATGCGATAGGATGTGGTAGAGCGAACCGCTCTTATGCGGTATCTCCAGACAGATACTGATCTTATCCGCATCCTTGCGGAATACTTTCTGATTCGTCACGATAATGAAACGCGTCGAATTGTTTTTGCTGTCGTTGACGCCCTGCTCCAATATAGTGAGACCGTAAACCTCCGCCGCATAAGCGCCTGCCAGTGCCGCCTGACTGACGTCGCCCTCATCCGCCACCTTTCTTGCCGCAAACGCATTGTTTTTCAGGCTGATCTGCTTCCAGTTCGGATGCTCCAGTAAATAGCGTGCACTCTGCATAAGGGACTGCGGGTGTGAATACACCGTGCGAATGTCGGAAAGCTTCGTGCCGGGCAGCGCCATCAGACAATGTTCGATCGGAATGATCTGCTCCCCGACAATGTAATTTTCAAATTCCACCAACAGATCATAGATCTCGCTCACAATACCTGCCGTCGAGTTCTCGATCGGCAGAACGGCATAGTCCGCGCTTCCCTCCTCGATCGCCGCCATTGCATCACGGAACGTCTCAACGGAATAGCTGTTGACCCCTTCTCCGAAGAAGCGCTTCGTCGCCGCTTGGGAATAAGAGCCTTCCGCGCCCTGAAACACAACGCGCGCATGCGCCGTATCCAGCTCCTGCACGCCGATGAACGGTAACCGTCCCGTACTTCCCGCATCTGCAAGCATCTGATACTGGAGCTTGCGGCTCATCGACATGATCTGCTCAAACAGCTCCTGCACGCCGTGGCTGGTAAATTTATTGTGTGCCAGCGCGCTGACCTTTTGCAGCTTTTCATCCTCTCTCGCCCGGTCAAATACTTTTTTTCCGTTTGCGATCTTGTACTCCGCAACCCCTTTACAGACCTCCATGCGCTCCTCATACAGCGCAACGATCTGTTCGTCGATCTCGTCAATCCGGTTCCGTAATTCTCCTAAATCTTTCTGCATACATTATCCCCCATGATGTCTTGAGCGGTATCCTGTGTCTTCTTACACTCCTTTTTCTATTTTATACCTAATTATATGGCAGAACAAGAAGCATTTTCCAAGTAGCGGGATTTTTCGGTAACATTTCCAGCGCCCGGCTTCCCTGTTACGATTTTTATGATTTTCCTCTTTTCTATCTGCATGAAGTCCGCTATAATAAGCTTTGAGAAGTAGATGTTTGCGAAATAGAATTGATAATGTTTTTGTTTGTACAAAATATACAATCCCATAAGCGGGCGCTATGAGATTACCGGTACTTACATGCGGTATTTTCGCATGTTATGTACCGTTGCGATCGAATTGCAACGAAGGCGTGCCCGCGTTGGATTGTATATTTTGCGTAGATTAAACATTTTATTATGCATTTCGCAAATATCAAAATTTTGAGAAATTGAGAAAGGTGCGTGCGCTTTATGAAAAAATTACGTCCTGTTCTTGTAATTCTGATCATTGTCCTGATTCTCGGTCTCCTGATGGCTCCGAAATATCTGCTGAAAGAACGGATCGAGACTTATCCGGAAGACACGGTCGGCAATACGGCTGGAAACATTAATAACGGTGGTTATTTTTGTGAATCGGACGGCGTTGTCTACTTTGCCAATTTTTATGATAACGGTACGCTCTACCGTATGAATCCCGATGAATCCGGAATAGAAAAGCTCAACAATCAGTCTATCAAATTCTTAAATGCCGCCGGCAGCCATCTGTATTATTTTTTAGCGGACAACCGCAACGGCTCCGACCTCGGCAGCGTCTTAAAGTCAACCGGTCTCTACCGCTCCACCACAAGCGGAAAACATATGACATGCCTAAAACGCGGCACGCTGGATACGATGCTGCTCGTCGGTAATTCCATCTTTTATCTGTATTACGAGGACACAAAGGAATTTACGATGCGCCGGATCAACACCTTGGGGCAGGACGATCAGTTAGTAACGGATTATATCGCCAACCCTGCATGTGCAAACGGCACGAATATTTACTTCCATGGCACACAGGACGATCACAATCTGTATCGGCTTGACACATTGACCAACAATATCAGCCGGATTTGGGACGGCAGTCTTTGGAATCCCGCCTACTCGGACGGCTGGCTCTACTACATGGATTTATCGCGGCACTATGCGCTTTCGCGTTTGAATCTCTCAACAGGCGCCTCAGAAACGCTGACGACGGATCGCGTTGAATTTTTCAATGTCTCCGCAGATTATGTGTTTTATCAGACAGTGGACAGCGAAACGCCTGCATTAAAACGGATCAATAAAGACGGCTCCGGCATGGTAACGCTCGCCGAAGGCGTCTACCGCAATCTCTGTCTGACAAGCCAGTTTTTATATTTCAGGGCTTACGGCGACGATACAACCATGTATCACTGTGCGCTCGGTTCTGATTATCCACAGGAATTTAACGCCGCCATTGACGCGGTTTCCGTAAAATAACCATGAACATGCAAAGCGGATTTTACCGGTATAACGTCGGTTCCTGCGCAGCTTATCTGCATTTTTCCTGCTGATGCTGCTACTCGGACAAATCCCGAAGCTCCCCGAGCATCTCGCGCACCGTCTTTCCCGTCAGCGGATGCCTGAGACAGGGATTTAACTCCGCAAGCGGCTTCAGCACAAACTCCCTGTTTGCCATATCCGCATGCGGAATTGTCAGCTGTTCACTGTCCATGATCTCATTATCATAAAAAAGAATATCCAAATCCAGCGTGCGCGCACCCCAGCGCTCTTTTCGCACGCGGCCTGCCTCCGCTTCTAATTCATGCAGATAATTCATGAGTTCCATCGGCGTGAGCAGCGTCTCAAGCACCGCCGCACCGTTTAGAAAATCCGGCTGGTCAAGCACACCATACGGTTTTGTATATAGCAAAGACGAACTCTTTACGCAGCGCATATCCTTTGATGCCGAAAGCTTTTGTAACGCGTCCCTCAGATACCCTTCCGAATCTCCGAGATTCGAACCGAGTCCGAGATAAACCACATGCCAGCCGCGGCGGATTTTAACGGATACATTTGAAAACGGCAACGCGATCGGCGCTTCCGGCTTGCAGATCTCAAGCTCGATCTCCCGAATGAGAGGAAACGTGCGCAGCACCCGCTCCGCCACATACTCTGCCGCACGCTCCAGTAAATGAAAGCATTGTTCCCTCATGGCGCGCGCCATCTCCTCACAGACAAGCCCATAGTGCGTGGAATCGGAAAGCTCGTCTGATTTTCCCGCCTTTCTTGTATCCGTATAAAGCACGGCATTTAAATAAAAATGCTGTCCGTTCTTATTTTCTTCGGGAAATACACCGTGGTAGGCGTATACCTCTAACCCTTCAATCCGAATCTCGTCCATGATCTGTCTCTCCTGTATCCTGCCATTCTTTTATCTGCATCCCGCGATATGCCTTATGCTCTGACTGCGCGCCCACACCCTGTCACATGCAGTCCCGGATTGCCTCCGCCATGCAGATCGCGCGCACATGCTCTTTTACATCATGCACGCGGACAAAAGAGTAGCGCTTCATGACCGCAAGCACCGTTGTCACAAGCGTTCCCTCAAGCCGCTCCGCCACGGGCAGATCGAGCGTCAGTCCGACAACGGATTTCCTTGACGCGCCGAGCAGCAGCGGATAACCAAACATATGCAATTCCTCCATATCATGAAGCAGCCGCAGGTTCTGTTCATAGGTTTTTCCGAAGCCGATTCCCGGATCAAGCAGGATCTGCTCTCTCGCAATTCCTGCCGCCTCCGCCATGCGCACGCTTTCCCCAAGCTCGGAAAGCACCGCCTTCATCCCATCGTCTGCAGCCGCCTCACTCCGGTTATGCATGAGACAGCATGATACATTGCTTGCCGCAATAAGGGACGCCATATCGGCATCATGACGAAGTCCCCATATATCATTGATCATATCCGCCCCCGCCTGAATCCCGGCAGCTGCAACCTCACTTTTATAGGTATCAAGCGAGACCGGTATGTTAAATTCTGATTTAATTTTCGCAATAATTGGCGTAACACGGGCGATTTCTTCCCCATCGCTGACAGTTTCAAAACCCGGTCTCGTCGATTCGCCGCCCACGTCAATGACAGCGGCGCCCTCCGAAATCATTTCCTCAACATGCCGAAGCGCCGCATCCATTTTATTCCACTTTCCACCATCCGAAAAGGAATCCGGCGTCATATTGAGAATTCCCATCACATAGGTGTGCGACGCCGTATCAAATTCCTGATTTCCGATTTTCATACCCGCAATCCTCCCAACCATCCATCATTCCTTTTCTTCTCACACGATAAGCTTCAGATTCTTTTTTCCTGCGCTCCAATTGCATTCTTCCTGCACGGGACATGCAAAGCAGGCACGGCTTAATTTATCTGCGCGGTATAACAAGCCCCGCAGACTTGCTTCCTTTGCCGTCTCCGCGTTTCTGTGATTTCGTATGGCATCAATAATAACGCATGTTTCTTTATCATCAAAACCACTTTGCAAAAGGATTTCCTCCGCCAGCTCGGCGCTTGCCCGTTCGTGAGGCGTTCCATCCTCATACTGGCGGTATCTTCCCATGTCATGTACAAGCGCAGCCGCATAGACCGACTCCTCGGAAACCGAAAGCTCCTCTTTTGCCGCAAGCAGCATTGCAATCCGCGCCACATCGAGAAAATGCGCCATGTCATGATGACAATAGCGCCTTTCCTGTTCCGCTTCTTTATTTTTTCGGACTGCCTCCCGATAAGCGGGATGCGCCAGAATACGATTGACTCTCTCCATCCGTGTTTTTCCTTTTCCCGATATCCGCTTCACGCCCTGCCCAGCATCGAAAAAAATGTATGCTCCAGCTCTGCCCGCTCCGCAAAAGCGCCGCGCTTGGCAATCGTGACCGTCTGTGAGCCGGGCTTTTTCACGCCCCGCATCGTCATGCACATATGTTCCGCCTCCAGCATCACCATCACGCCCCTGCACTTGACATAGGTCATCATCGCATCGGCGATCTGTGCGGTCAGCCTCTCCTGCAGCTGCAGGCGGTGCGCATAAATCTCCACCGTGCGCGCCAGCTTGCTGAGCCCTACGACCTCTCCGTCCGGAATGTACGCCACATGTGCCTTTCCGAAGAACGGCATCATATGGTGCTCGCACATGGAATAAAAAACAATATCCTTTTCCAAAACCATCTCGGCGCTGTCCGTGTGAAAGGTCTTTGACAGCGGCTGCTCTGCCGTCTCGCCCCCGCCGCTTAAAATCTCCTCGTACATACGCGCAATCCGGTCAGGCGTCTCTTTTAGCCCCTCCCGCTGCGGATCCTCACCGATTCCCTCAAGCAGCATCAAAACCGCTTCTCTGATCTTATCCTTATCCATGCCGTCATCTCTCCCCGCACGCTTAACGTGCTTTTTTCGCACCTATTCGTTTCTCCCTATCCCGGATCACCTGCTCCAGTCTTGCGAGATACGAAAGCGAACCGAACGCAACGATGACTCCCTCTGGCGGGGTAAGCAGATACGCCATCTCCACCGCCTCCTCCAGACTGTCCGCCGCCGTCACATGCTCATTGACCTTTCTGATGGCCTGCGCAAGCTCATAGGCGGGCAGCGCCCGCGGATTTTCCGGCGGCGTTATTGCAATGAGCTGCTCCGCCAGCGGCGCCATCCGCTCGATCATCGTCCCATACTCTTTATCTCTCAACACACCCATTATAAATACTTTCGGCTTATTTGTAAAATAGAAAGACAGAGAATCTGCCAGTTTTTCCGCAGCGTCTGCATTGTGCGCGCCGTCTGTGATCACATAAGGCTTTTTTTGCAGAACGGTCATCCTGCCCCTCCACTGCGCCGAAAGCAGCCCCCTCCTGAGCGCCGCCTCAGAAACCGAAAATCCCCGATCATTCAACACTCGCACAGTTTCCACCGCAAGGGACGCATTTTCGATCTGCCACATACCGCCGAGCGATATTTTTAAGTCTTTGTAACCTCCGTAATGGAAGCTTTGACCGTTCAGACCGTACCGGATACCGGACGCCGCTTTCACATCCGCAAGAAACAGGGGCGCATACTTCTTCGCTGCCTCATCCGCGATCACCTGCGCCGCCGCTTTCTTCTGCGCCATGCTGACAACCGGACAGCCCTCCTTGATGATTCCCGCCTTATGCGCCGCAATTTCGGCAAGCGTGCCGCCCAAAAACTGCATATGATCCATACTGATCGACGCCAGCACGCTCACAAGCGGCTTTTCGATCAGGTTCGTTGCGTCAAGTAATCCGCCCATGCCGGTCTCCACAACCGCCACGTCACATTTTTTTTCAGTAAAAAAGCAAAACGCAAGCGCCGTCTCGACCTCGAACACGGTCGGATGTGCATAGCCCTCCGCCGCCATTTGTTCCGCCGCCTCTGCAACGCGTCCTAACAGCTTTGCAAACGCTGTCTTTGCGATCATTTTTTGATTCATCATGAACCGCTCGCGATAGTCCGTCACCGCCGGAGAAGAATAGCTTCCCACGCGATAGCCTGCTGCCATAAGAATGGCTGTAAGATAAGCAAGCGTCGAGCCCTTCCCGTTCGTACCCGCAATATGTATGACGGGAACGCGCTTTTGTGGGTCGCCGAGCCGCCTGCAAAGCTCGCGAATGCTCTCCAAGCCCGGCACAATGCCCCGATAGCTTGATAATTCCTCGATATATGCCATTGCCTGCCGATCATTCATATCCTTTTGAACCTTTCTGACTTTTCATTAAAAAAGCTCTGTGTTTTTCCTTTAACCAGCCCACCGATTCCCTAAGCGCCCTGACCGTCTTTGTTTCCAGTACACAGCGGCAGCCGTGCCGCTTTGCAATCTGTAGTCTCTGTGCCAGATCGATCTCCCCCGTGCCGAGCGCTCTGTGATTTTTTGTGCCAAGCGCATCGTGAATATGAAAATGCAAAAGCCGCTCCTCCTGCTCCATGAGAAACGGTTCATCCCTATCCTGCACGCTGTGGGAATGCCCGATGTCCCATGTTAACCCAAACACCTTGCTCTCCAGCAAATACCGAATCGCCTGCTTTTCATAGTCCCGATAACCGTCGGTATTCTCGATACAGATGCAGATGTCTGCATCCCCGATCTCCTCTTCGCACATATACCGAAAACGCTTCCACGCCTCCCGGTATTCCTCCTGATATACCGCAAACAACTCTACCTTTTGCTCCGGCAATGTAAAATACACGCCATGATTCATATGCATATTCAGGATGGGCACGCCGAGCGCCTTTGCCGCCGCGATCGTCCGCTTCACCGTGTTGAGATATGCCTCCGCCACTTCCCGATTAAAATCACAGACATTCAGGTTTTCATCCAGATGAATCGTAAACCCAACCTGATACCGCTCCTTTAGTTCCAACAGTTTTTCGGTATCTTCCAGCCTGTCCGTCTGATAATCAGGCAGGTTCATATTCAGTTCCACAAAATCCAGTCCCAGTTCCCGGCACAATTTCATCGTGTCTTCTAACTTCTTGATTTCAATTAACGTCGGCATTCCAAACTGCATCGGTTTATTCTCCTTTTATACATGTCATAACATGCCATATATCATTGCCCTCAAATCCGCATTTTCGATAGACGCTTTCCGGATTTGTAATATTATCGCACTCGCCCGATACCGTTGCAAAGTCTGCAAAAGAACTCATTGTTCTTAATGCCTTGCTCAGCAAAGCGGAAGCAATTCCTCTGCTCCTATATTCGGGCAGTACCTGAAGCCATTCTATGATCGCCTCACCAACTTCTCTGTCAAAGTCGCATAGGATGGAACCAATCAGATTTCCGTCCGAAACAGCACCGATCCATAATTCAGGGCAATAAACCTCCGTTTCCATCCAGCTTTTCACAAAATCCTCAGATACACGAATCTCCAAGTGCGCATAGGAACGGTTGATCATATCCGCAAGTTCGGCACTTCTATCGAACGAAATCACCTCCAATCTAATTCCCGCGTCCTCAAACTCTGGTATGTTTGACAGATGATGTATCAATCGAAAAAACCTCTTATCAACATCATATTCAGGCTGCTTTTTGTCAAAGTCGCTATTGTGCACAATTCTCATGTTAGAAGGTATCAATATCCTTTTTGCTTTCCAGTATGGGATGGAAAAGACTTTACAGGGATTCTCTTTATATGCTTCTATAGAAATCATCTTTCGCCTTTTCTCCTTTTCTTCAAAACTTGTAATTGCGGGAATCGTACTGGGAACAGGCAGGCAAATTGTGCAAATTCTTTGCTTGCAAAACAATGATAACATATGGGTGATCAAAATATAAGCGGGAATCCATATTCAAACGTTACAAAATTCTACTTTTTTCCGAATCATGTCTGCTTTTTTTGATCATAATGCCGAATTTTTTGCCCTTTACACTGCATTTTCTTACTAAAATTTTTTGTGAGAAATGCACATTGCCACATCATTCACCCTCTGCTACACTGTCCTTAACTGAAATGTCCGTGACACGGACATACGGCTGTGGGTTCTCTCACATGCGGCTGCGGACCGCACCGCATTCTTTTTCTCATTTCTGTTTCTTTTCATTGACAGGCAGCAGCTTCCAAGCACGGAGTCCTGCGGCTTCTCTCACACAGAACGCCCGACTGCATGATTTCATCTGACCGATGCTTTTCGCTTTCGCTCCCTGTCCACACTTCTCGAAAGGAGGACGCTCATGTCCCAAAACACTTCTTTTCTTACCCTTCTCCCCCCGTCACCGTACCTTCCGTTATCCGGTCGCAGCGGGAAGCTTCCGTTTATGCTCACCAATGACTACATGTTTAAGGTCGTGCTCCAGACGGATGAGACCATTCTCTGCGCACTGCTGTGCAGCCTGCTCGACTTAACCCCCGGGGACATTCATTCCATTGTCATCACAAACCCGTTTGTTCCCGGCGCTACGATCGAGGATAAAGATACCATCCTCGATATCCGGCTGGTCTTAAACGGCGACAGGCTCATCAACTTAGAGATGCAGATCAAAAACAAGGGGGACTGGCCGGAGCGCTCCCTGTGCTATCTGTGCAGGGCTTTTGACAATCTTGAGAAAGGCGCTCCCTACCGGAACGTCATGCCCGCACACCATATTGGCATCCTGAATTTCAGCCTGCCCCATGTGCAGAAGCAGTTTTACAGTCATTATTTTATGATCAATGAGAAAACACAGGAAATATTCAGTGATAAGCTCCGCCTGTCCGTACTCAACCTGACACAGACGGCGCTCGCAACCGAACACGACAGGCAGTCCGGTCTCACCAGATGGGCCGCCGCTTTCAAAGCAACAACATGGGAGGAATACCAAATGTTATCCGAAGAAGATGTTCTGTTTCAAAAAGTATCCGACGCTCTTTATCTGCTCTCTGAAAACAGGGAGGTTGCCGAACAGTGCCGCCGCATGCAGGAAGCGGAGGCAAGACGAAAGCGTTGGGAGAAGCTTGAGGAAGAATATGCTGCGTTGGAGAAGGCTTTCGCCGAGAAGAAAAGTGCTCTCGCGGAGCAGGAAAGTATTCTCGCGAAACAAGAAAGTATTCTCGCGAAACAGGAAAGTATTCTCGCAGAAAAAGACAGTGCTCTCGCAGAAAAAGACAGTGCTCTCGCAGAAAAAGACAGTGCCCTCGCAGAAAAAGAAGCCGAAGTAGAGCAATTAAAAGCGCAGCTTCGCAAATATCAGGAACAAGACTGCCCAAAATGACGAGAATGATTTTTTTCGCATGATTTAGGAATTGCACACTCATTCCTGCCAGCGGGGATTGAATGTGCTACAATCCCCCTGAAAGTGCAAAGCGCCCCGGCAAAGGCCATGTTTCGACTCTGACCTTTACAGGGGCGCTTTCTTATTTCACTTTCCTGCTGCACAGGTTTCTGCTTTGTGCATACACAGGATCATGCTTTTTTACTTACTCGATCGCAATATACTTGTTTTCCTCTACCACCTTCTGCGGTTTTTGCTTCGGAAGGGTAAGCCGCAGTACGCCGTTTTGGAACTGCGCCTTCATGCCCTCCTGCTCCACACCTTCACCTACGTAAAAGGCTCTGCGTAAAGAACCCGCATACCGCTCGCGCCGCAGGTATTTTACGTCTTCTTTTTCCGGTTCCTTTTGCGCGGTGATCGTCAGGCAGTCATTTTCTACCGCCACCTGAATGTCCTCCTTTTTGAACCCCGGAAGATCCACTGTCAAAATATATTGCTCCTCGGTCTCTTT
The DNA here is from genome assembly GCA_964655525.1 of uncultured Clostridium sp. Taxonomy (GTDB): domain Bacteria; phylum Bacillota; class Clostridia; order Lachnospirales; family Lachnospiraceae; genus DLAJ01. The sequence continues at coordinate 50,374 of CAZZNE010000017.1, forward strand.
GATGTCGGTACGCATCAATTGATCTGCCTGAGAACCGTATGCCGGCTTTGCATTTTTGTTTTCCGGCTTTGCACTCACACGCGAACGTCCGTTAAAATCGTCAAAAAACTCATCAAAGAAATCATCGATCAAACTTTCTCCAAATAATGCAGGCATCCACATACGCCTTTTCCTCCTTATCCTTCAATCTCAATATAACGCTTCTGTTCTTCTTTCACCTGCGGTTCTTTCTTCGGGATCGTCAGCTTCAGCGTCCCATCCTCAAACTTTGCCTTGATGTCGTCCTGCGTTACCTCCTCGCCGACATAAAAGCTTCTGCTGCAGGAGCCGCTGTAACGTTCTCTGCGGATATATTTTCCTTCCGCATCCTTCTCGTCATTGCTTGTGTTTGTGGTGGCAGTAACGGTGAGATAGCCGTCCTTGATCTCTCCCTTCACATCCTCCTTCGTAAATCCCGGAAGATTCATGATCACCTCGTAACCGTTTTCCGTCTCCCTGACATCCGTACTCATCATCTCGCGTCCGCCACCTAATGAGGTTCCAAGGACGCGGTCTAAACCGTTTGTTCTGAATAAACTGGGCATTAACATAAGTCATTCCTCCATTCTGTAATGCTTTTTTCTTTATTTTTACCATAATCGGAAGTATTTGTACGTTTTACTAATCGCCTCCGTTTCTTAAGATACCTATGTTTTACCACCGATTGTTAGCACTGTCAAGAGGTGAGTGCTAATGATTTTGTAAAGTATTTCTAAAAAACAAATAAAGTCCCGCAGACTCTGATCTTTCAGAGTCATCGAGACTTCACAGCACCAACATATCCTACCCTTGCTCAAATGCACGATCGGTATAGGCATTTTCCCTTATCCCAATCTTTTCACCGGTCTGATATATTTCCAATACCGCATAGGATCGTGAAAAAAGTACATGATCCTTCCTTCAGACGTATCCAACTGATACCCATTCGCCGCATAGTCGAAAGATGCCATTGCTTTCTCCATCTTTTCCTCTACGCCGCAGTTTTGATTCCCATAATCAAATGGTCCATGTTCAAAAACAATATACTCCCCCTCAGGCACATCCATCATCAGCATTTGCGGCGGTACTTCCCCTTGATAATCTATCGGAAGTCTGATGCCGTAACATTCCGCAAGCGGAATTCCCCAGCTGCAGATCCGACCTGCCGGCTCGTTTAGATAGCCCATGATCTGACCGCTTCCGCTGTTCGCCTCAGTTCCGCCCACATCATCCAATTTTCCCTTGATGCTGTCGAGCAGACCGCAGATCGTTTCGCAATCCTGTCCCGGTATGAGATTTTGCTTCTGCCAAAAGTCCCAGTATCCGATGCTTTCATAATTTTTGATATGCAGAAACTTATGAGCCGGAATGGTAACGGCATAGATTTTCACGTCCTCCACAGGCTCCTCCGCCCCCATTTTCCCGCTTCCTACCAAATAGCTGTCGAACGGTTTGATCATCGTACGAAGCACAACAGGAACCGGGTGCTGCCGATACTTGCACGGCGTCATTCCATAAGCCCCCTTAAATGCACGGGAAAACGCTTCATATGAGGAAAAACCATAATTCAATGCAATTTCCAACAAACTGCATTGCGTATCCCGCACTTCTTTTAACGCGAACGCTAACCTTCTGTACCGTAGATAATTCTTGAATTGCATTCCTGATATTTCTTTGAATTTCCTCGAAGTATGAAATTCCGAATATCCTAACTTCCGAGAAAGATTTTTGAGTATCAACGTTTCGTCATCCCGATTTTTAATACATACATCAATTTCTTCGATCATATCTTGAATTTGTTTCTGCCATTCGTGCATATATCAATTTCCTCCATATGTTTGTTATGTTTATATTATAAACGATGGGAAACTTCTTATCTTGACTTCTCTTGCTGTTTTCCCGTTTTTAACAACAAAGCATATATAAAAATTCTTGACTTACTATCACCCCTATGATAATATAGCAACATCAAAACGGAAAGGGGTGCGGCAATGTACACAAAGTAATTCAAATGAACAGAATAGCGAATCGCTTTTGTCCTTAGGGATGCTGACTGCATACCGGACTTGTTTTGCTGTTGAAATTTGGATTACTCACTGTCTTATGACAGTTTATCATTTGTTGCGCTGCTTTTTTATTCTATCGGAATGATATTTTATATCCGCATGTACATTTCCCGGATATTTCTGATATTTGTATGCACGTAATGGACGGTTCCATTTTCGATATGGCTTGATTCGCTATCGGAAACGGAACCGTTTTTTTATTGTTTGGAAGCTGGGAGGTGTTTCATGTTAGAGTTAAAAAATGTAACGATCAATCTCAAAAATGACGGAAGATCGATAACGGATAATTTTTCCTTTACCTTAAACCGCGGCGAAAAAGCGGTCATCATAGGGGAAGAAGGAAACGGAAAATCTACCCTTTTAAAATTTATTTATGACCGGAATCTCATAGAGGATTATTGCAACTGTTCCGGTGACATCATCACAAAAAGTAAAATGGCCTATCTCCCGCAAGTCATGGATGAAAGCTACGATACCTTTTCACTGTACGAATTCTTTGAAGCTTCGGAATATTATATGCACATCGATACGCTGGCAAAGCTGGGATTATCCGTCGAATGGATCCTATCCGATCAGAAGCTTGGCACGCTGTCAGGCGGCGAAAAGGTGAAGGTGCATCTTGCGAAATTACTGATGGAAGAACCGGATATTCTGCTTCTTGACGAGCCCACAAATGATCTGGATATTCCCACATTACAGTGGCTGGAATCCTTTATTGCGGATAGCAGGCTGCCCATCCTTTACATCTCGCATGACGAGACCCTCATCGAAAACACGGCGAACGTGATCGTGCATATGGAGCAGATTATCCGTAAAACAAAGTGCCGCATTACCGTCTCCCGCTGTCCTTACCGCGAGTATCTGTCACGCAGGCGCAGTCTGTTCGATCATCAGGAACAGGTAGCAAAAAAACAACGGGAGGATTATGACAAACAAATGGAACGATGGCGGAAAATTTATAACCGTGTCGATCATGAACAGACCGTCATTTCCAGACAGGCCCCTGCTGCCGGAAGCGCGCTGAAAAAGAAAATGCACGCGCTTCTTTCCATGGAAAAACGCTTTGAAAAGGAAAAAGAAAACTTTCAGGATTTCCCGCAGGAAGAGGAAGCCATTCTGGCAAGATTTGACGAATCCATAAAGCTGCCGACCGGCAAAACGGTGCTTGATTTTTCATTGGACAGATTGTGTATCGGAGAGCGGGTTTTATCCCAAAATCTCCGGCTCTATGTTGCAGGAAACGAGCATATCGGCATTATCGGAAAAAATGGTGCCGGTAAGTCAACCCTGCTTCATCTCTTATGGAACGAACTGAAGGATCGACAGGACATCATTGCCGCTTTTATGCCGCAGAATTACGCTGAAGTGCTTGATTTTCATAAAACCCCTGTCCAATATCTCGCAGAAAATTATTCAAAGGCAGAAGTGACAAAAGCCAGAACCTACATGGGCGGCATGAAATTTACCCATGAAGAAATGACCTGCAAGATCGGCCGTCTCAGTGGCGGGCAAAAAGCAAAGATCCTGTTTCTCGATATGGTCCTGCGGGGAGCGAATGTGCTGCTGCTTGACGAACCCACCCGAAATTTCAGTCCGCTGTCAAACCCTGCCGTCAGAACCGCACTTCTTCATTTCGGCGGTGCGGTCATCAGCGTATCCCACGACAGAAAATATCTGTCCGAGGTCTGCGATAAAATCTACGAGCTTCGTGAAGACGGTCTGTTTTCTGTAACAAACATTTCATCGAAGCATGAATAAGATATAAAAACTGTCTCAGGGATTTTCCATACACTGTGTGGAAAATCTCTGAAAATCCGGGTGATTCCTCCTCCGCCTCACCGATATAATACATAATCCTGTATTTCCCTTACGAATCCGCACTGCTCAAACACGTACGCCGCCTCCTTAGGATACTCCTTTACCACAATCCGGCTTCGTCCCGCAAAGATTCTTCCCCTGCGGAATTCCTCTACAAACAAAAGCAATACCTCCGCAAGTCCTTCCGCGTCAAAAACACTGCACGATTTTCCCTGTTTCTCAAAAACGACAACGGGCTCTCCGCGCCGCAGCGCCACCACGCTCCCGCCCACATTTAAAAATGCCCTGCCCTTCTCATGCGGCAGCAGCTTGCCCCACGGCTGCAACGGGTCCGCGGCGCTGACCCAGACCGTCTCCGTGAGCGGATGTGAAAGCAGCGCCGTCACACTCGCAAAATCCTTGGCCCGGATAAACTGCGCGCCGGAAAGGCCGCGCACAAAATAGCCGCGCCGAACCTCCCCCGTATATTCCGAAACCCGCAGAATGGAGAGGGCTTCCTGCCACGAAAGCCCGAACGCCGCCGCAGTCTCCCTGCACAGGATCAGATACCTGTCAAAACAGCGCTCCACCTGCTCCTGCACAGTAAGCGGCTTTGTCGGTCTTACCAGTTCAAAACGTCCTGCCTGCATCAGCTTCCTATGCACGCCGACACGCCTTCTCGCATTCGCTTTCTTTAATTGTTCCTGATTTAAGACATGGCGCACCGGCACAAAACTATCCGCACAGACGATTCCCTTTTCCACAAGGGAGAGAAGCGTATCATAAATCGGCTCTCCGCCCAATACGCCGCTTAACGACTGTGCGAAGCTCGCTCCCCGCTTTTTCAGTGCCTCTGCTAAAAGTGCTTCCTGCTTCGTAAGCCGCTCCCACGGGATGTCCGTGTCTTCATCCCAGTCAATCCGATCCGTCCGCTCAAAGCAGATCCTGCCATTTTCCTCCATACGCCAAAAATAGGCGCCTTCGGAAAGCATCGCATCCAGATACTGTTCCCGATAACCCTTCACGCGCGCAGGAAGAAGCAGTTCCTCCCACATTGCCGCAGGAAACGAGGTACCCGCAAACAGAGAGACCGCCGTCTGCACACACTCCTCCGGCGGCGCCTGCCTCTGCAGGCGGGACATAAAAAGTGCGGCGCATGCGGCGGGTTCCACGGTCGCGATTTCCTCACGCCGGTTCTTAACCGTTTTGTTTCTTGCGCGCTGGTAAAGCACGGCATGATAATAATACGCATCATGCAGGACGACATCCCCGCGGCCACGCAGCTCATCAAGTAGTTTTTCCGCCTCCTGAGCGCTCCATCCGTAACGTGCAGCAACCTGTCCGGCGCTTGAGGCGCCGCGGTAGCGTAACATCCGGCGTACGATCTGTAATGCGGACTCGCGCCTAATCCCGGCAGCTGCCGCATCGCGGTCACCTCCGCCGATCGGCTCATCTTCGCGACACATCTCTCCCGTCCCACCTCCGCCGATCGGTTCATCTTCGCGACACATCTCTCCCGTCCCACCTCCGCCGATCGGTTCATCTTCGCGACACATCTCTCCCGTCTCACTCTCGCCTGCTTCACATTCAGATTCCGCAAGCGCTTCCCGATAGGTCTCCACATGCTCCGCCGCAATCCAAAGCCCCTGCTCCAAATAGCAGACACGCCCCTCTTTCTCCAGCTTTTCAAACCATTCGACAGGCACGTCCAGTTCCCCGGCGATCAGATCACCCTCTGTCATGAGAAGGGTATGCAGCTGCTTTTCATCCTGCGGAAGCTTTTCCTTCGCCTGCACAGCGGCCAGCTCCTCCTCGCCCGGTCGAAGCAGCTTCTCCTGTCGTTTTAATACCTCCTGCAATTCTTCCCTGACCGCCTCATGAATCCCGTGCGGCGTCGGCGCATAGTCATACATGACATTGGCCTCCTCCGCCCACTGCAGGGGCAGCGACATCGGAGACGCAGTCTCCGTCTCAACCTCGCGCACAAGGATTTCCCCCGACTGAATCTGATCAAGCAGTTCGATCACGCCTTCCACGTCCCAAAACTGCTCCATGCATTCCCGCCTTGTCTCCACGATCAGCGGATGCTGCTTTTCCCGCACGACCGATTGAAACAGCTCCGCACTTTTTAAGCGCTGCATCCAAAGCGGCTGTCTTGATTTACCGCGTACGCCCATCATCAACGCCCTGCCGCAGTTATAGCGAAACGCCATATTAAACACGGGAGTAGACGGCAGAAGCGCCGAAAGCATCTCCCTTACATTGGTGGGCGAGATCCGGTAAAGCAGCCCCTCCGGCAACGGTTTCTGCCCATAAGAATAGAGCAAAAAACCATCCTCGTCATCCACATTGCCCACGCTCTCATTCATTTCCCGCTCCGCCTGCCCTGCCGCAAGCAGGGAAAGCGGCGCATTCACCCGCCGTCCGAACACCGAATGCACCATGAGCTGTGCCTTACCCGATCGGTCATAAAAGCGCTCCACGATTACGGTCTTGTCGCTCGGCAGGGAGCCCGTCGCCGCCATCTGCCGCTGTAAGTATCCCTCCGAAAGCGCAGCGGCAGCCTCATCCAGCCCAAGTTCCGAAAGTGCGCCGAGCAGCTTATGATCCTCCTCCGCCTCCTGCAAGGAACGAAAGATTTTCCCGAACGCGATCCCTGTTTCTTTATCCCTTCCCTTGATCTCTCCGTGCCAAAAAGGAACACGCGCACCCTCCGTCTCAGCCTGACGCACCGTCACCGTGTCCCTGCTGATATGAATGACTCTCCATGCGAATGCGCCGAGCAGAAACCGATCCCCAAGCTGTGTCTCGTAGACAAATTCCTCATCCGCCTCGCCGATCTTGATCCCGTCCTCGGTCCGAACCGTGTAAAGTCCTTTATCCGGAATCGTCCCGCCTGCCGAAACGGCAAGCATCCTGCTGTACGCGTCTCCCTCCACCGTCTCGTGGATTCTGTCATACAAAAGCCGCGGACGCACAGGAATATCTCTTTGATGCTCATAATCCCCCGCCAGCATGGCGAGCACACCGCATACATCCTCTTTTGTCACATGGCGGAAAGACCATGCGCGCGGCAGGATTTCCATCACCTCGTCCACCTGATAGCTCCCTGTCACCGCCATGGAGACCAAATGCTGCGCAAGCACATCCAGACAGCCCTCCGGCGGATTCATCCGCTCCACCTTACGCTCATTGGTAAGCTTTGCCGTCATGCCGCACAACACGCATTCCGCTGCCGTTCTGGGAAACAAATACATCACGCTTGTCCGATTCGGGTTATGTCCCGCTCGTCCCAGCCGCTGCATCGCGCCGGAAATCGTTCTCGGACAGCCTACCTGAAGCACCCTGTCAATCTCCCCGACATCAATGCCAAGCTCCATCGAAGACGTCGCGCACAGCAGCCGCAATTCTCCGTCCCGCAGCGCCTGCTCCGTCTCGGCACGCTGCTCCTTGGACAAACTTCCGTGATGAACACGCGCAAAATTCTCTCCGCCTATCAAGTTTACATAATACGCCAGCTTCTCTGCATAACGCCTCCCCTCCACAAAGGCGATCACGCTGCGCTGGCCCTGACAATACTGATAGACCAGTTCGGACAAATCCTTCCAAACCGGATCTGTTCTTTTTTTCGCCGTATCCATATAGGGACCCAATATGTCAAGCCGTATCTCTTTGTGCATGGGAGGTGCCGCAATAAACACCGGCTCCGGCGCAAGATACTCCGCCGCCATATCAAGCGGCGAGATCGTCGCAGAAAGCCCGATGCGCTGTAAGTTTCTTTGACAAAGCAAATCCAGCCTTGCCAGCGACAGCATCAGATGCGCGCCGCGTTTCGTGTCGATCAGCGCATGAAGCTCGTCCACAATGACCGCGCGCGCCGTGCAGAGAACGCTTTGCCCGCTCTTACTTGTAAGCATGAGATAGAGCGACTCCGGCGTAGTGATCAAAATATGGGGCGGCTTACGCACCATTCGCCGCCGTTCCCCCTGCTCCGTGTCCCCGGTGCGGATACCGACCGTGACAAGCTCCTCCCCGCCGATACCGGCAAGCGGCTTCTTTAAGTTCTCCCGAATATCCGCAGCAAGCGATTTGAGTGGGGAAATATAAATGAGCTGCAGCTCCTGCTTCAGATTTCCCTCTAGCGCCTGTTTTTTAAGTCTGTCTAAAAAAACAAGGAACGCGGAAAGTGTTTTCCCCGTTCCGGTCGGCGCGGACACAAGCACATGCTTCCCCTCCGCGATCGCACCCCACGACTGCTCCTGCACGAGCGTAGGCGCGCCGAGCGTCTCGCGAAACCAAGCCGCCGTTTCCGGCTCAAATAGTGTCAAACAATCCTCCATGCCGTTTATGTCCTTTCTTTTTTATCTGAAAAGCCTACTGCCTGCGCAGTTCTACCCGCTATCATAAAAATTTTTACATTTGGCAAAACTGCGGTATCCCCTTAAAATATGGAATAGAAAGAATTAGCTACATTGTATCATGCCCGCCCATATAATTCTATTTAAAATCAATTATAAATTTTATAAAAAATATTTATCAAAAACCTTGTATAAAACAATACATAAACCCATTGGCAGACCAAATAATACTCCGCCTATTAATATTCCCACAGCCAACTGAGGTACAGAAAAGCAATTTGACAAAAAATAATTTCTTAATCCAAAAACCGAATTAACAAGAAACAGTGTTCCACTTATCAAACCCGGAGATACTTTTCTGTCTTTGATTGTATAAAAAAAGTGATCCCCAAAATTGATCAATCCCCATATCAGAATACCCAAACCAAAGCATGTAAGTTTATCATTGAATAAATATAAAAATACTGATAAAAGGAGCATTGGATAATAGATGAATAAATTGTTTGCCATCCAATGTCCATGTGTCATATGATAAGGCAACCATTTATGTTCATACATCCATTTAGGAAAATCTCCGATGGCCTCCTCAAATAAGTGAAATGGTAAGTAAATTACCAAATTAAAAATAATAAAGTTCATCATATTCCTTTTTCTCCTGTCATTTTCCCAAAATTTTTTTCAAAGTTTTCTTCCCATTTTTCCAGTGTTTCCAACAGCATAAACTGTTGTTCTAATATAGTCCGTCCAAATAAGGGAATATCTTTATGCTTAGGCAGTTGTTCCATAAGTTGCATTTTGGTGTTTTGAATACTGTTTTTTATGTTCATAATACATTCATTTGCCATATTTTCATCAATCAATGCCATATTTACAATAACAGCATTAAAATCCAAAAAAACCCTGGTTTCAGCTAATGAAAATTTAATCATCCATTCTCTAAAGATTTCTTTTCCCTTAGGCGTTATTGTATACAATGTTTTTTCGGGCATATTTCCGTTCTTAATGGTTTCACTAACAACATATCCCTTTGCTTCATATTGAACCACTTTTTTATAAACAGTAAAGGAACCGATTTTAATCCACCTAGACAAGTTTCTGGCTTCAATCTGCTTTTGTAAATCATATGCACTTTTAGGACTTTGACATAATGAACCTAAAATAATCAAATCAATCGTAGACATCATCCACCTCCCAAATTGCTGTATAAACTAGTACTGTATTATACAGTAATTTGGGAATTTGTCAAGTTTTGCTTCATACTTATATCAAAATTATTAACAATACCGCGTTTTCTCACTATTTCACTTCTTGCATTATATTGAAAGAACAAGAGCGTTTTGTTTTATAATGTAAAAACACCATTAAGAAAAGCCCTGCAATGTACAGAGCCTTTCTTACTTTTGATTAACCGTTAATCAGCATAACCCACTTTACTGACAATTCATTCCGCCTATCTTGATCCGCCTTGTGGCGCTCCATACCGCTTCTGCAGTTCTACCACAAATTCCGAAAAGCCTTTGCGGAATTGTTTTTCTTTGATTACATAGTTTTTCCGCTGCGTATACAGCGTAACGCTTCTGTTATCCTGTTCCGCACAGTATCCGATCCTCTGCACCTCATTCCAACCCACGCTCTCGGCGCCTTTCGGAAACCGTTCAAACGTGATCTGCATCCGGTCATATGTGATTTTTTGCAGGCTCGTATAGGCCAGACAGCCAATACTGATTACCACGAGTCCGACCACCAACAGCTTTGTCTCTATCCCTTCTTTGGAAAAAAGCCACGCTCCGATGTCCTCTCCCGAAACAAATCCCATCACAACAACCATCACCGCCATTAACAGGCTGATCACCAGCATTACCACATACTCGCCCGTGCGGTAACGCAGCATGCCCACTCCATCGATGACGCTGTATTCCCGCTGATAAGCGCCCGCATCCCCGCTTTTCACCGCATTCTCCGGTCTTAAGTGACGCATCGCCGTCTCGTAAAAATCATGGTAGCCCGTAAGATCAGCCGTCGCCGAAATCCGCCTGACCCCGTCCCTGTCGTATAGGTTGATCGCATTCTGATTTTTTATTTCCATCCTCGAGAGTTCGTGCCAAGTCAGCCGCTGATAGGTGTGGAACGGCGATCCAAGAAAAAGCTGCTCCTCATCATAGAGAATATGTCTTTTTTGCATACAATATCCCGCGAAAAAACCGGCGAACAGGATAACAAGACCAATACCCAGACATAGCAGTATCATGCCGCCCGCTTCCTCCCATGCGCCGTCCGCGATCGCCAGATAGGCAATGATACAGAGAAACCCCATCACAAAAATACCCAGCGCCGGCAGCACAAGAATCCTCGCCCGCGGCATGGCAAGCATGCGCATCCCCCGTTTCCGATACCCCCGCTGCTCCTTACTGCCCTTGAAAACCGGTGTTGCGGAAAGCAACAGAATGATGATTCCCAAAACCAACAAAAGAAGCCATTTGATGATCCGTTCGTTCATTTGTAAAGCCCTCCCTCTATTTCCTATTTTTTATTCGTTTTCTTCTTCCGAATAATCTCGCACTCCTTCACATTCCGTACGATTATCAGCGCCATGACATCACTTCATCCAAAAAATTACTTCTATTATACACCACATACGTACCACTTTCTACACAGATTAACAATTGCATTTCGCTCAGCCCGTACCATTTGCTCAAATTGCAACCGGAATGTACTTGCAATTCGACCATAGTAGTTGATATAATTTTGTTGTGGTATTCCAGTGTACTGACATCCCTTGTCGCTGCTTTATTTATAAGAAAAGCATAACGATAAAAAACATGGAGAGGTTCTTATGAAAAAAGCATCCGGTAAAAAATCAAACCGCATCTCCGCCTTATTCCTGCTTCCGATCGTGGCAGTCGTGATCGCCCTGCCGATCTTTTTGACGATGCTTGTGGAAGCACCGGTCGGCGATACCAATCGACAGTCTGAAACCGTAATAGCGACTGACGGCGGCATTCTCATGGATGATAACGCAGGCAGCGATGCTGCCCTCGACGGCACAAGCGAAAATAGCAACGACGGCTTTGTGATCAACACGAATGGCATCGATAACGGCAACGATGATGGTCATGGCGGAAATACTTCCGACGCCGATACGGGTTTCGGCGGCTCATCACCAGCCGATTCGGACGGCACAGATTCACCTTCCACATCCGGGACTGCGTCGGGCGGCGTACAAGAAGGAGCGTCCCCTTCCTCTCAGGAAGAATTTGCAAACGGCTGGGAGCAGACATTCACCTTGAATGACGTTCCCGCATATTCAGGGGCGCTTTACACGGTCATTAATGATAATATTCCTTTTTTCCCGAAAACACCAAACGCGACGGAATCCTTCGAGCACTACGCTGAGCTTGATTCCCTCGGGCGGTGCGGCACCGCCTGCGCCAATGTCGGGCAGGACCTTATGCCGACCGAACCACGCGGGGAAATCGGGCAGGTCAGACCGAGCGGATGGCATACGGTCAAATACGACGGCATTGACGGCAATTACCTTTATAACCGCTGCCATCTGATCGCCTACCAGCTTGCGGGGGAAAACGCAAATGAACGAAACCTCATCACTGGAACAAGATCTTTTAATGCCGTCGGCATGCTCCCCTTTGAGGAGATGGTGGGCGATTATGTCAGAGAGACCGATCATCACGTTCTCTATCGGGTCACGCCGATGTTTCGCGGAATGAACCTCGTCGCAGACGGCGTGTTGATGGAGGCGTGGTCCGTGGAAGACAATGGCGCCGGGATCTGTTTTAACGTATTTGTTTATAATGTCCAGCCGGGTATTGTCATCGACTATGCGACCGGCGACAGCTATGCAGATACCGGGGTTGCTCTTGCAGACGGGAGCTCCGCCAATCAAAGCGGCGATACCGCATCCCCCGACGGCGATTCCGCCGATCCGGTGATCCTTCCGCCCCCAGCCGATACGCCTACGCCCGAACCTCAGGAGAGCTCCTCGGCTGACTATATCTTAAACACAAACACGCACAAATTTCACTATCCTTACTGCGACAGCGTGCAGGAAATGGCGGAACGGAATAAGCTTCCCTATTCGGGAACGCGGGATGAAGTGATCGCCATGGGCTATGTGCCGTGTAAGCGCTGTAACCCGTAAACATTTCAGACTAGTTCAGACCACCTTCCTGTTTTATCCTATTTACCCCGCTGTCGGACAATAAAACGTGATTGCAGCAACAGCACAATCTTTTACCATGAGCGCCAGATAAAGAGGCAATGCATCTTCCGCGCCCAAATCAATATCCGCAATCATGATACAATCAAATCGGTCAGACCATTCATAATCTTTGCCTGCATAATCCCAATCCTCATCCATGCCAACATAGCTGCAAGGATACGCATTTGGATTCCAGCCCTGATGCCCTGTCACTTCTTTCTCTAAATAACTTCCGTCAAAATTCATGACTGCCATGTCGGGATATTTCTCAAGGACTTCGTCCATCGTCATTCCTACAGAGATTCCGTTCTGCAGGGAATGGCTGCTGCTAAAAATCGCATATCCGAAATACTCTGCCTCTTCTGCGTCTTTTTGATCATACTTCCCATAGTAATACTCCACACCATCAATGGATACCATGTACCAGACTCCCTCGCTTGTACCCGGCAGCATCCCCCGTATTTGCTGCATTGATCCCATATCTTTTGCAGTCGTAAAATCATATTCTTCTATCACAGGCGTCACTGCCACATCACTTTCCGTAAAGGTTTGGATCATCGCAGGCTCATTCCCATTTGCATGCTCTAAACCTGTGCCTCCTTCGCTAATGCTATTCACCGGATGAAACTCATGGGTACAAATGATAGAATACTCACCCCCTTCCCACTGCATCACTTTTTCTTCGGTTCCCACATTCTCGCCGCATACCCAGTAGGAGCCGTCCGCTTTTTGAATCACCGTATTATACAAAAAATTCTGATACCCATCGTCATACTCTGCAATGGTATCGTGTTCTGTATACTTCAGCCTTCCCGTCCATGCCATGGCAAGATTCTCCGCGTTCAGTTCTGAATAACCATCCACAGCAAGATCCGTCCATACCATCACAACATCTTCCGCGACCATTGTTGGTTCACTGACCAAACCAAAGTCTGCAACGCCACAATTTCCGTAGTCATTATCTCCCCATGTCCAGACTGTTCCGTTTGCAAGCAATGCCGCATGGTGAGACCAACCTCCTGTGACAAAGGCTGCACTTTCAAAAATCTTTTGGGGTCTTGCAATAAAATATCCTCTATAAACGGTTCCCCATGTCCATACGCTCCCGTCCTCTTTCAAGCAGACAATATCATCACGGCCGCAGCAGGCATACGCCACATTTACCGCGAGTAAGTAGGGTTCACTTACATAGCAATCCTTCTTTGTATAATAGTTGTTCCAATCCATGACCGCATATTGCTGCAGGGCTCCGCCTGCGGCATTTCCCATACCATAAAGTCTGTGATCTTCCGTCAAAAAAATGACAAACCCTCTTTGCGAAAAATCCACATGAACGACATTCTCTGCAATCTTTACCATATCCTCATGGAAATCATTATCCTGCGTCTCCTGCCCTAACTGCCCATATTCATTTCTCCCACACCCCCACAATACATGGTTCTCGTCAATATGATAGAGATTCGCCGGATTTCCCTTATGTGTGATGTAGTAGTCCGTAATATCCAAGGAAACATGCAGTGGTTCCACTTCATCAGATTCATCCGGCTTATCTGTCATTTCCCCATTTTCAGCAATATTTATTTCATCATTGATCTCATGATTGATTTCATTAACATCCTCGTTGGAGGCATCCGCGTCTGAAATGGCGGCCTTACGGGTAAATACCAAGCATACGATCAGAATAACAACACCGGCAATCAAAACTGCCATTACCCCTCTTTTTGTCTTCCTGAATGCTGCCAGATTCTGAACTCTGCCCTTTACATCCCCTTCTCCGAAATCCACAGGGATTCCGCCAATGATACGGCGCGGTGTGGAAAGTGCCAGCAGGGAAGTAGAATAATCCGCCCTAACCGTCTCTCCCAGCCTTTTTATGACCGCCTCATCACAGCTCATCTCCATATCCTTGCAGAAAAAAACAAATGCAAGCCATACCAGCGGATTAAACCAGTGAACGCATAACGCGGCAAACGCTACAGGCTTTATGATATGGTCAAAACGCCTGATATGAAACTTTTCATGTAAAATGATGTATTCCTGTTCTTTTTCGCCGAGCCCCTCCGGTAAATAGATTCTGGGATTAAATATGCCCATGACAAACGGGGATATCGCTTCGTCCATCATATAAATGTTTTCTTTTAACGGAATGGAAACCGACACTTTATTGCGTATCACAACGGCAGAGATCACACAGTATAAAAACAGGATGCCGATTCCTGCCAGCCACACATACTTTCCATACAGGATAAACCGCTCCTGCCACGAAACTTCCGCCGCCCTGACACTTCCGTCCGGATAAAGTTGTGCGGTCGAATCCTGTGCGGCCGCAACCTGTGCATCTGCCGCCTGTGCATCTGCAACCCATGCATCTGCAGCCTGTACATCTGCAGCCTGTATATCTGCAGCCTGTACATCTGCAGCCTGTATATCTGCAGCCTGTACATCTGCAGCCTGTATATCTGCAGCCTGTGCATCTGCAGTCTCTCCGGGTGAAACCTGCGCGTTTTCCGGAGCATTCCCTGCTTCACCGTCCGGATACGGAATCGTCCATTCGTCCGACACTTCCGAAGAAACGGCATTTTTTTCCGACGTGTGCTCATAAAATACGGACCCCGGATTCGGGACAGGGCTATAATCTGATTCCAGCGTGACCGGACAAAGCAGCCTAAATAACACAACGCTCCAGAGCAAATAAGAAAGAGACTTGGGAAAACGTTTCAATAACATACGTACAAGGAATACAACAACGATGACGATGCTTGCCATCCGGCTCATATCCATTACTTTTAAAAACATCTGCTCCAGCATATGCCTACCCCCTCATAGAATCAATAATTGCCCGGATTTCCTCAATTTCCTTATCCGATAGTTTCTTTCTTGATCCGAATGCAGTTAAGAATGCAGGCAAAGAACCGCCGAAGGCTTCTTCCACATACGACTCACTGTGACGTGCATAAAACTCCTCTTTGGATATCAGAGAGGTAACCGTCCCGTTCTGATTTTGAAAAAGCCCTCGTTCACACAGTCTTTTTAATACGGTAAACGAGGTCGTCTTTTTCCATTCAAATTCCTTATTCGCCAGTTTTGCCAGATCGCCCGATAAAACCGGTTCGTTATCCCAGATCATATCTGCAAATTTTGCTTCTGCAGTTCCCATTCTCAAATCGCGCATTCTGCCATGTTCTCCCGTTCTATATGCTGTAGTATACTATCATATTACAACATGTAGAATGGCGTGTCAATATCTGCCATGATAGACTTTTCTTGCTTCCGAAGTCCACTTTTTTATAAACTCCGCCTTTGCGTCGGTGTAGGCATCCCTATTATGTTCATACATTTTCCATAGCTTTAACTTCAAACGTTCATAATCCCTGGCTGCCTGTGTATGCTCATTCAAATAATCCCTGAAATACAATTCATCATTGTCGCCGGAATACCTCAAATGCACATGATATACGTTTTCTGCAAATCCGTCTTCGGTATATCCGCGATTAAAGGAAACTCTGTTCGCCGATGAAGCCATGCGGATAAAGCCATTCTCTTCGATCCTCTTTGCTGCCATTTCCATATCCGAATTGGATGTTATTTCAACCAATACATCTACAATATCCTTTGCCCATATTCCATGTATCGCTGTGCTTCCAATATGGCTGATCCTTTCAACAGGACATTCAGAAAGTGCCTCCTTTAATAGGGATTCGATCTTATCATAGCTGGATTCCCACCGATCACTTGGTTCAACCAAAAATATCGGAAACAGCTCCCATAGCTCTTCCACTGACATTTCAGATAGTGCTTTTCCCATGTTTTCTCTCCATCACAATCTATTTCTTTTTCAAAATTCTATTGACCCCATTATATGGGTTCGGGGAACTATTGACAAGCGGCTTTATTCTATCTGAGATACAAACCGGGGCATCAAAAAAAGCCCTTGAAAACCAAGGACTTTCCCAAAGCTGCTGACGGGAATCGGACCCGTGACCTCCACATTACCAATGTGACGCTCTACCGACTGAGCCACAGCAGCTTAGTACAACTTATGTTGCCACCGAGTGCTATCTTACCATAGAACAGACCGCGTTGTCAATTCCTATTTGAGCAAATGCAGCATATATTTACTCCCCCGCAACGCCGTACCACACGAGGGTCAGCACAATACTGATTGCCAAAAAAAACAATCCGACCAGCAGCGTTGCGCGCTGCGGCTTCACCTGACGCTTTTCTTCCTGATCTGTTTTATATTCATAATAGCCGCCCGGGTCTTCCCGGATCAAAACCGGGAGAATATGGTGCAGGCCTTTGCGGAACGCAAATCCGAATATATCAAAGAATCCGGTCGTGGAGATCCACAAAAGAATTCCCACCGCCACATAGAGGAGCGCTGTTATCGTAAAACCGTCGCAGACTCCCCGTATCCTATCCGCCATATTCTCACACTTAAAAACGCCCTGCCAAAACATGACAAGCACGGAAAGAATGAGTCCCGCGATAGTCTGAATCACATAACTTTTATATTTTTTCTGCTTCATGCCCTATTCCTGCCATCATCGAAACAATCCCTGAAGAATCGCATTGTGATTCTTCGGGGATTGATTTAGATATTCTTAGGCTGTGTATTTGACGCCTTAGAACTTTTTTATTCCTTCACCTGCTCCTGATACCGCTTAAACTCCTCCTCGTTGCAATGAACAAAATGCCCCGGCGATACTTCGCGGAAAGAAGGTTTATCCGTGGTATAATCATGCTCTTTTAACGGCTCATAGGTGATTCGTTTTCTCTGCTTCTCATAGTCGGGATCCGGCATCGGAATCGCTGAAAGCAGGGAACGCGTGTAGGGATGGAGCGGATGCGCAAACAATTCTTCCGACGTTGCCAGCTCCACCATTTTACCAAAGTACATTACGCCGATACGGTCTGAAAAATACTTGACAACAGACAGGTCATGCGCAATAAACAGTACGGTTAAGCCCATCTGATGGCGCAGATCGTCCAACAGATTGATGACCTGTGCCTGAATGGACACGTCAAGCGCGCTGACCGGCTCATCGGCAATGATCATTTCAGGATTCATGATGACCGCCCTCGCAACGCCGATACGCTGTCTCTGACCTCCCGAAAACTCATGCGGATAACGCCCCGCATGGTCCCGGACCAGACCGACAAGCTCCAAAACCTGATATACTTTTTCATTGATCTTTTTCTTATCCGTCTCGCCGCGGATGACCAGCCCCTCCGCGATGATCTGCCCAACCGTCATACGCGGATCAAGAGACGCGATCGGATCCTGAAAGATCATTTGAATCTTGGTGATGAATTTCTGCTTTTTCGCAATCTTTTTCTCGTAAGCAAACTCCTTTTCCAGACGCGCCTTTTCCTCTCCGGACGCCTCTGCGATCAGCTTCTTGTATTTTTCCTCTACCTCAAGAAGCGCCTCGTCCGCATAAATCTTATTGCAGTTTTTGTGTTCATAGCGCGCGGATTTGAGGAGTTCCCTCTGCTCAGCGATATACTTGTCAAGCTGCTTTTTCTTTTCTTCGATCTGCGCAGCGCCTGTGGAACCCTGCTTCTTTAATTCCGCGGACTCCTTCTGAAAACGCTTTTTGGCAGCCTTAATGTTATCCCGATAGGACTGTGTGCCTGCCGCAATCCGTTTCCCCTTGAAATAAATATTACCTGATGTAATATCGTATAGTCTGATGATGGAACGGCCGGTCGTTGTCTTACCGCAGCCGGACTCGCCCACGAGTCCGAATACTTCGCCGCGCTTTACCTCAAAGCTGACGTCGTCCACTGCTTTATTTGATCCGAAATACTGACAAAGGTGCTCGACTCGCAGCAATGTCTCATCCTGTCCGTTCTGTTTCATGGCTTCATTCGACATTGCCGGCACCTCCTTTCGCTCTCATCCTTGCAATTCTTTCCGTGATTATCTTCGGCATCTCCACTTCCGGTGCATTCGGATGGAGCAGCCATGTAGCCGCTTTATGGGTCTCGCTGATATCGAACATCGGCGGCTGCATTTCAAAATCAATCTTCAACGCATATTTGTTTCTGTCCGCAAACGCATCTCCTACCGGCGGATAGATCATATTGGGCGGGGTGCCGGGAATCGCCTCTAAGCGTTCATTCGTCTCCACATCCGGCATGGCAGCAAGCAGCGCCCATGTGTAAGGATGCGCCGGTGAATAGAATACATCGCGGCTCGTTCCCATCTCCACGATCTTGCCTGCATACATAACGGCAATCCGATCCGCCATATTTGCCACAACACCCAGATCATGGGTGATAAAGATGATGGAAAGGTTTCTGTCTGCCTTGATCTTATTGATCAACTCCAAAATCTGCGCCTGAATCGTTACGTCAAGCGCCGTCGTCGGCTCGTCGCAGATCAGAATATCCGGATCCGCGGCAAGTGCGATCGCAATTACGATACGCTGCCTCATACCGCCCGAAAACTCAAACGGATACTGATGGTAACGCTTTCTCGGCTCGGAGATACCAACCTCCTCCATCAGCTTTAGGGCACGGTATTTCGCCATCTGCTTCGTGACCTTATTTACCACGCCGGAAGCGTTCTCCTTAAAGAACACGATGAGCCGATCCGCATCCGCCTCAAAGTCTCTTTCCTTCTCGCTCTCAAGAACCTCCTGATAATGCTTCTCCAAACGCTCGATCAGCTTTGCAATGTCCTCTTTCGCGAGTTCAAGATCAACCGCTTCCTCAGGCGGCAATTTCCATGAGGGCGCTTTTCCTCTTGCTACGATGCGGTCATATTTCTTTTTCTGCTTCGCATACACCTTCGCCGCTTTCTTATTTTTGCCGATGCCCTCAAAATAAATGCGCATCGCCGCCTTTATGCTCGATCCGAATGTATATGCAACGCTGTCTTTTATGATACTCAATCTGTCAATGGACTTTTCGACGCTCTTTACCATCTCGGCGGCTGCCGCCTGACATGCTGCCTTATCCAACTGTTCCGCTTCAAAGACTTTCTTCTTTTCCGCGATCAGGTCAAGCGCTTTCTGCTTATCCTCATCGCTGCGGTCCGCGCTGTATTTGAGCGCTTCTTTGGCATAATCCATAAATTCCCGCATAAAATGTTCATCCGCATATTGATGCAGGAATGCATTCAGCTTCGGGACATCCGTATCGGGCATCGGCTGTGTGCCGAACACCTGATAATAACCCATGCAGAAGAAATCCGGTTCTTGCTTTTTTAATACTTCCGCCAAAAGCTCTCTCATGGACTTAAGCGCCTTTGTCGTTCCCTGATAGTTCTTGCTCTTAATCTCTGAGCCGGACGCTTTCTTCAGATCTTCAATCAGTGCGACAAGCTTGGCATAGCATTCCTTGTCCGCCACATATTCGTTATCCGTCTGCTTCACAAGACGAATAATCTCATTGATCGAATATTTCTGATCCTCAAAGGCATTTTTCTCGATGTGGAACAATACGTCCTCGATCGCATCCTGCGCCTCTGTCGCAGCCTCCTGCGCCCGCTTATAGTTCTGCTCTAACTCAATATGCTTAAACTCGAATTTATCAAAGTCCTTGCACATTTTTTTCAGTTTTTCCGCCTTTGCGGAATCGCCGGAAGCACAGGCCTTCACCATCGTATCGGAAAGCAGGGAAAGCATCGAATTAAACGCCGCGCGGCTTGCCCGCTGTCTTGCCTTACCCTTTAAGAGCATTGCCTCCGTCAGCTGTTTTCCGATCCGCATGATCGGATTTAAGCTGGATAGCGGATCCTGAAAAATCATCGCGATCTTATCACCGCGGATCCTGTAAAAATCATCCTCTTTGATCTTCAATAAATCCATCCCGTCATAGACGATGGAACCGCCCTCAATAATGGAATTTCCCGCCAGAATGCCTAAGATTGCCTTGCTGGTAACGGACTTTCCCGAACCGGACTCGCCCACGATGGCAAGCGTCTCGCCCTTATAAAGATCAAAACTGATATTTCTCACCGCCTGTACCCTGCCCGAAGGAGTACGGAACGAAATCACCAAATGATTGACAGATAATTTTTTTTCCATGATCAGTCCTCCGATCCCCGTAAGGACGGGTTGAATGCATCTCTTAATCCGTTGCCGAACAGGTTAAACGAGATCATCAGCAAGGAAAGGAACAGCGCCGGAAACAGAAGAATATGCGGGAAACTCGAAACCATGGCACGCCCCGCCGACAACATACTTCCGATGGAGCTCCTTGTCGAGGAGTCGAGATTCACGATTCCCAAATAGGTCATGGTCGCCTCCGAATTAATAACACCCGGTATCATCAGCACCGCGCTTGTGATCAGCGTTCCTAACGCATTCGGGAAAATATGCCGGAACATCAGTCGGAAATCCCCTGCACCCAAAGTTCTCGCCGAAAGAATGTATTCCTGATTCTTATAACGATAAAACTGCATACGCGTGCTGGACGCCATGCCGATCCATCCCGTGAGTACGAACGCAAATAACAGAGACAAAACCGGACCCACTTTGTTTACCAGATGCAGTTTGAACAGCGTGACAACCACAACGAACGGCACCTCAACCAAGATATCGCTGATACGCTCCATCGTAATGTCTATGGCACCGCCGTAATATCCCTCGATCGCACCGTAGAACGCGCCGATGGTCATGTTGATCGCCGAGATGCAAAGCGCAAATACTAACGAGAACCTTGCACCTGACGCCAGTCTCGTGAAAATATCCTGCCCGTAGGCATTCGTTCCGAATACAAAGCTTGGTTCAAACCCATAGCGGAACTGGAAATAAGTATACGTAAACACGCGCACACGGTAGGAAGTCGCCGTTGACGTACCTGCGACAGTCGCATATTTATAGGAACCGTCATCCCCTTCAATCCGGCGGCTGTGATAATCGCCATCGTTTCCGGTCGTCTTATAAAGCGGCTGATAATCGCCGTTTTTGTCAAGAATCGGCACACTCTTCGCCGTACACTGATACCAAAGGTTTGCATCCGACCGCTGAGACTCTATCTTAAATTTCTTTGTATCGACTGCCGGATAGATAACCTGTATATCATGCTCTAACTGCCAGTCCTGAATCGCCTCATACTCGTCAGGCGTCAGTGTCAGATAGATCATTCCGTTTTTCACATAGGAATCGAGGCGCACATCATAGTAAAGCGCATTGCTTACCGATCCCTGTTTCTCATAGCCTGCGCGGTATACCTCCACGATCGGATTCATCCCTGTTTCCACGCCGATCGCATTGCGCGCAAGATAATCCGCCTCGCTCAATGTTGCATTACTGCAGCCGTCCCAGCCTGCCCAGGCAAACAGATCCCACTTCGGCAGAAGCCTTGAGTACTGTAAATAGGTCGTATCCGTCATTGCTCGCGTATAGTTGTTTGCACCGAACACGGGGACAAGCAGGGCATATAACACTAAGAAAAAGATGATGACCGCCGCAATGACCGAGCTTTTATTGCGCGTAAACCGTATCATGGCATCCTTGAAATAGCCCACGGGCTTTGTATCAAGCTTCTTGTCATGAATATCACCCTCACGTTGATAAAATTCAAATTTTTCTTTTGGTATGTTCGCATAATCCATTTCTTTTTTCATATTCAATGCCCATGCCTTTCCGACTTGTTCGCCTTTTCTTTTAACGCTGTCCCATCTTGATACGCGGGTCGATCAGACCATAGCTGATGTCAACCACAATTCCCGCTGCCAACCCGATCAATGTGTAAAATGCGGTCAATAGCATAAAGAAGTTATAGTCGAGCGCCGTGATGGAATTTAAGAACAATTGTCCGACTCCCGGAACACCAAAAATCTGCTCAATGATCAGCGATCCGCCCAAAATACCGACAAACTCACCGAGTATCATCGGGAATACCGGAACCATGGAATTGCGCAGTGCATGGCGCAGCGTCGCCTGGGAACGTTTTAAGCCCTTTGTACGGGCAAGCAGCATAAAGTCGCTCGTCAGCACCTCGGAGAGCTCCGCCCTCGAATAGCGCGCCAGTCCTGCGATGGTACCGAAACCTAAGCTTACGACCGCCGGTATGACAGAAACAAACATCGGCCATGAAAACCAATCTGTTCCCGACTTCATCTGTAACGGAAACCACTGAAGCCTAAAGCAGAAAACGTACTGAACCAAAAATGCATACACATAGGAAGGTACTGAGATAAACACCATGACCAACGTAGAAATCACGTAATCCTGCCATTTATTTTTTTTCAGAGCGGCATAAATACCGAGCGCCAGACCGAGCGGTACGCTGAAAAGCATGGAATAAACATTGACCAACAGCGTCGCGGGAAGCTTGGAGATAAACACCGTCCATACTTCCTGATTTCGGTAAAGCGTCTCGCTGATGCCCCAATCGCCGCCCAAAATACTTCTTTTAAGGAATATCCAAAACTGCACAAGAATCGGCTTATTATAGCCGAGCGCCTCGCGTCTTGCGAGAATCAGATTCTTGTCCTTGCCAAATGCATCCGCATCCGTGACCGGCAGAAGCTTGACAAGCACGAAACACATGACGAGAATTGCAAAAAGTACAAAGAACATTAATGCGATACGCTTTAGTATGTACCAAAAAATACTGTTTTTCTTAAACATCGCTTTCCTCCACTCCTCTGTTTGTATTCAGACAACGTCGCTGAAAGATTTCGCTTTTTCAGCAATCTTGTCCAAACGCAACCTGCTTCCATACATAACCAAAGGTAGGAAGGGCAGCATGCCGCCCTTCCGTACACTATAAACCTTTGGAAACTTTTCTTGCCTATCGGCTCCTCCTCAACCTCGGAAAAATCGCACAGCGATTTTTTCAAAAGAATGAAAATGCAAGCATTTTCATTCTTTTTTAGTTGTAGGTTAAGGTTCCGCCCTGCTCTGCAACGAATGCCGCCCACTCGTCATCCGTGTAGTTGTAGGTGTAGTACTCAATACCGCCGAATGCCATACCGAATACATATTCCTCCGTCGCATAGTTGATCTTCATACCCTTTAACTGTGCAGAAGAATCATCAATCAGAGGAAGCAGCTCGTATCTTTCCAATACGGCGCCCTCAAGCGCTGCTAAGATCTCAAAACGCTCCTGAGAGTTACCATCAGTCACACCTGCGGAAAATGCCTCCGTATTTCCATCCGCATCCGTGATCGTGATCTGAGCGCCACTGATCGTATACGTCCAATCCGCAACAGATGCTGTCCAATCCTTGCCGTTCAGGTTGATCGTCAGCATATCGTTTTCGGTATCCCAGCAGATATTGTAACGCAGACTATCATCCGTCGTATAGCACTGGATCAGGTTGTACGGATCAAGTGCGCTTCCCGTAAAGCCGACACCGAACAAAAGATCGACCTCATTATTTCTCAATGCCGTTCCGAAACCGTTTCCTAACGTATCATTCAGCGCAAAAGTCAGTCTGCCCTCAAACGGTGTGCCGACAACTGCCTCTGTCCAGCAGTTTACAAGGAACTCATTACCCTTGCTGTAGAAGCTGGACTCCGCATTCGGCGTACCGATCATGATCTGAACCACATCATCATCATCGATCAGTCCCTGCTCCTTCGCAATATCATATGCCTCGTTGAACTTCTCTCTTGCCATCTCAAGGTTGTATCCTGTGATGGAGTCAATCGCATCATCCATGTCCGCATAGAGCTTGCCGTCACCGATGTCATCCGCAAGTCCCCAGAAGTTTACAAGAACCTGCTTTGCCTCGTCCGTGCTTCTGTAGGCAGCGCCGACCTCCGGATCATAAATGATCAGGCTGGAATACACACCGTATGCCAGTGAATTCGTCGGTGCTGTTGCAAGCGCGAAGGAAGCGCGGTCAAGCGAATAGGAAAGCGCCTGACGGAATTCCTCGATCGTGAGAACCGTCTTATTAAAGTTGTCTCCCAATGCCGCCTGATTTGCCTCAAGCTGCGCCAGATCCGGATTCATCGCCACGAAGAATGTGGATGCCTCGGTTGCATAATAGGTATAATCACTCGTTGCGTAATCTTCCATATCCTCGGAAGACAGACCATAACCGTCCAGCTCTCCATTTAAGAACATCTGCAGTCTCGTTGCAGGCTCCGAAACATAGTGCATGACATATCTCGTTGTCTGATATTTACCATCAAGATCAAAATAATTCTCATTTCTCTCAAGAACATACTCTTTATCCTGCTGGAAGGATACTAACTTGTAAGGTCCGTAAGAAGCCGTTGTATCTGCGGACGTACCATAGGTGTTGGTATATATGCCGTTTTCAACCTTCTCACAGCTTAAATACAGATCCTCCTTGAGCAGCCATCCGTCCGTAAACGCATAACGAAGATAGAAGCCCTCAAGCGGGTTTTCCAATGCGACGATCAGCTCGTAATCGGAAGGTGCAGCAAAGCCGACCTCTGAAAAGTCAATCGCCTCATAGGTCTCGCCGTAGTTCATCATCTCCTGCGCCTCTAAATACGCATAGTCGCCTGCAGCTGCTGCATATTCATCCGCATCCGCAAAGCCGTGAAGCTGTGCGATGCAAAGGCAGACTGCGTCATAGACTTCCTGCGTTACCGGCACATAGCCGTCCGCATCCACGTTGGGCGCAAGAATCTCTGCAAAGACATCCACGCCGTCCGCATTCACATACAGACCCTCGCTGTAATAATCGCCAAGAGCAGCGCCCCAGCTCGAACCGGTGTTGAAGTCAAGACCGATATCCTTGCCATCTACGGTAAGCAGTCCGTCCTCATTTACCTCAAAGCTGTCAAGCGGAACATACTCCTCATCCAGATAATCCGGCGAGATCATCGGATTCAGATAAGCATGCTGTCCGCCGTACAGATAATTCTTTGCGTTCACAATCTTTAAGGAGCTTTGATAAAACATATCCGCACGGAAGTTCTTTGCAACCGGATCAAGCAGAAGCTGCGCGCTTCTCACATAATCCTGTGCCGTGATCGGCGTGCCGTCCTCCCACTTCACATCCTCACGCAGCGGGAAGCTCCATACGCGGGCGGTATCGCCCTCCTCAATGCCCCACTGTCCGACATAATCCGCCGTCACGTCAGTCGGCTCGTCGGCAGCCGCAAGGGGTACAAGCTTATAGCCGTCCATCGTGTCATTGTAATCAAACGCATACAGCGGAGCTACCAGATACTGCATCAGGGTCGCATCGTCATTCGTCTGCTCCAGTGCCGGACTCCAGTTTGTCGGGAATACGCTCGACGCCGCATTATAGGTGTAAGATGCATTCTCATCCACCACCGGTGCCTGATCATCGTCATTTCCCGACTGGTCATCAGACTGCGCCGGTGTTGTTCCGTCGTTCGTCTGATTGTTTGTTGCAGGTTCGTCATCTCCATTGCCGCCGCACGCTGCCAAAGATACGACCATTGCGGATGCAAGAAGAAGCGAAATCAGCTTTTTCTTCATAATTTCTCCTCCTTTACCTATTTCCGTGCCATAGTGCTGTCACGATACAGAAAACATCCATTCCGATTCCGAAATTTCCAAAAAAGGGATGACGTCTCCGCGTGCACCCCCTTATGCCTGTTCTGTGACTATGCAATTCTACAACACGAATCAACAGTACTCATATTACCGCAATTATATGCGGTTGTCAATCATTACGAACAGGCAAATTTTACAAAAATTTTTGAAATTTTATTCAATTTTATTATTTTTTACCTGTTTTAGAATATATTTTATTCATTTTTTGTATACTTTTTTAAGTTTCCCGTTTTACGCTGTTATTCCAGCCTTTTAAGCAGGTCATTGCGGATCCATTCTTTTTTCCCTCAGCCATGCAAAATATGCCTCGTCGCACCGGTCAAAAGTCCCATCGTCCGTCATGCGCGCATGCCATTTCCTGTAAATGTGTCCAAGCAGCTCCTGATACGGCTTCCAGTCTGCGCACATCTGTTCCGCGGTATAATACTGAACGCAGTGCCGGTCCGGACTGCTCTTCAACATCCTGCCGCCCCTCGGACGCTCCTCCACGGGCAGCAGGCAGCCGCCTGTACCGAGCGCAATGCATTCCCCCATCGCATCCACGCCGATAAAAGTATAACACTTGTGGCGCATCCTGACATAAAAACAGGCACCCTGCGGTGTGGAGAGATACTCGATCGCATACCATCCTTTTTTCTCATCCTGAAAAAGCGCGAGCAGCGACTCTTCATCCGGCTCTTTCCCCGCAAGCGCACGCAATAAATCCTCCGGTGCAAGAACGCAACCGTGTTCCTTACAGCATCGCCCGCCGCACTGTGCGCATTCTTCTCCGGGCGGATAACCGGATGCAGCGGCAGCAGCCTGAGATGTGTCAAATGGTCCTGCCGCACGGTCTCCTTCCCCATGTGCCTGATATCGCTCTGTCATGTTCCCGCCCTCCCATCACTGTGATGTCCTCAAACGATGATATTCTCAACATGAAACGAACAAAAAAACTGCAAACTGCCTGCAGCACTCCGTTCCTACCGCAGCACCCTGTGCCTTAACCACCGTCCGCTCAAGAACCGCCAGCCAAACAGGATACTCCGCACGCTCCAGTCCGCAAACATGCCGATCCAGACCGCCATCGGTCCGAAGTCCCATACCCGCACAAGATAGATGCAGAGCGCCACACGGCACAGCCACATCGTTGCGCTGGATGTGATCATGGAAAAGCGCACATCGCCCGCCGCGCGCATACCGTAGCCCGGGATAAACGACAATACCCACACAAGGGGCTTCACGATCGTGATGGCGATCATCATTTCCATACACAATCTGCCGCTCTCCGCCTCCATGCCGCCCAGCAGGATCACGGGTTTTGTCAAAAGCAGCGTCAGCACACAGCTCACTGCCAAAATGACCTCGGCGCAGGCAGTCAGCTTCACGATGTAATACTTCGCCTCCTCGACTCTTCCCGCACCAATGCATTGCCCGACTACAGTCATTAATCCGATGCCGACACCGATCGCACCGATACCGTTTAACATCTCCAAAATAATCGTCATCGCCTGCGCCGCGATCGCTGCCGTCCCCATCGTGGACACTGTGGACTGGATCGCCAGTTTCCCGAACTGGAACATGCCGTTTTCAATTCCGGACGGGATACCGACCGCCAAAATCATCCCGATCAGGCGAAAATCCGGCCGGATGCGCAGATAGTCCCGAAACACAATGTCCTGCCCCCGCTTCCTAAGCGCGATCAGCACGACGACCGTACACGCCATTCTGGAGAGCAGCGTTGAGAGCGCCGCCCCCGCCACGCCCATATGTAGTCCGAAAATAAAAATGGCGTTTCCCGCGACGTTTCCGATATTAGATAGGACCGATACGATCATCGGGAACCGCGAATTGCCCGCCGCCCGATACAGGGAGGAACCGGTGCTGAACAGCGCCATGAACGGATAGGACAGCCCTGTCAGCAAAAAATAAATGAGACAGTCGGCCATGACCTCCTCTTCCACCATGCCGAACACCAGGGAAAGCAACGGTCTTCGAAACGCAATGCAGAGCACGGTAAGCGCTGTGGAAATGACCGTTACCGTCAAAAACACCTGCCCTGCCGCGCGATTGCAGCCCTCCTTGTCCTTTTTTCCCAAATACTGCGCACAAATGATGGTCGCACCCGCCGCCAGCGCTGCAAACACCTGTATGACAAGGTTATTGACGGAATCCACGAGGGATACGGCGGAGATCGCCTCGCTGCTGACATTGCTTACCATCATGGTGTCCACCATGCCCATCAGGGAATTTAAGAGCTGTTCAATAATAACGGGAATGAGCAGCGCAAACAATGCGCGCCGCCCATACAAGAGATTTTGCCAATCAATCTGTGATTTGTCATAAAGCAGGCTTCTCCGCTTTTTCTCCGTCTCCATGACCTCGCTTCCTTTCCGTGCCGCTTTTTGATTCTATTAAGAACGCTGCGCGTTCTTTTTTAACGATAGGAATTTTCCCGATCTCAGAAGAATCCGCAAAGCGGATTCTTCGAAAGAACGCGCAGCGTTCTTTTTTATTCGTTTTTTGGCAGCTTTCTCAGCTTCGCGCGGATGCGCTGGAGCGCATTGTCCGTCGCCTTTTCCGTCCTGCCGAGAATGCGTGCGATCTCGATATAGCCCATGCCGGTCAGACAGAGCTCCATGACCTGTTTTTCAAACGGGGACAGCGACGTTTCGATCTCCTGCTCCAACCGCTTTGCATCCTCGCTCTCGATCATCATCTCTTCGGGATTCCTGCCCTCATAGCTCTCCGACGCAAGCTGCTCCGAAAGCCGGTTTACCGCTTCCTCTCCGCCGCTTTCATATGCGTCGGCATACAGGGACGTGTAATAGTTGAGCGGCGAATGCTTTTTTCTGCCGGACGCCTGCACCGCCGTATACATCTGCCTCGTGATGCAGAGCTGCGCAAACGTATGAAAGCCGGCATCGCGTCCGCTGTCATAATCGCGCACCGCCTTAAACAGACCGATCATCCCCTCCTGAATCAAATCGTCGTTATCCGCGCCGAGAATGAACATGGTCTTCGCCTTGCTGCGCACAAGATTCTTATATTTTTCCATCAGATAGTCCGTGATGTCCGTCTCCCCGTCCCGCAGACGGTCGATCAACTCCTCGTCCGTATATCCCGCGTAATCCGACTTCATAGGATGCTCCTTTCGTGATCCACGTTTTATAGGCAATTGCGAAACACATACATTTAGGTTATGCAAAATATAATTAATAGCGTTTCGCAGTCATCTATGAACGTTACCTGTCTGAAAGTCATTATGACGCACCAATCCTCTGTCTGACGATCTCATAGGCGAGCACGCCCGCCGCGACCGACGCATTCAGCGAATCAATATTTCCCTTCATTGGGATCGCGGTCATAAAATCGCATTTTTCTTTTACCAGTCTTCCGACGCCCTCGCCCTCGTTTCCGATCACCAGTCCGATTGGTCCGGTCAGATCCTGTCGGTACATGAGCTCGCCGCCCATATCGGCGCAGACAAACCAGAGTCCTTCTTTTTTCAGCTCCTCGATCGTCTTGGCAAGATTCGTCACCCGCGCGACAGGCGTATAATTGAGCGCGCCCGCCGAGGTGCGCGCAACCGTCGCCGTTAAACCGACCGCACGGTTTTTGGGAATGATGACGCCATGTGCGCCCGCAAGGTTTGCCGTGCGGATGATCGCGCCGAGATTGTGCGGATCTTCTATATTATCCAGCAAAAAAAGAAACGGCGGCTCACCTTTTTCTTTTGCCTTCGCCAGCATCTCCTCCACCGTCGCATACTCATACGCCGCCGCGACCGCGATCACGCCCTGATGCTTTCCCGTCTCGGAAAGCTGGTCCAGGCGCTCTTTTGTCACATATTTTAACATGGTATCATGCTTTTTTGCCTCGCGTTTAATGGACAGGATCGGCCCATCCTGACAGCCGTCCAGAACATAAAGCTTGTCAATGGTTTTTCCTGCGCGGTACGCCTCCATCACGGCGTTTCTTCCTTCTATCGTAAATTCCGAGTAACTCATGCTCTGCTCCTTTCATGGGGTATGTCGTGCGGGCAGCTGCGAAACGCACAAGTAAAGTATTGGAAATGTACAAAATACGCATTCCAACGCAGGCACGCTTTCGCTGCTCTCCGCTCGTAACGGTACATAATGTGCCAAAATACGGCACATAAGTACCGACGGCGTCAAAGCACCTGCTTATGGACTCGTATTTTTTGTACAATCATATACGTAACTGATTGCGCTTTGCAGCTGCCCTGTCTATGAATTTCCTAGGGAAACACTGATGAAATCAGTGTTTCCCTAGGAGTTCCACGCCGAGGCGGACAATCTCTATGAGGCGCGCCGTCTCATCCGTTAGAAACAGATAGCCACAGAGCGCCTCTAAGCCCGTCGCCTTATGGTAGTCAGTAAGCGAGGCGTTCTTTGCGGTATTCGCCGGTTTTGCGTTTTTGCCGCGGCGGTAAATCTCCTGCTCCTTCGGCGTGAAAGAATCATAGAGCATGTCCGCCATGCGCGCCTGCGCCGCCGCCTTCACGATCGTGCTCTTTTCTTTGTGTAATAGATGCGCCGCGCGGTTGCCGCGCCCAACCACATAGGCGCGCACAATGAGATCGAATACGCCGTCCCCGATAAACGCGAGCGTCAGCGGGGAATACGTGCGTACATCCACGTCCTTTTCACCGAATTGTTTTTTGATATATGCGTACAGCGCTAAGCTCTCTTCCATTTTACGCCCTCGCGGGTATCCTCTAACACGATGCCCTTTTCTAACAGTTCTGTTCGGATCTCGTCTGCACGCGCAAAGTTTTTCTCTTTCCGCGCCGCCTGACGCTCCGCGATCAACCGCTCGATGTCCTCGTCAAGGATTTCTTCTTTTTTCTCTACGATGAGTCCCAGCACGTCCGTCAGCTTAGAAAGCATCCCGTAGAACGCCTGCAGACAACCCTTGGAGCTTAAACCGCTCACATGGGAATTGATGTATTTGACAAGCTCAAACACAACGGAGATTGCGTCCGCCGTATTGAAATCGTCGTCCATCGCCTCCTCAAAGCGCGTGACATACTGCCCCGCCCCATTCAGGCTCTCCCGCTCGTCATCGCGCATTGCATCGGCGCCGACCGCCGCCCCGTTCTCCGGTGCAGCCGCATGCTCCGAAAGATACGTCAGATTATGTGCGCAGGTCACGATGCGCTCCAAGCCGTTCTTTGCCGCTTCCATCAGCTCGGCGCTGAAATTCAGGGGCGTGCGGTACTGTGCGGAAAGCATGAAGTACCGGAGCACCTGAAGATCATATTTTTCGGAGATGTCGCGTACGGTAAAGAAATTCCCCTCCGATTTGCTCATTTTTTTGTTATCAATATTCAAAAACGCATTATGCATCCAGTATCTTGCAAAGGTCTTTCCGTTTGCAGCCTCGCTCTGCGCGATCTCATTTTCATGATGCGGGAAGATCAGATCCTCGCCGCCTGCGTGAATATCGATCTCATCGCCCAGATAGCGCTTGCTCATCACGGAGCATTCGATATGCCAGCCCGGTCTGCCGTCGCACCACGGGGATTCCCAGTACGGTTCGTTCTCCTTTTTGGGTTTCCAGAGCACAAAGTCAAGCGGATCTTCCTTCTGCTCCTCGCCCGAAACAAGCAGGGAACGCATGCCGCTCTGCAGATCATCTAAATTCTTGTGGGAGAGTTTTCCGTATTCGCGAAAGCTTCTTGTGCGGAAATACACGGTACCGTCCGCCGCGGCATAGGCGTGGCCTTTCTCGATCAAAGCACCGATCATGGCGATCATGCCGTCGATCTCGTTTGTCGCCTGCGGATGCGTCGTGGCAGGCTTCACGTTCATTCCCTGCATATCCTTTTTGCACTCCGCGATATAACGCTCCGAAATGATACCGGCTTCCACGCCCTCCTCGTTCGCCTTTTTAATGATCTTATCATCGACGTCCGTAAAATTAGAGACGAAGTTGACCTCGTATCCCTTATACTCAAAATATCTTCTGACCGTATCGAACACGATCATCGGACGCGCATTGCCGATGTGAATGAGGTTATACACGGTCGGACCGCAGACATACATTTTTACCTTGCCCGGCTCTAAGGGAACAAATTCTTCTTTGCGTCTTGAAAGTGTGTTAAAAATTTTCATGATGGTTCATCCTTTCCTGTTTGTTTTCTGACCGTCGGCTGCATTTCGCAGTTACGCGTCGTTTTCCGATAAAGGCGCCTGCTGCCTGCCTCTCAGCTCCTGTTCAAGTTGCGCGACGCGCTCTGCAAGCTCGTCGTTTTCTTTTTTTAACAAAAGGATATCCTCCAACACCGGGTCAGGCAGATGGATCTGATCCATATCCTCCCGCGGCAGCGCCTTGTTATCCCGCCGGACGACCCGCCCCGGAACACCGACGACCGTCGAGTTGGGCGGCACTTCTTTTAAGACCACGCTTCCCGCGCCGATCTTGCTGTTGTCCCCGATCGTAAATGAGCCGAGCACCTTAGCGCCGGCACTGATCATGACATTGTCGCCGATGGTCGGATGGCGCTTTCCCTGCTCTTTGCCGGTACCGCCGAGCGTGACGCCCTGATACAGTGTGACATTATTGCCGATCTTCGTCGTTTCCCCGATGATGACACCGTTGCCGTGATCGATAAAAAAGCCTTCGCCGATCACCGCGCCCGGATGGATCTCGATTCCCGTCTTCCGCGCACCGCGCTGACTGAGATAGCGCGCCCAAAAATAATGCCCTTTTTGGTAAAGCTTATGCGCAAGCCGGTAATGGATCATTGCCTTAAAGCTCGGATACAGAAACACCTCCATATTGGAATGGATCGCCGGGTCCCGCTCCCTGATCACCCTGATCTCTGTTTTGATCTTGCTGATAATTCCCATGATAACTCCTATTCGTGCACCTTCCCATGCAATCTGTTTCAGAGCGGACACCGCTTTACTCAGCGTTTCCCTAAATTCCCTATACGTAAAAAAAGCTCCGCCTCTGCGGCGACAGAAAGCAATTTTACAGCTTTTCTACTGCCTGAATTAGAGACGAAGTATTCCGCGGTTCCACTCTATGTAAGGGCATCCATGTTCCTGCCCTTCTCTTGATACGCATAACGGCGTAACCCGTATGAAGCTATCCCGCATGACTGTCATGACACGCGCTTTCACCTCATCAACTCCCGGATGCACTTCAGCTCCGCCCGTGTAAGGAATGCTTGCAGCCGATGACATTCCCTCTCTGATACCGTGATGCCGGCTTACTCTATCCGTTCATCGTCTTTCCGATTTTCTTCTATATAGAATAACAAATACGCAGGGATTGTCAAGCCCCCAAAAGAACAGCTTTATACCATGATTGCTGCGCAATCATAGTAAAGTACATGCCCATTCGGGCAGGTATCCTGTCTGACGACATTATACCATCTCTGGAAAATAAGTGCGTCCGTACGCGCACGCTTCTTCCAGCGAAAGAAACATGATGCGTTCCTCCCTGCTTTTTTCATAAAAGAGCGCTTCCGCTTCCCGGTCAACAATGACTTCCTGCAGATATTCTTCTCCCTCGCATGCATAACAGAAATATCCGCAGAGCGTGTTGTCTGCCCGCTCTCCGGCGCCTGTGTGTTCTTCGTTACCTGCCTGATTTTCCTCCATCTTGTTCTTACACGCTTCCTCGCATTCCTGCCGCCACAGCAGGTAAATACCGCCATTTTCGCTTGCAAGCTCCCTGTTCAGGCGCTCAAAATAGGCTTCGTCATGCACACAGTAGGTATCATAACGTTCCGCAAGCGTCTTTTCGGCATACGCGGCAAGCACCCCCGCATCCGAAGATGAATACGCGGAAATCCGCAGGTGGGGGGTATCGGAGAAGGAATACGCAGAAAGCCGCAGGCTGCCAGCATCGGAGAAGGACGGCAGATTCCGCATCATCCGCTCTTTCAAATGCGCACTCCGCGCCCAGATCGAACACTGCCCCACGTATCGGAAACCGAACGGCTCATAGATTGCCGCATCCGCAGGCATCAAAAACACAAACGGGCATCCTTCGATCTTTGCCTGAAGCACTGCTTTTTGCAGCAAAAACGCCATGCATCCCCTGTGGCGGTACGGCTCTAACGTCGCCACACCTACGATATAATATGCCCTACGGCGCGCGCCGTGCATCATCACGTCATACGGATTGGCATGCACCATGGACACAACCCGCCCGTTATCATCCTTCAGTACATGGATGCGCGCATCTATGATTTTTTCCCTAAAATAATAACGGAGAAACTCTGCGGTGTCCTCCGAAAACACCTGCTCCCACAGTGCCCGCGTTAAGAGACCTTCTTTTCCGGAAAGCACCTCGTAATGCAGGTCTGACGGCGGCTCCCCGCCGCCCGTCTTTGTCAGATCAACCGTTTTCATATGTCTTCCTCAGCCGACTGATGCGTCCTTTTTCAATCGGTTTGCTTTCCGTCAGCTTACGCATCCTTTTTCGGACAGCCCGCGCATCCGGCGCATCCAGACGCAGTCACATCCTCTCCGGTTACATTGATCGGGGAGGTCAGCATACAGATTGCCTGCGCCGAAATGCCCTCGCCGCTCCCCGTAAATCCGAGCCCCTCCTCCGTGGTTGCCTTCACATTTACCTGCTCGGGTGCGATCCCCAGCGTTTCAGCGATGCGCGCGCGCATCTCATCAATATGCGGACGCATTTTCGGCGCCTGCGCAATGATCGTCGCATCAATATTCTCGATTAGGAAAAAATGTTCCTCCAATTCCTGTCCGACCCGCTTTAACAGCTTCAGACTGGAAATACCCTTATACGCATCGTCGGTATCCGGAAACAGCTTCCCGATATCGCCAAGCGCCGCCGCGCCGAGCAGGGCGTCCATAATGGCATGCAGGAGCACATCCGCATCCGAATGTCCGAGCAGTCCTTTCTCATAAGGAATCTCCACGCCTCCGAGAATGAGCTTTCGCCCTTCCACCAAACGATGCACATCATATCCCATTCCGATTCTCATAATCTCCTCCCGGTTCCTATCATTTATGATTCTATATTCACTCTGTCTTTCTTCACTGAATGCGGGCATTCGTTTTTTCAAAGATTCCCCAACGCTTCGCCCCACGCGGCGATCAGACGCTCCAGGCTGCACGCGGCGTTTGCGGGACTGCTTGACGGCAGTTTTACCGCCGGAAGTGTCGTCTGTTCCCTCATATATTTTGTAAATAATTGGTACGCTTTATTCCCGTTTAAGTAAATGGCGCGAACGGGCGCATGCCCCGTGATCTCCCGGATGTCGTTGACTGCCACATTCCGGATGGAGCTGTCGCTGGAGCCGATAATGTCGCATGCGGCGATCACATCCCAAAGCGCAATATGATGCGAAAGAAGAAGCACTTTTTTCTCCTCCACCGTGTCCGGAACCGCCTCGTTCGTCAACGCGGCGATCACCTTCCAAAAACGATTTTGCGGATGCCCGTAATAAAACCGCTGTTCTCTCGATTTCACCGAAGGAAACGAGCCCAAGATGACCACTTCCGAATGCGCGTCACAGACCGGTCCGAATTCATGTGTAACGTGCTGATAGTCGTTGCTTTTTTCCAAGATCGTACCTCGCAATCTCCGCCAAAATAAATTTTATCGCCCATGCTTCCTGCAATACTCCCAAAAGCTTGACACATGCTTCATCCTCCCATAAAAATGGGCATAAAAAAAGCAGATAACGGGAATCGAACCCGCCTCCCCAGCTTGGGAAGCTGGTGTTCTACCAATGAACTATATCTGCGCGTTTCTATGATTTTTTATGAAACGTATACATTATAATATTTTTTTCTAAAAAAGTAAATACTAAGAAGTGAATTATTTACACAATTCTTTCGCAATTTTTTTGCATAAAACGCTTGACAAGCCCCTCCCTTTGACTGTATACTAGGCAATGCAGTCAAGCAATTGACCTGCAAAATCTTATATGGGATCTTAGCTCAGCTGGGAGAGCATCTGTCTTACAAACAGAGGGTCATAGGTT
>CAZZNE010000018.1:0-85005 GCA_964655525.1 uncultured Clostridium sp.
TCACAATATCCATTGTGGCGATCAATAAAACAAAAAGCAATTTGGAAGAAAGAGTATATTTACAATTACAGGCATGTGCCATATCGGTACGGGAATATTTTGAATGGGATATCAATGAAGATATTCTTGAGGTGGATGAGACCAGTCTGAGTTTTATTGACAGCCTGAAAATTCAAGATGTCGATCTCACACTGTTTCTTGAGGATGTACGGTTCATTACATCTATTTATAATGAAAATGGCGAACGCAATATCGGGACAAAAGCTTCTGCGGGAATTTGGGATCTCGTGAAACAGGGAGAGGATTATTACACGAACGGAACGATCATCGGCGGAAGAGAGTATTATGTGTATTATACTCCCGTTAGCAGTGAAAACGGCGAGATCATCGGAATGGCATTTGCGGGAATGCCGGAATCCCTTGTGAATGAAAATATAACGGCAAATACGATGAGCATGGTGCTTGTTGCCGTATGTACTGCCGCTTTTTGTATTGTGATCATTGTGTTGATAGGGCTGAACATACGAAAGTCGATTGTCGGGATCACCGATTATACACATGAGCTGTCAACGGGCAGACTGGGCATCAGTACAAGCTGCGCCTCAAATATCAGGGAGATCGTAACCCTGATAGATTCCGCCCAAAATCTTCAGGGTAATTTGAGAAACATTATATCCAAAGTGGACGACAAGACACTGCGGCTGACTCAGAATGTAAAAGCAATTCATGGCGGCATTCAGATTTCCAATGATGCGATCGAAGGCATTGTGAGAGCCGCAAATGAATTGTCGCAAGGCTCTATGCAAATCGCGGAATCGGTTCAGAATACGGCGGCATCCATGCAGAATGTGGGAGAAAGCATTTCTTCCATTGCGGAAAGTGCGGCAACAACCGAGGCAGGGGCACGGGAAATTGAAGTCATCAATATTGAGGCAAAGGATAATTTATCCCACTTGATCGAAGCAAATAAAAATACGATTACCATATCGGAAAACGTTGTGACGGGTATCAATGAAGCAAATACTGCGATTGAAAGCATCAGGAAAGCAGCAGATGTCATCACAAACATTGCAGCTCAGACGAGCATGCTGGCGCTGAATGCTTCCATTGAAGCGGCAAGGGCAGGGGAAGCAGGAAAAGGTTTTGCCGTTGTTGCATCCTCCATACAAACGTTAGCCGGAGAATCCGATAACTCAGCGAAAGAGATTCAAAATATTATTAACGAAATCATATTGAAATCGCAAAACAACGTGCAGCTTGCAAATCAGATCAAAAATGCCATTGATTCGGAGGGAGATGCACTGGTTACGGTGAGCGACAGCTTTGATAAGGTCAGTGATAAGATTCAGATCACGGTTGATACGATTCATAACATATCAACGGAAAGCGATGTCCTGAATCAGGATAAGGGAAAGGTACTTGACGAAATAAGCAGCCTGTCCTCCGTATCAGAAGCAAATACCGCAAGCTGTCAGGAAACGACAGCTTCCATAGAAGAGCTGCGGAAAAACATTGAAATGATAACGATTCAGGCAACAGATACAGATAGCATATCTGAAGATCTGAAAGAATCCGTTGCCTATTTTAAGTTGTGATTTGAACAAGAATGGAAAACTTGCTTAC
The DNA here is from genome assembly GCA_964655525.1 of uncultured Clostridium sp. GTDB lineage: Bacteria > Bacillota > Clostridia > Lachnospirales > Lachnospiraceae > DLAJ01. The sequence goes on from CAZZNE010000018.1 coordinate 1,624, forward strand.
AAAGCGGGAATCGGGTTGCGATCAATCCGTTCCCGCTTTTTTCATACGACTCATTTTTTGCCGCCCAGCTCTACTAACTTCAAATAATGAGGAATATCTTCCTTTATGGGATGGAGCTTGAATGGCGCTCCGCAGCATCCGCAATGCCATTTTTCTTCCTCTTCAAACTCGTATTTTACTCCAAACTTACAGCTTCCGTTTATGCGATTTTGGCATCCGGTGTCACTATAGCGAAAGATTTCCACGATCCGTTCGGGACACTCCTTTAGGTACGAAAGACACTTCTCTGCATTTCGGATTCTTAATTCCAGATATAATTCTCCTTTATCCGAATTCAATGCATAATCATATGCAGCCGACTGCCTGCGAAAATACCGGAGCATGGGACCTTCATTCGAATCTGCCTTCTTTCTTGTACACCCCTGTTTTACTAATACCCGATCCAGAATCGCTATCACTTCCCGATCCGCCTCATCATGCATCTTATCGGCGACATAGTCGCAGCCCTCCGCCAGACTGCAGGTATGCAGATCTTCCGTTAATACTCTATAATTCCATCCGATAAACGCGTTGCTGAAAGCGTTGATGCCTGAATCCACATTTTTCACGTCCTTTAGCTGCGTATTCTTTACTTTTTTCGCAACAAGGGAAAGAACTTTTATGACATTCTGATTATCCGGATAGTCAATTTCCAGATTATTTCCTGATGACAAGCTGTATTTTTTGATTCCGTCAAACACAAATCCATAATCACACATCGCTTCTAATAATTGATTTGTTTTTTTGGCTTTATTCCATTTTCTGACTTGGGCCGTATCCGTAATAAATGCATTTCCCTTAAACTCGCCGCAGGCAAACAACCAGAGCATGAGATAGAACAGATTCCGCGGCACCGCCCTTGCCTCCCTTGCCTGATTGGAAAAATAATCATATTCATCTGTTTGGTATAGCGGCAGTCCGAATCTTTGGGGCGCGTCTGCGATATCAGAATACATCCGGTAAAACATCGCTCCGATTTCCCTGAATGCGCTTTCAAATTCCTCATGAGAAAGCGTCTGTAAAAAATCCGGATGGATCACCAATTGATCCGGAATATCCACCAACTCATTACGGCGTATCAAGGCCCATTCACTGACTAAATAATTTTCTCCCACAATCCTGTCCCTGCCTCTCTGTAATGTCGTTTCATCAAGTTAGTACGAAAGCAATGAAAAAAAATATCGATTTTATTTTGATTCCTTACCGCGGATTTTAATAGGCATATAAATATCCAATTGATCATATCCTAACGCATTCCTGATCTCGTCCGTTGGATTGACCATATGGCACATCGTTCTGTGTCCCGGACGCTCATCCGGTTCAAATCTGCTATCTTCTAACCACTTCAAAATTCCTGAACAGACCCTTCCTGCAATATCATCATCCCCGTCTACTGACATAGCAGCGGCATAGAGTCCCCCTTCAAACTCGATCAGCTCATAGGGATCCGTATCTTCCCCTGTCACCCAATCCTCAACCGCCCAAATCCAGACCGCTTTCCCATCTTCTTCAAACCATAGAAAATCCGGAGCGCCATAGATCATCTTCCTGACGAAATGATTGTGCGCTTCCTGCCATTGCTGAAATGTACCCATGACAGTTTCAAAGGAATCTGCACCGGATGAAAATGCCTTGAACGGATTGATCTGAATGATCCTTACTTCCGGTGCTTTTTTCAGCCTGTCCGCCACATCGGGCAAACGATTTATTTTTGATATGTTTCCTTCATAGGAAATGTTAGTAATACGGTTTTCTATTTTTGACGCTTTCTCATACAGTCTTTTTACATCGGCATCTCTGCGAAAGTCCGCCTGCCTGATCTGTTCGACAAATTCCAGTATGATGTCCTTTAAGTCCCTAAGCAGCGCAACCTCGCCATCAATAGCCTCTACCTTCTTTCCGAGCACATCTAAAACTACCTCCGAGCTTGCCGTTTGAAATATTAATTGGATATCCTTGATACTGATATTCAGCTTGCGCAGGATTAAAATCTGTTCCAATCGTTTCATCGCCTGTTCATCATACAGTCTGTATGCATAATCCCAGCTTCGTGTACTACTGATCAGCCCCATATCCTCATAATAACGCAATGCGCGGGCGGATATATCGTATTTAGACGAAACTTCTCTTATTTTCAGTAACTCTGCCATACAAAGGCTCCTTTCATGATGTTACACTTATTATAAACGCTTCCCTAACGGCAGAGTCAATCTCTCCGGCAAAATATTCATGAATGGACGTACACAGCGCAAAAAAGCTATGATTTCCTCGTTTTATGGCTGAATCTGCATAATCTGATACAAAAAAAGCTGCGGGAAGCAAGCTCCCTACAGCTTTTTCGTCTTCCGTGATTTATTCGTCTGCCTTTGTCATGTTCATTTTGCCCTTCCCTTTCAATATTTATTTTAAATGCATTATTAATATTTAAAGTAATATTTATTTTTTTGTTGCCTTTTCATTCTTTTTAATATATAGTTCATTTAAAAGATTATGAAAAATGTCCGCATTTATCAACGTTATGCAACTGACTCCATACGTATGAAATGCCAGCTTGAGCCGTCCTGCTCGCAGTATATGATACTGGGGATTGAAAAATATGGCATTCTTAAAGGTCTGCAACATGATATCAAACGCCTCAAACGTTGAAAAATTGGCAATGGTGGATATGATTGTCCGTGACAAATGCTGACTTGTAAATATGCATGATTGTAGTATTGCAACAGAACGTACAATTATTGTACGAATCTTAAAGCTATTTTATAAAATAAGCACGCACTGTTGCAGCATCGCAACAGAACGTTCAATTATTGAACAAATTCATATACATCAAAAGTAGCACAAAAATTAGTAATATTGAACAAAGTTGTTTCAAATTGAAACAAAAGTGTTGATTTTTTACCGCAAAGGGCATAATATATTTGTGTAGCATCAAGTTACACAATGAGCATACCCCTAGCGGTAGTCCTCCCACGATAAGGGAAGCAGACGAAACTGGGGGTATTTTTATGGATGCACAGATGAATAACGACAAACCAAAGAGAATGATCGAACGCCATCAGATAAAAACCGCTATTTTAGTCGATGGTGGGTTTTATCGCAAACGTGCAATCGCTTTATGGGGTCACAAGACTCCCGCCGATCGGGCAAACGAACTCAATGATTATTGTTATAAACATCTGCATGACAAGTACGAAAATCGCTACCTATATCGTGTATTTTATTACGACTGTCCACCAATAGACAAAAACATCTACGATCCCATTACCAAAAAAACAGTTTCACTAGGAAAAACTGCTGAGTATTCGTGGATGAATTCATTTTTGAAAGAGTTGAAACATCATAGAAAGTTTGCTCTTCGTATGGGTAGGATCAGCGATACACAGGTACATTATTTTCTGAAACCTGAACCAACTAAGAAGCTGCTTAGAGGTGACATTGAAGTAAAAGACATCACCCCAAATGACTTAGACTTAAATTTAGAGCAAAAAGGCGTTGATATGCGCATCGGCGTTGATATTTCATCTCTTGTTTTTAAGCATCAGGTTGATCAGATTATTTTAATATCCGGTGACAGCGACTTTGTCCCTGCTGCCAAGCAGGCACGCCGTGAAGGCATTGACTTTATCCTCGACCCTATGCGCTCTCCTATAAAAGACGATTTATTTGAACATATAGACGGAATCAGAACACCAAATATGTTCGATAATCGATTTAAGGAAAATGGCACAACTCCCGAACAGGAATAATCAAAGCTTTTTCAGGAAGATGATTCATATGAAGATTGAAAAGCTCCCGTCCGGCTCCTACCGCATGCTCTTTTTTCTTAACCCTTGTCGTGACAAATCTCGTAACAAAAAATGTTACAATTTATCGTTTTATTTTACAATTTCACATTGCAAAACAGGCAAGACAAATGCCGCAATCCATTGATTTCACGCACGTTTGCGTTGGATTTGCGGCATTTATCAAAAATCGGGGTGACAGGATTCGAACCTGCGGCCTCCTGGTCCCAAACCAGGCGCTCTAGCCAAGCTGAGCCACACCCCGTAAACGTCATAACAAGTGTATTATAAGGAAAAGCGGCAGTCCTGTCAACTGCCAACTTCCAGCATTCTCCTATGACCTCTCTTCAAAACATCGATTTCCAGCAGAACGCTACCGATAAAGCTTTCCATAGAAAAATTGCTCCTGGAAGGTAATGTCTCCTAAGATCGTCTCATCCGCAATATCCTCACCGGTCAAAGACACGATCCATTTGTCTTCCACATCATCAAAGCGGTGATATACCGCGATTACCTTTCCCTCAAAGTGCGACAACGGTTCATCCGATCCGAATACATACACGTCCTGCTCCGCACCGTCACCGGCAAACACGCCGTCCACATAACCGTAATTGATCGGATAACGCATATCCGGATGCCGTGGATGCGTTGTTCCCAATGGTCTGTCCACTGTTCCCTTTACCGTCCTTCCGATGATACCGCTGTAATCCGGCTCATCTGCATCCATGACACAGAAAAAATAATCCAGCGTCTGCACCAGTTCTTTCTCATCATACAGCTTCCTGATTTCGGACGCGCTCATCCATCTACAATCTGCCACCTCATTGGTCGCAGCGTCCGCAAGCCGCACTTCCCCGTCATAGGAAAAGAGCCACACATCCATGATATCATTGCATGCCTTTCCCTCATATCTGACCGCATTCCCGCGTATTTTGGAAAAAAGCAATCTCCCCGCTTTCGGTTCTAAGTCAAGACCGACTTCTTCTTTGACCTCCCTGAGTGCGCCCTCTATACTGCTTTCTCCCTTTAACACAGAACCGCCGACACATTCCCACATAAGCGGGAATGTCTGCCTGTCTGCCGCGCGCTGTGAAATGAGATACTCTCCCCTGCTGTTTCGTATCCACACATGTACCGACAGATGATAACAACCTTCAGGAAGCTCCTCTCCCCGGATGCCATCCCGCCCGATTTTTTGACGGTATTTGTTATATAAATCCCACTTTTCCATTACATGCCCCGAAGTATTCCTTCACGCTCTCACACATACCGAATCTCAAAATGCGCCTTCCCGTTCTCATCTAACTCCATTAAAATATAAGAAGGTTTGCGGTCATACTGGCGCGGATAGGATAAACTTCCCGGATTGAGCGCGATCACCTCGTCATTCATATCCACGACAGGCTTATGCGAATGCCCGTACATCACGATGTCCATCCCGCGCTGCTTCGCAACCTTCTTGATCGTCTCATTTCCCATGGACACATAGTAATTATGCCCGTGCGTGATCCATACATGATAGGAACCGATGTCGCATACGACTTCCCGCGGCAGATCGGAGAAAAAATCATTGTTCCCCATGACGATATACGCAGGGCAGTCCGCCGCTTCGCTGACGACATATTCGCTTCCTTCCACGTCCCCGCAGTGGATGAGCAGATCAAGCGGTTTCTCCCTGCGGACAACCTCCAAAAAGCTTTCATTTTTCCTATGCGTATCGCTCACAATCAGTATTCGCATATTCTCCCCCATTGTATTTCTGTCATAGCAGTCGTCAGGCATGAACTCGTACTCCTTAGCAAAATGCCCATTGGCATAAGCTTTCGAAGTCCTTCTCACACTAATCGTCCATGCAGTCAACAACAAAGCGAACAAGTTCGCTTTGCGAGTTTGGGCGTCAGCACAAATCTCGCCGATTGAAAAATCAAAGATTTTTCAATCTAGTTTCTCCCGCATGGCACGCAGCGCCTTTCCCCTGTGGCTTTCCTCATTCTTTACTTCAGGATCAAGATCCGCCGTCGTGCATCCGTATTTGGGGAGGATAAAGATCGGATCATAGCCGAAGCCGTTTTCCCCGCTCTCGCCATAACCGATCCTTCCCTCCATGACACCCCGCGTCTCCAAACATTCCCCGTTTGGCAAAACAGCGGCGATCGCACACACAAAACGCGCTGTCCGCTGTTCATCAGGCACGCCCGAAAGACGATCGATCAAATTTTTATTTTTTACGGCGTACGACGTTGTCTCTCCCATATACCGCGCGGAATAAATCCCCGGTTCGCCGCCTAAATAATCAATTTCCAGCCCTGAATCATCCGCCATCACAATGGCATCAATCGAAAGTGCTTTCGCACGTTCGGCCACTGCGACCGCCTTAATGCGCGCATTTTCCTCAAAGCTTGTCCCATTCTCCTCCACGTCAAGTACGATTCCCGCCTCTTTCATGGACAGGATCTCCGCGCCCATGCCGCCTAAGATCATGCGGATCTCCTTCATCTTATCCTGATTTCCCGTTGCAAAAATGATGGTCTGCATCCCACTAATCCTCCATGCTGTCAACACCAAAGCGAACTTGTTCGCTTTGCGAGTTTGGGCGCCAGCACAAACCTCGCCGATTGAAAAATCTTTGATTTTTCAATCTAGCGCTCCCTTTTCTCCTCATAAGCCTCCAGAATGGCGCGGGCAATGCCCTCCGCCAGATCCTGTCTGTAATCATCCCTTTTAAGAAGCGCCGCCTCGGCATCGCTGCCCGGTGCGCCGAGAGCCAGATAAACAGCAGGCACCTGCGCATAATAGAGCGCTTCCTCCGGCTGCACATCCTGCTCCTCTTCCGCTTGCTCCGCAAGCTCAAACACGCCGATACCGCGATTATTCACAGCCTGAGCCGTATAGCGCACAAGCAGATCGGCAAGCTCGGCATTCGTCAGAAGCGGTGTAAAGTAAGTACCGTTATATCGCGCAGAGATGCCGTAGTCCTCCCCCTTGGCAAGATGAAGCGAAATATACATGTCCGCCCGTATCCCGTTTGCCAGCGCAACCCGCTCCGCTCCGCCCGGATTCTCCCTATCCGTTCTCGTCATATACACTCGGATTCCCTCATCCGAGAGCAGCTCCCGAACACGCCCCGCAATATCAAGCACAAGTTCGCTCTCCGTAACGCCGTTTTCTACGATCCCCGTATCCGTGCCGCCGTGTCCCGCGTCAAGCACTACAATGCGGTCATAGAGTTCCCTCGGCATTTTCAGCGTGAGCATAAGTCTCTGATTTTCCAAGATCGCCCCATATTCGTAGCTGTCTTCCATCAGCGCCATCAGAATCAGTTGTCCGTCCCACTCCGCCGTCTGTATCCGATTGATGCCGTCAAGGCTTCCGTACACGCCGTCTGATATATCTGACGTTCCCATGCCTTCAATCGTGATCGTCAAAATATGATTCATATAGTCGCAGTCAATATGAATGGCTTCCTGTGTCACTCCCGCGGCAACCGGAATACAAAGATTATCCGCATCTTCCCTGACCGTCGGCGTCAGTTCCTCAAAATCAACCTGCGCCGTCTGTGTCTTATGACTCTGCGTCTCATTTTCTTCCGCCCGCACATAAATCAATGGCTTTTTCCAGGAATAAACAAGCATCCCGGCGATTGCAAGTACCATCGCCGTGATCCCGATGATTCCCGACCATTTCAAAAGCTTATGATACATCCGTCATCCGCTCCCTCGGTCTTTTCGGCGGCTTTGCCCCCATAAACTGATAATAGTAAGTCTGCAGCATCCCATTATAAATCTTGCGATTTTTATCCGCTTTACGCCCGATGGCTTTTTCCACCTGTTCATAAGATGTGATCATACAGAGCGACCATTCATCCAAATTCCGGTAACGCTCCCCGATCGTCCGATACAGATCAAACAGCTCATCCTTTGCGGAAAGCCGCTCTCCGTAAGGCGGGTTCGTGATGAGAAAACCGTATTTTTTAGCATGGCTGAGGTTGACTACGTCCCTTTTCTGAAAATGAATCAGGGAATCCACTCCCGCCAGCTTTGCATTCTCCCTCGATATGCGGATCATCTCATCATCCGCGTCATAGCCCTGAATATCCGTCTCAATCTGCAAATTGACACCCTCGCGCGCCTCGTCCACCGCGTCATACCACTGCCTGCGCGTGACCAGATGCTCCCAAGCCTGCGCCGTAAAGCTCCTGTTCTCCCCCGGTGCGATATTCGCCGCCATCATTGCCGCCTCGATTGGGAACGTGCCGCTGCCGCAAAACGGATCGACCAGAATCCGATCCTTATTCCAAGGGGTGAGCATGATAAGCGCCGCGGCCAGATTTTCCGCGATCGGCGCTTTTGCCACAAGCCTCCGATAGCCGCGCTTATGCAGGGAATCCCCCGTCGTGTCAAGCCCGATCGTCACCTCATCCTTCATCAAAAAAACACGCAAAGGAAAGCGCTCTCCGTCTTCCGGAAACCACTCTCTATGATAACTTAGCTTCATCCGCTCCACCATTGCTTTTTTCATGATGGACTGAATATCCGAGGGACTGAAAAGCTTACTTTTTACACTTGCCGCCTTAGCCACCCAGAATTTGCCATTTTCAGGTATCCATTCTTCCCACGGCAGCTTCTTCGTCTCCTCAAACAGTTCGTCGTAGGTCGTCGCCCGAAAACGACCGATCTGAATCAAAACACGCTCCGCAGTCCGCAGAAAAATGTTCGCCCGGCAAACCGCCTCCGCATCGCCGTAAAACGAAACTTTTCCGTCCGTCACGGCGGAAATATCATATCCAAGATCAATAATTTCTTTCTTTAATACCGATTCCAAGCCAAAATGGCAGGGAACGATCAGCTCAAATTTTCTCATAGATTTATCATAAAGCCCGCTTTGCCATCTGTCAACAAAAGAGTGACATCTGCTACACAGACACCACTCTTTCAAAGCATTCGATCAAGGTGATTATGTACAAAAAGCGGCGGCAGAAGCCGCCGCTTTGCGCTCTTATTTGCAGTTGGAGCTATTAGAGCTGTTAGAACTGTTGCTGCTGTTAGAGCTGTTGCTGCTGTTGGAACTGTTCGAGCTGTTGCTGCTGTTAGAGCTGTTCTTTGCATTCTTGCTCTTTGCATCCTGCGCGTTCGTGCTGTTATACTCGTTGCCTGCCTGATTACTGCTATACTCGTTCTTTGCCATGATAGGGCACCTCCTTTTTTTCTTACAAAAAGTAGTATCCCTGCAAAAAAACAAATTATTCAGGTATTTGTTATTTTTTTGAAAAATAACGGTACAGCATGATAATGCCTACGGTCACAAGGATGATCGGCAGCAGCGCGATCAGCAGGCGAAACAGGATCATGAGCACAGCAAGCAAAAGCAGCAGCACAACAAGCAGAACCAGCCACATCGGCAGACGGAACATGTGCATTCCGCCATTGTAAAAGGCGTCCTCGTCATACGGAGCGTCGCCGCCTGCCGTGTGTCCCGCGCCCCCGGCAGTCCTTCTCCGCGCATCTGCACTCCTGTCTGCGTTTCCGGCAGCATTTCCTCCTGCCGCCTTCATGCTTTTTGCGATCAGCCGCGGAGAACCAAGTTCCCGAAGAACCTCTTCCTCGCTTTTTCCTTTTTTGATCTGCATCGTAATATAATCTTCATAATAGGCTGCCATATCCTCGATCTCTGCCGCAGAAAAGCTACCCGACATTGCCCGCCGCAGCTCTGCAACAAACTCCTGTCTGTTCATCATAATCCTCCATGCTTCCAACAGCCCGCGAATTTGTGCTGATGCTCAAGATTCGCAAAGCGAACTTGTTCGCTTTTGAAAAATCTTAGATTTTTCAATCTATGTCCTTCCTGATAAGAATCCCCTTCCGGCTTTCGTCAGAAGGGGATTTTCCTACGCCACACTTTATTCTCTCGTTTCAATAGAATTTTTCAAGATAAAACTCTCATTGCCGGAAGAATTGCTGGTGCAATTCTTCGAAAGAACGCTTCGCGTTCTTTTTTAGCCCTTAACAGCTCCGGCTACCATTCCCTTAATGATCTGCTTGCTGAATGCGAAGTAGAAGATCACGACAGGCGCCATTGTGATGAGCATCGCCGCCATCAACTGCGGATAGTTCGTACTGAACTGACCCGAGAACTGCCTCATGGCAAGCGGAAGCGTTGCCCAGCCGCCGTTGCTCTTTAACAATACAAGTGCAAAGGTAAACTCATTCCAGTTTCCGAATACCTGAATGATGGCAACGGTAACCAAAATCGGTCTACAGATCGGCAGAATGATGGAAAACAGCGTTCTCGTGAAACTCGATCCGTCGATCGCCGCCGCTTCCTCCAATGCCGATGGAATCCCTTTGATATAACCCTGCACCAGAAACAGCGAAACAGGCAGACCGAACGTGACATACGGGAACAACAGCGTAAACCACTTGTTATCCATGTTTAACTGTGAAAAAATAACGAATGTCGGTACGAGCAGGGAATGCGTCGGAATCAACATTCCCATCAGGAATACCACATACAACGGCTTGTTCAGTTTGAAATTGATTCTCGCCAAAATATAACCGCAGATAAACGAAAAGATCACGATCAAAGCCACAGCGAGCACCGTTGTGCGGACACTGTTGATCATCGCCTGCACCAAATTCGTATCCTTATTTGTCATAACGTCGATATAGTTCTGCAAATTCGGATTTTTCGGCATTCCGATGATGTCCGCATTAAACTCCCTCTTTTCCTTTAAGGAAGAATAGAACATCCAGATCAACGGAAAGATACAGGTCAGTGAAAAAATCCACAGGATCAAGTTGAGTACAACGGAAAGCACGCCGTTCCCGATCTTATGGCTTAAAGACTTGTTCTCAACCTTTGTCATTTCCATCTTCTTAGCCATTGAGCGCGCCTCCCTTCTGCAGTTCTTTCATTTTCCTTTTCATCTCTTTATCCGTCTTTTTCTGAAGCTTCTTCTCAATGCGGTCATACTTATCCGTCATGAGCCAGTTCATCAAAAGCTGGGAGCCGCCGATCACGGCAAGCGAGCATACAAAGATTCCTACGGAAATACAGCTTCCATAGCCAAGTCTGTTATACTGGAACGAGGTGGTATAGCCATAGAGCGCCATAACCATCGACGCGTTTCCGGGTCCACCCTTCGTCATGATCATAATATTATCAAAAGCTTTCATATTACCCGCAACACAGAGGGTAATGCAGACAAGCAACGTACTCTTTACTAAAGGTAATACAATGTAACGTGCGCGCTGAATCGCCGTTGCGCCGTCAATCTCGGCAGACTCCAAAATTTCCGTATCAATCGCGGACACCGCCGATAAAATAATTACCATATAATATCCAATGTACTGCCATATCAAAGGAATCGATACGATCAACATGATATGCGCCGTATCATTCAGCCATACCTTTCCGTTTCTTGTGCCGTCTATCACGCCGATCTTATCCAAAAACCAGTTGATCAGACCATATTTCTGATGATAAATGATGGTCCAGATAAAACCGAGCGCAACTGCGGAAATGGTACTCGGAAAGAAGCCGAACGTTCTGTGAACGCCTTTCAGCTTCACAAGCTTGGAGTTGATCACCATGACCAACACAAAAGCAATACCGATCTGTCCGATAATACATGCAATAACCAAATACATATTATTGCCGAATGCTTTCCAGAATACTTTATCCTGAAGCAATTCCTTATAATTCGCAATTCTGTTCGGTGTCGCATTTCTGAACGGACCGCCCTTCCACTCGAAAAAGCTGTAAAAAAGCGCCGCCAACAACGGTACAAACACCGTAAATGCAAAGAGTGCAACCGGAATCAGCAAATATGCGAAAATGACCCTGTTTTTCGGTCTGATTGAATTCAGCATGTTTTCGCCTCCCACCCTTATAATCCTGTCATACCCCGGATTCCCTATCGTTAAAAAAAGACGAAGCTGCCTTCGCAAACAACCGTTGGTCTAAGCTCCGTCATATTATTTCTGTCTATGGGATTTCCTCAATCCCATAAGAACACTTTCCATTCTTTTTTGACTCCGCCGGAGAAATTCTCCGGCGGGGTCATATAGAATTTCATTTTCTTTTGTGTCAACAGTGATTAGTTGCCGAGGAATGCCTCGTAGGATGCCTGTGCATTTGCTGCTACCGTAGCAGGATCCATCTCTCCGTTACACATAGCCTGCATGTCAGCATTCAGCGTGCCCCATACAGAACCGTCAACATAAGAGTCATAAATCTCTGTTGCAACGTTGTCAACATAGTTGAAGTTATAGAAGTCAACCGTTACCTGATCAAATGCGCTCATATCAAAGCTAGCCTTGTAGAAGCCCTGCTCTGCATAATTCTCACCAACATAGATTGCGAAATCCGGTCCGGTGATCTCACGAGCAAGATCGATACATGCTGCAAGCTTATCAGGATCGCTTGCTACCTTTGCGTTGATGGCAACACCATAACCCATACCGATATTCTGGTAGTTATTTACATAAGCGCCATCAGCTACCTGAGGAAGTACTGCAACCTTTAAGTTTGCATACTTGTCAGCATCTACGGAAGCCTTGATATAGGAGAAGTCCCAGTTACCGCCGATGAATGCTGCTGCATCGCCTGCGATGAAGTACTCACGTGCATCCTCGTTTGTTACAGCGTTGAAGTCAGAGTTGAAGATCTGAGTGTCATGGAACAATCTCTGGGTCTCTGTCAGTGCTGCTACGAAAGCATCATCCGTGAACGCTGCCTGTCCGTCGCCTGCCATGATGTGATCAAACCACTCTGTTCCGGTATACTGATAGCCTAAGCAGGAAATGAAATCAGAGTTCATCTGCCACTGTCCGCCGTTACCGAATGCGATGGTATCAATACCCTGTCCCTCGAAGTAATCAACTGCAGCCTCAACCTCTGCCCATGTTGTCGGGAAGCTGGAATAACCTGCGTCCTCCCACATCTGCGCATCGTAAACAACTACAGTACAGGTCATACCTGTCAGTGCCGGGAATGCATAATACTTGTCGCCAACCGTGAACGGAGTCATTCTCTCGTAGTTATAATTGGTAGCATACGGAGAATTGGTGATCGCATCCGTTAAGTCAAGGATCAGTCCCTGATCTGCCCAGCTTGCTGCGTTCATACCCTGAAGCATGAATACATCAGGAAGGGAATCAGCATTTGCATAAGTTGCGATCTGGGTCTTGAAGTCTGCGTTTGCAAGAACTTCCTGATTCAGCGTGATGTCCGGATGTGCAGCATCCCAGTTAGCGATTGCTCTACGGAATGCATCGGAACCGCCGTTACCCTCGGACTCCTCGGATGTGGAGTAATGCATGAATGTAATCTCGCCTGTGTATGCAAGATCCTCTCCACCAGCCGCGCCATTGCCATCGTCTGAAGTGCCGTTGTTGTCATTGTTCGCAGGTGTATTGTTGTCTTCTGCCTGCTGGTTGTTGTTCGACGAAGAATTATTATCCTTGTCATCTCCGCCGCCGCAAGCTGCAAGGGAAATTACCATTGCAGATGCCAGTAACACACTTAATAATTTCTTTTTCACTTTCTCTTATCCTCCTCTTACAAAGTGTGATGAACAGTTACTGCATTTATATCAATATCACTTGCGTGTGATATAAATACCACAAGGTGGCTTGTACCGAAAACTGATCCGCGACTGTGTTCAGCCGCCCCCTGTTTCCGGTATTCCAGTAAATTTACAATTTACTGGAATACAAAAGACCGTCGGTCTTTTGAAAAACAATGCCATTACTATATCACAGCTCTATTTGTTTGCCAACCCATAAAACAAACTTTCGTTTTATTTCGTTATGCTGATCTTTCTTCTTTCGTGCTGCTTTCTGCATTTCCGCCAACATTGTCCTAAGACTTTCCATTACTTCCCATTCTTGCCATTCACCGTCTGCAGCTTCCGTGGCCTGCCGACTGTTCCTCCGCGCGCCAGCTCTCCCGGCACGGTTATCTGCTCGATCAGCGTCGTCTTTGGATGCTCGATCAGCTCGATCAACTTCTTTGCCGCAGTCGTCCCAATCGTCTGCGTATCCTGCCGGACTGTCGTCAGGATCGGTTCAAGCTGTGACGCAATATGCAATCCATCATACCCGGCAACCGAAATATCCTCCGGTATCCGCAGCCCCTTGCCCTTCAAACAATTAATGCCGCCGACTGCCGCAAAATCATCCGGATAGATGATGCAGGTCGGGCGCTCCTTTTGCTTTAAGAGACGTTCCGTCTGCTGCGCCGCTCTTCGCATATCACGGTATGCCGCAGGCAGGACATAACTGTCGGGAACCGTTATGCCAAGCTCCTCCGCCACCCGGTAAAAACTGGAAAGGCGGTCTCTTGTAACTGATGTGTCATCTCCATGAATATAGGCAATCCTGCGGTGCCCCATCTCATAAATATAAGAAAGCAGTTCCCGCATACCCCTGATATTATCCGAAGCTACCGTAATCCGTTCCGAAAACACATGATCGATCGTCACAACAGGAAGGGTGCTCTGAAGCAGCTCAATCACTTCCACATCCTTAAAATCAATGCAGGCGATCACAATCCCGTCAAGCCCTCTGTAACGGCTGTGTTCCAAATAAGAAAGCCGGTTCTTACGCGTCTTGGAGCAATTCAGGAACGTAATGTCATACCCCTGACTCTCCGCATACAACCGAAAACTGTCCAGCACGTTTGCAAAATAATCATGCGTCAACCCACTCCTCGACTCATCGGCAAACAAAACGCCTAAATTGTAAGTGCGGTTCGTCTTTAACGCCCTTGCCGACAGGTTCGGAAAATACCCCATTTCCTTGGCGACCTGTCTAATATGAAGCTTTGTCTCTTCGCCAATGTCAGCATGATCATTCAGCGCCTTAGAAACCGTGGCCACCGAAACGCCGCAGGCAATGGATATGTCTTTCATGGATGCCATATGATCAGAAGCCCTTTCTCCATACCGACAGCAACGGCAGACACACCGCCAAATACGGCTTCCCTGTGCCTGTGATAACAATGTGCTGAGTGCTTAATCGTTTTCGTTAAAATGATTATATAACAATTTTGATATTTTTTCAACATTTCGTTGTGCATTTTTATATAAGTTTCACATTTTTGTATATCTTTACCATACTATTTTTCCACATTTTGTATATTATCACAATTTTTCTTTGTCGTTTTTCCCTTTATTGCTTTTTTCATCCTTCTTCTGTATAATGAAAATTAGTGGACAACGCCTTTATTTTCGCCACTTAAACGTTTTCTTAAATCAAACAGAAAAAGGAGAATATGGCTATGAAATTCGGTTATTTTGATGACGCTAATCAAGAGTACGTCATTACCACACCAAAGACCCCGCTTCCCTGGATCAACTACCTTGGGTGCAATGAGTTCTTTACCCTCATTTCCAACACCTGCGGCGGTTATACCTTCTATAAGGATGCGAAGCTGCTCAGGATCACGAGATATCGCTACAACGATGTACCTTATGACTGCAATGGCAAATATTACTATATTAAAGACGGCGATTCTATTTGGAATCCCGGATGGCAGCCTGTTAAGGCAGAGCTTGACTCCTATGAGTGCCGCCATGGTATCGGATACAGCCGTTTTACCTCCGCCAAGAACGGCGTAGAGGCATCCGTACTTGCTTTTGTTCCTTTAAACGATAACTGCGAAATCAATCAGGTCACACTGACGAACAAGACGGACAAGCCGAAGGAACTGAAACTGTTCTCCTATGTAGAATGGTGTCTGTGGAATGCCGATGACGATTCCAGAAACTTCCAGCGTAACTTGAGCACGGGCGAAGTCGAGATTGAGGGTTCCACGATCTACCATAAGACTGAGTACCGCGAGCGCCGTAATCACTATGCCCTTTTCTCCGTCAACAGCCCGATCGACGGCTTTGACACGATCCGCAGCGAATTTATCGGCGCGTACAAGAGCGGCGCCGATCCTGAAGTCGTAGAAAACGGACAGGCAAAGAACAGCGTGGCAAGCGGCTGGTCTCCGATCGCTTCCCATCAGATCAACATCACGCTCGCGCCGGGTGAGAGTAAGTCCCTTGTTTTTGTTCTCGGCTACTGCGAGAATCCGGATGACGACAAGTGGGATGCGCCGGGCGTTATCAAAAAACAGCCTGCAAAAGAACTGCTTGCCAAGTTCCAGACGGATGCGGATGTAGAGAAGGCGTTCACGGAGCTTACTTCTTATTGGAAGCAGCTGCTTTCCAAGTACACGGTTTCCTCCTCAAACGATAAGGTTAACCGCATGGTCAATATCTGGAACCAGTATCAGTGTATGGTAACGTTTAACATGAGCCGTTCCGCTTCCTATTATGAGTCGGGTATCGGACGCGGCATGGGCTTCCGCGACTCCTGTCAGGATCTTTTGGGCTTCGTTCATCTGATTCCCGACCGCGCGCGCCAGCGTATCATTGATATTGCCTCCACCCAGTTTGAGGACGGCAGCGCTTACCATCAGTACCAGCCTTTAACGAAAAAAGGAAATTCCGACATTGGCTCCGGCTTTAACGACGACCCGCTCTGGCTGATTGCCGGAACAAACGCCTATATCCGTGAGACCGGCGACATGACGATCTTAGATCAGATGGTTCCTTTTGACAATGACGAGAGCAAGGCAAAGCCGCTCATGGAGCACTTAAAGCGTTCCTTTGATTACATTGTAAACCACAGAGGTCCCCATAATCTCCCGCTGATCGGACGTGCGGACTGGAATGACTGCCTGAACTTAAACTGCCATTCCTTACAGCCGGGTGAATCGTTCCAGACATTTGGTCCGTCCGAGGGTCCT
This sequence comes from uncultured Clostridium sp., assembly GCA_964655525.1. Taxonomy (GTDB): domain Bacteria; phylum Bacillota; class Clostridia; order Lachnospirales; family Lachnospiraceae; genus DLAJ01. The sequence continues at coordinate 18,246 of CAZZNE010000018.1, forward strand.
GTTGCGGAATCCGTCTTTATCGGCGGTATGTTTGTCAAGTACGGTCAGGAATATGCGGATCTCTGCCGCTTACAAGGCAATGACGCCGAGGCGGACAGAGCGCTTGCCGAGGTAGCGGAGATGAATCGTGTTCTTCTTTCCGAGGCCGGCTGGGACGGCGAATGGTTTATTCGCGCTTATGATTCCTACGGCAACAAGGTCGGCAGCAAGGATTGCGAAGAAGGTCAGATCTACATTGAGCCGCAGGGCTTCTGCGTGCTCGCGGGCGTCGGCGTGGAGACCGGCGAGGCAAAACGCGCGCTTGATTCCGTAAAAGAAAAACTGGATACCGATTACGGTATCATGATCTTACAACCCGCTTATACCAAATATCACGAGGAACTTGGCGAGGTTTCCTCTTATCCGCCCGGCTACAAGGAGAATGCAGGTATCTTCTGCCACAATAACCCTTGGGTATCCATTGCGGAGACCGTGATCGGACGCGGCGACCGCGCGTTTGAGATTTATAAGAAGACCTGCCCCGCTTACACGGAGGAGATCAGCGAGATTCACAGAACAGAGCCTTATATCTATTGTCAGATGGTTGCGGGACGCGACGCAAAATATCACGGCGAGGGCAAGAACAGCTGGCTCACAGGTACCGCAGCATGGACGTTCGTCAATATCTCCCAGTATATTCTGGGCGTATATCCGACGCATACGGGTCTTTCCGTGAATCCGTGCGTACCGAAGGATTTCGGCGATTTCACGATCACCAGAAAATTCCGCGAGGGCACTTACCACATTGAAGTGAAGAACCCGAACAATGTGGAAAAAGGTGTCGTCAGCCTGACAGTGGACGGCAATGCCGTGGACGGATGCATCATCCCGTACGAGAAGGGTAAGACGGAATATCAGGTTGTTGTAACGATGGGATAAAAAATACATTTTTGAAAAGAATCCGCCAATCGGCGGATTCTTTTGTATTGCACTTCTCATCCGCTTCGATTATAATAACGTTATCTTTCAATTTGATAGGAGGCTATAAGAGAAATGAAAAGAAAGTATGCAGCACTATTGTTACTGGCTCTCGCTTTGGCTCTGCCTGCATGTGGAAAGGAAGAGGACACCACGGCAGAACCGACAACCGCGTTAGAGACCCCGACTCCCGAGCCGACCGAGGCGCCGACTCCTGAACCGACCGAAGCACCGGAGGAGGATCCGGAAAAAGACGATGTTGATGATGAGAACGATCAGGGTAATCTCGGAAACATGGATTTGGGCGGCAGCTCCGCCGGCACAGACACAGACTACCGCGCACCTTTTACAGGCTATTATGGCGGGGATTATATCCTCATCAAGAACAATCAGTGGGACGATTATAATCTCGTTTATTCGGATACCACGCAGGCATATGCGCTTGTCGATGAGGACGTCAGATATTTTGCCGTGATCGGTGATGAGGTGTACTACACTTCCAGAAATTCTGATACCGAAACATATTCCTTTTGGAAGATTGCAATGGAAAACGGCGCGGAGCCGGAGCTGTTGCTGGACGGCACGCAGGTTTGTTCTTTTTCCTATTATAACGGTCTGATCTACTATGATAATTACGATGATTATTATGAGTTATACTGCTACAATCCGGCGGACGGCAGCAATGAGCGGATCGATACCGACTCGCTTGGCCGTTATTACATTTTAGGCGATTACCTGTATTATGAGCGGATGGACGACCAGACCTTATGCAAGATGAAGCTGGACGGCAGCGACAAGGAGACGCTTTTTGCGCTTTCCTATTACGATTTGGAATATTTGAGCAGCTTTACCGCATTTAACGTCAGCGGCTATATCTTCTTTGCCTTTACGACGCCTAACGGCGAAATGTACATCACGGCAGAGGATGGCGAAAGCTACGAGCTGATCGCAAGTGGTCTTCAGGATTTCGACTTAAATCAGGACATTTACTGCATGGACGGCTCTCTGTACTATTCCGCAGCAAATGGAATAGAGATTCACCGGCTTGACATTGCGGAGTATCTGCTGACCGAGGGTATGACCGAAATTCCTGACACAGTGATCTGCGACAGAAGCTTCTACTACTTTGAGTTGACCGACGGACTGATCTATGTTGAGCTTTACGACGGCAACAACGAGGTAGAGGTTTACGACTGCCTGACCGGAGAGTTATATAACACATTTGATTTTTCATAAACATGATACCATGCGGAGCGCGGGCGGGAATGCCGACGCACTCCGCATGCTTTATGCTGCAGATCATAAAAAAGCCGAGATCCTTTCATAAAGAATCTCGGCTTTTTTATTCACGTGCGTTAGAGGATTCGAACCCCCGACCTTTTGGTCCGTAGCCAAACGCTCTATCCAGCTGAGCTAAACGCACATTTGCTTTACGCAACAAATATATATTACTTCATCATCCACGCTTTGTCAACTGAATTTTCGCATCTGTCTGGGAATTCTGTTCTTTCTTTTTCGATCTGTGTCTTGCCTCGTCCCGTTGCACCAACAGGGTCTGTGCTCTCCTATGTTTTTTCGCCGCACACTTTTACATTGTCTTTGCACTTTTATTTTTTGCGGCACAATGCTTTGCCCTCGACCTGCAAAAGCATTGTTTCTCTGTCATGGATTACTATACAGGAAATCTTCACGCAGCGTCAAGGCTTGTCCGCATGTAAGGCATCGCACGGGGACTCCCTCATTGCAGTGAAAAATCATAAAAGCTGATATTCATATCCACGTTCCCCGTAATGCCCGCCACTTTTGCGGTGTCCGTGTACTGCCAGATGTCAAAGGCATACGGGTAATAGAAATAAGGCGTATATGCCGCAAACCACTTCGGATACTGCTCAATCCTTGTCAGGTCGAGCATGAGCATGAACGTCTTTAGGTTTCCGTATATCATCGGGCGATACCCCGCTTCTTCGATCCGGTCAAAAAAAGCAATGCAGTTGTCCGTCCACTGCTCCATCGTCAGCACGTTCGTGCGCGCGCTTGCCGCATTCACGTCCTCCACATCCAATACCACCGTACATTGCAGGTTATAGGGCGAAAGCGCCTGGATCACGAAATCCGCTTCCTCTCTTGCCTCCTCCGGCGTAAGTGCCTGCGTAAAGAAATATACGCCGACTTCCACGCCTGCCGCCGTCGCACCCTCGATATTCCTGACAAAATACTCGTCGAGCACAAGTCTTCCCTCGCTGCCATAGCCGCGGATTCCCAGACGGATGATCGCATACTCCACGCCGTCTGCCGCAACCTGCTGCCAGTTGATCGCCCCCTGATAGCTGGAAACATCGATCCCCTTGTGCGTCACAAGCTGTTCATTCTCATAATACTGGTACTCATTGTTCTCGGTAACAACTAAATTGTCATTCACATAGGGGTGCTTCTGCAAGGCGTCATTGATGTCCATAAAATAGTATTGTCCCGCATCCGCAAATACGATCTGATCCGGGAAAAAATGACGAAGCATGAGAACTGTTCCGTTCCCGCTCATAGCCTGCTCCTTTAGCTCCTCCAGAAAGCGCTCCCGCGCTTCCATATCCAGCGTCTGTGCCTGCTCCGCCAAAAGCTGCGAAACTTCTTCCTCCGTATACTCCTTGTCGGACACTGCCGCAATTGCCTCAGCCGCCTCCATTTCCTTCAGTTCCCGCTTCAACGCCTCATTTTCTTTTCGAAAATAGAAGAAAACAAATAAAAGCGCGGCGATTGCAAGCAAAGAAAGCATTGCAAAAAAAACCGCTGCGATGCCTCTGCTTTTGTTAACCCTTTGCTTCGGGGTACGGTGCCGCCCCTCCGTCTGCTCTTTCCGTTCCTCTGTACTTTCCCGCATGATTACCTTCTTATTCTTTGTACTGTACTATAGTAAATTTACTCTGTTACCCGTTCAAAGAGTGCGAGGCGCTCTTTGACTTCCGCGAGCAACGAGCCAAGTGACTGCTTGCGGCGGGGCATTTTACTTCCCGAAGCGCTCCGACTGCTCTGCGATCAGCGCCTGATCGTCAAAATAATTGATCTTCATCGCTGCCTTGACCTCAGCAAGCGTCTGTTCCGCAACCTCTTTTGCCGCCTTAGTTCCTTCCTTCAATATATCATAAACCGCCGGAATATCTTTTTCTAATTCCTTCCTGCGCTCTCTGATCGGTGCAAGCTCCTCTTCCAAAACCTTGTTTAAGAACTTTTTGACCTTAACATCGCCGAGTCCGCCGCGCTTATAATGGTCTTTTAACTCATCCAAATTTTGGTATTCAGGCAGATAACGCGCAAACTGCTCCGTCCTGCTGAACGCATCCAGATATATAAATACAGGGTTGCCGTCCACATTGCCCGGATCTTCCACGCGCAGATGATTCGGATCCGTGAACATCGACATCACCTTCTTTTTCACATCCTCCTCGGAATCAGACAGATAAATACAGTTGCCGAGCGACTTGCTCATTTTTGCCTTGCCGTCCGTTCCCGGCAGCCGCAGACAAGCCTCGTTATCCGGCAGCAAAATCGCCGGATCCACTAACGTTTCCCCGTATACGCTGTTGAACTTATGCACAATCTCCTTTGTCTGTTCAAGCATGGGCATCTGATCCTCACCCACGGGGACAGTCGTCGCCTTGAATGCGGTAATGTCCGCCGCCTGACTGATCGGATAGCAGAAAAAGCCGACCGGAATGCTCGCCTCAAAATTACGCATCTGTATCTCGCTCTTAACCGTCGGATTACGCTGTAAGCGCGACACCGTCACCAGATTCATGTAATAGAACGTCAGCTCCGTCAGCTCGGGAATCTGCGACTGAATGAGAATATGAGATTTTGCGGGATCGATCCCACACGCAAGATAGTCAAGCGCCACCTCAATAATATTCTGACGCACCTTCTCCGGATTGTCCGCATTGTCCGTCAACGCCTGCGCATCCGCGATCATAATAAATATCTTGTCAAACTCGCCTGAGTTCTGTAATTCTACGCGTCGTTTCAAAGAACCGACATAATGTCCGACATGCAGCCTGCCTGTCGGTCTGTCCCCTGTCAATATGATTTTTGAATTTGGCATCCGTATGCCCTCCTGCTTCCTGTTTTCGCCCAACCAAGTACGATGATTGCTTCGCAATCATGGTAATACTTTCCGATGCGCACTCCGCTTCGCTTCGGCGCGGTATCATGTCTGACGACATGATACCACATTTTCATCCATACTTCCAGTGGAAGTCTGTTCTTTTTCGGTAACTATGCATTTTAATATTTAATAGAATGTTTAGATATGGCAGCAAAGTAGAATTCTGTTTATCATATTAGGGAGAAAAAATAAAAAATGAATATAAGTATTGACACTCTCGCAACGTAACGGTTTACGATAAAACCGAAAGGAGGATAGGATGAAAACCGTAAAAGACATATCAGAGATAACCGGAGTGAGCATCCGGACATTGAGGTATTATGATGAAATCGGTTTATTAAAGCCAACAGAATTAACAGAAGCAGGTTATCGGCTCTATGACAACAAGGCGTTAGAGAAGTTGCAGGAAATCATGTTCTTTAGAGAATTGGACATTCCATTGATGAACATCAAAAAAATCATGGATGACCCTAATTATAATAAAGAACAGGCTTTATTAACTCAAAAAACTTTATTGGAACACAAACGAAATCGGCTAAACGGGATTATTGGGTTAATAACAGATGTAATGAAAGGAGTTCATACTATGAGTTTTGAGGCGTTTAGCAATGAAGAAGTGCAGAAAATTTTAGACCATACATTGGAAAGTATGTCAAAAGAATCACTTGAAGAACAGATTCAAAAATTTGGCAGCGTAGAAAAATATCGAGAATATTTGGCATCCGGATTTTCAAATGAGCAGGCAATTGCCGATGTATTCAAATGGTATGGCGGTAAAGAAAAGGCAATGCAGGCAATGATGCAGGCAAACGGAAATACCGAAGAAATAAAACAGGAACGAGATGAAAATGCACAAATCTATAAGCAGTTTATGACCGCGAAAAAAACGAATAATGCAGATATGGCACATTCCGCTGTTGAAATGCTTGCAGAGAATTACAAAAAATTATTTGCCCTTGATAACGCAAGAAATATCTTGCTCGATTTAGCAAAAGAATACCTCCAAAGTGCAAAACTTGCAGAAATAACCGACCTCCAATACGGAGAAGGCTGCTCAGAATATGTCGCAAATGCGATCAATCGTTACTTTGGAGCATAGCATATGTCAAAGTAGAATTTATCGGACAGATTGACAATTTTCCACTGCTTATATATAGGTATATAAGCAGTGGAAAATTACCTTGGATTGAGAAATCTCCTATTCCGACCGGCTTCATTTCCTCCCCTTTAAGCGCTTATCGCTTCTTGTGGCAAGAAATGTGCCGACGCTCTGAAAAATCTGCACAAGTATGATCAGGCAGATCACGGCAAAGAGCATGACGAGATATTGATAACGGTAATACCCATAATTGATCGCAATCTTGCCGAGTCCGCCGCCGCCGAGAATCCCGCTCATCGCAGAGTAGCCAAGGATCGTCGTCAGCGCGATCGCCGCATTTAAGATCAGGGACGGTACACTCTCCGGAATCAAGACTTTCACGATGATCTGAAACGGGGAGGCTCCCAGACTCTGCGCCGCCTCGACCACGTTCGGATTCACCTCGCGCAGACTTCCCTCCACGAGCCTTGCGACAAACGGAAACGCCGCAATGACGAGCGGAACAACGGATGCCGGCGTGCCGACAACCGTCCCGACGATCAGCCTTGTGATCGGAAATACCATGATCATTAAGATCAGAAACGGCACGGAGCGCAGCAGATTAATCACCACGTTTAACAAATGCAGCACCGCTTTCGGCACTTTTAAAATCCTGCCGTTCTCTCCCGCAACAAGCACAACGCCGATGGGCAGGCCGATCACAATCGCAAATAAAGTCGATACCAGTGTCACATAGACAGTTTCCCAAATCGCCAGCGGAAACTGTGTTTTCAATATATTCAGTGCATTCTGCACGGTTTCGGCTGCAAAAAGATCATGAAACATCGCTGACTAATCCTCCATTCTGCCAACGGCCCGCGAGTTTGGGCGCCAGCACAAATCTATACGAAGAATGTCCGCAGGACATTCTTCTGTGTGAGAAAGGTTCTGCTTCGCAGAACCGTAGAACTTCTTAACGAAGCGCCCATCGGCGCGAGCTTTAGAAGTTCTTCTCACACTACCTCCTCCACATCAATATCAGGGATTGCCCGCAGATAGCGGACCGCCCTGTCTAACTGCCCCTCGCCGCCGCAAATGCCGAGCAGCATATTCCCGTACGCCTTATCTCCTATGCTCCGTGTGGATGCCGCCAAAATGCTTGCGGCAATCTGCTCCTCCATTGCCATTTTTGCAATGAGCGGCGTTTTTGTGGCGTTAGCGCCATTAAACACCACACGGATGATGCGCTCGCCCTCTTCTGCCGCCACACTCTGCTCATAACCCTCGGGATAGACAAGCCGTTTTGCCGCATGCGATTTCGGAGCGGAAAAAACCTCACTGACCGTCCCTTCCTCCGCCACAACACCGCCATCCATGATCGCGACTCTCGTGCAGATCTGCTCCACTACGCTCATCTGATGCGTGATAACGATGACTGTGATGCCGAGTCTGTCATGAATATCGCGGATCAAAGACAAAATGGACTGTGTTGTCTGCGGATCGAGCGCACTGGTCGCCTCATCGCACAAGAGAATTTTCGGCTGCGTGGCAAGCGCGCGGGCGATCGCCACACGCTGCTTTTGCCCTCCCGACAGCTGTGCCGGATAACTTTTCAATTTATCCGAGAGCCCGACCAGTCCGAGCAATTCCGTCGCCCGCCTCACCGCCTCTGATTTTTTAACGCCCGCAAGCTCCAGCGGAAAACAGACGTTTTTCAGGCAATTTCTCTGCATGAGGAGATTGAAATCCTGAAAGATCATCGTGATATTGCGGCGTTCCTCTCTTAATTCCGCCTCCCTCAGACTGCCGATGTCCCTGCCGTCGATCAGGATTTTACCGCTTGTCGGACGCTCCAAAAGATTGATACTGCGCACGAGCGTGCTTTTTCCTGCACCGCTCATGCCGATAATGCCGTAAATCTCACCGTCCGCGATGGAAAGAGACACATTTTTGAGCGCTTCTACGGTTCCGTCCGAGGTAGCAAAGGTCTTTGTCAAATTCTGAATCTCAATCATATGCTGCTCTCCTGCCCTTTTCAGCGATCATTGTGCCAGTGCATCCAGTGAGGACTGCTTTCCTCCGTAGAGTCCCATCGGCTCCACATGGATGACCGCCGCCACAACGATATGGGTACCGTTCTCTGCATTGAAATCCTCCAGATACGGAACATGCTGGAAATAATTCGCGTCCACCTCGCCGCTCTCCACAACATTGTTCGGCTGTATGTAATCGGTAAACTCCTTGATGTCCAACGTGATATTCTTTTCCGCGAGAATCTCTTTTGCGATCGCAAGGACTTCCGCATGCGGCGTCGGTGATGCGGCAACGGAGATCGTTGTTCCGGACAGCGCGTCATAATCCACCGACGCATCATAGCCGTCTCCCGGCTGTTCCACGACACTGACGACTGCGCCGCCGTAGGTTTCCGCAATGTAATCCGCCACCGCCTGACTCGCAAGCGCCGCGACCAACGCTTTGATCGCATCCGTGTTTTCGTTTCCTTCTTTTACAGCGAGAATATTGCCGTAAGATGATGCAGAGCCCTCTATGATAAAGGAATCTGCCACAGGATTCAAGCCTGCTTCAATGGCATAATTGGAATTGATGATCGCATAATCCACATCTTGAAGCACATTCGGTACCTGCGCCGCCTCAACCTCCTGAAACTGAATGTTGTGCGGATTCTCTTCAATATCCTGAACCGTGGCGGTAATGCCCGCATCCGCTTTTAAGGTAATGTAGCCGTTCTCCTGAAGGAGCAAAAGCGCGCGCGCCTCGTTAGTCGGATCATTCGGGACCGCGATCGTAACGGAATCGCTTTTTCCTCCGCAGCCCGTCAATGCAGACAGACTGAGCGCTGTGACCAGTAACCAAACCATTATTTTTTTCATAATACCTCAACCTCTCTTTTCTTGGAATGAACTTATCATACACGATGTGTTCTTGTTTTTCCAATATCATATAGATATAGTAGGTTATAGGTTGAGGCTATACTATATCTACCCGCGCAGGTATTCCTGCAGCTTTTCGATATATAATTTCGCAAGGCTGCTGAGAATGCGGTTCTTTTTTACAATATACCCGATCTTCATCGTCATGTTGTCCGTTCCGTCGTCCTTAAGCGGGATCGCCCGATAATCCTCGCCGTTCAATTCACCGCAGATGATGCCCGAGCACAACGTATAGCCGTTCAAGCCGACCATCAGATTTAAGACGGTCGCCCGGTCATTCACCTTGATCATTTGGGAATATTCGTTCATGGTAAAGATTTCTTCCAAAAAATAAAAAGACTCATTCCCATTCTGTTCAAAGGAAAGGAACGGATAACCGCCAAGCTCCTCCATACAGATGCTTTTTTTATCCGCAAGCGGATGCCCTTTCCACAGATAGACATAGGCTTTGCAATCGATCAGCTCATGAAATGCGATCTCATTCGCGTTCAAGATTTTCGTAATGACCTTGCGGTTGAAATCGCTTAAATACAAAATTCCGATTTCGCTGCGCAGACTCGCCACGTCGTCAATGACTTCCCGCGTCCTCGCCTCCCGGATCGCAAACTCATATTTGGAGGTATCAAACCCCTTTACCATCTCAACAAACGCTTTTACCGCAAAAGAATAATGCTGCGTGGTAACACCGAATTTCTTTTTGATATTCCCCTCCGGTCCGTATTTTTCCGTAAGCTGCTCATATTGATCGTACACCTGCTTTGCATAGGCAATAAACTCCTGTCCGTCATTGGTCAGCGTCACGCCTCTTGCACTCCGGTGAAACACGGTAATACCAAGCTCTTTCTCTAACTCCTGCACCGCTCCGGTGAGCGACGGCTGTGAAATATATAAGCGTTCGGCTGCTTTGTTCATGGAACCGGTTTCCGAGATCACGATTGCATAATGCAGTTGCTGTAATGTCATAAAAAACCTCTCTTTCTCTTACTTGATAGCCTACTAAATATATGGTATTATAGGAATATTCTTATGATGCTCTGCTAAGAGCAGGAACGGAGGACGCCATATGCGTGTTTCTACAAAAGGAAGATATGCGCTTCGCATGATGCTGGACTTGGCGAAGCATCAGAACGACGGCTATATATCGCTTGGGGAAATCGCCGAGCGGCAAGAGATTTCCAAAAAATATTTAGAGCAGATCGTTCCTCTTCTCGGCCATGCCGATTTTCTGCTGACCAGCCGCGGCTTTCAGGGCGGATACCGTCTCGCCCGCCCCGCCTCGGATTACACTGTCAAAGAAATCCTGAGACTGACCGAGGGCAGCTTGGCTCCGGTTGCGTGCGTTTCGGACAATCCCGTCACCTGTGAAAGAAGCGCTGACTGCCCGACGCTCCCGTTATGGCAGGGATTGAACAAGGTCATTGATGATTATTTAAGCGGGATCACGCTGCAGGATCTGGCGGACGGAAACCTCAATTAGTCCGACCCACCATGCAGTATAAGCAGAATGGCGCATTTTTGGATTCATTATACAGCGAAGACCTATCCGCATGCAACATGCAGATAGGTCTTTTTCATCATCATTCCTCACAGCATTTCATATCCGTCCTCGCGCTGTCATTCCTCCGCGAACATCGGCGTGGAGAGATAGCGGTCGCCCGTATCGGGAAGCAACGCTACGATCACCTTTCCCTTGTTTTCGGGACGTTTTGCAAGCTCGGCAGCAGCCCACGCGGCAGCTCCCGAAGATATTCCCACAAGCAGTCCTTCTTTTCTTGCAAGCGTTCTGCCCGTCTCAAACGCATCCTCGTTTTCCACTGTAATGATCTCGTCATAAACCTCCGTATTGAGCGTGTCGGGTACAAAGCCCGCGCCGATGCCCTGAATCTTATGCGGACCCGCCGTCCCTTTGGAAAGCACTGGAGACCCTGTAGGTTCCACGGCAACGACCTTCACATTCGGATTCTTGCTCTTTAAGTACTCACCGACTCCCGTAACGGTTCCGCCCGTGCCGACACCCGCCACGAAAATATCAACCTTTCCGTCCGTATCCTCCCAGATCTCCGGTCCGGTCGTCGCGCGGTGTACCGCCGGATTGGCAGGATTCACAAACTGCCCCGGGATAAAGCTGCCCGGCGTCTCCTTTGCCAGTTCCTCCGCCTTCGCGATCGCGCCTTTCATACCCTTTGCTCCCTCGGTCAGAACAAGCTCCGCGCCATATGCCTTTAAGAGGTTGCGGCGCTCCACACTCATCGTCTCCGGCATCGTCAGAATGATCCGATACCCTCTTGACGCGGCAACAGCGGCAAGACCGATTCCCGTATTACCGCTCGTCGGCTCGATAATGACTGAACCGGGCTTTAACAATCCCTTTGCCTCAGCGTCGTCGATCATTGCGCGGGCAATCCTGTCTTTCACGCTGCCTGCCGGATTGAGATATTCCAGCTTGACATACAGCTCCGCCTCAAGAGACTTCTCCGCAATGTAATTGTTCAGTTTCAAAAGCGGTGTGCCGCCGATCAAATCCGTAATTCTTTCATATACTCTCATGGCTCATGCTCCTTTTTCTTTTATTTAGGTATTTGGCAATTGCCTGTTTGATTCCTATTGTGATCATTTTTCTGACAATCCGTTTCCTCTTTTGAAGCATGCGCCGCAACATCGAAATCCCGTTATGTGGTTCATTTTTGCATCTTCCCTTCTATATTTTATAATTCCTATGTAATTTATAGGTATTGTAGCGCAGACCGCATGTGATGTCAAGCACTTTTATCACATTTTTTTATTGATTTGTCCATATCGTGCAATTTTATCCGCAAAGCTCTAAGGCCTTATGACCTCTGCGATTCGATCATCCGGCTTCCGCGTCCGCTTTTGCTTTTTCTTTTGCCCATCTGTCCCAACACTTGTTTACGCAGAACTCCGCCGCATAGCTCAGCACGATCCCGCTGATCAATCCGACAAGCACATCGCTCGGATAATGCACGCCGACATAAAGCCTTGATACCGCGATCACTGCCGCCAATACAATGAGCGGTATCCCGAATTTTTTCGGCAGGTTTCTGACAAACACGCACGCCGCCGAAAAAGCCGCTGCCGTATGTCCCGACGGAAAAGAATAATCAATCGGTTTTTTGACCAACGGAATCAATTCCGGGATCGCATCATATGGTCTCACCCTTGCGACGAGATTTTTGAGCAGCACATTGTTGACGATAAGCGAAAAAAACAGCGCAAGCAGCCCCATACAGCCAATCTTTCGTGTTTTTTTGAAAAAAAGGAATCCTATCGAGATCAGAATCCAGATGATCCCCGCGTTTCCGAGCGATGTGAGAAAAACCAAAACAGGCGTCAGAAAGCGGTTTCTGATAAATTCTTGAAAAAACAATAAAATCTGACCGTCAAATTCCAACAATGTATGTATCATTCCTATTTCCCCCTTATCCTACGATCATTTCGATCATTGTAAACAACATCCGGTCTTACATCTGATGCCGTACGACCCGATATTCATCATCCAGCGAAAAATACGGGCACGCATCATTCGTTCCGCGCAAAAAACGCTGCATGTCATCCTCGTCCAGATTCACGTCACAGACGTAATACTCCTCGTCCTCATCATATGCATAATGACTGCAATTATCACAATTTGTCATATGGATACCTCCGATAAAAATGTGTAAAGCATCAAGCGTTACTCTATTGGGATCGCCTGTTCTTGCTTTTTTGCAGTCCGAAGGATCCAATCCACTGCCGCTTCAGCATGGATGGGCAGGTTATCGGTTGTCTGGGCTGCTCCTCCGTTCTCCGGTTCTTCTATGCCTGAATAAAAGGTATACAGCGCATATCTGGCCAGCAATCCGGAAACACGCCCCCTCTCTATTGAATCCTCGGTGCCCAGTACGATCACGACCAGATCATGCTCCATGTTCCCGTCGTCCACAGTCAGAGATGTTACCAGACAGGCTCCTGCCTTATTGGTCGTTCCGGTCTTCAAGCCGGTCACTTCCGGCAGATTGTGCAAAAGCGGGTTGGTATTGCGCACTTCAAGCTCGAGGGTTCTCAAGGTGGCATATTCCAAAGAAGTGATGTCCGTGATCTGGGGATACACCTTCAAAAGATAAGATACCAGCCGGAACATATCCTCTGCGCTCATGCGGTTCTGACGTTTTGAGGGAATGGGATCTTCCGTGTACGAGGGCAGACCATGACTGTTAAAAAAGACCGCCTGCGTAAGCCCCAGCTCCATCGCTTTCTCATTCATCATCTGAACGAACGCCTCCTCCGAGCCGGCGATTGATTCGGCCAGACACAACGCACATTCGTTACTGGAAGGCAGAAGCGCTCCTAAAAGAAGCTCCTGCACCGTGATCTGTTGTCCGGCTTCTAACGGAATCACCCCGTCGGCTGAATCGGATAATAGCTGAACCGCATCAGAGATCGTGACAGACTGCTCACGGGTGATCCGCCCTGCTGCGAGGGCATCCATCGTCAGGAGACAGGTCATGAGCTTGGAGGTACTGGCGATCGGATAGGGCGTATCAGACTGGTATCGATAGTAGATTTCCCCGGTCGTGGCATCGCCCACCAGCACGCTGTTGACCCCGTAAAAATAGCCCGCCTGCTCCAATGCGGAAGGTGAAATGCGAAAAGGTTCCTCCGTGTTAATCAGCAGAGAACCCGCGGTCGGTACGGTGATGTCCACATTCAGGATCATGGCAAGATCGGCAGCCATCATGAAACAATCATAATACCCGGAAGGCAGCTTTGTGATCAGGGTGTAGTAATAGACACTTTTCCCGTTTACTTGGAATTTGTTGCGCCGCAGCGCAATGTCCGGATTTTCGCTGTCCTCCCAAAAAACATTTTCCACGCCCACGGGTGTATAAGTATTTCCCGGCACCATTGAAACCGCATCCTTCGTGATCTCCAGCGAGAACGCTTTGTCCGTATCCTTCAGCGCCATGGCGATGTCCCGCAGCGAATAATATGTGTTGTGATCGTAGCCGTAATCCAGCGTTTTTACGCTGCATGCGGCGCCGGTATCCGTCTGTACCCGACAGCTCCCCGGAATTTCGAAGCTCGCGTCTGCCTTGGCAGGCAGAAGGGAAGCGATCAGGACTGCCGTTAATATAAGGGAACTTATTTTATGTAAGATTTTTTTCATTGAATCTCCCTTTTGAAAAAAGCTTATTGATCTTGTGGCTGCCTAAGCGTGTATACCATGGGGGAACGATCCGTAAAGAAACCGCCTGAAACAGAACCGTTCTCTTCAGACAGGATCAGGTTTAAATCATTCCGCAGATAGTATTCCACCTTTGTGGTGACAGCTCCGCCGACATCAAACTGTCTGGTCAGAACGCCTTCTGCAAATTCATAGATGCCGCTGCCGTCATATTGAGCCTGTAACTCTTCCAGCGAAGGCAGCAGAGCCGGTCCGCAGGACATCAAATAGGAGACTGTGGACATTCCAAAAGTCTCGGTTATAAGCGCTTCAAGAGCCTCGTGATCCGTGGGTCCCGTATAGCCTGCCATGAGAAGTCTCTCGGTCAAAAGCGCTTGAAAAGCCTCGGCAAACGCTTCATAGGCAGCCTGATTGCAGGCATCATAGCTCTCCGGCAGAACATAGCAGCGGAACGTACCCTCAGAGCGGCCGGTCTGTTCCAAAGTCAGATTGATCCGGATGGTCAAATCCTGCATATAAGATTCCATGTCCTCCAGTGAAATGGAAACAGCCTCTATATCCTGCAGCCAGCTAAGCGCCGTGACGGCGGCCTGTTCTGTCATGTCCAGCTCTGCGACCCATTCCCCGGAGAGCTCCTCGTCCTCCGATACAAAAAAGTGCAAATAGACCAAAAAAGCAGTAGAAGCGCTTAAGGTCAGGATTAATAGGACAACTACGGCATTTTTTATGATTTTTTTCATAGAGCTCCCCCGTCTGCGATAGCGGGCGTCCCTTTCCGGGAAGACCGTTCTCAGTCCTTTTTTATCCTATCAGCAGATGCACGAAATATCCCGCGTAAGCAAGAAGCATGACCACGCCCGCCCATCTGCGAAGCTCTTTTTTTCTCGCCGTTGTCACCATCAGGAATACCGCTGCGGCAATACCGATAATACCGTCTAACAGGAATGCCCGCTGATACGGAACGACTGTGATGAGCGATGTCGTGCCGAGTACAAAGAGAATATTAAAAATATTGCTTCCGATAATATTGCCGATCGCGATATCCGCATTGCCTTTGCGCGCTGCTGTCACGGAGGTGATCAGCTCGGGAAGCGATGTGCCGAACGCGACGATCGTCAAACCGATCAGGCGTTCCGTCATTCCCATTGCCGCTGCGATCGCCGAAGCGTTGTCAACCGTCAGCTGGCTTCCGATCACGATCGCCGCAAGACCGCCCACCGTCATGAGAAGAATGAGCCAGACACTCTTTTTCCCGCCGCTCTCTTCTTCTTCCTCACCGTTTCCTTTTTTTGCCTGCGCGATCAGATAGACAAAGAAGCACAGGAACACGCCCCAGAGAATCAGACCAGAGCTTAAGGTCAGCTGCTGCTCCAAATATCCCATTGCAGCAAGCAAAACGGAAATGCCGATCAGGAACGGCATCTCATAGCGGACGGTATTTTTCTGAACCTTCAGCGGACGAATACATGACGTAAGTCCGAGGATCAGCAGAATATTCATGATATTGCTGCCAAGAACATTACCGACCGACAGATCCGCGCTGCCCTTAATCCCTGCCACAATACTGATCGCCGCCTCCGGCGCGCTTGTTCCGAACGCCACGATCGTTAGGCCGATGACGATCTGCGGAATATGAAAGCGCTCTGCAATCCCGACCGCGCCGTCCACGAAATAATCCGCGCCCTTGATCAAAAGAACAAATCCAACAAGCAGCAATACAACATTCCAAACCAATTCCATTTGAACACCTCTTCCTCACCATCTTTTCATGCCGACTCAAAAAAAGACTTTTGCACACACTTATCAAGTCTGTGCAAAAGTCTTGTTCCTAATCAGCTTAGGGGTATAGCCACGGGCTTTGCACCCGGGGTATGTTGACTATACGCTTGCAACTACTCCCTTTTGTCAAAAATAATGTACCATACCAGGGCGAATCCGTCAATCGTTTTTTATATGACAGATACAAAAAGCCCGCCCCATGTCAGTATGCCGTCACTTTCGTCCAAAGATCCGCCAGATATTTTTTTAATTCCGTTTCCTGATACCCGAACACCTCGTCAGACGGATGCCCGAAACGCGGTTCATACGCGCTGATCCCTTCGTACACCGTCGCCCGCATCTCCTCAAACGCGCTCTCCACCGGTGAGGAATAGCCGACCGCCTCCGAATTCCTAAGCGCGTTCTCATCCTCCAGCATAAAGTTGATGAACTGGTGGGCGAGCTCCGTATCCGTGCAGTTTTTCGTGATCACCATGCAATCATACCAGATATTCGTTCCCTCCTCGGGCGTAAAATAATTCAGGTTTCTGTTTTCCGTGATCATGTATGCCGCGTCGCCGGAATAGACGACCGCCATCGCCTTATTGCCGGAGATCATATTGTCGATCACATCGTCGCCAACATAGACGGGCTCCATCGCATCACGCTGCGCCACAAGCCAGTCATACGCCTCCTCAAGCTGCGCCGTATCCGTTGTATTCATGGAGTAACCGAGCGCTTTCAACGCAACCATAAAAGAATCACGCTCGGAATCATACATATAAATCTCTCCCGCATAATCCGTGTTTCTTAACAAATTCCACCCCTGCGCCAAATCCGCCTCATCCACGATCGTCGTATCGTAAATAATGCCGACCGTTCCCCAAAAATAGGGAACCGTATAGGTATGCTCCTCATCGTATGCCGCATTTTCCATGACCGAAGCCATTAGATTTCCGGCGTTTGAGAGCAGATCCCAATTGACCGGCTGCAGATAGTCCTCCCTGATCAACCGCTCGATCATATAGTCGGACGGAATGAGAATGTCGTATTCCTCTCCGCTCATCAGCTTTGTATACATACTCTCATTGGAATCAAAAGTCTCATAAATGACTGTGCAATCATATTTTCTCTCAAATTCATTGATCAGACTTTTATCTATATATTCTCCGGCGTTATATACTTTCAGCACCCTTCCGCTGCTTCCGCAGCCGGATAATGCCGCTGCCAAAAGAACCGATACCAGCAGACACGCCGCCGCGCTTCTTATTTTTTTCATCGTTCTTCCTCCTTTAATCTTCCGTTTTTCTTTTTATTCGCGAGCATCGGCACCACATTTCCGATCAGCAGCGCCACTAAGATCACAACGATCACAATGGTCGAAAGCGCATTGATCGTCGGATTCGTTCGCTTCGTCATGTTATAAACAATGATCGAAATATTCTGCACGCCGTTTCCTGTTACAAAATAAGAAATCACAAAGTCGTCAAACGACATCGTAAACGCAAGCAGCATACCCGCAAAAATGCCCGGCTTGATGCACGGCACAATGACCTTTGTGAGCGTCTGGAACGGACTCGCCCCCAAATCCATCGCCGCATTGGCAAGGCTGTCGTCAAACTGGCGCACCTTCGGGTATACACTCGTGATCACATAGGGGGTGCAGAACAGCACATGGGACACCAGCATTGTCATATAGCCCTTGTCAAACTTCATGGATGAAAAAAGAATCATCAGTCCGATCGCCGTGACAATATCGGGGTTCATGATCGGCAGGTTGTTGACATTAAGCAGCCACTCCTTTAATACCCTGCGCGTCTTCGACAAGCCGATCGCCGTCAGCGTGCCGAGTACTGTCGAAATAATGGTTGCCAGCGCCGCAATGCTGACTGAGACCGACACCGCGCCCATGATCTCGCTGTCTGCCAAAAGCTGCTCATACCAATGCAGGGAGAAGCCCTCAAATCTTGTCAATGACCGCGATGAATTAAACGAAAACACCATCATGACAAGGATCGGTACATAAAAAAACAAAAAACAAAGCACAATGTATAGAATGGGAAAGCCCTTTTTTCTTTTTTTCATCGCTCTCCCCCTTCCGACGTATCAATCTTCTTTGTCGCCCATATCATGATCAAAATGGCGACTGCCAAAATCAACGAGATCGCGCTTCCGAAATTCCAGTCTCCCACTGAAATAAACTGTTTCTCGATCAGATTTCCGATCAGCACATACTGTCCTCCGCCAAGCAGCTTCGGAATGACAAAGGTGGAGATAGACAGCAGGAACACCATCGTCAACCCGTTGATGACTCCCGGAATGGACAGCTTAAAGGTCACTTTCCAAAACGTCTGCCTTCTGTTTGCGCCAAGATCATAGGAGGCCTCGATCAGCGATTTGTCCATTTTTGCCAGCGCTGTATGGATCGGGATCACCATAAACGGTAACATATCGCACACCATACCGAGGATGACCGCAAAATCCGTATACATGATCGACATCCGCCCGATACCGAGCCTGTTCAAAAAAGAATTGATCACTCCATTATCCGACAACAGGCTGATCCACGCATACGTGCGCAACAGCGTATTGATCCACATCGGGATTGTCACAAATAAAATGAGCGTCGTCTGCGTTCTCTCCCGAAAACCGGAAATGACGTAGGCAAGCGTATAGCCGAGCAATAGGCAGATCAACGTCGTGATAAGACCTATTTTTAAGGACCGCAGGAATACCTGACGGTAAATCGGGTCTGCGATCTTCTTAAAATTGTCCAGCGTAAACTGAATATTCAAAAGAGAATTACCGCCCGTCGTGACGGAATATAATACGATCAGCAAAAGCGGTATGATTATGAGCAAAAACGACCAAACCAGATACGGTCTTACCAGACTCTTAAAATGTCTCATACGAATCCTCCAAATTATCAACAGCCCGCAAGTTTGTGCGCAAGCACAAATCTTGCAAAGCGAACTTGTTCGCTTTTTAGTAATCCATCTTATACATGACATGAATGTCTTCTTTATCGAGCACCATGCCGACTTTTTTCCCGACTTCATGAATATCCGTCGTATGGATTTTGTACTTGCGCTGCGCGGTTTTCACGATGAGCTCGTAATGCACGCCCTTGAACACGCTGCTGATGATCTCTCCCACAAGATTCGCCTGCTCCGGCGCGACGATCTCAATGTCCTCCGGCCGCAGCACAACCTCGATCTCCTCATTTTCCTTAAAGCCCTTATCCACGCATTCGAACTCATAGCCGTCAAATTTCACAAGGCAGTCCCGAACCATATTGCCCTCGATAATGTTGGATTCTCCGATAAAATCCGCAACAAACCGGTTTTCAGGCTCATTATAAATATCCACAGGCGTTCCGATCTGCTGGATCTTACCGTCGTTCATCACGACGACCGTATCCGACATGGAAAGCGCCTCCTCCTGATCGTGCGTGACAAAAATAAAGGTAATGCCGACCTCCTGCTGGATTTTTTTCAGTTCGCCCTGCATCTCCTTGCGCAGCTTCGCATCCAGCGCGCTTAACGGTTCGTCAAGCAAAAGCACCTTCGGCTCGTTCACAAGCGCCCGCGCGATGGCAACGCGCTGCTGCTGTCCGCCGGACAACAGCGTGACATCCCTTTTTTCAAAGCCGTCCAGCCCCACAAGCGAGAGCATTTTTTGAACCTTCTGATTGATGACGGATTTATCCACCTTTTTGATGTTTAAGCCGAACGCCACATTGTCATACACATTCAAAAAAGGAAACAGCGCATACTTCTGAAAAACCGTATTGATCTCGCGCTTATAGGGCGGCACCTTCGCGATGTCGATGCCGTTAAACAATAATTCTCCCTTGCTCGGCTCCTCAAACCCCGCAATGATGCGCAGGATCGTCGTCTTTCCGCAGCCGGACGGACCGAGCAGCGTCAGGAACTGATTCTCGTAAATATTTAAGTCAATGCCCCTTAAGACCTGCTGGTCGTCAAAATTCTTTGTGATTCCTTTCAGCTCGATGATGCAGTCTCCCATATCCGCCATGTTTCTGCCCTATCCTTTCCTCAAACCCTAAACCGGTGCTAAACCTACCGTTCAGCCCGCGCCATTCGCAAAGGCGCTTCCAGCGCTTTCCCGCTGCCAAGAATCGCTATGCAATTCTTGGCAGCTAACTTTGCTCATAATCTGGCGCTCATCTCATCGGCTGCAAGATACGCTCATTCATGCAAGCATGATGCGCGCATCTTACGGCCGATGGCTGAACTGGTGCTCTAAAAGCTTGGCGGCGCGCTCACCCACAAAATCTGCGCGCCCTTCTTCGACTCTATGTAATGCTTATATTTCGGCACAAAATAGAAGGACTCCCCCTTCTGCGCCTTGTATGCCTTTCCGTCGATCACAACCGAAATCTGACCGCTTAGGACATAGCCGAACTCCTCCCCCTCATGGGGATTGTCCGGATAAGTCGCGCCTCCCGCTTCCAAAGACAGCAGAATTGGTTCCATCATGTTTTTCTGCGCGTTCGGAATGATCCATTCTATCCGGTTGCCCAGCTCCTTATCTTCTTTTTCAAAATAATCCGTCTTATGAAACACGACCTGCTCATCCGCCGAATCGTTAAAAAATGTTTTTAAGTCCGTTCCGAGACATTGCAGAATGTCGATCAGCGTCGCAATGGAGGGCGAGGTTAAATCCCGCTCCACCTGTGAAATAAATCCCTTCGACAGCTCCGCCCTGTCCGCAAGCTCCTCCTGCGTCAGTCCCTTTAACATCCTCAGCTCTTTGATCTTATTCCCGATCTCCACAAAAACCCCTTTTCCGCGTGGAAGCCCTTTCCTTTCGCGCTATGTAATCTAAACCGAAAGTTCACCTATACTATCCTTTATAAATATAAACCAAAAGTTTAGAATTTCTAAACTCGCAAGGTCTAGTATACATCTTTGTCGCTGAATGTCAATAGTATTTTTTAATTTCTTGCTCACAGGCTAGGGCCTAACCGGTCGTCCTAATTACCGGCGCTCTCGTACACCCGTGTCCCCCTGCGAAATACGCCATAGGCAATGCACCAAAATACGACCGCAATCACACATTCCACGCCGATCACGCCTGCGGAGACGTCACTTTTTAGAAAAAAGCTTGCCGGCAGATATGCCACAAAGGCAAACGGGATCACCCATGTGATCAGGAAACGGACTGCCTTCGCATAAATCTCCGTCGGATATTTGGCAAAATCCGACATCTGATATGCCACCTGCAAAAACGGTCCGCTGCATTTCACCCAAAATGCCAGCGAAGCAAAAAACAATTTGATGGAGGTATAGATCACGGCGCCCGCAATGAGCGACACGATAAACAGTACCACATGCAGACCGTCTACAATCACAATGCCCTTTGCCAGAGAACTCACGACAAGGATCACCCCTGTCAGGATCTCCCCCAGAGCATCCGGCTGAAGCTTCTCCGCGATCACCTGAAAAAAGACGTTCATCGGCCGCAGCATATATCGATCAAAATCTCCGTTGATCACCATCCGCCACCCAACCAGCCATATATTGTCCGTAAACAGATGGTCAATCCCCCTCGGAAGCTGCGCAAATCCGTAAATAAAGATCAGCTGCTCAAACGTCCATCCCTGCAGATTCGGAATCTGCTGAAAAACCAAATACAAAAATACAATTCCCATGATCTGCATAAAGAAAAATCCAAACAGTCCCATCAAAAAATCAGCCTTCGACTGCATGATCGTTTTCAAAAACTGTGATGCCATGATTTTATAAAGACGCAGATACCGCCTACACTGATTCATATAATGCCTCCCTTTTGCCGCTTGAAAAATCTCTGATTTTTCAAGCTACATCCCTGCTCTTTTCATCCGCCCAGCACGATAAGACGCTTTGTTACCCGCCTCCAGATCAGGCTTCCTGCCGCATAGAGAATCACGACCCATGCCGCCTGCCTGAGCAACATAAATGCAAGTGTTTCCCCCGTATATTTCCCGAGATAGATCATAACCGGAGTATAAACCATGGATGAGAACGGTAATAGATCAAATATTTTTTGTACTGCTCCCGGAAAAAAACTGATCGGGATCAGTCTTCCGGTCAAAAAACTGAGCAGCGCTTCCTCCGCCATCCTCATTCCAAAAATATAAGTCGTAAAAAATGCAACCATTCCAAAGCAGAAATCAAACAAGACATAAATCAGAAAACTCATGATGCTGCTCATCAGATACAGCAAAACCCCTGTCACCGTCACCGGTCTTAAACCGAGAACCGTTACCTTGTAAATCTCCAGACCGATCCAGATGGCAACGCATGGCACGATAAAACGGTATACCATGGTTCCCGCCGCCCGAAAGACCAGACTCATACGATAATCGATCGGTTTGATCAGATGGAGAGCAACCGTTCCCTTTACCACGTCGTCACTCACATAGCTTGAGATCGAGATCATGACAATGGAGGAAGTCACATAGACCATAAACACATAGACTACCATTTCCTGCCGGGTCAGTCCTCCCAGCGATACCTGATCCGAGCTTGCGTATATTGCCTCCCACAGATAGTAACTGATAAAGGAGCTGAACAGGCTGACCAGAATAAACAGGTAAAACGCGCCCTTGTACGCCATCTGACTTTTCAACTCATTCGATGCAAACGGAAGATAGATTTTCAACAGTTTTTTCATCGTCACCCCTCCGTTACGCCATGACTGTATATTTCTTTTACGATCTGCGCAAGCTCTGTCTCCTGAATCTGCACATCCTTTACTTCCATTACACTCATGACCGCCGAAAGAAGCTGCGGAATCTGAATTTTATGCTTATCAAACATGACGGAAAGTGTACTCTTTTCTTTCTCATAGCTTACCGTGCATTCCTCTTCGCGCACGTTCAGCAGCTTCGGAAGCTGCAGCGCTTCCACTTTTTCCGGCTGCCGTATCTCCATGGATACCCTGCGTTTCGTACCATAGGTTTCCTTTAACGAGCTCAGCGAACCGTCATAAATTTTCTTCCCTTCGTCGATCACGATGATCCTGCTGCATAACTCTTCAATATCGCCGATGTCATGCGTTGTCAGGACAACGGTCGTCTGGTATTTTTCGTTGATCTCCTTGATCGCTTCCCGAATATTGTCCTTCACGATCAGATCCAAACCGATCGTCGGCTCATCCAGATAAAGCACTTTCGGGTTATGTAACAGCGCCGCTCCCAAATCGGCGCGCATGCGCTGCCCTAAAGAGAGCGTCCGGACAGGCCGGTCCAAAAACTCCTGCATCTCCAGCACCCTGTTCAGAAACGCCATCCGCTCCTTATATGCATCATCCGGCACGTTGTAAATTTCTTTTAAGACCGTGAACGACTCGCTCAGCGGAAGATCCCACCAAAGCTGCGTTCTCTGCCCGAACACGACGCCAATATTTTGAGCGTTCTCCTTCCGCCTCTTATTCGGGTCAATCCCTGCTACCAGGCACTCTCCTTTTGTCGGGGACAGAATTCCCGTCATCATCTTGATCGTCGTGGATTTCCCCGCGCCGTTGCTTCCGATATAGCCTACGATCTCCCCTTTCTGAATTTCAAAGGAAATATCATCAACGGCTGTTTTCACGATCTTTTCATTGGAAAACAGCCCTTTGACCGCGCCTTTTAAGCCCGGATACTTCTTCGGGATCACAAAGTCCTTGGAAATATGCTTTACTTCGATCATGCTCCTAATCCTTTCTCATTCTCCCCGTGTGTCTCATTCGCATACACGAATTGTAACATATCCACCCGTTTAGAACAAGTGTTCTTTTTTGTGTTTATAACAAACGTATATAAAAAAACAGATATATCCAAATCCGCAAAAAAAGAATGCTTGGATATATCTGTTTCAAATAGCTATTCGTTTTTACCGTAAGAACTTAAATCTCCCCGCCGAGCCTCTTTTTCATCCACAGACCGGTCTCAGTCAGATCCTCGTCTTCCCAGCCGGACGTCTTTGTACAGGGCACCTTGATCATCGAGGAGGACTCGTCGCGGTTTGCCAGATTCCACTGTGCATAGCTCATGCAGCGCGCGTCCGCAAACTCCGCCCACTTATGCGCTTCCTCATCATCCAGCTCTCCGTTCCCCGACGCATCACAATTGCTGTACTCGCTGATAAATACGGGGAGTCCCTTATCCATAGCATAGCTGACCTTATCGCGGAGATACTGTTTATGCGTCGCCGCATAATAATGAACCGCATACATCAGCTGCCCGCCTGCAACCGGATCATCCGCGGCATGATCGACATCCTGCGACCAGTTCGGCGTGCCGATGATGATGACTGCCTTCGGCGCTTTTTCACGAATAACGGGAATGACCTCCTCCGCGTAGGCTTTGACCGTCGCCCAGTCCACGCCCTCGCCGTTCGGCTCGTTGCAGATCTCGTAAAGCACATTGTCATAGCCCGCATACTTTTCGGTCATCTCGGCAAAAAACTTCTTTGCTTCTTCTTTATTGGTCTGCGGATTGCCGTCGCTCAAAATATGCCAGTCAATGATGACATACATACCAAGCTCCGTCGCCGCTTTCACGCCGGTATCCAGCAATCCCTTTAAGTAATCCTGACCGCCGTCCGTTAAATAACCGCCGTCCTCCGCCGTATACATCGCAAGACGGATCAGATTTCCTCCCCAGTTCCGGATTGTCTCAAACGCCGCTTTATTGATATATTCCGGATACCATACGATACCGAGCGTGCTCGGTCCTTTTAACTGAAACGGCTGTCCGTCCTTATCCGTAAGCTGCGTTCCACGCACCGATAACGCGCCGTGCTTCTCAAATGCTGTTGCCATTGTGTCACCCTCCGTTTTTCTATTCGTTATCTCTTTCTATCTCTTCGTCTCATAATCCGCCCCACAAAACGACGCTTCCCGCCGCAAGCGACTTTGGAACGTCGATCAGCCTCTGATTCGACGAGCCGCGGAAAAGCAGCGTAATATCATGCAGTTCTTCCACATATCTGCCGTCCACCATCACGTCGATATAGGACAAAAGCTCCCTCGTCATCTCCCATTTCGGGCACATCTCTTCCACGATCTCCCGGTCAAACAAATAACCGGTAAAACACCAGATATCTTTATCTGGCAGTTCTTTTTTCACACGCCTGAGAAACGGAAGCAGCCCGACCTGATTCTGGTACTCCATCGGCTCCCCGCCAAGCAGCGTCAACCCCCGTATATAATACGGGCTAAGCTCTCCGATGAGGTAATCCATCGTCTCGCGGGTAAATTCCTTCCCGTAGCCGAAATCCCACGCGATCTCGTTAAAACAATTCTTACATCTGTGATTGCAGCCGCTCACAAACAGCGACACCCGCACGCCCGGACCGTTTGCAATATCACAGGTCTTAATCTCCGCATAATTCATAAGAAGTCCCCGAAATATCCCAAAGTTCAGCCGGTGCCATTCGCACATCGTGCATCCGATGGCTGAACTGTTTGTCGCTTATAAGTGCAGCACACGCTCCTTGATCTCCTGCGTTCTGCCCTGATTCCAAAACTGTGTGCCGATATAGCCGCAGGTTCTGCGCGCCACATTCATTTTATCCTGATCGCGGTTGCCGCAGTTCGGGCACTCCCACAACAGCTTGCCGTGGCTGTCCGTGACAATCTGGATTTCACCGTTATAGCCGCACTCCTGACAGTAATCGCTCTTTGTATTCAGCTCCGCATACATGATATTTTCATAAATGTACTGCATGACAGCGAGCACCGCATCGAGATTGTTCTGCATATCCGGCACTTCAACATAGCTGATCGCGCCGCCCGGCGAAAGTTCCTGAAACTGCGCTTCAAACTTCAGCTTGTCGAACGCATTGATATGCTCGGTCACATGCACATGATAGCTGTTCGTAATATAATTTCTGTCCGTCACGTCCTTAATAATGCCGAAGCGCTTTTGCAGGCACTTTGCAAATTTGTAAGTCGTGGACTCCAACGGCGTTCCGTACAGACTGAAATCAATGTTCGTCTCCGCTTTCCATTTGCGGCACGCCTCGTTCAAATACTGCATTACCGATAATGCGAACGGCGTCGCTTCCGGATCGGTATGCGACTTGCCCGTCATATACTTCGTGCATTCGCACAAGCCCGCATAACCGAGTGAGATTGTGGAATAGCCGCCATAGAGCAGCTTATCGATCTTCTCGCCCTTCTCTAAACGCGCGAGCGCGCCGTTCTGCCAAAGGATCGGCGCAACATCCGACGGCGTTCCCTTCAAACGCTCATGGCGGAACATGAGCGCGCGGTAGCAAAGCTCTAAGCGCTCATCCATGATCTCCCAAAATCTTCCCGTATCCCCGTTTGAGGAGCAAGCCACGTCTACAAGGTTGATCGTCACAACGCCCTGATTGAAGCGCCCGTAATATTTATGCTTATTCGGCTCATAATTCTGCGCATTCGCCACATTTCCGGCCCCGGCTTCCGTAAATCTGTCCGGCGTTAAAAAAGAACGGCAGCCCATGCAGGGATAGCAGTCGCCCTGCTTTAATTTTTTCATGATCTTTTCGGAAATATAGTCCGGCACAAGGCGCTTTGCGGTACACTCCGCCGCGAGCCTCGTCAGCTCCCAGTACTTGCTGCCCTCATGAATATTATCTTCCTCAAGCACATAGATGAGCTTCGGAAACGCCGGGGTAATATAAACGCCCTTCTCGTTCTTCACGCCCTTGATGCGCTGACGCAGCACTTCCTCGATCACCGCCGCCAGATCGTCCCTTGTCTGTCCCTCCGGAACCTCGTTCAAATACATGAATACCGTGACGAACGGCGCCTGTCCGTTTGTCGTCATGAGCGTGATCACCTGATACTGGATCATCTGCACGCCGCGGTTGATCTCCTCTTTGACACGGCACTCCGCCATGCGGTTCACCATCTCCTCGTCATGCGCTACGCCGACAAGCTCCAGCTCCTTTCGGACCTCCTCACGGAATTTTAAGCGGCTGACCTGCACAAACGGCGCAAGATGCGCAAGCGAAAAGCTCTGCCCGCCGTACTGCGACGATGCGATCTGCGCGATGCTCTGCGTCGCAATATTGCATGCAGTCGAAAAGCTCTTGGGCGTATCGATCATCGTTTCGCTGACGACCGTTCCGTTCTGCAGCATATCCTCCAGATTCACGAGACAGCAATTGTGCATATGCTGTGCAAAATAATCTGCGTCATGAAAATGAATGATCCCCTTTTCATGTGCATCGACAATATCAGCAGGCAGCAAAAAACGCTTCGTAATATCCTTGCTGACTTCTCCCGCCATATAATCACGCTGTACACTGTTGACCGTCGGATTTTTGTTGGAATTCTCCTGCTTGACCTCCTCGTTGTTGCACTCAAGAAGGCTTAAGATCTGTTCATCCGTAGAATTGGATTTTCTGACAAGCGCTCTCCTGTAACGATAGGTGATATAATTTCTTGCAACGGAAAAAGCACGCTGATTCATGATCTGGTTCTCCACCATATCCTGAATCTCTTCCACACTCGGCGCGCGCTGCATGGAAGAACATGCCTCCTCCACGCTTAGGGCAATCCGTTTGATCTGCTCGTCCGACATCTTCTCGCTGTCCACGACGCTCAAGTTTGCCTTTCTGATCGCGGCCTCAATCTTGTCCATATCGAAGCCGACTTCCGAGCCGCTTCTTTTGATAATCTTCATTTCTGCTACCCCTCTACACATTTTTAACATTGCATACCATATATTGTATCAGAGTTTTAGCAGGTGTCAATATGTTGGTATAAAAAACAATAAAAAAACAAGCGCTTATGTATCGATCCTGACAATCTCCGCCAGCGCCTTATTCCGGTAGGCGACATCCTCCCTGACAGTAAAGCCCTGCTTTTCCCAAAACGCATTCCCGACTTCATTGCGGTTAAATACAAGCAGCGCCGCTTTGTTGATGCCCTCCCGCTTCAACGCCTCCTCACAATGGCTCATAAGCTGTGTTCCAATCCCCTGTTCTCTGTAATCTTCCGCTACGGACATATGATAAACATATCCTCGGCGCCCGTCATGCCCCGCCAATACGATTCCGACCACCGCATCGCCTTCGACCGCAACAAAGGACGTGTCGGGATTTCTCTTCAAAAATTTTTCTATACCCTCTTTGGAATCGTCCAGATTATTAAACCCCATATTTTTGCAGGACATCCAAAGCGCGTATACTTTCTCATAATCGGAAATCTCCATTACGCGAATTTTCATATCAAAACCTCCCAATGACTTACAGTAATTCTTTTGACATTCTTACATACTGAGAACACAATCTACGCATTCATTTTTTCCACAACCTCCGTGGGCTTGGCCGTCATTTCCACCCACGCGGGAAGAAATCCGCTTTTCATCGCGTTCCGCATCGAGCGGATATTGGACCATGCCGAGCAATAGAACGGAACCTTTTCCCTTTCGAGAATTTCCAACGCCAGACGACTTGTGAGCGATGCGGCGATCCCCTGTCTCCTGTATGCCGGAAGAACGTCCACTCCGATCTGCCACATCGTATCACAGTCGGCGGAACACCCCGCCAGCCCGATCAACTTCCCATTCTCATATGCGCCGACGCCTAACACATCCAGTTCTTTCCTGTCCTCACACAGCGCGTTGCCCCATTCCGGCACATACAGCCCTGCAAAATCCGGCTGTTCCAGCACCCGCAGCTCATAGGCGCATTCCATGGCGCGCAGCTTTGTGACATCCGGCAGATAATATTCCGCCATAAAACATACTTTGCTGCCCTGCTTCATCAGGCGTTCGTTCAGCCAATGCATGTTTGGTGTCTCGAAACAATGATAGAACTCGAATTTTCCGATGTAGGCCGCCACCATCTGCCTGACCTCATCCTTTACGGACGCGACGATATTATTCCCGTAAGACACCAGATTGCAGGTGATTGGTTCCTTGTAATATTTTCGCGCATTCTTCCCGAGTACGGATGAAACAATCACATTCGTTTCGCGAAGAAAATCCGACGGATCACAATGGATGTCCGCCGCCGACTGCTCCATGGCAATCTTTAAAATCTCTCTATTATCCATCTCCTGCCCCGTTTCGTCTCTCTGCATTACTAAAGAAACACGGATGAAAGCATTTCCCTAATGAACGGCTTTATGATCCCATAGATCCTTTATCCCGCTTCTTTAGGATCACAAGCAGCACTGCTGTCGCCGCCACAACCAAAGTCACCAGCACAACTACGATTATGACTGACATGTCATTTGTCTGCGGCGCGATCCGCTCCGTCCCGCTGTTCTCCGGCTCCTGAGATTGCGCATCGTCCTCTTTTCCGATCTTAGGCGCTCCGTCCGGATAGAGGGCGGCATAATCCGCCGTCGGCGCATCCAGACACACCCACATACTCCTTATGCCGTAATAATATCCGATATATCCCCAGCGATGCCCCGCTTCATCCGTATACAGACCGCTATAATCGGGCAGATACTCCCAGTCCTGCAGATTCATACTGCTGCAGCTCTCCGAGCCCGGATATTTCCAAAAATAAACCGTGTCATTCCGATACTGTTCATCCAAAATGCCGTCCTGGCTGACGATCTGATCGCCATAATCCTCCCGAAAGGAAATGGAATCATAGACCACCTTCATATAGTCCATCGGCATCCACCCTGTCTGCTCGTCATCCGAGATACCCCACACAATCCCCTGCGCATCTTCATAGGTAAAAGCGATATATGTCCTACGCCCGTTTTCCCATGTCGTGATGACCTTTGCAGATTCCGGACTCTCATAAAGGATCACCACGCCGTCCGGTCCATTGGCGGTATACTGTCGGTTTACATAAGTGCATTCCGACGAATGTTCCTCATAAAAGGAATTCATCGGTTCCCAGATCACATCCGCCTGCACCGAATTCCCACAGAGCAAAAAACAAAACACAATTCCCCAAAAAACGATCCACTTTTTCATAAGCTCCTCCATTTTTTCATAAGCTCCTTATTTCCAAAAGAATGATTCCGGTCAGCCATGCACAGAAATTTGCCACCGCCGACAGCCTGATGGGATGAGCGATCTCCCACTGTCTTTTTTTCGCGAAACTGCAGTAAATCCACGCTTCCACGATCACAACTGCCATCTCAACCAAAAGCTGCACCGGCAGTTCTGCAGTGTCCGGAAGATACCGCCTCCCAAGCCAGCACAATAGTACCGCGGGCGGGTTCGTGAGCACATTGACAAGCGTCACGAGCAGGAGCTTGTTTTTTCCGCGTATCGCAAAACACACAAACGCCACGACAAGCTCCACTGCGATCGTAAGCAGCAGGGAAACTAAAAACATTTCCAGTAAATAATCCCTCACGATTTCTCCCTTTCACACCCATTTTTTCCGATTTCCTCCGCCGGTAAACACAGCGCGTCTCCTACCTCTTCCCTGCTGTCACGCCGGCTTTTTCTGATCCCTGCTGCCAGCAGCAATAGTGAAAGGATACTGCCCGCGCCGCCGATCACACTGCCGGTCCAAGCGGGCTGTACGCCCAAATAACCCGGCAGAAATCCCAAAAACAGGGCAAAGGTCAAACACCCAAACGCAAATCCGGGCATCTGCGGAAATGCACAGATCATCCAGTACAGGGTAATCGGCATGGTCATGTTAAACAAAAACAGGGCAACCAGTCCGAGCGGCATGACGGAAGAAAATAAATAGCAGACCGCAGCCAGAACGAGTGAAACCGCCGCCGTCCGATACAAGCCCTTCCATGCCGACAAAAATCCGCCCGCCATCTTTCCGCCCACCACGGCAAGCACGCTGAACGCGCTCGCCAGAACTCCGGTCTTCCAGGGAAACGAAACTGCCATACCGATATACGACCTCAGGATAACAACAAGCAGACAGCAGACAGTTAAGCAGAAAACATCCCCTTGATCCGGCTGAGCATGCCGTCTTTTATACGGGATATCCGGTCTCGATGCAGAGCACCGTAAACGGAAACAAAGCATTCCTCCGCACAATAACAGCATCAAAACGCTCACCCCCAAAAAACACGGATTCCATCCGCCTTTTTGGGCGAGGGTAGTCCCAAGGTACAGTCCCAGCGCTCCCGGCGCAACAAACACGCCAAGCCGCTTGACCAGCCCGTTCCCGGTATTCCCGCTGTATCGGCTTCTGTAATCGCTTTCATCGCCGTCTTCCTGCGTCGTTCCCACATGCCTGTCTCGTATCGTTCCCACGCCGCCGCCCACATGGAACAGCGCATTTCCGATTCCCAATACGACCGGATGCGTCACAGCCCCCGCAATCGTACATAAAACACCGATAAACGCGGTCATAAGATCAAGGTCCACGTTCTTTTTTCCGGCTTTCGCACGCTGGAAAGAAACGTCCCGGTTCCTTCCTTCTTCTCTCGCATGTAAGGCGTCCAACACCACGCCAAACGGCATCTGCAGGGCAAACGCACAAAAATTATATAACAATATATAGAAATACCCGCCGTCCTGCGGAATAAATGTTCCGAACATCGCCATGGCACACACGCCGTCCACCAGTAGATGCAGAACGGAATATAAGACTGTCATCTGCGTTTTCCTCTCCACATAGCAGCTTTTATCCGGTGCCCTCAAACTTTAGACGCGGAACATCCGTCCTTTTGTTTCATCCCGCATATCCTCTTTCCATTCGTTCAAATCTGTTTTGTAAAATCCTCGATACTTTCCGCTTTTGCTGCCAGCTTCAACCATGCGCGGAGGGTTGTATCATCCTTCTGAGATGTGATCCGCTCCTTCAATGCAGGCGGTATCTCGCCCAAATCGTTAAGCAGGTCTAATATATCATATATTTTCCCTTGGGTTATACCTTTCTCCATGCCCTCGGCAAGCCCTTCTCTCCATCTCAGTTCTTCAATCTCATAGCTTTTCATATAGGCAAGCCCCACCTTTCCATCTCTCTTTACCGCTGTTACCATTTCGTGCAGTCTTTGTAAATTCTCCGTCTTCGCATTCTCCTTTGACGTATGCTCCATGTAATAGAGAAGCTCACGCAAGTCTTCCGGCGGATTTCCCTCCGTCCCTTTGGTATAGAGAAAAATTGTTCTCGCCCCATCTTCATATGGCAGCTCGGCGACCTCTATGCAGCCGCTTTTGACCGTGTATACCATCCGATCTAAGCCAAACGGATCATAAGTCGTGATAAAGATCACAATGACATTTCTCAACTCCTCGTATTCCACTCCCGATTTCAGGCATCCCGCGTCTAACTTTGCATGGTAGAAGCGTACTCTTTTCGGAAGCGAAGCAGCATCTTTCTCTCTATTGTCAGGCTCCAGATCGAAGAGTTCCCCATCCTCCTCGTCTAAATACACATCCATGCGGATACCATGCTTGTCGGTATCCTCACCCTGGACGGCGCGCTGTGGGGTGACCTTGAGTTTTCCGATCTTTCTGCCCAAGATGCATTCTAAAATACATCGTGCGGCAGGCTCTCCATAAACTTCATGTCCCGTTAAGCTGTTTGCCAAAAAATCATCCACCAGATTCAGTTCTTCCAATTGTCTCATTTTTCCTCCTGTTCCCATAGTGCACGAAAACAGAAGTCTGTCCGTCTCTTTTCTTTTTCCATACACTATGCTTTTTAATTTGTTTTGTGGGTAAAGCATAGATTACAAAAGATCGCTCCGCGTTCTTTTAGAAAAAGTACGATCTGGAAATCGGCAGAATGCCGTCTGACGCGGATCACTTTCAGAAATGAATGACACACCCGAAAACAATCCGTCAAAGAATATATGCTTTGTGCTGATTATACAAAGATTCATACTATATGTCAAGATGAATTTGGACAATTTTTACAAAATCGAACAACAAAACCGGGCTATGACCATTAAGGTCTTAGCCCGGCCAAACTGCCGAATCTTTTTATGATTCCTCTTCATAAATTTCTTCGACCATCGGAAACGTACTCCACGCTCTCTTTTGTCAAAAATTATTTATTTTCTTACTCATGCGACTCTGCTTTCTTCTTAATATGATTTCCAATGATCTCCGACACATCGCTGATCGTTATAAAAGCACTCGTATCCACCTCTTTGATCAAACGCTTCAATTCATAGATTTCAAACCGGTTCAGCACACAGTATAGAACCGCTTTCTTTCCGCTGATCAGACCCTCGCCTTCCAGAAGCGTCACCGTTCGCCCCATTCTCTTAAAGATTTCGTCCGCGATCATCTGTCCTTCCTCCGTGATGATCATAGCTGCTTTCGCCTGTTCCACACCTGATTCTACAAAATCAATTACTTTCGAGGTGATAAAATACGTCAGCAGGCTGTACATGGCCCTGTCAAACCCAAACAGAAAACCGGCGACCGTATAGATCACAACATTGAAAAAGAGAACCGTCTGTCCCACCGGAAGGTTAAATTTTTTATTCAGGAAGATCGCCACCGTCTCTGTTCCGTCGAGGCAGCCTCCGGCGCGGATCACAAACCCCACTCCAACTCCCAGAAATACGCCTCCAAAACAGACGGCCAACAGATATTCATGCGTAACATCCACGATCGACGCAAAAATCTCCAGAAAACTTGAAAATGTCACCATGGCAACTGCAGATTTGATAATAAATTTCGCTCCCAGCTTCCGCATGCCGGCCACCAGGAACGGAATGTTAAATACCAACGTCAATATTCCAAGAGAAATCCCGCTCAGGTTATTGATCATGATTGAGATTCCCACAATCCCTCCATCCAGGATCATGCATGGAACCAAGAATTCTTCAATAGCAAATGCGGCGATCGCCGCGCCCATCACCAGCATCACATAGCCGAATATTTCTCTCATATAATATTTCAATTTTGATGCATTGTCTGACATAAAAACTCCCCCCGTATCATCATATCAACGGTATCGGTGTCCGTCAAATATAAATTTGATATTTACAACATATTCATCCCGGACAGTTCAAAAAACAGCAGGCAAACCATTTACGGTCTGTCTGCTGTCTATAATAAAAGCGATTCGCTTTATCAAAGCTTTACGATATAGATTTATGTTGATTCTTACGCATCTTTTAGTGCGCTGATTAAGCCCAATACAATTCCGAGAATGATCGCCCATGCTCCGATTCCCATGATCGAGAAAAAGTGACCGGAACAAATCATCAGCCAGATCAGGCAGACAAGCGGAATCAAAGAAAATACCAGTTTCAATTTTCTGTGATTCGTTACGGTAAAGACCAGAAGCCCGACCCCGCATATAATCAGAATCCACGGCGTAACAAGCGCTGCCGCACGTCCTTTCAAAACCAGCCTCGCTGTTCCAAAAACCTCCTTCACGCTGCTGTCTCTAATATCGGTATCCATCTCGTCTTCTAACTCACGAACAAGATAGTCCTCCGCGTCTTCCAATGCGTCCGCAAGATCATCCGTATCCGCCGCGGTGCCCACCAGTTTATCCGCCAGACGCTCAACCGTACCGCTCAATTGTGACAATTCAAACAGGTTCAGCCCGACACTGGCTTTGACGCTTACTTTGGAACTGTAAGAAGAACCAAAAAAATAACT
Source organism: uncultured Clostridium sp. (assembly GCA_964655525.1). GTDB lineage: Bacteria > Bacillota > Clostridia > Lachnospirales > Lachnospiraceae > DLAJ01. The sequence goes on from CAZZNE010000018.1 coordinate 52,833, forward strand.
GGAATAGGACGGAACCTCTACTTTTTCATTCACATGAATGGAAGCAAAATTCATAAACGGCGCAACCAAAAACAGCATCGCTGCAATAATGCCCAAAAGACAAAACATGCTGATTCCCATACGCTTTACCCTGCCTGCAAACTCGCCCGGCGCATTCTTAAACACCGCGCCGACATTCCCTATGTTAGTCTGAGGAGGTACGGAATATCCCATCATAGGAGCGCCGCCGTACATCTGCTGGTTCGGCTGTCCATACCCCTGCTGTCCAAATCCCACGCCTGCTCCCGGATTCTGTGCCTGTTGCATCGGCGTCTGCTGAAACGGCATCTGACCCGCGTCTGTATTCTGTGCAGGCGGTACGGGCGGTATTTCACCCGCTCCCGTATTCTCCACAGGCACAAAGGTCTGCCCTACATCCGCTCCGCAATTGGGACAAATTTTCGTGTTCTCCGGCATCTGTGTACCACACTGATTACAAAACATTTTTTTCCCTCTCTTTGCCTGTATTTAATATAAATCTATCTATAAAATTTCGTTTTTATGATACCATGCAGGCAGCTTCCTTATCAACTATTTTTCCAAACTCAGATATTTACCCAGTAATCTTCTCCTTTTTCATATATACTGCTAATTCCGAATAATATCTGTAAAAAATCCTGCTTTTCATTCAAAATGCGGATAACCCTTACGGTATCACCCTCAACCCTGTAAAAAACATAGTTAAGCTTTACAACCAGATAATGGTAATCCGTTGGATATTCTATCAGATCCGCTAAGCGGAGACCTTCTTTCGGAAACAGCGCTAACTGTTTAGCTGTTGATGTAATCTCCTTGATACAGGCTTTTGCTCTGCCTTCTCCAAACTGCATGGCAACATAAGCTTTTATCCCCTGTAGATCATCCAACGCTTTTGGTGTATAAAACAGCTTCGACATATCACAATCCCAACGCAGCCTCTACCTCATCCGCTGTTAACCAACCCTTTTCTCTGGCAGACTGCTCTCCTTCATCCAATTTTGTCAAAAGCTGAATTGTCGCTTTTAATCGATCCAACTCATCCACATCCACAATAGCGTATGCCCCACGACCATTCCGAGTCAGATAAACCGGTTGGTTTGTTCTTACTTCTTTTAATACCTCTGTATAATTTCTCAAATCTGATATTGGTTTAATATTTGGCATAGTCATCGTCTCCAACTATGAAAGCGGAGAACGGACACCCAGTGTCGAGGTGCTGATCGCGCTTGCCCGCCTTTTTCACTGCTCCGCCGATTATCTGCTCGGTTTGACCGGATTGATAAGGACAGGCTGCTTGATGTCTCCATGCTGAGTGATGAACAGTGCAAGCTCCTGCAGCATTTTTTGTCCAGCATTGGGGCATGATCCGCTTTTGATCTGCATCCCCCTTTCTTTCATTTTTCAGCTGCTGATCCATTTGCATCTCAATAGAGCGTGTTTTTTCGCCAGAAGCTGCACCTGTTTTTCATTTTTATCCAATTATTTGCAAACTGCTATAAGATGAACTATAATGCAGGAAGACAGATTTGAAAAAAGAACAAGAAAGGCAGGATCCTCCCCATGACAATCGTTCGCTTTTATGATGAAGTTTCAGATGAACTTTTGAAGTTTGCAGTCATCATCACCGTACATAACGGCAAATGGGTATTTTGCAAACATAGGGAGAGAAACACATTAGAGGTTCCCGGCGGGCACAGAGAACCCGGAGAGGATATTTTTTCCACCGCAAGAAGAGAATTGTATGAAGAGACCGGCGCGCTTACCTATACGCTCAAGCCGATCTGCGTGTATTCCGTCACGGCGCCCGACAATTTTGACGGCATGGAATCCTTCGGTATGCTTTATTATGCGGATGTGATCCGTTTTGAGCCGGAGCTGCACAGCGAGATCGAAACAACCGTTATCACCGACACGCTGCCGGAACATTGGACTTATCCCGAAATCCAGCCGAAGCTGTTAGAGGAAGCGGCGCGCAGGGGCTTCGTCAGATGAATCACGACATATTCCGAATGTTTCTGCGTTCTGACCGGATACCCCCATCCGGCGATGCCGGAAGATACCACCTCCGTTAAGCTTCCCTCTTTGCGGTATCCGTAGGTCATCTCATCCGTGTGGAATATCTCTGCCAGAAAGCCCAAAGGCCAAACCTGCCCGGCATGGGTGTGACCGGACAGGATCATTCCGCATCCGCTTTCCATAACGCCCACATACTCCACCGGCTGATGATCGATCAAAATCCATTCTTTCGCAGCATCCGCGCCTTCTACAAGCTGAAAAACAGATTTTCTCATTCCCGCGGCGTGCCCTCTGTCAGCGCGTCCGATCAAGAGGATTTCATTGTTAATCTCATACGTCTCGTCTTCAAGGATATGAATTCCCGCCTGCTCTATCGTATCTGCCAACTGTTCCGCTGTATAATTCGGTCTTTGAACATACGCATTTTTATCATGATTCCCATATACATAATAAATCCCGTATCGGGTACGGATATTGCCCATGATCTCAAACGCTTCCTGCATTTGTGCAAGGCTTGTGCGCTCGTCCACAATGTCCCCGCCCAGAATTACGATATCGGGGTTTTCACTTTCAATGGAATCCGCCGCCCGCTTAAGTTGAACGCTGTTCAAAGTTGTTCCATAGTGCAGATCCGAAAAAAACACAATGGTATACCCTTCTTCCCGAATCTCTTTATCCGTCAAAACCGTATATTCCGTTTTGACAATATGATGCATATTATAATAGCCGTATCCGACCATCAGCACCGCTGCCAATAACGCTGGTATTCCGCTCCGGTAGACCGCCTTTCCCCAATACGGAAATGTTTTATTTTTACGGAATTTTTTCACGATCAGCGCAAAAAAATCAAATACGAGCAGAAATACCACCATGTACATGAAAATCACAAACCATAACCCATTCACATAGCCGGCCGACAGGATCAGTATGCCGGTAACCCCCGCCGTGATCATGATTCGCTTTCTCTTCGTAAGATTTTTACCAAAAAAACAAACTGCCCCATAAACTTTACGGCAAAGATAAATCCCCGCCAATAAAATTACGATCAGGGGCAGCAGCATCCACATAAAAAACATCATTCTGATTTCCTCTTCTGAACGGAACGCTTTCTTTTGATCCTACACATCTCAATTCATCCTGCGGTATTTCTGGACCGTCTTGACAATATAGTAAATTCCCGCAATCCCGCCGCAGACCGCACCTGTGATCAAAATGCCCTCGATCGTAAAATGCAGGTACGAAAGTGTAATAAAACTGATGATGAGCAGCAACAATACGACATATCCCGCCGTACATCCTACCATCAGAAAAAAGCACAAAATATCCTTTATCAAATCCAATGCGGAAAATCGGCCTTCGTCCCGCACAGTTCTTCTTTTCTTTTTTGGCATCATGATCCTCTTTTCTATCTTAGGTCTTATCCCAAGCGTGTTTCACTTTGCTTTGCCCACACGCTTTGTCCGTCGTCCGTGTAGCCGCAAAGGACGCGGCACATACGGCTGTTTTCAAAATCAAACGCTTCTCCCGCAACTGCTGTGACACCGGACAGCGATACGTCCAGCCGACCGCGCGCAGGCGAATTGTCGGTGTTGGAGAACACGATCCACTCCCACGCTCCGCTTGTTTCGCTGCATGCGGCGCACTCTCCCGCGCCCTGCTCTGCTGCCTTCTGCGCTCCCGTCTCTGCTGCCTCCGCTCCTGTCTCTTCCTCCTTCCGGGACACTGCCCTTGTTCCCAGTATCGGCGCATGCTTCCCGACAGGCACACCGTCCGCAACATCGAAGCGATAAATCTGCTCCGCAGCGCGCGCTTCCCCCGCAAACGGCTCCGGCGACAGCACCGGCCAGTCATTGATAAAGTACATTCTTCGCACGACCATATAGTGCATGCGGTAGGAACGTCTGTCTCTCTTTTTCACCGGCTCATGCACCAGCGCCGCCGCGCCGTCACGCACATGATGAACAAAATAATAGGCATCCTCCGGCACATTATAAAACGGCACACCGTGTCCCGGTCCGCGGAATCCGTCAAAACGCCATTCCGGATAGCTTACCGTCTCCATCCTCACGCCACGCCTCGTCCATACCTCGATCGTACGCGGTTTTGTTATGCTCCGCTCCGCATACGGCGTTTCCGCAGAAAAACAATAGCTTCCCGCAAGCTTCATGCCAAGGGATTCCCCGTCCAGATTCCTGCCGTCCATGTCGCGGTACGGTCCATCCACCGTGCGGCTTAATCCCACGCGAATATCATAATCTTCCCCGAGCCAGCCATACGAAAGAAACAGATAGTAGTTGCCGTTATGCGGATTTCGGATGACAGCGGCGCCCTCCGGTCCGTCGATATACGAGCCTGCCGGTTTATGCGCAATGCGCCGTCCAAGCTCACGCACATCTCCCGACAGGCTGAGCCCCGTTTCAGGAGCAAGCTCTTTTAAGTAGATTCCCCCAAAAAAAGAACCATACACCAGATATTTTTTCCCATGCGCGTCATCTACGATATGCGGGTCGATCGCATTCGGATAGGAATTGTCCGTTCCCCACGTATCCACGACAACGCCCCGGTTTTCAAAGGGACCTTCGGGATTGTCCGCCACCGCAAGATGAATGCGTGATTCTGAGCTTCCGAATGCCCGTGTTGCCGAATAATACAGACGATATTCTCCGTTCACATACTCCACAAACGGCGCCCAGAATCCGGGCGTCGGCGCAAAACGTCCGTTGTTCCGTGCCTCTTGAACCGCCGCGTCGGAAAGCGCATAGCCGACAAATTCAAAGTCCACCAGATCCCGGCTTTTCCGAATCGGGATCCCCTGCCGATAACGCGAGGTGATCGCGCTGTCCGTTGCATAAGAATAATACAGACCGCTCACGGGATCATAAAACATGGATGGATCATGGGATTCAAATAATGGGTTTTGATCTCTGTCATGACAATTCAGCTTAAACCCCGGCCGTATCACCTTATCTTTTTTCTCCGCAAGCTCCTGTTCCATTGTTTCCTCCGTTCCGCGCTGCTCTTTGTTAGGCTTTTCACACGTTACTCATAAACTCTGCTGCCCCAGATCGTCACCTGATTCTCGATTCCCATCGCCGTAAATACGACCGTCTCAATATTGGTATTCTCCACCGCCATCTCAAGTGTGACACCGCTGTAAGTAACGCCGTCAAAATGTAAGGTAATATACGGCGTGCCCGGCTCTAATGCCCATGTACCCGTGTAATCGCCGCTGATCTTTCCATCCTCCGTCAGCGTGATGAACTGCGGTTTTTTCGTCTCCAGATGCTCGTAATCGATATCCAGCTCGTGGATGATCATCTCGTAATCTCCCGCAACCTGCGATGCAGACAGCCCATTCTGCGGCAAGCTCTCGCCCACGGTCTGATACGGCGCTGCCACAAGCCAGCCCTCCTTGTTGACAAACAGCTGGTGCACCTTCACATAATGCCCCTCCGTGCCGTTGCTCGTACGCGTATGGAAGATGATGTAAGCGCGGCCGTCCTCATCCACAAACGCGGAATTGTGTCCCTGCGCCACCTGCCCCGAAAGGAAGTTTCTCCACTTATATCCGCCAAACAGACGCACGCCCCTGCTCATATTAAAGTTCATCTGTAATGTGTCAAAGAACGGATCGTTGCCGAGCGCATCCACATAGCCGCCGTCCGGCGTCTCCGAACGGTATACACGGACATTATAACCGCGCGCCGCCTCTAAGCCGCCGTAGGAAATAAACAGGTAATAGTAATCGCCGATTTTTTCAATATAGGAAGCCTCACCGGACGAATACATACCGCCCGCGATCTTTTTGCCGAAATAAGCATCCGAATGCATATCCGTCTCGTAGCTGACCGAATAATCGCGCAAGCCCGTCTCTTCATCAAGCTCCAGCATGAAAATACCGCCTGACCAGGAACCGTAGGACATCCACAGATTCCCGTCATCGTCATAGAACACGCAGGGATCGATGCAGTTCGGATACATATCTCCCCATTTATGATTATCCACGCCATTTGTCACATAACGCTCCGGTATCTCGTCCTCACCGGTCACAAACGGCGCATCCGTCAACCCGTAATCGTCCTCGTTAAAGCCGCCGTATACGATCGTGCCAACATACTCATACGGCCCCTCAAACGCATCTGCCGTCAAAAGAACAATGTTCGATTTCCAATCATCCCCGTTTGCGCTTAAATACATGCAATACTTGTTCATTGCCGTATTATAGATCACATCCGGCGCCCAAAGATAGCCGTTCCAGCCGTCGGCACGGTCATCTAAATTCCACTCCCGTATCTGTGCTTTGACATCCTCTGTGAAATTGCCCTGTATCACGCTGTCCCGACTCGTCCAGTCCGTCAGATTCTGAGACATTGCCCCGCAAAGGAAGCTGCCGACAATATAATAGGTGCCGTCTAAGTCGCGGAAAATGGACGGATCATGGCAGGTTACTCTCTGCGCGATCTGAACATTCTCATGCTCAATGACAAGCAGATCCTGGGATGCTTTAAACTTGATTACGGCACGGAGCATGATCTCCTGTCCTGCATACTGTACTCTTATGTAAGGGCGGACCGTGATCTCCTCCACGTCCGCGGCAGCCGCCTGGGTCGGAACTGCAGGAACCATGCCTGCCGCCAATGTCAGGGTCAGGAACAAGATGAGCGCATTCTTAGAGGTATCTCCTTTTTTGCCTTTCTTATCCTTTTTCCCGGCTTTATCGGTTTTTCCGCTTTCCCCGTCGGTGTCGTCTCCGCCGTTCTTTCCGTTCCCCTTTTTCTTTTTTAACAAAATCAGCACGACGACAACGATCACGACAAGGGCTGCTATGACGCCGACGACAATGCCGATGATCACACCGCTTCCCATGCCCTGCGATACATAGATCTCCGCATCGCCGATCAGCACGCCGCTTAACTCATAGGTCTCGCCCGCCGCAATTTCAGGAAGCTCTGTCGGCAAGGACCCCTCGTATGCTTCGATGATGCCGTCGGAATGATTGTAGGTAACACTCGTCGCCGCAAGCGTCCAGTGCTGCTTCGTATTTTCCACGCGGAGCGTATAATGAATCTCCTCGCCCGCACGATACTCCGCCTTGTCCGTCTCGATCGTCACGGCAACGCCGTCCTCCGTCGATGTATTTGCCGTCTCGCCCTCAGCAAACGCAGTCATCGCAAGCAACATGCCGAGCAGACAGACGCTAAGCCATGTCATGATTCGTTTTTTCATTCTCATACCCATTCCTTTCTATGACCTGCGGGTTCCTATGCAAATAACCGCCCCATCCGGTTCACACTTATCGCAATGCCAAAAACACGGAACCATGTGCGGGAAGCAGCACAGAAACATCATTCCTCATTTTTCCTGCTTCATAGGCGCCATCCCACGCGGAACGCATCTTCTTTCCCATAAGCGAAACGCCGTTTGCCGAAAGCACCTCTGCTTTAGGCGGCGCTACCACACGCTCCTGCTCTCCCAGATTAAACAGCGCAAGATAGATACTGCCGTCCACACTGTTCTCATTCATCCAGACCGCGCTCTCCTCGTCACGCCAAAGCTGCCTCGGCGTCCCGCCGTTTTTCACGCATGCCAAAAGCGTTTCGTTTGTCAGAAGCCCCGTTGTCCAGTCGTCTAACTTCGTCAGCTCCGCCCCGATCATCAGCGGCGCGCGGAAAATGCACCAGAGATTCATCATCGTGACCTGTTCCGTGCGCGTAAATCCGGTATCGCGCTCATTGCCAAACGCTTTTCCGATCTTGCCGAGCGGAAGCATGTCACAGTCCGGAAAACAGCCCGGTGACACGTGCCTCTGCCACAGTTCACAACGGTCAAACATATCCTTTAAGGAATCCCAATGATCCCAAAAATCATCCGTGATACGCCACATATTTGCATGCTGCGCATAATACCATGCCTCTTCGATCTTCGCAGGACCGGGAGACAGGCTCAAGACCATCTCCCTGCCGCAGCGCTCCATCGCCCGACGCAGCATGGCGATCTCCGCCCGCGCCGAAGGCATATCCATCCGGCAAATATCGTCGCACTTAATAAAATCGACGCCCCACTCCGCATACAGTGCAAAAAGAGAATCGTAATATGCCTGCGCGCCCTCGCATGCCGGGTTTAAGCCGTACATATCAGGATTCCATGCGCAGATATTCGACGGATCTGCAATCTCGTTTGCCGTCACGGACGAGCCGTAAACCGGAAGATGGCGGTGCGCCGCCTCGCGCGGAATGCCCCGCATGATGTGGATTCCGAATTTCAGTCCCAGTGCATGCACATAATCTGCAAGCGGCGCAAACCCCTTCCCACCCTCTGCGGAAGGAAAACGCTGCGGACACGGCAGAAGCCGTCCGTACGCATCCATCTCTACCTTCCAGAACGGAATATACTGATACCGCTCCCGCATGGAACCGGCGTCATAGGCATACCACTCGATATCCACAACGACATATTCCCATCCGAATGCTTTCAGATGCGCCGCCATATAGTCGGCGTTCGCTTTGACCTGCTCTTCATTCACCGTCGTATCATAATAATCGTAGCTGTTCCACCCCATAGGCGGGGTGTTTGCACAATGCTGCTTCATCTGCGCTCCGTCTCCTGTCACCTCTCACAAAAATCGTCCATGCCGCCACAAACCTGTGAGTTTGCGCGTAAGCTCAAATTATCCATGCTTTCGCAAACCTGTGAGTTTGAGCGTAAGCTCAAATCGTCAATGCTGCCAATAGCCCGCGAATTTGGGCGTCAGCACAAATTTGCCAAGCGAACTTGTTCGCTTTACCACCTTTTATGCGGACAGCGGCTCGCTTTCACCGCGGCGCGCAGCTCCACATAACAGCCGCAGGCAAGGCAGGTTCCCTCTGAAAGCTTTTCGCACTCCTTACAGGTAGAAAGCCGATTCTCATAGAGCGCCTCCGGCGCTTTGATATCCTCCTCCAGACCGACGATATAACGCTCCAGTTTTTCACGGTATTCGTTTTCGTCAAATTCCCGTAACAGACAACGCTTACATACCCTCACGGTCGCTAAATCCGCCATGCTGCCGCCTCCGTATCCGTCCTGCTCTCACTTTCCTGCGAAGAATGTCCGTTAGGACATTCTTCAGTGAGAGAAAGGTTCGCCTGCGAACCGTAGAACTTCTTAGCGAAACGCCCATTGGCGTGAGCTTTAGAAATTCTTCTCTCACTTTTGTCCATAATATGCGTTTGCGCCGTGCTTTCTGTAATAATGCTTATCCTGCAGCTCCTGCGGAGCGGGCTGTACCCGCGCGTTGATCTGCTCCGCCCGTGCCGCCATCTTGGCAACCTCCTCAAGCACGACCGCATTATGCACTGCCTCGACCGCATCCTTACCCCACGCAAACGGACCGTGGTTTTTGCATAACACGGCAGGAACCGCCGTCACATCAAGTCCTCTGTTCTTGAACTCGCCTACGATCAGCAGTCCCGTATTTTTTTCGTACGCCTCGTCGATCTCCTCTTTCGTCAGCACACGCAGACACGGAACCTCGCCGTAAATATAATCGGCATGCGTTGTTCCGTAACACGGAATGCTCCTGCCCGCCTGCGCCCAGCTCGTCGCCCATGACGAATGGGTATGTACGACGCCGCCGATCTCCGGAAACGCCCTGTATAACTCCGCATGCGTCGGCGTATCGGAGGACGGATTATAGTTCCCCTCCACGCGCTCGCCATCCAGATTCATTACGACCATATCCTCCGGCTTCATCGTCTCATAGGGTACGCCGCTCGGTTTGATCACAAACAGCCCGCTCTCGCGGTCGATCTCGCTCACATTGCCCCATGTAAATGTCACAAGTCCGTATTTCGGCAGCTCCATATTGGCCTCGTAAACCTTTTTCTTTAATTCCTCTAACATAGCGACTCCGCTCCTTCCTAGAAATTCTCCACCGCCGCGCGTTCAATGGGCAGCGCTTTCTTATATTTCTCGATGAATGCGTCAAAGCCTGCTACATCCTTCTCATCCGGCTCCATCCTGACGCCCTTATCTCCCGCAAATACCTTATTGTTCAAATAATCATCCAGCGTTTCCGCATCCGCTTTGTTTAACATATAGGATGCGAGCAGCGCCATGCCCCACGCGCCGCCCTCTCCAGCTGTCTCCATCACGGAAACCGGCGTATTTAACGCTGCCGCCGTGATACGCTGTCCGACGCCGGGCGTTTTATACAGTCCGCCGTGACCGAGCATGCTGTCGATCTGCACGCCCTCTTCTTTTGTCAGAATATCCATGCCGACTTTGATCGCGCCGAGTGCCGTATACAGATGCAGGCGCATGAAATTCGCAAGATTAAATTTCGCATCCGGCGTACGCACGAACAGCGGACGTCCCTCTTCAAAGCCCGTGATCGTCTCACCGGAAAAATAATTATACGCCATCAGGCCGCCGCAATCCGCATCGCCCTCAAGCGCCTTGCGGTACAGCGTTCCGTAAATCTCGTTCATATCCGGTTTGCAGCCGAAGCTTGCAAGCGTTTCCTTAAAGAGATTTACCCATGCGTTTAAGTCGGAGGTACAGTTATTACAATGTACCATACCAACAAGATCTCCTGCCGGAGTTGTCACAAGGTCGATCTCCTCATGCACCTTTTTTAAGTCCTTCTCCATCACGACCATCGTAAAGACGCTCGTTCCGGCGGAAATATTTCCGGTACGCGGTGTGATGCTGTTTGTCGCCGTCATACCCGTTCCCGCGTCTCCCTCCGGCGGACATAACGGAATACCCGCTTCCAGATTGCCGCTTACGTCTAACAGCTTCGCGCCTTCCTCCGTCAGCACGCCGCCCTTATCACCCGCGAGAAGCACTTTCGGCATAATGTCGGCAAGCTTCCAAGAAAATCCTTCTCCCGACACCATCTCATCAAATTTGCGCATCATGCCGGCGTCATAATTTTTTGTTGCAAGGTCGATCGGGAACATGCCGGACGCCTCTCCGACGCCAAGCACTTTCTCACCGGTCAGCTTCCAATGCACATAGCCGTCCAGGGTCGTCATGTAATCTACCTGCGGCACATGCGCTTCCTTATTTAAGATTGCCTGATACAGATGGGCAATGCTCCACCGCTGCGGAATATGATAGGAAAACGCTTCGGTCAGCTTTGCAGACGCTTCTTCCGTCATCGTATTTCTCCATGTACGGAACGGTACAAGCAGTTCGCCGCTCTTGTCAAATGCCATATAACCGTGCATCATTGCGGAAAAGCCAATCGCGCCGACTTTCGTCAGCGTTACGCCATATTGCTTTTTGACATCCTCCGCCAGCTTTGTGTAGCAGTCCTGCAATCCTGCCCATACATCGTCAAGGCTGTATGTCCAAATACCGTTCTCCAAACGGTTCTCCCACTCATGGTCACCCTGTGCGATCGGCGCATTGTCTTCTCCGACGAGCACCGCCTTGATACGCGTGGAGCCAAACTCGATGCCGAGCGCCGTCCTTGCTTCCTCAATTGCCTGTCTGTTCTTTTCCTGTCCCATACCCATACCTCTCCTCTTCTTTTCCTCTTTTCTCTCTTTTCTCTCAATACGTAATTGCAAAACGCCCTATTTTACGTTTCATAATTTCCCTAATATGCAAATCCATAAGCAGGTGCTATAAATGAATTTCTTCGAAATTCATTTTAGCGCCGGTACTTACATGCGGTATTTTCGCATGTTACGTACCGCTGCGATTGAATTGCAGCGAAAGCGTGCCTGCGTTGGATTGCATATTGGGGAAAGTTTCATCACCTATCAAAGCTTTCCCAATTCCTATTACATAACCTTATTCCGATAATCAAACACCGGTCTTCCTTCTTCATCCCACACGACCTTCATCAGCATCGCATGACGGTTCGGGTCGTAAAGCGGATCACCGACGATCTCCGCATAGGTGCGCGCGTGATAAACGCACACATCCGTACCGTCCCCAAGCTTCGTAAAAGAATTATGTCCCGGTCCGTAAAAACCCTTTTCCCGATCCGAACACAACACCGGCTGACGTTCCTTTTTCCATGCACGCGGGTCGAGAAGGTCTTCCTTTTCGTCAATGCTCAGCATGCCCATGCAATAGCATTCGCCCGTCGCACTCGCGGAATAGGTAACAAAAATACGTCCGTCCCGCTTGAGCACCGCCGGACCCTCATTCACCCAAATATCCACGCGCTCCCAGTCATAATCGGGCGTCGTTAAAAGCACCTGCGCCGTTGCAAGCTTTGTCGGCGATTCCATCCGCGCGATATAAAGGTTGGAAATCTGGATGCCGACGCTGACCTTCTCCGCCCAGATATAATAATAGCTGCCCTGATTTTCTAAGATCGTTGCATCAAGCGAAAACGCCTCAAACGAATAGATGTCATCGTCGGAGCGCTGCATCTTTCCGCATTCCTTCCATGCATCCCGCATCGGATCATCACCCTGACATTCCAGCACATAAGGACGGATCTTCCAAATATCCTCCTCTTCGCCCGCCGCAAAATACAGATACCACTTACCAAACAAATAATGCAGCTCCGGTGCCCAGACATGCTTGCTCATCGGTCCAGACGCATGTTTTGTCCAGACAACGGTCTCCTCCGCTTTTGCAAGCGCCTCCAAGCTGTCCGCCTTTCGCAGAATGATGCGGTCATATGCCGGAACGGACGCCGTAAAATAATAACTTCCGTCCGTATGCCTGTACACATAAGGATCGGCACGCTGCTCGATCCATGGCTGATTATACTCCGTGATCACACCGTTTCTGTCTCTTTCGCTCATTGTGAACCTCCCGCTCTCTTATTGATAGCATGATTGCTGCGCAATCATGCTCTGTTTGATGCACACTCCGCTTCGCTTCGGCGCGGTATCATGTCTGACGACATTATACCATGATTGCTGCGCAATCATGCTATGTTTGATGCACACTCCGCTTCGCTTCGGCGCGGTATCATGTCTGACGACATTATACCATACCATAAAACACACATGTCTGTCCACGGAATCCGCCGCACACAGACATCTGAATTTTAAAGGAAACCCTGATTTAGTCAGCGCTTCCTAAGGGAAACAGTGCTGATTTAATCAGCGCTTCCTTAAGATAAAACACTCCGGATTCCGGTCGTGTCCGTCATCCGGAGTGTTACCTCAGCTTGATTTGAAACTTACACAGGGATCACAAAACCCCTATTACTATCACTTTGCGTCTTTCCAGACGCATTTGATTACTGAACGTCAACAAAAGAACCGTCAACCGTTAAGCAGAAGTACAGATCGCCCGTTACCGCAATGCCGGTGTATGTCTGCGTATGAACTTCTCCTGCTGCGGAAGTAACGACTGCAACAACATCTGCCGTATCGCCGTTGTTTGTAACGGTCAGCTCAACGGTCGCGCCGTCAACATCGTCAATGAACGTATCCCAGTTCCAGTCGCATTCTGCTGTGGCGATGTTGTCATAGCCTCCGCCCCAGCCCCAGTTATCTGCACGAACAACGCCGTACTCTGCGTAATCTGCATTGTCCTCAGCGGAATGACCGTCAGGCGTGCTCTGAAGAATAACAACGAAGTTATTCCAGTTGTTTAAGCCGTTGGACCAGTTCGTGAAATTGATCGTTGTAGACTCGCCGTTCGCTACGGCAAAGATCTCGGAGAACTCTGTCCAGAACGGGGTCGTGCAATCCTTTGCGCCGACTACGGCACCGGTCGTCTCCACATCGCTGTGGTCTCTTGCTACCGGCTCCTCCGGCTCATCCTCTGCGGGAGCTTCCGGTGCTACGGACTCTACGTTCGGATCGCCCAGTGCATACAGGGATGCTACCTGTCCTGCGGAAAGTGCGGTATCAAATACATAAAGATCATCGACAAAGCCCTTATAAATCGTATCCCAGTAGTTAATGCCGAAATAGGACTCAAACGTAGAAGATCCCGGCTTCATGATGTTCGGAGCAAGCGTTGCATCCCATGTGTATCCGCCTTCCCATCCCATGGACGCGCCATTGGTGGAGAAGTTTTCCTGAGAATCATATACAAGCTCGCCATTGATATAGTACTGTGCGCCTGCGGTCGTAGAACCGACAGGGCCGTTCTGCACCTCACCGGAGCAGACGATTGTTACCATCACCCATTCCTTCTTACCGGTGATTCCTTCGTCCTCGCCCTTAAATGCCCACATCCAAGGCCAGCAGTCCGTGCCGTCCTGTGCGTCGCTTGCCTCGTTACGGCTCCATACGATCGGGAACGCCTTGAAGCCCGGGAACTCAGTCTGGGTTACGTTCATCCATGTAACGTTATTGCCTGCATCTGCAGCCTTACCGATGTCATAACCGATCTGCAATGTTGCACCGAAATTGGAAAGTCTGTCCGCGTTCATCCAATAAGATACCGTGTATGCATCCGTATTGGTCGGCTCTAACTTTAAGTCAAGACCGAACTTACCGTCAATATACAGTGCATTTCCGACAGGGCCGTCCGCATAAGCAAACGTAACATCCGTCTCTGCAATACCGAGGCTTGCGCCGTCATTGTCGCCCACATCATCTACGTTTGTAACAGCGACATAGCTCTCACCTGCACCCTCATCAAATGTGATATGTGCAAATGCTTCCGGAAGCTCTTCCGGCGTTACCTCTGCCGGTGCATTCGTGTCATCTCCCGCATCAGCAACAGGCGTTGTGCCTTCATCCTGCGTGTTGTCTTTCTTGTCGTCTCCTCCGCCGCATCCGGAAAGCAACGTTGCCGTCATTGCGGTGCAAAGAAGAATCGCCAATAATTTTTTCTTCATTCTTTTTTCCTCCCTTTGAATGTTTATATAGAACCTTCTCTCAAGAAACCGGGAATGGTTCCTTTTTATTGAGCGAAGGAATCTACCACTGCCTGATACTTCGCAAGCTCTTCCTCAGATAACACATTATAGCCGGTCGGTCCGAAATAAGAAATCATTGCCTCTGCATGATAATAGTTTGCCTGCTCGGTCGCTTCCTCCACATAATCAGCAGCCTTTGCTTTTCCCTGATCTACCAGATCATGAATACCGATCTTGTTAAAGTACTGATCGCAGAAGTTCCAGTAGCCTGCGATATTATACCAGCCGTAAGGAACCGGTCTTGTCACGCTTGCAAAATAATCATCCCAGAAAGGCTTGTGATCGGCATCCTGCGGAAACAGGGACTTGTAGCCCTCCCAGATTTCCTGATCCAAGGTGATCGGCATCGGCATCTGCGCATTTTTTAACGGTGTGCCGGATGCGTTTGTAATGGAGGTATCGGAATAGATTGCAATTCTCTCTTTCCAGCCTTCAATGCCCCAGCCCATCCACTTTAAGAGCAGATATGCCTCATACGGATACTTGCAGGAGGTAGAAACACCGCCCATATACATCGTGGAAATGACGTTGTGCTCTTTCTCGTCCACAACGTTCGGGGTCACATAAGGAACAATGTCAAGACCGAATCTCTCCTGATAGCCTTCCAGTCCCCAAAGGTTCTGATAAGTCCAGAAGCCCTCGGAGAATACCGCAACGTGTCCGGTCTCACCAAACCATGCATCCCAGTTGCCCGTCCAGTCTTCCATTTCCTGTGTCTCCTGGGACGGAGCCACATATCCGCCAAGCTTTAAATCGGAGAATTCCTGCTCGCCGACTGCCCAATAGGATAAGTCGAAATCCGTACCGTCAAAACCGAACTCACCCTTTAACGCTCTCTCCTCCGGGGAGCATGCCGCAATGCCGTACAGGGAATCCAGTCTGTTGTAGAAACCAAGTCCGAAATACTTCATACCGCTTCCGGTATCGACCGTCGCGTCCTTGATGAGCTGGATCATCTCCGCCCAGGTCCAGTCCGTTCTCGGCATCTGAAGATTCAGGGTGTTGATCACGTTTCTGTCAATGAAGATTCCGCTCGGCCAATATACCATCGGCATTGCATATCTTGCGCTCGTATCAAAGCAGCCGATACCGTACTCTTTGATCGTTGCCATCAGGTTGTCATTTTCCGGGTCATTGTCAAAATACTCCGAAATATCCAGCCAGTACTGATTTGCGAGCGCCGTATCGGAATCCGTTCCCTCGAATACATCCGGGAAATTTCCGGCTGCCGCCGCCGCGGACAAGTCCGAGCTCATATCCTCGATCACACGCGTTTCCACCTTGATGTTCGGATATTTTTCCATAAACTTTTCCGCCAGCATGTTAATCGTCGTCTCATCCTCGTAATGCCAGAAGGTCAGCGTAATTTCATCAGTTGTTACGCCGTTCTCATCCACATTACCGGAAGGTCCGCCGCCCTTCTTACCGCCGCCGCAGCCTGTCAGTGCCAGCATCAGCGACGTCATGAGCGCTACTCCCACTAATAATTTCTTTTTCATTTTTTTCCTCCTTTATCTTTTTTTATCTTTTATTCGCCTGTTATACCGGCTCTGTCGATACTCTCAACAAAGTGCCGTTGTAACACAAGGTAAGTGATCAGAAGCGGCAATATGGATAATGCTGTAGCCGCCATCTTGACGGATTCGTTCAAGTTTGTTGCCATAGCTCCCACGCTTGCCTTTGTCTGGAAGGTGGATTCGAAATTTTTCAGCTGGATCACCAGATTCGTCCAATTGCTCTTCGTGGTAAGTCCCTGTACGTACAGCTCCGTTAAGTACGACTCATTCCAGTACCATACGAACGAGAACAGAACGACCGTAATGATCGCCGGGAATGCGGACGGGATCGCAATCTTGAAAAAGGACTTAAAATGCCCCGCTCCGTCGATCGACGCCGCCTCCATCAACACCTTCGGCACCTGCCGGAAGAATTGATAAAAAATCAGGATAAAGATGGGCGCGTTCAATCCGTTTCCGAAGATCGCCGGAAGCAGGAATGTCCACAACGTTCCCAAAATACCCATGTTGTTGTAGAGTACATAGGTCGGGATCATCGTAACCTGGCTCGGCAGGATGTAGGAAAAGATCAAAATTCCCATCATGATCTTTTTGCCCTTAAAATCATATCTGGCAAAACCGTAACCGATAAACATGCAGATCATTACATTGCAGATTGTCGGCAGTCCGGCGATGATGATTCCCTTAAAGAACGTGGGCCAAAAGTCCATGGATTTTGCCGCATCCACATAGTTTGTGAAAAACAGCGTACTGGGCAGCCACTTCACCGAGGTATCCAACAGATCGTCCCGGTTCATAAAGCTGGTGCTGAACATGTAGAGCATCGGGTAAAGGTATACAAAGCCGATACAGATCAATAAGCCGTATACAATAATCTGCTTTCCCGCGCCCTGTTTTTCCTTTGTTCCGAATATAAAGCGGTGAATCTTTTCTCTCGTGAATTTCTTTTTAATAGTCTCCAGAGCCGTCGTAGGTTTTGTATTTGCGCTTTTTTCTTGCTTTTTCGAGCTTCTTGACATTTCTCTTTCCCCTCCTCTCTATCCGTTTCTCCATGCGGAGCTCTTTCTTCTTTGCCCTCTTGACCTTTTTGATCTGTCTGTCGTAAGCATCCTTCTTTGAGCCAAGCAGCAGGAAGAACAACAGCACGATCAGGGTAATAACGATCGCATACATCCATGCCATGGCTGAAGCATATCCGTAGCCCTTCTCCTTCGTGCCCGAGAACATTGCCGACTCGATCATATTGATCAGGCTGTTCTGCTCGTTGCCCGATAAGAAGATGACCGTATAAACTGCATTTAAGAGGATCATCGGCTTGATCGTCGGCAGCGTGATCTTCCAAAAACACTCCCAGTTAGAACCGCCGTCAATCTTTGCCGCCTCGTAGAGCGCGGGGTCAAGCTTTTGTAACGCCGAAAGGAAAATCAGGATCTGTACGCCCGAATACCAGAGCGTCATGATCATATTGCTGAAGATCTCTCCGACCGATTCCGCCAGCGAATGCGACAGAAACGTATCAAACGCGTTTACAATGGACTGGACATTCATACTCGGAATTGTCGCTGCGCCCTCGTCCACCAGCATATTCATGACCGGTCCGCTCACAATGATGACCGGCAGGAAGAAGATCAGACGGAACAGACCGCGGCAGCGTATCTTTCCGTTCAACATCATGGCGATCAACAGTGCGAACACCACGATGACCGGAACCTGTACGATCGTCTGCCATATGTATGTGACCAGCTGCTGCGGGAACTCGGGGTTCTCCAGCCAGATCTGCGTAAAGTTCTGCGTTGCCACATAATTGTATACTGTGCCGAGCGGAGTGATGCGGATATTGAACCACATATAGTAGAATGACTGTCCAAGTGGTATCAGCAAAAAGAGCAGCACGCCGATAATCCACGGTGCGACGAACAGATACCCCATCCTCGCCTCTCTCTTTTCAAGCTTTCCGAGCTTGATCTTGGGTTTCTTCTGCTTTTTCTCTTTACTCATTTACTCACCCACCTTATACGACATTGCTTCGACTGTGTTTCCGTCAACCGTCTGAGCAGTATTGCTATAATTGACGTAAACCGTAACTCCGTTATCGTAAGTGACTTTCGTGACATCGTTCGGGAGCATCTCGTGTCCGACAATGTGTGCGCCCGCCACCTTTGCGTTCAATGCCCGCAGTTCTAAAGTATACTCAATGATCGTATCGCGGTATACGCTGTATTCCGAGCTGTAAATATCACTGGAATTCGTGTAGATCAGCTCTGCGGAGCTTTCCTTTGTGATGTAGAAGGACGGATAGGTTCCGGTCTCTACCATTTTTAAGAAGAACTCCTTTTTATTTGCCTCAAAGTTCACATATTCGGAATACACCGGAATCGTGCCCTTTAATACGATGGATAAAAACGGTACGCTCTCATCCTCAAAAATGTAGCTTGAGGTGTAAAGCGGCATATCAAGGAATGCATCCGTGTACTGCCAAAGATAAGCAAACGGCTGTTCCAGCACAAGCGCCGCATCCTCATCTAAATCCCTCACCATGCTTTCATAGCTCTCCGCACAGTCATACCGGGTGTAAAACTCTCCGCTGTAATTGTAGGAAAACAGTGTATTGCTGACACCTGCCAAGCAGATCGTATCAACACCTTTCTTCAAGTAGCTCGCCGCAAATTTATCGAGCAGCTTATTGCTCCTTGCCGGCGTTAAGTACATCATTTCCTCATAGACATCCTTATGCGTATCCTCCGTAAAACGGCGCTTATTGATCATCTTGATCACGTTGAACGTCGCATTCTGTTCATCGGGATTGATCCGCATCGCATCGTTATAGAGGTAAATCTGAATTCCATCCGCGGCCGATTCCTGTATGAGCTTTGTTAAGTCAGACGTCCCTCCGATGCCGCCGTCCGCCTTATATTTGGAGATCGGCACATTGTAGAGACCGCCCTTCTGCCATCCCTTATATACAGTAAAGATGTCCGTAACACCCTCCGTTGCCAGATCATCATACATCCCGCGGATATCATCCACGGTCGTCATTACGACCGCCGTGGTCCCGATCACCCAGTTTTCGCGCTCCGTGCCGAGAAAATCAATTCTGGTACGGTAAGAATCCTCTGCGCTGCGCAGCAGTCCTCTCGTCGTCAGATAATTGCGATAAGCATTCGCCATGCCGCAGTAATTCGCCTCCTCATCCGAGAGGAACATAAAACGAACCTGCAGATCGGAATGGCTTCTGCTGTCTTCCGGCTTTTTGAAGGAGCCGCTGCTCGAATTATTGCTTGTCGGCTGCGTGTAAAGCCGCCGCTCCACAAATTTTGCATAGATACGGTTATAGTCTACGTTTACGCCGTTCGGATTCGCCTCGATCGTGGCGCGCATCGCGCCCTCTTCAATGACCGCGAGATACGCAATTTTGTCTTCTGTATGCGCAACTCCGAATACCGGCGCCATAACCTGTTGCGCGTCATTGATCATAGTATAACGATCATGCAGCAGGGTTTCGACGACCGTCTCCTGAAAGCCGACATCCGTACCATAGACCATCGCGGTATATCCGCTGTTGAACCTTCCTTCTTTGTCATCCAGATAAATGAGCGCCCCGTTTCCGTCCGGAATAAAGAGGTAGCCTTCCTTATCGTCCAGATAGGAACAGCCCATGAACGGATAAATAGAGATCGTTCCGATCAGATACTCCTCTCCGTCCTCTCTGATGGACTCATCGGGAATCCTTGCCACCAGACCATCTTCCTCCAAGCTGACCTCCAGCCTCATGCCAAGCTTGTAGCTATTCCAGTAGAGGTCCGCTGCAAATCCGTTGGAAGTATAGGTAATCGTCTTTGTGACATTGTCATTGAGCAGATCCGCCTGCCTCGTATCGTCGCTCTGGACGATCATCGTCAGCACGACTGCCGATTTCATAGCGCCAAGCCATGTGTTGTTATTGTTTCCGTCGTCATAGCTGATGGAGGACTCCATATACGCTCCCGTCACCTTATCCGCTACGACAACGGACAGATCCTCCTCATTCATGTAGAGTGCGTACCGTGCGTTCTCCGTCACAAAGTTATGTCCGTTGATGCTCTCCGCAGCCTGCGCCTGCAGGGTTACGCCGCATCCCATATCGGGGACAAAAAGAAGAAGGATTACCGCCATGACCAGACTGCATATTTTTTTCATTTTCGATTTAGCTGCCAATCCGATACACCACCTCTCCGAATACTGACTGAATAAAGTCAAGTACCTGCGACCACAGTACATAAATGATAAACGCCAACAGACACGCGATCAAAATCGTAAAGATCGTCAGTCCGATGATCTTGAACGTCTCCTTGACCTTGTAGTTATTGATCTCCTTAATGGCTATGAAGATCAGCACCGCGATCCATACGTACATGAACAGGTTCGCAAACTGAACAAAAAACGCTTCGTTAAAGGTCACGACATGCCCAAGCAGGAAGATGAACGGCATAAATACAAGGTACGGTCCTAAGCTGTAAATAAACGAGCAGTAAATGTGCTTGAACTTTCCTTCGCCCTCGTTGATCGTACACATCAGATAATTACATCCGACGATCAGCACAAGCATGACCACGATCGTTCCGATATCTGACAAAATATCGTAGCTGCCCTCCCGCACATACTTCAGCAAAAATCCGCAGAAATACTTGTTAATGATGTAGAACAGCATGAAGATCACAAGAAGGATATTGGCACTGAGAACGGAAACCCTTCCCTCCCGCTTAATGCCGTAGCAGCCGTCGATCGGGTGCCTCATATAGTAAAACATGTAGCGAAGCTGCTTTATGATCTTCACCTCGCCGACCTTATGCATCACTGCCCGCGGCTTGTCAAGAATGTGCTTTTTCTTATCGAGCACGCCTATGACTTTCTTCAGCACAAACAGGATAACAAGAATGATAATGACGGCCGCAAGGTTATGTTTTAACCAATTGTTTCGGATTTCCCAGAACGCATCGGAATATCCTTCATAATCCTTTGCCAGTCTTGCGTAATACACCGCCTCACTGTAATTTTCCTCTTTGTAGAGCGCCCTGCCCATCGCCATGTTGGCGTAGTCAAAGAGGTTGTTCATTTTGAGCACCTCTGTGAGCGGCTCCTTACTCTGCGTATAGCGCCCCTTTGAGAACAGATACAGCGCCTCATGCAGATAATTCGTAAACTCGGTCGGCTCGTATACCTGGATCTGCGCCTTATCGGAATCAAGCACGTAAATCTTATCGTCCGTTCCGACCTGAATCGCCTCCACTTTGGTACTTAAACCGATTCTCTGCTGACCGTCGTCACTGCCGCCGAATACAAAGAGCAGATCACCCTCGTTGTTGTATTCGTAAATGAAACCCATCTGCGACGCCACGAACACGTTATCATGATTCCCGACCGCAACCGCCGCCGGTACCGGCTCATAGTAATCCGGTTCGATCATATTAACGCCTGCAATGTTGAGCCTCTTTAAGGTGTCTTTCGCCTCTCCTCTCGTGACAGTGTAGATCAATCCCTTTTCATCGATCGCCATATTATCCGGCGTTGCCGGAATGTTTCCTCTCGACTTTGCTCTCTGCGCTTCCGTCTGGACCGCACGCCAGATAATATTCCAAAGGGACGGATCCGTACCGTTTGTGCCGAAATATCCGAGGAAGGTTCCTCCCTCCACCGGACTGATCTGCACAACGCCGTTCGTATTGGACTCACAGATGATGTACATGGTCCCCGATTCATTTACGATGATCTTAAGCGGCAGGAAATCCTGTGTCTCACCGTAAAGCGGCGCCGTTGGCTTTCCGTAGGTCTGTATCAGCTCGCCGTTTTCATCAAACACGAAAATGGATCTTGCGTCACGGTCCGCCACATAACAGATGTGCTCCGGTGTTACGAAAATACCGCGCGGATTGACTAACACCCCTTCTCCGAACGTGCTGATCAGGTTCGCTTCCATATCGGATACGACCACGCGCGCGTTTCCGCTGTCCAATATGTACATATACCCGTCATCCAGCAGGGTAAAATCCGTCGGGGCATTTAAGGCCTCTTCCCCGATCTTTGTAATGGTCTCATACGGCAGATATGCCGTCTGTGTCTCCAACACATATCCGTAGCCGTCCACCGTATAAGTCTTGTACGGAGCGTCCGCCTGTACGATGATCGTATCCGCCGACACCGCAAAGGCAATGAGGAGCGCTGCCAATGAAATGATTCTTTTTTTCATTTTTTTCATGGTCTACCCTCTCATTTCTACTTGATACCGGAATGCGCCATCGTGTTCATCACGTTCTTCTGAAGGATACAGAAGAGGATCAGGTTCGGCAGGAACATGATCAGCGAGGCTGCCGCCGAAATACCCTGACCGGCTACGGTATTGGTTGTCGTGGTACTTGTCAATGTACTCATATAAAATGCAAGCGACTTTAATCCGTCGTCATTGATGTAATAATTCGCCGCCTCCAGATTCGTCCACACCTGCTGGAATACAAGGATGGCAGCCGTCGCGATCGCGGGCTTGATCATCGGCAGGATGATCTTGAGATAGATCTGGAACTCCTTTGCACCGTCCATGTACGCCGCTTCGATCAGCGAATCCGGAACCTGATCAACGAACTGTTTCACTAAGAACAGTGCGACCGGCAGGGCAATGAGCGGTAAGATTTCAGCCCAGTAGGTGTCGATGAGTCCGAGCTTATTTACAATCAGGTATCTCGGAATCATGACCGCAACCGATACGAACATCAGCGCCAGCTGATTGATCTGAAGCATTGCGGTTCTCCCCTTAAACTTCAGTTTGGAGAGCGCATATGCCGCCGCCGTTGAAAAAAACAGGGAGGCAAACACCGTCGTCACCGTGATCAAAATACTGTTAAACACATATTTACTCAGCGGGATTCCCGCAGAGCGCGAAGCCTTGAACAGCTTTCGGAAATTATCAAGCGTCGGATGCGTTGTGATGAATTTCGGTGGGAAAGCAAAGAGCTCTTCCATCGGCTTAAACGCATGAAAAACGATAAACACGATCGGCAGTCCCGTGATCAACACAAGCGGTATGACAAAAAGATATATTTTGATCTGTCCCCGCTCAAACTTATCCGGGTTCATTCTATGTCCTTTATAAGCAGCCATTTTTTCTCCCTCCCCTCTTATTCTTCACCGAACAGCTTCTTGGATATGACTGAGAATATCTGTACGATCAGCAGCAGTACGACCGAGGTCGCCGCCGCGTAACCCATCTCATATCGGATGAAACCGTAATCCTCAATGTGGTTGACGATCAGCTGCGCCGCATATTGTGGCGTTGGATTTCCCGCAAGCAGCGTACTGATCTGTCCGTTCTGGAACGCTCCTACGATCTGCATGACCGCTGCAAAGAGCATCTGCGGCTTCATGCTCGGGATCGTCACATAGATCATCTCCTGAAAACGATTCTTCACACCGTCGATCGCCGCCGCCTCATAAAGAGACTCATCGACATTTAAGAGTCCGGCGAGGATTGCTAAGAATCCGACGCCCATGCTCGACCACAAACCGATGATGATAACGATCGGAAGCAGGTAATCCGTGCTGACAAGCCAGATGATCGGCTCGTTGATGGCGCCGATGTCCATAAGCCAGCTGTTGATATAGCCCGTCTGATCTCCCGTAAACATGATCTTCCAAAGCACCGTCATCGCAACACCGGTCGTCATACTCGGTGAGTAAAGGATCAATGCAAAAATCGTACGCGGAACCTTCGTCATATTCGCCAGCGCCCATGCAAGCAGGAACGACAGAACATAGCCGCCGACGCCGACGATCAGCGCGTATTTCACGGTGTTCGGTATAACATACTGCATAAACACATCATCACTGGTGATCAGGTTTATGTAATTGAGCAGTCCCACTGCTTCCGGAAACTGAATGGCGTTAAAGTTCGTAAACGACAGAATAACCGCCATGATGACCGGAGCCAGTATAAACACAATGAACAGTGCCGCATACGGAAATACAAAAAGATAACCGTTCTTATTAAAATGCGACTTGCTGCCTACCTTTGATTTTTTGAACATGTCTCCGCCCCCTTAACGTCCCATGATCTCACGAACCTGTTCTACCGACGGTATCACATATTCCTTGATCACATTGCCATCGGCGTCAATATAGCCGAATTCCTCCAGCTTACGCAGCGTCTCTCTGTTGACCGCCTTCACTACGTCATCCACTCTGGACCGCAAATTCTTTCCGTTGGCGACCACATCGTTGAACGCGTTAGAAAGCTCACGCTCTAACATGTAACTTCCGAGCAGACGCGGCGCTTCCAGAATATTTTCCGCCTGCTCCATGATCGTCTGCTTATGCTTGGTCGGATACGGCAGATTGCCGAATGCCTCTAAGTTCGCGGTCGGCCAAATATATTCATCGCCATACATGATCTGTAAGCGCTGTCCAAATTCCGCCTGCACCTCCGTGCTCGACCACCAATCCATGAACTCCCATGCCTGCTGCTCGCGCTCATCATCAGAGCGGAACATGACCGTGCTCTCCGCACCGCCGCTCATATAGCGCTTGATCTCTCCTGTCTCTTCATCCACAACGCCGGGAACCAAAGATATTTCCCATGAATTGGCAATTTCGGGCGCCGCATTTAAGATCAGGTTATAAGAGTTAAAATCCGCAATACCGATCGGTAAATCTCCGTTTCTGAAATGCTGATAGAAGTTCGGAATATCCACCGGCATGTTATAAAGGGTAAACAGCTCGGTAAGCTGTGTAAAGCCCTGGATCGTCTCCTCGCTGTCCACCGTCACCTCCATCGCCGTTCTTCCGTACAGTGTACCGCCGTTCTGGAAGATCAAAGGCGTCGTACCGTGGAAGTTACGCATCACCAACATGGACGCGGTCGGATAGTAAATATTGAGTCCCCTCATCTGTAAATCCGTCAGCATGCCGATCATCTCATCGATCGTCTCAGGCGGCTCCAGTCCCAGCTTTTCCAAAATATCGGTGCGGCAGAACATGACATAGAAGTTCATTGTTTCCGGAAGGGAATAAAAACCATCCCCGATCACAGAGGAAACCAAAATACCTTCACTGTATCTGCCGAACACTTCCTGATAATTATCAAACTTTGTCAGATCCACCAGCGCGCCGCGGATACCAAGCTCGAACGGGATCGAGTAGTTAATACCCGTCGCGATATCCGGCGTATCCCCCGAGGCGTTTGACAGGACGAGCTTATTGGCGTCCGTCATAATGGACAGATCCACCTCTATGCCGGTCTGCGGCGTAAACTGTTCGTCGATCATCTTCTGCATGATCTCGACATACTGCCTCGGACGGTTTACCCACACCTGAAGATGGGACGCATCCGTATTGCTTGCCGAATAAGACTGCCCGAAGAAAGAGTAGACGAACCGTTTCAGGGACATCCAGATTCCCTCAAAGAAATTTAATCCCCTCGGCAGTTTTGCGCCGTCCTGATAAATATAGATCCGGTCGATCGCAAGGTTATTATCATTGATCAGATCGATGAAATTGGCAATCTGTGTATTGATGGAATTGACGCTCGTGGAAAGCTCCGCTACGCGGTAAACCAGCTCGTTCGGCTCATCGCCGAGACTCTTTAACTGCTTTGCCGCAATGATCAGATAGGCAAACGCCGCCACATCCTCGGGATCATTCACATCGACATACTGCGTGGCAATATCCGCCACCTCATAAAGTCCGTCAACCCAGCCATACAGGCGTTCCTGCAGATCCGGGATATATCTTGTCAGCCTCAAATCCCTGTATTTATCTTTTTTGGTACCGGCTACCTTCGTTACCTCAAGTGACAGATCGTTGATACCGCTCATGATCTCATCGACTCTTTCCAAAGCGTATCGGAGATTATCCGCACTGATCGTAAGGGAAATGGTGTGCTGTCCCTCTTCCAGAAAAACGCTTAAGCGGTTCCCTTCATCATCCTTTAAAGATGTGGTCTTATATTTGGTTGTATATGCCATAGGATAACTTTGAAATGCAGTGTTCGGTATCTGTCCGTCAATACGCCAGTCCACGAACACGGGAAAATCATTTTTTTCCGACTGGAGATAGTTCGCGCCGATATAATACCAACCCGCCCTGTCTACGCGGAACCGATAAGTAATCTCCTGTCCCGCCGTCTTAAAGGAATCGGCGTCCACCGTATTTAATACCGTCTCTTTTGAAGAAAGCGGGGATAAAGAAGAATCATACTCGCCCACCGCATGAATCGAGGAGTCGTTTCGTGCATAGAAATCTTCTCCCTGAATCGTGATCAGCTCGTTTCCTTCCGCCTTCTGAGAACCTGTATAGACCGCGACGCTCTGCGGCGCATTCAGGGTGATATTGCCAAGAAGGAACGTTCCCTCGTTGACCGTAAACGTCAGTGTATGCTCTCCCGCGGTCAGCTCCACGAGCAGAGGCTCGGAATAGCGGTAACTCGTATCCATCAGGTACTTGCTCTCCCACTGGATCTTTTTGTCCGGAAGCGACACGATCTCGTTACCGTATCGGTCGAGCTCCACATCCTCCTTTGACACCCATGTCGTCTCAAACGTAAGGTTTCTCATCTCATAAAAAGGATAGGTGTCGTCCACCATCAGCGAAAACTCGATCGGCAGGATTGAGCTGTCATAGGAAAGATAGTCAAACCCCATCCAATAAAGCCCGGTCTGCGGCACATCCACTTTTACGCTGACCGTATCGCCGCCGTGAAGATCGACAACCCCGTTTTCATAACCCCTGTTATCCGCCGCGAGCTTGTCACTGTACGCGCCGTCCAAGACTTCATCCATTGCAAAACGAATCTGCTCGCCGCCGTATGCGGGCGCCGTATAGTTTGCGCTGATGTTCGTATAATTGGATGTCAGTCTCTCTACGCTGAAGTTTTCCCCCGCTGCAGGCATCTCCACCGAACCGGACGTCTCATCCGCAGCCGCAGATACCTGGGGCATCTCTCCGGTCTGCGCCCCCTCAAGCGTGATGACTGCCGCCAATGCCAGCGCTGCAATTCTTTTCCATTCCTTCCGTGCCATACGAACCTCCTTACTGTGGAACCCCTCTTTTCTAAAAACCCAAGAGTATGTTAGGTAATCTATGATTACCTAACATACTCTAAAGAAAACAGCTGTTTTCTTGAAACCCAAAAATATCAATTGTTTTTTTATAAGCTTTGCTTATTTTACTGTCACTTCCAAATGCAGCACGCTGCATGCAGGAATCGTAAACGTAAGACGATCGTCTTTGAACGTGCAGCCTTCAAACTTCTCTGTATGTACCATGTTCGGATTCTCGAACGTATTGTGCGCATGCATCTCATTCGTCAGGATCGTTCCGCTGACAGCCTCAATTTCTGTATCCGCAAGAATGCTCTCCACTTCATAATCCTTCTCAACCGACAGGTTATTGATCGTAATGTGGATCTTACCGTCTTTGCCGAGCGATACGGACTCGTTTAAGTTCGGCACCTGATACTCATCCTCCAAACCGATCGTCTCCGTCTCGATATAACTTTCTAACAGCTCCGCATCCTGATGGCACTGATACATGTGGAATACATGATAGGTCGGCGTCAGGATCATTTTTTCGCCCTCGGTCAGGATCACCGCCTGAAGAACGTTTACCAGCTGCGCGATGTTCGCCATCTTCACTCTGTCGCAATGCTTGTTAAAGAGATTCAGGTTGATGCCCGCCACCAGCGCGTCGCGCATCGTGTTCTGCTGATAGAGGAAGCCCGGATTGGTACCCGGCTCACAGGTGTACCAAGTTCCCCATTCATCTATGATGAGAGCGACTTCATGCTTTTTATCATAATGATCCATGATCGCGGTATGATGCTTGATCAATTCTTCCATATACAGGGTCTTGCTCATCGTCTTATACCAGACCTTGTCGTCGAAATCAAGCGCGCTTCCCTTCTTGATCCATCCCTCCGGATGCGTGTAATAATGAAGCGATAATCCGTCCATAAAGCCGTGCTGACCCTCTTCGCAGCGGAATGTCGTCTTCATTACGCCTTCTGTCCAATCATAATCATCGATGTTCGGTCCGCAGCATACTTTGAAAATATGCTTGTCGGAGCGATAATTGCGGACATAAGTCTGATATCTCCGATACAGGTTCGCGTAATACTCCGGCGTCATATTGCCGCCGCAGCCCCAGTTTTCATTGCCGACGCCGAAATAATCAACATCCCAAGGCTCCTTACTACCGTTTGCCGCACGCAGATCCGCCATGGGAGAAACGCCCTCAAACGTCATATACTCGACCCACTCGCTCATCTCCTGCACCGTTCCGCTGCCGACATTGCCGTTGACATAGGTCTTGCATCCGAGCTGTCTGCAAAGCTCCATAAACTCGTGCGTGCCAAAGCTGTTATCCTCGACAACACCGCCCCAGTGAGTGTTGATCATTTTCTTTCTCTTTTCCTTCGGTCCGATGCCGTCCATCCAGTGATATTCATCGGCAAAGCAGCCACCCGGCCAGCGCAGCACGGGAATGCCCATCTCCTTTAACGCCGCCACAACATCATTTCTCATACCGTTTGTATTCGGAATGTCAGAGTTTTCCCCAACGTAAAGACCCTCATAAATGCATCTTCCGAGATGCTCCGAGAAATGTCCCTGAAGTTCAGGATTAATATGTCCTTTCTGATTTGCCGGATTAATGTAAAGCTTAAACATGTTTGTCCCTCCGTCCTTTCTCTCTGTTGCCGGCTTTTTCTGTGATTCTCTTTCGTAAAAGACCACCTACCGGATAATATGCTTAATCAAAAGCATTTTTTCCACCGATTTTTATACAAATTGCAGATTTATTTCAGTGAAACTTATAATATAAACTCGATTATAGGCTACTTAAACGATTACTATATCTTTTTATTTCATTTTTTACTTAACCTTTTCTTTTTTTGCTTAATTATATTTACAATTTACCACACCAAAGAACGCAAATCAATAATCATATTCTCTTTTTATCGAAAAATTTTCCCCTATGTTTTTGTGCAATTTGACTATTTTTTGCGCGATATTTTAGAGATCACAACATTTTTTTATTTTTTAACGATTTTTAGCCCAAAACGGCATTTACTTTTCTATTGACTTAACCTTTTTCTTTTCCTATAATGAAATGCAAGCAATATTCATCATGTCTACCGGCATATTGCCGCGCTATCAAAGGAGGCAGCCATGTTATATGCAGGTTCCCTGCAGGAAGCAGAAGAAATTTTCAAAGCGCTGAGCACGCCGATGCGTCTGCGCATCATGGAACTGATCTATGAAAACGATCATCTCAGCATGAATGATCTCGCCGAAGCGCTCGGTCTGACAAACAGCGCCATCTCGCTTCACGTCAGCAAATTAGAAAGTGCGGGACTTGTTAAAATACACACGACCTCAGGGAAACGCGGCATCATGAAGCTGATCCGCCCAAGATACAGCCGCCTGATCGTTGATCTCGCACCGCAGAATACCGCCCGTGCATGCTATCAGGATGATATTGCGGTCGGGCAGTATACGTCCGCGGACGTCCATCCGACCTGCGGACTTGCCACGATCAACAGCATTATCGGCGAATTGGACGATCCCCGCGTATTTTCTTATCCCGAACGGTTCAAGGCAGGTATCCTCTGGATCGGCTGGGGAAGCATCGGATATAATCTGCCGAACCGGCTGCGAGCCGGGCAAAGGCTGACGGAATTGCAGATTTCTTTTGAAATTTCTTCCGAATGTCCGGAAAATAATGACGATTATCCGAGCGATATCCATTTTGAGATCAATGGTATTTCCGTCGGGACATGGATCAGTCCCGGAGATTACGGCTCCAGAAAAGGAATGCTTTCCCCGCAGTGGTGGCCGGAGCTCTTAAATCAATATGGTCTTTTGAAAACCTTGATCATCAATCATAACGGAACCTTTATCGACGGCACGCACGAAATATCGAACGTGACGATCGAGGATCTGCATATTGATTACAACAGCAGCATCGACCTGAAGTTCTCCGTGCTCAAAAACACGCCAAACTGTGGCGGCATGACGCTGTTCGGAAACGAATTCGGGGATTATAATCAGAGCATCCGCGTAAAAGCGTACTATGAAGTTGAGAATGAGTCATGAGATTTTAATATAAAAAAAGACTTTCGCACCGGCGAAAGTCTTTTTTTATATTAATCCTCCATGCTGCCAATAGCAAAGCGAACTTGTTCGCTTTTGAAAAATCTTTGATTTTTCAATCTATGTATCATCTGCTACATGCGGGAAAGCGCGTTCCAGTAAGCCCCGGCATTTTCCACGATCGGCCGGTTCCACTGTTCCAGATAATCGAGGAGCTTTTGATCCCGGCTGTCTCCGGACGCATAGCGGAGCAGAATATCGTTCATACTCTCAGCCAGCAGACTGCCGTTATCCCCTCCGTTTCCGAATTGCAAAAAGCATTTTCGCCATGCCGCGATCGCATTCTCCTCATCTTCTTTTCCTGTTACCGCTTTTCCGGCCGCCCATCTTACCCGTTCGTATTCTGTCACGGG
Source organism: uncultured Clostridium sp. (assembly GCA_964655525.1). Taxonomy (GTDB): domain Bacteria; phylum Bacillota; class Clostridia; order Lachnospirales; family Lachnospiraceae; genus DLAJ01. The sequence continues at coordinate 83,743 of CAZZNE010000018.1, forward strand.
ACGCACCCGGTTTGGCGAGGTTTCCGTTCGATCAAGAATGTTCGCCGCAGACTCATTGGCGATCTCCTCGGCGGAACGATATCCTTCCAGCTTCTTGGCATTATACTCATAATACTGCTCCGTCAGCTTTCCGAAACGTGCCCGCATCTCCTGCGGCAGGCACTTCTCGGCAAACTGCCGCAGCGCAGCGGTAGAGGATTCCAATTCCATTTTTGCCGCATAGGAGGATACGGATACCTTTTCTCCATCCAAAGACTCACACTTAAAATATCCGCATAACTGGTTCATCGTATGCGTGATGTCCACCAGCAGGTTCTCCGTTTTCAGAACCTCCTCGTCACTCATGTCATCATAAAAGCCCATCTCTGACAGTGCCTTCGTAAAAACCGTGTACTGCATTTCCCACTGTTCCTGAGGTGCGAAGGGATCTTTCCTGTCAAAAATGCTTTCCTCCGGCTCACGGCCATACACGGACTCCGGCGCAGGACTATTCGCCCTCTTTTCCTCCTGCATGCGTTCAAAAAGAGCGATCGATTCAGGCGATATTGTCACGGTGACGCCTTTCAGCTTCTCCTCAAGTTCTTTTTTCCGCTGTGTCTCTTCTTCCCCATCCTGAGCAAGCAGATAATCCTGCTTTTCCACGTTTCGCTTCTGTCGATCATATGTCACGCTGCCAAACAAGCCGACAATATAATCATTCCGCAGTTCTATCTCCATATTCTCCACCAAAAACATCCTGATACCTGACGGAATATTCACAGGTATCAGGATGCTTGCATTCATGCTTTTATACGATTATCAGTCAGACCCTGCACTTTTTATAGGATCGTCTTTACCCATCCTTCCGGCGCTTCGATATTTCCCATCTGGATGCCGGTCAGCGTATCGTACAGCTTCTGGATCGTCTCCCCCATCCGCTCCATACCGCTCGCAAAGCAGATTTCTTTTCCGTGGTCATTGATCTTGCCGACCGGAGAGATTACCGCCGCCGTTCCGCACAGACCGCACTCCACGAATTCCGGTACTTCCTCAAAGAGCACTTCGCGCTCCTCCACCTGCATGTGAAGATAATGCTCCGCCACATAGAGCAGGGAACGTCTCGTGATCGAGGGCAGGATGCTGTTCGACTTCGGCGTTACCAGCTTGCCATCCTTCGTGATAAAAATGATATTCGCGCCGCCCGTCTCCTCAACCTTCGTTCTTGTCTGGGGATCCAAATACATATTCTCATCAAAGCCCGCCCGATGCGCTTCCATGATCGGA
>CAZZNE010000019.1:0-73041 GCA_964655525.1 uncultured Clostridium sp.
TTCGATCGCCCTGCTGCGTTCGATCGCCCTGCTGCGTTCGATCGCCCTGCTGCGTCAAGGCACTCCGCCTCCGTGATTCTGACAATCTCCTCCTCCGGCTCTTCAATCCACTCCACCTGAATCGTACCCGACTCCATATCCTATCCCGTCCTTTCCACTGTTGTTCGCTTCCTCATTCTGTCCAAGCAGCTCTTCCAACACGCGGCAACGCCGGATAAACGTTACCGGTCTGTGCCTTGCCGCAAAGGCATCACCCGAAAAGCAAAAGCTTTCCCATTGTTCAAAAATCGTACTGCCCGCCATGATGGGAACCACGACCTCGCCGTTATACAAAATCCGCACGCCCTTAGCGTCAACCGTAAGCTCACGCGACACCTCCGGCAGCGCAATGAGTTGTCCTTCTTTCAGGGAGGTAAACCACGCATCCGCTTTCGCGTATACTTCCTCGCTTTGTTCCTCCGATAATTCTGATGCGCGCAGTGCCGCAAGGTACGCGTCCCCATACAGAACCGTTCTGTCATATAAGTACAATGCCAGATAGATCAGCAATATCATTAAAACTGCGATCATCGGCATCAAAACCGCCATCTCTATCGTTGCACTGCCCCGCACATCCTTACAAATCATTCCCCTTCTCCCGACTCCTTTGTATTCCCCGTTGTCCATCCATATCACACCCGTTTTTCATTAGGGAAACGCTGATTAAAGTGTTTCCTGCGCCGGATTTGCGCTGCGAAGCGGCAAAATTCCAATGCAAATCCGTGCGCATCCACCGAAGGTTCTAAGGAAATGCGGATGTATCAGCATTTCCTTAGAAGCAGCAGAACAGTACATAGGCAAAAAGCAAGTTCGGTACGAACGGAAACGAACCCTCCCGCGCCTGTTCCCATTCGCTTCTGCGTCCATTCAGGAAATGCCACATGGCTGCAAACGGCAGCGAGAAAATCAACGCTGTCACAAACAGACTCATACATCGCCCCGCCCCCACCAGCACCCCGAGCGCAAGCACAACCCATGCATCTCCCTTTCCGATCTGTTCCCCGCTTCCGGCAGCAAGCCCCATTACAAACAATCCCGGTAACAGCCCACGCACGCATTCCATCCATACCGCTATCTGAGATACGGCTCCCGGCACAGATATTTCATGCGCAAAGATTCCCCCTGCACCGACGACCCGCACCACGACTCCTGCTCCCGCGGCAAGCAGACAGCTTTTCACGGAAATCATTCCGCATCGCAAATCGCTATAGGCACTGTATAACAGAAAAACTCCTGCCATCATCCACAATCCGTCCCTCATGCTGCATCACCTATCCCAAACCGCCGCAATGGTGGCATGGCGATCTGGTTCCGGCCTCCGATAACGGAACCGCCCTGACCGTTCTCTTCAATCCGCTGCACGCCGCCGTTGTATGATAACGCGCGCCGTCCTCCGAGACATAGAACACACCGCTCTGCCGCCGATCACCGCACAGCTCGCACGCCGTATATCTGCCGCCGCTGCTGTTTCGCTCCGCATCAAGCGTCTCCCCGCTTGTCTGCCTGATCGTTACATTCAGGTGATAACAATTACGCGAATTGTGATACACCTCTCCATGCTCCGTAATATAGACCATCTGCTGCGCCGCATCCGCCTGTCCCGCCCCCGCGGCATTGTCATAGCCGGTCCACTTGCGCAGGCATACCCGGTTGACCATGCGAAAAGATGCGATCTGACTCGGCAAAAACAACGCGTCCATCCGATAGCTTGCGACCAGCGTGACCGTATCCCCGGACAATATCTCGGACTGCAAAAAGGACACACCCTCCGCGCCGCCATGCACGCCCATGCGCGCAAAATACTTATCCCCGATCGCATTTTCTACCTGCTCCCTGACGTAGGTCTGTGAAAAAACAACATCCGCCAATGCGGATTCCGGCAGCGGAAATCCCTGACTGATACGCTCATAAGCATAGGCGTACCGTGAAAGCTCAAGCCCCGTCTGATGCATGGCCGCCTGCATTTTTACATGCAGGGCCATATCATTGACCGCCGCAAACAGGTTCAGTACCGTAAACAGGAACAACGGCAGCACCATCGCCGCTTCAAGCGTCATGGACGCGCGCGCCTCGCCGCGTTTGGAGGCATTGTGCGACACCCTTTTTCCGAAACGTATTTTTGTCCGGATTCGATTGGGGGTGCCGATCCGACACGGACGGGCGCAGTCTCGCTCCCGCCCGTCATTTTGTTTGTGAGAGATTGTACGCCGCAAGATTGCGCGATGTACCCGAAGAGAGCTGATCCTTTTTTTGCTTAGTTTACAGTTACGTTTCCGCTCCGGTAAAAAGGGCATCGCACAACACCTCCTATCTATTCAAATAACTATACTGCGCGGAAAGATTGAAATACTCGCCGAATCCGCCGCTGACACTGACCTCTGCACGCACGGCATCCATACAGCCGTCCATCCGAAACGATTCGTTACCCTCAAGCTTCCGCATATTCATTTCTATCACATCCATGAAACGCATGGTCTTTGTATCCTCATTTTCCAAGAGAAGAAGCAGACGCAGATAATCCTCATAATCAAGCCCGTCCTGCGCCTCGTCCTTCTCCCCTAAATGTGTCACATAATCCAGCATGTACTCTAAGGACAATCGCCATGTCTCCCTGTTCTTCAATAAAGGAACCTGCTCTCCCGAAAAGAGGCGTCTGACATCCAGCACGCTCTCCGCATATGCCCACGCCAAAAGAATGGATTGTTTGATGAGCGGCTGTAGGCTCGGCTCAAGCGACACAATCGCCAGGCTCCACGCCAGCACATCCGCCTCCGAAACCTTCGTGCTGTCGGAGTAAAGGTACATCATATTCGCTGCCTCCCGCAAAAGAATCAGTCTGCCTGCCACCCATCGGAGATTTTCCATATCGCTGCTTTTTCCTGCGAGAATATATTCCAGCTCATATTGCAGCGCACCGTCGGCGGACGGATTTCGGTAATCGCCGCACTTTTCGATCAGATACTCTCCAAAAAGCACCTCGTCCACAAGGGAAAATGCGGCATCCCCGCATGCAGCGCCTGTCCCCTTGTTTAATGTACGGCAACTGACATAGTTGTCAGAATTGATCGCCTGCTCCGACAGCTCCTCCTGCTCCGCGACCAGATACAGGATCCCCCGAAACCGCCCGCCGTTCACACTGTCAGCCGGATTATCCACGCTCGCCGCCACAAAACTGCCGTCCTCCAGCTGCTGCTCAGGAAGCGGCGTGCCGTCAATCTGCGCCTGCACCTCCGCCGCCTCCTGTTCCACATCTCGCACATCGAGTCCGTTTCCGCGCACGGTGTCCATCTGCCTTTGAATTTCCTCGATCAGCCCGATCCCCACCCGCTCCCGCATATAAGAAACCGCCTGATATTTCACATCCCTGCCGCACGCATCCGTGGCAAGCGCCGCTTGTACGATCGACACGCTCTCAAGATGCATGTCCAGGAAATCCTTTCCGTTCCATACAGGCACATCCGCCGCAGAAAGATTTGCCGCGATATAATCCCAAAGATGCGCCTCCGTATGGTGATAGGACGGCTGCTCCGCGCCGTAGGAGGAATCAATAAAAAACAGATCGTATCGGTCCAAAAGGCCTCTGTGATATTCCGCGAAAATGGAATCCAGTCCCATGGACACCGCACATTCCGCCTCCACGCCGACCGCATAAAACCGCACAGCCTCCACGCATGCTGACACTAATGTCACAAACAGTAATAACATCGACGTAAGAAAAACCGTAATACCGCCCTTTCGCATCAGATACCTCCCGTCTGCTGCGTGATCTTCCCAAACAGGGAGTTGACGATCTGCGTGATCTGATTCTTAAAAATGAGAACCAATCCGACTAACACCACAATGATCAAAATGATCTCCACCGTTCCCATTCCCCAATTATTTTTGTGAAATTCCGCTTTATCCTCCTCTGCTTCGGCTGCCCGCAGCTCCTCTTCCTTCTCATATACGCCCGCCGCACGCTCCGCCTCCAATTCATCAAAGACGACCGTCCCCGCATTTTCTTTTCCGCGCTCCAAATTGGTTTTGTTCGTATTCTGTTCCATATTCGTTCTCCTCTCTTTTGCTTGATTTAATGCTTTCACATTGAAAATGACATGAATGCCGGAACCATAATGATCAGCATAACAATGAGAAGCATGATCATCATCGGCAGCAGCAGCTTTGTTCCCGCCTCCTCACCGAGCCGTCTCGCATTCCGCTTCCGCTCCTCAAACGCATCCGCCGACTCCGCTTTCAGTAAACCCAATAGTCCCGCCGTTCCCTTTTTTAAGTTTTGCGAAAGAAGCATGCAAAGCCGGACATAATGCTGCTCGCCGCAGCGCCGCCCGAGATGATAGTACGCCGCCTCCTCCGGGATTCCACTGTCCAGTTCATGGCAGGTATAAACGATCTCCTCATAAATCTGCACATTCCTTCCGCCACGGCTGCCGCCCGTCCTGCCCGCTGCTCGCCGCACCGCGTCTTCTCCTGCTGCCCTGCCCTTCGTCTTACGCGCCGTTTTGACCCCGCCATAATCGCCCGCGATCTGGTACATCGCGCTGCGCATCGTCATACCTGCGCTCAACAAAAGCACCAACCGGCTGACAAACTCCGGATATTCCGATAAAAGCCGATTTTTCCGGTTTTGAATCTGTTTCTGTAGATCCCTGTCCAGCGCAAAATAAACACCGACGGCAAGCGCTCCCGTGAGCAGCATGAGCATGACACTGTTGTCGGTTTCTTTCCGTATCCAGACAATACTGTTTCCGCCTATTTCCTGCGGCAGCATAAATTCGCCGTCCGTCCGCTTCTCCTCCTCCTGGTATTGCAGCGCTTCCCTGAGCGCTTCCCTTAACTGCTCCTCTTCCGTCCGTTCTCCCCGGCAGATCCGGATATAGAAACGCTCCTCCTCTTCATAGCCCTGACACGATAACGTGGCCGTCAGCATACAAAGCTCCCCCTCCTCCGCGATCTCCAGCGCCTGGATCGTTCCTTTACTGTCCATCAGACCGTAATCGCTGCTGCTCCATGTAATCATGACAGGATTGTCATTTATTTGTTTCATGAGTGTCAGCGATTTTGTTACATGATCGACATCTTCATTTTCACCCAAGATCAGATCAGGAAGCGCTGTACGGATCTGCTCCATGTATGCCTCAATTTCCTCCTTCGTATATTCCCTGCCCGCTACCGTAATACGTACCGTCTCCTCCTGTTCCTCTTTTCCCGCACCCAGCCGTGCGGTCAGTTCCACCGTCTGCTCAGAGCCGTAGCCGCCGCGCGCAATCCGGTCAATCTGCTGCCGGTTCTGCCGGCTGCTTACACACATACAAAACGACAGCAGCGTGCCGACCGCAACGATCATGAGCGCATATGCCAGCTTATCCCTCTGATAGCAAAAACGCGGACTTTCCGCACCGCCGGGATACAGCCTATTCCATTCCTCCTCCATCCGCGCATCCGTTTTTCCAAGCAGCTGCCGCCTGTTCCATCGCAGTTTTTTTAACAGCATGGCTGCCGCCCGCGCAAAGCAGATTGGCGGTTTCATGCCGTATGCTCTTACACACGCCACGGATTCCTTGCGTGAGAGAAGAAAAAGAATCATGAATAATAGTAACAATATGAAATAAACCCGTTCCATCACGTTTGAATCTCAGACCTCCACAGACATGATCTTTTCAGATAACAGAATGGCAGCCAGATAAACGGTCAAACAAACCGTCATCACAATGATGCCTAGGATATTATGATACAGACACCGGAAAAACCCCGGCGAAGAAACATCTATATAAAGAATGATCGCGCAAGGAATCACGTCCATGATGCGCCCCTCAAGGCGTTTCGCCGCCATGACGGTTTCAATTTCTTTTTTGGTGTCAAGCTTGTCACAAATCGTACTTCCGCATGATTTCAGGATTTCCGTCAGGTTTCCTCCCGTCCGTTTGGCTATCCCGAACAGTCCGCCGAATTCTGCCATATCCTCGGAGCCGCTTCGAAAAGCCAGATCCTCCATCAGTTCCTCCGGCGTATGATTGTTGCGAACACCCTGCACCATATAGGCAAATTCCCGCGTGATCATCCCGTCTTTTCCATACATATGCGCCATATCACTGCACGTCTCCCGGATGGCATTCTCGACGGAATAACCCGCCTGCAATGCCGAGGTCATTGCCTGCATCGCATCCTTAAACTGCTGCTCCAAGTGCAGCCTGCGCATGCGCTTCTTTCTGTCCTGTTCCATCCGATAAACGGGGATGACTAACGGCGTCAAAATCGCCACGGCGTAGACCGAGCGGTAAAATAAATACGCAAGCAGCACGACAAGACTTCCCGCAAACAGAATGCATCCCGCCCTCTCCCGCATGGTAAAATGATATTCATGATAATCCGGCAGCGCAGAGTTTCTCTGTATGGTAGAGCTCCGCCCGCTTTCTAAGCGTACCGATGATTCTTTTTTCATCGTCCTCCCCCTCCTCCTCAAATTGATAGAGCGGCTGCATCCTGATCACACCGTCCTCATAGCCGAGAATTTCCGCGATTTCCAACACTCTGCGCGAACGGTCACGCAGTCTCCCCAAATGCACGATCACATCGACCCCCGACGCAATCTGCCCCCGGATTGCCGCAAGCGGCAGTTCCATTCCCATCAGCACCATCGTCTCCAACCGATAGAGCATGTCCGACGCGCTGTTTGCATGACCCGTCGAGAGCGAGCCGTCGTGTCCGGTGTTTAAGCATTGCAGCATATCAACCGCCTCGCTCCCGCGCACTTCGCCAACGATCAGGCGTTCCGGCCTCATGCGGAGGGACGCCCGGATCAGATCGCGGATCGTGATTTCCCGGCAGCCTTCGACATTCGCATTCCTCGTCTCCAGCCGCACAAGATTCGGAAGGGAGATCAGCTGCAGTTCCGCGCTGTCCTCAATCGTGATCACGCGCTCGGCGGGCGGGATGTACTCGGAAAGCGCATTTAAGAACGTTGTTTTTCCGGACCCGGTTCCGCCGCTGATAAAGATGTTGTAACCCGCGATTACGAGTTTTTTAAGAAGCTCCGCCGCCTCTTTGGAGAGGGACCCCCTCCGCAGCAGATCCTCCATGCACATCGGGCGCTCCGGAAACCGCCGGATCGTCAAGATCGGACCGTTTAACGCGACCGGCGCAAGCACGACATGCACACGCGCACCGTTATCCAGTCTGGCGTCCACAATGGGCGACGCTTCATTGACGACACGATTGCAGGATGCCACAATCTGCTGAATGACATTTTCCAGCTTTTCTCCCGACTCAAAGCGCTCCTCCGCGCGATACAGCTTTCCGTTTTTTTCTATAAAGATCGCATCCGGTCCGTTCACCATAATTTCCGTGACGCTCTCGTCATCAATTAATTCCTGTAAAAAATCAAGCTTTCGAATGGACAAAAACACTTCCCGCGCAAGCCTTCGTTTTTCCTCCAGACTGATAAAACGCTCGCCCGATATCTCCAAAATGCACCGTTCGATCAGCTCGCGCACCTCCTCGTCCGTTTGCTCCTGCGTCATATCCATCCGCGCTAACACACGCTCTCTGATCTCGCCCTGTAATTCCTTCATGACAACACTCCTTTTCTTCACACTATCTGCTATCCACCTTTCATGAAGAATCTGCTTGCAGATTCTTCGAGGAGATGACTTAGATGTTCTTAGGCGGCGTATTCTGACGCCTTAGAACGTCTTCATCCCCTGTCTACCGCAAAATCCTCCTTTGCAATGCTTCGAACATACCCCGCAAGCTCACTGTATAAAAGCCGCTCGAAGTCCATCTCGGCAAAATGGACGCTCGGCAGTTTCTTCTTTTTTGTTTTTTCCCGAATCCTGTCGTATTCCATAAAAGAAAGAAGCTGCTCGTATTCATAGAGCTTTGCCTGCGCAATAGCGTCCGCCCCTTCGATCGTATAGATCACGTCGCACTCCTCCAAAACCTGAAACATTCCCTGTATCTGTTCCGTGACATCCAGCACCAGATACGAAAACCGCCCGTCCTTCCTGATCTCCTGCAAAAGCTTCAGCCACTGTTCTTTTGTGACAGCCGCAAGGTCTATGAATGCGGAGGCCGGCGGAATATACTCAAGCCTGCCGATCGTATTGATCATGCATTCCAGCAGTCTTACATACGATTCTCCTTCTTCTTTTGCCAAAAACATCAGATCGGTGATGTCCGGCTTTAACTCCCTGCCCAGCAGGCTGCGAAATCCCGAATACCCCTCCATATTGATGTAGAGCGTCCGTTCCTCTGCCGCAAGAACCTGCCCGAGCAGAATTGAAAAACTTGTCTGCATGCTCCGCCTGATCGGTGTGTATACCCCGATGATCTTTGTGCCCGCAATATTTTTCAGACTCCTGTCATTTCTGCCGAGCTCCTCCCCCAGCTCTGCAAGGATCGCGCGCATAATATTCCCTGCCTGCTGATACCTGTAAATCGTAGTGATGCGCGACGCGCCGCATTCCTCTTTTTCTTTTTGTTTTCGCAGCAAAAACAGTCTCTTATAAGCCGGCAGTCCGCCCTCAGAAAGCTCCGAATAGATTTCCTCCGATAAAAGAAGATACTGCGGGCAAATATCCGACATGCATTTCATCAATTGCGCCGTATCCGAAAAAAACAAGATGCGGAGCGGAAACGCCTTCTGCTGTTCCAAATAAGCGGCAAGCCTGCTGCCATAGTGAATGTTCCCGTCGCACAGAGCCAATACCTCCTGTGCCATTACGCCTCCTTTTCCCTAAATTCCTACATTTTGTGAATGTTTCCCGATACGGGAAAGAATGATCGGTCTGCGAACGCAGACCTCTTAGAAATCGGTGTGCCCTGATCGGATAACGCACCGCCGATTGGTAAAACTGATTATAATATGCCGTTTTTCATTTGTCCATATCAAAATCGATGATTTTTGAAGTTTGGCTATTTTTCACAATAAACTGATGATTTTTATGGCATAAAGAGCAATCAGCCCGGGCAGGCCGAGAAGACCGGACGCCAAAAGCGTATACGGATTCACGCCGATCGTCCCTTGATATTGAAAATGCAGCATCACATAATTGACAACATAAATGCACACAAGACCGCACAGTGCGCGCAGGACAAATCCGATCATAATTTCCGTGCGTTTTCCGCGCAGCACGATCATCAGCAGAACCCCGCACATCAACACGATCATCAGCATTCCCTGTCCACTTGTTATTTCCGTCATCTGCGTCCCTCCGTTTAAAAAAGTCTGCTGCGTATTCATCCTGCCGGATTTCCTATCGCGTAAAAATCAGCCGCAACGTCACCCTTAAACTCTGTCCCCATCTAAGAATATGCTTAAATTTGGTAAATCATGAATAAACAGGAACGGACCTGCTTATAATGAAACAGATAGAAAGGTGTGGTGGTGCATGAAAATCCAATATAGCCAGTCCTACTATGAGGATACAGGGAAAAATACGATTTTAGATGCTATCGCAAAAACACGATTCGCATTAGAGAGCGCCTATGCGGGCTTTGACAACGCAACCGATCCCGATCTGATCGACTGCTACATCTATGAGGTCAATTCGCTGCTGAAACGGTATCGTTTTCTCTATCATCAGGCTCAGGAGCTTCATCTGTTCCCTGCGGGAGAAACCATCCCCACGCCGGAGTCGATCACGGTTCCGCTCATACCCGTGATGCAGGACGGTATTTTCACATAAAAAAAGATTGGCGCGCATGCGCCAATCTTTTCTCACGCGAGAAACCCTCTTCCTTTTTCATCGTTTCCAATATTGACATTTATGTCATTTTTCCCGTAAGTATATCCGGCATACACTTCCTGCGCATTGTGCACGAGCGGCGGACTATCGTCCGACTCGCTGATCTTCTGAAATTCATCATGCAGCCTTCTTATAATGGACTCCGCCTCCGTGAGCGGCTCTTTCCGCCCTCCCGCTGCAGCCTGCACGAACAGCTTATTCACATGAATATAAAGATGAAGAAGCTGCCTTGCCGGCTCATAATCAAAATTCAGAGACTCTTTCAACTCATCGACGCATGCCCTTGCCCTTGCAATATTTTCCGCTCTGTCCACATCCTCTAACGCATCTTTCAAATAAACAAGGCACATTTCATAAATGATCACGGTCAGCTCGGAACGGTTTGCCTGCGCGATCCGCAGGGTAAAATCCTTTTTTAACGTATCCTGCATCTATTAAGCCCCTTCCTTTACTGTAACAGCTGAAGCGCCTGCTCGGGCTGACTGTTCGCCTGCGACAGCATGCTCGTTCCCGCCTGCACGAGAACCTGCTGGATCGTATAATCGACCATCTCTTCCGACATATCGAGGTCAGTAATTCTGGAAATAGCCGCCGTCATATTCTCGGTTGTGGCATCGACGCTCGCTCCCGCATGCTCAAGCCGGTTTTGATACGCTCCGATGCGGGCGCGGATCAACGATACCTTATCAATTCCTTCATCAATCGCCGTCAAAGCCTCCCGCGCCTTTGCCTGTGTCGTGATCTCAACATCTTCGATTCCGAGTGTTTTTAAGGACACCGTCGGCAGTCTCATATCAAGAAGCTGTCCCTCGTTTACGCCGACCTGCACCGCGTATCCGCCGATTCCCATAAGGTCTAACACTACTTTATTGTCCGCTGGGGCGTTTTTCTCATAGAGCTCTTTATCAATCTCAAATGTAAAGGATTTTCCCTTATCATCCGTGATCGTGACTTTATTGCCGTCCGCCGTTACATTGGCTTCCCTCATAAATTGCTGGCTGCCCGCCTGCGCATCCGCACTTACCAAGGTTACCTCTGCGTTCTTAACAGGTTCCGTTGTCTCGTCACCGACCGCATTAATCTCTAGCGTATACTTTCCAAGCGGCATCGCGTCAGAATACTCCGTCACACTCACTCCAAGCGTATCTGCATAACCGCGCAGATCAAAGGTTCCGTCAAGAAGCGTCATATCGTTAAAATCCGTCTGTGTCGCAATTCTCGTGACCTCTTCCTTTAACAGCTTCATCTCACTTTCAATCGCGCATCTATCCGTAGACGTATTCGTTCCGTTTGCCGCCTTCATTGCCAGTTCCTTCATTCTCTGGAACATATCATGCACTTCGGCAAGCGTTCCGTCAGCCGTCTCGCACACGGAGATTCCGTTTGTGATGTTATCTCCCGCCTGCGTGAGTCCTCTGATCTGTAAACGCATTTTCTTACTGATTGCCATGTTTGCAGGATTGTCCTTTGCCTGATTAAGCTTATAGCCGGAGGAAAGACGCTGTGTCGATGCCGACAATTTTGCCTCGTTTCTCTTTAACGCCCTCTGGGCTCCCATCGCCTGCAAATTATAATTTATCTTCATATCTCGTTTGACTCCTTTCTGCTGACTGCTGTATCCTGCATTGCCGCGACGAAGCTCTTCGCCACCGTATAAAGAACGGATGTGCGGACATGCTCTTGTTCTTTTTGTGTTGTACTGCGACTGACAATATTGTCAGGATTTACTTCACTGCTATATATGGAATGAAACTCCTGCAAACTCAGGCCCTCGCCTGCAAGCTGCTCTCTGAAACGATCCTCCAGCGCCTGCAACGCCTGTTCCCCGCCGCGGGAGCTGTAGGCCAGATAGCCGGATACAGATGACGTAGATGTCATTTCCAACTCCATGCCCGCCTTGCCGAAGCGCTCATGTTCCATAGCAACTGCAACGCGCCCCTGTGTGCCTTCTTCGTGCTTGATCTTAATATCAAGCGCTGTCACCTGCCCGTCGATCTCTACCGGAATGCGATACTGCTCCTCGCGCACCATGCCCGCCGCAAGTGATAACTGCTTGCCGATCAGCTGATATGCTTTCACATCCACATAGGTTCCGTCCACAAAGCTCTGTTTCGTCAAAAGCTCCATACCCGCCTCTGTAAACGCCCGGTATGCCTCGCCCGCTGTCCCGGCATCCGTCAGACTGTTCCTCAAGTCCTCGGCCGCCTGTAGGAATTTCTCCTGCGTTTCCCTCGGCACCTTCGCATGCATCGTCTCATCCGCCAGCTCATACAATTTGGCAAACGCCCCGCCCCGGCGGTTCCTCATCGCCTGCGCCGCCATCAGATGATCTACGCTGACGGGCTGCTTTCCATCTAAAAGATAACGGATATGCTCCTCTCCGACCTGTGCGGCTTCGCGGATCTCAGTAAGCTGCTCCTTCTGATACTGCCGCTCCTGCTTCTCGATCTCCTCTTTGACGTCATCGCCTGCCTGCACCTCGCGAAGTTTTTGCAGCAGCTGTTCCATGGTCGGGTTCTCATTTAAGTCCATCTCATGAAGCGCCGCCGGTTCCAGCGAATCGTAAATGCTCCTGCACACCTGCTCCTCATACGCGCTCATGATCTGTTCATCAATGGTAATGTCCGTCCTCGCGATCTCACGTAACGCGCCGTAATGGTCGCTTACCTCCAGATCGAATCCCTTATGTTTTCCCGTGCGGACTGCTGATAATAAATTTCGCATCGTCAACTCAGCGTTCTGATTGACAAGGCTTCCAATGACAGCACCGTCACTTTTTTCTATCTGGCGGAAAAGACGATAAATTCCAATATAGGATTCCTTCTCCTCCTGCGTGATCTCGTCCGTCCGCTCCAGCTTATATAAGTATTCACTGAACTTTTCCTGTTCCGCCGTCCCCTTGTCTGCGTTGTCCAAATAATTCTCCAGCTCTGACACGGACATGGTCAGCGGATTTTTCCCTTCGCGGATCATGTTAAGGACTGACGCCGGCGTCAGCTTATCGACTACACGCTGCATGCTCATATCCGCCGCTTTCACGCTGTCGATATGCTCCTTTGTGATCTCCATCCGGTTATAACCGAGAATGCGCACCGCCCGGCGGTTTTCATCGCTTGTCTCAAGCCCCATATCACGCAGAATGTCGTCCACATTGCGGAATGCCTTCCGAATAGAATCGCCAAGGTCCCCCCGCGGCTGCGTCATCATTGTCTCATAACGTTCGCCTGCCTGCTCATACGCGTTCCTTAACTGCTCTCCCTGCTCGGCCGCATGTCTTAAGTTCCATGTATCCTCCGCATCCGCGATTCTTCCGACAAGCGCCGCAGGCGCCATATACAGCTTTTCCCTCGCCTGTACTGTCTCGGTAAAGAGGCTTTCGCGCGTCTCATTCTCCGCCGCGCTCACGCCGCCAAACAGCTTCTGCCGTCTGTCATTCTCCGCCGCGCGCAGCTCCTCAACCAATTGTGACAGCTCTGTCGTATCAATTGCAAAGCCTCTTTTGATCAGACTGTAATTTGCCGTGATCGTCATTTGCAGTCGCAGCTCTTCCAACTGCCGCCTTGCGCTGATCTCTTCTATTGTATCGTTCCGCGCCGCTTCACCCGCCTGCGCGTCGATCTCGTCCTGCGCCGCGCACAGATGCCGCAGATCCTGTTGTTCGCCGCGTCTTGCAACCTCTTTTACCGCCTCGTCGCTGATACGCTCAGCCTGTTCCTTCCAGTACGCCGCCTGCTGCCATGCGCTGCCCGCGCCCGTCACGTCCGCCTGTCCGGCATCTTTTCCGTCGGCGATCGCCGCTGCCGCCGCATGAATGACCTGCTCCTCACTGATCGGATAGGACAGCTCCTTTAACCTTGCCAGTCGGTTTAAGCTTTCTCCTGTCAACGGCACGCCTTCTTCGATCAGGAATCTTGCCTGCGCGATGCTCTGCTCATTTACCGCAAGCCCTGCCTGCCGGATCACACTCTCAATCTGCTCATTCAGCGCATCCCAGTCATACTCCTGCGCGCGCTTCGCATAATAGCCGCTTCCGTTCTGGTCATAATAGCCATAGCTCTGCCGGCTGCCGTCCGCCGTGCCGCTGTGCTGCGCACGGTAAAGATCATCCACCGTCGGTTCCATTTCCTGCCGCACAAGATAGGTGACCGTTCCGTCTGCCGGCTCTGTCAGATCCCTACTCTTTTCGACCGTTTTCATTACATCCCGCACATTTTCCTCTGTGACAGGAATGTCATTTTCATGAAACGCCCGCACGATCTCCTGCGCTCTCGCCGCATTGCCGGTAATCTCTTCAAGCATCTCCGGCTCAAGATCGTCATTATATCCCTTTATGATTTTTCCCGCTTCTGCAAGGGTCGCCTTGATCTCATCCACAACGGTGACCGCCGTTTCCACGTCGGTTTCACACGGTTTGTAGCCGTCCTCGGTCAGCTTCGCATAATCCTCCTCAGACATAGAATTGGACATCACGGTGAGATACTGACTCTGCAACGCCGCCTCCGTCGTCATTGCATCGCACACGATGTCTTCTGTGGTCCTTCCATGACCTGCATAAGCCGAGTTATCCGTAACTGCACCAGAAATGTCCAATGTATAACCGCTTTTGACATCCGTCTCGGAC
Source organism: uncultured Clostridium sp. (assembly GCA_964655525.1). Classification (GTDB taxonomy): domain Bacteria; phylum Bacillota; class Clostridia; order Lachnospirales; family Lachnospiraceae; genus DLAJ01. The sequence continues at coordinate 14,404 of CAZZNE010000019.1, forward strand.
GTCTTTGCGGTACCGTATGAAATTGTCCTGCCGTTGTCTATGACGTTTCCCTGCCCGATTCCTTCAAGCTGTACGTTCATAGCCACTCCGTCTCCAATTTAATAAAAGGTGAACGCATCCTTACGTTCACCTTTTATTTCGGTTTATTCTGATTATTTCTTTACCCTGCGGCCGACATTTTGTGAATTTACCTAAAAAACAAAGATTGCCGCACCATACGGAGGAAGTGAAAATGAGATCGAATAATCCCTGCTGTCACAAGGGATCGCCTCCGCCTTGATCTCCGCCGGTATCACTCCGCCGTTTCCGCCAAAACGCGTATCATCACTGTTTAAAAGCAGCTTATATTTTTTCTTTTGCGGCACGCCAATGCGGAAATCCTCACGCCGCATCGGTGTCATGTTCAGCACGAACAGCAGACGGTTTTTACCCGTGCTGCTTTTTCTGAAAAAGCTGTAAATGCTCCTGTCACCGTCATTGGCATTGATCCACTCAAATCCGGCCCAGTCGTGATCGATCTCATATAAGCAGGGATACTTGCGATACAGCTTCAAAAGCTCCTTCATGTACTCCTGCATCCCCTTATTTAACGGATTCTCAAGCAGATACCAGTCAAGCTCTCTCGCCTCGCTCCACTCGCGCTCCTGTGCAAATTCCTGTCCCATAAAGAGCAGTTTCTTTCCCGCGTGTCCGAACATATAGGAATAACCGACGCGGAGATTTGCATATTTGTCAACCTGATAGCCCGGCATTTTATTTACCATGGAGCATTTCAGATGAACGACCTCATCATGCGAAAGAGGCAGGATGTATTTCTCCGAGCTGTTATAGCTCATCGCAAACGTCATCTTATGATGATTATTTTTACGGAAAAGAGGATCGAGCTTCATATAATCGCAAAAATCATGCATCCAGCCCATATTCCACTTAAACGTAAAGCCAAGCCCGTCGTCCTCCGGCGCCGCCGTCACCTTCGGCCATGCCGTAGATTCCTCCGCGATCGTGATCGCGCCGTTGTTTAAGCCTTTGACAACAGAATTGAGATGCTTGAAAAATTCGATCGCATCCAGATTCTCATGACCGCCGTACCGATTCGGTACCCAGTTTCCGTTACTCTTGCCGTAATCCAAATACAGCATGGAAGCAACCGCATCCACACGCAGACCGTCCACATGAAATTCTTTGATCCAGAACAACGCGTTGGCGATCAGGAAATTGCGCACCTCATTTTGTGCATAGTTAAAGATTTTGGTTCCCCAGTCGGGATGTTCCCCCATCCGCGGATCGGGATGCTCATAGAGCGCCTGTCCGTCAAAATCCGCCAATCCGTGTGCATCTTTCGGGAAATGCGCAGGAACCCAGTCCAGGATCACGCCGATCTTATTGCGGTGCAGGGTATTGATCAGATATTGGAAATCCTCCGGCGTCCCGTAGCGGGCAGTCGGCGCATAATACCCCGTCACCTGATAGCCCCATGAACCGTCGAACGGATGCTCCGCAATTCCCATCAGTTCCACATGCGTATATTTCATTTCTTTGAGATAATCCACAATACGGTCGGCAAATTCACGGTAATTGTAAAAACCGTCAGGCGTCCCGTCCGGATGCTTCATAAAGGAACCGATATGGCACTCATAAACCGCCATCGGCTCTTTGTAATGATCTTTCTGCGCACGCTCCTCCATCCATGCGCCGTCCGTCCATTTGAACCTGGTAAGATCGGCGATCACCGATGCCGTACCCGGCCTTAACTCCGCATGGTTTGCATAGGGATCCGCTTTGTAAAGCTTTCTTCCGTCATGCGTATAAATGAGGAACTTATACATGTCCCCCACCTTTGCCTCCGGAACAAATAACGCATAAATACCAATATCGCCAAGCCTCTCCATGCAGTACGCGTCTTCATTCCATCCGTTAAAGCTTCCGAAGACATGCACACTCGCCGCATGAGGCGCCCACACGCCGAAAAACACCCCCGTCTTTCCGTCCTTTACGCATGGATGAGCACCAAGCTTCTTGTAAATATCATAGTGTGTCCCCTGCCCGAATACAAACATGTCCGCATCGGAAATAAATACGCTGTCCGCATCCGCCTGCTGCAGCATGTCCCGCACGCTTTTTTCGGATGCACCTGCGTTCTTTGCGGCAGCCGATTTTTTTTCTGCCATACAAAATCCCCCCTAACAAATGAAATCTTTCTCTCGCAATATGATCATATCCTCATCATCATATCTTTTTCCGGATAAAATATCAACAAAATGTTTTGGATTTTTACGGTTTGCACTCCAGATTGCTTCATCAATGATATCGCGCACCTCCGCAAGCGTTACGCTGTGATCTCCCGTCTGCAGATCCGAAATCCTTGTATACAGCGCAAGAATACCGAGATCGTCAATACTGTATTCCAAGTCGTACGCGTAATCCCTCGCATATGCGACAAGCGCATCGTTATCCATAGCGTTAATGTCAATACGCGCATTAAAATTCTCCGCGATCATAGGATTTTTATTCAGGCACTTGCGCATTTCGATCTTTGTATCTTCCAGAATGACGATGATTCCTTCGCTCTCCTGCTCTAAGTACTGCGTCAGCTTCTTTAAGGACTCCGCGCTCATGCCGTTTGCTTTTTCCACGATCAACGCGCCGCCCCGCAGCTTGGAAAGCGTTTCAGGAATATTCTTTTTATCAAGCGCCGCTCCCGAAATGCGGGCGACTCTGCCCGAAAAATTCCGGTCGGAGATCTGCACGCTCTTGATCAGATTTTTGGCAAGCGTCATCGTGCCTGAACCGTTCTCCCCCGTAATGATGACATTGCCTGTATAAGCGGCAAGACTGATCTTGTCGATTGCCGCCGCGATCTGACTCTTCATCTGATCCGTCTGGATCAACGCGCCGAACAACTCTTTCTCATCCTCGGTCAGCGCCCTTGACGGCGTGAAATGATCGCTTTCTCCCTTGATCTCACGCTCCGCATTTTCGATCAGCTTATCGGCAACGCTCCGCATTTCCACGGTGTCAAAGCCGAAATTCTTCGCCTGCTCCCTTTGTGCCGCCCTGTTTTTCTTTGCGTTGCGCTCCTCAAGCTCCGCCTCAATGATCGCGCTCTGAATCTCCTTTGTTTCCGCTCCCGGCTCGTTATCCGCCGATACGGCGGTATCCTGCTTTGCATCATCCTGTGCGGTATCTTCCTGCTCATCCGCACCGGTCTGCACGGTATCGTCTGCTGCGGCATCCTCCGCCATGGTATCCGCCTGCGCGATACGCTCATCCTGCTGCCCGCTTTCGGCATCATCCCGCGCGCCGTCCGCCGCCACATTTCCCGCAACGCCGACTCCCTGCGCCTCTAACGCTTCGATCACGGTTCCCATCATCGCGGTATCGACAACATAATCCAGCTCGGCCGCATTTTCTTCTTTTTTCTGTTCCGGCTCTTCCTCCGGTGCAGGGTCATCTTCCTCCCATGCATCTTCGGTTTCTTCCTCCGCCGGCAGGTTCTCTAATGCTTCAAATTCCGATGTGTCGGCGACGTCCGCAATCTCAGCAAGTTCCTCCACTTCGGGAAGATCTTCTCCCTCCAGACCATCGTCCACCAACACCGACTCCGCAAAAATCTCTACATCCGTTTTCGGCTTCGGCGGCGGCGCGATCGGTTCGAACGGCAGATTGGACAGGGTGCTGTTCTCATCCTCCAGACCCTCTAAAAGTCCTGATTTTGCGCTTTTATCAAACGCAGTAAACATTTCGCCTGTCTGCTGCATGACGCGCTGTTTTAAGTCGTCCATGCTCTTCTGGTCGCTCGCGCGCTTCATGCGCTCCCATTCCTTCAGTACTTCCTCTATACTGAGCTGTCCCGTGATCTGCTTTTCCACACGCGACTGCTCTGGTACGACCAGACTGATCTGCCCGTCGTTTTCCATTGATAAAATATGGTCGTAGCTTTCCGCCGTCATCGCTGCACGCTCCGCCATATCCCGTACGAGACTCTCCGCATCCATATTCGGGTCAAAGGCAAGCGGCTGCCCTGTGCCGAATGTGACCTCTTTCATCTCCCCCGAAGAATCCGCTTCGCCCCTTTGGCTCGCTGCCTGCATTGCCAAACGTTCCTGCTCTAACGCGAGCCGCTCGCGCTCAATGGCAAGCTTTTCTTTTTCCAGCGCAAGGCGCTGTGCCTCGGCCGCTCTGCGCCGCATCTCCACTTCCGCCAGCCGGCGTTGTTCTTCCTCGAGCTTGTACTGCTCCTCCGCCTGCCGGCGCTGTTCCTCTTCCAGTCTGCTCTGCTCTTCGGCCTGCCGGCGCTGTGCTTCCGCTCTTCTGTACTCCGCTTCCGCCTGCTTGCGCTGTGCCTCCGCGTCCAGCGCATCCTTCGCCATGATCTCCTTCATGCTGTTCGCAAGCGCTTCCTGAATATTGAGCGTATTATATTTATTCCCCAGATCCAGCGTCTTTACATGAATATCCAGTTCTCCGCCCGGTGCGCCCGCATCCTGCTGCACCGCTGCGTTCCCGCGTGCCGCCGCGGGCTGTTGACTGCTCTTGCGTGCAACGGAAGCCTTCTTTCCATTGCGGTTATCGTACATCTCCTGCTGGACAGGCGTAAGCGGCTGATGCAACATTTTCAGCTCCATTGCCTTTACGACATACTTGCCCTCGCCGAACGTGATGATGATCTCATCGCACTCCGCCACGCACTGGCGCTCCAAACCCGCGCGGTGATACAAAAACGCCAGCTCATACCCCCACTTCTCCCGGTAGTCGGCTGCCTTAAACTCCTCCAGCACATGAATGCGCTCCTCAAGAGAAACCTCCTGCGCATCATAAATCTTATACTTTAAGATAAAGCGTCCGCTGTCATTCGGCGCAACGCGCACAAATTCCTTATAATACTCAACTGCCTGCACAAACTCCCCAAGCTTGATGGACAGCTCGCAGAGAGAATACACGATCGTCCTGCCGCCCGGATGCCTGTCATACGCTAACAGAAGCATGTCGCGGCTGACATCATATTTTCGGTTGATCTTATAGAGATCGCTGACTACTGTCAGCATGGAAATATTCTTGACTCTGCGCCAGTCAATGGTATCCGCGATCGCCATCGCCTCCGCATATTCTTTTTGGGAGATCAGATTCTTGATCTCCTCCGCTCGTAACTTGTATTCATACTTATCCAAGGCAGCCACCTCATACATCTACAGCTTGTGCTTTTTAATAGGTCATTCTGTGAAAATCTACTATATATACACTTTCTAGCTAAGTGTATCATACGCATACCACAATGTCAAAATAGACTTTCACGAATCTAAAAGAAAATCGGTAAACTGCGCAAACTGTATCAGCGAAAATGTCTCTCCCCGCACGGTCTGGCTCTCTCCCATCCGCTCTAATGCGGCCAGCGCCTGCTCTTTTGAAACGCCAAGCTCCCTGGCATTCGCAATGCTGTTCACCATCGTCTTCCGCCGCTGATTGAACACGGCGCGTATCACGGCAAACATGCGCCCGGCATCCTTCACCTCCACGGGCGGCTTCTCGTAACAGGTCAGCCTGATGACCGCGCTGCCGACCTGCGGGCGCGGGATAAAACAGTTTTGCGGCACGTTTGCGACAACCTCCGCTTTTGCGTAATATTGCACGGCAAGCGAAAGCGCGCCGTAATCCTTTGTCCCCGGCTTCGCCTGCATGCGCTCCGCAACCTCTTTCTGCACCATGACCGTGATGCTCTCGATCGGCACGTCACTCTCCAGCAGTCCCATGATGATCGGCGTCGTAATGTAATAAGGGAGATTCGCCACAAGCTTGACGGGCTGCCCGTGATTTTTTTCCTGCACGAGCGCGCCAATATCCACCTTGAGAATATCCTCGTTTAACACGGTTACATTCCCGTACGCGGAAAGCGTATCTTCCAAGATCGGAATGAGCATTTTGTCGATCTCAACTGCCACAACCTCCCTCGCCCGTTCTGCAAGATACTGCGTCATCGTTCCGATACCCGGACCGACCTCGATCACGCAGTCATCTTTCCCGATTTCAGCCGCATCCATGATCCGTCCGAGCACACGCTTGTCGATCAGAAAATTCTGTCCGAATTTTTTTTGAAAATGAAATTGATATTTCTGTAAAACCGCAATGGTATTCTGCGGATCGCCAAGATCTGCCATAATGCAGCATTCTCCTTTCCGGATCCGCCGCTCGTAGGCGGCAGATCATCCTGCGGTGGTATCCCATTCCGTAAAAAAGAACGTCAGATGCGGTACAGCCTGCGGGCATTCTCTTCCGTGATGCGGATCAGCTCCTGCACCGTCACGTCTTTCAGATCGGCAAGCTTTTCCGCCACAAACCAAAGCTTTCCCGAATGATTGCGGCTGCCGCGCTCCGGTGACGGCGAAAGATACGGCGCGTCCGTCTCCAGCACGATACGCTCCAGCGGAACCGCCTTCACCGCTTCCACAAGCTTTTTTGCATTCGAAAACGTGATCACGCCTCCGACGCCAATATAAAATCCCATATCCACATATTGCAGCGCAAGCTCCTTGGAATAAGAAAAACAATGAACGACGCCGCCGATCTCCTCGCAATGCTGCTCTTTCATGATCCGCATCGTATCATTCGCCGCATCCCGCGAATGGATCACGACCGGAAGCCGCACTTCCCTTGCCAGTTCCAGCTGACGCACAAACCAGCGCTGCTGAAGTTCCCGGTTCGTATCGGGATAATGATAATCCAGCCCGATCTCCCCGACCGCCACGATCTTCGGGTTCGCGCAGTCGCTTATGAGCTGCTCCATATCACGCTCTGACAGTGCATCCGTCTCGGACGGATGCACCCCCACTGCCCCGTATAGAAATGGATAACGCTCCGTCAGCGCCACCGTTGCCGCGCTCGTTTTGATACTCGCCCCAATATTGACGATCGTGCCGATCCCGTTTCCCGCCATCCCGCGAAGCAGTTCGTCGCGGTCTGCGTCAAACACACTGTCATCATAATGTGCATGCGTGTCAAAAATCATTGCTTTTTCCTCTCTCCAGGCTCTATTCTTCTCACACTGCCTTCGTCGCCTGTGCAAGCCACTCCTGTTCTTCCTGATCCAACATCGGGCTGATCGTATCATAAATCTTCTTATGATAGGCGTTCAGCGCCGCCTTTTCCTCCTCCGTCAGCATCGACGGCTCCACCGCGCGCAAGTCAAACGGCGCCATCGTCAGATATTCATGACGCAGAAGCTGTCCGTACTCTGTCATGCGGTCTTTGCAGCAGACAATAAGATTTTCCAGCCGGATACCATATTGACCGTCAAAATACACGCCCGGTTCGTCCGATGTGATCATTCCTTCCACGAACGGTGTTTTTGTCTCCCTTCCTGTTGCCGCTTTTAATCGGAACGCATTCGGTCCCTCATGGACATTCAGGAAATATCCGACACCATGCCCCGTACCGTGACGATAATCAAGCCCCATCTCCCACAATGCCTTTCTCGCCAAAAAATCAAGATTTAAGCCCGTCGTTCCTTCCATGAATACCGCTGACGCCAGATTCAGGTTTCCCTTTAAGACCGCTGTAAAATGCTTTTTTTGTTCCTCCGTCAGCTCCCCGAGCGCAACGGTTCTTGTCACGTCAGTCGTGCCCTCCAGATACTGCCCGCCCGTATCCATGAGCACAAGGCCCTCCGGCTTTAACGTCACACTGCTCTCCTCTGTCGCACTGTAATGAATGATCGCGCCATGCGCACCATAGCCGATGATCGGTTCAAAGCTCTGTCCCCGGTAATTCTCCTGCTCACAGCGAAACGCCTCGAGCTTTTCCGCCGCTGACAGCTCTGTCACATTTCCTTCCGGCACCGCCTTATCCAGCCAGCAAAGGAACTTGCACAGCGCCACACCGTCCTTTATATGCGCTTTGCGCATGTTTTCTACCTCGGTCGCATTTTTGCACGCCTTAAAGAGCAGCGTCGGATTCTCATAAGGAACAACCGTACATCCCGGATTCAGTTTTTGGATCAGTGCATAATTGACAACCTGCTCGTCCCACTGTACGACTGCGCCGTCATCAAGTGCCTGCACATCGTCATAGATCGCGTGATATTCTTTAATGACAATATTGTCATTTTTCAGCGAGGCAGTCAGTTCCGGCGGACATGCTTTTAGATCCATGTATAAAATGCCGTCGGCCTTTTCCAGCAAAAGATAGGAACGCACGACCGGATTATACGCAACGTCGCCGCCCCGGATATTGAGCAGCCATGCAATGTCATCCAGGCTTGTCAGGATCAGACAGTCCGCTTCCCGTTTTGCAAGCTCGGCGCGGACGCGCGCAAGCTTATCCGCACGGCTCTCGCCGGTATAACAAATGTCCAGCTCATACGCCGGCTCTGCAGCAAGCGCCGGACGGTCCTTCCACACCTTGTCAACCAAGTCCTCATCGTAATGGAGCGTCACCGAATCAGACGCCCCCCGCTTACGCTCGTTCAGCGACGCAAACAGTCTGTCCACAAACGATTTTGTGATGACACGCCCGTCAAATCCTAGCACGCCTCCTTCCGCAAGCGCATCCGTAAGATATTCCTTTATCGTCGGGACCCCTTTCTCACCCGATCGATAGAGCACGATTCCGCTGCCCTTCAGCTGCTCCTCCGCCTGCAGAAAATATCTGCCGTCGGTCCACAGGCCCGCGCTGTCTTTACCCACGATCAGAGTTCCCGCCGAACCGGTAAATCCCGACATGTACTCCCTGCACTTAAAATACTCATGTACATACTCCGAGCTGTGGTAATCGTCCGAGGGAATGATATATTGATCGATTCCCCGCTCTTTCATCAATTCCTGTAGCGCCTTGATTCTTTCCCGTATCATCCGTTTTTCCTCCATTTTGCCTGATTTTACTACCTGAAATATCGTTTATTTCCTGTTTTTTGAAAAAATTGAAAAAAAAGCTTGCCAAACAAAAAGCATTATACTATAATAACTCTTGCGTTGTAAACAACAGAAAGCGCTCTGCACAGTTTCCACTGTCAGAAAACAGGACGCACCGCTAGCTCAGTTGGTAGAGCACCTGACTCTTAATCAGGGTGTCCAGGGTTCGAGCCCCTGGCGGTGCATTGAAAGTCTTAGGGCTTGCATTTATGCGGGTTCTAGGGCTTTTTTTCTTGCATAAAAAAGATTCGCGCGTGGCGCGAATCTTTCGAAGAATCCGCTTTGCGGATTCTTCTGGGCTTGAGAAATTTCCTATAAGTAAAAAAACGGGGAAGCTGAAAAAAATCAGTTTTCCCCGTTTTCGGTTTTACATAGCACGTATTATTTTTTATTCGCAAAAAAAGCATCCACGCTCTTTTTGATAATGTCCTCCGGCATCGCCTTTAAAAGATAACCTTCCGGCTTTAGCTCCATTACCTTTTTCACGCTCTCTCTATCGCCTCTTCCGGTCAGAAAAATAACCGGAATGTTTGCCGTCGCCTTTTCCGAACGCATCATTTCCAGAGTCTGCCTTCCGTCACAAACAGGCATTTCATAATCCAAGAGAACCAGATCCGGTCGGTTTACCGCAATGCTTTGAATCGCGGTCATACTGGAGGCGACCTCCGTCACATCATAATCATCCGCAAAAAGCTCCACGATCTTGCCCCGTACTAAATCCGAATCATCCACGACCAGAATCTTTTTCTTTTGCTGTTCCCACGAAGCGTTCTCTTTCTCCAAATATTGTTTGACCGTGGCCATTGCATTTTCGTGGTTAATGCCTGCCGCGCTCTTACCGCGGACAATCTCGGCAGATACCGCGCAAAACGCAAAATAGCCCTCGCCTGTATCAAACAGCAGGCTGCAGGCCGGCTGCGCGCGTTCAAAGGAATCCTCAAGCTGCTCATAGGTCAACAGATTTTCTTTTTCCAATTTAAACGAAGCCAACGCCGGTAAACTTTCTCTGATCCGTTCCATAAACTGTTTGGAAAGGTACCTGCCGATATTGATCACCATTTCGTCCACTTTTTTATATTCCGTATTAAAAATCGCCCCCACAATCTTTAACAGAAGCTTTTCCTCATAAACAAGCGTGATCTCCCACTTTTCCTTCTTCTCGCCACGATAAGTAAAACGGCAGCAGATCATTTTTCCGAAATTTTCTCCGGCATACTGACTACTGATCATTCTCGCATCCAGCCGATACAACTCATGCAGCAGCTGAATAATATCCTGTTCCATGATCTCCTGCTCTTTTTCTTGCGGAATTTCCAGCCATTTACTGCTCTTTCTTCCCGCGATCGCCAAATCCTCCGACACCGTATGCCCGACCACCCAGCCGATACAAACGCTTAAAAAATGCCGGATGGAATCCAAAGAATATTGGGACTCCTCCATCTCTTTCTCAAGCGCCGGCAGCGTATTATTACGAAAATCATTATGCAGACGTTTATGTACCGCATACTCACTGTAGCCGATCGACTCCATATAGCTTTCCTCATGCTCAAAATGCTCCAGAGAGTGATTTTTCAGATATTTCACTCCTTCCCGGCATGCCCACTCGCTTTTTTCTTCGTTCTCACTGAGCTTCAAAAGCCGGTCCATTGTTGAAAAAAGCTGTTTATGCTCCTTATCGATCACATCCACGCCAAGCTTATATCTATCATCCCATTTCACCTGCTTCACCGAATTGCCCTCCCTTATCGTTTCTATTTTATCAAAGCGGCAACAAGCCGTCAATCACATAAAATACGGGTTATTATACGTTCTTTATAATAAATATAGAAAAAAAATTATTCTAACCTGCATTTACCCCTCACAACACGAAAACAGCCTGATACAGAATCTGATCCCGGTTCCGTATCAGGCTGTTGTTCTATTTGTCACACTATCCTTATAACGCAGTGTCCGTGAGCCGCGTCATTGCAGTAGCGGCATCCACATACGAAATTCCCTCTCCGATCTCGAACAGATCGTCTTTTGCCATATCAAAGCAATGCATAACCTTCGGCGAGAACTCCCCACACTCTCCGTTATGTATCATGTGAACGGCTTCCTCCGCCGGATATGCCATCTTGTAAACACGCTTGCTCACCAACGCGTCATATACATCCACAATGGATACGACCTGCGCCCAGATAGGAATCTCCTCGCCCTTCAGGCCATCGGGATAACCCTTGCCGTTATAGCGCTCATGGTGGTGGCGGCAGATATCATAGCAGTACTTATAAAATTCGCTCTCCTCCTGCTTAAACCGCTCCAGAAGGTCACAGCCGTTCGTCGTATGCTTCTTCATCTGCTCGAACTCCGTCGAGGTCAGCTTTCCGGGCTTTAACAAAATACTGTCGGGAATCGTGATCTTTCCGATATCATGCAGTGCGGACGCATTGACGATCAAATCGACCTGTTCTTTGGTCAGCCCGTATTCCGGATGAAATTTCATCATATAATTCATCAGAATCCGCGTAAAATATTTGACTCTCTTAATATGCTCGCCCGACTCTAAGCTTCTGAACTCGACAACGGAGCTTAAGGCATTGATCAAAAACTCATTATTCTTTTCCAGCCGCTTCTGCATATCGATAAGCTTATTCGTCCGCTCTTCCAGCTTCGCCTCCATGTCGATACGCTTCTCGAACAGCTCCAGCACGTTTAATGTACGGCGCATAACGACCTTCGCGTTAAACGGCTTGTAAATAATATCCGACGCTCCGTACTCGTACGCCTTTAAGTCGGACTCCGCCGTTGCTTCTCCCGTGATCATAATAACCGGAATCCGATCCATATAGCCCTTTTCGGTCATATGCTCCATGACCTCCAAGCCGTTCTTTTTCGGCATCATCAGGTCAAGGAACAACATCACGATCTCATCATGTCCGGCATCCAGGATCTCGATCGCCTGCGCGCCGTCCGCCGCCTCAAGGATACGAAACTGTTCCTTAAAGACTACCTTCAATATTTCGCGGTTAATATCCGCATCGTCTGCTATAAGTATTGTTTTCTTTTTTTCCATCACTCTTCACCCGTTCCTGTATAATAATTTATTTATGAAGAATCACCTTTATAGTAACTTCTCCCCATACCATATTGCAAGTATTTTTCAGAAATATTTTCAAAAATTTGCAAAAAATACGAATTCTTTCTCGTAATGTGCTACAATGGGTGCAGACTTACATAACGACATCCTATGATACATACGCCGAAGGAGGCTTTCTCATGACACTCAAAGACTTGGCAATCGGAAAATCCGCCGTCATCCTTTCCGTCGGAGGGGAGGGCGCGCTGCGCCAACATTTTCTCGACATGGGTCTAATCCCGGGCGTGGAAGTGACTTTGGTCAAATTCGCACCGATGGGCGACCCGATGGAACTGCTGCTTCACGGCTACGAGCTGACGCTACGTCTTGCCGACGCCGCGCAGATCACGATCACCGAAGCGTCGCCCGCAGCGGAACAGATACAAAAAGAACGAAACAATAAGCCCATTCCGCACCCCGGTCTCGGCGAAGGCGGCAAATATCACAGCAAGGAGGAGGAACACCCCCTCCCCGATTCCGAAACGCTCACCTTTGCACTCGCGGGAAACCAGAACTGCGGAAAGACCACGCTGTTTAACCGACTGACAGGTTCCAATCAGCATGTCGGCAATTTCCCCGGCGTCACGGTCGATCGCAAGGACGGCGTCATCAAAGGCTGTCCGAATACACTCATCACCGATCTCCCCGGCATTTATTCCATGTCTCCTTATAGCAATGAGGAGCTTGTGACGCGGGGCTTCATCCTGAAGGAAAAGCCGAAGGGCATCATCAACATCGTGGACGCCTCCAACATCGAACGGAACCTCTACCTGACAATGCAGCTCATGGAATTAAACATTCCCATGGTTGTTGCGCTCAATATGATGGACGAAGTGCGCGAAAACGGCGGTTCCATCCTGATCAATGAGATGGAGGAAGCGCTCGGCGTTCCCGTCGTGCCGATCTCCGCAGCCAAAAACGAAGGCATCCACGAGCTGATCGAGCACGCCGTCCATGTCGCCAAATATCAGGAATGTCCGCAGCGCATGGATTTTTGCAGCGCCGACGATGAGGGAAGCGCCGTGCACCGATGCATCCACGGCATCATGCATTTGATCGAGGATCACGCAAAAAACGCAGAGATTCCGATCCGCTTCGCTGCGTCCAAAATTGTTGAAGGAGATCAAAATATTCTGGATGCGCTCGACTTAGACGAAAATGAGTTAGACATGTTGGAGCATGCCATCGTACAGATGGAAAAAGAACGCGGACTTGACCGTGCGGCCGCCATCGCGGATATGCGTTTTCATTTTATTAAAAAAATATGCAGCGAAACCGTTATCAAGGCAGGAGAGAGCAGGGAGCATATCAGAAGTCGTAAGATTGACCGTTTCCTGACCGGAAAATATACTGCCATCCCGGCATTTATCGGCATTATGGCGCTCGTATTCTTTTTGACGTTCCATGTCATCGGCTTAGGACTGCAAAACCTGCTTGCCATGGGTATTGACTGGCTGACTGGCATCACCGACGCCGCGCTCACGGCGGGTCACGTGAATCAGGCCCTGCATTCGCTCCTCATCGACGGCATTTTTAACGGCGTCGGCAGCGTCTTAAGTTTTCTGCCGATCATCGTGACGCTATTTTTCTTTTTATCCATGCTGGAGGACAGCGGCTACATGGCGCGCGTTGCTTTTGTAATGGATAAATTATTGCGCAAGATCGGACTTTCCGGGCGCAGCATCGTGCCGATGCTCATCGGTTTCGGCTGCACGGTTCCCGGCGTCATGGCAAGCCGGACGCTCTCATCCGAGCGCGACCGCAAAATGACGATCCTGCTCACGCCTTTTATGAGCTGCTCCGCCAAGCTGCCCATCTACGGCTTTTTTACCGCGGCGTTTTTCCCCCGTTTCGGCGCGCTTATCATGATCCTGCTCTATTTCGGCGGCATCGCGGTCGGCATTCTCGCTGCGCTCATCATGAAAAACAGCCTTTTCCGCGGCGAACCTGTCCCTTTTGTCATGGAGCTTCCCAACTATCGTCTGCCGGGCTTCAAAAACGTCATGCAGCTTTTGTGGGATAAGGCAAAAGACTTCCTGCAGCGGGCGTTCACGGTCATTTTTATCGCCACGATCGTGATCTGGTTTTTGCAGACGTTCAACCTGCATTTTAATATGGTTTCCGACTCGCAGGACAGCATACTCGCGCTTCTTGCGGGGCTGATCGCGCCGGTCTTTACGCCGCTCGGTTTTGGAGACTGGCGGATTTCGACGGCGCTGATCACCGGCTTTATGGCAAAAGAAAGCGTTGTGGCAACGCTTTCCGTGCTCATTCCTTCCGAAGCCTTGCTCTATGGGCTTCTGACGCCGGTTAACGCCGCTTCGCTGCTCGTATTCTGTCTGCTCTATACCCCCTGTGTTGCGGCGATCGCCGCTGTCAGGCGGGAGCTTGGCGCGAAATGGGCATGCGCCGTCGTCATCGGACAATGCGTGATCGCATGGCTCGCCGCCCTCCTCGTCCATTTTGTGGGAACACTATTTGCGTTGTAGGAATCTGCTATCATTCCAAAACAGGGACAGCGCAAGCGTGCTTCCCTGTTGCAAGCAGACTGTCAATGTCCATATATGCATTCTCGATCCGCTCTGTATGATAGCCCCAATAATTATCCAAAATTGTCTGCGTAATGCCATGTGCATCCCATTCCTTTAGCACATCGCCTGTCTTCCTTTTTTTATATGCCGCATAAAATTCTAATAAATACATAAAGAATTTCATTTCCTCTGACATCTTACTCACCTCTTATATAGACAGAGTTTCTTGGATCTCCTGTTATTTTCTCGCTTTCCCATATCTCAAATATTGCGCCAGCGCCAAATGAAGTCATACCATATTCTTCGTTTTCCAGCATTTCGTGTGTTTTGGATGAAACAAATACCCGAAGTGCATCTAAATAACTATATCCATACTTTTGGGCGATCATTTGAACAACTTCAACATTATAATAATCAATCGTTTCCGGTTCTAATCGCTTCATACGCTTTTCGCCTCCACAAATTTCAAAACAGTAAGAGACTTCTCTGATCTGAAAACATACTGGTCCTTGAGCTTTTGGGGAAGAAGCAATTGTATGGCTATCTCTTCCGGGAAGTATCCTTTCAGATAATTATTTACAGTCCGAATAGCTTGGTCATTCGCAACCGGACCTATCACTACATCATACTCCCCGTCCGTAGGTTTTCCTGTTCTGTTTGCCGCAATATATCTGAGCCATTCTTTGTTTGCGGCTTCAAATATCAGTGATTCTAGTTTTTCAAATGCTCCCTGCTCAATTTCAAAGATCGAAACGGTCGGGATGCCTGTTTCACGATTATTGGTTGTACGAAATGCCCATTTTTTCGCCTGTTCAAAATCACTGGTCAGGTAAAACCCTGCTCCAAAATCCAACAATCTTTTAGACGGAATCAATTTCGGTTCTTTCACTTCCATATTACTGCCGTGATACAAAATCATGATGATTTCCTTTCGCTTATACGGAGAGTAAGTATAAATATAAAGTTAGGATAACACAAATCCATAAAAGTTCAACATTCGTTTAGTATGATATCCAGATCAAAGATCAAACCCCCGCTTCCGTCAGCACGACGAGCAGATCATGATACCGCTCGCTCTTTTGTCGGATGTCCTCCTCGGTCACGCCGTAGTAGCGGTGAATATCCGCCATGATACCCTGCGCCTGCTTCATGAGCCGCTTTCCTCCGTGGCGGCGCATATTTGACGCACTGCATCCGCCCATCAAAAGACCATGCTCTTTTTCCAGTTCGATATGTACCTCGCTCCACTCGCCCGGCGTGATCTTATAGCAGCGATAGTCCATCGGCACCCTATTTTCCGCCAACGCAGCAGCACGCTCCTGCATGCGCGTGCACTCCTCCATGAACTTCTCTAATACTTGCTTCCGTTCTTCTTCCCCCATCTTTTGTAACGCTTCTCTGTCCGGCTTTTGGGGTTTTTCTCCCACCAGCTCCGGATGATACTTCATTGCAAGCGCCGCCTGCATATTTTTGCAGTTCTCAAGATAGGTCGCATCGTCGTGCGGCACCTCGACCGCGCCGTAGCGTTCGATCATGTATGCCGTAAGCTCGTCCATGCTGTGCGCGCCGGGCCGAATGCTCCTCGCCGCTCTCGCACGCTTCCACTTCCGCCTGATATTATGATAAGTCCTTTTCCATCTGCGGTACAGATTCTTCTCTTTTATTTTTCCTCCGCCCGCTAAAAAAATACTGGTGGGACCGTCGCTTCCGCCGATCACCGTCACGGCGGACGCTGTTTTTTCGCGCATACCTTCGCTCCTCTTTTCGCTATCCCTGCACCGGATTACCTGTTTTGCGCAATCCGAACTCTCCTCACGCGTTTCTCATCCGACCTTGCCCGGTACTTCATAGCGGATCCGAAACTGCGGTGCGCTCTTTAACTCGGCATAATAATTCGTCGCCCAGTCGTCTTTGTCCGTCACCGGATTGATACCGTCCGCAGGCGGTGCAAACATGGATACGGTAACCGTCTGTCCTGCCGCGACCGGATTCTCCCAAAACGCCGGCATCAGATCGATCGTCTTTGTGGCGGGCGCTTTATAAAACCAGCGTCCGTTTACGTTAAGCATCATGCCAATCTCATCCTCGATCGTGATCTCACAGAAGTCCGGCTGCTTCTCAAACGTGACCGGAACGCAGATTCCGTCCGCATCCTCCGAGCCACCCCAGCGCAGTACCGCCGGAAACTGCGCCTGCTCTCCCGCAGTCATGACCGGATTAAAATACGGGTCTGCAAGAATCTCCTGATAATCCTTTAACAGTGGCTGTTCAATGCCGACTGCCTTATTATTCGGGTCTTCCTGCTCCAAGCCAAGTCTTCCCCTGTCGCGGAACTGATACATGGAAATGCCCTGAAACCAATCCGCCTTCTCGTCGCGCACTTTCCACGCAAAGCGCTTCACCGCCTCGCCCTGTTCTGCCGCCCCGGTCACATCGCCGTCCACGTTAAACTCCGCCGTCGTCATCGGCTTTGCACCGCAAAGCTTCGTCAAATACGCCGCCGTCTTTTTGTAAGCTTCAAATGTATATTCCACACTTGTCGCGGTATATTTTCCGCCGCCGGCCTCCGCAATGTCGTAGGGCCAGCCATAATGGAGCGCAAGATAACGGTCCGCCGACCAAATATCCGCCGCCTTGTACGCGTCTATGAGCGCTTTCTCCTGCTCCATCTCCGAGCCGTCATCTTTCAAAAATCCCGCGCAGAGGATCGTCTGCACGTTCGGGGCTTCCTCCTTGATGATCCGGTCAAAGCGTACGAAAAACTGTCCGATCTCCTCAAAACTGTAACGCTTATTGTGCGTAAACCAGTCCCCCGTGCACTCATGATTGATACGAATGCGCATTCTGCCGAACTGCCGCAAGTCGCGTGCGACCGCGCGCAGCTCGTCATCCGAAAGCCCGCAGTCCACGGTCAGCGTCAACAGTACATCCTGTCCGTGCCTGCGAATATCCTTCATCTGCTCAAAAGGCTGCCCGCCCACCCCATACGGGAAATAATCGTCATACGGATAATCCCACTGAAAATGAATCTCCATATCCTTGCAAGCCTCGCTGATACGCTGCGGCCACTGTTCATCGTGCGGGTACAGCGTATACATGATGTTGACGCAGCGGTGCGGCCGTTTCAGCTTCCATAAAATATAATCCTGATTCACATACTCCGCGCGCTCGCTGCCGTCTCCTAAGTCGAGCCCGCATGCCGCCTTCCCCAAATGTACCTTTTGATACTGTTTTTCCATAAAAAAATACCCTCCGTCCTTTTTATTTAATCGCAATGATTGACCTGTTTCTTTGATTGTTATAGAATAATATCGCCTGCATACAATGGGAGACTCCCATTTGGAGTCTCCCATCAAGAAATTCCCGATGGGAATTTCCCGTTAGGCAAATCTACACAACAAGGAGTTTTATTATGACTACTGCAAATTCCACAACAGCAGGTGCTACAGGCGCCGCGTTCTCATCTCCTGCCAAAAAAGGATTCACCGGAAGCACGATCAAACTGATCGCCATCATTGCCATGCTGATCGATCACACTGCCGCAGTCATCCTGGAACGCATGATGATGCGCGAGGGTTACATGCTCGCCATGTCAAACAACGATTTGATGCCGGCATGGATCGCCGGACACAGGCTTCTTTATATCTCCTATATGGCAATGCGCCTGATCGGCCGCTTTGGCTTTCCCATTTTCTGTTTCCTGCTTGTGGAGGGCTTCCTACATACGCACAACCGTATCAAATACGCGCTGCGTCTGCTTCTGTTTGCCTTCATCTCCGAGATTCCCTTTGATTTCGCTTTTCGCGGGAAATGGTTTTATGCAGGCTATCAGAACGTATTCTTTACCCTGTTCCTTGGTCTGCTCGCCATGTGCGCTTTTTCCTTTTTTAAAGAATGCCTCGAGCGGCTTAAGGGCGGTGTGCCGGGCATGATCTGCCTGATCACCGGCATTGTCTGTGTCGGCGGCTACGGCAGCCTCCTGCTCGATAATCTGACCTATGCGCTGCTTGGCGAGTTCCTCGATCCGGGGCTGAGCGCATTTCAATTTTGGATCCTATGCGCCGGCATCTATAGCGCCATTACCGCGCTGATTCTCATTCTCATTTCCAAAAAGCACGGACTTTTGCGGGCTCAGATCATCGGTGCGGATCTCGCGATCCTCTGCTTCGCGGCGTATGCCGCCGATCTGCTCAAGACTGACTATGCCGGCATGGGCGTTATCACGATCGCTCTGATGTATGCTCTCCGCAAACACCCCGTAAGATCCATGTTCGCAGGTTGTATCTGCCTGACGCTCATGGACGTTTCGGAAGTCACGGCATTCCTCATGCTCATTCCGATCTCCAAATATAACGGGCAGCGCGGACTCAGTCTGAAATATGTTTTTTACGCATTCTACCCCGTCCATCTCGGTCTTTTATATCTGATCTGTCGGGCAATGGGGCTATAATGTTTCTTTCGGTTCCACAACTACATGAACGTCGTCAAGACCCGTCAGGTTCACGTTGCGGTTCACCTTCGCGTCGTAGGTGTCCGCCTTGACGATTTCCGCTAAGTCAATACCAGTCGTCTCTTTCATGCTCTCAAACAGCTTTGCCATCACGGCAGGCACATTTCCCGCAACCTGCTCCACGCCGTTTGCGCTTCCTTCCCCGCCGATGATCGTGATCTTATCGATCTGCTTAAGCGGCTCGGCGATCTTCGCCGCTACCTCAGGCAATACCTGAATCATCATTTCCGCCACAGCAGCCTTATTGTACTTCGCATACGCTTCGGCTTTCTTTTCCATCGCCTCCGCCTCGGCAAGACCCTTTGCCTGAATCGCGGCTGCCTCCGCCTCTCCGACCTTGCGGATACCTTCTGCCTCCTGCTCCTTCGCGTAGCGCTCCGCTTCTGCCTGCGCTTTTCTTGCCTGCGCTTCTCTCTCGATCTCGAACTGTCTTGCCTCTGCGGCATGCTGTACCTCAAACTGCTTTGCTTCCGCTTCCTTCTGTCTCTGATAAAGCGCCGCATCCGCTCTCTGCTGTGCCGCATAACGATCCGCTTCCGCCTGTTTCTTGACTTCCGCCTCAAGCGCATGCTCCTTAACGGCAACCTCTTTCTGCTTTAACTCGATCTCCCGCTCCTGACGCGCAATATCTGCGTTCGCCGTCGTGATCTCGATCGTCTTACGCTGTTCCTCTTTTTGAATCTCGTATGCCGCGTCCGCCATCGCCTTTTTCGTGTCGGATTCCTGCTGCAGCTCCGATTTCTTGATCGCCAGCTCGTTCTGACGCTTCGCGATCTCCGTCTGTGCAGCAACGGCAGCATCGTTCGACTCCTTATCCGCCGACGCCTGCGCTACTTTAATATCTCTCTCACTCTCGGCACGCGCGATCGCCGCCGCTTTTTTGATCTTTACGATATTGTCGATACCGAGGTTTTCAATGACTTCGTTGCCGTCCACAAAATTCTGCACGTTAAAGCTGATGATATCGAGTCCCATCGCCGCTAAGTCCGGCTCCGCGTTCTCTTTTACCAGTGTCGCGAACTTCTGGCGGTCGGAGACCATCTCCTCTAATTTCATCTTACCGACGATCTCGCGGACATTACCCTCCAACACCTCTCTCGCCACGCTTGCGATATATTCGGTATTTTTATTTAAGAAATTCTCAGCAGCAAGCCGCAGCTTATCCGGCTCATTGCTGATCTTGACATTGACGGTCGCATCCACGTTGATGTTGATGTAATCCGCCGTCGGCACTGCGTTGCTCGTCTTGACGTCGATCGGGATCAGGCGCAGGTTCAGCTTATCCAACCGCTCAAAAAACGGAACGCGGATGCTCGCCTTTCCGATCACGATTTTTGATTTTTTCTTGATACCGGAAATAATAAACGCCATATCGGGCGGCGCCTTCACATACCCGATTGCAAATAAGATCACGACCAGCAGTACGGCAACGGCCGTAATGATGACCGGCAGCGATAATAACTCTTCCATAAAGTAACTCCTCCTTTTTCTTGCGTAACCCTTAGTTTCTTTGTTACAATACCGATATAATTATATAAGATTCTCTGCAAAAAAACAACGATTGGGAGAAAACTATGATCGATCCGATCCGCGACCCGGTCTATCAGGACTATCAAAGGCAAAAACAGTCCAAAAAGATTGACGGCTCGAATACAGAAAAGGGAAAATTTAATTTAGATTATGCCGAAGAGGGCGTTCTTTACGAGCCGTCCTCCGATAAGGATGATAAGACCGATGAGGCGGTAAAAAAGCAGGCAGGCTCTTTTCAGGCTGCCGCCGCTTTAGAACTGAAAGAACTGACGGAAACGAATCCCTCGTCCTACCAGAAGGCGGCTTCGGCAGAACCGTCCTTTACGGATGTTCTGCGCACTTTTTTTGCCCGCGCGCGACAGTTTCTGCGGGAGCTTTGGACTGCCATATGGGAAACTCCGTCCGAGAAAGAAGATGCGGCGGTTCTGACAAAAGAAGAATTAGACGAAACGCTTCCTAAGGATGAGAACCCATCGGACCGGACAGAGCCCCTTGACGATGCTGCCGCGACAGACCACGCGGCAGTCAGCAATACGGACAGCGGCAATACGGCCGACGGGAATACCACGGCGCAAGATCCGCTGCACGCCGCAAACGACGCCCGCATCCTGCATGCACTGAAATCCGGCGACCGCAATCACTTCCGTTCTCTTTTATCGGAGGACGGCAGACGCACGCCTGCAAGAAATTCCTCCCTGCTCACCTATTATGACGCGAAAGGAAATCTGATCTCCCCTGACGCCTCTGTGCAGCAGCGCGTTCTGCACGGCGACCGCGGCAGCATGAAGCGCTGAGCACTCCCGTTATTCCCGCGAGCAATGAGCCATGCGGCTGCGCAGCAGACATTTTGCGAATACCGCGAAAGTGAAATACCCCGCAGCTTGCTGCGGGGTATTTCACTCTAATAATTCCGTAAGGATCACATATTCGCTATGTCCGTCCTCGTCGGTGTTCGTCTGGCTTTGATCCAGTACGATGACCAGATTGCCGTCCTCATTAATATAATAATTCTGGTTTTCGTCGATCTGTGTAAAGACGACGATATCGCTTTCTGATTTCTCCGTTTCCTGCGCGGCAGTTTCCTCCGCAGAACGCTGCGCATTCCCTGCCTCCATCTGATTTAAGATCTCGTCGCTGATGATCGCGACATAATCCCTGCCGTTATAAAGCTCACCGAGCGTCATCACCATATCCCGCTGTTTATCGATATTGTAGTATCTGCGCAGCTCATGATATTCCTCACCGCCGCGTTCGTTTGCGTAAATGATCAGTGTGAACCACTCGTCGCTGTCCGTTACTACCTCATAGCCCGTCAGTTCCAGACGACCGCCGTCACGGGCGTTTTCTTCTTCAAAGCGCTCCACGATCCGTTCCGTGTATCCGCCCGCATTCATCCCGTTTCCTTCTACCGGGACTCCCAGATCGTCCGAAAGCGCTTCGACCCCGTCCTCTTCCGCCGGCTCCGCAAGGGACCTGCCTGCAGCCGGAAACGCATCTGCATCCTCACAGACCGCATCGTCCTCCGCGATCAGTTCTCCGTAAGTTCCCGCATCCAACGCCATCGGCACCCCATTCTCGTCAGCGGCGCTCTCCGTATGGGCGCTGGAATATTCTCTGAGCGTTACTGTTCTGAAAAATCTGCCGACCACAGGCACCCTGCCCATCCGGTCCGCCATATGCGCGTTCAGATTCGGCAAAAGAACAAGAATCAGAACAACCGCAGCCGCACCGGATACCGCCGCACGGATATACGCCGCTCTCCGCCGCTTTGCCACATGCTTTTTTCCGCGCAGGATCGCATCCTGTATCCTGTCACGGGCAGACTGCGGCACTTGTATTTCGCGATACTCATCAATGAGCTGCTGCCATTCATCATTCCGATCCATTTTTACCCCCCCCCCCCGAATTTTTCGCGTTTTTTATTGAACCTCTAAGTTATTCCCTATCGCCCAACGCAATTTTTAATTTCTCAAGAACCCGATAAAGCCGGCTCTTTGTCGTGCTTAAATTCAGATTCAGCACCTGCGCCACCTGTTCGATCGTCAGATCCTCAAAAAAACGCAGGGTAATGATCGCCCGTTCTTCCTCGGTCAGCGCATCGACCGCCTTGTGCAGGTCAATATCCTGATAGCTGTCCTCCTTTGACAGCATATCCTCCTGCACCTCCGTATATTCCCGTCTGTTCCGGCGTACAAAATTGACCGCCTCATTCATCATGATCCGATAGATCCATGTACCCGCAAATGCCTCATTGCGCAGCGTATGTGCGCGGGAGATCGCTTTGTAGGCTCCCTCCTGTACGATATCCAAGGCGTCCTGTTCGCTGCGTACATAGCTATATGCCAATCGGTAATACTTTTGGTAATTTTCCATCAGTATTCCGCTTATCATCTCTTCCCTGCTCTGTCTCACAACTGTTCCCCTTTGTAAGGCCTACTGATTAGACTGTTTCTTTCACCATAAAGTTTCAATATTGCTTCTCAATACAATTCTTCCAGAACGTCAAAATAATTCTCGAATGTTTTCTTGCAGCAGCCCGGATCGTCGATCACAATCCCTTCCGTGCGCAGTCCGACCAAGGCAAACGCCATTGCCATGCGATGATCGCAATACGTCTTTACCAGCGCCGGCTTCGGCGTCCCCGGATAAATGCGGATTCCCTCGTCCTCCGGAAGCTCCTCACAGCGGATACCCATCCGGTTAAGCTCGTTTGCGATTGCCGCAATGCGGTCGGATTCCTGCTTGCGGATATGTTTCACACCGACAATTTCCGTCACACTGTCGGCATAAACGGCAAGCGCCGCCATCGTCATGGTCTGATCGGAAAAATCACGCATATTCACGCGAAGTCCGGCATAATGCGTCACACCCGCTCCGCGCACAATGAGTCCGCCCTCCGTATCCTCCAAAACACAGCCAAGCTCTTTTAACAGCCCGACATATTGTATGTCTCCCTGAAGCGACTGCTCATGCACTCCCTGCACAAACACATCCACGCCCAAAAGCGGCGCCATACTGTAAAAATATGCGGCTCCCGATACATCGGGTTCCACCTGATAGCGCGTTTTGCCGAAACGCTGTCCTCCCGCCACATGATAACTGTTTTCCCCCTGCCTGCACACGGCAAGTCCGAACTGCTCCATCATGGCAAGCGTCATACGGATATATGCCCCCGCCGTGCGGCTTCCCTCCATATGTATGGTAAGTCCGTCCGGCAGAAGCGCCGCCGCCATTAAGAGCGCGCTCGCAAACTGGCTGCTGACGCTTGTGTCAATTTTTACTTCTGATAATTTCATCTCATGCGCGTGAAGCGTAAACGGAAAATGCCCCTTCTCGCCATGATAGTCGATCCCGGCTCCGCCCTGCTCCAGTATGGACAACAGCGGCTCCATTGGACGCTTTGCCATCTGTTCGGAGGAATGAATTTCATAATCACCGCCTGCAAACGCAAGCATCACGGTGAGAAAGCGCGCCGCCGTACCGGCGCTCTGCACATGGATCTCTGCCTGCGGCTTCGGAATTTTCCCTCCGGTTCCGCATATTGTGACGCGCTTGTCATTTTCTTCAATCTGAAGCTGAAATCCCAGATTTTCAAGACAGGACAAAAATGCACGGGAATCCTCGCTGAACAAAACGCCTTCCAGCGTACATGTTTCGTCAGAGAGCGCCGCCAGCATCAGCGCACGGTTCGTAATACTTTTCGACCCCGGAACACTCACGCGGAACATTCCCTTTTTTTTCAATGGTCTTACCTGATAGCTCTGTTCCATATCTTTATCATCCTCCGCAGCAACAAAATCATACCGTTTCCGACTCGAGTTTTTCCGTCACACTGACAATCAATCATACCATACCCTGCCGCTGCATTCAACTTGAAAGAGACAATATTTACCATCCGCTCCCGCATTCTTTTCCGCGCTTTACGGAAACACTAACCATATGAAAACACAACGCAAACGCACACACGAACAACTTACTACCATGCTGCTTCTTTTTTTCACCGTATCCGTATCGGGATACCTGTGGGAAATCCTGCTCTATTTTTTTCTGGACGGTTCCTTTATCAACCGCGGCTTTTTTCATGGTCCGTGGCTGCCGATCTACGGCTTCGGCGCCGTCCTGCTCGCCGGTCTTCTTGAAAAGATTCCCGACCGCCTCAAAAAACGGCTCCCCCTGCTGTTTCTCGTATCCGCCCTTGTCTGCACGGTAACGGAATATTTTCTCGGGCTGTATCTGGAGACACGCCGCCATGTGCGCTATTGGGATTATACCGGCTGGCCGCTTTCCATCGGCGGAAAAGTCTGCCTGATCTCCTTTGTGTTTTTCGGACTCGGCGGCCTGCTGCTCGAACGCCGCCTGCTGCCTCTGCTAAGACGCATTCCGCAGACGCTCTCGCTGCACCGCATCCGCGGCATGAGATTTCTGCACGTACTCTTAGGCGCGCTCTGCCTCCTGTTCGCCGTTGATTTCTTCTATTCGTACGCACACCCGAACATGGGAGAAAATATTACTTTCCGGATCCGCTGATCCCGTTACACAAATAACGGATCCCCCTTATTTTCGATAGGGAAACACGATGAAGGCACTTCCTTAGCATACCCCTTCAGCAATCCTGTAAAACATGCATTCCCCTTAACGCTTCATCCTGAATGCCGCGCATCAGCTCATCGGCATGCGCTTCCAGATAAGTGTCCGCCGTCGTTGTGAGTCCCTGCTCATGAATCTCCTGCGCAATCACCTGGCAGACCGCCTCGACGATCAAAAGCCTTCCGTCCGACTGCGCCTCACCCGACTGCCATTTCTGCTTAGAATCTGTCACATCTGTCAGAAGCATCAGCATGTCGCCCACTTCCGACAGTACCGTCATATCTTGTAAGCCCCTGTGCATCCACTTATAAAAGGGACAATATTTCCGGTTCAACAAATAGACAAGGGAACATGCCGCGCGCACAAACTCTGAAAGCGCAAGCTCCGCCGCCAGATATTCTCCCCTGCGCATGCAGCGCGCATAATTATACTGCCCGCTCTGCGCCATCACTGCCGTGCGCGCCGCCATTTTCTTTCTGCGCACATCCTCGGGATAATAGGCAAGCAGGCCTTCCCGGAACGCAAGAAATTCGCCCGCATGGTCTTCAAACACGCGTCCATTCGTCGCTGCGGCAAGCCGTTCTTCCGGCAGTGCAAGCCATTCCTTATTTGTGTCCGGCAGCCTGTCCGTGCCGAGCAGTCCGTAATAAAATGTCCGGATTTCCAACACCCCGACACGTCCCACTCCCTGCGCCGTCTGCTTTCGGGGGACTATGCCGTAGCGTTCCTGCGCCGCCTGCGCCCATGCATTGCGCGCATCCTCATATACCGCCTGCACCGCGCCCGCGTATGTTTCATAGTCCGCCTTTGTCAGCCAGATGCAGACGTCCGCTCCATAATCATGATCGACGGAAAGCGCATCGTCATAACCGTAACACTCCGACCCATGCCCGACAAGCCCCGCTGCCCATTTATCACACAGCGCCGGAACGCGTTCCGAAAGCATCGGCTTTAAGGCTTCCGCATAAAACCGCTCCGACAGCTCCAATCCCTTGATCGCCATTTCACTCATCCTCATCAAGTTTGATGCCCCGCTTCTTGTGACGGGGTATTTTACTGCTCCAGCGCCTCTCGTACGCGTTTTGCGCGCGATAAATATTCCTGCCTGCGCGCCTCGTCTCCGGTCCGCTCGCAGACGGCGGCACAATTCTCCAAAAGAATCGCATAGCTTGCGTTTTCCCCGAAATGCTTCAAAACCTCCTCGCACGCCCTGTCATAATAGGTAAGTGCGCACGCATAATCTTCCCTGCGGAAAGCCGCCTCGGCAAGTCCCGCAAGCGCGCCGCTGTAATGCGCGTCCGTCTGTTCCCCCGCTTCCTCAAATAGCGCGACAGCCTCCCCGAGCAGCCGCTCCGCCTCCTCCGTTTTGGAAAGCTTAAATTTGATCAGCGCAAGATTCGTCAGCGTCGTCGCCTCCTCCATCCGCGCATCCGGCTGCTTTTTGATGATCGCAAGCGCCTGTTCGGCAAGTCCCGCCGCCTGCTCATTCTCATCCATCGCCTCTAAAAGCATGCTCATATTATTGTAAAGCCCTGCAAATCGGTAATCCTCGGGCGGAATCAGCCCCGCATAAATGCCCGCGGCTCTCATATACTGCTCATACGCATCCCGATAACGTCCGCCCGCGCGGTACGCCGTCGCCGAATTGAGCAGCACCGTTGCAAAATGCTCCGTATCCTCAAGCTGCAGTTCCTCCATCAGCAGAAGCACATCCTCCGACGCCTGATAGGCTTTCTCATGTTGTGAGATGCTCCGATAAAATCCGATCATTTCATTACAGATGGCAATATACGCCTGCCAGTCCTCATCCTCTTTTGCCTGCGAGAGCGATGCTGTCAGATACGGTTCCACCTGCGCAAGCTCATTATTTGCAAACAGATCGTCCAGCGTCTGATAAAATACATTCACGTCCATTCCGTTATCCACACCTTTCCGTTCCTAAGTACGCTTATTATAACAGTATCCGCCTTTTTTGTAAAAATTTTTAGCAAAAGAATGCAAAAAGGTATTGACAGCATTTTCTTTTGGTTGTATGGTTAGTTACACAAGTAATGAACCCACGAACCCAGAAAGGAGGACATATGAACGAATATCTGTCACAGGAAAAGTCCATCTACCTGCAGATCAGCGAAATGCTGGAAAACGATATTCTCCGCGATGTCCTTCTTGAAGAGGAACGCGTTCCCAGCACGAACGAGCTTGCAAAGCTTTACGCCATCAATCCGGCAACGGCGGCAAAAGGCATCAATCTCTTAGTGGACGCGGGCATATTCTATAAAAAACGCGGTATCGGCATGTTTGTTGCCGCCGGCGCAAAGGAATGTATCCGAAAGCGGCGGCGGGACGCATTTTTCGATACTTACCTGTATTCTATTTTGGAAGAAGCAAAACGCTTAAACATCAGCCGCGACGAACTGATTTCCATGATTGACGGCAATTACGAAAGGAGTACCAAAGACTGATGAGCACCGGAAAACTGATCTGTAATGATCTTGTCAAGAAATACGGCAAAAAAGAGATTCTGCACGGCATCGACTTAGAGATTGAACCGAATAAGATCTACGGTCTGATCGGCAGAAACGGCGCGGGCAAGACGACGCTGCTGTCTGTTCTCACCGCACAAAGCCCTATCACAAGCGGTACGGTCACTTATAACGGCATGCCTGTCTGGGAAAATCAGGCGGCGCTTGACCATATTTGTTTTTCCAGAGAATTAAATCCTGTGTTAGGATGGGGTGCCAACAGTTTAAAGGTCAGAGATTACTTAAAGTCCGCCTCATACTTTTTTCCCAATTGGGATCAATCACTTGCCGACCGTCTCGTCAGGGATTTTGAACTGGATCCCAAAAAGAAGATCTGCAAGCTGAGCAAAGGAATGATGTCGATGGTGACGATCGTGATCGCGCTTGCAAGCAAATCGGACATCACATTCCTCGACGAGCCCGTTGCAGGCCTGGACGTGATCGCCCGCGATGCTTTTTACCGGGAGCTTCTTGACGACTATACCGAAACGGGGCGCACGTTCCTCATCTTCACGCACATCATCGAGGAGGCGGAGAGCCTGTTCGAGGAGACGATCTTCCTGAACGACGGCCGGATTCTTTTGAAGGAGTCCACGCAGACGCTCTTAGAACGCGCCGTTCATATCAGCGGCAAGGCGGAGGATGTGGACGCGGCGACAGCGGGACTCACCGTATATCACCCCGAAAAACTTGGCAGGAGCAAGGCCATGACCGTTCTTCTGAAGGAAGGACAGCGGATCGCAGACGGCTATGACATATGCTGCCAGAGCGTCAATCTGCAAAATCTGCTGATCGCGCTGTGCGGAAAGGAACCGCAGACCCAAGGCGCAGATGTTTCGGTTGGCAACACGGAGGATTCTTTATGAAAGGCTTTTCACGTTCTATCCGCTATTTCAGCATCATGGCGGCACAATATATCGGACTTTGTTTCCTCGCGGCGGTCATATGCTTCCTGATTCGATACGTGCGGCGGCCCGAGAACCTCGGCGAGGAATCCTTCTTCATCATGATTTTACTGATCCTGTGCATCTTTATCGCAACACTCAGTATGGGGCACTATCTGGTCATTCCGCCGATCGTGCTTTCCTGCAGCGGTACGCGAAGACAAATTTTTTGGGGAACACAGTGGATGATGCTGTTGATCGTTTCCGCCATTTTGGCGCTGTCAGGAATTTACTGCATGCTTTTTACGGATCTTAGCGGACTTGGATTCCTAAAGCTGCTGCCTTCCTTCATCGGGCTCTTTTCCATTGCCGTCGGGTTGGGCGCGCTGCTTGGCGGACTCGTCCTATGCTTTGGCAGAGCCGCTGCGATTGTCATGAGCATCTGTTCAGGGTTGTTCGGCGGGGTCGTCGGTTTTTGCTCCGTTGCGCTGTTTTCCGAATCGAGCTTTTTATTCTCCATCATCAAGCCGATCGGAGACGGCATTCCCTATTTACTGCTTTGGGGTCTGCTCATTCTGCTTGCCGGCAGCGTTGTCATCCATTATGTGATCCTTCATAAAGCTGCGGTCAATCGCTAAAAAAGAATGCTCCGCATTCTTTGCGAGATTTCGCTTAAAAGTGCTTCGCACTTTTTGCAAAACTCGCGTATACGATATTTCCTAAAATCTCTTGCATGCAAAGGAGATCTGGCGCTATGAAAAAAACACTGCTTCCCATGCTCCGGCAGGGAATCCCTTTTTACTTCATAACTTTTTTCTTTGTCTTTGGCTTCGGTCTGTTCGGTACGATTTTCTTCGAAGTTCTCATGCGCGTTTCCGAGGTCAGAGCCGAAAATCCGCAAACGTTTGAAATGGCGTTTTTAATGTCGGTGATCGCCTTTATGGGTGTCATTTTTCTCTTTGCCATGCTGATTGTCCAGCGGAATTTTCAAATCGCCGTCGGCATGAGCCGCACGCGAAAAAGTTTTTTTGCCGGCAGCGTGCTGTGTGCATTGATCGTTGTAGTATCCGGTGTCGCCGCACTTTTTATCGTCTCGCTGACCGAACAGCTCAGACTGCGATACTGGTGGAGCGAATACCCCTGTGAAAGTAAGTACCTCGAATCCATTACCCCGGCAATGCTACTCTTTTTTATGTTTGCTTTTGTCGTGCTGTCACAGTTCATCGGCGTGTTGTTCCTACGTTTTGGCAAGCTTGCTTTCTGGGTGCTGTGGTTTGCATGGATGCTCGGTTGTTTTATCATCCCGCGCATCAAAGACGACCTGGAAGAAAAACGGGATACCGTATTTTCCGGCATCGGTCATATGGTCAGGCAGATCGTCTTCGGATTTCCACTTTTCGCATGGCTTTTGATCGGAACCGCTCTTTTGGTTCTGCTCCTGTTCATCAGCTACCGCATACTGATGCGCCAGCAGGTAGTATAACGGTTCTTCTTGTTTGTATTGCGGGGACGCCCGCTTACAAAAGAGTGCTTCGCACTCCTGTAATAAAATTTACTATAAAATTGGCATGCTCACACATTATTTTTTGGGAAAGGATGAAATTTATGAGTCTCGTAGTAAAAAATCTTTCAAAAAAATACGGGGATAAAACCGTACTCGAAAACCTGAATTTTACAATGGAAAAGCCGGGCGTTTACGCGCTGCTCGGCACAAACGGCGCAGGTAAGACCACCTCCATCCGCATGATGCTCGGTATGCTCTCCAAAAACACTGGCGAAGTGCTTTGGAACGGAAAGCCGCTCGACACCGCAACCTGTAATGTCGGCTATCTCGCCGAGGAACGCGGTCTGTATCCGAAGTACGCACTTATGGATCAGTTGATCTATTTTGCCGGTCTGCGCGGCGTCCCAAAGGCGGAGGCAAAAAAGCGCATCAAGTATTGGGCTGCCCGTCTGGAGGTAGAGGAATATCTCTACCCGAACGCTTCGGCGGATACTTCGGCTGCGGATGCTGCGCAGGGCGGATCGGGTAATGCGCGCAAGAAAGCAAAAAAGAACAAACCAAAGATTGCAGATCAGTTGTCCAAG
Organism: uncultured Clostridium sp.; assembly: GCA_964655525.1. Lineage (GTDB taxonomy): Bacteria > Bacillota > Clostridia > Lachnospirales > Lachnospiraceae > DLAJ01. The sequence continues at coordinate 45,074 of CAZZNE010000019.1, forward strand.
GGAAATCAGCAGAAGATCCAGTTCATGACCGCTCTGATCTCCAATCCGGAGCTGCTGATCTTAGACGAGCCGCTCTCCGGTCTTGACCCCGTCAACACCGATTTATTCAAAAATATCATCCGCGAGGAGATCGCAGCGGGCAAGTATTTGATCATGTCAAGCCATCAGATGGCGACAGTCGAGGAGTTCTGTACCGACATTACCATTCTCGACCACTCAAAGGTCGTCCTGCAGGGTAATTTGAACGACATCAAAAAAAGCTACGGCCGCGTCAATCTTGCGCTCAAGGTCGAGCAGGACATCGCGCCCTATATCACGCGCGCAGGTGTCACGCTTCTGACGGAAAAAGAACATGAATACCAGTTGAAAGTAACCGGTGAGGCACAGGCAAACGAGCTGCTCTCCATGCTGATCGCAGATCACATTCCGGTCATTACCTTTGACCTGCGCGAGCCGTCCTTACATGAAATCTTTGTTGAAAAAGTAGGTGGTGATGCTCATGAAACAGTATAAAGAACAATTGACAGGAACCGGCATGGTCTATCGTTTTACTCTGCAGCAATTCCTGAAAAATAAAGCAAATATGATATCACTTGTGATCATGATCCTGTTTGCTATCGGCTCCGTGCCCGTCACGTCCCTCATAAACGGCGGCGGTGACAAGGAAGGGCATTCGGAAATCTCTAACGTTTACTTTGGCAGCGATACCGAACCGTATGCTTTAACCTATACCGATCTGCAGAGTGCGGCTGCTGCCGATGCGTTCTGGTCGGAAACATCCTTTCATGATGACGCGGAGATAGAACTTACCGGGGACGTTATCAGGGACGTTGGGTACGGAAGCTGGAACGCGCCGGCTGCCCGCGATGTGTATGCCGGTATCTTCTTTGATCCCCAAACCGGCATGTATCAGCTTTCCATTATCGCTGCTGAAGATACGGAGCTGTCGGATGAGGATTTGGCTGCACTCAGCACATTCCTCATGGAGCAATTTGATCAGGTGCGCTACCGCACGCTGAATATCTCCAATGAGCAGCTTGCCTTTGTCATGGGTTCCTGGGAATCCGACACGCAGTCGTTTGATTCTTATTTAGAGGATGAGAACCGCTTCGATACCCAATACATTGTACAGCTCATTTACTCCATCGTCGTTATGATGGTGAGCGTGCTCTCGGTATCCTATATTGTACGAACCGTAATTGAAGAGAAGGCTTCCAAGCTCATTGAGCTTTTGATGGTAAGCGTAAAGCCGCTTGCCCTGATCGTCGGCAAGATCCTTGCCGCCATGACCTATGTGCTTTTGACTATGGGCGGCATGGTGCTCGGCTATGTCTTATCCCGCGCTGTATGCAGCCAGTTTATGGCGGTTGCCCCGCTGACGGATATGTTTGCCGGCAGCTTCACGTTTTCCGGCAGTCTGACGAACATGAGCATCGTTTTTGTGATCGCCGTCGTGATCTCTCTTCTGCTCGCGTTCTTAACGTTCGCGATCATCGCGGGACTCTCGGCAACGGGCTGCTCCTCCACAGAAGATACGGAAAGCGCGACGATGGGCGTGACGCTCCTGATCATGGCAGGCTACATGATCTCCATCATCGCGACATCAAGCGGCAGCACAGCTCTCGCCTATGCGACGAGCATCATCCCTGTCGTATCCGTATTCTGTGCGCCGATCCACTATATGATGGGGACGATCGGCATCGGCGTATTGATCGTTTCCTGGGTACTGCAGGCAGCCGTCGTCATCCTTCTTGCCGTATTCTGCGCAAGGATTTATACAAGCCTGCTCATGCACCGCGGAAACCGCGTAAAGTTTACCGATATGCTTTCTATGGCAAAAACATCCTCAGCAAAGGGGGTACAATAATATGAAAAATATCAGTCAGGCAAACGCAACAAAACAAGTATTCTCTTTTACGCTGACACAACAGCTCAACGCAAAGAGCTATCGCACGATCACGATCCTGCTCGCAGTCATATTCTTCCTGCTTCCGGCCATCATCATGCCCTGTGTGGAAGCGTTCGGAAAACACAGCGCTAAGGCGGACGAACCTTCGCCTGTTACGGAAGTCTATGTTGTGGACAACACACCCGTCTCCGTGGACTTTAATTTCTTAAGCCAAATGGGAAACGTCCGTTTCTCCGGTATTTCGTATATCGACTGCGGGGATGATCTTGACCATGCAAAGGAGCTTGCCGACGCAAATCCGACAAGCCTGATCCTTGCGATCGACGCAAATGAGACTTATCGTTTCAACCTGCTTCGCACGGATGAATGCGATATATCAAAGAATGACGCCAGAGCGCTCGAGGATTACATCAACCTGTACTTCCGCCTTGTACTCAGCGAAAAAGCAGGTATTTCCTATGAAACGCTTGCCGCGCTTTCCGTTCCGGTTGTGTCACAGACAATGCATATGACCGCAAACGGGCTGCCCGCAGAAGATGAAAATCAGGATCCCGACGACCCCCTGACGGCAATGAAGCCGGTGTTATCCATGCTTCTTCCTTATGTGAATATGATGCTGCTCTACTTCCTTGTTCTTTTCTACGGACAGGGTGTGGCAAACTGCGTGATCATGGAAAAGACCTCAAAGCTGATGGACACCTTCTTAGTTTCCGTCAAACCCGCCGCAATGGTATTCGGCAAAGTATTCGCGATCATCACTGCGAGCGTTCTCCAGTTTGTCCTTTGGATCGCAGCGTTGGTCGGGGGCTTTGCAGCCGGCTCCGCACTCGTAAAAATGATCAATCCGCAATCGGATATGGTGCTGCTCGCCTTCTTTGATCTGCTCGGTGATGTGTCGGGCATGTTCACTGTTCCGGGTGTGATCCTCGCCCTGCTCATGGTCATCGGCGCGTTCGCGCTCTATTGCGGACTTGCCGCGATCGGAGGCTCTCTTGCGAGCAAGCCGGAGGATTTATCCTCAACAAACGGCCTGTTTACACTTGTCCTGATCGTCAGCTTCTTTGCGGTGATCGCATCCGGCGCCGTAACGGGAAATATGCCGGAAACCGCCGCATGGTATGACTATGTACCGTTTACGTCGATCTTAGTGACACCGAGCCGCGTGCTCTTAGGCTACGTCTCCGTTCCGACCGCATGCATCTCGCTTGCTCTCGTACTCGCCTGCGTCGCTCTCTTTCTTGCCGCTGCGGGTAAGGTGTACCGCATGATGTCGCTGTATAAGGGCAATCCGCCCAAGCCTGCGGCGCTCATCGGGATGCTGAAAAATAAGCAATAAAAAAGATTGGCGCATCCGCACCAATCTTTCAAAACAGAGATATTTTCCTAATATGAATACAAAAAAACGGGATATACGGCTTTCTGCCGTATGCCCCGTTTTTTTATAAAATCTATATCTGCCCTGAACCGGAACTCACTGCGCACCATTACCGCTTTGCACCAGTTCCCAAAACTTTCTGATCTCAATTGGTCTTGAGTAATAATACCCTTGAAACCATGTAGACTGATACTTCCGCAGATAATTCTGTAATTCCTCTGTTTCCACGCCCTCCAGGCAGGTACTCATGCCGGAACTGTTGGCAAATTCCACGATCGACTTGACCATGGCCTGTTTTTTGGCGTCTTCCGTAATCCCTCGGATGAAACTCATATCCAGTTTGATCTCATCCATCGGGGCGTAAAGCACGATCGCGGAGGATGCGCTTCCGGTTCCGTAGTCATCCATCGCCATGCGGATTCCATGACTCTGAAAAAATTCCACTTCTCTTTTTATCACATCTAACGGCATGTCCCTGCATCGTTCCGTCAACTCCATGCACAGATGGCTGGCCGGAAACCCTGTCTGTTCCAAAATGCGCAGCACTTCCGACCGAAACTCCTCCCGCTCCATCTGTCTTGCCGACACATTGACGTTCAGCACAAACTCCGGTAAGAGCGCAAGCAGTCCCACCGTTTCCTGCAGCGCCGTTTTCAGCACATAGTTGCCGAGCTCATACATCCCGGGATCTGTTTCCATCCATTCGATAAACATACCGGGCGGCACAGTTCCATAAGGTTCCCTGCGCCATCTGACCAGCGCTTCCGCGCCTGCGATGCACCCCGTGCCGGAAGCCACGATCGGCTGGTACTCTACATAGAATCCGTCACAGCCTTCCCTGACCGACTGATGGATGATTTTCATCAATTCCAGATTGACATTGTTTGACGTGCGCACCTCATCATTAAAAATGATCAATTTTCCCTGATGCTCTGTTTCCGAATGTCCCAACGCATAAGCTGCCTTAGAACTGAAAGCATCAGCTTTTCCGTCATACTGCTCGATCAGGATCGCTCCTGCGCATATTTTAAGGGTAATCCACCTGTTGTCTACCTGAATGCCTTTTGCCAGCTTGTCCCTGAGCGCCTGTTCAAACTTCAGCAGCTTCTCCCTGCCGGCTTTCCTTAGGATAAATCCGAATTTGGGACCGTCGAGGCGGTAAACCGCACTGTTCTCATCCATCATAAAAATAAACTGCAGCGCCGTTTCTTTCAGGATCTGGTTGGTAAAGTCCGTGCCGTAAATGATGTTCAGATTGTTAAATCGCTCCAGCTTGATCATTAATATGGCAAACGGTTCTTTTTTTCCGATTTCAATCTCAAGGTCTGCCGTAAATCTTGCATGGGAGTATAAATCCGTCAGGGCGTCAATTCTTGGCAGAACATTTTCATTATGCATCAAAACGAGCAGATACCTTTCCGCATTCTTTTCATCTGTCACAATATCCGTATGGAAGCTGAACATATGATATTCACCGGAAGTCCCCTTCATCCGGACGCACAATTCCCTGTCCAGATCGATTCCCCTTATCCTTTTGGGCAGCTCCTCCTCATACTCCCACAGATCATCCGGATGGATCAGGTCACGCATGATCTCATAATGATCCGGAATATACGTATCCTGTATCCCGAAGTAGGCTTTGGCTGTCTCTGAAAACCATGCGCGGTTCTGCTCTAAATGCAGCATATAAATGTAGGTATCGTCCGCCAGCATATTCCATTTGTTCATCAACGAATCTATGTAACTTGCGTTATCCCGCCAAAATTCCGTTTCTCCCATGTATAATACCCCCATTCGTATCATTTCCCTATCATGAATGGTTTTCCCCTTTATCATTTCTATTTCAAGTATACTAAACCATGAAATCAATAGCAACTCAAACATTTTACACCGTTACGGAAAACATCTTGCCTGCATGGCACAAAATAAGTAAAATGTGATTAAACGCTCGCAAAAAACAGGAGGATTCCCTCATGCAAAATAGATACAACACCATCGTCTTTGATTTGGACGGCACCCTTTTAAATACATTGGAGGACTTAAAGAACAGCGTGAATTACGCACTTTCCGCTATGGATTATCCGACACGCACTTTGGAAGAAATCCGGCTTGCGGTCGGCAACGGCGCGCGCACGCTCCTTCGCCGCAGCATTCCCTCATCCGCTGATGAAGCTGCCCTGGAACAGGCTTTCGCTCATTTCCGTGCTCACTACGGAGCGCATTGTAATGATCTTACCGCGCCCTACGAAGGCATTCTTCCGATGCTTGACACATTAAAAAACAGAGGTTTCCGACTTGCCATCGTCTCCAATAAACCCGACGCGGCAGTCAAAAAGCTCTGCTCTCTTTATTTCTCTGAATGGATATCCGTCGCCATCGGCGAACGGGAAAACGTGCGCAGAAAACCGGCGCCGGATTCGGTATACGCCGCGCTGCGCGAGCTCTCCGGTTCTGACTCCATGCCCGATACCGCTTCGGGCAACGGTTTTTCCTCCACAATATATGTCGGCGATTCCGACGTGGACATTGCAACTGCCGCTGCTGCCGGCATGGACTGTGTGAGCGTTGCATGGGGCTTCCGTGATGAGGTATTTTTGCGCGCACGCGGCGCGTCCCGCGTCATTCACACGCCGTCCGAACTGCCTGCGCTGCTCGGTTTTCCGCCTTCATAACCTAAGGAAACACTGATTAAATCAGTGTTTCCTTAGAACCTCCGGTGGATGCGCACGGATTTGCAGCGGAATTATACTGCTTCGCAGCGCAAATCCGTCGCGGGAAACGCTTTGATCAGCGTTTCCCTATAAAAGCGGTGAAAACAGCCGAAGCACCCACTGCACAAACCGCTGCCGCAGCGGACGGTGCATCCATTCGGCATATTTGATTTCCTTACACGATTCCAACGTAGTAAGAAAATCCTGCTTGATCTCCATGACAGCGGGCGTCTTACTCATCAGCACCGCATCCTCATAATGAAGGTAAAAGCTCCGGTAATCAATATTGATCGTGCCGCAGACCGCGATCTCGTCATCCACAACCACATTTTTGGCATGTATAAAACCGGGCTCATATTCAAAGATCCGAACGCCCTTTTTCATAAGGTTTCCATAATTGGACACCGTGACCATGTATACATACCATTTATCATATCTGTGCGGCGTAATAATGCGCACATCCACGCCGCTTTCCGCCGCTCTGCACAGATCGTCCGCCATTTTTTGGTCGAGCACCAGATAGGGCGTCGTGATATAAATATAATCCCGCGCCTTATTGATCATATGTGTGTAGGCGCTCTCTGCGGTATTCTTCGGATTATTCGCCGGACCGTCCGCAAACGGCTGCACCATACTCTCCGACTCGATATGCACCGTCGGTTTATATAAAGTATAATCCAGCTCCTCCGTGCCCTCCGCGATCTGCCACATCTCCAAAAAGAAACTCGTCAGCGAATACACGCCCGCGCCCTCTAAGCGCACCGCCGTATCCTTCCAGTGTCCGAACCGATCGACCTCATTGATATATTCGTCCGCAAGATTGATCCCGCCGGTATAGCCGATATTTCCATCAATGACTGTAATCTTCTGATGGTTGCGGTAATTAAAAGAAAGACGGTTAATATCCTTATGGATCGGCGCAAACTCCGCAAGCGTAATCCCGTTTGCACGCACCTCCTCGCGAAACTGCGATGTGTTAATTATGATACACCCGAAATCATCCAAGAGCAGCCAAACTTCAACGCCTTCTTTTGCCTTTTGCTTCAGAACCTCGTACACATCATGCCAGAATATGCCGTCCTTAATAATGAAATATTCCATAAAAATATAGGACCTTGCATCGCGCAGATCTTCAAGCAAAGCTTCCTTCATCTGCTCCCCCAATCCGTAATAACGGACCGTTGTGTTATTATACAAAGGGAAGCCCTGCCTTGCGAGATAACGACTGATCTGCACCTTGTTCGGATGGATATTCTGAAAATGCGTCAAAAGCTCTTTATCCTGTTGCAAACTGTCCAGCATTTTTCTTTCCACTTCACGAAAATGCCGGTTCGCCGCACTGTTTGTCCTCCTTCTGCCCCACATAAAATACAAAAAGACGCCGAACACCGGCAGCCCGAGCACAATGATGACCCAGAACTGTTTATAGGACTCGCTGTCATTGACAAGCGCAAAGATCAGGATCACACTGAACATCTCGATCACATAATATACCCAGACAGACAGCTGCCGAAGATAGGATACCAGAAATACCATTGTTGCTACTTGCAATATAACGGCGATCCCGACCGTGAATGCCCTCGTAATACCCGAGGCCTGTTTTTTAATTGTATGATTTGTACTCATGCACGCTTCACCCCGAATTTTCGAGTGTATATCATCTAACCTCGCAAACCCGCGCTTTCGCGCTCTCTGTCCGATTTCATCGGACGTTTGCTCGTTAATGCCGCAGGAAAAGCAAATGCCGGAGCAGCTTGCTGCTTTTTTCGCGCCGCTTGCTTTTCCTTCGCGGCTATTATACCATCTAACGCTCCAAAATTCAACGCAAAGGCTTTTCATCCGCCGCTGACGCTCTGTGCCGAAATACGAAAAAACATCTGCTTCCTTATAGGCTAATCGAATAGAATATGGTAGAATGACGAAAGAACTTATTTCTTCGGAGGAAAATCATATGTATTATTCGAACATTTTAGACTTGATCGGAAATACGCCGTTACTCAGCTTAGAGGAAACGACGGGACTTCCCGTTTACGCAAAAGCGGAGTTCTTAAATCCGGGCGGCAGCATCAAGGATCGGATTGCCCTAAACATGCTGGAAGATGCAGAAAAAAGCGGCAGATTAAAACCGGGCATGACGATCATTGAGCCGACATCCGGAAATACGGGCATCGGACTGGCGCTGTGCGGCGTCAGAAAGGGCTACCGCGTCATCATCGTCATGCCCGAAAACATGAGCGACGAACGAAAGAAAATCATCCGTGCACTCGGTGCCGAGCTCGTACTCACACCGCCCGAATTAAGCATAGACGGTTCGGTCAAAAAAGCAATGGAGCTGTGCGCGGAATCGGATTCCTGCTTTGTACCGCAGCAGTTTCAGAATCCGGCAAATCCCGACGCGCATTATCGGACGACCGCACGCGAGCTCACGCAGCAGCTCGGAAAACGGATCGACATTTTTGTCTCGGGCATCGGAAGCGGCGGAACCCTGCAGGGCATCGCGCGCTATCTGCTTGAGCAAAACCCGGACTGCAAAATCGTCGCGGTGGAACCGAAAAACGTTTCGGCGCTTCTCGGTGACGAGCCGGGCCTGCACCAGATTCAGGGCATCGGCGACGGCTTCATCCCCGACATCTTAGACACCTCCATCATCACAGACATTGTTGAGGTCTCGGATGATGATGCCATCCGAACGGCGCGCGATCTCGCGCGGGTTCAGGGGCTTTTGGTCGGAACCTCCTCCGGCGCAAACGTATGGGCCTCCATGCGGATGGCGGAAAAATACGGAAAAGAGCAGATCGTCGCGACCGTTCTTCCCGACCGCGCGGAACGGTATTTCAGCACGGCGCTCATTTGACCGCACATCCGTCCTCTCTATCACAGAAAAAAGCAATATACCAGTGTATTGATGGCGGTCTGATCTTCAGCCGCCATGAACTCGCGGGCGGAGTGCATGGCAAGCACGCCGATACCGAGATCGACGGTGCGCATCGGCAGATAAGCGGATGTGATCGTTCCGAGCGTGCTGCCGCCCGCCATATCAGAGCGGTTGACAAATTTCTGGTACGGAATCTTATTTGCCTCGCAGAGCTGGCTGACGATCCCGATCGCCTTCGTGTCAGTCGCGTAACGCTGGGAATAGCTGATCTTGATCGCCGGTCCCTGCCCGCAGATCACACGCAGGTTCGGATCGCTCTTCTGCTCATAATTCGGATGATGGGCATGCGCCACGTCAAGCGAGAGCATGACGCTCCGAAAATAGCTGTCGGTAAGCCGCGCACGGCTAAACGATAATCCGTCATATATTTTTTCCAGTATAAAATTAGCAATCAGGGAGTTCGCGCCCTGCTTTGTGCGGCTGCCGATCTCCTCATTATCGTAAAGGGCAATGAGATTCAGCCTGTCCGAGGTATCCAATGTCGGCACAGATGACGTGATCCCTTGAAGACATGCATAGCATGACGTCAGATTATCCAGACGCGGCGCACTGAAAAACTCCTCCTGCGCACCCAGCAGACAACCTTTTTCCGCATTGTATACATAGAGATCAAAGTCCAGAATATCCTCTGCAGCAACCTTGCATTCCTTTGCCAGGAGGTTGAGAAAGAAATTCTCCTGCTCCAGTTTGTCGTGCACCATCGCGATGAGCGGCAGCATTTCCGACTGTTCATTTAATTTGACCCCGTTATTCACCTCACGGTTCATATGGATCGCCAGATTCGGTATCGTTAAAAGAGGACGTTTCCAATCGACCAGCTTCGTCACAGGCTCGTAAATATCGTCGCTTTTCAGCGTCACCTGTCCTGCAATGGAAAGCGGGCGGTCAAGCCATGTGTTTAAGATCGCGCCGCCGTACACCTCCACATCCAGCTTCATATAACCGCGGCTGCATACGTCGGCCTTCGGCTTGACGCGCAGGCACGGATGATCGGTGTGCGCGCATGCGGCATGGATCACGCCTCCCTCTTCCAATTTTTTTCCGATGGTAAACGCAAACAGCGTCGTGCCGTACACGGGAACATAGTATGCTCCTCCGCGTTTTAAGCTCCACGGCAAGGCAAGCGTCAGCTCTTCAAAACCCGATTCCCTAAGCAGACGACCCGATTCCTCCACAACCTGAAACGGGGAAGTTGCCCGCTCTATAAAATGCATCAGATCCTTTACTGTCTTATTGATTTCTTTTTTTGACATCCCATTTTTCCTTTCTTTTCACGCTGTCTGCATATTTCTCATCAGACCGGCGCTTCCCGATAAAGATACGCTTTGCCCTCCTTGCCGATCCGCTCCACCAATCCCAGTGAAAAAAGGATATTGAGCGCCGTCGAAGCGATGCCGGTCGAAACATGCGCGGCCTGTTTATAATCCTTCGTCGTAAAGTTAGGCGGCAGTCCGTCGGGCAGAAGCACGCGGTAATCCTCTTTGGTATTGATGCGCACCTCGTCAAAGATTCCCACAGGAACGCCGTCATTGCGGTGAGAACCCCGCTTTTTATTGCGGCTCCATCCGTCCAGCACCCGCGTCTCCTGTACGTCGATAAACGGAACCGTAAAATGCAGATGCTCATTATGCAGATACATTTTCAGCTTGTACAGTTCCGGGATCAGGTGATAGATCGTGCCCGTCTTCGGTGATTTGCGCGGTTTCGTGATCTCTCCCGTCTCAGGATCGATCCATGAAAGCCATTTTGTATGCGCGATCGGATAAATGACCGTTACGTCATGCTCGGGAAGAAATACGTCAAGCTTCCGGCGCAGGCTGTTAAACGCGCGCGTCTGAATTTCCATGATCTCTCCGTCCACCATAATGTCCGCCACAAAAGAACCTACCTTCTGCTCATGATATGCGGGATCCGGTGCATAATAATATTTCATGATGGCATGGATCGTCTTTTCACTGAGCGTACCGATCCCCATTGCGCCTCTTTCCAGCCCGCGCACATAATCGCAGGCACGCATAAACAATTCTTTGTCAACGCAGGGATTACTGATGTCTGACATGATCTCTTCCTCGGGTGTATGATTGATTTCAGTCCTATTATACGACGGTTTTATAAAAACTTCTATGAAAAGATGTCGATTTCGTTGAATTGAATCTTTTTTTTGGACGATATGCGTGATAAAATGAATCAATCATAAAAAGAGTTTCCTGCAGGGACTCTTTCCGGAGGAATGACATCATGGAATCCTACGTGGTATTTAAGGATTTGGCAATCATCATTATTTTTGCAAAATTTTTCGGACTGGTGGCGCGCAAGATCAGAGTGCCGCAGGTGGCGGGCGAGATCGTTGCGGGACTGATCATCGGACCGAGCATGCTCGGACTTGTCGCACAAAGTGATTTTTTGTCAAAAATGGCGGAGATCGGCGTGGTCCTCTTAATGTTCTCCGCCGGCTTAGGAACCGACTTAAAGGAAATGAAAAAAACGGGCGTCGCGGCGTTTCTCATCGCCTGCTGCGGCGTGTTCATCCCACTGGCAGGCGGTACCGTCCTCTATTCCTGTTTTTACGGATGGGGCGCTGTCGGCAGCGACCATTTCCTGAAGGCGGTATTTATCGGCTGCATCATGACGGCAACCTCCGTCAGCATTACCGTGGAGGCGCTGCGTGAGCTTGGGCACCTGTCCGGGCGCGTAGGAACGACGATCATGTCCGCCGCCATCATCGACGATGTGATCGGCATTATCGTGCTCACATTCGTGATCGCGTTTCGGGACCCAGACGTACGCCCGCTCATGATCGTCTCGCAGACGGCGCTGTTCTTTCTTTTTGCATTCGTTGTCGGCTATGTCTGCTACAAGATCTTCCAAAGGGTCGATCAGCGTTATCCGCATACAAGACGGATTCCGATTGCAGGACTTGCGCTCTGTTTTGCCATGTCCTATATTGCCGAAAAATACTTCGGCATTGCCGATATTACCGGCGCATTTGTCGCGGGGATCATTCTTTGCAGTATCCGCGACTCCAAATATATTGCCCAAAAAATGGATACCAATTCATATATGCTGTTCGGTCCGGTCTTTTTTGCCTCGATCGGCTTAAAAACAGATATTGACGATTTAAACGCATCCATTCTGCTGTTTTCCGTGGCGTTCATTTTGGTAGCGCTCATCACAAAGATCGTCGGCTGCGGTCTGATCTCCAAGGTCTGCCGCTTCTCATGGGACGATTCCTTGAAGATCGGTGTCGGCATGATGACGCGCGGCGAGGTCGCCCTGATCGTTTCGCAAAAGGGGCTTGCCGTCGGACTCATGCAGCCCGTGTATTTTACGTCGGTCATTTTACTGATCATCGTATCCTCCATTGCAACGCCAATCATCTTAAAAGTGCTCTATGCAAAAAACAGTTCTTCGGAGGTGCCATCGTAAAACGGCTGATATCATGCTCTTGAAACAAAAAAGATTTCTGATACAGGAACAAACCATCAAAAGGAGGGTGTCTATGAAATTCGATTATGATGTCATCCGCAATCCCGAAATCTTTGCGATCGGGCGCTTAAAGGCGCATTCCGATCATGCCTGTTACCGGGACGAGGCGGGCGAGCAGGACGGCAGGCTGTCCTTAAACGGCGAGTGGAAATTCTGCTACAGTGAAAATATTGCCTCCGCACCGAGAGGTTTTGAGCGCGAGGGCTATGACGACAGTCATTGGGATACCATTTCCGTACCGTCGCATATCCAGCTTCAGGGGTACGGACATCCGCAGTATCTCAATGTCACCTATCCATGGGACGGCGTTGATGCAGCGCTTCCTGGTGAAGTTCCCACGCGCTATAATCCGACCGGTTCTTATATCCGCGAGATATCACTCGTGCTGACGGATGAGCCTGTATACATCAGCTTCCAAGGTGTGGAAAGCGCGTTCGCTCTATGGGTCAACGGCTCGTTTGCAGGCTACAGCGAGGACAGCTTCACGCCTGCGGAGTTTGAGATCACGCCGTATCTTCACGACGGAAAAAATAAAATTGCCGTTCAGGTTTATCGTTTTTCGTCCGGCGCGTGGCTGGAGGATCAGGACTTTTTCCGGTTTTCCGGTATATTCCGCGGCGTGTTTCTTTATACAAAACCGGCGTGCCATTTAGAGGATCTCTTTGTCAGAACGTCTTTGGAGGAAAACAACACAAGAGCTCAAATTTCCTTAAGCCTGCGCTATGAATACCTCCATATGGGCGAGGCGGAAGATTTTAGCGCGGAATACCGTTTATACAGTCCCGAGGGCAGGGAGCTTGTACGCTTTACAAAGCCCGTCGAGGGAAGACCCGCGTTAAATGAAACCGTGACCGCCGAAACGCTTACTTCACCCGACATTTATACGCAGCAGCTCAGCATCAAGCTGGATCAGCCGTTGCTATGGAGCGCGGAAGATCCACAGCTCTATACGCTTAAGATCTTTATCCGCCGTACAGACGCCGTCGGCAAACCGGCCGCGCTTGTGGAACTGGTCGTGCAAAAAATCGGTATCCGCGTGTTTACATTGCGAAACAACATCATGGAATTAAACGGCAGGCGCATTGTCTTTAAGGGCGTGAACCGCCACGAATTTTGCGCGCAGTCCGGCCGTGTGCTGCCCTATGAGGTGCAAAGGCAGGATGTTCTCAATATGAAACGTAATAATATCAATGCCGTGCGCACATCGCATTATCCGAATGCAAGCTGCTTTTATGAGCTGTGCGACAGCGAGGGCATTTATCTGGTCGATGAGACCAATTTAGAAACGCACGGCTGCGTCTACCGTGAAGGCGCGCGCCCCGACGACGCGCTGTTTATTCCGGGTGATAAGCCCGAATGGCAGGCTGCGGTCCTAGACCGTGCCAATTCCATGTTTGAGCGTGACAAGAATCATCCGAGTATTCTTTTATGGTCATGCGGAAACGAATCCGCAGGCGGCACGGACATTTACCAAATGACACAGCTCTTCCACGCAAAGGACGAGACGCGCCTCGTGCATTATGAGGGCTTAGCCAACGATAACCGCTATCCCGATACGTCGGATGTGATCAGCCGCATGTACTGGAAACCGGCGGATATTGCATCCTACCTGAAAGATCACCGCGAAAAACCGTTCGTCAGCTGTGAATTTTCCCATTCCATGGGAAATTCCACGGGTAATTTTGATGAATATACAGATCTCACGGAAACCGAACCGCTTTATCAGGGCGGCTTTATCTGGGATTATGTCGATCAGGCGATGACGGCGGCAAACGCAAACGGCGAGTTGTTTTTGGGCTATGGCGGCGACTTTGCGGATCGTCCGCATGATGCGGATTTTTCGGGAAACGGCATTATGTTTGCAGACCGGACCCCGTCCCCGAAGCTCGTACAGGTAAAGCATGATTATCAAAATTTCCATATCACGGTACAGCATGACCGCGTGATCATCAAAAACCTGTCGCTGTTCGAGGGAACGGAACCGTACCGCGTCGTCGCTGTTCTTATGAAAAACGGGGAACGCGTGCGCGAAGACGAGCTTCCGGTACGCGTGGCGGCAGGTGCGGAAGCAATCTATCTGCTTCCCTATGACGCTAAGGCCATCAGTGCGGAACACGCGGACGGCGAGTATCTCATCACCGTCTCCGTCCTGCTGAAAAAAGACAGGAGCTATGCGGCTGCCGGCTATGAGGTCGCGTTCGGACAGTCGGAGGGCTTCGGGCGCTATCTCGACCAAACGCTTGTCCGCATCGCGGCGAAGGCTCATGAAAATAAAAAAGAACAGACCCCCGGACTTGCTTCCCCCTCTTTGGAAGAGGGCATCTACAATGTGGGCGTACACGGCATCTATCCGGCTGCGGACGGAAAAACCCCCATGCGGTTTCATTATCTTTTCAACCGCGGCAGACAGGCATTCTTTTCCATGACGCTGGCGGTACCGGCTGTTCAGAAAGCAGTTCCGGTAAAGGAGCTGCTCTATCGCGGCTTCAAACCGAATTTTTGGAGGGCGCCCGTACAAAACGATAACGGAAACGGCATGCCCGCCCGCTTGGGAATCTGGAAACTGATCAGCGAAAATCTGACCGCATCGCTCGTGCGGACAGAACAGGAAGGAGACGGAACCGTCCTGATTGGCTACGAATACCGCACCCCGCTCTATGAAGGCATTCTCTGTACGGTGACTTACCGCGTGAATGCGGCGGGACTGATCAAAGTGACAATGGAAAGCAACGGTTTTTCGGGACTTCCCGAACTGCCCGAATTTGGTATGTGCGCCGCTCTACCGTTATGTTATGACAATCTGCGCTGGTACGGCAGGGGAATGGAAGAAACCTACGCTGACCGTAAGAGCGGCAGTAAGATTGGCCGTTATCATAATTTAGTCATGGATAATGTCGCACCTTATCTGTTTCCTCAGGAGACCGGAAATCATACTGACGTGCGCTGCGCCGATATTGTGGATGCAGACGGGACGGGACTGCACATTCTCTATGACGGACAAAACAGCTTAAACATGAGCGCGCTGCCTTATCTTCCGCAGGAGCTGGAACAGGCCGGGCATCCGTTTGAACTGCCGAAGCCCTATGAGACCGTTGTGCGTATCAGCGGCATGCAGATGGGCATCGGCGGCGATGACAGCTGGGGTGCGCCCGTTCATGAGCCGTACCGCATCCCCGCGGAGGGCAAAAAGGCATTCTCTTTCTATTTGCTGCCCCTTGGATGAGAAATCTGATCCGGCAATCGCAGATGATATTTACCGGAGCAAACCTCCCTGAAGATAATCTTCCCTGAAGATAGGAGAATCGTATTGACACATGATTGGATCAAAAAACAACTCTTTCTGCGCAGACAGCGGCTTGCCGTTGTCTGCGTACTGTGTTTATTCCTGTCCTGCACCTTTGGCTGCGGCAGCAATTCCCAAAAGCTGCCTGCCGCAACACCTTCCGATATCCCTGTTTCGGAAAATGAGGCAGGCGCTCACGATTTGCCCGATACGGCAATCTCCGGCTCACAGGAACATAACGCCGATACCGCTCTTTCCCATACAGAACCTGACACGGATGCATCCGATACCCCGGATGCTCCCAATATAGACGACACTACCGTCACATTTATGGTCTACATGGACGCGGCATCCCTGGAATCCGGCGAAGCCCCCTTTGCCACTTACGATCTCATGCAGATGATGGAAGCGGAGCTTTCCGATCATGTGCGCGTGATCGTGCAGACGGGCGGGACGCGCAGATGGGGCAGCCCCGACGGCATATCGGCCGATGTGGATTCTGCTCTGGCCGATACAGCAACGGATGCAGATTCTGTTTTGATGGATACCGAAACGGATGCAACGGTATTTGTGACAGATACGTCAGAAATATCCTCTGACTCCACACAGCGATATGAAATTACCGGTCACGGCATGATGCTCTTGGAAGATCTGGGCGAACAGCAGGATATGACCGACGCGCAGACCCTAAAAGAATTTCTTCTTTTTTGTGTGCAAGAAGCCCCTGCCGACCGCTACATGCTGCTTCTATGGGGACATGGCAGAGGTCCCGTGATCGGTTACGGGCAGGATGATTTTCAGGGATTTCACAGCGCCATGACCCTGACGGCGCTTGCGGACGCGGTTCGCGGCGCATCTGAGGAGGGCGGCTTTGCGATCGAACTCATCGGCTTTGACGCCTGTCTGATGGGATGCGTGGAAACCGTAAATGCCCTGCGCGGCTGCTGTGCTTATTTAGCGGTATCGGAGGATTACGAGCCTGCATACGGCTGGCAGTACACACGGGTATTCGACGCCTTATCCGAATATCCGTCCATTCCCATAGAGCAATTTGCGCAGGTTATCGTGGACGCTTATATGGAAGAGGCGGAACGTTCCGGGGACAGGGGCATTCTGGCGGTCATTGACATGCAGTACGCCGATGCGCTGTGGGAGGCATGGCAGAATTTTTTTGACACGAATGTCGCAAATATGGACGAGCTGATTCATCAGGTTTGGCACGATCGCACACTGCTCTCTCCTGTGCCGACTAACCCGAACGGTTATGTTTCAAATGATGATGAATATTCCCTTCAGGACTACGGATTGACCGACCTTGCGGCACTCTGCGAGCTTGCTCCCTCCGCAGAGGCGGACGCGGTGCTTACGGTGCTTGCACAGTCGCTTACCGCCGTGGATTCTTTCCATATGGCGCGTATGATGTGCGGCCTCGCGGTATGCCCGTAAGCGCTGTAACCCAGACGTTCCGTTTTTATGATTTTTTCTTTTTTATACCTTATGATAAAAAATCTCAAATTTCCCTCTTGACATTCTTTTTGTATTTCTGTATTATGTCAGTAACACAATAGTACAGTAATACAATCTGATTTTCGATCAGTAAGGAAAGAGGGGTGATGAAATGCCATGGAATCTTGATTCGGACAGACCGATTTTTCAACAGATCATTGATAAAATCCAAACCGACATCCTCTCCGGTCATTATGCGCCGGGGGATAAGCTTCCCTCTGTGAGGGATCTTGCCATGATGGCGGCGGTGAATCCGAATACGATGCAGAAAGCGCTCACCGAATTAGAGCGCATCGGTCTCGTGTACACGCAGCGCACAAGCGGCCGGTTTATTACGGAGGATGTGGGCATGATCGAGCTGTTAAAAGAACGCAAAGCAAAAGAACTCATTGACACGTATCTGGAGGGCATGCAACGTATCGGGTACGACAGACAGACTGCGGCGGAAGCATTAATGAAAAATTCATGACAAAAAATCATTACCATTAAAAGGGAGGAGAACAGGAATATGAGTACATTAGTAGAGTGTACGGGGCTATCGAAGAAATACGGCAAAGTGACAGCCCTCCAAGACGTCAATCTGCGGATCGAGAGCGGACATATTATCGGTCTGCTCGGGCCAAACGGCAGCGGAAAGACGACATTGATCAAGATTTTGAACGGTCTGCTGACGCCGTCAAGCGGAACGGTATTAGTAAAAGGAAAACCCATCGGCATAGACAGTAAAAAAGTGATTTCCTATCTGCCGGATCATACGTATCTGAATATGAATCAGCGTGTATCCGACATCATCACCTTTTTTAAGACGTTCTACGAGGATTTTGATGAGCGGCGCGCCTACGACATGCTCGCAAAACTCGGCATTAACCCGAATGACCGCCTAAAGTCCATGTCAAAAGGTACAAAGGAAAAAGTACAGCTCATTCTTGTCATGAGCCGCCGCGCGGATCTTTATATTTTGGACGAACCGATCGCAGGCGTTGACCCTGCTGCCAGAGATTACATTTTGAATGTCATCTTAACCAATTACGACGCGTCCGCTTCCATCATCATTTCCACGCACCTGATCACAGACATTGAAAATGTTTTAGATGAAGTGCTGTTTATCCAAAACGGGCAGATTCGCTTAACCTCCTCGGTGGATGCCATCCGCGAGGAACAGGGCAAGTCGGTTGACGCGCTTTTCAGGGAGGTGTTCAGATGTTAGGGAAATTATTAAAAAACGAATTTAAGACCACTTACAAGACAATGCTCGTGATTTATATCGTGACCATTGTGACAACACTCGGCTTCTGCTTTTTTGGAATCAGGCAATTCTATTCGTATTCTTGGAATGCACCCGCAAATGAAACACTACGGCGGATTCTGGGCGTACTTGGCGTCACGTTCACGATCGCGTATGCGATCATTGTGATCGCGCTGGTTCTTCTTACCTATGTTCTGATGTGTGAGCGCTTTTATAAGAGCATGTACTCCGAGCAAGGCTATCTGACACATACGCTTCCTGTAAGCCCGCTGTCTAACCTAAACGCCCGGCTGATCACCTCGGTCGTCTGGCTGTTTGTGTCGGGAATTATATTGTTCATAAGCATTCTGCTGATCGGCATATCATTCGGTCCGCAAGCATTTATCAAAGACCTGCTCTCCTTCAGCTACAGCGCATTTGATGCTGAATGCGTGTATTCCACGGGTTATCATTTCCCCGTATTTGCGCTGATCCTCCTACTGTTGATCCTCGTAGCATGCGCAAATGCCCTGCTGCTTGTGTTTGCAGCGCTTTCCTTAGGGCAGCTCGCCAACCTGCACAAGCTTCGTGCAGCGATCGGATTTGGCGTCGCTTTTGCTTTTTTGGAGCAATTTGCGGCAACCATGGTAATGGTTCATATTGTTGGTAAAATCACCGATATGTTCAGCCGCTACGACACCACAAGATCATTGATCGAACATGGCGACCATCTGATACGCGTATCCTTTCAAACCTCTCTATGGTCTATGATCTGTATTTTTGCGGTATTTGCAGCCGTATACTATGCGCTCTGCGCCGTGATCGTAAAAAAGCACGTGAATTTGGAGTAGGTGGATTGGTATTCTAATCATGAAAAAGGGATGTACACCGCATAGGTGTGCATCCCTTTTTGCGATCTCCCGCTGCTCATGCGCAGCCTATTAAGGAAATTCATATTTCCACTCGTGCAACATCCCGCTCCCGTCAATAAAATATCCCGTATCCTCATCCACAATGCAATAACTTCTGACATCCTCATACGGAAGAATCCGAATCAACTGCCATGTCATAAAATCAGCCGGTCGCGGGTTTTCATATAATACATATCGATCGGATTGCCCCACGACATCTCTTAACACAACCGCCATTTTAGGCGTTCCATCCTCGTAAAACACAACCGGCGCAAGGGAATCCGCATAATAAGCGTCCGCATGAACAGGAACGTCAACACTCTCCCATGTCATACCGCCGTCCGTCGTGCCGTAGAGATAACTGATCTCACCGCGATGACTCACCCCGATATAACCGACACCATCACTGCAAAATGCCATTCCGGTCGGATAACCCGAGATCACACGGCTTAAATCTGCCGCAAACGAAAAGCTGTCCCCACCGTCCGTCGTGCGGTACAGATGCTTTGCCATCTGACCACAAGCAGGATCAGAGCAGACAAGCAGATACCCGTTCTGTGAATCGGCAAAGCTCACATACATTTCCCCGCACCAATAGTATTCCTGCAATGGAATCCGCGTCCTATGCTCCGACACAAGCACCTGCCCGTTTTCATCACCTGGCGCCGGCTCCGACATGATCGTCTCCCGGATTAAGAGCGCCTCCCCGTCAATAGCGGAAACTGCTGCAAAATATGCGGTTTTTTCATCTAAAAAGCATGCGGACACCTCCGTACCGCCGCGGTCGGCAAGAAAACTCACCGGAGCGTCCGTCGTATCGGAAGCCTCTCCCGCTTGTGCAAACGGCAGGCTGCTCAAAAACGAAAACTGACCGGTCCCCTCATAGGTATAGAGAATCTGGTCGTCCTCCGTAAGCGCCCAGCCGTGACGTCCATCCGGAAACATAGCAAACGCTTTCAGCGCCGCCTGCATCATACCCTCATCCACATCCGATTCCGATAGTTCTCTGTAATATGCCAACAGATCAATGACTGTTGAAGTCCGTATTTCCTCACCGTCATCAGAGAATGAGGATAGCATGACGTCCATTGACAACTCAGCCATATCGTGCGCAAACCCGATGACCGTTAGCGAACATGTCCTTCCACTCTCCCCAATAGATACTCCTTGCTCGTCCACCACAAGGCTCGTGCTCCTATATTCGTCATCCACACTTTGCCTCCCGGTGATAGAAATAGACCAGTCCTCCGGCGCATGATCACTCACAGGAATCGTGAATGTAAGCGTTCCGTCCCCATCAACCTGAATGCTTTCTTTTAATTTTAACACGAGTTCGGAATCCGGCGATATCGGCTGTGCCGGTTCGTCCATGTCGTTTCCGTCTGCGCTGCTTACGTCCGTCGCGTTCTCACCCTCGCCGCCCTCTGCAGCAAGACCGGCTGCATTGGCATTCCCCGTATCCGCGCTGCGGTCATCGGCCCCCGTAAACGTGCAGCCGGTGACAAACAGAAGCATTGCCGCCGTAAGGATCGCTGCGCGCACAGAAGTTTTCTTTTTCTGTGTGATCGCAAGTAACCTTCTTTTCAATGTTCTTGCGCTGCCGCTCATAGAGGTTGTCGCGGTCAGATACATCCTGCCACGTTTTAAGGGTACCTGACTGAGCAGACTTCGCCCATATTCCGCGCATTCCTCCTTTGTGATCTGTGCGGTTACCCCCTCGTCACAGGCAAGCTCGCAGTCCTTTGCCGATAGGATCGCTGCTGCCCAGACAAGTGGATGAAACCAGTAAACGATCAGGCAGACCAGCCGCACAAAGCTCCAAATATGATCCCTGTGTCGATAATGCTGCTGTTCATGCGCCAGTGCAAACGCATGGTTCTTCTCATCGGCAAGCGCCGTGTCATTCAGATAAACCGCTGGGCGGCACACTCCAAACAGACAGGGTGTAGCAAGCTTCTCACAGTAATAAACCGGAAGTGTCCGCTTGCCCTTGCTCCTATCTGCCGGATTCATCAACACGCGTGTTCGGCGCAGCCGCCGATACATCACCACATTGACCGTCAGCAAATACAGGCTCATGACCGCCGCGCCGATCAGCCAGACGATACCAAGTCGGCTTTTCAGCGTTTTCGCTCCTACAGCCCGCTCCGCCAGTGCGTTCCCAACCATCGCTCCGTCCTGCAGATTCCATGTATCCTGCCGCATGGAACGATTCTGTGCCGTATCGTCCAACCGCACGATCGCCGCGCCCTGTCTAACCGTCAGCATCGTAGATTCCTCCGCTTGTCCGGACGGCAGTTCATTTCCATGCCCGTTTTGTCCCACTGCCGTACTTCCGGCACCCCTGACTTTGACAGTTCCCGGCGATTCCGCCTCCCCGCCAAAAAGTGCCTGTAAGGACGGCACATAATTCATGATGCTTAAGGGACTGCCAGGCAACGCGAACGGTAATGCCAAACGCAGCACCACGATCAGCCACAGCGCATAACGCATGCGAAAGCTGATCTGTCTGCCCATGATCATCCGAATCAGTATCAAGGAAAGAATCAAAACACTTGAACCAATCAATAAATCCTCCATGCTCATTCCTCCTTTTTTCGAACAGGAATCTCGTTTAAGAGCGCGAGCAGACTGTCGCGCTCCTCCTCGGTAATCCCTTTTTGCTGCACAAACGCATTCACCATAAGACCAAGACTGCCTCCGTATACGCGCTTAAGCAATGTCTCCGTCTCCTCCATCGCCGCCTGAGAACGCGGAATGCACGTCGAATAAAGCTTTGCGCGCTCACCTTCCTGATAGGCGACCGCGCCCTTGTTCTCCAAACGGTTCAGCATCGTGATGACAGTATGCTTCGTCCATCCATATATGGGCTGAATCTCTGCGGTAAGCTGCGTAATCGTCTGCGGTTCCTTCTTCCATAGCTGTTCCATCAGCTTCCATTCGTTTGCTGATAACTGAATATGTTCCATATGAAATCCTCCGTTTTTATATAGGTAGTCATCCGTCTACCATCAGTATATCCAGCGGGTAGACATATGTCAACCCTAAAGTCTAAAAATTTTCTTTTCCGAATGAAACAAATCATCGCTATCACCAAATGATTCTATCATTCGCATTCCATAATTCGTGAATAATACTTCTTGACAAGCGCGCTCTTTTATTGTACTATCTTATAGTCCGAGTTGATTTTGTATTTTCTGACAGGATGGAAAATCCACTCTTTATATGATCGATTCGGTACCTTATATGGATATCGATGCGTGGCTCAGCTTGGTAGAGCGCTACGTTCGGGACGTAGAGGTCGCAGGTTCAAATCCTGTCGCATCGACTTATTTTGATAAGCATGAGTGATAACGCTCATGCTTTTTTATCGGTTTTTGATGTATTTCCGCTCCCATTCGGGAGCTTTTTTATTGGCGCACTTTATAAAAGAACTCCCAAAATATACTGACATTGTTTTTGGATATCAATATAGTACAAAAAATATCAATCAGGGAGAGGATTTGTCCTTCATTCTTTGACATAATAGGCTTAACACAGGTTGATGGTTATCATTGCAGAATGGAGAAAAAAATGAGATTAAGTGAACGGAACATTATCGATTTCCAAAAAAACGGAAATGCTGTTACATTTCAGACTGATCAGAACACCCGCATTGTTGTATCTTTCATTTCCGACAAAACAGCGAGACTGTATGTAGATTTCAGCGGCAATTCCGAGCCGGATCGTTCCTATGCGGTGGAAACGCTCCCCACAGTTCTTCCCGAAATGGATGTTTCCGAAACGGACGACAGCTTTATTGTTGCCTCAAAGGAACTTTCCGTAAGGCTCGGCAAGCATCATACACGCATTGATTATCTTCGGAACGGCGTTGTACTCTCCTCCGAAAATGAGATATGCCGTAACGATGACGGCTCGCTGTACTGCGCGCATCATATGGCTGCAAGCGAACACTTTTACGGGCTTGGCGAGGACAACGACGCTTATCTCGGAAGTATGGACAGGCGCGGTACAACAAGAGATATGGTGACGGGTCAGCGTATCAATATCGGTCATGTTACCGCGGATATTCCCGTTACATTTTTTATGAGTACCGGCGAAAGCGCACCCTATGGCGTTTTTGTTGACAACAGTTACAGAATGCTTTTTGATATGGGAGAATCCAAGGATGATGAGTATTTCTGGCGTGCGGAGGGCGGAAGCTTCGTTCAGTATTTCTTCTGCGGCGACAGCTTTACGGATATTCTCAGCGAGTACACCGATCTTACCGGAAAACCCTCGTTACCTCCGCTGTGGACGCTGGGCTATATTCAGTGCAAATGCTCCTATTGGTGCTGGGACGAGATCGATGAGATCATCGAAACACTGGACGAAAAACACTTTCCGCTGGACTGCATCGTATTCGATTACGACTGGGCGGAGAATTTTCATAATTTCAAATGGAATAGGCGTTGGAACGGTGACAGCCCGCGAAAAATAGCCGAATATCGCAGTCAAGGGCTTCACTTTATGGTATCCAATTCGGGTCCTATGATCCGTAAGGACAGCGATAATTTTCAAAGCGCGCTTGACGCGGGGATTCTCGCAAAGGACAAGGACGGAAATACTGTCACCTGCGGACATTACGGCGGCGAACTGATGGATTTCAGCAATCCCGCAATGAAGCAATGGATTCAGCCGCAGTTAAACAGCGTGCTTGACGATGGGATTGAGAGCTGGTGGCTCGACCTAACCGAGCCCGAAGGAGACCCCGACGGAACACAGTATTACGGCGGCGGCAAGGAAAAGGTGCATAATCCGTTCTGTCTGATGAACGTCAGGCTTTATAACCGGATAACACTTGAATATAACAATAATAAGCGCCCGTTTATCCTTACGAGGACCGGAACCGCGGGAATACAGAAATACAACGCCGCAATATGGTCGGGCGATGTATTTTCGGATTACAAGACCTTCTCCGCACATATCCCCGAGGCTCTGAACACCGCTATGTCCGGAATACCGCTTTGGACAAGCGACAGCGGAGGGTTTATATCCGCTACGAACAACATCCTTTACAATGAAAATATCTATAAAAACGATCCCGCCGCACATGCCGCGTTATATGAGCGCTGGCTGCAATTTGCGTGCTTTTGCCCTATCACAAGGGTCCACCATGCGGGGCAGTCCTCGCCGTTTGTTTTCGGGGAGATACTTACCGACAGCGCTGCGCATTATGTACGCCTGAGATATCGCCTGCTGCCCTATATATACTCTTATAATTACAACGCGCATATCACGGGAGCGCCGATGATGAGAGCGTTGGTATTTGAGTATCCCAATGACAAAAACGTTTTTGACATCAAGGACGAATATCTATTTGGGAGCGAGCTGCTTGTCGCGCCCGTAATCGAGGAAAGGGCGACCGAGAGAGACGTGTACTTCCCGGAAGGGAAGTGGTACGATTGGGATTACGGCTACTGCTACGAGGGCGGCAAAAGCCATCCCGTATATGCTCCGCAGAACAGGATACCCGTTTTCGCAAAGGGCGGCGCGATCATTCCCATGGCAAAGCAGGTGTACCACGCAAATGATATTGACTGGAAACATATCGACCTGAAAATATATCCGAGCGGAGCGAGCCGCTTTGATATGTACGCCGATGATGGAACGAGCTATGAATTTACGCGCGGCGCTTTTACGATCACCCATATTGAATGTGAGGATCATGAAACAGCGACCCGCATCGTCATTTCCCGCTCCAACCTTCTGTATGCGGCAAATGAATACTGCTTCGAAATTCATGTGAACGCAGAGCCGAAAGCCGTCACCTTCGGCGGCAAAGAGCTTGACAGTTACGGATATAAGCGCTGCGCCGAAAAGGCGGAGAGCGGCTGGTTTTTCGATAAGTTCAACGGGGTGCTGTATGTTAAAATTCACGCAGACCAAGAGCTCCTCGGGGAGCTGGTTGTCACAAAGGGAGCGCCAATCAGAAAACCCTCGGAAAATTCCGAGGAGGAACAGCTATCCGGACAGCTTCCGTTCCTGCTTCCGCCCGCAAGCGCTCCTTGCAGGATAAACTGCGAGAACTACGACCGCGGCGGCGAAGGTATCTCTTATCACAAGCTGACCGATGCCAAAAACGAAATATACCGTATGGACAGCGTCACGATCGATCTTTGCGATGATATCGGCGTAGGCTACAACGTAAAGAATATGGTCGGCGGCGAGTGGCTCGAATACACCGTAAATGTAAGAAGGTCATGTGCGTATGTATTCCGGCTGCGTGTCCGCGGCAACGCAGAGATCAGCGTTGATATTGATTCGCAGAACAGCACGGAGATTATGGAATCACAGGGCGATACGTGGCAGACCGTATCCTCCGCACCCATAGCGCTTGTTGAAGGGGAACAGGTGGTGCGGCTGCTCGTCCATAGCGGTAAGCTAAGTGCAAACTGGGTCGAGATAGCGGAAGCTTAAAACCTTGATAAACGGAGGGGAAATCATGAAAAAAAATATCGCAGGTGTAATCGCAGTGATCATCATTTTATCAATAATGACGGGGTGTGCGGGAGACAGCGCCGGCTCAGACATAGAATCTCCCGCTGGTACGCCGGAAGAAGTGCCGGTCTCTCCGACAATGGATACCGAGGCGGCGGAAGAGGTGCCGATCTCTCCGACAGTGGATGCCGAGGCAGCGGAACGGGCGAGATCCGATAGAGAAGCTCTTCTGCAACGCATCGACACGGAATACAACACCTTGCAGACAATAACCGTTCTCGGCAGGGAAACGCCCGACGGAATTGCCGCTTCGGCACTCCAACCGTCGGAGGATGATTCAGAATTTCCCTATATAGAGCTGCACGCATCTCCGACTGCCATTGTACTTCGCGGCTGGACGCCGACCGACTTATCCCTTTATGTTCCAAACGGTTACGTTTCTGTTGAGGTAAAAGGCACAAACGGCAGCGAACATCTTGAGGTGGGCTTTGAGGAAATAAAAAACGGTCAGAGTGTAAGCGTTACCAAGGTCCTTGACACGGAGATCACCGACGAATGGAATATTGTAACGATCCCGCTCGCAGAGATCGCAGACGAAACAAATCTTTCGGGCGCAAGACAGTTTTTAATTGGCGGCGAAGATATTCAAGTGAGAAATATCACAATCAGCTCGCCCGATAAAGAAAAAATTTTTCCCGAGTTTAAGGTAAATCAGCTCGGTTATACGCCCGGTTCCGAAAAGCATGCTTTGGTGAGTGGTTTTCCCGAAGAACTCACCGTATATGAGGGAGACATCTTCGAGCTTGTTGACAAAACCACAGGCGAAACGGTTTACTTCGGGCAGTTTTCTATGGCAAGCGAATTTGACCAAACGTATTCGGGTGAGCAGATACTTTGCGCGGATTTTTCAGATTACGACGTCGAAGGACGTTATTATCTCCGCGCGGACGGCATCGACGATTCCCTTTCCTTTGAGATATCTGAGCGCGTTTATGATGAGCTGTTGACAAACACCATGCGCTATTACTATTACCAGAGGGCCAACGAGGAGATCTCTGCGGCGTACGGAGGAAACTACACCCGCTCCGACCAAACGCCAAAAGACTTTGAAGCGCCGCTCTCCTATGACCGCAATGTGACGATCGACGTATCGGGCGGCTGGTATGACGCAGGAGACGTGGGCAAATATGTAAGCCCGGGCGCTACCGCGGCAAACACACTTCTTTGGGCATATATGATGTTTCCCGACTGCTTCTTGGATGGACAGAACAATATCCCCGAAAGCGGAAACGGTATCCCCGATATCCTTGACGAAGTTCGCGTTGAACTTGATTTCCTGTTAAAAATGCAGGACGAAAGCGGCGGCTTTTATATCAAGGTAAAATCAATGAACGAGAACGACGGGGACGGGGACAGAACCGTCTGGGTAGGCGATGGCGACAGGTGTATCACCAACTCCACCGCGGACTGTACGGCTGTGCTGGCGTTCGCTTCCAAAATCTTCAGCGCATATGATCCTGATTACGCGGATACGCTGCTTGAGGCAGCCGAAAAGGGCTGGGCATATATTGAGGAAAACCCAAATGTCTACATTACAACAACTTACTCGGGTGAAAACAATGCAAGCTCCGCATTCTGGGCTTCAGCATGTGTCTATTATGCAACGGGCAGTGAAAGCGCTCATAGCTGGTTCCTTGGAAATTTCGACCGTTATATCGGCTCTCTGAGAGCGGGCGAAAACGGTCATAATGTCGGTAACATGGGTATTTACGGCTATTATACCTATCTGCTTTGTGAAAACCGCGATGAGGAAGTCGTCTCAAAAATAGCGGAACAGTTTGAGGGCTGGAAACGCTCCGTTCTCGGAAGATATGACGCTAATCCGTGGAGGATCGCAATAAATGATTGGAGTTTTTGGTGGGGCAGCTTTAATATCATACTCGGTAACGCGCAGGAAATGTATATAGGCTGCTCGCTGCTCGGGTTTGACACGTCGGATGCGGAGAAGGTTTCGCAGGATGCCGTCAACTTTATCACGGGCGTAAACCCGATACGCAAATGCTTTATCACAGGCATGGGTGAGGACCCGATCAAGTGTACCTTCAGCAATATTTACGATGGGGATTCCTCCGACGGCGTTCCTTCGG
>CAZZNE010000020.1:0-71237 GCA_964655525.1 uncultured Clostridium sp.
TCGCGGCTGATGTAATGGTAATACCTCTCTCCTGCTCCTGCTCCATCCAGTCCATCGTCGCAGTGCCTTCGTGAGTATCACCAATCTTATAGTTGACGCCCGTGTAGTATAAGATACGCTCTGTCAGCGTTGTCTTACCTGCATCAATGTGCGCCATAATACCGATATTTCTGGTTCTCTCAAGTGGATATTCTCTTCCAGCCACAGGTTTTTCCTCCTAGAATCGATAGTGGGCAAAAGCCTTGTTTGCCTCTGCCATCTTGTGCATGTCTTCTTTTCTCTTTACGGCTGCTCCCGTATTGTTTGCAGCGTCAAGAATCTCGTTTGCCAGTCTCTCCTCCATGGTCTTCTCGCCTCTCTTGCGTGAAAACATGGTCAGCCAACGCAGTGCCAAAGCCTGACGTCTCTCCGGTCTTACCTCGATCGGTACCTGATAAGTCGCGCCGCCGATACGTCTTGCTTTTACTTCAAGCATGGGCATGATATTGTTCATTGCCTCCTCGAATACGTCAAGCGCCGGCTTGCCGGATTTCTCCTCAACCCTGCCGAATGCGCCGTATACGATCTTCTGGGCAACGCCCTTTTTGCCGTCAAGCATGATGTTATTGATCAGCTTCGTAACCACCTTGTTGTTGTATAAAGGATCGGCTAATACGTCTCTTTTTTGAATATGTCCTTTACGTGGCACGTTTCTTCCCTCCTTATTATCATGAATAATTCATCGGTACTCACAAGTTCTAAATGCCGCGTTATCAAACGCCTGCACCCTAATGTGTTCGTGCGGTGTTTCTGTATCTTCGCATAGAAAGCATAAAACGAACCGCTTGTTCGCCGAATGATTCCATTCGCGGTGATCGCTCACTCCAGAATCCCAACACTAATTAGTCTGTAAACTGCGGTACTAATGGCTCCTATTTTCCTGCCTTCGGTCTCTTAGCGCCGTATTTGGAACGAGCCTGCTTTCTGTTTGCAACACCTGCGGTATCCAGCGTACCTCTGATGATGTGGTATCTGGTACCGGGCAAGTCCTTAACACGACCGCCGCGGATCAGAACAACGGAGTGTTCCTGCAGATTGTGACCTTCGCCCGGAATGTAGGATGTTACCTCGATACCGTTGGAAAGGCGTACTCTGGCGATCTTTCTAAGAGCGGAGTTAGGTTTCTTAGGCGTAGCAGTCTTGACTGCGGTGCAGACACCACGCTTCTGCGGAGAAGCCGTATTGATGGATTTCTTTCTCAAAGAGTTGTAACCCTTTAACAAAGCAGGCGCTGTCGCCTTCTTCTCGGATGTCTGACGTCCTTTTCTTACTAACTGGTTAAATGTTGGCATTCTGTTTCACCTCCTATGATATAGATTTTTTTCTGCATGCAAAAAGAAATGCATCCTTACGCACGCTAGATTATTATACTTGCCATATTTTTCATTGTCAATACACACTTTGCGCTTTTATGCAAAATCTTTCAAAATCTTTTCGCTTCGGCAATTCCTTTCATATACCGCGGAACTACCGCCTTTTTTGCGAAAAAAAGACGTTTCCCATTTTTTTGTCTAATTTTGTTGTTCTACTTCTCTTTTTTCCTTATTTATTATATAATTTGTTTACAATGAAAAAGCGACTTTGTTTTTTTTATGTATGGATCTTCATATTGCTGACAGCCTGCGGTTCACCAAATGACAGCGGCACTCCGTCCGTATATGCGGACGAGGTGAGTTATTTCGATCCCGCGACGGATCCTTCCGTCGTAAAGGGGACGCGGGATAATTCGATCTGCTGCCTGACGCCTGCGGCGCCGGGTACGATTGTTTTTTCGAGTGAGAATGCCGTCATCGACGCCTCGAACGCTTCACAGGGGTATATTGGCGCGTCCTATCTCGGCGACTGCCCAAAAGTAAAACTACAGATCACGGGACCGGACGCCGTGACCTATTCCTACGATATGCATGGCGGACAGGAATATTTTCCGTTATCCGCAGGCAGTGGAACCTACACGGTCGGCGTTTACGAAAACATTTCCGCCAACCAATACTCAGTCAATATGGTCGAGGACATCGACGTTACCATCTCAGATGAATTTGGGGCGTTTCTCTACCCGAACCAATACTGTATGTTCGACGCGTCTTCGACCGCAGTAAAGAAAGCGGCAGACCTTGCTTTTTTTGCCGACACTGACTTAGACGTCATCACCAATATTTACAATTACGTGATCAAGACCATTTCCTACGATCATGACATGGCGGAAAATATCCAGAGCGGCTATGTCTGCGATGTGGATGCGGCGCTTGCACGCGGATCCGGTATCTGCCTGGATTACGCGGCGGTCATGACCTGCATGCTGCGCAGTCAGGGCATCCCGACCCGGCTTGAGGTCGGCTATGCCGGCAGCGCCTATCACGCGTGGATCAGCACCTACGTTGATGAAAAGGGCTGGATCAACGGCATCATCGAGTTTGACGGTACCAACTGGTCCTTAATGGATCCGACTTTTTCCGCCAACACGGAACGCGAAGAACTCAAACGTTTTATCGGCGACGGCAGTAATTATCTGTTAAAATATACGTACTAACAGCCATATCGCAAAAAAATAACAAAGGGGAACGGCAAATGAGTGTACAAAAAAAATTATCCAACACGGAGATTTCCTCCTTCTGTGACCAGACCGCGCTCATCCTGAGCGCAGGCATTACGCCGGTCGAGGGCATGCGCATCCTTCTTTCCGACACAAAGGACGCGCAGGGACGCAAGATCATTTCCGATATTTTGGAGGTGTGCGAACATGGTGAAGCATTCAGCAAGGCGCTTGCAAAAACAGGTGTTTTTCCCGATTATGCGGTCAATATGGTCGCTGTCGGCGAAGAATCCGGCAAGACGGACGAGGTAATGCGCGCTCTCTCCGATTATTACGCAAGAGAGGAAATGGTGGCGGACAACTTGAAAAGCGCCGTCCGTTATCCTCTGATCATGATCGGTATGATGCTCATCGTCATTTTGGTGCTGATCACAAAGGTGCTGCCGATCTTCAATCAAGTATTCATTCAGCTCGGAAGCGAGATCACCGGGTTTTCCCGCTCGCTTTTACAGCTTGGCAGTAGTATTCGGAATTATTCCATTGTGTTTATCATCATTCTTGCCGTTTTGGTGCTGATTGCCCTGCTCGCCGCAAAAACACGCCGCGGGAGGAAGCTGACGAGAAGGCTTTTCGCAAAGTTCCCGCTGACGCGCTCCTTTTTTAACAGTGTTGCCGCGGGACGTTTTGCAAACGGAATGGCGCTGACGCTCTCGAGCGGTCTTGATACATATCAAAGTCTTGACATGGTCGCACAGCTTGTCGATCATCAGGGCATGGCAGGGAAGATCGCGAACTGCAAGTCCTTTATCGAGGGCGGCGATAATTTTTCGGAGGCCGTAGCAAAAGCAGGAATCTTCTCGAATCTGCACGCGAAGATGATCGCGGTCGGCTTCCGCACCGGAAATGTGGATGTTGTCATGAGCAAGATCGCTGAGAAATATGAGAAGGAGACAAATGACCGGATCTACGCCATCATCGCGGTCTTAGAGCCGACGCTTGTGATCATTCTTTCCCTCATCGTCGGACTGATCCTGCTCTCCGTGATCCTGCCTCTGATGGGAATCATGACGAGTATTGGTTAAAAAAGATTGGCGCATTCGCGCCAATCTTTCGAAGAATCCGCTCTGCGAATTCTTCCGAGGCTGAGATATTTCCTATTAAGTTAAAAAAGAACGCTTCGCGTTCTTTGCGAGATCTTGCATAAGAATGCGCTGCATTTTCTGCAAAACTCGCGTGTACGAAGTTCTTCCGGCGTTGAGTAATTTGTTGTGGTTTGTAAAAGGAGTCACGCTATGAATCGTTTTAGAAGTGGAAGGCGTTCTTTCCCGATTTTGAGTAAATTCCATCTATCGTTTCTCGCCTTTGTGCTGCTGCTTTTTCTTGCCCTCTCCGGTTTGCAGGAAATTTCGGACAAGACGAGCGACAGTCAGCGCGAGAGTCTGGAGCATGCGATCGAGCGCAGTATTGCCCATTGCTATGCACTGGAAGGCACCTATCCGCCGAGCCTTGACTATATCAAAGCGCATTATGGCCTGACCTACGATGAAGACCGTTTTTTCGTTGATTATCAGCCCATCGGCTCTAACATGCTGCCGGACGTTACGATTATTGAACGCTAAAAAAGAACGCGAAGCGTTCTTTCGAAGAATTTGCAAATGCAAATTCTTCCCTGATTTAGAAATTTTCAAGATGTCAAAAAAGGAGTACCTGTCATGCAGTTTAAAAACGAAAACAAGCATATGGTGGACGTTCTTTTTGTCCTCTCGCTGTTCTGCGTATTCGCGTTCTCCGCACTGATGCTTGTCATCATCGGCGCTAACGTATACAAAAAAACCGCGGAGCATATGGACACAAACTACGCTTCCCGCATCTCCTACGCCTATCTTTCCGAAAAGATCCGGCAGAACGACCGTGCAGATGCGCTGTCCGTCGGAAGCTACGGAGACGGGGACGCGCTCATCATCAGCGAGGAGATTAATGGTAAGGTATACTATACCTACCTATATCAATATGACGGCAAGCTTCGGGAGCTTTTTACGGGCACGCCCGATACGTTACGCCCGGAGGCGGGACAAGCCATCATGGACTGCTCCGCGTTTTCCGTTTCCGCCGTCAGCGACAAGCTTTACTTTGTTTCACTGACCGGCTCCGACGGGGAGGAGACGACGCTTTATGTGTCTACCCGATGCATGAGTCCGGCCGAGTGACCGTATGTTTTCGAAACATATAGGGAAACGTACATAATTACATAACCTGATAAAAGGGGATACCGTCTATGTTAAAGAAAACCTCCTCCCGCTCCGGTCTGTTTTTGCTGGAGCTCATCATCTCCATCCTGTTTTTTTCAATGGCAAGCGCCGTTTGTATCCGCCTGTTCGTACAGGCGCATATCATGGACCGCGATAACCGCAATCTCACGCAGTCCGTCAAGCTGTGTGAAAATTTGGCTGAAGTTTATACTGCCTCCGGCGGGGATCTTAATACGCTTACCGACATTTATCCATACCTTCAGCGCGATTACCGTTCCATCCAGATTTGTCTTTTTCGCGATATGGCATCCTTATACCGGCTTGAAGAATCCACTGTCGGCCGCATCATCCCTTTGCAATCTTCCTCCTCAAGCGAATCGGAACCAGCCGCCGTCGATACCGACGATCTTCCGTATCCGGGATACGCCATAGAGTCCGCGCTGACATACACTGTGCAGGACATGATGATGTTCCTCGACAAGGACTGGCAGCCCACTCTGATCCCACAGTCCGGCGGCTATGTTTTATGCGCGATTTTCTTTGAAGAGCCGCGGTCTTCAGGCACATTGAGAGACGCTGCATTCGGGGTATGGGAATATGATACGATGCGGGAAATCGAAGTAGGGGAACTTGAATTTCTCACCGGAACCGTCACTGATGACTATTTTTATCAATTTTCCAAGCTTTCCGAGGAGGATGCAATCTATTTATTAGATGTCACGGTGTATGTCTCTGAAACAGGAGGTGCTGACGAATGAAACAAAAACGTTACGGTGTCAATGTCGGTTCTTCCTCCCTGCTCATCATTTTTGTTGTCGTCTGCCTTGTGTCTTTTGCGGCGCTCTCCATTGTCAGCGCCAATTCCGATTACAAGCTGACAAAGCGGATGGCAGAGCGGGAAACGAATTACTATAATGCCTGCAACGACGCATATCGGGCGCTTGCGTCTATTGACCGCACGCTGTTATCCCTTTATGAAAGCAGTGACAACGAAGACGATTTTTACGCTCAGGCAGGCTATACCAAATCGTTTACCTATCCGGTATCCGATATTCAGTCGCTCCGCGTCGTTCTCCGGATCAATTATCCTCAAAACAGCGAGGATGCACGCTACACGATTACGGAATGGCAGGTTGTTACGACCGGAACGCTCGATTATGACCAAAGTCTTCCCGTTATTCAATAAAAAGAAGTGCAGGAAGCATCACTCCCTGCACTTCTTTTTTGATACCCTTATCATGGGCATTCTGCTTTTTTTTACTCTGCGCTGTCCACAGCGTCTTATACAAGATCGTCCGCCGCTTCTAACGTGTAATCATCGTCCACAGACAATTCCTCATCCGCAAAATCATCATCCACGGACAATTCCTCATCCATTAATTCCTCGTCTTCTTCGAGCAGCTCCTCGTCTGTAAAATCATCATCCGGCTCCTCGGCGTCAAATGCAACGGTCTGCTCCTCATTGCTGTCCGCAAAGGAAACCTCCTGTTCCATCAGACTTTGGTTATACGCAAATTTCGCATCCGTGGAAAGTCTGACGTCACGATAGCGTTTCATACCGGTTCCGGCAGGAATCAGCTTACCGATAATGACGTTCTCCTTTAATCCGATCAGCGGATCGACCTTACCCTTGATCGCAGCTTCCGTCAACACCTTTGTCGTCTCCTGGAAGGATGCTGCTGACAGGAAGGAGTTCGTTGCAAGCGCCGCCTTCGTAATACCGAGAATAACCTGTTTGCCCTCGGAGGGCTCTTTTCCTTCCGCAACATACTTCGCGTTCATATCCTCGTACTCAAGCACATCGACAAGCGTTCCCGGAAGGAAATCCGTATCGCCGTTATTCTCAATGCGGATCTTCTTTAACATCTGACGGACAATGACTTCAATATGCTTATCCGCAATATCAACACCCTGTAAACGGTACACACGCTGTACTTCACGCAGCAGGTAATCCTGTACGGCGCGCACGCCCTTGATCTTTAACAGATCATGCGGATTGACAGAGCCTTCTGTCAGCTCGTCGCCCGCCTCGATCGTTGCGCCATCCATGATCTTGATGCGGGAACCGTACGGGATCAGATAAGTCTTTGACTCGCCAAGCTCCTTATTTTCGATCGTGATCTCACGTTTTTTCTTTGTATCCTTTACTGTAGCGACACCGGCAATCTCAGAGATCACCGCAAGTCCCTTCGGCTTTCTTGCCTCAAAAAGCTCCTCGACACGGGGAAGACCCTGTGTAATATCGCCGCCGGCAACACCACCCGTATGGAACGTTCTCATCGTCAGCTGCGTACCCGGCTCACCGATGGACTGTGCCGCAATGATGCCGACTGTCTCGCCGACCTGCACCGCCTCGCCTGTCGCCATGTTCGCACCGTAGCACTTAGCGCAAATGCCGGTATGGGAACGGCATGTTAAAATCGTACGGATCTTCACTTTCTCGACCGGCTCACCGTTTGCATCGACACCGACACTGAGAATCTTGGAGGCACGGCTCGGCGTGATCATGTGATTTTTCTTCACAAGGACATTACCGTCTTTATCGCAGATGTCTTCACAGCTGTATCTGCCCGTGATACGGTCTTTTAAGCCTTCGATCACTTCTTTTCCGTCCATAAATGCCTTGACGGTCATGCCCGGAATCTCATCCAAGCCTTCACAGCAGTCCGTCTCACGGATGATCAGCTCCTGACATACATCCACCATTCGTCTCGTCAGATAACCGGAATCGGCCGTACGCAGCGCCGTATCGGAAAGACCTTTTCTTGCGCCGTGCGCAGACATAAAGTATTCCAGCACGTCAAGACCTTCACGGAAGTTGGACTTGATCGGCAGCTCGATCGTTTTACCCGTTGTATCCGCCATCAATCCACGCATGCCGGCAAGCTGCTTGATCTGCTGATTGGAACCACGCGCGCCGGAATCCGCCATCATGAAAATGTTATTATACTGGTCGAGACCTTTCAGCAGAACATCCGTCAGTTCCTTATCGGTTTCCGTCCATGTCTCAACGACCGCCTTATAACGCTCCTCGTCGGTGATCAGTCCGCGCTTATAGTTTCTCGTGATCTTATCCACCATCTCCTGCGCCGCCGCAAGCATTTCCGGCTTCTTCGCAGGCACGGTCATATCGGAGATGGAAACCGTCATCGCCGCTTTTGTCGAATACTTATAACCGGTCGCCTTAATATCATCCAACACCTCCGCGGTCTTGAATGTACCGTGGGTATTGATGACTCTCTCCAAAATCTGCTTTAACTGCTTTTTCGCCACGAGGAAATCTACCTCGGGCTTTAAGAAATTCGCCGGATCGCTTCTGTCAACATAGCCCAGATCCTGCGGAAGGATCTCATTAAAGATCAGACGTCCGAGCGTGGATTCCACAATTCCCGTGACGGTCTCGCCCGCGTCATTTACCTTGCTGACTCTGACCTTAATACGCGAATGCAGCGTAATATAGCGGTTCTCATACGCCATGATCGCCTCGCTTAAGTTGCGGAAGAATTTTCCTTCTCCCGCCGCGCCCGGGCGCTCCTGGGTCAGATAGTAAATACCCAATACCATATCCTGAGAAGGAACGGCAACGGGGCCGCCATCCGACGGCTTTAAGAGGTTGTTCGGGGACAATAGCAGGAACCGGCACTCCGCCTGCGCTTCCTGCGACAGCGGAAGATGCACCGCCATCTGGTCTCCGTCAAAGTCCGCATTGAACGCCGTACATACGAGCGGATGCAGTTTAATCGCCTTACCTTCCACCAAAATCGGCTCAAATGCCTGTATTCCCAATCTGTGCAGGGTAGGCGCACGGTTCAGCATCACCGGATGCTCCGTGATGACCTCCTCAAGCACATCCCATACCTGATTATCCCAGCGCTCCACGAGCTTTTTCGCATTCTTGATATTCTGGGAGATGCCGCGTGCGACAAGCTCCTTCATCACGAACGGCTTGAACAGCTCGATCGCCATTTCCTTGGGCAGTCCGCACTGATAAATCTTCAGCTCGGGGCCTACCACGATAACGGAACGTCCCGAATAATCGACACGCTTACCTAACAGGTTCTGACGGAAACGTCCCGACTTACCCTTTAACATATCGGACAGTGATTTTAACGCCCTGTTGCCCGGTCCGGTCACGGGACGTCCGCGCCTGCCGTTATCGATCAGGGCATCCACTGCCTCCTGAAGCATTCTCTTTTCATTGCGCACGATAATATCCGGCGCACCCAGATCCAACAGACGCTTTAAGCGGTTGTTTCTGTTGATGATCCTGCGGTATAAGTCATTTAAGTCGCTCGTTGCAAACCGTCCGCCATCCAGCTGTACCATCGGACGTAAATCGGGCGGGATGACGGGAATCGCATCCATGATCATCCACTCCGGCTTGTTCTCGGACTCGCGGAACGCCTCAATGACCTCAAGACGCTTGATAATACGCGCGCGCTTCTGACCGCTCGACTCACGCAGACCCGCTTTTAATTCCTCGGCCTCTTTCTCAAGGTCGATCGCCTGCAATAATTCCTTGATCGCCTCAGCGCCCATTCCGACACGGAATTTTCTGTCGCCGAAGTTTTCCCTTGCGTCCTGATATTCTTTTTCGGACAGAATCTGCTTATACTCTAAATTGGTCTGTCCCGGATCCAGGACAATATAGGATGCAAAATAAAGAACCTTCTCCAGCACGCGGGGGGACAAATCCAAAATAAGCCCCATCCGGCTCGGGATTCCCTTAAAATACCAAATATGGGATACGGGCGCAGCAAGCTCGATATGGCCCATGCGCTCTCTGCGGACGCTCGACTTTGTTACCTCAACGCCGCATCGGTCGCAGACAACGCCCTTATAACGGATTTTCTTATATTTACCGCAATGACACTCCCAGTCCTTGTTCGGTCCAAAAATACGCTCACAGAACAGACCGTCTTTTTCGGGCTTTAAGGTTCTGTAATTAATGGTCTCCGGCTTTGTGACCTCGCCCCTCGACCACTCTCTGATTTTTTCGGGTGAAGCCAGCCCGATCTTGATGGCATCAAAGGTCATCGGCTGATATCCTTCATTTCTTGTCTCTGACATTATGGCACTCCTTCCATCTTTTCATCAAAAACAGCGTTTTATTCTTCGTCAGAACCTTCAAAAACGGTTTCGTACTCCGCTTCCGCCTCCATGTCTTCCTCAAAATCATCCGCTTCATCTTCCGCGCTTACGAATTCACCGCTTTCCGCATCAATTTCCTGCTTTTGGAAGCCCATGGAACCAAGCGATTCGTCCTCATAGCGGTTGAATCTGCGGGAATCTCCCTCGAGCACGTCTCTGAAATCTGTCTCGCCGTAGTCGATGGATTCCATGATCTTTACTTCGGATGCATCGTCACGAAGCACCTTGACGTCTAAGCCGAGTGACTGCAATTCCTTTAATAATACCTTAAACGACTCCGGAATTCCCGGCTCCGGAATGTTATCACCCTTAATGATCGCCTCGTAGGTCTTGACACGTCCGACCACATCATCGGATTTCACTGTCAAAATCTCTTGCAGCGTGTAGGATGCGCCGTATGCCTCAAGCGCCCATACCTCCATCTCTCCGAAACGCTGTCCGCCGAACTGCGCTTTACCGCCGAGCGGCTGCTGCGTTACTAAGGAGTACGGTCCGGTTGAACGCGCGTGAATCTTATCGTCAACCAAATGGTGGAGCTTTAAGTAATGCATGTGCCCGATCGTAACAGGTCCGTCAAAATATTCTCCCGTTCTTCCGTCACGCAGCCTTACCTTACCGTCTCTCGAGATCGGCACGCCTTTCCAAAGCTCTCTGTGATCTCTGTTTTCGGACAAATACTGCAATACTTCGGGCAGCAGTTCTTCCTTATGCTTCTTCTCGAACTCCTCCCAGCTCAAATTGACGTAATCATTCGCCAGATCGAGCGTATCCATGATATCGTCCTCTTTTGCGCCGTCAAATACAGGCGTCGCAATATTAAAGCCGAGCGCCTTTGCCGCGAGGGACAAATGAATCTCCAATACCTGTCCGATATTCATACGCGAAGGCACGCCCAACGGATTTAACACGATGTCAAGCGGACGTCCGTTCGGCAGATACGGCATATCCTCAACCGGAAGCACACGGGAAACGACACCCTTGTTACCGTGACGTCCCGCCATCTTGTCGCCGACGGAAATCTTTCTTTTCTGTGCGATATAAATGCGGACTGCCTGATTCACACCCGGAGAAAGCTCGTCGCCGTTCTCCCTTGTAAATACCTTTGCATCCACAACAATTCCATATTCGCCGTGAGGCACCTTTAAGGAAGTATCCCTGACCTCTCTCGCCTTCTCACCGAAGATCGCACGCAGCAGTCTCTCCTCTGCGGTCAGCTCCGTCTCGCCCTTCGGCGTTACCTTGCCGACCAGAATATCGCCTGCGCGAACCTCCGCACCGACGCGGATAATGCCGCGGTCATCCAAATCCTTTAAGGCATCGTCGCCGACACCCGGCACGTCGCGGGTAATCTCCTCCGGCCCTAATTTCGTATCGCGCGCCTCCGCCTCATATTCCTCGATATGGACGGAAGTATAGACATCATCCTGCACGAGCCGCTCGCTGAGCAGCACGGCATCCTCATAATTGTAGCCTTCCCATGTCATAAAGCCAATGAGCGGGTTCTTGCCGAGTGCAAGCTCGCCATCCGCCGTGGAGGGACCGTCCGCAATGACTTCTCCCGCCGTGACGCGGTCGCCCTTAACAACGATCGGCTTCTGGTTATAACAGTTGCTCTGATTGCTTCTTACAAACTTGGTCAGATGGAACTCTTCTTTTTCTCCATCATCATAGGTCACTCGGATAATCCGGGACGATACATAATCCACAACGCCATCCTTGCGTGCCACGACACAGACGCCGGAATCGACTGCCGCCTTCGGCTCCATACCCGTACCGACGACCGGCGCTTCCGTCATCAGAAGCGGCACGGCCTGTCTCTGCATGTTGGAACCCATCAGCGCGCGGTTCGCGTCATCGTTCTGTAAAAAAGGAATGAGCGCCGTCGCAACGGAAAAGATCATTCGCGGCGACACGTCCATGTAATCAAACATGGTCTTGCTGTATTCCTGCGTTTCATCCATATAACGGCCGGAAACCATGTTACGGAGGAAGTGTCCCTCCGCATCCAACGGCTCGGATGCCTGCGCAACGTGGTAATTATCCTCCTCATCCGCCGTCATATAGATTACATCATCCGTAACACGCGGATTTTCAGGATCGGATTTATCAATCTTACGGTACGGCGCTTCCACAAAGCCGTACTCATTAATCCTCGCATAGGAAGCGAGAGAGTTGATCAGACCGATGTTCGGACCTTCAGGCGTCTCGATCGGACACATTCTTCCGTAATGGGAATAGTGAACATCGCGCACCTCAAATCCTGCGCGGTCACGCGAGAGACCGCCCGGTCCCAATGCGGAGAGACGTCTCTTGTGCGTCAACTCTCCAAGCGGGTTATTCTGATCCATGAACTGCGAAAGCTGGGAAGAACCGAAAAATTCCTTCACGGCAGCCTGCACAGGCTTAATATTGATCAGACTCTGCGGCGAAATATCATCGGTATCATGCGTCGTCATTCTTTCGCGCGCGACTCTCTCCAAGCGGGAAAGACCAATGCGGTACTGGTTCTGCAGCAGCTCGCCGACCGCACGGATACGACGGTTGCCCAGATGGTCAATATCATCCTTGGAACCGATACCAAACTCCAAATGCATATTATAATTGATGGACGCGATGATGTCCTCCTTGGTGATATGCTTCGGGATGAGCTCATGCACATTTTTCCTGATCGCCTCAAAAAGCTCCTCCGGCTTCTCACCGTACTCGTCCAAAAGCTGTCTTAACACAGGGTAATATACCTTTTCACGGATGCCGAGCTCTGCCGGTTTACAATCCACAAAATGCGCCAGATCGACCATCATATTAGAGAGAATCTTCTCATTTCTCTCCTCGGTCTGAATCCATACGGCAGGTACAGCCGCGTTCTGAATGTCTTCCGCTAATTCCGCCGTCACCTTCGTTCCTTTTTCCGCGATCACTTCACCCGTTGTCGGATCAACAACGTCCTCCGCAAGGATCTGATGGCGGATCCGGTTGCGGAACGCCAGTTTTTTATTGAATTTATATCTTCCTACCTTTGCAAGGTCATATCGTCTCGGATCAAAAAACATCGCATGAATGAGACTCTCCGCGCTGTCCACGCTGAGCGGCTCGCCCGGACGGATCTTTTTATATAACTCTAACAGACCCTCCTGATAATTTTCAGCAGTGTCCTTTGTAAAGCTTGCCTCAATTTTCGGCTCGTCGCCGAACAGCTCGCGGATCTCCTCGTTCGTACCGATGCCGAGCGCACGCAGAAGAACCGTGATCGGCACTTTACGCGTACGGTCTACACGCACATAAAATACATCATTGGAATCCGTCTCATACTCGAGCCATGCGCCGCGGTTCGGAATGACCTGACAGGAAAAGAGCTGCTTACCGATCTTGTCATGCTCTACGGAATAATAAATGCCGGGGGAACGTACAAGCTGGCTGACGATAACACGCTCTGCACCGTTGATGATAAACGTGCCGGTCTCCGTCATCAAAGGAAGATCGCCCATGAAAATCTCATGCTCGCTGATTTCCTCTTTCTCTTTATTGTAAAGGCGCACTTTCACCTTGAGAGGCGCCGCATAATTGGCATCGCGCTCCTTACATTTCTCAATAGAATACTTTACGTCGTCCTCGCAGAGTTCAAAGTCTACAAACTCCAGGCTCAGATGCCCGCTGTAGTCTTCGATCGGAGAAATGTCGTCAAATGCCTCTTTTAAGCCTTCCTCCAAAAACCATTTGTAGGAATCCTTCTGAACCTCGATCAGGTTCGGCATTTCCAATACCTCTTTTTGCCTTTGATAACTCATACGCATGCCCCTGCCGGAGGCAATCGGACGTATTCTGTTCTTTTCCATTGACAATTCACCCCGTTCTTCCATAAAATCGCCTATCACACCACAATAGCGCATCATCCAGTTTAACACAAGTCAAGTGCGGAGTCAACTAATAATTTTTTATTTTTTTATAAAAAAAGAAATCGCCATGCCCCTTTCACTTTTGTGAAAAGAGCACGGCGTGTTTTCCGCTTTGCCGCTCTGATTACTTTAAGGTAACCTTTGCGCCCTCAGCCTCGAGCTTCGTCTTAATGTCCTCAGCCTCTTCCTTAGAAGCAGCCTCCTTTAACATCTTCGGAGCGGAATCTACCAGATCCTTTGCCTCCTTTAAGCCAAGACCTGTTGCCTCGCGGACAACCTTGATCACCTTAACCTTGTTCGGGCCAACCTCTGTCAGCTCAACATCGAACTCGGTCTTCTCCTCAGCCGCATCCGCTGCTGCGCCTGCACCTGCCGCTGCAACGACAACGCCTGCTGCTGCAGATACGCCGAACTCCTCCTCACAAGCTTTTACCAGATCGTTTAACTCTAATACGGTCAGCTCTTTGATCGCATCAATGAATTCCTGAGTTGTCAACTTTGCCATTTTATTTTCCTCCTTACATTCATTATCAAATGTTCTTGTTTCTGATACTCATTGTTACTCCGCTGCAGGTGCTTCCGCTTCTGCGGGTGCCTCTGCTGCTTCTGCCGGTGCTTCCTCTGCCGCTGCTGCAGGTGCCTCTGTTTCTGCCGCAGGTGCTTCTGCTGCTGCAGATGCCTCGCAGTTTGCCGCTCCGCCCTTCTCCGCGATCTGGTTCAATACGCGTGCGAGATTGGAGATCGGAGACTTCATGCTGCCAAGCAATCTGGAAAGCAGTTCCTCCCTTGAAGGAATATCTGCAATCTGTCCGATGCCCTTTGCGTCATACAATACGCCGTCAACGATTCCGCCCTTGATCTCAAGCTTGGGCGCTGTCTTGGCAAACTTGCATAAGATTCTTGCCGGAGCAGTCGCGTCATCCTCGGATACCGCCATTGCACTCGGTCCTTCGAGATACTTTGTAAGTTCCTCAAAGTCTGTTCCCTTGAACGCAAAATTCATCATTGTGTTCTTGTAAACCTTGTAGCTGACGCCCGCTTCACGAAGCTGCTTGCGGAGTCTGGTATCCTCGTCCACAGTCAGACCGCGGTGGTCTACCAAAACGACTGTCTGCGCACTTTTGAGCTTCTGGGATATTTCTTCCACTACCGGTTTCTTCAGTTCAACCTTTGCCATGTTCTTACCTCCTTCTAGATTTGTAAAGCTTACGCCGAATAGGAGTTTAATGAAAAACCTCCCTGCAAAAGACAGGGAGGCATTAAGGTTTTCTTCACTCTTCCCTCGGTAGGCGCTTCGCTTACGCCGCCATGCGGCACCTACTGTCTTCGGCTTTCGGTCATGCGACCTTTATTAACTTATCACAGGTTTTTTCCTGTGTCAAGTACAATCAGGTAATATTCATCCCCGGAAGAATCGCTGTGCGATTCTTCGAAAGATTGGCGCTTTGTGCCAATCTTTTTTAAAACTGTGCTACACTGACCTTCACGCCCGGTCCCATAGTCGTTGTGAGCGTTACGCTTCTTAAATACTGTCCCTTTAAGCTGCTCGGCTTTGCCTTTACAATCGCGTCCATCAGCGCATCCACATTCTCTTTTAACTGCTCGTCCGTAAAGGAAACCTTTCCTACCGGAACATGGATGATGTTCGCCTTGTCAAGACGGTACTCAATCTTACCTGCCTTAATATCGTTGATCGCCTTTGTCACATCCATGGTAACGGTTCCTGCCTTAGGGTTCGGCATTAAGCCCTTCGGTCCTAAAACCTTACCGAGACGTCCTACAACGCCCATCATGTCGGGAGTTGCGACAACCACATCGAAATCAAGCCATCCGTCATTCTGAATCTTCGGAATCAGCTCGTCGCCGCCTACATAGTCAGCTCCTGCCGCCTCTGCTTCATTGATCTTATCGCCTTTTGCAAAAACAAGCACTTTCACTGTCTTGCCCGTTCCGTTCGGCAGTACGACCGCGCCGCGGATCTGCTGCTCTGCATGACGTCCGTCACATCCTGTTCTGATGTGAACCTCCACTGTCTCGTCAAACTTTGCAGTCGCCGTCTTCTTGACAAGCGCTACCGCATCGCCGGTTTCATAGAACATATTGC
This sequence comes from uncultured Clostridium sp., assembly GCA_964655525.1. Lineage (GTDB taxonomy): Bacteria > Bacillota > Clostridia > Lachnospirales > Lachnospiraceae > DLAJ01. The sequence goes on from CAZZNE010000020.1 coordinate 15,967, forward strand.
GGTCAACCAACTTTGCCGCTTCATTATATTTTTTTCCGTGCTTCATCGCCTCGTGCTCCTTTCCTTATCATTAATCTTCTACTGCAATACCCATGCTGCGAGCGGTTCCTGCGATCATGCTCATCGCTGCTTCAATGCTGCCCGCGTTCAAATCCGGCATTTTCAGCTCGGCGATCTCTTTGATCTTTGCCTTGCTGATCGTCGCAACCTTATTCTTGTTCGGTACTGCGGATGCCGTTTTTAAGTTGCATGCTTTTTTAAGAAGTACTGCAGCAGGCGGAGTCTTCGTGATGAAGCTGAAGCTTCTGTCTGCGTATACCGTGATGACGACCGGAATGATCATGTCGCCCTGGTCTGCTGTCTTGGCATTAAACTGCTTTGTAAACTCAACGATATTCACGCCGTGCTGTCCGAGTGCAGGACCGACCGGCGGAGCAGGTGTTGCCTTTCCAGCAGGAATCTGTAACTTGATGTAACCTTCTACTTTTTTTGCCATGTGGCACCTCCTAATATAATTGCTGTGTGGTCAGGCGGGTTAGGCTCCCTCCCACGTTACCCGTCCGTCATGCGGATGGTGTTGATCAATAACCGCGGACTGCAGACAACCTGCGGCTGCATACAGCCTTTGGCCGTTATGATAAAAGCGCATGCGCTCTCATAACCCAAATGTTTTGATACAAATCTGTCACATAGTCGAAGCTTTGTCCGTTCTAAAAGAAATGCCTCTGGCATTTCTTAAAAGATTTTCGCGAAGCGAAACTCTTTTACATGCGTCTCACCTCGGCGAAACTGATCTCTACAGGCGTTTCCCTGCCGAACAGTTCCACATTGATCGTCGCCGTTTGTTTACCGAAGTCCATACGCTGGACGATACCGACCGTATCTTTCCACACGCCGGCAACAACGGCAATGGTATCTCCCTCCGCAAAATCGACGGAAATATTCTCCGTCTTGATGCCGAGCGGCTTCATCTCCGCCTCCGTGAGCGGTACCGGCTTGCTTCCCGGTCCGACAAAGCCTGTGACGCCTCTTGTGTTGCGCACAACATACCAGGTATCGTCATTCATGATCATATTGATCAGCACATAACCCGGAAACATTTTCTTTTGAACCGTTTTTTTGCTGCCGTTCTTCATCTCGACAACATCTTCCATCGGAACCCTGACCTCCAGAATTTCTTCCTCCAGATGCCGGTTCTCGATCGCCTTATCAATATTCGCTTTTACTTTGTTTTCGTATCCGGAATAGGTATGCACTACATACCACTTTGCCTTTGTCTCTGCTTCTGCCATACCGTCAACCTCATTTCTACATCGTCAGGAACTTGATGCCGAACTGGATTACCGTGTCAAGCAGCGTGATCAGCACTCCGACAACAACGGAAACCCCGATGACAGCGACGGACTGTTTTACCACGTCGTTCCTGCCCGGCCATGATACTTTCGAGAATTCCGCTTTTACTCCCTTAAAAAAGGACGGCTTCTTCTCTTTTTCTTTCTTAGAATCTCCCATAGTCTCACTCCTTTAGCAAAATGAGATGCTTATTTGGTTTCCTTGTGCAGAGTATGCTTCTTGCAAAATCTACAATACTTCTTGATTTCCATTCTGTCAGGATGGTTCTTCTTTTCCTTCGTCGTATTGTAGTTGCGCTGCTTACATTCCGTACATGCAAGTGTTATCTTCGTACGCATAGCTCATAACCTCCGTTTCAATCCCGTTTTTTCGGGCATAAAAAAAAGACCGAAATACATGTCGCTTGTTTACTATACCATAGGCAACAGGCTGCGTCAACAAATATTTTCATTTTTATTGATCTCCAGCCGCTGTTTTCGTCCGTTTTCTTATGTTTACTACATTTTGTATTGCATTTACTACATTTTGCGATTGCATTTATGTTTCATATGTGATAAGATGTATCTATATAAATAGGATTTTTTATGCCCTGCATCATTTTAGCAGAATTATTTTTGTTGTCTTAATTAATCGGAAAAGACTGCCGATATATAATGAAAGACTGCAAAAACAACCTCACGGACGAGGCTATGCTAATTTGTAGACATTCACGGAGGAAAGGAGGGGCGGGAAATGAACATTGCCGCGTTAAATACATTCTATAATCATTATCTAACAACCTATGCGCCGAACGGTATCAACTCGCAGTATGATACGCATAAGAAAAGCGAACTTCGCGGCGTTTATAATTCCATTGTCAAATTAAATAAAGAAGCTCCTCTCGCCATTTTGGATACAAGCAGAGCGTCTCAGGCGTTTGCCGTCGGCATCAAGGAAAGCGCGCGGGCTTTGCATAATACCATTGCTTCCGTAAGCGGAAGGGATGCGGAGTCACTTCTCGAGAAGAAAACCGCTTTTTCGACGAATGAAGACATTGCGACTGCAGCCTTTATCGGCGACGCAGAGGATGTGGACGATGCGCCCGCTTTTTCTATTGAAGTTCGCCGTCTCGCAGCGGAGCAGGTAAATACGGGAAACTATCTGCCGGATGAAGAAATTGCACTCACGCCGGACACGTATTCGTTCGACGTCGGCATCAACAGTCTCAATTATGAATTCCAATTTCTGATCAATGAAGGCGATACGAACCGAAGCGTACAGGAACGTCTTGCCAGATTGATCAACAACGCAGAGATCGGCTTAAGCGCTGAAATATTAGAGGACGACGAGGGCAATTCCGCCTTAAAGCTTTCCTCAAAAGCAACCGGTCTGCCGGAGGGCAGGGAAGATATTTTTCATGTATCGGACACCAATACGAGTAAGCTTTCGGGCGCGGTCGATTATCTGGGTATCGGCGAGATCACCCGTCCTGCGGCAAATGCAGAATTTCTTGTTAACGGAAACGAGCGTACGGCGTCTTCCAACCACTTTACGGTAGAACAGGTTTATTCCGTCAATCTGACCGGTTTAAGTCCTTCTGAGGGAGATACCGCTGAGATCGGCATAAAGCCCGATCATGAATCATTAAAAGAAAACATTACAAAGCTCATAGGCGGCTATAATGATTTCATCCGTGCAACCGCAGCCTACCTTGAGTCACAGCCAAAGAGCATGCGTCTGATGAATGAGATGACGGGAATCGCATCCGTTTACGCCAATGATCTTGACACACTCGGCATTTATTCCGAGGAAAACGGGGAGCTTTCCATTGACGACGAGCGTTTATCCTATGCGGTCGAGCACGCGGACAACGAAGAAGTGACCGAACCACTGAAAGACTTTACGCAGGCATTAATGCGCAAGAGTAGCGGCGTTTCCTTAAATCCGATGAACTATGTCAACAAGATCATTGTTGCCTATAAGAATCCCGGACACGGCTATGCAAGTCCGTATGTGACAAGCGCCTACAGCGGGATGATGTTTAACAGCTATTGCTAGAAGAATCGCTTTAGCGATTCTTCTGGAATGATAAAATTTTCCACTTTAACTAAAAAAGCGCTTCGCATCTGCGAAACGCTTTTTTTACTATAAACCGTTCAGTCTCGCCATCGATGACTGAACGGTTATCCGAACAGATCATATAGCGTATCCACGCCGATCATCTTATCATCCACATAGAAGTCGGCATTCGGCTTTCCCATTCGCAGCTCCGTATAATGAACGCCCCAGTCCGTCATCTGCTGTAAGGTCACAGGGTACCAGTCGATTCCCGTCACATATCCTCTTGCCGTAAACAGGATGATCTCATTCCCCCACTCATAAAGCTGATTGATGATCCGGATCATACGCTCATTGGGCTGCGCCTGCGCATAGTCGAGATCCTCTCTCTTCAGCGCGATCACACCGTCAATATCAAACACAAACCGCTGTCCGCCCGCCCGGATTGTCAGATACTGCGACGCTTTTTCAAACTCTGCTGTCGTATCAATATCGAAATTATCACTCATCTCATAGCCGGCAATATTTTTTCCCGACATGGAATGCTGCTCGGTGATCACCTTTGCCCGGATGACATCCACATTTCCGTTCTGATACAAAATCTTCGGCAGCATCTGTCTCGCCATATTATACGCCTCGGGAATATCGGTCAGGATCGGCCGGATCCTTCCGTTTTCTCCCATGTACCACATTTTATGCGCAACTTCCGTAGCCGGCGCTAATGTGCGCACGCAATCAAGCTCCTCGTCCCCAAGCATCATTTCGATCATTGTATCAATGTCCGACACACGGCGGATCGGATAGGTCGGCCGCAGCTGCACAATAAGATCCGGCTCATAATCCTCATGCTCCTTGAGCCATGAGAGCGCATGTTCAAACACCTCGATATCAAGCGAAGTATCCGTCGCATACTCCGCGGGGCGCAGAAACGGTGTCTCCGCTCCGTACTCTCTCGCGATCTGCGCATAGGTCTCGCTGTCGGTGCTCACAATAATGCGATTGATATATTTCGACTGTTTTGCGTGTTCAATGGAATATGCGATCATCGGTTTGCCCGCGATCTTCCTGATATTTTTGTCCACCACGCTTTTCGAACCGCTCCGCGCCGGAATCAGCGCCAAAATCTTCTTTTCTGACATGACTCTCCCCCCTGATACTCTGTTATAAACTCATTGCATCCGCAAGCGGTATATGGCGCATCCCCTGAATATAACTTCCGCCCTCGGTCGCATTGATGACGTCCACTGCCGCGGCGTCCTGCTCCTGTAAGCGCCTCTCCATCCAATTACGGTAAAGAATAAATTTCTGGTCGGCATAGACCGTACCGCCGTCCCATGCCTTTACCGCCGTTAAATCCTTCGTATCCGTCGCCACACGGTTCGACGTTCCCGACGCATGCGCCAGATTATCCGTAAACGCTAAATCCAATCCGACAAACACAAGCCGCTTTGCCCCTAAACGGATCATCGTATCCAGCGCCGTGGTCATGACGGAGCCTCCCGTCTTCACACACATGCAGCCTCTTGCCGCCGCCTCCTGCTCCGCCCGCGGATAGCCCTCCTGAAACAGCATATAATGAACCGCCTGATACCGCGCGGCAAAGCCGTGGTTTGCTGTAGAAAGCATCAGCATCGGCACATCATTCTTTTCCTGTGCATAAATCTGCGAGAGCACACGCGGGTTCGCGTCCGTCACCAACACATAGTCCGGCCGGATTCCCAGCCCGAGCAGCTTTCGAAACACCGTACCGCATGCGATCAAAATGCTGTCCCGCTGCCCTGCGCACGCTGAAAGCTGCGATACGTTTTTATCAAGCGACGGCCCCGCCGCCACGATCATAACGGTTTTATCCAGAAATTGCCTGCGAAGCGTATCCGCCGTCAAAAAACGCTGCGGCTGCGCACGCATGATTTCCATATTTGCATCAAAATTTCCCTGTAACAGCATTTTGGCATTCCGATAAGAGCTGTCCTGCAAAAAGAACTGTTCAAACCCCTGCCTGAGCCGTTCGTCTTTCATCAGGCGCAGGGTCGGATAATGAATGCACAGCTTTTGCCCCGGCTGAGCAACCGCTTCGGACAGCGCGCGCCACTGTACATCTTCATGAAAAATGAGAAGTCCGCTGCGCAGCGCCTTCTCCAGATCCAGAAAACGCAGCGCCAGCTTCATCATACGCAGATCCGCCTCGTATACATGCACCGGATAGCATTCCCGCAGCTCCTCATAAAGCGCCAGCACATGATACCCCAGCCCGCATCCTAACACATGATAGCCCGTCGTCTGCTCATCGGGAAGCGCCCGCACCCATGCGCGCGCCTCGGCAAATGGATCCTGATTGGAGTGTAAGTAAAAGCTCTCCCCGTCCCGTTCCACGCGGCACGTCGGGTAGCCGACCGACGTCTCCTCCACAATCAGATCGCGCCATGCTTCCTGCGCCGAACCGTCAGAACTGCCGATACTGCCGGAATCACCGGGGCTGCCGACATCCCTAAGACTACTTAGCCGCTTCGCAAGCGCAGGATTCCGTTCCGAAAGGGCGGCAAGATTTTTCCCGGTATGATCCGGGAGCAGTCCCCCCGCTTCTGCAGATCGGAGCTGCTCCAATAGTCCCTGTAAAAAAGGCTGCACCTGCAGTGCGAGCAGATCTGCCAAAAGCACATAATCCTTCTGCTCCTGTGCGCCGAGCAATCCGCGCATCATTTCCACGATATAATCCGGCGCGGCGCCGATTCCCATCGCGGCAAGCGTTCCGTCATCGCCAAGCAGTTCTCCGACGACCGCCTGAAAGGATTGCAGAAAGCTCTGATATTCTCTCACTCCGGCATCCAGATTATACATGCGGAGCTGCTCCGTGATCACCGTACTCTGACAGACGGCATTTCTGATCCTTTGATACAAATCCCGTAGTCCCGCCATTGCTTACCCTTCCTGCTCCGCCATGAAAAGCGCCTCCGCGATCACCTTATCCATATCATAATAGCGATACTGGCCAAGCCGACCGCCGAACAATACCTGATCCTGTTCTTCTGCCAGCTTACGGTACCGTGCAAAAAGCGCGTTGTTTTTTTCGTCATTCATCGGATAGTACGGCTCGTCTCCCTTTTTCCATTCACAGGGATATTCGCGCGTAATGACCGTCGAAGGCTGCTTGCCGAACTCAAAATGCTTATGCTCGATAATGCGCGTATACGGTACGCTCCTCTCCGTATAATTCACGACCGCATTTCCCTGATAATTATCACAGTCTGCAAGCAGCTCTGTCTCAAAACGCAGGGAACGATATTCCAGCGCACCGTAGCAATAATCAAAATATTCGTCGATCATTCCCGTATACAGCACCCGCCCAAAGGAATCACCGTCTTCTTTTTTCTCATTCTGCGCAAGAAACTCCCGATAGGAAACGCCCGTTTTCACCGGAATATCCGCAAGCAATTTTTGAACGATCGCCGTGTAGCCTCCCTTAGGGATTCCCTGATAGGGATCGTTAAAATAGTTGTTGTCATAGGTAAACCGCAGCGGCAGACGCTTGATGATAAACGCAGGGAGTTCCTTACAGTCCCTTCCCCACTGTTTTTCCGTATAGCCCTTTACCAGCTTCTCATACACATCGCGCCCCGCAAGCGAGATCGCCTGCTCCTCTAAGTTCTTCGGTTCACCGATCCCCGCCTGTGCGATCTGCTCATTGATCACCGCCCTCGCCTCGGCAGGCGTGCGGATTCCCCACAGCTTGCTGAATGTGTTCATATTAAAAGGAAGATTGTAAAGCTCCTTCCCGTATACGGCAACCGGCGAATTGACGTAATGATTAAACTCCGCAAAACGGTTGATATATTCCCATACTTTTTTATCCGAGGTATGAAAAATATGCGCGCCGTAGCGGTGTACCTGAATCCCTTCGATCTCTTCCGTATAAATATTTCCCGCAATGTGTTCCCGCCTGTCAATGACAAGACACCGCTTTCCTTTCTGCTTCATCTCATGCGCGAACACCGCGCCGAACAGCCCGGCGCCCACGATCAGATAGTCGTATCTCATGCTCATACCTCTCGCTTTCTTTCCATATTTCCGTTCCTCACGGCATCACATTCCGTCCGTAATTCCCAGCATCTCGTTCATAATGCGGGTTGCTTCCTCCAATTGGTTATCCCGCTCCTCGTTTCGGTACAGCTCCGCATCATACGGTACTTCCACATCCGGCGCAATACCGATGCCGTGAATATTGTAACCGTTCGGCGTATAGTATTTGCTGATCGTCAGCTTGATGGCCGAGCCATCCGTGAGCTGCATGATCCTTTGGACAATGCCTTTCCCAAACGTGGTCGTGCCGACAAGCGTGCCAACTTCGTAATCTTTGATCGCACCCGCCAGAATTTCCGACGCGCTCGCGCTGTTTCCGTCAATGAGTACCACAAGCGGCAGTCCCAGCGGCGTGCTGCCGTCGCAGCGATACTCCTCGCGCTCGCCGTATTTATCCTCCGTATAAACGACCAGTCCCTCCGGCAGTATTTTTCTTGCGATCTCAACAACGGTCGTCAAATTGCCTCCCGGATTGCCGCGCAGGTCTAAGATGAGACCTTTCATGCCGCTTCCCCGCGCTTCGGCAAGCGCCTCGTTAAACTGCTCTAACGTGATGTCGTCAAATTCCGTGATCTCGATATATGCGATATCGTTCTCCAACATCCGGAACTCCACGGTCGGACTGTTGATCTTGGCACGGGTGATCGTGATGTCAATATACTCATAGGAGACGCCGCTCGGACGGGCGACCGTTATCGTGACGGGCGTTCCCTCCTCACCCTTGATCTTCGCGACAACCTCGGACGTGTCCATGCCATAGACATCCTCTCCCTCCACCTTGTAGATCAGATCGCCCGGCTGTAACTCGCTTTCCCATGCCGGCGTATTCTCGATCAGCTTTGTGATCACGGCATAGTTCGCCGTCGTGTCCATTCCGATATATGCGCCGATCCCGTAATAAACGCCGCGCGTCTTATCATAGATTTCCTGAAGCTCCTCAGCTGTATAATACACGGAGTAAGGATCGCCGAGCGCATCAAGCAGACCTGCATACATTCCTTCTTCCAGTGTCTGAGGATCCACATCCTCCAGATAATATTTTTCGATCGCGTCCTGCAGCACGCCGAGCTTGACCGTCGTCGCTTCATTTATGACCGAGTCAGCCTCCTGTGCCTGCGTCTGCGCGCTCTCTCCTTTTTTCGTCCGCACATCCCGCACTAAAAAAACAGCCCCGGCGATCGTGGCAGCAAGCAAGAGCCCCGTCAGGATTCCTGTCAGATAATACCGACGTTCGCGCTTCTCCGTTTCTTTCTTTTGTTGTTCCGATTCCGTTTGCATTTGAAAATTGTCCATGATCCTTCTTCTTTCCGCCGAACGCATTATGTTCCTTATCATTTTATGCGGCGGCACCGCTAAATATGGATGCCGCCGTGCTTTGTTCCTTTTCTACTTAACAATCCGAACCGTCGTGGTATTGCGCCTTTCTCACGAAACATACTCGACCGGATTCTTATATTCCCCGTTTAAGCGTACCGAAAAATGCAGATGCGGTCCGGTTGAGATACCGGTTGAACCGACCGCCGCAATCTTCTCCCCGCGTACTACATATGACCCTTCCGAGACATAGAGCTGCGAACAGTGCATATAGATCGTGTAAAGTCCGTCTCCATGGTCGATCATAATATAATTGCCCATCGCGCTTGTGTAGGACGCAGCAACGACCCTGCCGTCGTAAGCGGCAACAATGGGCTCGCCATAATGGGCTCCAATATCAATCCCGTTATGAAAGCGGTTGTAATGCAGGACCGGGTGCATACGCCAGCCAAAATCCGAGGTTATCAGCTTGGTGGTCGGACAGGGCCATAAAAGCGCGCCGCCGTCATAAGTCTGCTGCGGCTGATTCAACTCCTGAAGCCGTTTTTTCTCCGCCGCGATCTGCTGCTCCAATGTTTCTATCGTCTGCGTCTGCGCCGCTAACTCCGCATTCCACTGCTCCAGAGTCGCCATTTCCTCGTCAATCTGGTTCTGTCTGCTGGCAATCTCAAGCTGCGCCTGCTCCCGAAGCGCCGTCTGCGCCTCCTGCTCTGCGATCACACCTTCCTTCTGCGTCTGCAACGCCGCTTCCTGTACCTCTAACTCCTGCTGGCAGACTTCGATCAACTGCTCATTTAAGATATATTCTTCCAGCTTCTTCCTGTCATATTCCGAAACCGCTTCTATATAATCCGCCTTGTTGAGCATATCCGCAAAACCCGTCGCTGAAAAAAGCATCTCCAGATAATAGGCGTCCCCTTCTTCATACATAAAGCGGATGCGTACCTTCATCGCCTCGTATTGCTGGCGTTCCACCTCCTGCGCCTCGGCAAGCTCCTGCTTTGTCTGCTCGATCTGCAGCTCCTTTAATGTGATCTGTTCGTTGAGCAGCGTGATTTTTTCATCCAGCTCCAGCAGGATCTCGTCGACCTGCTGCGCGTAGAGATAGAGATCCTGCTGCTCTCCCTTAAGCTGCTCTAACATTCTGTTGGTATCAGTGATTCCCTGCCGTATCTGCTCCTGCTCCTGTTCAATCTGCCGGATTTCTTCTTCTTTTCCCTTAATATAATCATTTGTCAGCGCATTGCTGCTCGCCCTGCTCTCAAGCTCCCCATGCGGCAGCAGAAATGCGGCAAACAGGACGATAAAGACGCATCTGATGATTTTCTTTTTTATCCCGTATCTCATGTAAACACCCACGCCCTTCAGCTAAACCCTCAAATGTCTTCGCACCGTCACGACGCTTCCGAGAAGACCGATGCCCACGCCGATTCCCATGGAAATCGGGGCAAGCGTCGCAAACACCTCTTTGACGTCCAAAAAATGCATCAGGCTTTCCAACATGGAAAAACGCTCCGTTACATAAAGGATGACCCGGTTATACAGCTCGTAAATGATCGCAAGCGGTATGAGCGAGCCGATCAGCCCGATCATCACGCCTTCCACGACAAACGGCGCACGCACAAAAAAGTCCGTCGCACCGATGTATTTCATAATGGAAATTTCCTCTTTTCGCACGGAAATACCGATCATGACCGTGTTGCTGATCAAAAAGATTGATACAAAGAGCAGCAGTGCTATGATCGCTATCGTCACATAGGACACGAGGGAATTCATGCCCGACAGCATATTCGCGGTGATTGCCGACTCATTTACCTTACGCACATGATCGAGGGACTTCACGTAGGTAACCAGTGCGCTCTGCATGGAAACATCATTCATAAAAATTTGGAAGTTGTCTGAATACTGAAGCGGATTCTCCGTAAAGCCTGCGGCATATTCCTCGCCGAAATAATCTTTGGAAAAAGATTCCCATGCCTCCTCCGGGGATACATAATAAATATCCTTGACCTCCGGCCGCGCGAGCAGCAGCCGCCCGATTTCCTCCTTGCGCGTCACTTCCGTATCCTGATCAAAAAAGATCGTAACACAGACGCCCTCCTGCGCCGTCCTCACAATATTCTGAAAGTTCGTCAGGATACTGAAAAAAACACCAAACAGAAACAGACACGCGCTTGTCGTCATAATGGATGCCAAAGAAAACCACTTGTTTCGCAGAATGTTCTTAAATCCCTGCCTGATTGTATAGAATAGCGTACTAATCCTCATCGATATATGCTCCCTGTTCTTCGTCGCTTACGATAACGCCCTTTTTCATGGTAATGACACGTTTTTTCATGGCATTGACAATTTCACGGTTATGCGTAACAACGAGTACCGTTGTACCTTTTTCGTTGATCTCCTCTAACAGCTTCATGATCTCCCATGAATTTTTGGGATCAAGATTTCCTGTCGGCTCATCCGCGAGCAGGATCGGCGGATTATTGACAAGCGCACGCGCAAGCGCCACACGCTGCTGTTCCCCGCCCGAAAGCTGCTTCGGCTTTGCCTTGTATTTTCCCGCAAGTCCCACAAGGGAAAGCATCATCGGTACATTCTTGCGGATGTCGCGCGCTTTTGCCTGAATGATAAGCTGGGCAAACGCAACGTTGTCATACACGTTCCGATCCTTCAGAAGCCGGAAATCCTGAAATACAACGCCGATGCCCCTTCTGAATTTCGGTATCTTTCTGCGGCGCAGACGCACCACGTTCGTCCCGTTGACCGTAATGCCGCCCTCCGTCGGAAGCAGTTCTCGTAAAAGCAGTTTGATGAGCGTTGATTTTCCCGAACCGCTGTCCCCCACGATAAACACGAACTCTCCCCGCTTCACCTTTAAGGAAATTCCGTTTAGGGCGGGCGCGCCCGTCGAATAGGACTTGACTACATGATCCAGAACAATCACCTCTTCCGGCAGAGCGGCCTTTTTCTTTTTTCTGCCAAAAGTCTTCTCCGGCGGTCTGCTTTCCTCCTGCTTCCCCGCGGGCGATGCGGATGCCTTCTGCGATCTGATCTTTTCTTCCGTGGCTGCGGACTGCTGTGCGGCTCTCGCCTGTGGCGCGGTCTTTGTCTGAGATGCGCTCTTTACCTGCGGTGCCACCCCGGTCCGTGACGTGCCCCTTGCCTGCGATGCCTCTCCCGTCCGTGACGTGCTCCTTTCTTGCGATGCCTCTCCCGTCCGTGACATGCTCCTCTCCTGCCATGCCGTTCCCGGCTGTGCTGCGCCTCTTGCCTGCAATGCATCCTTCGATTGCATTGTATTCTTCGACTGCGTTGCCTTCGTATCTTCTCTCAATGTTTCTCCAGCCTTTCTGATACTTAATGTGCTGACCCGTTCACTAGTACTCAAAGTTTTCCATGTACTTCATGTATTTGACGACCATCAGCGCGATCTTGAACGTGATGGCGTCCTCGAACACGCGCAGATCCAGCCCGGTTCCTTTTTGCAGCTTATCCAGCCGGTACACAAGCGTATTGCGGTGGATAAAAAGCTGTCTTGACGTCTCGGAGACGTTCAGACTGTTCTCGAAAAATTTATAGATCGTCGTCAACGTCTCCTCATCGAATTCATCCGGACTTTTCCCGTCAAAAATCTCCCGGATGAACATTTTACAAAGCGGGATCGGAAGCTGATAGATCAATCTGCCGATACCCAGTTCGGAATAGGCGATGATCTCCCGCTCGTCAAAGAAGATCTTACCGACGTCAAGCGCCATCTTCGCTTCCTTATAAGAGCGGCTGACCTCCTTGATCTCGCCGACGACCGTCCCGTATGAGATGCGCGTATGCTCGATCCCTTCCCGCGCAAGATATGCCGCCATTGCTTTTGCCGACTTCTCCAGCTCCTTGCCGTTGTCGCCGTCCTCCAATTCTTTCACGACAATGATGCTGTTCTCGTCAACGGCAGTCACAAATTCCTTGCTGTTGGCGCCAAAATACGCGCGCAGCAGCTCCAGTACATTGTTGTCCTTGCCTTTCCCCGATTCCACGATCATCGCGACACGCTTTGCATCCGTCTGAATATGGAGTTTCTTCGCACGGCTGTAGATATCCACGAGCAACAGGTTATCCAACAGCAGGTTTTTGATAAAATTATCCTTATCAAACCGCTCTTTGTAGGCAACAAGCAGGTTTTGAATCTGAAACGCCGCCATCTTACCCACCATGTAAAGGTTCTCCCCCGTCCCCGTGATCACCAGAATATATTCCAGCTGTTGCTCATCATAAATCTTAAAGAACTGGGAGCCCTGTATCTCCTGACTGTCCGCAGGCGATGAAACAAATTCCAGAACGTCCTGCCTGCCGCTCTCCATCCGGTCGTCCGTCGCCGCGACAACCTTACCGTCCGTATCCATGACACATAAATCCGTGCGCGCGATTGCTTTCAGCCCATCTATCGTATTCTGTAAAATTTGATTCGATATCATAAGCGTCCTCTCCCCTTTTTACCTTCTCCTTTGTTCAACCTATACAAACGTTCTTTGCTTTTCTAGTTGAAAATCAATACCCGACTTTTATTTTAATATAAATACACAAAAAAATCTACCTAAAATCGTGACTTTTTTATGCATTTTTTACCTTTCTTTGCAAATTTTATGCCGATATAATATATGAAACGTGTCAACGCAGCAAAAAAGGAGTGAGCGCTATGGATATTGCAGCCTTATCGACGGGCATGGCTCAGGCAAAACTGATGAATTCCGTCGGCTATGCGGTACTCGGCAATGTACTGGACAGCATGGAATCAACCGGCTCCCAGATTTCCGAACTGCTTGGCTCTGCGCCGACGGCATCCTCCTCTTTGGAGTTGTCCGTCAACCCTCATATCGGTGGAAACTTCGATATGTCTGTGTAAAAAAGAAAGATGGGGGATACGCCTTTGGCGTATCCCCCATCTTTCTTTTTTTGCCGACGCAGACCCGCGCATATGTCACGCTTATACCAACACATCATAGAGCATGTAGCCTAAAAACAGCGCCAGCACGAGAATATACGGGATGAGCCAGCTGATACCGTTCTTTTTTCCCTCTTTTCTGCACCGCCAGATATTCCGCAATTCCTCTTTCCGGCCTTCCCTGCCCGCCATCCACACGAGCACGCAGCCTGCCAGCGTCGTCGTGACAGCCGCAATGATCAAGTAGATGCCGAGCATCCTCGATAACAGCGCATTGCGCTCAGCCGTCGTCTGTACCACCGCCGTACTTTCTCCCATCAGCTCAGGGAACGTCTCTGTCAGCCACTCACTTGCATACATCAGGATCACATTCCAGCCGTTAAAGACCACATGGATCAGGATCGTCGCCCACAGGCTTCCCGTCGCCTCGCGCACCAGAACAAGGATCAGTCCGAGCAGCAGCGCATAGGCCGCCTGATTGAAATTCATATGTGCCAGACCGAAGAAGACAGCGGAAATGATCATCGCCTTAAAGACGCTCATGTCCTTTTTTAACGATTCATACGTAATGCCGCGGAATACAATCTCCTCACAGACTGGCGCATAGATCGCCACAATAAAAAACGTCACGCCGAACGGCATCAGCAGGAACATGGTACTGCTCGCTTCCACCGCGTTTTCCACAAAAAACTGCGTTGCCAGATTGACGACCGTGACAAGCGGCATGCACAGGAATGTAAAAAGGATGACGATCAATACCGTCGATATTCTGATCGGCTTTAATTTCAGCATATCGCGCCATTTCGTACGTGTCGCAAACACAAATATCACACCCGGAATGATAAAGATCAGCTCGCTTGCCATAGTTAACGGGATCAGCCCAATCATATGGATGTGCGTAATATAATAAATCAGTCCGTATGAAACGGCATGATACATGAAAAAGATCGCAACAAACAACCAGTTTACTTTTTTCGCGTTCATAAAGTCCCCCTTCTGCGGATTCCATTTTCATCCTGCACAATTTCTCCGTTTTTGAGCAGATGACCTACCGCACGCTTAAATTCGTTTTTGCTCATATCCATTTCCCGCCGTATCAGCTCGGGAGACGCCTTATCGTTAAAGCCAAGCTTTCCGCCCGAACTGTCGATTTCCTTTAAGATGCGCGCGGCGTCCGTCTCAATCTGGAGATACGCCTTTTCGCGGACGCTTAGATCCAGCTTTCCGTCCTCCTTGACCGCCGTTACGCGCGCCGTGATCACATCCCCGATACGAAAATTCCCATAGCGCTCCTTCGCCGGGATGAGCGCACTGTAACGGTCGTCCACCGCCACAAACACACCGAATCGCTCGCTCGTCTCATACACGGTTCCCTGCACGGTATCGTCCTTTTGATAAGGACTGTTCTTCTCTAAATATTCATACACATTCATCGTGGCGCAGAGCCGATCGCTCTTATCCGTATAAAGCGCGACAAGGCATTCCTCACCCACGCTCACCTTCCGCGTCTGTTCCTTAAACGGCAAAAGAAGATCCTTTTCCAGACCCCAGTTTAAGAACGCGCCGACTTTTCCGACCTCGACGACCTTCAGCCTTGCGATCTGTCCCTTGACGATCAGCGGCTCATTCACGGTCGCGATCAGCCGGTCGCCCGAATCGCGGTAAATAAACACGTCGATGGAATCCCCGACCGTCAGGCGCTCCGGCACCTGCTTGATTGGAAGCAGAACCCGCTCCTCCCGCGGCGCATCCTGTCTTTCGGCAAGATAAACGCCAAATTCCACTTTTCGTACGCAGAGTAAGCTCTGCCATGCTCCAAGCTCCATCTATGATCTCCTTTTTATTTCTTTCGTTCAGGCAGTATTTTTGCCCTACGCCTCCCCATATTCCAATTCCACGACCGCATACGGTTTTCCTTCCTCATTATTGAGGGAAAAAACCATCCTTGCGCCCTCCGCATCTGCTGCGCCGACCGGATGGATCACATCCCCAAGCAGCGCAGACTGCTTATATTCCACGCGGAGTCCGCGCACAACACGCCCATCCTTCTGTGTGAGCTCACGCGCCATGCGCACATACTCCACATTATTCACATGATCGTTGGTATCCAAATGATGCGGCTTTACCACGATCTCCTCAAACGCGGCCGGATTCTCCGGCATTGCGATCTTGCGCGGTGCATATTCCATCGGATACCGCTCGGACAGTCCGTACGCCTCTGCCATGGAATCGGGTGCCTTGACCGGTCTGCCGATACTTGTATCAAGATACGTCCATATCGTATTGGCATACGCCAGCACTTCATCCTCGGGCGTCCGAAGCACAAAATTACGGTACCCGAGAAAACCCTTGATGTCATAGGGAATCGTCTGGATCACCATGCGCTCGCCGAGGGACGGATAACGGTTGATCCCGATCTGGACAAACGACAGCACCCACACTCTTTGGCACTCTTTCAAATACTGCACGCCAAGTCCAATATCCTCGGACTGAAACGTCGTGCAGTCCTCAAAATATTCCATGATCCCCTCCGGTGTCAGCTTTCCGCGGCTGTCCGTCTCGGAATAGCGCACCCTGCTCTCAAACTGATACATAGCAGCTCCTTCCACTTCGATAAACCGAAAAAAGCGCCCGATAATCGAGCGCCTTAGCTGGGCTACAAGGATTCGAACCTTGAAATGACGGAGTCAGAGTCCGTTGCCTTACCGTTTGGCGATAGCCCAATATCATTGCGGCAGGAACATCACCGCCTAACACTTGACAAGTATACAAGATTCTTCGCAAAAATGCAAGCCCTATTTTATAAAAAAATTGCCAATCGATGCCTAAAAATGTATCCTAGGAAGAACGCTCAGAAAAACCGCTTTCCTCCAACAGGCGTTTCCGCTCCTTATAATCCGGCAAAAACCCCTTCATGTATGCATGAAACCGTTCGTTATGGCTCGGCTCCAACAGATGCACGAGCTCATGCACGACAACATATTCCACGCATTCCTCCGGCTTTCTCGCAAGCTGCAGATTGATGCGGATCGTTTTTTTTGCCACCGTACAGCTCCCCCAGCGGCTTTTCATATCGCGGATCGTCCAGTGAATGCAATGTACGCCCATGACCGGCTCCCACTTTTCCGCATACTGCGCGATCTGCTCTTTCAGGCGCGCAAGCTCCTCCTGCGTCACGCTGCGTTGGGTCATACTGCGCAGGCTGTCTTCCCGGTTCTCTTTTGCACGCGCGATCACCTGCTCCCTGTGCCTTATGATCCAATCCTCTTTTTCGCTGAGAAACTTCATGATCCGCGCCTCGCTAAGGCGCATCGGTGCGGTCACGAGCACGTCGCCGTGCGGCGGGCGGATATAAAGATTGATATTCCTGATGCGTCTGCGGTCCAGCATGACCGGAATCCCGCGAACGAAAATCATCTTCATAGGGTGCTCCTTTACGCCTCTCGGAACAGCTGTTTCACTGCCTGCGCGACCTTCTCGATCTGCTCATCCGTAATGCCGAGTCCGCTCGGAATGTAAAAACCGCGCTCCGAAATGCGTTCCGCGTTCGGACAGGATACGCCCCCGAACATCCCCTGTTTTAAGAAGACCGGCTGCCTGTGTATCGGATAAAAAAACGACCTTGTCCCGATGCCCATCCCGCCAAGCCGCTCCATCGCTTCGAGCGCGTTAAAATCATAGCTTTCCCCGATCACCATTCCGTACACCCAATAAATATTTTCCGCATACGAGGTTTCCGGGAGCGGCAGCATCACATCCTGAAGCTCCGCAAACAGGGCGTTGTAATGCCGTCCGATCTCACGCTTGCGACGGATATGCTCCTCCATCTTTTCAAGCTGTGCGACCCCGACCGCCGCCTGCATGTTCGTCATGCGGAAATTGCTTCCGATCTCCTCATGTACATAGCGTCTCGTGGAAAAAAATAAATTTCTTGCGCCGCGGCAGCGCTCCGCAAGATACTCGTCATCCGTCAGGATCATGCCGCCCTCACCGCAGGTAATATGCTTATTGGGATAAAAACTGAAAATACTGATGTCTCCAAAACTGCCGCACTGTTTTCCATGATAGGTCTGTCCGTGCATTTCCGCCGCATCCTCGATCACCCTTAAGTGATGCTTTTTTGCGAGCGCCAAAACAGCGTCCATTTGGGCGGGAAGTCCGTAAATATGAACGACCATGATCGCACGGGTCTTGTCCGTAATTTTTTCTTCAATCCGGCTCACATCCATATTCCATGTATCCGGCTCACAGTCCACAACGACCGGCACAAGTCCCGCTTTCGTGACTGCCTGCGCGCAGGATATGATCGTAAACGCAGGAAGAATGACCTCCGAGCCCTTCTCTAAATCAAGTGCCTGCACCGCCGCCTCCAGTGCTGCCGTTCCGTTACTGACCGCAATGCCATATTTCCTGCCGACATACGCCGCCATCTCCTGCTCAAACCGTTTTACAAACGGGCCTTCGCTCGAAATCCATCCCGTATCAATACACTCACATAAATAGGCTTTCTCGTTCCCGTTTAGCAACGGTTCATTGACCGGAATAAAGTCACTCATACATTCTCCTCCTCAAAGACCGGCTGTTCCACCCGATACTCAAACCGGGTCTTATCGGCTTCTCCCGCATACGGTCCCTGCTTGATCTCGTACATTTCCACTTCCTCAAGCACTTCAAAGCCGTGTCCGCCTCCCGAGAGCAGGATCAGATCTCCGGCATTTAAAACATAACTTTTCAGATAACACTGTTCCTGATCAAAAAAATCAACTCGCAGCCTGCCGCGTTTGATCACCAAAACCTCCTGCGTATAATGAACCTCCCGATGAACGACATTATGCACATGGGGCTGAATCAACTTCCCTGTCGGATGGTGCATATAGGCAAGCTGCTGTGAATAATCATCCGGTGTAAAAAAGCGGATCCCTTCGTCCTGCTCGTCCCCCTTAATGATGATCGCCAGTGTTTCATCCCCGTGTTTGATCAAAATCGGCCGCAATGCGAATCCCTCCTGTTCTGTTTATCTCTCCCTGACATTCCCGGTTCCGTCCTGTATGTAGTATTGTCCGGGCAAAGCAATTCTAGCATGTATACAGGAAGAATACGTTCTTTTTATTTCTCCGCATATTTCTCAAGCTGAACCATATCCGCCATTGCTTCCAAGATCCGCTCCCTGCCCTGCTTATTTAATTTCAAGAAGCGCTTCATCACCTTGTCCTGCAGCATCTTACGGCTGGAGTTGTTCGTGTCCTCATCCATCGGCGTAAAATCAATCGGATTAATGCGCAGTCTGTCGCACATGCAGATGACCGTATTGTACGCCATACCGTCAATTCCACGGTCCAGCGCTGTCACCAGAGTCGAATATGGGATTCCCATTTCCATTGCAAACTGCCGCACACTTTTATATTGCGTCAATATTTCTTTTTTCATGCTCGCTGTTCTGTCCATTGCCATTCACCTCACCTGCAGATCCCCATTACCATTTCTTAAGGAACGTTTTTCTCTCCATCGGATCCATCCTTGCAATTTCAGGATCTTTATAATAGGAATCCGATTTCATATGCTGCGTCGATACCTCCTCGAAGATGGCGCCGGTATCCGAGGAAAACGAATGGAACTCCCCGCGCAGTACCGTCTGCATATCTCCCGGATGCAGCAGCTTCTCCTCCTGTCCCTCGATCTGCACCTTTAATTCTCCGTAAAGCACCTGAAACGTCTCCTCTTTCACACGGTGGGCATGCAGCGGATGAAACTGTCCCGGCAGCACGATAATATATTTCTTGCAATACTCTCGATTAATGATGTTGATGATGATCGCACCGTTCTGACGGAAATGCTTCATACCGAAATGATGGGAAATCTCTACCTCAAAATCATTTCCGAGCGCGATTCCCGCCTCGTAAAGCATACCTTTCGCATCATGAACCGCGCTCCTGACAACACCGACCCCTGTCATCATCGGCGTCTCGATCAGCTTTTCATTCTCCGCATAATCACGGCTCGCAACCATACCATCCTTAAATTCGCCGCTCGTAAGCTGCTTATCCTCACACGGCATCGCATAAAATACATCCGCCTCCGTCATGACATCCCCCTCTTTGATCGGATGCTTGGCATAGACGCCGCGCATTAACGATCGCAGGGAATCCAGTTCCGGCTGGCTGACATATTTGTCATTTTTCTTTTTCATCGTGCACATCTTTTTCGCAAGCAGCGCCGCTTCGACCCACTTGTCCGCCTGCTCAGGATTCATGGAATAGGCATTCAGCTTGATCGTTTCCGTCGGCAGCCCGACATGACGCTCTAAGATTTTTGCGCCCTTCGCAACCGCAAGCATTGGCACTGTATTATTATCCGGATCCTCATGTCCCGAATAACCGATTGTAATATCACGGTATCTGCGGTTCATCCTGTCGATGAAGTCTAGCTGCAGATTCTCAACGGGCGCCGGATATTCTGCGATACAATGCATGAACGCAAAGTTACAGCCCTTATGAGAAAAGAAATTGTACAGCTTATCGATATCGGAAAGCGTCTTCCCACCCGTGGAAAGAATGATCGGCTTATGCGCATAAGCTGCCTTTGTCAGAAGCGGCCAATCCAGCGCTGAACAGCTTGCGATCTTAATAATATCCAGCCCCTGATCCGTACACCACTCCACGCCCTTCTCATCAAATGGCGTGCTCATGGTCAACATCCCCTCAGCCCTGACCGCTTCTACAAGCTGACAGAATTGCTCATACTTTAATCTTGTACTCATAAAGCGATCAATATGCGGTACGTCCTTCCTCTCCTTAAAATCAGGATGAATGAACGTATCCATATCGCGGTACTGAAGCTTTACGGCAGCCTTTACATTATGTTTCCGCGCAACCTTTCCCATCGCCCGGATAATATCAATACCGTGCTCCACGCTTCCCTGATGGCTGTTTGCCATCTCAAAAATGAATAAATCCTGAAAAATGTCCTGTCTTGCCATCTGTATGCCCCCTGCATTCATTTTATGAAATCCCACATATATATTATCGACATCTTGTACAAAAAAGTGAGCTCTCCTACGCAATGATCTCTGAAAGTTTACCCATATACAGTTCAATCTCGGGCAGACACCGATCAATCGTCCGTATCGCGACCTCCAGATACTCTTTTCCGATCTTTGCCGTATGGATCAGTTCATCACGCGCCGATTCCTTTGCCTCATATACCTGTTGAAGCTGATCATGCGTGATTTCCTGCATCTCATTCTGGATATAGTACATCACAGGCGCCTTTTCCATCAGCGTGCTGACTTCACCCGTGCGCTCGAGCAGTCTCTTTAATTCGCCCTGCTTTAGCTTTCCGCTATAGGCAATCTCAATGATCTTATCATAATCCCGGACAGCATTTTTCGCGCGCCGTTTGATTTCCAGCAGTTCCTCCGGCGCTTTTTGCAGATAAGCGATCAAATCCCGCTTTGTCTCATCATCAAACAAATCCTGGATCGAATCAAAAATCGCGTCTATATCATATTGCTTCGTGCAGTACCGCGCCACAGCTTCAGCAAGCGGCATATTCTCCGCTCCCTTGATCAGAGCGCCCCCCTCCGTCGCATTGATTGTATGAGAATCCGGATATTTCAGAATCTCCTCCTCAAACCACTTTTGATATAGTTGAAACTCATGAGAGGTTTTCACCTTGCCGCCATAATAGCCGTCCGTCTCGTCATGGATAAATTCATTGACATCCATTTTCCACTCGCCGCGCACGGATTCCTGCGAGTGTGTCTTATTATCTGTATAAGCAAGATCCTGTCCCACTAAAATGATCGTCTTAAACCCCATCGCGGCAGCCAAGGCATAACCGTCATTCGCTACCGATCCTCCCGAAGCAAATACCGGAACAAGAATCCCTCTCTTTGTCAGAAACCGATTTACATGCGGATTCATATCATTCATAAAAAACTTCGGTGCCCGGATCTTTAATAAGGTCTGATAATTATTTGACGCTTCCGTGAAGATGGGAATATCCGCAACTCCCGGGTATTCAAAATGCTTCTGGTTCTTCTGCGCATCCACCGATACAAACATGTCCGGTATGATATCATGTTTTAAGAGCACGCGCAGCGCAGAATCCGCCGCCATGATAAACGCCTTTCCCTTTAATCCTCTAAGCTCGTCAATATTCTTATCCAAAGACGGTCCGGACGCCACCATAATAAACGGCATGTCCTTCGGCACCTTCGCATAAAAATCCTCCAACGACTTTGTTTTTACAAAATCCGCCATATTCCGGATGCTATTGGTAAAATACTGCTTTCCGTATTTTGCTAAGACCTCCTGCGTCGCCTGCACAGAGTTATGAAACATCTGTACCGACCATCTCGTATCCTGCTGTTCCTTTTGAAACAGATTCCGATAATTCGGATACGGCTGATAATACAACTTATTCAAATCGCGAAAATCCGCAAACCGGTAAACGAACTCCTCTATCCGATTCGGAATGTCCTCAACGATCCACTCCACCCGCTCATCCGCGAACAGATCCGTATAATCACACAGTTCCAATAATTCTTTAAAAAATAACAGGTACGGCTCGTATACTACCACACGCAGCGTATCATCACTATATTCTAACAGAATCCGCAAAAGAGAACCGTTTCCGATGCCAAAGAAAATATATTTCGGCATGTAGACCTGCTGATCGATCTGCATCTGCTCCCCCCATACCCAGGGCGCCAGATCCGACCGATACATGCTGTCTAATTGATATGCCGGTCCGTTTTCTTTCGCAGCGACCAGCACGCTCCGCTCTCCGGCACCAAAAAGCTCCGCATGAACATCACAGGCGCGAAACCGACCGGGATCTGTTTGGGCAAGCACGACTGCTTCCCGGATCTCCTCAGAACGTTTCCCGAGCGCTTCTAAATTCTTTTCATACATTTCATTCCTCATAATCCATGCTCCTGTAAGATCGTAATATGCTCTGTCAGATTCGGAAGTAATACCGCATAGATCATATCAATCTTTGCAAAGGTATCCCGCCCCTCCAGCGTTTCCAAGATTTGTGCAAGCAGTCCCGTCCACTGCGGCAGTTCTTCCTGCCTATTCGCAAATGCCGGTAAGGTATAATCGTGAATGATCATCGGAAAGATCAGGTTCATCACCTGCGCGATACGCGGCATGACGATTGCCATTTTCGTTTCGTCCTCCGTAATGAACGGCTTGGCATACTCCTCCAACAGCAGCACCGCACTGCTAAGCTGCCCTGATATACTTATTTCGTGCTCTGCCGCACCCGTTCCCTGCTCTGCTGCTGGAACTTCCCCCGCTGATCTACGCTCCTGCTGTTCCATAAAAATCCCCCGTTTCCTGTTCTTTTATATTCATTATACCGTTGATCGCAGTAATTGCCAATGAGGAATTTCATAAAAAAAGAAGACCGGAAAACCGGTCTCCTTTTTTTATGATAGTTTTGATTAGCCGAGTAAGGACAATACACCCTGATTGCTCTGGTTCGCCTGTGCCAACATCGACTGTCCTGCCTGAGCAAGGATGTTGTTGTTCGCGTAACGAACCATCGTCTCTGCCATGTCGGTATCGCGGATAGCGGACTCTGCTGCTGTCGTGTTCTCTACGATATTGTCCAAGTTCGCAATGGTGTGCTCCAAACGATTCTGAACTGCACCAAGGGAAGATCTCTGAGAAGAAACCTTTGCAATCGCCTGTGTGATCAGAGTGATTGCAGCCTTTGCGCCTGCCTGAGTCGTTAAGCTGCTCGCTGTGCTCTTCAGAGAAACATTCTTCAGACCTGCGATACCAAGACCTGTTGCACTCATCGTGGAAATCTTGATTGCAATCGTCTGCTCTGCCTTGTTTGCAGTACCAACCTGAAGTGTTACATTGTTGCCCTTGGAAGGAGCAAACGTACCATCCAACAGGCTCAAGGTGTTGAACTGTGTGGACTGAGCTACACGATCAATCTCAGATACGAGTGCGTTGATCTCCTTCTGGATCGCAACACGGTCAGCCGTGGTGTTCGTTCCGTTTGCGGACTTAACTGCCAGCTCGTTCATACGCTGTAACATATCATGTACTTCTGCTAACGCACCTTCTGCTGTCTGTACGCAGGAGATACCGTCCTGAGCATTTGCAGATGCCTGTGTAAGACCACGAATCTGGCTTCTCATCTTCTCGCTGATCGTTAAGCCTGCTGCATCATCTGCTGCACGGTTGATCTTATAACCGGAAGATAACTGCTCTGTCAGTTTGCTCTGAGAGCTTGTCGTTACGCCCAACATTCTGTTGGAGTTCATTGCTGTTAAATTGTGCTGTACTACCATAATCTTTTCCTCCTTGAATTTACGGTGGCTTCCCTGCCACTCGTTTGATTTGGTTGTAGTAACGAAACGCCAACCGTACGTATTTTTGTTTCGTTACCGGTTAAGTAATTCCTTTACTCACTATATATATCGGTACGCGTTTTCAAAACTTTATACCGCTATATAACTTTTTTACAACTTTTTGAAATTTTTTTACAACATCGTCTCTTTTGCATCGCTGCAAGCCGTCTGCCCTCGCCAGAACAGCCCGTCTGCCGGGTCACTGCTTAAAATTGATCATCTGCGGATCCACATACTGCGTATTCGTCATACTCTTATAGTAGCTGCTTGCCACATTGACGCTTTTGCGCGAATTATGCAGATCTTTGCGGGCATTTGCAAAATACCGCTCAATCCCCTGCTTGTTTCGATTCTCTGTTGCCTGCACCTTCACGGAACGATCCGTCAGTTCCGTGATCAAGGACTGAATTTCCCTAATCTGCTCCTTGTAGCGCTCAGGATACTTTGTCACTTCGGGACGTACATGCTGATAGATTGTCTCAAATCCTGTATCCAGCTTATCCAGCAGCGCAATCTGCTCCGCTTTTTGATCGACAAGCGCATCAAACTCATCCAGGCTGTCTTCCATACGGATGACCGCTGCCTGCTTTTCATTCAAAGCAAGCAGCGTATCCAATATTTCGTTTTTCTTTTTCAGGCTCTCAATGAGAATCTGTATATACCGTTCCGTCTCAGCCATAATATCCCCGTCTTTCACCCGTCATTGCCGATGCGTTCCGCACCCCATCTGTCCAGCATCGTTCCGTTTCCGCATCCTGCTAAGCTTTGAAGCTATGCGCGAAGCTGCGCCTGCGGATCATTCGCTTCACCCGACCTGCACATGCGCAGAACCTCTTTCCATGTATCGCGCATGCTGCGAAGATGTGTGTTTACTTCTTCCAGAATCTCCTTATCCTTGCGCAGATTCGCCTCATGAAGTCTTCTGATCAGATAATTATATACATTTTCAAAGTCCTTCGCAACCGGATATTTATGGTTTAGGGTGAGACGCAGTTCCCGAACGATCGCCTCCGCCTTCATAATATTATCGTGCGCCTTCTGAATATTCTGTTCTTCAATCCCGATAATCCCGATATTGCAAAATTTGATCGCCCCTTCATAGAGCATCAGTGTCAGTTCGCCCGGAGACGCTGTTGCAATCCGATTGCTCGTATATTGCGCATATGGGTTATTTAACATCATGTTATTCCTCCCCGTATGATCTCTTAACCAAACATGCTGGAGATGTAGCTGGACGTTGAGTTGATCTTCGCCATCGCCGTTTCCATGGTGGAGAACATCTTGTAATACTTATCCTCCAGTTTTGCCACCTTATCTTCCTGCTTTTTGATCTTCGACTTATAATCATCATACTGACTGGTCAGCACCTTGTCAGAATAGAAGTTGCCGTAGCTGCGGACACCTTTTAAGGTAGACGATGCGTCCCGCATTTTATCATACAGGCTGTTCGCAAACTGATTAAAGAACTTGCTCACCGTTTCAGGATCCGATGAAATCATCTTTCTCAGCAGATCCTTATTGCCGGAAGATACTTCATCCTCGGAATCACCGTCGATATGGAGCATGCTCCGCTCGTTATCTCCTGCCGAGAAATAATCCTGTGTGAAGATTCCGAAATCTGCAAGCGAGAACTTCTTCCCGCCGATCGTAAAGCTCGACGTCACCGATTCCTTCAACATACTTCTCACGGAACCAAGCTCGGAATCATGACGAAGCAGGGCGCTCTTGATCTTTTCTTCCCACTTTTCAATCTCGTCATCGGACATCGCCGATTTTTCCTCAGAAGTCAGCGGCTCATAATCTTTCGCCGACGCCGCGTTATAAAGCGTATCGATCTCTTTGATGAGTTCGTTATACTGCTTGATGACCTTCTTGATCATGTCATAGATGCCGTTCACATCATTCTGCGTCGTGATCTGTGCCTGCTCGTAAACCGGCTTGCCTTCGGCATCCGTTCCTATGACATTGCTTAATCCTGTTGCTGTGATCGTCAATCCATTGATCGAGAACGTATTGCTGCTCGACCTAAACTCTGCGCCGTTCAATTCAATGACGGCATCCTGCCCTGTCACGCGTACTGCCGTGGAGGATGCGCCTTGTAAATACAGATCGGCATTATTCACCGCCTCATACGCCGCCTCTGACTCGGTCGTAAGCGCATTGACTGCTCTGTTGCGAAGCCCCGCCGACGCATCATAGGATGTATCAAGACTGACACCATTCTCGGTCTGATAATCCGCTGCCATCTTGGTAATATCCTCGTTTGCAGCCATCTTGGAAAGCAGTGCGTACATATCCTCAAGCTCAGCTGTGTCGGCGCCGTTTGCGGTTGCCTCAGTAATCTGAGCACTGATATTTGCCATTTTCTCGCTGTAGCTGTCACCCGCTATATTCTGAAGTGCATCTGCATTTGCTTCCGCATAATAATCATTCAGGATCTGCGCATTCTTCGCAGCAGCCGCAATCGCATCTTCCTGCGTCTTGATCACATTCTGAAGGCTGTCATAGCTCTTAAACGCGTTCTCCGCACCCGTGATCTCGCTCTGAACATCGGCCAGACGCGTTGCCTCAGCATCCAGATCGTCTTTGGTAAATGTCTCGCTTCCATAGGTTTCCGTCAGCTTGTCAAGGCGTTCCTGCTGCGCTTCGGAAAGCTCCTCGCCAGCATTTTTCTTATCGCTGAGATTCAGATATTCCGTCTTCTCCACCCATGCCGCACGGTCTTCCTCAAGCTGCTTCTTCGCATCATTCAGGCCGTCCTTGTCAGCATATTTCGCAATCGCATCCTCATAAGACTGCTTTGTCGGGTTCTCATCCCAATCCGCCTTCAGCGAAGCAATCGTATCAATGTATCCCTGCATGGCATCCGCATCCGCCAAAGACTTCTGCATCGCAGCCGCATAGGAATCCGCGCGTGCTGTAATATAGGATGCCGCTGCCGTCTCGTCAAGCTTTCCGTTTGCCGCATCATAGAGCGCCGCATACTCAGAATTTGCTTTCGCGTTCTTATCAAGCTCCTCTTTTGTGAGCAGACCCAGACCGGAAAGCGCCTTTAAGCCGTTTGTGTCGTTCGCGCTTAACTGGAAGTCCCCGCCTTCTCCGCTAGTACCCACACTGATAAAAAATCTCTGGTTATTCTGGTCAAAGCTTGCCGTGACACCGGCACTGTTTAACTTTGATACCACGTCGTCAATGGTCGAAGAACCTGTCAGATCAATATTCGTCGTCTTGCCTTTTACCGTGACGCTGATACTTGCCTTGTCATCCTTGCCAAGCGCCGTTGCAGAGCCCTTTGTCAAATCACTTAAGGTGGTTTTGCCTTTTACGCTCTTATCCTTGCTCAACTGCCCGCCTGTCAGATAGCCGGATTTTGCAAGCTGCTTAACGGCCAACGTCTGAGAACCGTTTACCGCATTATCTGCCGTCACAATCGTCGCAAGGCTGCTGTTGGAAATCGACGTTGTCTTCTTTGTGAATGCGTCAGAAAAACGAAGGTTACTGATCGTAGCCTGAAAGCTCTTGATCTTCTTATTTAAGTCTTTCCATGCGTCCTGCTTCCATTCCAGCTTCGTCTGTGCTTTCTCCAAGGACTCCTTCTTGGTGCTCGCAGCGTTAACAAGCTCTCTGACGATCGCATCCGTATCCAGACCGGAATTCATACCTGTAATCTTTATCGACATATTAACACCTATCCCTTTCCGAAAATAGTTAATGTACCGTTATCGTTTCTCGTCCACAAGCAGACCTGCCAGTTCCCATGCCTTTGCGATCATATCCAGCGTTTTCTCCGCCGGAAATTCCTTGATGGTCTCCTTGGTCTCCTTGTCAACGATCTTCAGGGTAATACGGTTCGTATCCTCATGAACGCCAAATTGAACCTGTGAATTGTCCGAATTCTTGTTCAGCTCCGCAATTGCTTTTTTGAGCTGTTCTTTCCCTTCCCTTG
This sequence comes from uncultured Clostridium sp., assembly GCA_964655525.1. Classification (GTDB taxonomy): domain Bacteria; phylum Bacillota; class Clostridia; order Lachnospirales; family Lachnospiraceae; genus DLAJ01. The sequence continues at coordinate 44,002 of CAZZNE010000020.1, forward strand.
CGTCCGCTGACTGCCTGCTGCCACTATCTTGTCCGTTCGAGTCGGACTCCTGCGTCTTCACGACTGCTGCCGTCGTCTGGTCAACATTGACCGAAATATCCTGAAGTGCACCCTCCGTGGTGCCTGCCTCTGAGCCGGATACCGGCTTAGGTGGTACATAAGTCTGTGCCTGATAGGATATTGCTCCGTTAATTGCCTCAATTGCCATGATTAATCACCTCCATGTGATTGCTGTATGATATAGTATCGTTACTGCCGAACCAAATTTTTTCGGCTCTCTGTATGCTATATCGGTGTAAAACAAAAAAATGTTTATATCTCTATAAACATTTTTTGTCTGTTCCACAGTCATTTTGCCTTTTGCCATAACAAAAGTTCTAAAAAACCGTTATCCATTACTGAAAAAGCTTGGAAAGCGCTTCCACATCAATGCTCATAGCGTTCTTGTTGGATTCCTGTATCTGCAGGTAAACCTCCTTGCGGTATACGGGAACCTCCTTCGGCGCACTGATGCCAAGCTTCACCTGCTCGCCTTTGATCTCAAGTATCGTGATCTCCACATTGTTATTGATGACAATCGCCTCATTTTTTTTACGGGATAATGCCAGCATAATCACTCACCCGCTTTCTTTGAGGCTTGAAGAATATCGTAAATCGGGTATTTTACAACATACTCATCGCCCTCTGCAACAATCTGACATGCTTTCCTCTTCGCAGCGTTCACAACGATCGGCGCTTTTAAGTTCACCGTCATTTTCGTCAAGTCACGCGGCACGGTCAGCGTTACCAGTACCAACAGTTGGTCGTCATCTAAGCTGCCGACCGGTTTCAAGAGCTCATCCTCCACCTGAGGATTGTAATCCGGCATTACCAAAAGCGGATCGATGACCGGCATGGCAAAGCCTTCCTCCTGCAGGGACTGCAGCCATCGTACCGATGTCTGGGAACCCTTTTCTTCGTCGTGGATCAGCGCAAACTCCGTCAGATCAGGAAACCCGATGATCCCGTTCACAAAACGGATGACCTTGCTCTCATCAATATCCACTTCCCCGAAAATTCTTGTTTTCATTTTCATAGCATCATGCCTCTCTTTCCTAAGGTTATTCATTAACCTTATTTTTGTTAGATATAGTTCATCAGGCTCGTCTCCAGAATCTTTGCCGTCGCGGAAAGCGCTGCGTCATAAGTAAGTCTTGCGCTGGCAAGCTCCGTCGTCGAATCCTCGATTTCCTTGTGATTGTTGTTGACGTAAAGCTCCTTAAAGGTTGCCTGCTGCCCCTCCAACCGGTTCTTGATCAAATCTAAGCGCGCACCTCTCGTACCGATGTTCGTTCCCGCAAGATTGACAAGATCCTGATAGGTCTTCATGCTTGTCATGGTCGAGCCGAACAGCTTCTGCACCTGATCCTTGACAAGACTCTGCGCCTTCTTTGCCGCAGCCAGCTGCAGATTTGCCGCATCTAATTCATCTCCTTCCGACAAGGAGGCTATCTTTTCCTCGAGACAGTTCACGATGTCGTCGAGCTTCGCCAGCTGATTGATCGCGACCTCAAGGTCTTCCACGTCACGCCCGACGTCATGAACATATACCTCATCAGCAACCGTGTTCACCTGAAGAGACTGGTTCGCCCCCAGATCATACTCGATCCTCTGTTTACTGCCCGATTCATACTCCAAGGTCACATCCTTGCCATCCGGTCCCAGCTTCGTCACAGTACAATCAAAATAATGCTCCGGCCTTAAATCCCCCGTCACCCATTCATTCTTTTCATAGACAATGGAATAGTTCGTCGTATTGGGAAGCGCCGACATCTTTTTGACGATCTCTTCACTTAGAACCACTTCTCCCGTATCCGCAAGAAGATAAGCCCCGTCATTTTCTCCCAGTGTTCCTTCCACACCCGGCGTATAAGCTCCGGCATCCGTCGAATTTCTGGATTTGAGTGGAATTGAAACATATCCATCTGCATCTGCTGCAGGATCAGCCGGATTGAGATACCTTATTTCCGCAACAACCGCATCTGGATCAACCGGATCTGATACTTTCAGATCATCATAGGCAAGCCGGAAACGTTTATACTCTTCCGGCACGACCATCGTCTCGTCCACCGTAAATCCCACCGCTTCCGTATAACCGAAAATATCACCATCCGGATCGGTATTATTGGGATCCTTTGTGTTGATATGCGTCCGCGTCTGTAAATCCTTCAGCGTGAACTCCTCTTTGATCTGATACTCTACCGTTTGGCCTTCCGAAAACTGTAATTTCGACTCAGTCCGGTAACCCGTAAATACATTCCGTCCGCCATAATCCGTATCGCCGGTATCATAGAATTCCTTTGCACTCTGCTGTAACTCAAGAAGAACCGCCTGATAATTCGCAGTATTCTTATCATCGCTCGTGGAACTGTTACATAATCTATACATTGACTCGATCAGCTCCTCGCCCGCATAAACCGCGTCCTCTGTCGCCTTCATCCAGCTCTCGGCATCCGTCGCGTTCTTTTCATTATACTGCGTCACCTTCGTTAAGTTCGTCGAAAGGCGCAGGGAACGGATTGCAACCACCGGATCATCGGACGGTCTTGTCAGCTTATTGCCCGTCTGCATCTGAATGCTCAGCTGGCTCTGCAGCTCCTTATTCGTATTGATATTCCGCAGGGAATTATTCTGCATGATCTTATTTGTAATTCGCATAGCAGCCTTCCTTTCTTATGCTTAAACACCGGTCTGTAGTATCAGTCTGTCATAAATTTCCGTAAAGCAGTTGATCATCTTAGATGCGAGCGTATAAGCGTTCTGGTATTTTACAAGATCGACGCCCTCCTCATCCTTATCCACACCTGACACGGAAAGTCTGAGATTATCGATCGTGTTTCCAAGCTCATCATACTTGGCGTGAAATGTTCTCGCAGCTCCCGTGTTCAAGGTGATGTCCGATAAAATGCACTGCAAAAATTCTTCTGAGGAACAGCCGCGGAAACTCATTCTGCTTTTGTTCGTATGCAGATCGATCATCTGCTCCACGACATCATATTTGTCCTGTCCTGCGGTAGCCACCGTATGGGTTCCAAGCAGCGCCGCATCCCGGTTGATCGCCGTGTCAATATCAACGCTTCCCGCCGTGATCCGGTAGTAGGCATTATCCGTGCTTTTGATCGCATAGCTTACCGGATTTCCATTTGCATCCACCTTATCCGGTTCGCCGACACAGTTATACTGAAAATCTCCTGTCAGACTGTTCGCCACAAACAGATTTTTCGCTTGGTCACCATAGCCGTCAACCGAACCTTCCTGCGCCACAATCTTGTTAAACGCCTGAGAATACTCCCGAAGCCACTCGCTCATCTGCTGCATATAATAAGGAATCCCCTGATATCGGTTTCCCACTCCGACCGCGGCTTCTTTTCCGATCTTGCCGCTGTCAAGCGCCGCATTAGTGTCGCTTATCTCAAACGTGTAATAATACTTATCCTTTTCTGCGTCATAGGAGAAAGTAAAATTATCGTAGCATACTTCCTTATCATAAAGACGAATCTTACCGAACTCCGCCAAATTGGATTTATTTAGGTCCTTCAGGTATTCCGCCGTCACCTCTACCGTAGCGGTCTGATGCCTTTTTCCGTCAGCATCAGGCTCCGTTTGTCCGATCGAGGTGATCGTGCCATGGAAATACTCGTTATTATTGCCGTCACGCACATCGATAATACCTCTTAAGGTTCCCTTCAGGCTCGCATTGTGCAGGTCAAAATTGTTTCCATTATTCCATTTAATATCATAGATACCGTCAATATCCGACTGATTCCGCCTTTCGGTATTGGATCGTCCCACGCATTCTAATGTATTATAATTCATACCGGATACAAGGGACTGTCCCCCCGCAATCTTCACGATAAATCTCGTCATGTGTGTATCCCGGTCGGGATTGTTCGGATCGTAAATGGTCTGCTCCTCCGTCTCCACATCGACCATCTCGGATAATCTGTCAATGATATACCCTCTTTGATCGCGAAGCTCATTGGCATTGCCGCCGCTTTGCTCAATCACGTTAATCCGCTTATTTAATGAAGCAATCTCTGACGCAAAGGAATTGATCTGATCGATCGTCACCTTTAGCTCAGCATTCAAATCCTTCTGTGTCTTTTGCAGACTGGCGTACATTGAATTGAAATAATCCCCCAGACTCGTCGCGCTCTGCAAAAACGCCTGCTTATAGGTCGCATCTCCTCCGTTTTTGGACAACTCCTCCAACGCGTCATACATCGCCCCAAAAAGAGTATTAAATCCTACGACCTCATCATCATCCTTGAAATAATCCTCCAGCATTTTCATATAGTCGTCTTTTACCGTATACTCACCGAGATTTGCATTGTTATTCCAATATCTGATGTCATAATATTCATTACGGAGACGCTCGATCGACAACGTATCGACCCCCGCACCCGCGCAGCCGTATTTCGAAAAGACGCGCATCGCATCAGAAGCCTGTGTGACAACCTGCTGCTTGCTATATCCCTTTGTCTCCTCATTCGCGATGTTATTCGCCGTCGTATTCAGCGCGGCATTTGACGACAGTAAAGCCGAATATGCTATATTTAATCCAAAAAATTGTGAAGGCATCTCATTTCCTCCCCTGTCTTATAACCCGAATCCGCTGATCTCCATTCGTTCACACGGATTTGTTATTTATCACTCTGACCGCTTATGCAAGTGCATTGATTAAGTGTTCCAGTAATTCATCCACCGCATTGATATACCTGCTGCTTGCATTGTAGGCGTTCTGGAATTTTATCATGTTGGTCAGCTCCTCGTCGGTTGATACGCCGATGATCTGCTCCCTCGCCGAAGTCACTGCGTTAAGCGTATCCTGCTGATCCTCCGTCAACTTTTTATATGCGTAGCCGGAATTGGCGATCTGATTCGTCAAGTTCATGTAATAATCAGAAAAATTCGCCAAGGTCTTCAGATTCGGATTCAATGCGTGCGTTTCTTCCTCAAACAGCTGGTAAAGCTTTTGTCCCGTCTCATAATCCGTCGAGCCCTCCGGCTTAACAAATCCGAGCAGAGTCGGCTGTTTTGCCAAGTCGTCATTCAAGCGGATACTTCCGGCCGTAAACAAGGTTTCAAAGTTATCCGGATCCTCTTTCATCTTCTCCCAAATGCCCGTCGCTTCATTATAGATATGTGTAGGCGTCACATTCTTCACGAACAACTGAATCGGGCTGCCGTCACTGTTGCAAAGATAACCGCTCGCAGGATCGGATGCCTCCTCAAGAATCCCATTGATTCCCGTCGTGATGTCATGAATCAGACGGTCAAATTCCGCCTGTACATTCATGATAAGCGAATTCTGGATCTTATCATACTTCGCTTCCGTCTCGAGCTCGGTATAATTCGCACGATGGTCGCCGCGCGCATACAGCAGGGATTCCAGTTTTCCGATGTCCGTGTTGATCGCCGTGGAAATCGGTCTGTTCGTATCGACAACCTTGGCATGGGAAATATCAAGCGTCTCCCTGCCATACCGGTCAAGGGTCTTTTCCGCAAGATTTACCCAATATGGTGTGTAGAATCCATTATCCTCGGTGAACACCCCTATCTCATAGAACTGTCCCCTTGAAACAAAGCTCTCTCCCTCAATCCTTACGTTATAATTGCCGAATACATCCACCGAACAGGTCATGTTCGTCAATTTGGCAAGCTCGTCGAGGTAATAATTGCGCTTATCGCGCAGATCGTTTGCATGCTCAACGCCTGCCGCCTCAATCCGCTGAATCTGCTCATTTAAGTCGTAGATGGCTTTGCCGTACTTATTGATTGTTTTGACGTTATCGTATATTTGCTGGTTTAAGTTGTCCTGATAGGAGCGCAGCTCCTTGTAGACAATATTCACCTCGTCAATAAACTGGCTTGAACGCTGAATCAAAAGTCCCTGATTCACAGCGCTGCTCGGATCCTTAGAAAGTTCCTCCACTGCTTCCCACAATCTGTCAACCGCAGCTTGGAACGGGTTCTCGCCCGGCTCGCCAAAAATATTCTCAATTTGATACAGGGTATCATAAGAAACTTCATAGAAAGCGCTCCGACCGGACTCCTTGCGATAGAGCTTATCAAGAAAGTCATCACGCACCTGTCTGGTCTGAGTGTAGTCAACGCCCAAGCCGATCTGCTGGCTGGACACCCCAGAAAAGTTATATTTGATCGTATTATATACATGGTCTCCAAGCTGCACCTGCTGCCTGGTATACCCTTTCGTATCCGCATTGGATACGTTATGCGCCACTGTATTTAATGCATTTTGACTTGTCTGCAAGCCTCCGCGGCCTACATACAACGCGCTCATTAATGACATAGAAATTCCCGCCTTCGCTCTGAACTACTGCTTGGCATCAAAGGATGCATTTACCCTGCCGCCATACGCCATGCCCGCGCTCTGCGCGTTACTGGTGTAATCCGCCGTTTCGGGTGCTGACCGCATGGATTGTAAAAGATTCAGATCAAAATTCACCATTTCCAAAGAATCTAAGATTAAATCCCTGTTGTGCTCGTTGATCCGTACCATCTCATGTACCGTCTTTTGCAGACGGTCATGAATATCCGCGAGCTTATTCTGCTCCGCCGGTCTTTTTTCAAGCAGCTCTATTATGTTGATTAACTTCAAGCTGGCAACATCCTTGTTCATGACGTTGGCGATATCCGCAGTCACCTCAACTCGTTTTTTATCGAGTCGGTTGATGCGTTCTACCACGTTTTGTTCCTCATCCGTGATCTTTTCCAGTTCCTCCAGGTTACCTGCCACAATAACCGGAGTCTTTCTTCTGGATAATTCCAGCAACGTCTCGTATTCTGCATTCTCGCTGTCCAAGACAGCCATCAGATTTTCCATCAAGCTAGCCACTGAAATCCTCCTGATCGCACATAGGTGCTTAGCTATAAAGGCTTCTTATATCTGTTCTATATTCTATAAGAAGCATTCTCTGTAAGAGGGCCTTCGCAAAAAGCTCTCTTACAGAGCTCCGTACGCCTTTATCAATTTATCTGCAAAATCCCCGCTGTTCACCTCGTAAGTCCCATTCTGAATCCGTTCCTTCAGGGACGCTACCAAATCCTCACGAACATCAGGACTGTTTGCGACAGCCGTTTTCGCAGTCTGGTAATCTTTTCCCAAGCTGGAAATCTGCACCTGATCGGCAAAGCTCGTACCCGCCTTTTTCTTTACGCCGGGCTTCTTCTGTGCGTTGTATAACTGCTGTACCTGTGTTAATCCTCCGATACGCATAGCCGTTCTCCTCCTTCCATGGATCATTCGCTCTCATAACATTTATCGACGCTTTTTGAATTTACTTTAGGGTTTTTTCTATTTTTGACAGAAAAAGGGCGCGCGAATCAAAAAAGAATCCGCAGGAAGCGGATTCTTTGAAAGGAACTCAGCCCTTTTATCCAACAGGATTTTTCGTGGTTTCAGAAGAATCGCGAAGCGATTTCTTCGAAAGATTTCCGCGCCGCGGAAATCTTTTTTATTCAACCGGACGATAGCGCTGGAATACTTTGTCCGCGCCGCACACATGCTTTGTTCCGTCCTTATCATAGATCAGGTAATCGCCCTCGCCGATAAAGATCCGTCCCCTGCGGTTTTTGATGTAAGGACACACAATGGCGCCGTCTTCCCGCTTGATCTTGACGAGTGTATCCGTGACGATCCAGCCCTTTGTCACCACGTCCGCCCAAAGCTCGCAGCCGTCCTCCATTCCTTTTCCCTGCTCATATTGTCTTACATCCGCTTCCATTTCCATTCTGATACATTTCATATGTGACACCTCCCTTAGTATGCACGAAATGCATATCAAACATCCGCAAAAACTGCAGCAGAGTCTTTCGCAGCTGTTTGTCTGTCTTTGTATGTAATTTTATTATACAATAGTTGGGAGAACAATCCAAGCGGAAGTTTCATTATGATTCCGTTTCACAAATTTTCTAATAAACCGCTTCCGGTTGGCTTAGACCATTATATGTCGCCTGAAACCGAAAGACACTCATCGGCGTGCCGTGATTTGTCATGTAATAACAGTCATCTATTTGCTCGATGTAATAGGGAATCCCCTGCAAACCATACTCCACACTCAGATTTTCATAATTTCCCTCACACAATCCGCAGAGATCATTTGTCCGGATGAATACGGCCCCTTCCTGCCTGCCATACAAATCACATGCCACCGTAATATAGAAACTGTCCTCAATCATCTTCACACACGCCATTCCGGCAATTTCATCCGATACCGGATAGCGCTGTAACACTTTAAAAGAATTTTTATCAACCAACAGCATATATCCGTTTGTGCCTGACACAAACAAAATCATATTTCCCATCATAGTAAATGAACGTATATAATAGTTGTCCAATTCACAGATCTTGCGCACTTCCTGAATACACATCCGACCGGATACAGAATCCCGCTTTAATATATACATTTCTCCCGTCATAGAACTCCATACAAAAAAACTGTCTGTCTCATCATCATATTTTATATCATGAGGCCGAATCCCAATCTGTTCAAAACACTGTGTATTCTCAAACCTTCCGTTCATTCGTTCAAATACCAGTACCCTGTTGTTATCCGTATCAACAACCAGCCAGACCTCACCATTCCCCGCTATCGCATGCGGACGGTTCATGCCTCCTGCCATAACCTGCCAGTCTTTGACCGGCTTATTTGGATTTTGGGTATAAAGCACCTGATCGTGATAAGTGTCTACTATAAAATAATACCCTCTCTGCCTGATATATTGTGAAGGGACTTTCAATTCCTGATAAGCATTGACCGGATTTTCATAGTAAATGTCAATAACCGGAAGTCTTTTTGCAGGCAGCATCCCCATATCCGTAATGATAATCTGCCCGTTCTCCTCCTCCGGATGTTCGGATATGTTTTGCACTTCGCATTCACCCGGTTCCTTTGCCATACTGATACCGGATAGGGCATATAACTCCAGCAAAGCAAGCGCTGCCCCCATGAGTAGCCTGCTCCATCCTTCTTTTTTTGTACTTTTCGAATAGATATTCATTCGCTTTCGTATCCTTCCCGCCGTCAAGAACGTTATTCATTCTGTATTATGTACAACTCCTTAAGACTTTCTATTTTATTCTGCCGTTTATTCATTGCATTCGACACGGTCGGATTGATGTCCTTCCATGTCAGTTCCGTGCCCCTTTCCTTACACTTGACCAATACGTCATATAGCGAATTAACCTCTATAGCATGTTTACTAGAAAAGTAATTTTTTGCCAAAAATTTAGAGTGCCCATCATCCGACATAAAATAGTGGTATCCTTTTTTCATTGCCATATAGAGCGATCGGATCTCGCCAAGACTTTCCCTTCTATCCGAATATTCGTAAATGTCTTCATTATCAGGAAATTCATAAAGGTTGATCCGCTCGTACGCATCCAAAAAGTATTCTTTATATTCCTCTTTATCCATATCGCTGCACAGATAATCCTCGTAGCGGACAATCATAATCTGACCGGACTGTAACAATTGAACCAAATATCGATTCTGACACAGTTCCGTCTCCGCAACAAACTCATGCATGACGGGCTGCATTTCCATCTCATTCAATATGCGCAAAAAAAAAGGCTGTGCTCCGGCTTCGGGCTCTCAAAGGAATCCGAAAGGCGCAAAATCTCCACCTCAGGAATCTCTTTCTCTCCGTTATAGAATACCACGCACTTCATCGCCGGCATCGGACACAAGCGTATCGTCCTATATCGGCATCTTTCGGAAGCGTTTTATTCCTTCCCAGTTCCTGCCCTATTCATTTACCCTTCATGTAAGAAAATCCGACAGAAACTGTCTGAATGTGCGAACGCACATAGTTTAGAATTTCTTAGATAGTTTTATATTAGAAAATGCAGACGCATTTGTCAATTGCTTTTAATAACTTTAATAGCAGAAACACTATCTGCCTGTTTTCTTTATCCAAAACCAGAGACATATCGCTCTTGCTAACTACACATTGATATTTTACGTAAAATTAACACCGCTCGCAGTGCAGACCAAAAGAAAACCTCAAGTCGCACATATCATATGCCCATCTTCTCTACAATCATCCTCAATACCTTTTCCGGATTATTTTCACCGTAATTCTCTATGACAATATCTGACTGCTTCGGTTCCTCAAAATCCATATTGATTCCCATCACATTTTCTACTTCATTTCTCAGTGCCCTGGAATACAGCTGCTTCTGATCTCTGTGGATCAGCTCCTCGATCGGCACTTTCAAATAAATCTCCCGATAATCCGGGATTTCATTTCTGTTCCATTCACGGCATTCATCAAACATGGCGATCACACAGATGACCACATCAATTCCCTGCTGATTCAGCATTCTGCATAACCTTCCATGCTGATACGCCAGTTTCTTGCGTCCTTCTAATGTATAATCTCCTGCCTGATATACCTCACGAAGAATGTCGCCATCCAAAAATACCACATTACTCTTTATTTGTAATAGGTATTGATATAAGCTCTTTCCAATCGTTGTCTTTCCTGCTCCCGAAAGTCCGGTGATCCAATAAGTTGTTCCCTGGTTCATCTGTTACTCCTCCATTGATAATATAGAGATGATCCTCTCCCTGTCGTCCAGCGTATCGATCTCCCCACATAACTCACCTTTTATATCAAGCGGCTTTATCGCACATCTGTCAGAAACTTCATTCAATGCAGCTTCTGCATAGCACGTTACCCTGCCCTGCCGACAGAATTCCCTAATCTCTTCCAGCCAGATAAGCCAGTCGTTCCGTAATAATTTATAGAAAGGCTGCGCGGCAGCCGCATGCTCAAAAAACTCGACCCCCACTTTCACGATCCTGCCATCGGATATGACCGCCTTAAAGTCCTTTTCAGGAAGTTCCGCTGCCTGATCCACCGCCACGCAGCTTTCCTTTGTCTCCAAAAGTTTTCTTAATACAGAGTCCTCAAACACCAAGTCCCCATGCAGCAGCAGAATGTCGTCCTCTAAATGAGACTCCGCCAGATAAATGGAATAAATATAATTTGTGGTCTCATATTTTTTATTTTCAACATAGGTTATATTCATACTCCCGGCGATCTGATTCGTGTATTCCATCAAAACATTGCTGCAATATCCCGTTGTCATCACCACATCACGGATTCCTGCCTTGTCAAGCTGCCTCAACTGCCTGCTCAATATGGTATCCGCACCGTTCAGACGCGTCATACATTTGGGATGATCCCGGGTCTCCTCTCCCATTCTGGAACCCATGCCGGAGTTCAAAATCAATGCTTTCATCTGCCAATTATCCTTCCGATATATCCGTTGTCCCTTCAAAATATCTGTTATCCGTTCAGACGATCAGGTACACTGTCTTAAATAATCCATAAAACGTTCTTTGTTTTCCTGTGCCGTCGTTGTAGGCCGTCCCAGATCCGTCCGCGAACTTATATTACATTTCACTTCAATAAACATTAATTCGCCACTTGATTTTGCTTCCGATAACACCGCTGCCAATTCTTCTTCATTGCAAACAGATTTCTGTACCGGATAACCGCATCCTTTCGCAATTTGGACAAAATCAACATTTCCGCCGACCGTGGGCATTCCCCCTACTGTCTCATGTGACTCATTATTGATCAAAATATGCACCATGTTACCCGGTTTGTTCGTTCCTATCAGTGCCATTGCACCCATATGCATAAGCGCCGCGCCGTCCCCGTCCACACACCATACTCTGGTATTCGGCTTATTTAACGCGATTCCCAGCGCAATGGAAGAACTGTGCCCCATAGAACCGACCGTGAGAAAGTCCCGCTGATGACCCTGCCCCTTCCGTTCCCTGATCTCAAACAATTCCCTGGACGCTTTTCCGGTCGTTGATATGATCAGATCCTCTCCTGCCGTATCTACAATTTTTTCTATTACATCTTCTCTTACTAAAAGATTATCATTCAGATAATCTATCTTGCTTTCCTTTTCAAATGCCGCCTTCTTTACGATAAACGCCACGCTCTTCCCCTGTGCCAGTGATCTGTCAAAGGTCTCCATGGCATCTGCAATTTCCTCCGGCGTTGTTTCCCACGTAAGGATCATATACTCCATATCGAGGTCATGGCATAATGTCTCTGTGATCTCTCCCTGATAAATATGCTGCGGTTCGTCATGTACCCCCGGTTCTCCCCTCCATCCGACAATAAAAATGCAAGGAATTCCATACACTTTCGGATGCAGCAGTGACGCGGACGGGTTTACAATGTTTCCCAAGCCGCTGTTCTGCAGATACACAACCGGAACTTCGCCTGTCGCAAGATAATATCCTGCCGCCAGTCCTACACAGTTTCCCTCATTTGCCGCGATCAGATGACGTTTTCCGATTCCTTCTTTTCTCATCAGATGATTGCACAGTTCTTTGAGCTGGGAGTCCGGAACCCCAGTAAAAAAATCTTTTTTTATGATTTCCAGCAGGTCACTGACTTTCATCCCCCATTCTCCCTTCCGACAGCATGACATAAATTTCTCTGATGGTATCCTGTGAGAAATCAACCGGATGATTTTTCAGTCTTTCCTCATTCACGGACTCCGTCAATATCTTCAGATCCTCTTTCGTAACCGGCACCTTTAGCCACATATCCAGCTCTTTTAAAAGCCCGCGGTAAGACCGGACAGCCTCTTTTGCAGAGGCACACCCCCACAGGCCCGCAAGTTGCTCCAGAGAGCCAAGCAATGCTTCGTTTTTTTCACACTCCGCCTGTATCAGGGTCTGCTCCCACACAAAAGCCAGATTCAATGCCGCAGCCTGTCCATGCGGAATCCTGTAAAGCTTTGTCAGCTTATAGCTCATTGCATGCGCTGCCGTCGTTTTCGAAATGTTGATTGCTTTTCCGGCACAATAGGATGCCGACAACATCTGCTTTGCCGCTTTCGCATCCCCTGTAAGATAAGACTTATAATGGTCCAATATCGTTTGCAGTGCTTCCCCTGCATATTCCCTGCTTTCTTCCGTGGCATTCACCGCCCAGAACGACTCCACGCAGTGGCATATGGCATCCAGCATCGTTGCTTTTTTCTGATCAGGCGGCAGTGTCGCCAGAATGGTGCTTTCCAAAAATACGACATCAGGAATGCAGGACGGATTCCCGACAGACTGCTTCTCTCCCTCATAGTAAATGACCGCAAAACTCGTTGCCTCACTTCCCGTTCCTGCTGTTGTTGGCATCGCAAAAAACGGAATGTCGTTTGGCACGATCGTCTGTTGCAAGAAACTCACCGCGGGATCCATGTTCGCAAAAGCCTTTACACATTTTCCGACATCCATTGCGCTCCCGCCGCCGACCGCCATCACGGCGTCACAGTGATTCTCCCTGAAACAGGATACCGCCTGAACAACACTTTCATAGGAAGGATTCGGCTCAAACTCCTGAAATACCGCTGCAACATGCTTATCCGAGAAAAAGCACTGACCCACCGGTGTTTTCGCAACATGCCTTCCGCAGATTAAAAGAATCCTCGATAGATTCCTGTCCTCTACAATTTCCTGAAACGCATCATATACATGTTCTGAGATCACTTTCTGCTCTTTCATGAATCTGTTTTTGCCTCCCGATCCGGCTTCTTACTCTTCGTTCGGTATCAATGTCAGAATTTCCTTAATCGACATGCACATCTCATCCGCTTCTTTTGCCCTATGGTTTCGCAAAATTGTCTCCGCCGTCTTCTTCATTGCCGGGAATCCGCTTCTTGTGAGCTGGTTCGCATAAATGATAATATTAACGCCTCTGTCTTTGAACTCCTGTTTCGTTACAGCATGAAAAGCGGTTGGCACTACCACCAGCGGCGTGCTTTTATCCCCTACGCGGAATTTTTCCACAAATTCAAAAATCTCCGCAGGGTCTTCTTTTCTGGAATGGATCATGATGCCGTCAGCACCGGCCTTTACAAATGCAAACGCTCTATTGAGCGCATCCTCCATCCCGCGTTCCAAGATCAGGCTTTCTATTCTCGCTATGATCATGAATTCTTTGGTCTTCTGCGCCCGCTTTCCCGCCGCAATCTTCTGGCAGAAGTGTTCGACGGTATCCTGCGACTGTTCCACCTCCGTCCCAAACAAAGAATTCTTCTTGAGTCCGGTTTTATCCTCAATGATGACTGCCGATACCCCGATACGCTCCAATGTCTTTACATTATATACAAAGTGCTCGATCAGTCCGCCCGTATCGCCGTCTAAAATGATCGGCTTCGTTGTCACCTCCATGATGTCGTCAATCGTCCTCAGTCTGGATGACATATCCACGAGTTCAATATCCGGTTTTCCTTTTGCCGTGGAGTCGCACAGACTGGATACCCACATCGCGTCAAACTGATACGTCCTTCCGTCCTGTAAAACCGTCGTTTTTTCCGCGATCAGTCCCGTGATCCCGCTGTGCGCCTCGATCGCAGTGATCGTCTGTTTCATATCGATCAGTTTACGCAGCCTTCCCCGCCGGATATCGGGGATCGACAACTGATACCTTGCGTTCTGTTCCAGCTGTAAATAATTCTCGTTGTTAGCATAAGGGAATTCGATCAGTTCTCCTCCGTACTCTCCAAGGACAGAAAGAACCTCTTCCCGAATCGGTTTTTGGAATCCCTCGCGCCAGTCATCCCCATGCACGACATAATCAGGTTTCCATTTCCTTAAATTCTCGGCATAGCTTAGTTTTTCCTGCGGAACCACTTTCGCCACTCCGTTAATATGCGCTATGATATTGGCTCTCTCCTCATAGGACAGGAGTGGAAAACGCTTATAGCTGCTTACTGCCTCATCGGACAGCACCCCGATCATCAGCTCTCCATAGGCTGCCGCCTTATCAATGATCGCCAGATGACCGCTGTGTATCACGTCGGTACTGAAACACATGTATACGGTTTTCATATTTGTTCTCCCCCCAGCTAAATCACACTACTTTTAGCGAAGTCCATTATGATATGAACAATCTGCCTGCTTGCAGTCCCGTCTCCATATGGATTGATTGCATGGCTCATCCGCATATATTCGGTTTCATCATCTAATAACAATTTGAAATTATCGTATATGGAATCTTCATTGGTGCCTACCAACTTCAACGTTCCGGCTTCAATTCCTTCCGGCCGCTCCGTAGTATCCCGCATTACCAAAACCGGCTTGCCAAGTGACGGCGCCTCCTCCTGTATCCCACCACTATCTGTTAAAACAAGATAGCTGTTTGCCAAAAAATTATGAAAATCAATCACATCCAGCGGCTCAATAATTTGAATTCTGTCACTACGCAACTCCTCATGCGCGATTTCTCTGACAAGCGGATTCATATGAATCGGGTAGATGGCCTTTACATCTGCATATTCATCGATAATTCGACGGATTGCCCGGAACATCTGTCGCATAGGCGCACCGAGATTTTCTCTCCGATGCGCTGTAATAAGAATCATCCTACTGTCTTTTGCCCACGAAAGCCATTCATGTGTATACTTCGGATTCACTGTCGTCTTCAACGCGTCAATTGCAGTATTCCCCGTTACAAAAATAGAGCTCTCGTCCTTACCTTCATTGATCAGATTCTGTTTTGCCAACTGTGTCGGTGCAAAATTAATTTTAGAAACAATACTAACCGCCTGACGGTTAAATTCTTCAGGATAAGGTGAATATAAATTATGTGTTCTCAATCCCGCCTCTACATGTCCGACCGGAATACCCAGATAAAAACACGCAAGTGCACTTGCAAATGTCGTTGTAGTATCCCCATGAACCAAACATATATCAGGTCTTTCTTTCTCCAATATTTCCTTTTCTTGCCTTAATATATTTACAGTAATATCAAATAGCGTCTGACGCTCCTGCATAATTTTGAGATCATAATCCGGCACGACGTTAAATGCATCCAAGACCTGCTGAAGCATTTCCCGATGCTGTCCCGTAACACATACCCGTGTGTCTATCTCTGTATGTTTTTTTAATTCCGTTATAATCGGACACATTTTTATTGCTTCTGGCCGTGTCCCAAAGACCAGCATAACCTTCATTCTCTCTTCCTCTCATCCATCCGTATTTTAGTATCATTCAGGAAAAAGCTTATCCCGGCATATGTCTACATCATTTGTCCGCTGTAATAAACCTCCGCTTCCCAAACCATATAAGATGACGTCCAAATTTACATAATAACTGCATGCTACTCTGTCAATACCTCTCTTGTCTGCACCGCAGGTTTTATCTTATTTTCCTCATATCCCGGCGACCTCACATCACACCGGTCGCAGCCTTCAATATACTTTCTCCTGCATGTAAACTGAATCAACTCTGCTCTCAGTTTTTCCTGCGGTTTTTCTTTCAATAAATCCACACAATCTTTCTCTGCGGATACATAACCCAAATCTGCCAAATGTGCAGCGTGGGCACAATAATACATTTTCCCGTTTAGAATACTCCTGCACAGAGTCGCGCAGCGGTCAAACTGAATCTGCATCTCTTTTTTATTACGATTCCTGCTTTGCACACTACCAAGGTCATACCACCGGTCCTGCTTTTCCACCCGGTAAGCGATCTTCTCTCTATTGCATAGATTGATAAGCTTTCTTTTATTTCGCGACAGTTCTTTATAATCGCTCAGCCGAATCACAACTTTCTTCCTCTTCAGTGCGCGAATGAGCGCTTCATCTTTGGGACAGATCGTTCCGTTCGTTACAACAAGTACCTCTCCCACCTTCTTCGAATCAGCCAGCATATGAATAATCACTTCCAATTCACGGCGGACAAAAGGCTCCCCGCCCAGTACCAACACAGTCCTTACGTAATCTACTGCACCCAAAAACTTCTCCAGACTTTGCTTTAAAACATCCATGTCCACATCATACGGATGCTGATAATACTGCATCAGATTTGCACAATACTTACATTTTAATGAGCATTTAGTAGTGACAACAAAATCCACCTGCGGTATCATGAAATAATCTTTTTTCAGCAGCATCAAAGCCAGTCTTTCGGGAAGTTCCCGCCATGTGCATTCCGCATTTACATTTTTGTGCTTATTTTTATAATAATCAATTTCGCTCTTGATTAGCCCTATCCTTCTGCGCAGACTCATAGCATTTTTTTGATTGCAGTATAAATCTCTCCTAGCTGATAAACTCAATCTCATTACCGTATTTTCCCCCTTATTATTTGTCTGCCGATATAAACTCTCTGCAGATGTAGCTCATCCAATTGAATCCTTGTCTCGATTTCATAGCGATTCGTTATAATAAAAATACACTCTTCCGCTTCATCCCCCATTGAATAGGGCGTTTTTACAATATGCCCCATAAAATATGTACCTTCTTTCTTTGCATCATTATCCCAAATCTCGTAGATTGCAGCGTTCAAAACATTCGACGCCACAAACTCCTTCGCATATTCGGACGCGCCCATTAGAATGATCTTTTTGCCTGCTGCCTCTCTGCAAAAATCTTCCCATGAACACCCGCCTTGTTCCTCCATCCAATTTTGGATTTTCTGTGGATCTGTGTGCAACATCTTATACACCCGGTTTTTAGGAAAATACCTTTCCTCAAAGTCCATATAATAATGATATAGCAAGTTAAACCAGCGCTGCCTTATCATCGGCAGAAATTCTCCCACAACTTTCCTGCCAAGCCCGGTATTCGCCAAATTCATTGTCTCGTCAGGATCTTCCTGCAAATCATAAACGGCAACACATTGACCCGAATCAACAAATTCATTCAGCGTAGACGTCCACGTCATGCTATAATTCTCATTTCTGATTCCAAATTTTATCGCTTCGCGAGCAATATTGGGGCAACCATTGGTCCATTCCGTACAAACTTCTTGGTGCACTGCGTTTCCGCTAAAAAAGTTTTTTCCTTTGTATCCTTCCGGAATCGGGATTCCGGCAGTATCCAAGAGTGTTACCGGTATATCAAGATTTTCCAACAGCCGCTCATTCTTTTCAACCGGTATGCCCTTACCGGCCATATAAAACGGAATATTAAAGTTTGTTCTGTTATATGCCCACCGCTCCGTCCCGGATGCACAGATCGGATACATAAAGTTGGAAATTCCATGATCTGCCGTTATAATAAGAAACGAATTTTCAAAAAAGTCCCTGCGTTTTAATTCCTCCCAAAACAATCTCAACTGTCTCTCAATATGTAAAATAGAAAGCGTTTTGGACACGGACATTTTCATATCGGGCATTGTCTTTAACTCTTGCAATAACATTTTCAAATTATCAGAATATGCTCCATCATTCTCCATTACATTCTCCTGATAATGAAAATCAAATACATGTATATAGGAAAAATAAGGAGTGTCTTCTTCTCTCTCATCCAACCAGTTCAAAAAATGATTTAATTCTCTTCCGATTGTCGGTATTGTCTCATAATTGCCACGCATATGTGTAATCAAATTATTATTACTCTGAATACAACGATTCTCTGAACCGGCAAGTTCCCGCTCTAATATCTGATTATATTTTGGCTGACTCTCACAAAATTTTCGGTTAATCTCAATAAAACGCTTTTTATTTTGAACTGCGATCCGGGCGCACAATTCGGCTTCTAACGGGTTTGGCGGCTCCTGATAAATATTGTCCGTCATCACCATTTCTTTACAAGCATTCCGTTCCAGTACTTCGGTATTCATAAATCGTTTATAAAAAGAATGCTCTCTCTTTAATAACAAAAAGCTCTCTATATAAGAGCACCTGTCTTTTTTAAAATCCTCGTATTCCTTTTGTTTCTCCTCACGTCCCCCGCAAAAACACTCAAACAGGAATTCAACAATGTCACTGAACAGTAGTTTCTCCCGTTCCGATATTCTTCCACTATCATATAACCCAAAGAAATAATTTAGTCTTGATCTCCAAAGATTATACGATACCGCTCCTTCATAATTATAGTGATCCAACGTGCGGCAGCCCATCATATCTGGCTGAAAATCACAGAACATTGTCGTATGACCGCCGCAATATGTCTGATACCCGTTTTCACAAAACACTTCTAGTAATGTTTTGTTTGAATGCCTGAAATATGCCATATAATTTTGATTATCCAAAGGATACTGTGATGCAAACAATCCCTGCAATCCCGCTTCCGTAAACGGTCCGGAAGAATACATCTGCGTTGTACAATAGGTACTTTTTTCAAGCTCATGAAAAAACGAATTCTTATAATATTTCTGATATTCCTGAATATACCAATAGGAAAGCGCATCAATAACCAGCATCACTACATTTTTCATCTTGCTCAATCCTCCTAAAAGGCTCATCACACATAAAAGAACGTACTCGTATCTTCCCTGTCATAAAGCTTCACAATCTGTCCCTGAAAATGATAAATATTTCTTAGTTCCTCCTCTATCTGATCCTGCCACATAAAAGATGACACCACAATACTATCCGGACAGATCTCTTTCATCTGATCCGGATGATACACATTGTATTCTTCAAACACTTCTCCTGCATGGTTTTTATCTATTATCGCGCAAACCTTTATATTAGAGAGATTCGCTAATTGAAACAGTCTTTCTGTGTGCGTACCCGCTCCATAAATAGCTGTCCTTCCGCCTTCGACAACAGAATTCAGTATGCGGTTCACTTTTTCTATTTTGTTTGCGAAATCTTTTAATCTTACATCAAAACGCCTGCTTCTCATGTCAGAATCTCTTAATCTTTTTATCAACGCTGAATCTGCCGGAAGCCTCTCCGAGTCCATAAATATTTGTAGCACCTGCTCCCTATTTTGGAACCAGTCACCATAATTTTCCGCCCATTCTCTTGCTTTTCTTTTGAGTTCCGGCAGTCTTTCCGCATTATCGATATAATATTCCATTGCCCTTTTTAAGCTATCGATACTGACAATGCTAAGAGGCCAATAATAGGCGTCTTCTCTTGAAATATATCTATCTACATCAACTAACTTTCTGATCTCATCACTTCCAAATTCATTCATCGGCGCACAATCTGTAGTTATAATCGGCAGACCGCTTGCTAATGCCTCAACCAATGTTAACCCTATGCCGTCCAGCCATGACGGATATATGTATACATCCCCCATATAATAGAGACCGGGCGCAGTTACCTCTTTCTGGATTATTTGAAGTTTTCCAGCACATGACATTTTTTCAACAGTGTCTTTCAACTCAGGGAAATCCTCTAATAGGTCGACCTGCGTATGTATGATCAGTTTACACCGGCATTCTTTATCAAGCAGGCTAAACGCCTGCAAAATTTTGTCTGCCCCCTTCCTTTTCGGCGCATATCCAACAGAGGCAAAAAATGTTACTACTCCATCTTCAACCAAATGATAACTGCCTGCTTTGAACAGTTTTATATCCGTTCCCCACGGAACATAATAGGCCTGCTTATGATTCTCAAAAACACTAAAGTGTCTTTTTGTATTACAGATCAAAAAATCATAAATTTGAAAAAACGGTACGGTCACCAATGTATAATAATCTATATACCCCCCTACCTTAACCCCCATTTCCTTTGCTATAATGACCGGCTCATAATATAGCTGCTCATTAAACAGGATCACTTCAATCTGATTGCTTAACAGCCAATTTTTGAAATCACTTAACACAATGTCTGTCGAATGTTCGTTCCTCTGCTTCCCCCATGTAACATTATCAAAATCCCATTGAGGATCACCAATCGCATATTTTTCTCCCGCCCGGGCATAAATGAATACCTTATACTCCGTCTCCAGCAATTTCATATACTGTTTTGAAACATATGCCGCCCCTCTCTCAAACCAAGTAGTGACAATCCCAACATTCATAATGATCCTCCGTCTTTTATATTTGATGAAAATCCCTTACAAATTCTATTTTCTTATTGTAAATTCACTCAGAATAAAACACGACAGATTATCGGGATCAAGTCTTTGCCTCTTTTCCAAAGAAAGCGAATTAATGTAAAGTTTCCTCTGCGCAATAGCAAAAAGAACAATCTGTCTTCTGGTAAAATCTGCTCAGAATCCTCATATTTTTTACATTGTCTGTAAAAAGCTGTTTGCTGAAAAGCTTTCAATTCTGAATCTGTTATTTCTTCACTTAACATGAGACTTCTCAATCGACTTCCGATCATTTTCAGATGCGCGACGTAAACTGCCGAACGCATCTTGTCATCAAGGATTCCTTCACGCTTTAAAACCGTTAAAACCTTTTTCGAAACATAAACCGTATCCGTTATGTTTTTGAAATCGACATGATGCGTCATGCTGGAACTGACAGTTCTGTAATTATATAAGATCTTTTTGGTCACATATATGTTTTGCGCCCGGCATAAGATGGGAATAATATGTAAATAGTCCGCGTTTATACTCAAGCGATGATCTGGAACGATTAAGCGGGCATTTTTTACACAACTCATTTTTATGGCTTTATTACATAATGAATGATCTGTATTCAGAATCGCCATATTCAAAAATTCATTTTGTTCATAAATACCTTCCCTTAACGGAATCCGATTGACCTGTTTCGCATCAGTACGCCAGCCAAAAGAGATTATGTCACAATCGGCTTTGTTTATCGCCGTGATAATCTCTTCCAGTGCATTTGGGTCAAACCAATCATCCGCATCCATACCGATCAGGTAATTTCCTTTGGCAAGTGCGATTCCTGCCAGTCTTGCCCGCATAGCACCTTCATTTTTTTTTCGAATGACAGTGATCCGTTTGTCTTTTGCAGCATATTCTTCACATATTTCGCCGCTTCCATCAATCGAACCGTCATCAACCAATATCAGCTCCCAATCAAAGTATGTCTGTTTGATCACGGAACAGATGCTTTTTCTTAAATAACGTTTACAATTATACACAGGTGTTATAATGCTGAATTGAATCTTTTGCTTCATAGGTACTCCCCTCGCAGATCAAAATGCGCTGTCAGCTATCTCACAATATATGCAATGATAAGTCATTCATTTACGGCATCGTCAGCTGTTATGCTACTAAGGACTTTTCGCCATGCCCTTACCGCCCACTTGCTTTTACGCAGCCGCATATCGGCCTCTATATTTTTCCATGCAGTTTTTTCATCAAACTGAGTCAACTCTTTTAATGTAATTCCTCTTAATTCCCGCACATCAAAAATCGTATTTCCCCTTTTTCTGTACCAGCTCCACATCGGGGTGGTGGTACGCATGTAGACCTTTTTACCCTGACGCAGCATTTCTTCTATATTTCCCATTCCCTGTTGACGGTTATTATTAAAAATTGCCACGTCAATGCTGTTAAACAGCGCAAAATATTCCTGCTTTGGCATATAATCTTTTAGAGCCACAAATTTTTCCCGGTAAATAAACTTTCCCAGTTTTTCTACGTTCGCGGCATATCTCTTGTTCCCGTATGATAACGGACAATATATTCGAATGCGCTGATCTCTTAAATGGGCTAGGCGAAGCAGAATCTGTCTGTGGCAGTTTTCTACTGCTCCGGAATTACCCAGCCAGATATTGTAATTATGATCAAAATCAGCCCGCTTTCTTGTAATTGTGAAAGACTTTTCAGCCACATCATCGGGAGTTAGAATCGGTGCTACGAATGAACGCTTGTCTACACCCGCGTGTCTGCGTATTTCCTGATAGTCGCCCTCCATCTCTAATATCCATCCTGCACAGCGGCGTATCAACTCCAATGCACCAAAACGCATTTCCAGATAATGACGCCTTCGAGCCCAATAATTTCTGAAGCGGTAGATCGTATAATCGCCTCCCCAAAAATCAATATACAATTTATTCAGGATATTGGGATCGTATTGGAATCCGCGTGGAATCACCCCGAACAAACCGGAAATAATGATCGCGTCAAATTGCCTTAATGTCCTTATCTTCAGAAAACTGGCAAGATTCGGAACAACTTTAACAGGACAGATATGGTCACCAATAGGAAATCGATTAATTCTATTGGTATAAAAACAAAGAATGTACTCCTCGCAAAAGTATTGCTCCAATAAAGAAATCAAACCGTCAGTAAATTTATCTCTAGCAATAAACACTGCTATCTTTTTCATTTCCCCACCCCTTCCTGCTATGCATTATGCTTCTGACCAATACGGATACATAGATACATAGCTGCTCGTATGCCACTTTTGAGATACCATACGGGTCTTGCGGCTTACACGTCATATCTTTGACAAAAGAAACTGCCTCCTGATGTCCGTATCTTGCCATGCTGGAACAGTAGACAAAACGCTTTACCCCCTGTGCGACAGCTGCTGTCGCTACACTGGCGGTATTCAGGTAGGTATTCCGGCTGACAAGATGCGGTGAAAACACACTTAATCCCTCATAGGCAGTGCATGCCGTATAATATAAGATGTCAACGCCCTTAAGAAGTTGATTCATGCTGTTCCGATAATTGCAGTCCACCTGATAAAAATCCTCATCATCCGATACGTTATCCAGATAGCCGCTAATTAAATTGTCGCAGCTGACTACTTCATGTTCTTCCTTCAGCATGGCATCCGCCAAATGACTTCCTAAAAAGCCCGCTACGCCCGTAATAAATACTTTCATTATAAGTTCCTCCTTGCATCCGTTTTGGGGCATAATCAATCATATAATTTATCTTTGGTTCTGATATAGAAGTGTCTGTAAACAGCCTATATATCATAAATGTATATTAGCCTTCCGGAGTCACAAAGACATCACATCAAGTAAAGAACCGGTATTCAAAAGTGCTAGTACAGCGAACCACCTGTCAGCCATTTTTTCTGTCGCATATTCGGATGCCGATGCCAGACATGCCTTCTGCATGTGGACCAGCAGTTCCTGATTTTCAGAAGACGCTATGATCTCGGATATTCTTTGTTTATCTGCTATGTGCCCATAGTATTTCATGTTTTGTGCGCTTCGATTTTTTTGACAAGCTCTTTATCGCCA
This sequence comes from uncultured Clostridium sp., assembly GCA_964655525.1. Classification (GTDB taxonomy): domain Bacteria; phylum Bacillota; class Clostridia; order Lachnospirales; family Lachnospiraceae; genus DLAJ01. The sequence goes on from CAZZNE010000020.1 coordinate 67,909, forward strand.
TCTCCAATACAGTGGAATTGGATCGGCCTTCCAATTAACTGTCTTGCGCACCACAGATAGTCCCGGAATCCTTTTTCAGCCACAATTCTCCCAGTGTAAAGCACATGGAGCACACGGGAGTATGAGTGTTTTTGTTGAGCGTATTGTAAATGCCGAATACCCGTGCGATATCCTCTTTTCATTATCAGCACCCTTCTGTCTTGTTCATCAACATCATTTTCTATTCTAGATTTTCCATTTCACAATAAGGCACACCCTGCTGTAAAGCACCATATAAAACACATAGGGATACCGTAGCAGTCCATACTTTTTGGTATGAGTCATTTTGCTGACAATCTCACGTATATGCGAAAAACGAAGTTCATGCAGCATATCAAGCAAAGGATGTTCTATCCGAAAACGTGCCGGATAATATTGGCAGAGCGTGTAGATCCCCTTGCCGACACGCCGGAATTTCTTCAGCATGGCTTTATGCCCTCTTGGCGGATGGAGCACAAGTAATCGCTCGCTGTAGCATCTCTTATATTTCCGATTCCTGCACACCCTGTTTCCAAACTCGGTATCACCACCTGAAAACAGCCTGCGGTCAAATCCGCCAACTTCCTCTATAACCCGGCGCTTTACCATCACATTTACGGTCTGTGCCTGTAATTCGTGCCGATTGTATACAGGGAAGGCCGTTGCATATTCATAATCATCCGCCAGCGAATGGATCATTCTTTCGTCGATTACTGTCTTTCCCCCGACATAATCGTACTCCTTTAGCAGATGAATCCCTTTCCGAAGCCAGTCCCGGTCAGGCAGGACATCCGCATCCGTAAATGCGATATATTCGCCACTGGAAAGTTCAAGTGCCTTATCACGCGCTGTATAAGATCCTCCCTGCGGTATGACATCAACGCATATTGCCTGATATTTGTCACAGATCGCACGGATTTCTTTCGCCCCGCCGTCATTTGCCACAATGATTTCATATGCGTGTGGATCCAGTGATGATCTGCGCAGTGCCCGGAGTGTTCGCTCTAACCCCCATGTATCACGATATACAGGAATAATAACGCTCAAAAACCCCGCCACATCTTCATTCTGAAATATCACCTGATTATGTTTGGTTTTTACGTTTTTCACTTATCCAGTGCCTTTCTATATTCTGCCAGCAGCCTTTCGGCATGCCTTGCCGGATCGTGCTGTTCCCTGATCCGCTCCACACTTTTTTGCGCCTTTTTTAAGATCTGTTCCGGATGCTCCAAAATATCTTCTATGATGCAGGACATCTGCTTCTTGTTATCTTCCCGCCGCTCAAGAATACTGTTGTGCTTACCTTCGATCTGCGTCATCCACCCACAGTCCGAAGGATTGATCTCCGGAAATGCCCTGATGTCTGTCGTGATGACGGGGCAGCCGCTCGCCTGTAATTCCAATACAGAAAAACCATAGGTATCCCCATACGACGGGAGCAGACCGATGTGACTTTTTTTCATCAGCTTAAGTACCTGCCGGTTAGACAAGGTATTATGTACCGTTATCCAGTGACGGTTCCTGTCAATCAACCTCATGCAGGACATAAAATCATCTTTTGTATAACCGAACTCTTCTGCCCTGAATGTATTAAAATTGCTGACAATCGTGAGATGGATTGGGTATTTCCCAGCGAATTGTTCCAGTGACTCTACGACTTCCTTCCCGCCTTTCCACCAAAATGCGGATCCCACAAGCATCAGTTCCAGTCTTTCTCCGGTGTCAGATAATTTCTCCTGCAATTCCTCTGAGGTGATATTTACTTTTTGCGGCGGGTGAAGCACCTTTGCTTTTGGCGCGATGTCCCTGTAATAAGTGCCGCCATAATCCCGGCGGAGCTGGCGCAATTCACTGTCATATGCGTCCCTGCACAAAAAGAATAACGCTTTACAGTGTTTTCCTGCGAGAAGTTCGTAGGTATATCGCTTCCATGTTTTTGCGCATAGTCCTTCTTTCTCAATTCCGAGGATTCTGGGCATAGCGCTCTCTGCCGTCGATACCCACGGCATATCCGGTACCGCGCAGGTTCCGTTAAAACAATGGATCAGATCGTACGGCTTTCTCCCCACACTGTGATAATGAAATTCCTGCACGTTCTTCAAGACATCGCTGCAAGAAAAGTTCCTGCTGATCATGCGGGATACAAGCACGTTTTTCTTCCGATGGATCGGAATATAAGTGACTGCTTCCGTATGCTCACCGCTGTATATGATGTTTCTTTTTTCAGGATAATTCTGATCCCAGTATCCCACTGTCAGCATTCTGCAGGTCTCCTTTTCCGTGCGCGCCTGTTGGCAAATATCACTTTGTTGTTCAAACGCCAAACCGCATAAACCGTTCTATTCTTTTTTTATCTAAACCGCTGACATAGGGGTTTTTCCTGTATTCCGTCTTTTTCAGCGCACCCCTGAAATAAAGCCATACATAAATCCGGTCAGACAGCCGCATCCGCTGCAGCTTTTCTGCCTGTATCAGGATGTGCTTGACAAGGTTATATTCCAGTTCCTTTTCAAAACGCGGCAGGATATCCTTTTTACAATAAAAGCTGCCGACACAGCCGACCGCGCGCACGGCATCCACGACCTTTCTGCCGCATGCCGATGAGATGCTGCCCGCCGTATGTTCCACATGCGCATACAGAATATCTTTGCTATACTGTATCTGCCCGCAGAACGGGAGGAATTTCAGATAGAAGTTCAGATCCTGGTGAATCCTCACATTGCTCCAGCCGATCCCGTTTTCCTGCACGACCGAACGGCGGTAAATTTTATTTCCCGGAAAGGAATCCCAAAAGAATGCAGGATGAATATCGCTTGTCAATTCATCCCTGAATATGGGAACCCGCACTCTGCCCCGGCCTCTTTCATCCACAAATTTCATGTTGCCGATGATCAGGTCCGCGTCCGTTTGTCTTAATACATCCAGCAACATGGTAAGCGCATGCTCGCCGAGAATGTCATCCGCGTCAAAAAACCACAGATATTTGCCCTTTGCACGGCGCAGACCGACGTTCCTTGCATAAGGGGCGCCGTGGTTGCTCTGATCGATCACTGTTACATTTGGTATGTCTTGGCAGCATTTCCAAAGTACCGCCAGGCTGTTATCCGTTGAACCGTCGTTGACCAGGATGACCTCAAAGCACTCGTCCTTCTCTTTTCGGATGCATTCCAGCAGCGGACGCAGCGCGTCCTGCGCGTTATAAACAGGGATGATCATGGACAGCAAATAGGAGCTTCCGCCTTCTTTGTACATCTTGTACCTTCCTGTACGGTCTGATTACGCACTTTTCCTAAAGTTATTATCTTTAGGAA
>CAZZNE010000021.1:0-59875 GCA_964655525.1 uncultured Clostridium sp.
CGCCGCCAGCGTTCATCCTGAGCCAGGATCGAACTCTCGAATTTGAAAGTTTTTTCGGAGAAAAAAACTTTCACCATCAGGAAACGCAGTTTTCTGATGGAACCCGTTCTCTTCTCTCTTCTTCGAAAAAATTTCACGATTAGGAAACGCAGTTTTCTAATCGCTCCCGTTCTTTCAAAGTTCTTTTTCGGAGAAAAAACTTTCACCATCAGGAAACGCAGTTTTCTGATGGAACCCGTTTTCTTCTCTTTCCTTCGAAAAAATTTCACGATTAGGAAACGAAGTTTTCTGATCGCTCCCGTTCTTTCAAAGTTTCTTGATCCTGCCAGTCTCTCTGGCTTTCTTTCCGGAATCTCTTCCGGTCCGTTTTACTGTCCTTAGGTTGTTCTTAAGAACTCTCTGAAAATCTTCTTGGAACTTATTGTTCCTTTGGAATTTTTCAGGGTTGCATTACTGTTTATTTGTCAAGGTGCATTTGACGAATGACGCTCTTCGAAACCGATCAGATTCTTATGAACGTCTTTCGCTCCTGTCGAAACGAACGTTGTTTCTTCTCTTTAAGATTTAAGACAAGAAACCATCCGCTTCCTGCGCGCGAAAAACAATTTGTTCTCCGCAGCGGAGAAGGAGGGATTTGAACCCTCGCGCCGCTATTAACGACCTGCACCCTTTCCAGGGGTGTCCCTTCAGCCAGCTTGGGTACTTCTCCATCTACCTGAATCACAAAGAATTTCCGTCTGAAATTCTTCCGCTAGGAACATTCTGTTCCCTTTGCCGTCGTATGCGGCATTTTTATTGTCTGGGACAAACCTCCAAAACATCTCCCTTGAAGAATCGTCTCCAACGGAGAGGATGGGATTCGAACCCATGCGCCCTTGCGGACAAACGGTTTTCAAGACCGCCTCGTTATGACCACTTCGATACCTCTCCAAACGTTTGCTCAAACCGAGCGCAAAATTTATATTAGCAAATATCGCATATCCTGTCAACACCATTTTTTGTTTTTTTCCAAAAAATACGCAACGAGCCCGAATTTGTCGTCCATACATTATTTTCGCTCGTAAATCATTCTCAGTTCCGCATTCGGAATTCCAAGAATAATTTCCGTTTCTACGCCATCGCGTTGAAAGCCGTACTTTTCATAAAAACGAATCGCTCTGTCATTACCCTTCAGCACCCAGACAGCGATTTTCTTATAATCAGCAAGTTTTTCAAAGGCGGCGTTCATCAATTCGTAGCCGACTTTTTTCCCATGATATTCTTCAAGAACATAAATCGCGAATATTTCGCCATGGTCAGGAAGCGTGCTGTCGCGGTATGCTCCGCAGCCCACAAAGCCAATGACCTGATCGCCATCTTTGGCTACGATGATATTATCGGGCCATTTGTATGCTATTTTCGTGCAGTTTTCAAGCGTCATGCTTTTCATATACTCTGCATCGACCAATTCCGTATAGGTTTCGTGCCAGGACTTGTAATGCACATATGCCTTGCCCTTGATCTCGTCCTCGCTCTCCATCGGCTTGATCCGATATCTGCACATTTGCACTGCTTTCAGATACACTTCCGCCAACTCCATATCCTCCGGCGTTGTGATCTTTATATTATAGTAAGATCCCTCAAACAGCTTTACCCGCTCCTTGCTGAAATATTCAACGACCATCGCATCATCCGTGACGGCGATCTGCCGCTCCTTCAGCGCCTCCTCACTCTCCATCAGCTTTTGGTATGCCTGCATCGCCAGATCATAGGTAAAGCATTGGGGGGTCTGCATATTCCACACGCTCGCGCGGTCCGGCGTTTCTTTCACATACCCGTCGCGGTCGGCAATCTTGACCGTGTCTTTTGACGGCACCGCGGCCACGCACGCGGCATGGCTGCGCAGGTTCTCCCGCGCACGCGTCAAGATTTCTTCCGTTAAAAAAGGACGCGCACCGTCATGAATGAGCACGCAGCCCTCCGCCCTTGCGGCGCAAAGTCCACGGTATACGGAATGGTAGCGCTCCTTTCCTCCTGCCACGATCCGGGATACCTTCTTAAAACCATATGCTTCAACAATTTCTTTTTTACAATATGCAATTTCCTCCTCGGCGGTCACAAGGATGATCTCGTCAACAAAACTGTCCTCGAATGCCCGCAGCGCATAAAAAAGCACCGGTCTGCCCGCAATCTGCATATATTGCTTGCGGACGCCGCTGTTCATCCTGCTGCCGCGACCCGCGGCAAGCACAATCGCCGTATAGTACATACCCGCACCCTTTCTTATCTTTCAAAAAACACGCCGTCAGACACGCTCGCCCAGCCGCAGGTTCGGAATCGCATTTAAGTCATAGCCATGGCGAACACCGCGCCGATATTCATAATATGCCGCCGCTCCGATCATCGCCGCATTGTCCGTGCACAGGATCGGCGACGGATGATAAAAACGAACGCCCCGCTCCTCACACGCAGCCGCAAGCGCCGCACGCAGCCCCGTGTTGGACGCCACGCCGCCCGCGATCGCAAAACGCTTCGCTCCATAACGCTGCACGGCAGTCATGGAATGCTCCACGAGCACGTCAATGACCGCTTTTTGAAAAGAAGCCGCCACATCCGCCTGACAAATGGGAATTTCCTTCATGTGACAGTCGTTCAGATAGTTTAGTACCGCGGATTTTAAGCCGCTGAAGCTGAAATCCAAATCCGCCTCATCTACCTTTGCCCGCGGAAAATGAATCGCATCCGGATTTCCTTCCCTGGATACTTTGTCAATCTTCGGACCTCCCGGATAGCCAAGTCCGATTGCCCGCGCGACCTTGTCAAACGCCTCGCCTGCCGCATCATCCCGCGTCCTTCCGAGAATCTCATACTCCCCGTAGTCGCACACTCTGACCAAATGCGTGTGTCCGCCCGACACGACAAGACACAAAAAAGGCGGTTCCAAATCCTTATTTTCTATATAATTTGCGCTGATGTGCCCCTCGATATGATGCACGCCGATCAACGGAATATCCGCCGCAAAGCTGAGCGCCTTTGCCATAGACACGCCGACAAGCAGCGCGCCGACAAGTCCGGGGCCGCATGTCACGGCAACCGCGTCCATCTGTGAGAGCGTGCAGTCCGCCTGCACAAGCGCTTCCCTCACGACCTGATTGATTTTTTCGATATGCTTGCGCGAAGCGATCTCCGGCACGACTCCTCCGTAGAGCGTGTGCAGGGCAATCTGCGAGGAGATTACATTCGAGCAGACCTCCCGCCCGTTTTTTACGACTGCCGCCGCCGTTTCGTCGCACGAGCTTTCAATTGCCAGTATCGTGACCTCATCATCCCTACTATTCATCCACGAGCTCCCACCCATAAATTTTCCAATAACCGTCGCTGTCTTTTCTTAATAAGAATCTTTCCGTTGTCCGAGCCGTTCCACTTTTTGTCTTCAGCGTATAGTAGCAATACACACGCGCCCACTCATAGCCGTCCTGCTTAAATTTGGAGTTCTCAATATCCACGCTTGAGGAGGTGGAATAGGAAGAGATCGTATACCCTGCCTCCTGAAATTCCACAATATCGGCTTTCAGATCCTTCAAATACTGTTCCTGCGTCTTATTTGCGACCAGCTCCTCATCATATAATCGCTGCGCCTGCTCGGCAAGAAGAATCAATTCTTCCTCCGTGTAAGACTCATTATAAAAGCACTCGCTGATCTCACTGTAATATTTGATGACTTCCTTCGGCGTTGGAGGATAATTATGACTTAAATCGCGCAGCAGCACTTCCTGAACGGCAGTGGACTGCACATCCTTTTCCGCGTCCGCTTTTCTTGCACGATTGGAGATATGAAAATAGTACATTCCGATCAAAAGGGCCAGTGCCGCAAAAATAATGATCACCTTGATACCGTTTTGTTTCTTCTTTCTTTCGCCCATCCGATTTCCTCCGTTTGGAATGACGCAGACCTCACTCGTCTTCCGCAAAACACAAATCCACTGTCTTACCATCCTTGCCCGCGTACGCTGCCGGAAAGATTTTTCTGACATCCTTCATATAATCCTCGGCACGCGAAAGTGCCGGACTGTAGTGCGTCAGCCAAAGTTCCGTTACCTCCGCAGCCTTTGCCAGATGCGCCGCCTCCTGAAAGGTCATATGCTTGTAGCCCTTTGCCTTATCCAGATTCTCCTGCTCGCCGTACATGCCCTCGCAGATAAAGAGATCCGCTCCCGCCGCATTTTTGATGATACTATCCGTGGGACGCGTATCCGTACAATATGTAAGCTTGATGCCCTTTCTCGGCGGTCCAAGCACCATGTCGGAAGTAACAATTCCGCTCTCGGTAACGACCTCGCCACCCTTTTGCAGTTTTCCCCAGTCGCGCTTTTCTACGCCCAGCTCCATTGCTTTTTCCGGTTGGAATCTCCCGATCCGGTCAACCGCGATCGTGTAGCCGTAACAGGGAACGCTGTGATTGACCCGAAACGCTTCAATCCGGAATCCTTCAAAAGAAAAACTCTGCTCGGGCTGCGTGATCTCCATGCACTGAATCTCAAACGGCAGCTCGGGCGCGATGACCCGAAGCGCATTCACGGTGCGCTCAAGCCCTTTCGGACCGATGAGAAGCAGCGGTTCCGTACGCTCCGCATTTCCCATTGTCAGGAGCATGCCCGGGAGTCCGCTGATGTGATCCGCATGATAGTGCGTGAAGCAGATCACATCGATCGGCTTCGGACTCCAGCCCTTCTCCCGCAATGCGATCTGCGTTCCCTCCCCACAGTCTATCAGAATGCTCGTTCCGTTATATCTCGCCATCAGGGCGGTCAGCCATCGATACGGCAATGGCATCATTCCGCCCGTTCCTAACAAACATACCTCTAACATGCTTCCTCCCGGTGGTTTTTCCATCCGTGCCGCCCGGCGCTGCGCTACAGCATGTTGCTGCCTTGATCTGCAAAACTTACATCTTACAGCAGCTCCGTTGCCTCCGTGCGCGTGACCGGCAATTGAAATTCAGATGTTATTTTATGATAGCACTCCTCGCAAAGATCAAATTCCTCACAGTTTCCGTCATTGGACGAAAAATAGCCGAACGTATCCTTTGCGTGAAAGCACCCCTCCCGAAGCATGCCGCTCTCCACCCGAAGCGCACGCCCGCAGCAATTACATACGATTTGAATCAGTTTCTTTTCCGTGACATTTTCATATTGACGCATTGCAATCCTCCTAATCATTAAATAACATATGTTTTTAATAATTATAACAATGCGATTGTTTTTTTCAAGTGGTAAATCTTAGGGACGCTTCCACATAATGACAGCGTCTTCCGCCGGTTTTTCATAAAATCCCGGACGGATGCCCTCAGATACAAAGCCGAGCTTTTCATATACATGGATCGCCGCCGCATTGCTTTTCCGCACCTCAAGCGTAAACGCCTGCATCCCAGCCTCCTGCGCTTTCCCGATCGCCTCGGCGATCAGGCGCTGTCCAAGCCCGCTGCCGCGGTATTCCTCACGGATCACCACATTTGTCAGCTCTCCCTCACCCGCAAGATTGCGGATGCCGCATGTCCCGCACACTCTGTCACGGTCTACCGCCACAAAATAGTATGCGTCGGGATGGTTTACCATCTCGCGAAATGCCGATATGGACCATGGCATGGAGAAGGTCTCTTCCTCAAGCCGGCTGACCTGTTCCAAGTCTTCCTCCCGCATCCGGCGGATCGTAACCATCTCGTTCCGCTCCCGCTCCGCCTGCGATACGCGCAGATAAAACGGTTTATGCTCCTCGGCGCTCTGCATACCGCCCCCGGCAGCCCGCACCATAGCAAGCGCCGCAACGGACGCTGCGCTCTGCATACAACGATGCGGCGGTGCAAATGCATACGGCACTGAGAGCAATTCCGCCAGACGTTCCCGAAACACGGGGACGCCGTCTCCGAGAAACAGAATGCTTGTCCGATACTGCAAGGCAAGCTCCTCCGCGCGTTTTGCAAGCTCCTCGATTGGAAGCGCGCACGCCTCCTCTAAAATCACAAGCTGCTCGCACAGTGGCAAGTTGGTCTCACCGCTCTCCCGTTCAAAACGGTATACCCCCGTATATACCTGCCCGCGCCGCGCATCCATGATCGGACAGACTAACGCGTCCGTGCCGCAGCAATTATAAGCAAGCGCATCCAATGTCGGCACGGCGATGATGGGGATGTCCAAAGCCATGGCAAGCCCTTTTGCCGTCGCCGAACCGATACGAAGCCCCGTAAACGAACCCGGTCCCGCCGACACCGCGATCGCATCCAGCGTGCCCAGCTCAAGCTCCGTCATCCGTTTCAGTTCCTCCAGCATCGGAAGCAGCGTCTGGGAATGTGTTTTTTTATAATTCACCGTATACTCGGCAAGCAGCGTTTCATCCTGCATGATCGCAACGGACGCTGCCAGACCCGAGCTTTCAAGTGCCGCTATTTTCAAGTTTGTACCATGTTCCTTTCCTGACAGGAATTCCTATTGCCGCTTATCGTTCTCCTTGCGGCTGTGAACCTTCGCAACCGCTTATCCTGTCTCACGGCTGTAATTCCGCCCCCTCAATCGTGATCCTGCGGTAATCCGCACCGCGCGCCGGTTCCTTTTCTATTGTAACGGCTGACGCGCCTGCCGGGATGATCTCGCGGATTAAGTCCGCCCATTCGATCAGACAGACACCGTCTCCAAAAAAATAATCCTCGTAACCGATCTCGTCCATCTCGGCAACATCCCCGATCCGATACGCATCAAAATGATACAACGGCAGCCTCCCCGTATCATATACCTGTACAACGGTAAACGTCGGACTGTTCACCGGCTCCGCGACCGAAAGCCCCGCCGCAAAGCCCTGCGTAAACACGGTTTTTCCCGCGCCGAGGTCTCCCGTAAGCGTATAGATCTGCCCTGCCGCCGCACGCTCGCCAAGCCGCTTTCCGATCGCAAAGGTCTCCTCTGCGCAAAATGTCTCATATCTCATGATCATTTCCCCATTAACGAATATTGACCTTCTTCGGCGGCATGTGCGTTGAGATCATCTCCATCACTTTTTCTTGTACATTCTGCTTTTGAAGCTGGCTCTTCGGAAAGATCGTCGCGTGCCGCTTCGTCGTATAAAGAAGCAGACTCCCCATCGTTGCGCCCGCCTTATAAAAAACGTCCCAGCCCTGCGTCTGCACCTCATCGCCCTGAGAAATCTCAATGCCCTCATCGGTCAGCTTATAATGGATCGGCTTTTTGAACACCGGATTTAAGGACTGCTGCTTTGCCCGTAAATAAAGGCTGACCGGCAGATAACCGAGGATCAGCGCCCCGCAGATCAAAAAAAGAATCTGGCGGCTGTACGCATATTCTACCAAAAACAACGCTCCCGCCGCAGTACCGACAAGTCCCTGCAGGGACGTATAGGTATAGTACAACAGATAATCATACAGACTGCCGCATGTGACCGTAATGTCAAATTCCACTTCCATAACGTTCAGCCGCGTGTGCGGCGCTCCTTTCGTATAAAGATACATATTCAATTATAAACAATCATCTGCAAAGTGCAAGCAAAAAAAGTTTCCTGTAAAAAATCCACATTGCCGTTGCGCGTTCAACGCACACCCTTGATAAGCGGCGAAATTCTTTTATAAATCAGCAGGGTGATGATCACACAGAATGCCGCTTTGACGAATGTAAACGGCATGTTAAACAGGACAAGGCAGGACAGCAGTCCGTTTACATTCGGATTGATCGCTTCGTACGCGCCGATGATCTGCTCAAGGGGCATGAACTTCGTGTAAACCGGATAAACCAAAAAATAATTGGACGGCACGGAGACAAGCGCCATCACGACCGCACCGGCGATCGAACCGATCACCGCCATCTTCTTGCTCTTTTTATACCGGTAGATCATGCCCGCCGTAAACACAAACGACGCGCCGAGAATAAAATTGGAAAGCTCGCCGACGCCGCCCGTCGATGTCTTCATCAGATGAAGCAGATTTTTCACAAGACAGATCATCACGCCCGCAAGGGGGCCCAACGCAAACGAACCGATCAGCGCCGGAAGCTCCGATAAGTCCATTTTAATGAATACAGGCATAAAAGGGACGCTGAAATCAAAAAACATCAGCACAAACGCAACTGCTGAGAGCATACCGATCATGGTCATTTTCCTGATTTTGTTATTTTTCATTTTCTCCTCCAGGCTGCGGCTGTATTGGCGCCGGGAATGTAAATGCATTTGCATTTTCACGAAAGGACGCGCAGCTTTTTTCCTACGCAAAAATGCCCCGGACTGGATTCGTCCGGGGCATGGGATACCTATACTGTAAGCCTGCTGTCTGGTTTGTCACGCATTGTCATGTGCCGCCATGCAGTATACACACATGTTCGTGCATCAACACATTAATATGCAAATCACCCCTTATCGGGTGTTGCGATGGATGCCCTGCGCATGCGCTTTCACACACATCATGCATCGCATCATCACATGTCATCTGACCGCCTGCTTGCTACAAGGATTTTCTTCTCTCATCCAGACTTTACTGTCGGTTTTGGAATCCTCTTAGGAAAAGAGTCACCAAATCAGCCGTCACCGCATTTATCGCCGTGACAGGTCGCGGACTGATACTTTCGTAATCACCGCCGGTAGGGAATTGCACCCGACCCCGAAGAATCGCTTTATCAAGTTATACCGTGGCTATTGTAATACGCTCCGGTTAAAATGTCAACACAACTGAAGAAATATCCTCCCAAAGAGACTCCGCCTTTTCCCTGATCACGGACTCGCCATGCTCTCCGACCGCGGTAAACAGCGTGATCGACAGCTTATGACCTTTCTTTTTCCATTTTCCGACTACCTGCCCGTTAAGCATGACAGGGGGCATCACGATCCCGGCAAGATTAAAAATAGCACGCATATGTTCCGGCTCTAAATACAGGCTCTCCTTTTTTTCATACCCCAGCATCAACTGGTCAAACCCCGCAAGAAAGAGACACTCAGGAATATCGTACGCATAAGACTTCCCGTTTTCGATATAGTAATAGGTTTTTCCGCCGCATTCGACGTTTGTTACCGGAAGCGCGGAAAGCCACTTTTTTACTTGTGCGGCAGATGCATGAAAAAAGTACATGGCATCATGGATCGTCGCGGGGGCAATATTGGTGAAATATCTTCTTGCGATCTCAAGCTCCGCTTCCTCCTGCGGAATGGGTGAAAACGCAGGCGATAAACAGTATGCTTTTTTCTCCTGAACCACATAGTTCATAAAGCCCCGCTCGCAAAGCTCACGAATGCCGCCGCCCCATTGGTCGAATATGCTGCCCTCTTCCGCCTCCGTCATGCCGTTTTCCCGGCAAATGACTTTCAACTCGTCCCTTGTATGCGGTTCTTCTTTAAGCGCGTCCAAAATCACTTCCGATAAGTATTTCTGCCGCTCGGGCGCAAGCGCCCACACTTCTCTTTGATTCCAAAAGGATTTCCCGCTCCATTCATTCAGCCTGTAGTTTTTTCCGTTATCGCAATGAAGGAACAGCCCTAAATCGTCTTCGGCAAAAACGTGGACCGTACCCCTTATCGTCCAGTTTTTAACAAGACCGGTTTTCGCAGTGGATTCCTCATAATCATTACAGCGGATCTTCAGCGAATGCATCGCATTTACCATAAACTGCGACTGGATACCGCACAGATCGCGAACCACCGTCAGCTTATCTGACGGAACGATTAAATATTGGTTTGTCAGTTGGCGTACTTTAAGCTCATCTACCGTCATGATGATTCTCCTAAGGGGTAAATTCGTTTTTGATGCTCCTTGTGAATAGCTCATTCAAGATTTGTTTCGCATCTTTCTTCTTATATAAGATGTCATAGACGGCATTGCAGATGGGAAGCTCGGTTTGATACTCTTTTCCAAGCTCCACAAGGGCGACGACCGTATAATAGCCTTCGGCGAGCGCCGAAAAATCCTCTCCCTTTACAAAGCTTTCCCCAAACTGCCTGTTATGGCTGTGCGGCGAAAAGACGGTCGCCTCATAATCCCCTAAATGACAAAGACCGTAGGCCGACAGTTCATTGCCGCCCATCGACTTGATCAGGCGCGCTACCTCCCTCGTCCCGCGCGACATCAGCGCTCCTTTTAGCGATGAAAGACAAAGCCCGTCCAGCATCCCCGCAGCGATGCCGATCACATTTTTGGCGGCGGCACCGATCTCATTTCCGATCATATCCTGTCCGTAGTAAAAGCGGATCAAACTGCCGGAAAACGCATCAACAAGCTGTTTTTTGACCGCTTCCTCCCTACTGTCAATAACCATGCAGTTCGGAATATTGCGATAAAAATCCTGCACATGTCCGGGACCAAGCCAGACGGCGATCTTTGCCTGCGGAAAAGCAGCCTCTACGATCTGTGACAACCGCCGCTTTGTCGCGATTTCAATGCCTTTCATACACAGTACAAGAATCTTATCCCGCATGTCATAACGCTTAAGCTCCTCCATCAGCGCCGAAAGCCCCTGCGCGTTTATAGAGATCACGACCACTTCGGATTCCTCCAAAGTTTGCAGACTCGTTGTGAGTGCAACCGATTCCGGGAGGGACAAAAATTCATTCCTGTGCTCTCTCATCAACTGTTCCATATGTTTCGACGTTTTGCGTCCATATAACGTAACATGGTGCCCGATGCTGTCCAGATACCATGCGATAAACGTCCCAAAGCGGCCGCAGCCGATCACTGTAATTTTCATGATCCCGCCTCCAACTCTCATAGTAAAGTAAGCCAACCTTGTGTTATTTTAACAACACCTTCCACTCACCATCTTCGAGCACATACTGAAATTCTGACAATTGGTCGTCCGTCATTACCCGGAGCAGCTCGTGAAAGTCATTTACTAAATTTACATTTAATAAATCTTCTTTTTTGACCCAATGCATCTCTCCTTCTTCCGAAGATCGGAGTTCTCCCTCAAATGTATCCGCCGAAAAAAGAAAAACAAGATACCTACCACGATCTATCGGGAATTGTTTTATTCCGCAAAGCTTCGGATGAATGACGGTCAAGCCCGTTTCCTCCTGCATCTCACGGACAACAGCATCCACAATAGACTCTCCGGGTTCCACATGCCCGCCCGGCAGAGTATAGCCTTTCCAGTCCTTTTTGATCCGATCCTGCAAAAGGTATGCATCTTCCCTATGTATCAAGCATAACACCGTTAATTCTACTTCTTCCGTTCGTGCCATCGGATGATTCCTTTTTACCCTTTCTCGTCAAGCCTCATTGTCAGGGCAATCCGCTTTTTCACCGTATCCACTTCCAGCACCTTCACATCCACAATGTCCCCGACGCTGACCGCCTCCAGCGGATGTTTGATAAAACGCTGCGTGATGCGGGAGATATGCACCAGTCCGTCCTGATGCACGCCGATGTCCACAAACGCGCCGAAATCAACGATATTGCGAACGGTTCCCTTCAGGATCATGCCCGGCTTTAAGTCCTTCATATCTAATACGTCGCTCCGCAAAATAGGCGCCGGCATGCTCTCACGCGGATCGCGGGAGGGCTTCTCCAATTCCGCCACAATATCTTTTAAGGTAATCTCACCGATCCCCAGTTCTGCGGCAAGTGCTGCCGGATTCGATATTTTCGCCGCAAGGAGGCTTCCGCTTCTCTGCCCTTTCTCTTGATTTGCGCCATGGCTCTTGTCCGAACGCTTTCCGGTACCATTATCTGAACGCTCCGCCGCCAACGTCATTCCGCCCATCGCAGCGGCAAGCGCCTTGCCCATCGCCGTATTCGTATTGCGAACGACAAATTGTCCGCCCCGCTCACGCCCTTTTCGTAACATCTGTTCTTTTTTATCTCCGCCCTTTGCCGCGCTTTGTGCGCCTGCCTGCGCGCCCTGCTGATCCTGCGCGTTCTGTGAACCCTGTATTCCTTGTTGGGTCTGCGCACCTTGTCCGCCCGTTTTCTTTCCCGCCTGCTTCCATGCAGCGCGCACATCCTCCATCGTCAGACCGAGCTGCTTCATGAGTTTTCCCGCCGCCTCATAGGATTCAGGATGCACACTCGTCGCATCCAAAGCGTTTTCACCGTCATGAATCCGCAAAAATCCCGCACACTGCTCATATGCCTTCGGTCCTAACTTTGCTACATCAAGAAGTTGTTTTCTATTTACAAAACGCCCGTTTTTTTCTCGATAATCCACGATATTCTTCGCGATCGGCTTGCTGATGCCCGAAATATACTCCAGTAACGCTGCGGATGCCGTGTTTAAGTCCACGCCGACCTTGTTCACACAGTCCTCCACGACGGCATGAAGCGCATCTCCCAGCTTCTTTTGATTCATATCATGCTGGTACTGCCCAACGCCGATCGCTTTCGGCTCGATCTTCACCAGCTCCGCCAGCGGGTCCTGTAAGCGCCTTGCGATTGAAGCGGCGCTTCTTTGTCCGACATCAAACTGCGGAAATTCTTCCGTTGCCAGCTTGCTCGCAGAATAGACCGACGCTCCCGCCTCATTCACGATCACATATTTTAACGGCCGGTTTATTTCCTTGATCAGTTCTACGATCACCTGCTCGGATTCGCGTGATGCCGTACCGTTTCCGACAGATATTAAGTCAATATTATATTTTTGTATCAATTTCTTTAATTCCGTCTTTGCCTCAGCCACTTTATTTTGCGGTGCAGTCGGATAAATGACCTTGGTATCCAAAACCTTTCCCGTCGCATCGACGACCGCGAGCTTACAGCCCGTCCGAAATGCCGGATCCCACCCGAGCACGACCCTTCCGGTGATCGGGGGCTGCATCAGGAGCTGCTCTAAATTCTTACCGAACACGCCGATCGCGCCATCCTCCGCTTTTTCGGTCAGTTCATTGCGTATTTCTCGTTCAATAGCAGGTGCTATCAATCTGTCATAGCTATCTGCAATGACCTCCTGTAAGACGGGCGTCGTCACAGGATTCTCCTTCCCAATGACCTGCTTTTCCAGATAGCGCAGGATCCGTTCTCTCGGCGCACGGACGCTGACAGTCAGGATTTTTTCATTCTCGCCGCGGTTTAAGGCAAGGATTCTGTGTCCGGCTGCTTTTTTGACCGCTTCCTCATACTGATAGTACATCTCATAGACGCTCTGCTGCTTCTCGTCCTTCGCCGTCGATACCAACACGCCCTCGTCTACGGTCGCCTCTCTGATATAGGTGCGATAATCCGCTTCGTCGGAAATCTGCTCCGCGATAATGTCTTTTGCGCCCTGCAAAGCCTCCGCCGCGTCTGCCACTCCCTTTTCCTCACTAATATAGCTTGCCGCCGCTTCCTCTAAGCTTCCGGTATAGTCCTGCTCCATCAAAAGGGACGCGAGCGGCTCTAACCCCTTTTCCTTTGCCACGCTTGCTCTTGTCTTACGTTTGGGGCGATACGGGCGGTAGAGATCCTCGATTGCAACAAGTGTCTGCGCCTCAAGGATTTTATTTTTCAGTTCGTCGGTCAGCTTTCCCTGCTCCTCGATACTGCCGATGACCTGCGTCTTTTTTTCCTCCAGATTCCGCAGATAGGAGAGGCGCTCATCCAAATTGCGCAGCATTTCATCGTTCAGCGACCCGGTTGCCTCCTTGCGGTAACGCGAAATGAACGGTATGGTGTTCCCCTCGTCGATCAGCTTGACCGCCGCCTCCACCTGCCATTTTTCCACGCCCAGTTCTTCCCTCAGTTTTGCTATGATGTCCATTGCCCTGCCATACTCCTTTCCGCAAATTCTGAATCGTTCCGCTCTGCGGAACTCCTCTCCCAGCATATATCGTTTTCAGCGCATCCGGAAGAATTGCAAAAGAATGTGAAACATTCTTTTGAATGTGCAGCATTCTTTTGCAATTCTTCGAAATGAGTCCCGCAAAGCGGAACTCATTTTATGATAGCATGTCCTTCTCAAAAATGCCAGTCCCCGCCGCTCGGTTTCAGTGAAAGTATCCGATCGGAATCTTTCGCCCACAAGAAAAAATGATTTGTCATTGTCATGCAGGCGTGATAAAATAAAATAGAAACGATCACGTTAGCAAAACTTACCAAAATGGAGCGAAACTATGGATTACGGCAATCAGAATCAGGGCGATGCACCCATGCATTATCAGTTTGAACAGACCGCACCGCCGCGCAGCGGTATGGCGACGGCTGCCTCTGTTTTAGGCCTTGCGACCATTGTGACAACGATCCTGTGTACGGTGTATATTCCTTTTATTACCGGATCTTTGGCAATTCTGTTTGCTCTCCTTTCCAAAGGAAACAGCGATCGTATGAATCCTACCGCAACAGCCGGCGCTACATCCGCCGTTGTCGGACTGATCATGAACGTCATGCTTATCATTACCGTGATCGTGCTTTATTTTACAAATCCCACGATCAAGGAACGGGCTGACAAACTGTTTGAGCAGCGCTACGGCATAACGATTGAAGAATGGTTCTGGGAAGGTCCTACGAACAAAAATGAAACGTATTTATAGAATGGAAAGAAAGGCAGGCGCATCATTATGAGTATCGGTGGTATTAGTGGCATTGGCGGCGTATCGGACGTCAGCAGTTACCTTAAGAATCCCGGAGAATCTACCGTTAAGCAGCCCGGACGCAAATCTTCTCCCGCTGAATGTGAGACCTGTAAGGAGCGGAAATATCAGGACGGCTCGGATGAGATGGTTTCTTTTAAGTCCGCTTCACACATTTCCCCCGAAGCCTCTGCTTCCCGTGTACGGGCACATGAGCAGGAGCATGTCTCCAACGCCTATAAGAAAGCCGCACAGGGAAACGGCGAGGTATTGCAGGCAAGCGTCACTCTCAAGACCGCCATCTGCCCCGAATGCGGACGCAGCTATGTCGCCGGCGGCGAGACGACCACACAGATCAAATATTACAACGAGGAAAATCCCTACCAGAAGGACAAAAAAGCAACGGACAGTCTTCTCTATACCGGCATGAATGTGGATCTTGCATGCTAAAAAAGAACGCTGCGCGTTCTTTGCGAGATTTTGCTTACGCAAAACTCGCATACATGCAAATTCTTCCGGGACTGAGGAATTTCCTATAAGTTAAAAAGAACGCTGCGCGTTCTTTGCGAGATTTTGCTTACGCAAAACTCGCATACATGCAAATTCTTCCGGGACTGAGGAATTTCCTATTTATTAAAAATTGAGGAACATAAGTTTGATGAATATGACTAAGACCTCCGCCGAGCTGAAGGCATCCGCTAAGGCGCAACTGCTCGGTAATTACGGAAAAATGATCAGCGCCTTTCTTTTGATGGAATGCAGCTGTGGCTTTATTCTTTATTTAGCAGGCGATTTATTATCCGTGCTCAAAATTTCCAATCAAATTCTTTATTATGTCATTGAAATATTGGTCTATCTGCTGCTTGGCGTGTTCATGCTGGGACAGGCGAGACTGTATATGAACTTTGTGACCGGGCGCCCGTTTTCCCTAAACGATCTTCTTTACGGTTTTCGCTCCCGCTCCGAGCTTGGCATTAAGATCATGCTTTTTTATATCGGCATTACCTTTCTATGCATGATTCCGTTTGCCGTCGCGCTTTCCGTCTATCTATACGTCGGATCTGTCCATCTGATCCCGCTTGTATCCGCTCTTTTGGTTGGCGGCATGATCGTCTTGTGTATCCTGATTTTGCCGCTTTCCCAGTGCTATTACATTGCGCTTGATTTTCCCGATTATCAGTTTGGACAGGTATGCGCCATGAGCCGGCGCGTCATGAAAGGGCAAAAAGCGCGGCTTTTCTATCTCTATGTCAGCTTCGTTCCGCTCGGGCTGTTGTCGATTCTCAGTTTCGGACTCGGTCTTTTGTGGCTGTACCCGTATATACAGTGTACGCTGACGAATTTTTATTTTGATCTAATGGATTACCACACGAAGCAGTACGCATGATAGCTGCTTAGGCGGAATATTGGAATCGACTTGCATGGAACTATGCCTGCTCTGCGCAGCTGCAAATAAGATTGGTAGGAGCATTGTATTTTATGAATGAAAATTATGACGAATACAAAAAAAATCTTTCCCGTGACCAAAAGAGACATAGCGATCTGTTCGATGGAAAAGTCCTTCTTGTGGTCGGGATTTGCTTTTTATTGTATCTGGCTTACATCCTTCCGTTTGATGCAGACAATGCGGAAGAGATACGCGGAAACGAGCTGAAGGCCGGAAGCACTTATGATCACGTGCAAGTATATTATTTTGAAAATTTGAATCTATTATGTGCAAAGATGAATGCTGATGATGATGACGAGATTTACTGTATCGCAAAATTTCTCGATCGTGATCAAAACGAATGGATCATCTCGTTTACCCCCGGTGAGAATGAGCGGCTGATACAGAGCATTCGATTATCTGATCAGTTCAACAAGGACCTCGATCTGACGGTGAGAGGATACTTTCAGCTGAAACCTCTGGAGGATTACCCTTACGCAGCGGATTCCTTCTTTACCGTGTATGGCAGCAAGTACGCTGATGCAGAAGGTTCCAATATGCTGAGCATGAATGCGGAATATCTGTGTGAAAAGAACGATAACTATGTGCTAAAGGTACTCCTGCGTCCCGGTACTCCATTAATCAGCCTTGTGGTTGGTCTGTTCAGCACCATCACCGGCCAAATTTTACTGTTCAGAAACCAAAAAAAGAAAAGCAGTCTGAGCAGAGGATCTAACGAACATTCATCTTATTAAGAAAGGCGGAACAACTTATGATCGCATCCACAGAACACAAACTCTATCAGAACCTGAGGAAGAAAGGAAAGGGCAGTATCCTAAAGTGTATCCGCATTGGCAAAGGCGGCGGAAAAGGTCTGATTGCCGGAGCAATCGTTCTTTTGATCTTTACAGTCCCCGTTTCCATTCTCTGCTTGCTATCAGATCCCGATTATGTCATGGCTGCCGTTATATCATCGCCCGGTCTTTTACTCCTTGTACTGGGAATCGTTCTAAAGAACAAACGAACCTCTTCCTGGATTTCTTATTATCAGGAACAGTCTGGATTTTCGGAAGGAGAACTGCAGCAGGCTGACCGTGAGCTGGCTTCCCCATCCACCACCATTGTGACCTGCAGATATCCCGGTACAATGAAGGATAGTTATATTGCCGGTTTGTTCACAGAGCATTATGTCGTCATGAACGGCGGTCTGCAACCCTATATATGGCGTCTGGAGGATATCATAGCCGCTGCATTTTCTGACAGTGGCGACATTTGGTGCATGGCATTTTTAACGATACATGACAAGGAGACTCAGGGCATTAATTGTCTTATTACAGATACGGACAAAAAGCCTCCCCTTGCCAATGAGATCCTGCAAGAGCTTTCCCGTCGTAATCCCAAGATCCTCTGCGGACAGGAGATTGTCTGCGACGGCAGGCAATACATATTAGAGCGTGACGGCGCACAACTCCTACGTTTATATCAGGAGGGACGCACACTTGAGCTCGCAAAGTGACGAGCATCGTTGTGCCCGATTCTTGTACTTTAGATCGTTTTGTCAAACCAATCATAATGATAAAGGGAGACAGCTTCTATGCGAAGTGTCTCCCCTTTTCATTTTTCAGTTTCGGAAGAATCGCTCTTGCAGATTCAAAAGAAATGCCGAAGGCATTTCTTTAAAAGAATGCAAGGCATTCTTTGCATTCTTTTTTAGTCCGGCAGATCTTCCGTCACGACAACGCTGCCGCCGACGCTCTTCCATTTCAGATACGCATTAATAAACGGGTCAAGCGCACCGTCCATCACGGCGTCCACATTGCCGGACTCCTCGCCCGTACGCAGATCCTTCACCATCTTATACGGCTGCATAACATAGGATCGGATCTGATTGCCCCAGCCGATCTCCGTCACATTGCCGCGAATATCGGAGAGCTTATCCGCATTCTCCTCTTTTTTGAGCATGTACAGCTTTGCCTTGAGCATCTGCATCGCCTTGTCTTTATTTTGAAACTGCGAACGTTCATTCTGGCATGTCACCACAATACCGGTCGGGAAATGCGTGATCCGGATCGCAGAGGACGTCTTATTGATATGCTGTCCGCCCGCGCCGCTGCTTCGGTAAGTATCAATTCGGATATCCTCATCGCGGATCTCCACGTCGAGATCTTCCTCAATATCGGGCATAACGTCCAGGGATACAAAGGAGGTCTGCCGCTTGCCCTGCGCATTAAACGGACTGATGCGCACAAGTCTGTGCACGCCCTTCTCCGACTTTAAGTAGCCGTAGGCGTTCTCTCCGTTTACCTGAAACGTCACAGACTTGATCCCCGCCTCGTCACCGTCTAAGTAATCGAGTACCTCAACCGCAAATCCCCGTTTTTCCGCCCAGCGCGTATACATACGGTAAAGCATGCTGCACCAGTCGCAGCTTTCCGTACCGCCCGCACCCGCATTGAGCTTTAAGATGGCGTTGTACTTATCATACTCCTCCGACAAGAGCGTGCTGATGCGGAGCTTCTCGAATACCTCCTGAAAAGAGGCATATTCCTCCAGCACCTCCGGCACAAGGCTTTCGTCGTTCTCCTCATTCGCCATTTCGATGAGCGTCAGAATATCGTCTTTTTGCGTTTCCAGCTCGTGGAACTGCGAGACGGTATCCTTCATGTTTTTTAATTCTTTCATTTTTTGATTCGAACGCTCGGGATTATCCCAAAAAGACGGCTCCTCCATCTCGCGCTCTAATTCTTCGATCCGCTTTGCCTTATTTGCTAAGTCAAAGTGAATCCCTCACTTCCGCTAAAGGTGTTTCATATGCCTGCAGCTCTAAGCGCAGGTTATCTAATTCTACCACTTAACGTCACCCTCTTTCTTTTTTCTCTTCACACGAATCATCCATACTGCCAATCGCCCGCGAATTTGTGCGTCAGCACAAATTCGCCGTGTGAAGTTTTAGATTTTCTTAGGCGGCGTTTTTTAGACGCCTTAGAAAATCTCTTCACACTATTTTCTTCCACAGCAGTTCTTATACTTCTTGCCGCTTCCGCACGGACACGGGTCGTTCGGATAAATCTTGGCGTTCGCGCGTCTGACCGGTCCTTTTTGCAGGGAATCGTCCTTGTTCGTTCCTGTTACCTTCGCAACCTGCTCACGCTCCACCTTCTGTTCAATGCGGACATGGAACAGCATGCGCACGGTCTCCTCCTTGATATTCTCCGTCATCGCGTCAAACATCTCATAGGCGTTCATCTTATATTCTACAAGCGGATCGCGCTGTCCGTAAGCCGCAAGCCCCGCTCCCTGACGAAGCTGGTCCATATCGTCGATATGATCCATCCATTTGCGGTCGATCGCTTTCAGCAGAACGACGCGCTCGATCTCGCGGATCGCCTCGGGCTCGGGGAACTCCGCCTCCTTGCTCTCATAGAGTCTGACCGCCTCTTCCTTAAGCTGCTGCTTTAAGCCGTTTTTCGTGCGATTCTCCACACGCCCCAAGATCACCGGCTCGATCGGTACATTCCCAAGCAGCACGGAATTTAATTCCGTCAGATTCCACTCCTCCGGCTCCGCATCGTCGCCGATCACCATATCGACGGCATTTTCCACAAGGTCGGTGATCATTTTGTAAATGACGTCCCGCATACTCTCGCCGTCAAGCACGCGCCTCCTCTCGGCATATATGATCTCACGCTGCTCATTGTTGACCTGATCGTATTCCAACAGATTCTTACGAATTCCAAAGTTGTTGCTCTCAATCTTTTTCTGTGCGTTCTCGATTGCCTTCGAGAGCATGTTATGCTCAATCTCCTGCCCTTCCGGGATTCCCAGCGCGTTAAACATACTGATCAGACGCTCGGAACCGAACAGCCGCATGACGTCGTCCTCAAGAGAGATATAAAATTTCGACTCGCCCGGATCGCCCTGACGTCCGCTTCGTCCACGAAGCTGGTTATCAATTCGTCTCGACTCATGCCGCTCCGTACCAATGATCTTTAGTCCGCCCGCTGCCTTTGCCTCGTCATCCAGCTTAATATCCGTACCACGACCCGCCATGTTCGTTGCGATCGTGACGGCTCCGTGCAGACCCGCGTCTGCGACGATCTCCGCCTCCATCTCATGGAATTTTGCGTTCAGGACCTTATGCGGGATGCCACGCTTCGTCAGCATCATGCTGATGACCTCGGACGAATCAATGTTGATCGTGCCGACAAGCACCGGCTGTCCTTTTTCATGCGCCGCCTCGACCGCATCGCAGATCGCGTTCAGCTTCTCGCGCTTTGTCTTATAAACGGCATCCTGTAAATCCTCACGGATGACCGGTCGGTTCGTCGGAATCTCAATGACGTCCATCCCGTAAATATCGCGGAACTCCTTCTCCTCCGTGAGCGCCGTACCCGTCATACCTGCTTTTTTATCAAATTTGTTAAAGAAATTCTGGAACGTGATCGTGGCAAGCGTCTTGCTCTCCCGTTTCACCTTTACATGCTCTTTTGCCTCGATTGCCTGATGCAGACCGTCGGAATAACGGCGCCCCGGCATGATACGTCCCGTAAATTCATCGACAATGAGCACCTGATCGTCCTTCACGACGTAGTCCTGATCGCGGTGCATAAGGTTATGCGCGCGCAGCGCAAGAATAATATTATGCTGAATTTCCAGATTTTCGGGATCCGCAAGATTCTCAATATGGAAGAACTGCTCCACCTTGCTGACGCCGCGCTCGGTCAGGTTCACGACCTTATCTTTTTCATTGACAATAAAGTCGCCCGTTTCCTCTCGCTCCACGCCCATGATGGCGTCCATCTTGGAAAGCTCCTCCATATCCTCGCCGCGCTCGAGCTGGCGCGCAAGAATATCACAGGCGTCGTAGAGCGAAGTGGACTTTCCGCTCTGTCCGGAAATGATGAGCGGTGTCCGCGCCTCATCCACGAGCACGGAGTCAACCTCATCGACGATCGCATAGTGCAGATCGCGGAGCACGAGCTGTTCTTTATAAATGACCATGTTGTCACGAAGATAATCGAAGCCAAGCTCATTATTCGTCACATAGGTAATGTCGCAGGCATATGCCTCCCTGCGCTCATCCGGTTTCATGGAGTTCAGGACAACGCCCACTTTTAACCCAAGGAACTCATGCACCTGTCCCATCCACTCGGCGTCACGTTTTGCCAGATAATCATTAACCGTAACGACGTGAACGCCTTTTCCCTCCAACGCATTCAGATAAGAAGGAAGCGTTGCGACCAGCGTCTTTCCTTCACCGGTACGCATCTCGGCGATACGGCCCTGATGCATGATGATCCCGCCGATCAGCTGCACCCTGTAGTGCTCCATATTTAAGACGCGCCTCGCCGCCTCGCGGACCGTGGCAAACGCCTCGGGCAGCACGGAATCCAACGACTCCCCCTCCTGCTGTACCCGTCTCTTATATTCGCTTGTTTTCTCGCGCAGCTCGTCATCCGAAAGCTCCATCATGGACGGCCGAAGCTCCTCAATCCGATCCACCAGCGGCATAATGCGCTTTAATTCCCGCTCACTATGCGTACCAAACACTTTCTGTATTATACCCATATCGGTAAACCTGTCCTTTCTGACAAACCTAATGCCTATTGTAACAGATTCCTTATTTTTATTCAACCCAAGGCATATGAACATTCTATGAACGAAATGACACGCTCCGGCGCACTGATTTTTTTTGTAAAAACGCGGTCAAATCGTTATTTTTTGGCTCACCCTCACCTTGACCTTTGTCCGTCGTGGTGCTATATTTGAGGTAAAAAAAGACAAAGAGTGAGGTATGGAACAAATGAGTAAAAGTTTTGACGATTTATTATCCAAAGTATCCACTTGCAGTAAAAAACGTCTGTCCGTTGCCGTAGCGCAGGATCTGGCGGTTTTGGAAGCCGTCAAGGCAGCAAAGGAACGGGGCATTGCAGATGCGATCCTTGTCGGTGACGAGGCAAAAATCCGCGAGATCGGCGCTTCCCTTAACATGAATATGGACGACTATGAGATCATCAACGAACCGGATACAGTAGCCGCTTCTTTAACTGCGGTGAAGCAGGTTCATGAGGGACGGGCTGATATGTACATGAAGGGTCTGATCGATACAAAGACCTTCTTAAAGAGTGTCCTTGACAAGGAAGTCGGACTCCGCACGGGCGCATCGCTTTCCCATGTATGCGTGTTCGAGATTCCCGGCATTCCCCGGCTTCTCTTTTTAACCGACGTAGCGTTTATCCCGTATCCGACGCTGGAGGATAAAAAAGTTATCATCAAGTATGCGGTGGAGGTCGCAAATGCCTGCGGTATCGACTGCCCGAAGGTTGCGCCGCTTGCCGCCGTAGAGCTCGTCAATCCGAAAATGCCGACAACAATGGAGGCTGCGGAGCTCACCCGCTTAAACGACGAGGGCGAGATCACCGGCTGCATCATTGACGGACCGCTTTCCTTTGATATTGCCATCGACATCAACGCCGCCATCGAAAAGAACGCGCAGAACCGCAAGGTCGCAGGCGACGCGGATATTCTTCTTTTCCCTGACATCCATGCGGGCAATCTGGTTTATAAGTCACTGGTACATCTTGTTCCCGGCATTAAGAACGGTAACATTTTGACCGGCACGAAGGCTCCGGTCATCTTAACTTCCCGCTCCGACACCTGTGAGACGAAGGTCAATTCCATCGCGCTTGCGGCAGTCATGGCGGAGCAGATGCAAAAATAAAGAAAGGAAAGGTATTTCTATGGCAGTTAAAAGTTTGATCATCAATCCCGGCTCTACGTCAACCAAGATCGGTGTATTTGAGGATGAGACGCTTCTTTTTGACGAGACACTGCGCCACTCCACGGAGGAGATCGCACAGTATGCCTCCATCATTGATCAGAAGGATTTTCGTAAGAACATTATCACAAAATTCCTTGCGGATAAGGGCTTTGATATGAAATCCCTTCAGGTCGTTGTCGGACGCGGCGGTCTGTTAAATCCGATTCCAAGCGGTACCTATACCGTAACCGATAAGCTTTTGGAGGATCTGAAGATCGGCGTGCAGGGACAGCACGCAGGCAACCTCGGCGGTATTTTAGCGCGTGAAATCGGCGATTCGCTCGGTATCCCCGCCTATATCGTTGACCCCATCGTCGTAGACGAGCTGATGCCGGAAGCCAGAATTTCGGGCTGTCCGGAGCTTCCCAGAACAAGCATTTTCCACGCTTTGAACCAGAAAGCGGTTGCCAAGCGTTACGCAAAGGAGACCGGAAAGGCTTATGATTCCTTAAATCTCATTGTCGTTCACATGGGCGGCGGCGTTTCTGTCGGCGCGCATCGAAACGGTAAGGTCATCGACGTATTTAACGCGCTTGACGGAGATGGTGCGTTTTCTCCCGAGCGTTCCGGCGCGGTTCCTGTCGGCGCTTTGGTAAAGCTTTGCTTCAGCGGTCTGTCTGAAAAAGAAGTTTACAAAAAGCTGGTCGGAAACGGCGGCTTTAACGCGTATCTCGGCACCAACGATATGCGTGATGTTGAAAAGCTCTGCGATAACGGCGACGAGAACGCCATTTTACTCCGCAGCGCGTTCTGCTTACAGATTTCCAAAAACATCGGTGCGATGGCTGCCGCTCTTGAGGGCAAGGTAGATCAGATCATCATGACGGGCGGCATTGCATATGACAGCTATGTTGTGGACAGCCTGAAGGCACACACAGGCTTTATTGCCCCTGTCACAGTTTATCCCGGCGAGGATGAGCTGTTAGCGCTCGCACAGGGCGGGCTCCGCGTAATGACAGGAGAGGAAAAGGCGCTGGAATACTAAAAAAGAACGCTGCGCGTTCTTTGCGAAATTTTTCATAAAACTCGCGCGTACGCAATTATCCATAGATAAAAAAATTTTATATTAATAAAAAGAGCGGTGCGCATTTATAGCACACCGCTCTTTTTATTAAAACCATCCCTCAAATTCGAACCCGCATCATCTTGATATCATTCCAATTTGTTTTGTAAACTCCGCAACGCTTTCCGCTTTCGCTGCCAGCTTCAGCCATGCGCGGAGCGTTTCCCCATCCCTCTGAGATGTGAGCCGCTCTTTCAATGCAGGCGGTATCTCGCCTAAATCGTTAAGCAGGTCCAAAATATCATTTATTTTCCCTTGGGTTATACCTTCTTCCCGTATCCGTTCCTCAATCTCAAAGCTTTTCATATAGGCAAGCCCCACCTTTCCGTCACGTTTGACTGCCGTTACCATCTCATGCAGTCTTTGTAAGTTCTCTGTCTTTGCATTCTCTTTTGACGAATATTCCATGTAATGCAGAAGTTCCCGTAAACTCTCCGGCGGATTCCCCTTCGTTCCCTGCGTATAAAGAAAAATCGTTCTCGCTCCGTCCTCATACGGTAACTCCGGAACCTCTATACAGCCGTTCTTAACCGTATAGACCATCCGGTCAAGCGAAAACGGATCATAAGTCGTGATAAAGATCACAACGACATTCCGAAGAACACGGTATCTCTCTCCCGCTTTCAAGCTTCCGGCATCCAGCTTCGCATGATAGAACCGCGCTCTTTTCGGCAGGGAGACAACGTCCTCTTTTCCTCTATTATTGTCGGGTTCCAGATCAAAGAGTTCTCCGTCCTCCTCATCAAGGTACACGTCCATGCGGATGCCATGTTTGT
The DNA here is from genome assembly GCA_964655525.1 of uncultured Clostridium sp. Lineage (GTDB taxonomy): Bacteria > Bacillota > Clostridia > Lachnospirales > Lachnospiraceae > DLAJ01. The sequence continues at coordinate 24,582 of CAZZNE010000021.1, forward strand.
CCGTATCCTCTCCCTGTACAAAGCGCTGAGGAATTATCTGAAGCTTTCCGAGCTTTCTACCCAAAATGCACTCCAAGATGCAGCGCGCCGCAGGTTCTCCGTAGATTTGGTGACTCGTCAGACTGTTCACCAAAAAGTTATCCACCAAATTCAATTCTTCCAATTGTCTCATTTTTCCTCCTGTTCCCATAGTGCACGAAAACAGGAGTCTGTCTGTCTCTTTTCTTTTTCCATACACTATGCTTTTCAATTTGTTTTGTGGATAAAGCATAGATTACATTGAAAAAGATAAGATTTAAGAAGCGGCAGAATGCCGTCTGACACGGATCATTTTCAGAAATGAATGACACACCCGAAAACAATCCATCAAAGAATATATGCTTTGTGCTGATTATATAAATATTTGTTTCATACGTCAAGAATTTTTTATATAAACGCACAAAAAATGCTCGTAAATTAAAATAAGAAATCCCCTCTTCCTATCATATGATTTAGTCTGAGTTTCATCTCTTCCTCTGTATATCCTAATACACACATTTGTATTCCATCATGGATCAAAACACTTTCAATCAGTTCTGAACCTCCCATATAATAGAATGCGGGTTCTAACAGCGCGGTGATCCTCAACAGATTTGTTTGTTTTTCAAGCAGTTTTACCATTTGCCCAAATATTCTGTTAGAAAATGCATTTTTGAGATTGGTTATATATAAAAATCCATTTTCTCGCACAAGTCGGTTAATCTCCAGCAATATTTCTATCGTTCCGGCAACACCGTCCAGTCTGCCACATTCCAGTCTGTCACATTGTTTCACCGCTGATATAAACCGATTTTTTATTTCAGGATCGTTACATATGGAATGATGTGAAATGGTGTACTCCTGCGCAAGCATCTCTTTGATTTGCTCTAAACTATCCAACGATTTTTCATCCATACTTATCCTCCTTTTCTCTGATGAAGCTGAATCTTCAGTTCTTCAATGCCGTGATCCTTCTATACTCGTTTGAGTCTATCATACTCCATTCAGCCAGTTTTCGCAATTTACTCGGTTTATTTTATCATTTCTATTCAGTCATATTTCTAATTTCCATTCAGTCATTTTCTCAATTATTATACCAACGGATTAAACCCGCCCGACGATTTACCATCAAGATACGCTTTCAACTCCGCCGCATCATCCGCAGCCATCTTTACTGTGCCACCTTCAGCCCCGCCTGCCTCACTCCACTTTGGAGAGCGCCGCTTCGTCCGCCACGATCGTAACATCATTGTGAAGCTGTAACACGGATGCCTGCACACTCGGCGTGATCGCGCCGAAAAATGCCGCTTTTAAGATGTCTGCCTTGTCCTCACCACTCACCACGACCACAATCTTTTTTGCCTGCATGATCGTCTTGATTCCCATCGTGTACGCCTGCCGCGGCACATCCTCCATCGACGCAAAAAAGCGCTGATTTGCCTTCATGGTCGATTCGGTCAGCTTCACGCAATGCGTCTGCGCCTCAAACGCCATGCCCGGCTCATTAAAGCCGATATGCCCGTTATGCCCCAAGCCAAGAAGCTGTAAATCGATGCCCCCGACTTCAGCAATGATGCGGTTGTAATCACTACATGCCTTTTCGCTGTCCGGCTCCATACCGTCAGGCAGAAACGTCCGGTTCGGATCGATATTCACCTTGGAAAAAAGCTTTTCCCACATAAAATAATAATAGCTCTGCTCGTTATCCTTCGAAATGCCCTTATACTCATCCAGATTGACCGTTGTGACCGCCGAAAAATCAAGGTCTCCCTTCCGATACCACTCGACAAGCTGCTCGTATGCGCCGATCGGCGTAGACCCCGTCGCCAGTCCCAGCACGCAGTTCGGCTTCATGATGATCTGCGCTGAAATGATATTTGCCGCTTTGCGGCTCATGTCCTTATAATCCGTCGCCTTGATAATTTTCATATAATAGCCACGCTCCTCTTACAATCATCCGCTCTCCAAGCAAACCGATGCTTCTTCATCCTACTCAGAGCTTCCGATCGCTTTTCCATAAGTATTTGAACATCGTTCAATTTTCGCTTTTCCCCATGTCCTCTCACACAATCCGTATGTGCCTGCTCAATATTTCGCGTCCCTGCCTGCACAATCCGTTGAAATAATCCTCTATATAGTTGGAAACCACCTGACAGCGCGGCAACACCGATTCCGGTAAATAAGCACGGCATCGCCAAAAAATATCCCGCATCAATTCTTCCGTTATGTCGCCGCCGAACAAGATTTCTTCCGGGTTGAGCACACAGATCAGGTTGATAACCGTTGAAGTCAGGATCGCCGCCCGATTTCTTTCCCCCGCATCAGAAAGCATGCGCCCTTCTACGCTGATTCCTGCAAACCCTGTATGCAGTTCTCCGACTGTATGCAGTTCTCCAACCGTATGCGAAGTTACCGTTCCCGTATCCGGCCCCGATGCTTCCTTTTCCACATCCGGCATCGATGCTTCCTTTCCTGTATCCGACATCGATGCTTCTTTTTCCGCATTCCGCTCCGCCTTTCCGAGCAGCATGCTCCCGACCTCGCCTGCGAAACTGCGAAAGCCTGAGTACAATTTGCCGTCGATCACAATACCGGCACCCACCTCGGCTCCCTCCGCATGCAGATAGACAAAACTCTGCGCATGCTCCTCACCGCCCAGCAGATAACCGGCCGCGATCGCATTCATATCATTCATGACGCAGACTGACGCGGGAAATCTGCTCTCCAGATATTCTTTTAATCCGAAATGCTCCCACTCAGGAATCGTCGGAATGGAAAACACCTCGCCGGCCGCCGACACCGACCCCGGCACACCGATGCAGAGCGCACGTATTTCGGGTCTCTTTTCAAAAAGGATATGAAGCAGCGACATCAACTCCTCCGTACAGGGAGCTTTCTTGTCCAGCAGACGCCTCTCCCGCAGTTCCACATGTAACTCAAGGTCCGTCACTACCGCCTCTATCACATCCTTTTTGATCAACACAGCTGCGAGTGCGGCACGCTTGCTGTTTAGCGCGAACAGCTCCGCCCGTCTGCCGCCCGTTGACTCGGCAATGCCGAGGCTGATGACCGCCTGCTCTTTCACCAGCTCCCCGATCAGCATGTTTACGGTCGGCTGGCTTAAGTTGGTGAGCGCGGCAAGCTCCACGCGCGTCGCCCTCCCCTTATGCTGCAGTGCGTCCATGATCAGACCGATATTCAATTCCTTCATCAGGGCGGGTTTACCCGTCCGTTCCTTATTCTGCGCCATATCCGCACCCCTTTTTACCGCCTCATTTTGTCGAGTGCAAAACGAATCGCCCCCAAAACCGGCTCTTCTTTTAGGATGACCGGATATGCCTGCGGCGCTGCCATATGTACCTGTTCCATGTACGCGTCAATCAACAGACGTTCCCCTGTCTGAAACAAACTTCCTATCAGTACGACAGGAACCTTTTTCTCCGTCATTCCGAGTTTCTTTATGACAGCGGCAGCATAACGCCCTTCTTCCCTACCCATGTCGGACAGTAGCTTTGCCGCAACCCCGTCTCCGCGCTTCGCCGCTTCAAAAACAACAATCGGGATATCGTAACGCTGTTTCTCATTCGGTCCGTCGTTTTTGATCAGACCGCAGACCTCCTCCATAGTCTTTACCCCAAAAACGGGCGGAATGAGTTCTTCCAGCAGCGATTTATCATACGTGCCTTCCTCGGAGCGGAACGCATAGTGAAGCGCCTTCTTGCACAGCTCCCCTCCGCCGCCGCAATTACCCGTTATATAATCGAGATTTCTAAGCGTCAACCGCTCGCCCCGTCTATTCATGCCCGCATGCGCCGCGCCTGTGCCGCAGATGGACACCACGCCCTCTATCAAGCCGTTCGCTCCGCCGTTTCCTGCTGCGCAACCCTCCATCGTTCCGCTTTCCGCCGTCTCCTCTGCCGCTCCGCCCAGCGCTGCGCGCAGACCGATCCACGAATCATGCAAAACTTCATACGGCACGTCGGACAACACCTCGCCCACCGCAGGGATGAGCAATGCAAAATCATCCTCACCGTCCGCGCCCGACATGCCGAGAACCGCGTAGGAAATGTCCGAAAGACAAAGCTCTGCCTGCGTAAGCGCCCGCTCCACGGCAAGCGTAAGATTCTCTTTCGTCTGCGCGATCCCGTACATCTGGTGCTGGGAGGCTCCCGCCTCCCCCCTGCCGACGATATGCTCTTTTTCATCACAAATCATGCAGCGCGTCTTTGTGCCGCCCGCATCGACTCCCATCACATACATTGCCATCCTCCGTTTCCTGCTGCCGCCGTCCTCCCGCATTCGTCTGTATTGGCTTGTCTACGCTTCCTTCTTAAAAAAAGCAGGCAGATACGGCTTGTGCGCTTCCATCATTTCTTCCATCATGGCGCGCGCATCCGGCATTTCGTGCACAAGCGGATGATGCATGAGCGCAAGCAGCGCCTTGTTTCTGTCACCTTCCACTGCCGCCTCAACGGTCAGGCTCTCATACGCCTTGACCTGCTCCATCAACCCCAAAAAGATCGGCGGAAACTCCTTCGCCGCAAGCGGCGCAGCCCCGTCTTTTCCGATCACGCAGTTCGTCTCGATCACAGCGTTGTCCGCAAGCTGCCCGATCGTTCCTCTGTTTAGAGTATCAACGACCTGCACGTCCCTCCTGTCGTGATAAATACTGTCGATCAGATTGATCGCCGCCTGCGAATATCTCGCGCCGCCGCGCTTTGCAAGCGCCTCCGGCTTCTCATCCAGCTGCTCGTCCTGATAACAGGTAAACAAATCCTGTTCTACTTTTTTCACCTGAACGGCGCGCGTGCCTTCCAGCCCGAGCGCTTCCTGCTTTTCGTGCCGCAGAGACGCCCTCTCGAAATAAAAATATTGCAGATAAGGGGAAAGCATACAGCCAAGCGCTCTTGCCATATCGTCCATCCCGTCATTTTTTTCGATATTCTTGACAATGCTTTCTTCATTTCCGGCCTGAAGCGCCTCATGTATTTTGTTTTCTCCCTGATAAAACGCGTGCGTCATCACACTCAAATGATTGAGTCCGATAAACCGGCAGTCCAGATTCTCCGCAGACACCTGCAGCCGCTCCGCCGCGTCATGGCGCATGTTGATCGGAACATTGCAAAGACCGATACAACGCACCTTCGTATGCTTTAAAACCGCCTCCGTCACAATGCCCGCCGGATTGGTAAAATTGATGAGCCATGCATCCGGACAGACCTTCTCCATATCCCGACAAATATCCAGTATCACAGGAATCGTGCGCAGCGCCTTAAAAAAGCCGCCCGCTCCCGTTGTCTCCTGCCCTATCATATCGTATTTTAACGGAATCCGCTCATCCTTTTCCCGTGCATCAAGACCGCCGACGCGAAGCTGCGTAACGACAAATGCCGCTCCCGAAAGTCCCTCCAGACGGTCAAACGTATAGCGGACATCCGCCTCATGTCCTGCTTTTTTCAGCATGCGCTTTGCGAATGCGGTATTGATCCGCACCTTCTGCTCTCCCTCCGGCACATCGATCAGCACAATTTCCTTCACAGGCAGGGATTCCCTGTGCAATATCACTCCTTCTACCAATTCCGGCGTGTAGCTGCTGCCTCCTCCGATGATCACGAGCTTCATACTCAACCCTCCATTGCGCATTACTTATTTAATAGTCTTAAATATGTTGCGATCAGCATAACATATTCATTTACAAAAAGCAAGCATCTAACTCTTTTTCTCGTAAAATAGGACCGGATCATGCTGATACCATTGAATGTCCACCCTAATCCCCCATGCTGCCAATAGAAAAATCTTTGATTTTTCAATCTATATCCTTTATAATGATTGATACGTCTGAATCGGACGTTTGCAAAACAACATGACGCTGATGGAAAGGAGGAATTCACATGAGACATACCGTATTCGAAACCCACAGACAAATCAAATATCCCGCCGCAAACAGCGAGGTATTTGACCCTCGCGGCATTCGCCAGCTGTCCGTGCCAGCACGGCCGCTTGGCTCATTGCTCGCGGGAATCAGGAGGGTAACGATCGCGTAGCCCTCAAAACAGGGAGGCTTAGTATGTTACTACAATTTGAAAATCTGACGATCAGAAATGCAACAACGGACGATGCCGGACAATTAGCGGCATGGTGGAATGACGGAACCGTGATGGCTCACGCCGGTTTTCCGAACGGGCTTGGAAAGACCGCGGCAGACATCGCCGAAGATCTGAAAGATGACAGCGATGATTCCGGAAGGCGCTTGATCATCGAGCTTGCCGGTGTTCCGATCGGCGAAATGAATTACCGCAATATTGGCAGCCGTACTGCTGAGATCGGCATCAAAATCTGCGATTTTTCGCTGCATGATAAAGGCCTTGGCAAAAAGCTGCTCCGTATGCTGATCACGTCGTTATTTCACGATCTTGGATATGAGAAGATCATCCTTGACACAAATCTCACCAACAAAAGAGCGCAGCATGTTTATGAGCAGTTAGGCTTTCAAAAGCTCCGGGTTCGGGAAAATTCATGGCAGGATCAGCTTGGTAAATGGCAGTCCGCCGTTGATTACGAATTGATTCCGCAGAATTTCATCCATTTTCCAAAATAAGTATTGACAAAGAAACGCATCTGTGATTATATTATCACTAACAATTACAGACAAAAGGCATTGACGAGGAGGAGTACATACGATTCCGGATGAACAGAGAGAAAGTGGTTGGTGAAAACTTTCGTGATGGGCGTATGGAAGTAGCCTTTGAGCTTTGAACCGAACGGATCATTCCAAGTAGACTTCAACGGAGATTCCCACCGTTATCAGGGGAAGCAATATCGGAATTGCATGGACTTTTCCCGTATTGTAATGAGTGCAGAAGTATTTCTGAAAATAGGTGGTACCACGGATATGTTAATCCGCCCTAGGCAATGTATTTGCCGAGGGCGGATTTTTTTGTCTGTATTGAAAACTATTTCAGGAGGTATCCATATGGACAAGAAGTACGATTTTCGAAAGATCGAGGAGGAACTGGAACAATTTTGGGAGCAGGAAGAAATTTACAAGTATCAAAACGGATCGGGCAAAAAGATATTTTCCATTGATACACCGCCGCCGACCGTAAGCGGGAAACTGCATATCGGACATGTGTTTTCCTATACGCAGGCAGAGATCATTGCGAGGTTCAAACGCATGCAGGGTTATGATGTATTCTATCCGTTTGGTTTTGACGATAACGGACTGCCCACAGAGCGATTAGTCGAACGGGAGGAACAGCTTCGTGCAAGCACATTACCGCGAAGCGAATTTCGGTCAAAGTGTATACGCACCATTGAAAAATATGAGAATGAATACAAAAACCTATGGAAGCGGCTGGGCTTTAGTGTCGATTGGACTCTGCAATATCAGACCATCTCCGATTTGTCACAAAAAATATCACAGAAATCCTTTATTGAACTGGCAAAGAGCAAAAAAGCATATATGAAGGAGTCTCCCGTTCTCTGGTGTACCGAATGTCAGACTTCCATTGCGCAGGCCGAATTGGAAACAAAAGAATGTAAAACAACCTTTCACTATTTACATTTCGGCACACCCCTCGGAAATTTGCTTATCGCAACGACCAGACCGGAGCTGCTCGCAGGATGCGTCTGCATTTTTGTTCATCCTGATGACAGCAGATACAGGGAATACGTCGGAAAAACCGCAACGGTTCCTTTATATAATCTTGAAATTCCGATCCTGACAGACGAAGCCGTCCAGGCGGATAAAGGAACAGGTGCCGTTATGTGCGCTACCTTTGGTGATTCCACCGATATCGAATGGTATCAGAAGCACAATCTGGCATATCAAAAAATCATCACGCCTAACGGAACGATCGCGGAAAGCGTCCCCTTTATCGGAGGAATGCGAATCCCGCAGGCAAGGACGCACATCATTGCTCTTTTACGGGAGCGAGGGCTTTTGGTAAAACAGGAGGAGATCACTCACATGGTTGCCGTACATGAACGATGCGGAAGTGACGTCGAGTTTATCCCCTCAAAGCAATGGTACATTGATGTGTTAACGCAAAAAGAACGGTTCTTAAAGGCAGCGGATGAAATCAACTGGCACCCTGCCCATATGAAAAACCGCTATCAACTATGGGTAGAAAACCTCAAATGGGACTGGTGCATCTCCAGACAGCGCTACTTTGGCGTTCCATTCCCCGTATGGTACTGTAAAAACTGCAAAACGCCGGTGTTTGCAGAAGATGAGCAATTGCCTGTCAATCCGCTGGAAAGCCGCCCTTTGCATTCCTGTGATTGCGGATGCAATGAGTTTCTGCCGGAGAAGGCCGTATTTGACACATGGGCAACGTCTTCTGTGACGACGCTCATCAATGCACGATACGGTGAGGAAAACGATATTTCAGAGCAGATCTTACCGATGGGAATGAGATGCCAGGCGCATGAGATCATTCGCACATGGGCATTTTACTCCATTGTAAAGAGCCTGTACCATACGGGACAGATTCCTTGGAAAGACATCATGATCAGCGGATTTGTTCTCGCGAAGCCGGGTGAAAAAATAAGCAAATCCAAACATGATTCCAATTCTCCTATGGCTCTGATCGAAACGCATTCTGCAGACGCCATACGTTATTGGTCCGCGAACAGCAAGCTCGGAACAGATACCTTTTTTAGCGAAGAGGAATTAACCATCTCCAAGCGCTTCATAAACAAGTTATACAATGCGGCAAAGTTTTCCGTCATGCAGCTGGAGAATTTTGAAAAGCCTCAGACATATGAGGAAGCCGATCTGCTGCCGATCGATCAATGGATATTGCAAAGAGTAAATGAAACAACCATAAGAGCAGCAACGCTTTTGAATGACTATGAAATCGGGCAGGCCCGACACGAAATTGACCATTTATTTTGGAAGGATTTTTGTGATTATTATATCGAGCTTGCAAAAGAACGACTCTATCAGCCCGAAAAGCACGGTGCCGCGCAGCGATATTCCGGGCAGATCGCAGTATACCATAGTCTTCTTGGAATATTAAAACTGTATGCTGTCTATACCCCTTATGTAACGGAATATATTTATCAATGCTATTTCAGAGCGCAGGAGCAGAAAATATCCCTTCATCAGACAATGTGGGAGACCAAAAAAGAGAATCGCATCTATATTGAATTTGGGGAGCATCTGAAAAAGGTCATCTTTGATGTCCGCAAGCAAAAAACAGAAAAGCAGATGTCAATGAAGGATCAAATTCCGGAGCTCATTATCACATGCCCTAAAAAATTTCGTGATTTTTATAAAAAATCACAGAAAGACATCGCGGCCTGCACCGGTGCCGAAAAAATAACGATCAGGAACTAAACCTAACAAAAGCAGGCAAAAATGAACCGCCCGCCAATCTGCTTTGGCGGGCGGCTGTTTTTGCGCATTCCCCTTTACTCCCCAAACTGAAAGCTCACAAGATCAAAGTCACAGCCGGGTAAAAAATCAAATTTGACATCCGCCCTGCCCGCCGGTATCTGAACAGGAAATGTGATCTTCGTCTCTTCTTCCGTGTGAGAAAATTCCAGTATTTCTTTTTTCTCTCCCCACTCACCGACAACACGCATATGTACAGAATCGTGCGCATGATGCGTCTTTCCTTTTATGGTAACGCTCGTGATTCCTCTTGTAAAATCAAGCCCGTCAAACTCCACAAACACACTATTCCCGATATGACGGACGGCGCTCTGCTCCACGACATAATGATCCCCATGGATACCGGAGTACTCACATGCGCTGATTTCCGCATATGCCTCTTCCTCCCCCTCAAACGCAAAGCCGCCGAAATACACCCTCTGCGGCGTCGCCTCGAACACAAAGCAAAGATCCTTCATGCCTTTCAGCTTCTTTTCCAACCGGTAGCTGTTCGAAATATAAGTCTGCCATACAAAATCCGCCTGATAGGTAAAGTCGCCGAGTTTTTCCGAACCCTCCTCATCCGGCATGCCGCTCCATAAGGAAAAGGAAAACGGATCGTTGCAATGCCAGTGAATGACGTTTATGCGGAAGCGGTCGGAGCCTGCTCTGCCGAAAGAAACATTGCGAAACCCGACAATACGTTTCCTGTTCTCTCCGGCCTTGACGCCGCCCTCAGACACCTCATCGAGCGTTTCGCGGCTCAGATTGTAAAGGCTTGCTTTCACAAGCGCCCCGTACGGGTCGATGACCGCGCTGCCAAGCCCCGTCACCTCCATTTCCAATTCGGAAATGACATCGGGGTCGGGTTTTCCGTTCCTGCTGTAGCAGCGAAGCCGAAACGCGCCGTCACCGCAAACGCGCACAAGCGCCCGCCTGCTGCCCCGCATTCCCGCCGTCTGCGCCGCGCCGCATAACTCTGTTTTTCTTTCACCGTCTGAATGCTCCGCTCCCTCAACCTGCTCCGCTTGCTCTTTGCCGCATGCTTCCTCATCCGCCGCACCGGCACTGCCGTCCCCGACCGGCATCACTTTCGCGATATTCGTCTCCACTCCGGTCTGCGTGACCGCTGCCCATGCAATCTCATAGGCGGCATCCGGCGGAAATACGATCGCCTCCACCTCCGTCTGGACGTGTGCCGCATCAAATATCTGTCTATGCGCCTGCAGCTCGATCTTGCGAATCGGAATATCCTCCGGCTTGCACATCAAATTTCCCTCCGGCTGTTCTGAAACGCATTCCCGACAGCCCTCCGGCCGCGTCAACCCGCTGAGCGGATTGAGCGTCGGTACGTTCTCCATGAACGCATCGCTCGCGCCCTCCGGTAACACCGCCCGCTCCGCAAACAGGGTCAGCTCCGCATCAGGAAGCCCCGGTGAAGCCACGCGCACCAAAATCTCTCCCTCGTCCTGCTTTCCCGCGATGATAGCGAGCAGCTTCCCACCAAACAGCCGCTTTGAAGTACCCTTATATTCGTCATAATCCGTGCTGTCCCCGCTGTCTAATCCGACAAGCCGCCCCGCCCCGCTCACAGAGACATCCACGCGGTTTTTCGCATTCGCCACAAACACGCCTTCCGCAGAATGCGCCAATATCGTCAAAAAGATCAGATCCTCGCCGTCCGCTTTTAGGCGCTCCTTATCAGGCGAAAGAACAAGGGAAGCCGTCTCCCCGAAGGACATCGTCTCATCCTCGGCCGTCATCACGCCGTTGTTGTCATATGCAGCCACGCGAAGCGTTCCTTTTTGATACGGGACCTGCCAGTCAGCGCTATAGCCCGCTCCGATTTCCTTTTTTCCCAGAGATTCCCCATTCAAAAACAACTCGACGCAGGGCTGGTTTGTGTAAGCCATCACATCGATCAGCTGCCCGTCGTTAAAATCCCAATAAGGGAGAATGTGCAGCACCGGCTGATCCGTCCATGCCGCCTGGTACAGATAATAACTGTCCTTACGAAACCCCGCCGTGTCAATCTGACCGTAATAAGCGTTTTTCGTGGCGTAGGGACTCGGCTCTCCGATATAATCGCTGCCCGTCCAAATAAACTGCCCCGCGCAGAACGGCGTATCCCGGTCGGCAATGATGGACGTCTGCGCCGTGCGTTCCGATATTCCTGCGCGGCAGTTCTCTAACGAAGAACACTGCAGATCATCATGCGTAATGTACGCGGCCGACTTCGGAAAATGATAAATTCCCCGGCTCTGCACGCGCGCCGCCGTCTCGCTTCCATAGATGCACCATTCAGGGAACCGCTCGTGATGCTCCTGATAAAGCGCCTCCCCGTAATTATAACCCACAAGTTCAATGTGGCGTGCACAGCGCTGCGCGCCCTCCCACTCAATATAGTTAGAACCGATGGTCGTGTACGCGTTTTGCCACGGATCATGCTTTTTTACCTCGGCGCAGAGCGCTTTTGTCACTTCCTCCCCGCGCGCGGATACATGCGTGTCATAAATCTCGTTTCCGACGCTCCACATGATGACCGAAGGATGGTTTCTGTCACGCCGAACCCAGCTCGCCACGTCCTTTTGATACCACTCCTTAAAAAAGCGCGCGTAATCATATTCGGTCTTGGAAAGCTCCCACATATCAAACGCCTCGCTGTCCACCAGAATCCCCAGCTCATCGCAAAGCTCCATCAGCTCGACCGCGGGCATATTGTGCGATGTCCTCACCGCGTTCGCGCCCATTTCCTTCATGGACAAAAGCTGCCGTCTGAATGCCGTCCGGTTCACCGCCGCTCCCAGCGCGCCCAAGTCATGATGCAAGCATACTCCGTGTATCTTTACCTTTTTTCCGTTCAGCCAAAAGCCGCTGTCAGGTAAAAAAGCAATCGTCCGAAAACCGATGCGGCAGCGCTGCTCATCCACCTTACCGCCATCACAGTAGAGAACCGTCTCAAGCGTATAAAGCTGCGGATTTTCCAAGTCCCACAGCACCGGGTTTTCTACGGTTGTCCGCACTTCGGTACCCGGTCTTCCCTCCGCAGAAAAAAGAATATTCCCCGCGCTGTCGCTTGCGGTATAACGCACGATAAGCGCGCTCTGCTGCGTCCGAACATCCACCGCATCCGCTTCCCCACTGCAAGCGTCCTGCTCACCGGCTGACACCGCGCTGCCCGCATACCGTACAATTTTCTTTCCCTGATCCCTTAGACATGCGCTCTGTACGGCTTCGCACAAAAGCCTGACATTCCACTTTTCCCCGCTCTGCCCGGCATGGAAATACACGCTGTCGGATTTTAAGTACGCACCCGCATGCTCTAAAAGATAACAATTCCGATAGATTCCCGCTCCGGAATACCAGCGCGAATTGGGCGCCCGATGGTCAACGCGCACGACAATCTCGTTTTCGCCCTCCCGAAGCAGCCGTGTGATATCCACTTCGAACGTCGAATAGCCATACTTCCATTCGCCGGCGGCTGTTCTGTTAATATAGACCGTCGTATCCATATAAACGCCTTCGAAGCGCAGGATGCGCGTCTTTCCCATATCCTCCGCAAAAAAAGACTTCCGATACCAGCCCGTACTCGTTTCATACAGATCCTTCGTCTGATAAATCAGCCAGTCATGGGGAATATCAACACGCTCCCATCCCCCATCTCTTACCGCTTCCTCGAACGCACACTCCGTCTTCGTTTTCTGAAAGCTCCACCCATCGTTAAACAGCCTCCGCATCGTCCGTTCCTCCCTATAATTTATAATATCCTGCATGCTTCGGCGGCACGGTCACGACGCCGTCCTTAAAACATGCCTCTTTACCGATTGCATAGATCGTCTTTTCCGGTAAATACGCGCAGGAAAAACGCTGCTCTTTTCCCGACGGATTGATGATCACAAGGATTTTTTCTTCACGGCTGCTCCGCACATACACGAGCGGATATGCCTGACCGGCATCCACAAATTCAATCTCTCCGCTTGCCAGAAGCGCCGGGTGCGCGCGGCGCAATGTGATCAGCCGTCTGACCTCATGATACATCGAATCATCGTCTGCAATCTGCGCCTTGACAGTCGGGCGGTCCGCACTTTCATCCAACGGAATATACAGTTTGTCCTTCGGCGCCGCGCTGAAGCCCGCATTGACAGTGTCATCCCATTGCATCGGCGAACGCGCGCCCGTTCTGTTATATCCGCCCTCAACAGAATAAAGCCCCTCCACATACCGCATACCGATCTCGTCCCCGTAATAGATGAAAGGTGCGCCCGGCATGGAGAGTAAGAACGCAAACGCGACCTTCTGCTCATCAGGCGTTAAGCTGCGCGCAAGGCGGTCCATGTCATGATTTCCGGACGGAATACAGATCAGCCCCTTCTTCTCCGCCTTCTCATAATTCTCCTGATACTTTTTGACAAAAGCGGACGCATCACCCTTTCCCCTTGACGAAAAATACGGTTCCTCACATCGGAACAGATCATTATAATGGGACGGTCCGAAATGAAGAAGGAAATCCATATGAAAGCCACCGAGCAGCGACTTATCCGGCTCACCCCATTCCGAAACGATCGCCGCCTCCGGGAATTCCCGATCAAGAAACGCACGTACATCCTGCCAAAGCTTTATCGTTCCCTTGCCGTCCTCATCCCCCTTAACGAGGGAGCCTGCCATATCGACCCGAAAGCCGTCGCAGCCCATCTGTAACCAAAATCGCATGATATTTTTCATTTCCGCGATGGTAGCCTGCGGTCCGGGTGCATCCATCGGCTGCTGCCATGGCTTATCCGGTTTATAAAATCCATAATTCAATGCGGGCTGATGTGAGAAGAAATTGACTGCGCAGGCGCCTTCCCTTTCCGATATTCCGCGAAGACTGGCCATTCCATCCGGCGCCTCCCAAATGTCGTTCGTCCAAATATAACGATCGGTAAATTCATTTTTCGCGGCTTTCATCGACTCCCGAAACCAGACATGCTCCACGGAGGTATGCCCCGGAACCAGATCAAGAATCACATGCATATTAAGCTCATGCGCTTTTTCAAAAATTTGCTTGAGCTCTTCATTTGTTCCATAACGCGGAGCAGCCGTATAATAATCCGAAACATCATAACCGGCATCCAAAAAAGGAGACGCAAAGCAGGGGTTCATCCAGATTGCGTTGCAGCCAAGCTCCTTAATATAGTCCATTTTTTCCAAAATTCCCTTGAAATCACCAATCCCATCGGCATTCGAATCCTTAAAGGACTGCGGGTAAATCTCATAAAATACAGCGTCTTCCAACCATTTCGGCATCGTTCCACTTCCTTTCCATTCAATCATCTCCCGGGCATTCGCCAAGGCGGGGTCCTGCGCTCATTGCCCACGGCATCAATACAAGTGTACAAAAGGGCGGGATCTGCTGAATATTCGGCATTTCCCACCCTTTGTTTGATTCACTATCGCTTCGTATTTTACTTCGCCGCGATCGCTGCCTTTAAGCTCTCGGTAAGCTGCGGAACGATCTTATTTAAGTCGCCGACGATACCATAGTCAGCCACATCAAAGATCGGCGCATCCTCATCCTTATTGATCGCCACGATAATATCGGACTCCTCCATACCCGCTACATGCTGGATCGCGCCGGAAATTCCGATTGCAAAATATACATGCGGGCGAACGGTCTTACCGGTCTGTCCAACCTGAAGATCCTTCGGCTTCCAGCCTGCATCCACAACTGCGCGGGAGCAGGATACCGTACCGCCGAGAACCGCTGCAAGATCCTCCAGAATCTTGAAGTTCTCCGGTGTTCCGACGCCACGTCCGCCGGATACCAGAATCTTTGCATCCATAATGTCAACCGTGTCGGTCACTGCCTTTACAACATCCTTGATCGTCACATACCGATTGTCCGGCGTGAAGCCCGGATTGAATTCCTCAACGACTGCCTTCGCACCCTTGATCGGCTCGATCTTCTGCATAACACCGGGACGAACCGTTGCCATCTGCGGACGGTTGTTCGGGCATGCGATCGTTGCGATCGTGTTGCCGCCGAATGCCGGACGTGTCATGAGAAGCTGATTATGTTTCTGCTCATCTTCCTTACCCGGAACAGCAACAAGGGGGAAATCGCCGATATCAAGCTGTGTACAGTCTGCCGTTAATCCGGTTGCCACTCTTGCGGATACGGTCGGTCCCAAATCACGTCCGATCGCCGTAGCGCCGACAAGCATGATCTCCGGTTTATATTTGTTGATAACTGCGGCAAGCGCATGTGCATAAGGCTCTGTTCTGTAATCCTTTAACTCCGGATCATCCACAACAATAACCTTGTCCGCGCCGTACTCCGCAAGCTGATCTGCCAGATTCTTAATACCGGAACCAAGCAGAACCGCCGTTACTTCTTCTTTCAAATCGCCTGCAAGCTGTTTCGCTTTTCCGAGCAGCTCAAATGCGATGCTGCTGATCTCATTGTCAACCTGCTGTGCGAATACATATACTCCCTTATATTCTTCTAAATTCATGGTTATTACCCTGCTCCTTTCTCGCTGTTAAACAATCTTAAATTACATGCTTCTCCTGCAGCTTGCCAACAATGTAGCTGACTGCATCTTCCGGTGAATCGGGAACAACCTTCTCGCCCGCACCCTTGCGTACCTTATCGGATGCTTTCGCGATCTTGGTCGGGGAACCTGCAAGACCGAGATTGGAGTCATCGACATCCTTTAAGTCTGCTCTGCCCCATGTCGTGATCTCTGCTGCACATGCATCAAAGATTCCGCCCGGAGTCATGTAACGCGGCTCGTTTAACTCAGATAATGCGGTGATCAGACACGGCATCTGTGCCTCTAAAATGTGGTATCTGTCATCATACTGACGCTGAACCGTCACCTTATTGCCATCAACCGTGATCGCCTGTGCATAGGAAATAACAGGAATACCGAGATGCTCCGCGATCTGCGGTCCTACCTGAGCGGTATCGCCGTCGATCGCCTGACGTCCTGTAATGATCAGGTCATACTCTAAATTTCTGATCGCGCCTGCGATCGTTGTGGAGGTAGCCCATGTATCGGCGCCGCCCAATACTCTGTCCGTTACAAGGATTCCCTTGTCCGCGCCCATTGCGATCGCCTCGCGAAGCACGTCCGCTGCCTTGGGAAGTCCCATCGTCAAAACCGTTACTTCTGCGCCATACTGATCTTTCAAGCGAAGCGCCGCCTCTAAACCTGCCTTGTCATCCGGATTCATGATGGCAAGCATTGCACCTCTGTCAAGTGTTCCGTCCGGATTGAACTTTACGCCGCCCTTGGTATCCGGAACCTGTTTAATACAAACGATGATTTTCACGATAATTTACCTCCTATTTTAATAAGTCAGAAGAAATAACCATACGCTGAACCTCAGAGGTTCCCTCGTAGATTTCCGTAATCTTCGCATCACGCATCATTCTCTCTACATCGTACTCTCTGATGTAGCCGTAGCCGCCGTGGAGCTGTACGCACTTCGTTGTCACTTCCATTGCAACCTCTGCCGCATAGAGCTTCGCCATTGCCGCCTCTACGGAATAAGAAATCTTCGGATTCTTTGCATACTCTGCTTTCTTCATTGCTGCCTTATATACCAAAAGCTGCGCTGCCTGCACCTTTGTCGCCATATCCGCAAGCTGGAACTGCGTATTCTGGAACGCGCCGATGCTTCTGCCGAACTGCTTTCTCTCTTTTACATAGTTGATCGTCGTCTCAAGCGCACCCTCAGCAATACCGAGCGCCTGTGCCGCAATACCGATACGTCCGCCGTCGAGCGTATGCATCGCGATATTGAAGCCCTTGCCCTGCTGTCCCAGCAGATTTTCCTTCGGAATACGGCAGTCCGTAAAGATCAACTCATAGGTGGATGAACCGCGGATACCCATCTTGTTCTCTTTCGTGCCGAACGTGAAGCCCGGTGTGCCTTTTTCTACGATAAACGCGGAGATTTCCTTGAGCATCTTGCCGCGCTTTTCGACCTTTCCGGTTACCGCAATGATCACATAAACATCCGCTTCTTTACCATTCGTGATAAAGCACTTCGAACCGTTTAATACCCACTCGTCGCCGTCAAGAACCGCCTTTGTCTGCTGTCCCTGCGCATCCGTTCCTGCGCCCGGCTCCGTTAAACCAAACGCACCTAACTTCTCTCCCTTTGCAAGCGGGATCAAGTACTTCTCCTTCTGCTCCGGCGTACCGTAGGTCTGAATCGGGTCGCAGCAAAGGGAGGTATGTGCGGAAACAATAACGCCTGTTGTTCCGCAAACCTTGGAAAGCTCCTCCACACACATCGCATAGGTCAACGGATCACAGCCCTGTCCGCCGAACTCCTTCGGAACGGGAATGCCTAAAAATCCGTATTTTGCCATCTTGTCCACGGTGACTCTCGGGAACTGCTCGGTCTCATCGACCTCCTGCGCGAGAGGCTTTACTTCTTTTTCGGCGAAATCCTTGAATAACTGTCTCGCCATTTCATGTTCTTTGCTTAACGTGAAATCCATGATTTTATTCCTCCATATAAAATTAAATGACATGCCTTTCTAATAGTTCTGCGTGCTTTCTTACTTTTTGCTGTAATCAAAGAAGCCTTCGCCGGTCTTCTTGCCAAGCTTGCCGTCTGCAACCATCTTCTTTAAGAGCGGCTGCGGCGCATACTTCTCATCCTTCGTCTCGTTGTAAAGCACTTCCATGATCGCAAGGCAGATGTCTAAGCCGATCAGATCGCCCAGATGTAAAGGCCCCATCGGATGGGATGCGCCAAGCTGCATTGCAATGTCGATATCCTCTGCGGAAGCGGTTCCTGCGTCAAGCACACCGATCGCCTCGTTGATCATCGGAATCAGGATTCTGTTGACAACAAAGCCCGGAGCCTCTTTCACCTCAACCGGTGTCTTGCCGATCTCCGTTGCGATCGCTTTGATCTTGTCCACCATTTCCTGCGGCGTATTCTCGCCCTTGATGACTTCCACAAGCTTCATTCTGTCAGCCGGGTTAAAGAAATGCATACCGATCATCGGTCTGTCTAAGCCCTCGCCGATCTTCGTGATGGAAAGGGAAGAGGTGTTGCTTGCGAACATGCAGTCCTTCTTTACGATTCCCATTAACTCCTTGAAAATGTTCTGCTTGATCTCAAGCTTCTCAAGCGCAACCTCTACGATCAGATCGCACTCCCCACAGATATTGTTCAGGCCGGTTGTGATCTTACCCATAACCTCATCCGCTTTTTCCTGCGTGATCTTCTCTTTGCTCACAAGGAAATTCATGTTCTTTAAAATCTTGGCTTTGCCGCCCTCAGCATACTCCTCCTTAATGTCGCAGAGGCATACCTCGTAGCCGTCCGTCATGGCAAATGCCTGTGCGATACCGGAACCCATGGTTCCCGCGCCGATAATACCTACCTTCATGTTTCTTCCTCCTTTTATATTTTCCTGCGGCTCTTAGACCGCTTTTACTTGCTTTTTGCTCCCGCGCGCCGCGCGCCGGCAGGACATGTCTGCATGTCCTTTGGGATTAGTTGTTTGTGAAGTTTTTCTCTTTTCTCTTTTCAAGGAAAGCGGTCATGCCTTCTACCTGATCATGCGTCTCAAAGCAGTCGCCGAACAGCTTCTCCTCGATCACGATCGCCTCGTCCATAGATGCGTCTAAACCGTCATTGATCGCTTTCTTGCAGTTGCGGACAGCGATCGGTGCATTTTTCGCAATGCCTGCCGCCATCTTCTCCGCCTGTGCCAAAAGCTCCTCCTGCGGATATACGGCGTTGACAAGACCGATTCGGAACGCCTCGTCCGCTTTGATATTTCTTGCAGTGTAAATGAGCTGTTTTGCCATGCCCGCGCCGACCAGTCTTGCCAGTCTCTGCGTTCCGCCGAAGCCCGGCGTAATGCCAAGTCCCACCTCAGGCTGTCCGAATACCGCGTTATCGGAGCAGATCCGGATGTCACAGCTCATGGAAAGCTCGCATCCGCCGCCGAGTGCAAAACCGTTTACCGCTGCGATGACCGGAACCGGCAGCGTCTCTAACTTACGGAATACGTCGTTTCCTTTCTTGCCGAACGCCTCCCCCTCTGCTTTGGTGAGGGAACTCATCTCGCCGATGTCCGCGCCCGCAACAAAGGACTTCTCTCCCGCGCCGGTCAGCACAAGACATCTGACTGTGGCAAGATCCACGCCGTCAATGACTGCATTTAATTCGTCAAGCACTGCGGAATTTAAGGCATTGAGCGCCTCGGGACGGTTGATGGTAATGATGCCGACTGCTTCTTTTTGTTCGTATAACACAAATGCCATGATAGTATGTTTCCTTTCTTTGAATATTGGTTTCCGACACCATAAAATGCCATGTGCCGGTTCGTCGTTATCTATGCGCAAATCGTTGTATACGCACAGTTAGGAGAATACCCTGACGGGTATTCTCCTAATCGTTACCTGATTCACCGCTGACGCGATCATTCCGGGTCACGAAATATCCTATGACATACAAACGCTTAGTCGCGCTCTACGATGGTCGCGCAGCCCATACCGCCGCCGATGCAGAGTGTCGCAAGACCTTTCTTTGCATCTCTCTTTACCATCTCGTGTAACAGTGTCACAAGGATACGGCAGCCGGACGCTCCAACCGGATGTCCGAGTGCGATCGCGCCGCCGTTCACATTCAATACGTCGTTGCTGAAGCCCAAGTCCTTCTGTACCGCAAGGGACTGTGCCGCAAACGCCTCGTTTGCCTCGATCAGATCAAAGTCATCGATCTTCATGCCGGCTTTCTCCATTGCCTTTTTGGTAGCAGGTACGGGACCTACGCCCATGATGGACGGGTCTACGCCGCCGAGTGCGCCTGCAACGAAGGTTGCCATCGGCTTCACACCAAGCTCTTTTGCCTTCTCCTCGCTCATCACAACGATTGCAGCCGCACCGTCGTTAATGCCGGATGCATTTGCCGCCGTTACGATGCCGTCCGGCTTAAACGCACCGCGAAGCTTCGCAATGCTGTCCTTTGTAACGCCCGCGCGCGGCCCCTCGTCGGTGTCCACGATCACGGTTTCCTTTTTCTTCTTTACTTCAACAGGAACGATCTCATCCTTGAATTTACCTTCCGCCATTGCCTTCTCGCATTTCTGCTGGGACCATGCGGCAAACTCGTCAAGCTGCTCGCGGGTCAGTCCGTACTGCTCCGCTACGTTCTCTGCCGTGATACCCATGTGGTAATCGTTAAATGCATCCCACAGTGCGTCGTTTACCATGGTATCCACTAATTTGCCGTTGTTCATTCTGTAGCCGTAGCGTCCCTGCATCACTGCATAAGGAGCCATGGACATATTCTCCATACCGCCCGCAACAACAATATCGGCATCCCCTGCTGCGATCATCTGCGCAGCCATGTTCACGCAGTTCAAACCGGAACCGCACACTACGTTCACGGTAACAGCGGGCGTTGTGACCGGCAGCCCTGCCTTGATGGATGCCTGACGCGCTACGTTCTGTCCGAGTCCTGCCTGAATAACGCAGCCCATATATACATGATCGACAGCATCTGCGGGAACTCCCGCTCTGTTCAAGGCTTCCTTGATCACGATAGAGCCGAGAACCGGCGCTGGAGTTGTGCTGAGTGCACCGCCCATCGTGCCGATCGCCGTACGACAAGCACCTGCCAAAACAATTTTCTTTGCCATTGATAATCCCTCCTGATCTGATTTTAATCCCGTTTCGGGGCATGCCAATGATTGTTATTTTTTTATCATTGTGCTCTGTTGATATTCTAACATAGAGACGGGAGTTTTGCAACGAAAAGTGCGGGATTGCCGGTGTTATTTTTTATCGCTTTTCCTATCGCGCACCCCCATAATCAATCCAGGCAAAAAAAATAAGGACCGCCCTTTTATCGGGCAGCCCTTCCGGCATCGTTTTTGTTTCCAAGCAGGTATGAATGAAATATCACGCAGCTCACTGCGCAAGGTAATCCGCCACCGCCGGATCAGTCATGGGAACACTGCGGATCCATTCTCTTGTGTCGCCAACTTTCTCCACCGCACTTCGGTAACGGCTCAAAAAGTTTGTCAGGTCATAGCAGTCCACCCATATTTCATTGTTTCCGTCCTTTTGGGACTCATCAAAAATAAGCTGCAATCCCCAGTGCAGATGCACGACCTCAATGTTGTTCGTGTTCTCCGTCGTACTGTAGCCCGTATGACCCATATAGCCGATGACGTCGCCCGCCGTCACGACGCTTCCTTCTTCAAGCCCTTCCGCGTAGGGATAATTCTGTCTCAAATGCGCGTAATAATAATAGCGTCTGCCGTCAAAGCTTCGGATGCCAATGCGCCAGCCTCCGTAACGATTCCAGCCGAGCGCCTCCACATACCCGGACTCGATCGCAACGATCGGCGTGCCGATCACGCCCATCATATCGTGTCCCAAATGGGGCCGCCTGTAGCCATAGCTCCTCGACGCGCCGAAATCATCATAATCATTATAGCCAAAGCCTTTCGCGATCGGTGAAAAAACCTTGACGCCGTAAACACGCTCCATGGTCGTACTGCCATCCTCCGCCTGCCGCTCAATCTCATATTCACCGACATAGCCGCCCAGCACCGCGGAATAAGCTTCATAATAGTAATCAAAATAAGAAAGCTCGTTCGAGAGCTTCTCCACTGTCGTCTCGCTGTTCTTCATCCGCTCGGCAAGATCTCGTATATAACCCAGCGACTTTGACGAAAACGCTCCGCCGCCGCGGCACCCCGCATACGCAAGCAGCGCAATCCAGTCAATATGAATATCGCTCCCATAGGTATCAAGGTCATATTGCAGGGCGCAGCGCATGGCGTCCGACGTGACATTAAAATCCACCCATGTAATATAATCTCTGCCCGTTCCTCCCGACTCGTCATACAAACGGGTATCCGTCGAAAGCGTCTCGCTTGCCGCCTCCTCCTGCGTATGGGTTAAAAAAAGAATCGAAGCACAAATGCCTGCCGCTTCCACCGCAATTCCGATCCGGAGCAACAGACCGCGCCGCTTCGCTTTCCCACGTTTTTCTTTCATAGCAGTCAACTCCCCATCGATTCCGTTCTTGAAAGAACGCCTTATTCACGCGTTCCTTCACACTATTTTATTGCGGAATAGGGGGCAGTATGAAAAAGAAGCTGCCGTTTCCCGAATTTTCATTCAAGGAAACGACAGCTTTCTCATTGCTTTTGTACACGATGTCTCGTTTGTGCCTTGTGTTTCTTTCGTACCTCAATCATCTCTTTTGCGCTCTAAGTTTCTTTCGTACTTCGCATTTCTCCTGTACCTCAACGATCTCTTTTGCGCCTTAAACTTCTTCTGTCCTTCGTGTTTCTTCTGTACCTCAACGATTCCTTTGTACCTGATACATTCTTTCGTACCTTGCCGCTCCCGGCGCAGCTCACGTTCTTCTTTTACCTTACGCGCTCATGCGCCTGCCGTCTTATTGGTACCTTCGCTTGTCCGCGTTCTGCATGTGATCTATGTAAAAATCATCTTTGGTAACCGCTTAAAGCTCCGGCTCGATCAAGCCGTAGGTATTGCCCTTTCTCTTATACACAACGTTTACCTGATCGGTTTCCGCATTACAGAATACAAAGAAGCTGTGTCCTAAAAGCTCCATCTGGATGCAGGCATCCTCGGGATACATCGGCTTAATGTCGAACTTCTTCGTACGGATGATCTTGATCTCCTCTTCCTCCGGAAATTCCCTGTCAATATAATCTTTCTTAAAATAATTCGCCGACTGCTGCTGTTCTACCAGCTTTGTCTTATATTTCTTTAACTGTCTCTCGATAATTTCCTCTACTAAGTCAATGGAAACATACATATCATTGCTGACCTGCTCGGAACGGATGATATTTCCCTTTACGGGAATCGTAACCTCGATCTTCTGTCTCTCCTTCTCCACACTCAGGGTTACATGCACCTCAGTCTCTGTCGTAAAGTATTTCTCGAGCTTGCCGATCTTATCCTCTACCGCAGACCTGAGCCCTTCTGTCACTTCGATATTCTTGCCTAAAATAATAAACTTCATAGCATCATCCCTTTCGTTGTTATATTGTATAATGATTATACCACAAAGCCCTCATTTTTTGCAACATTTTATACAATTGTCTGAAACTTTTTGACATTTAGAAAGTCAAGCGGTTTTCCTATTTTTTTTGCCATTTTGACATTTTTATGATTTCTACACAAAACATCCGTTCCTTATGGTTTCCATAAAAACAGTTCTCTGTTTCCTTGTTTTTCCTGTGGATAATGTGGATAACTTCGTGTATAAATGGTAATTCCGCATAAAACCGCCATTTTGCATGTGGATAACGGCACCCCAAAAAAAGTAAACTTTTTCCAAAAAAGAACTTGCTTTTTTTCTTTTTGTACATTATTCCCAAAACGCACTTCTGACAGCTATGTCATTCAATTGAGGAGCATTACCACAAGAGGGATTTCTACCACCGCACATACCCAGACTATTGCCGTCACACTGCTTTTCACCTTACGTTCAAGCAAATAGGAAAGGGCCATGACACCAAGGAGCATCATATATTTTCCCATATATTTAAGACACAAATAAGTAACGATAGAAATACCTCCCCAGATTCCGTCCAGATGCTGCAGACTATATGCGGGTGCAAAAATAAAATCCGTTCCCCACAAATACAGGGTTCCCACAAGCTGCGGCAGCCAGAACATGCAGAGCAAAACAGCCGCAATCAGCATTCCGATCAACATTTTCGATCCGATATAAGCCCTTCGCCCTTTTACGGTTGAATGAATCAGACGGTTTTCTCCATGCTGATAGTCGATTGACACGGTAAGCACAAAGCATACAGCGGCGAAAGCATACATGACAATAGATGTCATGATATTCTGCCGGTTTACCATACCATTCCCTCCCGTAAGCGCCGTATATCCCTGGTTATATATATAGTAGCTGTTTTCATGACCAGATAAATACTCTGCATATTCCGACATCCATGTAAGGGCTTCCAGCATGGCACTATAAGCAATCATCTGCCCCTCCTCCAAGCCCGGCTGCATCATTCCGGCATAAACTGTCTCCCGGTTTTGACGTATAAATTCATCGACTTCATCCGTATATGCACCCTTTACCGCCTCCGAATACCGATAATAAAAAACTTCAGATAGGGAAAATCCATTCCAGCCAAATGGCGTATACAATACCCATGCAAAGAGCCCCGCAAAAATCAAAACAAAAATGATCTTCTGCGCAATAAACGTTTTATAGCACTCATGGCGAATTAATCCTACATTCCATTTTTTCTTTCCGTCAAAAATGGAATGCCTGTCAGATACCATATTTTTTTCATAAGATATCGCAAATGCCTTGATTGCCGCCGCAAAGAACAGAAGCGCCAACCCGCCGCATATGCATGCATATAAAACCAACTTATTTACTGCGATTCCAAATACATTTACGCATTGGTAGCGCTCCAACAGCACTCCCGCTTGACCGAACGCGATCGGATTCATGGTCTTAAGCGGCGCCAGATAGGAATTCTCCGAAATACTCAGATACAGATAAAGCAGCAGCCCGGTTGTTCCTGCCAGTATCAGAAAAATGGGGATCACTTTGCGCAGCAAGCAGCAGACAAAATAAAATACCGCCGTACACAAAAGATAAAAAAGCATTTTGATCACCATATAGATGCATAGGTATCCCAAAATGTTCACCCGAAGAGCACAATATGAAAATACGGATTGAATGGGATGCATAAATGACAAGAAAGGATAAATGCTCCCGATCACGAAAATGCTTTCCGTGACCAGCAGCACAGTAGCAAAAACACATAATATTCCCAAAGCAACAGCCTTGACAAGCCCGTGCGCCCACCTGCCGCGGCAGGTCGTCTTTGATAAAATGATCAATTCATTCTGGCGCTCCGCTGTCAAAAGCTGAAATACCGCGAGCAGCAGAATAAATAAACAGCAGCAGTCCGTTACCGGATTATCCACAAATGCCTTGATCCCGCGGGAAGGATAAAAGACCGGCTTTACATCCATAAGCCCCCGATAAATTTCCCGTGTCTTTCTGAGTCTGCTCACCATAAAGCTTCTTTCCAGGGGACCATAGCTTCCGGTCTCCGGCCTGCCCAGATGCGCATCCGCATTTTGAACAATGGCACTTACCTGATCTTGATAGCTTGTGACCCGAACGAGCTCCTCCTCTATTTCCTGATATAGCATGGATGACAAGGAAAAATCCACCGCCCCCGTAAAATCCGCCGATTGTGCAAAAGAACTTCCCAACTCCGATATCTCCGCAAGCCGCTCCGAAACCAGCTCCAGCTTTTCTTCATCAGAAAGAGGCGCAAGCTCATCCACAAGCCGATTGTACATGGAAGCAGTGGGATCCAGACGATCAGAATGCACATCCAAAGACCACTTGTAATATAATCCATTAAACAATAACATCAGGATAAAAAACAGCAAAAATATTCGATTACTCAGTATTTTGATCAGTTCATTCTTAATCATATCGGTTCCCCCACCAGCGGACAGGAAGAAGACGCGCTCTGCCCGAATATTCCAGTTTGTTATTGAAACAGCCGGATATACATGTCCTCCAAGCTTTCCCCATCGAGTCTGTCCTCCTGAAGCGACAACCTTTTTAGGAGCTTTCCCTCCTTGAGCATCAGGATCTCTTTTGCGATCGGCTCAATATCCGCAATCACATGGGTGGAAATGATAACGATCCGATTCTCCGCAAGTTCCCGGATCATCTCCCGCACAGCTGCCCGCTGCAGCGGATCAAGCCCCGCCGTCGGCTCATCCAAAATCATAATATCCGGCTTTCCCAAAAGCGCCTGCGCGATCAGCGCTCTCTGCTTCATTCCGCCGGAAAAACTTCCCATATATTTGTTTCGTTCGTCCCACAGATTCACTTTTTCCAGAAGCTGTTTCGTTTGTTCATCCGCTTCCTTCTTTGACATTCCCTTCAGCGCCGCAATATAATACATGAAGCGCATCAGCGTAAGATTCTCATACACCGCCTGCTGCTGCGGCATATATCCGATGTGCGATATGTATTTTTGCTTTAACGCCCCTGCCTCCACGCCGTTTAACAGAATCCGCCCCTCGTCGCATTTCAGGTTCTGGGTAATGATATTCATAAGCGTCGATTTCCCCGCGCCATTCGGACCGAGCAGACCATAAATGCCTGCCTCAAACCGATAAGAGAAATGATCCAGTGCAAGATTCTTTTTATATGATTTTGTAAGATCGATCAGTTCCAGTTGATACCGCTCCATTTCTTCCCCCTAATCCGCGCTATAGAATATAGGATCATTATACCTTCCGTCTGCATGCCCGATATAGACTCCCCGCTCTGTCAGATCTGCGATGTCCGACTTATCCGCCCACCACATTTCCTCGTCCACCCACCACATTTCCTCGTTTGAAAACATATTCTTACTATAGATCAGCCGGTCTCCCACCACACCGTAGAATAAAATATACTCATCATAGTGACAAAAATCCACCACGTCGTCTTCCTTGTTCAGTACCGTATATTCTGACATATAGCTTCCTTCTTCCATGGAATAATCCGTCATCACCCAAATCTGATTTTCCATCACCGCAGCCACCACAAACGCGCGGTCCTGCTCCATCGCCAGAACTTCTCTCTCCTCCTGCGTTCCGACATCCATCACATAGAGGATCGGCTTATCATCATAATAATAATAAACGGCATCGCCGATTGCTCCGAGAAACCATGGCGCATTAGAATCAAAGTGTACAATCTCCTTCCATTCCCCCGTCTCCATATTAATCCGGTACCAGATCCCGCTCCCCCACCAGGACTCACTTGCCCTCGCATAGACATACCCGTCAAATATACCGACATAATAGGAATAACTCATGCTGTCCTTTCCTTCGGTTTCCGCAAACAGCTCAACGGAATAGTCCTCTAAATCCAAGGCATAAAACGCGTCGCTGTGGATCACCTCGTTGCGTGAAACGGCACCCGTATCGTCATATTCCATGATGATCCGGCTCTCGATCGGACCTCCAAAGTAAAGCACCCCCTCCTGCATAACTGCCGCAGATGTCGCAGTTACGCTGCCGATACTGCCCGCAAAGGACAATTTGCATTTTCGGTTTCTTCCGTCCAGATCCGCCTCATACACATCCGTATGCCACACATAACTGACATCAAGATTCGTCACCCCGTCCATGACATAACTGTCATGATCCACATGTTCCTCATAAGAGTCCAAAATAACCAGCCTGTCCTGATAGACCACACATAAATTCTTTTCAAATCCGCCATTTTCAAGACCGCCATTATCATGAAATGTCCATGCAGAACACGAATCCGATAAATGGCTGCAGGTCGGGTCTGTGCAGATGTACTCAAACCCAGCCGGTTCCCACTCAGAATACATAAACCGATCCATTGCAGACAGGGTAATGATATTGTCTTCATAAAAGCATCCCTTCTGCAGAATTCCCGATGTGTTTTCTCTCTCCGCCTTTTCGCTCCTTCCGCAGGCACACAGGCATATCGCCATCGCCCATAGGATCATGGCAGTCATCACATTCTGACTTCTCTTCATACCGTTCTCCGTTTCAGGGGCATTGCCGTGAAAACGGCAATGCCCCTTTTATAATTGATTTTAATTAAAACAGCGAAATTTCGTAATGGTTTGACTTTCCACCTATCGTTGCATAATGGCTTGAATACGCCGAAATGAGAGTGTAGCCAGATGGCGGGGTCACTGTCCCGGATACGCCCCCCGGTGTATTTACAGGAGCAGGCATTGATAGCAGATCCAAAGTTTGTGGGTTCCCGGGCATTACGGCACTACCATTCACCATGATCTCTACAGTTCCCGGTCCTCTAGTATAGGAGGTCTTACCCGTCACACCATTCGCATCACCCGACAGCGATGCATATACTGTTTCACCATTCACTATAAAAGTACCGTCTTTCGTCGCCGCATAGGCAACACCGGATTCCGCCAGCCACGCAAATAGCATAACAGTCAAAATCGTTGCAGAAAACACTTTCTTAATTTTGCTCATATTCATTCTTCTTATCATGTTTGTTCTCCCTTCTCTGTTTTTTAACCCTGCCCCTACTTGATCAACCGTTTCTTTTTCTTTGCTATTCCTTCTGCCCTTCTCCCCCTTCCTAAAAAAATCTTTTTATTTAATTGTATTTATAGTTTACTACATTTGGTTTCGTTTGTCAATATGATCCTACATAACCAGCATCACTTACACACAAAAAAAGAGGACAGCCCTAAGACTGTCCTCCGCTTCGTTTTTATTTAGTTAAAAATTCTTCGAATGCACGCGATCGGCTTATAGGTCGCGCTTGAAATCTTAATACCGGTTCTCGGTGTGCTCGCATGAACGATCTGCCCGTTCCCGATATAAATGCCGACATGACCGGAGTAGCATACCAAATCGCCCGGCTGCGCCTCCGCAAGGCTTCCTACTGCGGTTCCCATACTGCGATCCGCCGTCGCCGAATGCGGCAGGCTGACGCCGTATTGTGCGTATACCGCAAGGACAAAGCCCGAGCAGTCCGCTCCGTTCGTTAAACTCGTTCCTCCGTATACATACGGATTACCGACGAACTGTAATGCATAGTTGGCAATCTCTGCTCCGAGTCCGCTTCCGGTGGATACCGGTGCGGGTGCCTGTTCGGTCTCGACAACCTCACTTGACACCGTCGGCTGCTGCGCCTGTGCCTGTGCAGCCTCCTGTGCCGCAAGCTCTGCCGCCCTGCGCTCCGCCTCTGCGCGCGCTGCACGCTCCTCAGCAAGCCTTGCCTCTTCTTCCTCTTTCGACTCCGCTGAGACGAAAGAAATGGAAACCGTAACGTAATCAGCGGATACATAACCCTGCGTACCGTTCACGTTTACCTTGATCCATCCATCTCCATGATCGGACTCTAACACGTCAAGTTTATCGCCATAGGGCAATAGCTGTAATACTCTCGATTCTGTGGACCCTTCCGCGCGAAGCTTCAGTGTCTGCGTATTCACTGTTGCGATCTGGATGCTGACCTCATCAATGAGCGCCTCCGCTTCCTCGCCGGATACACAGTAATCCGCGCTGACATAGCCTGTAACCGTACCGGATGCGATGTAATACCAGTCGCCCTCCCGTCTGATCAGCTCGCCGACAGAATTATTATACAGTTTTCCAACGATTTCCGTGTCGGTCGAAGGACCGCTTCTGACATTCACCCAATCACGTACTCTTGCAATCACAAGGCTGCCGTAATCCTCCGGTGCCTCCTCGTCCTCCTCTGACTCATCCTCCGCGTCGGTATCTTCTTCCTCCGCATCGGCATCTTCTCCATCCGCGTCGGCATCCTCTTCGTCCGTATCGCCCTCTTCACCGACACCATCTGCATCGGCATCCTCTTCGGGCTCCTGTGCATCGTCACCGTCCACACTCCGTCCGATGCCGTCCGCCCCGGTATCCTGCACTCCGTCCTCAGGCTGTACCGTTCCCTCTTCCGGAACAATGTCTGTCGGTACCTGTTCCGTTAAACCTGCTGTCACCGCCAGCCCCGCTTCCTGAGACATGGCAAGAACCTCTATATCGGTTTCTGCGTCCGCTAACGCACTCTGCTCCAGTTCCTCAACAGAAGTGCCTTCCTCCAGCGTTAACGCCACACCCTCTGCCGGGAGTAACGTCTCAACCTGTGTCGCATCCGCTGAAACATCCGCATTGGAAGTAACAAGTACTCCTGCAAACAAAATTGCTGCGGCTATCAATTCTTTCCGTTTCATTCCCTTCCTCCAAAAGATCAACAAAGGTCATTTCTATCGTATAGTGTTAAATTTGTTACAAAATTATTACATCTTGTTGCTAAATATAACACGCGATGATTTTCTTGTCAACCCTTGGAAGAATTTTCCAGCTATTTTTTAGTGTATACGATTATACGAGTATTTCTCAAGCTCGGAAGAATTGCGGAAGCAATTTTTTTTGTTCGGATGGTCGTGATTGGATTTATGAAAAAAAATAATTGACAAACCAGTTAACATTTTTTAGCATAAAATCATCTTAGTAATTCTAAGAAAGTTTTATAAATCATCACTTTCTTAGAGTTTCGGCTGATGCACATTCAGACGTCCGCAGAACACGGACAGAAAGGATTTCCTCATGAACCGAACCGTACTGATCACCGGCGCATCCCGCGGCATCGGCAGAGCCTGTGCCGGGCTGTTTGCCAAAGAAGGCTTCGACCTGATCTTAAACTGTCTCCGCTCCAAAGAGGAACTGACAGCCTTTGCCGCTGAACTTACCGCACAATACGGCATCCACTGCCGCCTGTTTTTCGGTGATGTCGGCGATTCCCATTTTGTCGATGACATGTTTGCGCAGATCGACCGTCTGGACGTGCTCGTCAATAACGCCGGCATTTCGTATGTCGGTCTTTTGCATACAATGACGGTGGAAGAATGGCTTCACGTCATGAACGTCAATCTCAATTCCTGTTTTTATACCGCCCGTCACGCCGTTCCGCTCATGTTAAAAGAGCACAGCGGGCACATTATCAATATCTCGTCGGTGTGGGGCTGTGTGGGCGCTTCCATGGAGACCGCTTATTCCGCGAGCAAGGCGGGCGTAGGCGGCTTTACCAAAGCGCTTGCCAAGGAGCTTGCGCCGAGTCATATCCCCGTCAACGCCATTGCCTGCGGCATCATTGACACGGACATGAACCGTCATCTTTCCGCTGAGGAGCTTTCTTCTATAAAAGAAGAAATTCCGGCGGACCGCCTCGGTACGGCTGCGGAAATCGCGCAGACCGTCTTGCAGCTTGCCAATGCACCCGATTATCTGACCGGACAGATCATTACGGTGGACGGGGGCTGGACGTGATTTCGCCTGCCTTCGTCTGCTCTGCCCATTTCACCGGATTGCTTCTACTTTTTTTCTTCTTAATCATCCACGCTGTCAACAGCCCGCGAATTTGGACGTCAGCACAATATTTGCAAAGCGAACTTGTTCGCTTTTGAAAAATCTTTGATTTTTCAATCTACTTTCCTTCCGCTATCCGCCGCTCCATGTATGCCTGAACCCGCGAGCGCATCCACGCAAACTGTTCCCTCGTTTTTTCGCAGTCGCTCTCAAAGTGCAGAAGCTTGTCCAGATACCCCTGCTCGCTCACAATGCGGACGCTGATCGGATACACTAGCTCAAACACCAGCGAAATATGACCGGCCACATAATCGACCGGTGTCTTTTTTAAGCTGCGCAGCGTTGCATGCTCCTCGGAAAAGCTTGCAAGCACCTCCTCGCTGACCTCACTGTTTTTTAACGCCTGCGTCGTCGTATTATAGATTGCCTCAAGCGGCACGTCCACGTTGACGCGCATAATGTCAATCTTATCGGCATCCCTCAAAATATGACAATACATCCTCGTCTGCTCATCCATATCCTCCGCAATACGATAAAGGCTGTGGCTGCGAACCGCTGTCTCGATGAGCTTCAATATCTCTTTTGATGTGTCATCCGTAAGGTAATTCCTGATCTCTCCGTCCTGAAGTGAAATATCCCGCAGCAAGCTGACGGGGCGTTCACCCTCGCGGCATTCGCCAAATGTCTGCTGCGCAGCCGCTTGGCTCATTGCTCGCGGGAATAAAATGTCCGCCCCAAACTGCGCATGGTCGATGGAATCAGCATCCACAAACGTCCCATAGAGCCGAAGCTGTTCAAATCTTCCGACGTCATGCAACAGCCCGATCGTCCATGCCAAATCAAGCGCCTGCCCCTCTAAGCCGATCGACCTTCCGATCCGCTCACTAAGCGCCGCCACACGATAAGTATGATCGACCTTGAGCTTAATCTTTTCATCCGTTCTGTCATAATTGGCAGTATACGCATCAAACGCCGCAACCGCCCGCTTTCTGTCCACCGCAAATACAATTTGTTTCATATCCGCCTCCATTGGCATGCGCTTTAGAAGTACTTCTCACACTATCTTTCCCCGCCCGCGCCGATTTCTTTCCATCTGCGCTCTTGTTTTTTCATAGTAAAAAGACCGATGCCATCCGCTAACACCCATCCAATCGGAATCGCCGCCCATATTCCGTACACGCCGACCGCTCCGATCGGCGCAAGCAGATATGCCAGCGCAACACGCGTTCCAAGTGACACGATCGTCAGCCAAAGCGACATCCTCGGTCTGTTCACACCGCGGAAATATCCGTAAAGTAAAAAGAGCAGTCCGATCCCGCAATAGCATGCGCCTTCTATGCGCAGATAATCTACCCCGATGGCAATGATCTTTGTCTCCTCCGCTTTCACGAACACGCACATGAGCGGATGCGCCGCCGCACATACAAACACGGATAGGATCAGGCAGAATGCCATGCACACCTGCACCGCCCGAGAAAATCCCTCGCGTATCCTGTCCTTCCTGTCCGCCCCGTAATTTTGCGACACAAACAGAGAAAACGCATTTCCGAATTCCTGCGCCGGCATGTACGCGAGCGTGTCAATCTTCACCGCTGCCGCAAATGCCGCCATGACGGCTTTCCCGAAGCTGTTGACCAGTCCCTGTATCATCAATATGCCGAAATTCATGACGGACTGTTGAACGGAAGCCGCCGTAAGGAAGCCCGCGACCTCCTTTAAGCACTTTAAGTCCGCCCGCATGCCCGCCCGGATAAAACGCAGTCGTTTTTCTTTTTTCCATGTATAAAACGCGATCCCGATGCCCGAAAGTACCTGGGCGATCAGCGTCGCCTCCGCCGCACCCCGGATGCCCCTTTGAAACGTCATAACAAACAGGCAGTCCAGACCGATGTTTAAGACCGACGCTGCTCCGAGAAATACAAGGGGAACCACTGAATTTCCGAGCGCACGCAGCACAAATGCATAATAGTGATACAGGAATACAAAGAAAATCCCCACAAAGATGATCATGACATATTCCCGCATCATTGCCCGGATTTCAACCGGCACAGCAAGCAGGATCAGTAGCTCATCACAGAACAAAAGCGCAAGCGCTGAGATCAGAAGCGCAAAAAAACCGGTGAACAAAAACGCGGTCCGCATGCGCTGTTTCATGCCGGGAATATCATTCTTTCCATAATAATAAGAAAACAGTGCGCCGCCTCCCATACACATACCGATAAGAATGGAATTTAAGAATGTCATGAGTGTATACGCCGAACCAACCGCAGCCAACGCATCCGGTCCGAGCACACGCCCGACGATCAGCGTATCCGCAATATTATAGAGCTGCTGCAAAAAATTCCCCGCGATCATCGGCAGTGCAAAGAGGAGCAGCGTGCCTGTCACGCTGCCGCCGGATAAATCTCTTTTTTTCAATCGGACATTGCACCTCTCTCCGCTTTTAGATCCCGCCGTAAATCCAAGGCGTATCCCACTGATATTCCTCCATAATGACATGGCCGTCCCGAAACGCAACGCCGTCCGCTTCCAGCAAGGCAATCTGACGGTTTCCCCCGCCAAACGCAAACGCGCTTGACACCCTGCCGTCCTTCGTCACAACGCGGTAACACGGAATGCCATCAGGATCCGGATTGCCGTGCAGGGCATAGCCGACGACACGCGCCCACCGCTTATTTCCCGCGAGCGCCGCCACCTGTCCGTATGTCGCTACTTTGCCACGCGGGATCTGACGCACCACATCATAGATCAATTCAAATGTATTTTTATTCTGTTCCATGGCGCACTCCTCTTACGGTCATCTCTTTCCCATAATAAAAATGAAAATTCTCACAGGAATCAAGAAAGTATAGCATATTAAATCCGGCTCCGTCAAGAAACGCGGGCATCTTAACGCAAACCGGACAGTTATCCGTCTTGGGTAACTGCCCGGTTTACTATTTACTAGTTCCTATTTCGCCGTGTCAGAATTTTATGCCGCAAACTCTTTTTGTCATGTCAGACTTCCATACCGTAGTCCCTCTTTGCCGCAACCGTGATCGCGCTATCCAATTGGTGAAACAGCTCGTCATAGCCAATCCGCTTCCCCTCAAAGCGTGTCACGCCCACATGCAGGGTAAGCGGAATTTCTCTCCCCTCCCATAAGATGGGCTTATCATTGCTGCTTTTGATTTTTTCAGCAAGCGACTCCGCGTAGCTTTCCTCCTCACTGTCCGTCAGCAGGGCGAATTCATCCCCGCCGATGCGGAATGCCACATCGTTTTCGCCTGCCGCATCCTGAATACGCTGCAGCGCCTCTGCGATCGCCAAATCCCCCGCTTTCCGGGAAATCTCATTGACCGCCATCATCTGTTTAATATCGCAGATCACAAAACAGCAGGCTCTCCGCTCCTGAAAAAGATCGTATAACTCACTAATATCCACATGTTTTCTTTCTGCCATCGTCGCATCTCCTTCCCCCAACGGCCCTGTCAGCCTTGGGAACAGCTCCGAGAACCGCGTCTTGCCGCGGAACTCGGATGGTTTACAGTTCCAGAACCCGCGAAATGCGCGCGTAAAAGATTCGTTGGTCCCATATCCGTAGCGGAGTGCGATCTCCAAAATTCCCGTATCCGGCTCGCGCATAATATCGCGCGCCGCCCTCGTCAGCCTTCTCCGCATCAGATATTCTCTGATCGACATATGATTGACATAGCGGAACAGCTTTTCCAGCGTCGATCTGGAACAATAGCATGCTGCCGCTACATCCTCGGTTTTGATGTTATCCTTCAGATGCTGCTCCATATACTCCAGTGCATCCGCAAGGAGTTCCGCTTTGTTCATGCATCCACCTCTTCTTTTACAATTACGCATATCCGTTTCGGTACCGATACGACTTGTTCTGTTAGATTCATTGTAACAGATTTCCGATGTGGGTTCTTGATATTTTCAGTAAAAAAAGAATCCGTCAAAGACGGATTCTTTCGAAGAATTCCTGTAGGGAATTCTTC
>CAZZNE010000022.1:0-58691 GCA_964655525.1 uncultured Clostridium sp.
TATCAGCGTCACGATAGGCATAAAGCATTGCCAGACAATGACCTGCCGAGCCGCCTGAAATCGTCATTTCATCAATATGATAACCCAATTTCTCCGCCTCGGCAATCACTACGTAGATGCTCTCCTTTATTTCCATTGATTGAGAATATATGCTTATTTCGGGATGAGCGTCATCCCGCAGGGTATAGTTGATCCCTGCCGTCACATATCCTTTTGAACAAAGCCACTCCAGCATTTCCTTGTCATCCGCTTTATCACCGGTCGTAAATCCGCCTGCGTGAAGATAAACGACAAGTCCGTAATTTTCCTTTGAATCGTCCGCAGGGACATAAAGATCGAATTTATTTGATTCCGCTTCTCCATAGGATATATCCTTATGTACCGTACCGACAGAATCATTCCAATCGACTGTGTAATCCTTTGCCCATGAGGGCTGCATTGTTTTGCTGACAGCACCTATCCCAAACGCAACAACAAATGCCGCAATATAGATTAACGCCCACATAATCCTACCCTTTTTCTTCGGCTTTTGTACCGTATTCATCTGATTGCTCATAGAAAGTTCCCTCCAAACAGCGTACCGCCTAACATGAAATTCATAATCGCCCTTACAGCAAGCCTTCCGAGGACAAATGCTATGATCATGACTACCAGTAAAATAATCATTCGTTTCTGTGTCAGCGTCATTTGCTATTACCATCCCTTCTGATTTTTCTTGACATTACACTTCACATATGATATTGTGATGATACATTTGTTTCATCGATGCAATCGTATCATCGAAAACACAAACTGTCAATAGGAGGGGCAAAAATGAGACAAACAAAGCAAAATGTATCACCGATGAGTAACGAGGGGCGAAACGCCTATGTGATAGAGCATCTCAATCATGCGCTTCTCGAACTGCTTGCGGAAAAACCGATGAACGATATTTCCATTAGTGAATTAGTTGACAGGGCGTGCGTGGGCAGAGCTTCTTTTTATCGAAATTATGAATGTAAAGAGGATATTTTGAAAGCACATATAGGCCATTTGTTTCGTGAATGGACGGATGAATGGCAGAAAAATAACGGCGCTCCTTTAAGCGAACAAATTCGCACAATGATTGCTCATTTTGAAAAGCACCGTGATTTCTACAAGCTGCTAAATAACAGAGGACTTATTTATCTGCTGAAAGATGTAATTATTGGTCTTTGCGGACCGAAGCCTGAGTATGAAAAGGTACAGGCTTACGCCTCCGCTTTTGTCTCTTACACTTTATATGGTTGGATTGATGTATGGTTTCAGAGGGGAATGCAGGAATCCGCCGGGGAAATGGCAGAAATGTTCAAAGCACAGGGGCTTTGAGAATATACAAACCGAAAAGGAGCAGGCAAGAATTTACTCCCGCTTATTCCGTCACATAGTCCGCCAGCGCTAAGGCAATGTCAAAATGTCCCACATCATGCTGCGTTCCCGCAAACTCGCCTTCCTTGCGTCTCTTATCCCATTTCGGCGCATCGAGCAGATCGCCGCTTGTAAAAAACACATAGAAATCCAGCCCTCGGAAATCGCACACCGCCTGAAGCGCCGCACTCTCCATCTCTACGGAGATGCAGCCGTCCGCCTTGTGCTTTTCAAAATTTTTAACAGTCTCCCGGTAAAAAGCATCCGTCGTCCATGTTTTTCCTTTCACATAAGGAATCCCGTTCTCCTCCATAAACGCGGCAACGATGTCCGTATTTTTGATCTTGATATAATCGGATGCGGGTGCATAATGATAGCTTGTCCCCTCGTCACGGTATGCCTCGGTCGGCACCATGACCTTTCCGTGGGCAATCTCCTTATTCAGGCAGCCGCTTCCGCCGAACACAATATACTTATCCGTCTGAAGCTCCACGCGCGCATCTTCCAATAACGCAGCACTGGCGGGTGCACCGATATAAGTCTTATAAAAAGCAAACCGCTTCCCATGATGCAAAAGCTGCCAGATCGGCGTCTCTCCGGTCGCGGCCCAGAGCGACCCGATCTTCTCGCAGTCATAATGCTCCAGAACGAACTGCTCGATCACATGGGAAAATGTGATGATGCAGGCGTCCACCTTCGGAACGTCCTCCTTTCGATGCGGATCAATGATTGCCGCCGATTGATTGTCAAAGCTGTCCGTGATCATACCCGTTCCTCCCTCTTTACGATATCGTCGCTAAAATCAATGCGGGAAGCGCGGTCTCTCCGCACCTCCCGCACATTTTCTTCTCACACTAAAGCTTTTTGATCCGCTCAAGCGCCTCGACCGTATTCTCATAGCTGCCGAACGCCGTCAGTCTGAAATATGTCTCGCCGCTCGGTCCGAAACCGGAACCCGGCGTGCCGACCACATTTGCTTTCTCTAAAAGATGATCAAAGAACTGCCAGCTCGTCATGCCGTTCGGCGCTTTCAGCCAGATATACGGCGCATTCATCCCGCCGTACACGGTATAGCCCGCTTCTTTCAGACCGTTCCTGATATAAGCGGCATTCTTCATATAATAGGCAACCTGCTCCTTTGTCTGCGCTTCTCCCTCGGACGTATAGATCGCCGCACCCGCCTTCTGCACGATATAGGGCGCGCCGTTGAATTTCGTGCCGTGCCGTCTTGCCCAAAGTCCATGCACCGCCGTACCCCCACAGACTAAATCCTTCGGCACGACCGTAAACCCGAGTCGGAGTCCCGTAAAGCCTGCTTTTTTGGAAAAAGAACGGATCTCGATCGCGCACGTTCTCGCGCCCTCGCACTCGTAGATCGAATGCGGCACGTTATCCTCGGAAATATATGCTTCATACGCCGCGTCGTAAATAATGACCGCACCGTTTCGATTCGCATAATCCACCCAGTCCTGAAGCCTGTCCTTCGTGATCGCCGCACCGGTCGGGTTGTTCGGGAAGCACAAATAGATCAAATCCGGTACTTCTTTCGGCAGATCGGGTGCAAAGCCGTTCTCGGCTGTGCACGGCATATAGACGATATTGCTCCACTGCTCCGTCTTTTCGTCATAGCTTCCGCAGCGCCCCGCCATCACATTCGAATCCACATAGACCGGATAAACCGGATCGCACACCGCGATCTTGGCATCCGCAGAAAAAATCTCCTGAATATTGCCGGAGTCGCTCTTTGCTCCGTCAGAAATAAAAATTTCATCCGCCGCAATGTCGCAGCCCCGCGCCTGAAAATCCTTCTGCGCGATCACGTCGCGCAGAAACGCATAGCCCAAGTCGGGCGCATAGCCCTTAAACGTCGCCGCGTCCGCCTGTTCCTCCACTGCCTCATGCAGTGCCTTTATGACGACCGGGGCAAGCGGCAGCGTCACATCGCCGATTCCTAAACGGATGATCTTTTTGTCCGGATTGGCCTGCGAATAAGCGCTGACCTTCTTCCCGATCGTCGAAAACAAATAGCTCCCCGGCAATTTTAAGTAATCTTCATTTACCTTTACCATAACGTCTCCTCCCATTTTCTCCGGTATCAGACCATTGTCTGACCGCTGTACCAAAGTACTTCCATACGTGCGGCACTTCCGGATGTTTACTTACAGGAAATGGGACAGCTGGGCCTCCCCCGCATACACGGTATCCGCAGGTCCGGTCAGGTACATCTCCTCCGAATCTGCATCCCATTCCACATAAAGCGTTCCACCTAACAGTGTAACAGTTACCGTGTTTTTCGTCAAACCGTTTATGATGCATGCCATCACGGCGGCACAGCTCCCCGTTCCGCAGGCGCAGGTCTCCCCGCTTCCTCTCTCCCACACGCGCATAATAATATTATGCTGATCGATCGGACACACAAACTCCACATTCGTCCGCTCAGGAAACATCGCCGCGCGCTCGATCGCCGCGCCTTCCTCGGAAAGCTGATAGGGCAGATATTCCAAAAGCTGTCGCTTCGTGATGAGCGGCTCTCCCTCCACGCGCGCATGCAGGATCTTCTCGCGGTCCGTCAGGATGACCGCATGGGGATTGCCCATGTTGACACAGGTCATGTTGTATTCTTTTTCGCCGATCCGTACCGGCTCACACAGCATTCTTTTTTTGGAAAAAAGAACCGGAATCCGCTCACAGGCAAGCTCCGGTTTTCCCATATTGACGCGCACCGTGGAATTGCTGTCGGGGTACAGCCACACCCGGCGCACCACGCTCCCGCTTGCGATGTTCATTTCCCTTTTATCGGTCAGTCCCTGCTCATAGACATATCTGCCGACGCAAAGAATCCCGTTACCGCACATCTCGGCATAGCTGCCGTCCGCATTGTAAATCTCCATCTCGAAATCCGCCGTGACGCCGTCTCCGATATGAATAAAGATTACGCCGTCCGCGCCGATCCCGAAATGCCTGTCGCACATTTTTTTTACGAGCGCGCTCTTATCCTTCGGTAATCCCGCTGTCTCATGAAGATAAATATAATCATTCCCGCAGCCCTGCATTTTTACAAATTTCATACCGATTTCCGACTCCCGCCTCACTGCCGCGGGGAAAAAATCACGCCCGCAGCCCCTTACTATAGCATATTCGCGCGGGGTAAATCGGTTCATATGCAGCATGCCCCGTTTTTATTCGCTTCATATGCGGCATACTGCGCTCATATATTATTTGGATATGCAAAGAACGCGCTGATCGGATCATCCCTTCCCTACAGACGCTGATTCCATTCTGTTAAGACGCGCTCCGCTTTTTTCAGGTGGATTGCAAAACCGTTGTCCGCTGCCGCCTCCTCGGGCGTATCGTAAATAAATGTGCTCCAATCCCACCAAAACATGCCCGCAAACCACGGTTCCTCCGAAAAGACACGCAGACAGGAATCATAAAACGCCGCCTGTTCCTCCTCGTCGTGCGCAAGATCCCTGTGAATAAAATCCCACGGCATCTTGGCGCAGCCATGCGCGCTGCGGCAGCCGATTTCCGCAAATACGACCTTCTTTCCGAACTGCACGGAAAGCTTTTTCAGACGCTCCCTCACTTTTTCCCATGCCCGGCACATCTCCTCCGTCGTCGCGCCCGCCTTTTGTGCGACGGGATAATACGCACTTGTTCCGATATAATCTACAGCGTCAAACCATTTCACGGACTTCTCATGCCCGTGGTTTGTATTATAGATGAGTTTACCGGAGTAGACTTCCCGAAGCTGCCTGATCAACGCACGCCAATGCTCCTCTTTCCGCTCCGTTCCGCACATCTCACAGCCTATGCATAGCATCTCACAGCCGCATTCCTCCGCCAGTTCGGCATAGTATTTCATAAAATTGCCATAGCTCGCAAACCACGCGTCCCAATATGTGCCGCGTCCCTCCATATCTTCGTCCGGAAAATCAATATACGCACGCCAGACTCCGTCCCCGCAGTTTAAGATCGGCTTCATGCACACCTTGATCCCTCTTTCATGCGCATGTTTCACCGCCGCCATAATATCACGGTCCGAACTGTTCCATGCAAAGTCAAACCCGATCTCCGTACTGTGTACCTGCTTTTGCACGATCGTCACGGCGAGGCACATCCAATTAATGCCGGTCTGAAACATCAGCTCCCGCGAACGATAACCCTCCTCCGAGCGGTATTGTCCTCTTTTCCCGAAAAAACCATAGGTAAAACCTTTCATCTCCATCCGATGCTGCTCCTTCCTGCTGCTTCCCGTTACCGCCCATTGTATCATTCCGCGCAGGATATGGCAACGATATTGCCCCTGTAAACGCCTCAACGTTTTTAATAGAGAAAAATGAGTTTTGAAAAAAGTAAAAGGAATATTGTCGGCAAAGAATTTTGTTACATTCTGTTGTTTCTTGTATAAGAATTTTGTTACAAACATTTTGTCAAAACTCTAGAATTATGTTATAATTACCTATATGTTACATCTTGACACAAGGGAGGCGGCGGCATGCTTCGGCGAAAAGCATACGAATACTTTTTAGATTGGAAAAAGCAGCGACAAAAAAAGGCGCTGTGCGTCACCGGCGCACGTCAGATTGGCAAGACTACGCTGATCCGGGCATTTGCCCGTGAAAACTATGATTACTTTGTCGAAATCAATTTTATTACTGACAAGAATGCCACTGCCATTTTCTCCGGCAGTCTGGACGCAGACACCATCATCACCAACCTCAGCGCCTACGCCCGGAAACCCATGGAGCCAAACCGGACGCTGATCCTGTTGGATGAAGTACAGGAGTGTCCTGAGGCCCGCACTGCCATCAAATTTCTGGTAGAAGATGGACGGTTTGATTATATTGAATCCGGCTCCCTCATGGGAGTACGCCACAAAGAGGTCGCCTCCTATCCGGTAGGTTTTGAGGAACTGTATCGAATGTACCCTATGGACTTTGAAGAATTTCTATGGGCCAACAGTGTTCAGCCATCCACGGTGGACTATTTACACAAAAGCTTTGACACCTTGATGCCGATCTCGCAATCCGTCCATGAGACTATGAAAAAACTATTCCTCAGCTACATCGTGGTGGGCGGTATGCCGGAAGTCGTCCAACTCTATGTAGACACCCACGACGTGGCCAAGGTAGCTGCTCTCCAGAACGACATTTTGGAATTATACCGCATGGATATCTCCAAGTACGCTCAAGGGAATGACAAGCTGAAGATCAGAGCCATTTTTGATAGTATCCCTTCCCAGCTCAACGCCAAGAATCGCCGGTTTATCCTTACCGACGTGGACACCAACGGTCGGCAGCTACGGTATGCCAACAGCTTCGAATGGCTGGCGGATGCCGGAGTAGCCCTACCTTGCTATAATGTGTCTGAGCCGCGGGCTCCATTGATGTTGAATGAAAAACACAGCCTTTTCAAGCTATTCATGGGAGACGTTGGGCTACTGTGCGCCGCTTGTATGGAGAACGTTCAAT
Organism: uncultured Clostridium sp.; assembly: GCA_964655525.1. GTDB lineage: Bacteria > Bacillota > Clostridia > Lachnospirales > Lachnospiraceae > DLAJ01. Next base: position 6,861 of record CAZZNE010000022.1, read on the forward strand.
TTTCTATTTTGCAGGGCGACTTAGAAATTAATATGGGCAGTATCTTGGAGAATGTCATCGCCCAGCAGATTAAAAGTGCCGGACTGTCTCTGCATTTTTTCGATGCCAAAAAATATGGAGAATTGGACTTTGTCGTTCAGAATGGCCTGCATATTGAACTGGTGGAGGTGAAATCCGGAAAGGACTACAAAAAACACGCTGCTTTGGATAAAGTGCGCCAGGTCGGCGAATGGCATGCCGAACGTTCCTATGTGTTTTGCCAGGGGAACATTGAGGAAGATGACGGCGTGATCTATCTGCCTTGGTATGAGATTATGTTCCTTAAGCCAAATCGGCTGCCGGATTCCCTAAAATTCGAGGTAGACCTCAGTTCCCTGCCCTAAACGGGAGTTGCCAACTTCTCGTTAAGGAACAGAAATTTGAATGATTCATTTAAGCGCATTCGAGCAAACCGTCCCCAACCATGAAGAATCGGTTGCAACACGCCTTCCCGCCATGCTATAATTTGCGTGAAGCGCCGGTTCCGGGGAGGAGAACCGAATTCGGTTCGGTCAGCATCTACTGCAAACACATGAGAATCCGATAGAATGCTTGACCGCCGGCGCTTTTCTAATTCTCGGTTCATGTGCGGCTGCACTGATACCATCCACAAAATTATAGACGGAGGCACATTCGGATGAAAAAGTTTTTAAGTGAATTTAAGGAATTTATCTCAAAAGGCAATGTCATGACAATGGCTGTCGGTATCATCATGGGCAGTACCTTTACGGCAATCATCAACTCCCTTGTCAATGACATCATCACGCCGATCATCGGCATGATCATCGGCGGTGTCGATTTCTCCGGCATCTGCTTAACGGTCGGCAGCGCCAGCCTCACGCTCGGCGTGTTTATTCAGGCAGTCATCAATTTCCTGCTGACCGCCCTGATCTTGTTCCTCGTCGTAAAGACCTTCAACCGGTTCCAGCGAAAAAAAGAAGAACCCAAAAAAGAACCGGAACCGTCCGCGGAGGAAAAGCTGCTTACAGAAATTCGGGATTTGCTCAAAAATAAATAAAAAAGGCTATCGCAAGGCAATGTAATAGAATATTTGAAACATACAAAATATACAATCCAAGGCAGGCACGCTTTCGCTACAGTTCAAACGCAGCGGTACATAACATGCGAAAATACCGCATGTAAGTACCGGCGTTTTCACAGTACCTGCTTATGGATTTGTATATTTTGTGCTATCGTAATGTTATTAACATCATTTCACAATTGCCTCGCTGCTTACTGCGGGGTATTTGACTTTCCACGAAATCCGTCCTCTAAACCGTCTCCCCGAAATAGGATCTCCTTTTTTACCGGTATTGCCGGAAACGCCTCATATCCGACACGGTCGCCGCTCACCGGATAATAGAAACGCACATCGTTCACCTCAAAGCTGTCGAGTTCATACGTTCCGTAATCCTGCTGTGCGACGTAATACGGCTTATCCGCCACGCTCCATGCGTATTTGGCGAGCGTCAACGCTTTGACTGCCACAAACGCAAGTATCAGCACGCCGCATAGCCGCTGCGCCACAGTCGGAATCTTCATCCTCTGATAAACAATCCCCGCCGTCAGTACAATGACAAGCAGCACATACGCATAGCCGTACCGCAGAAGCGGCGCGGAAAACAGCCAGAATCCGAAAGACAGGATCATGCAGGCAAGCACCAGCAGCTCGTCCCATTTCCGGTCTTCGCCCTTGGTTTTTCCATGCCGGATGATCGTCGATACCAAAATGCCGAAAAATACCGCCACGCAAACAAAGTCAGCCAATAGAAACAGCTTTCCGAGCGTCGGCAGCATCGTGGAAAACCAGTGCGGAAACCATTCCGTGACCGGCATACAAACAAGCGACGCATCGTTTAATCCGCGCCCCCATGTCTTAATCTCCGCCGCATCGCGCACCGCCGCATCGACCGGAATCTTCCAGTCCACGGTAAGCACGTCAAGCGCCGGAAACGGATAGAGCAGATAACCTGATATGAACGCCGTTCTGATCATCCACGGCGCAAGCACGAGCAGCCCCATCGCAATATAAACGGCAATTTCCTTTCCCTTTTTCTCTTTGACCAGACGGATCGCGGGCTTTAAGACAAGCAGCAGGATGCACCCCGCCGTGAGTTTTAATGTGACGGCATAGACGCCCGCTACACACAAAAGTCCATAGGGCGCAATCTGTTTCTCTTTTTGCTCAAGATGCGCAAGCCATCGGATGATGATGAAAAAGACGACGCACATGACCGCATAATCGGATGCAGGCGCGACAATATCGCGGTATAGGATCGTCAGGTAATAAAATGCGCCCAGACGCGCAAAATCAGAAAGCCGAAACCGCTTCCTCCGAAACGTTTTCAACACCTCCACACTCAAGAGCATCGCAAAAAATCCGTTGGCGGCATGAAGCGACTGACCGCCTAAAAACTTCATACTATAAAGCGCCGACAGCGCAAAAAAGGAACTGTTATAGGCAAAACGGACATGAATGTTCCCAAGCCCCGGCACCACACCGTACTCCTCGTTCCACCGGATGCTCTGGGCATGATACAGATCGGAATCATAATGCATATAGCCTCTGGATGTAAAATACGCCCAGATCAGGACGAGTATCAGCACCGCAGCGCTGTACACCCTGCCGTTTGTCTTTACGCTTTGCACCAGCGCGCTTTTGATCGTTTTTCTCCGCACAAGCGCGATCACGATGCAGGCAGCTAGCAGAATTCCGTTTGCAAGCGCGCCGACGCCTCCAAACAAACTGAACACCTGCGCATATACGGTCGCCCAGATCAGACCGTAAAACACGGTCTCCGAAACGCTTTTCCCTTCCCATCCGAACCACCGCTTAACAAGTCCCGAAAAAGCCGTCCCGAGCAAAAACGCGGTGACAGACACATAGATCCAGTTGATGAGTACAAACAGCATTCTAACCTCCGATACAGAAACAGACACCCATTTTTTATTAAAAATAGTATCACACTCACTTGGAATTTTAACACACTCGTACCATGATTCCAATCTGTTTTGTGAGGTTATGCTGCGTTATCAAAGTCCTAAAGAATCGAATATCCGCTAAATGCTGTTCTGCAAATCCTTTGTCGCGGGATTATCCAGCAGCGTGCCGTCTTCCTGAAACCGCGACCCATGACAGGAACAGTCCCATGTATGTTCCTCGGGATTCCATTTTAGGGCGCATCCCAAGTGCGGACACCGCTTCTTTGAAAAGCGGACGAGATTTGCCAGATATTCCCATGCATTCACGGCCAACTGCGGCTTTAACATATTTCTTGAAGGGCAGAATACCTCCTGACAGGAAGGAGCCTTCCCCGTAACCAGTTCCGACAGCATCATTGCCGCCGTCATAGAAGTCGTCATTCCCCATTTGCAAAATCCCGTTGCCACAAAATAGTCCGGCATTCCCTTAGAATACACTCCGATATAGGGAATCTGATCCAATGTCATACAGTCCTGCGCAGCCCATGCATATTTCTCAACAGCGTCCGGATAATGCTCCTTCGCAAAATTCCTCAGCTCCTTCCACTTTCCCCCGTCCTTCCCCGTCCTGTGGGATGCGCCGCCAAGCAAAAGCAGATCCTGATAGCCACGAAAGGAATATCCGCCTTTTGCTTCGTCCAAATACATACCGTGTACCTGTGCCGCTCCCGCAAGCGCAAGGACATACGACCGCTCCTGAAACATTTTCATAAAATAGAAACCATGCTTATTATCGATTGGAAAATGCGTCGCAAAAATGACTTTTTCAAATGTAATATTCCCCTTCTTTGTAACAGCGGTATGATCCTTGACCGCAGTCACGAATGTATCCTCGTAAATTGCAAGTCCCTTTGCGATCTGTGCTATAAACTTCAACGGATGAAACTGTGCCTGATGCGCAAACGCAACGGCACCCGCCGTCCGAAACGGCAGCTCCGGCACTTCGACAAGCTTCGCTTCATATCCGATCTGATGCAGCGCTTCTGCCTCCGCTTCCAGCTTTTCAGGGGCGTCCTTCGAATAAATATACGATGTTTTCTCCTCAAAATCACAGTCGATCTCACGGCAAAGCTGACCATACTTTTCCACGGCTCTCTGGTTTGCCGCAAGGTACATCCCTGCCTTTTCCGGTCCTTCATGCTGCAGCAGCTTTCCATAGATCAACCCGTGCTGCGCCGTGATTTTTGCAGTCGTATTTTTTGTCACACCGGAACAGATCCTGTGTCCTTCCACAAGCATATAATCCACGCCCTTTTCCTGCAGGAAATATGCGCACAAAACCCCTGCCATGCCGCCGCCGATGATCAGCACGTCCGTCTTTTTACTTTCCTGTAACGCTTCAAACTGCGGTAAATGAACTGTCTTAGACCAAAGTGAATCCATATCTGCCATCCCTTTCTTTCGGAAACGCTGATGAAGCGTTTTCTGCGCCGGAGATTCTTAAGAAACACTGTTGAAATCAGCATTTCCTTAGATAGCATCTGCTGTAATTTCAAATTTATCCTCTTTTCATACCCTTCCATTCATCTATCACTGAGATTTCTATACAAGATGCTTGACAAATATATCGGATGATGATATATTGATAATACGATATATCGAGTGTCGATATATTAACTTTTTTAAGGTAAGACATTCCCGGGAAACGATTGGTTGAAACCAAGAATTTGTAAGTAACATTCGTTAACATTTAGGACGGAGGGCTTGAAATGGGTAACTATAATCGATTTGAAGTAGTATTTAAAGAGGATCATGCACTGACCAAAGGCTTAAAGATGGTACTCGTTGATAAGGAAACAGGGGTAAACTATCTTTTTGTTCAGTCAGGATATGCAGGAGGATTGACTCCTTTATTAGATGCTGACGGGAAACCGGTTGTCACTCGATAAATGGTTCAATCGGATTAGGGTGTCAAAAGCCCTAACTCGATAAACGGTTCACTATGAAAGGGAGGAAAATTCTCATGAAAGAGAAAGAACAAGTATCCTGTTATTGTTATTTGTTTGCGTCATTTTGCTTTTTTATCAGCGCTGTCATCAATCTATATAATAATGACACACAATATTTGTCTGTCATACAGTTTTTCTTAGTGGCGGTATTCTTGGTATTATCATCCCGCAGAAAAAGGAAGGACGAAAATTGAAGGCATAACATACTATTTGGAAAAGAGGAAATGATGCGACATGGAAAAAAATATACCGCTTACGGAATCCCTCTTTTATATCCTGTTGGCAGTCCGTAAGCCCAATCACGGCTACGGCATCATACAGGAGGTTTCCGCACTGACCGGCGGCAGGGTCGTTCTTGGCGCCGGCACGCTGTACGGCGCCATACAGGCGCTCGTCAAAAAACAATGGATCGCCATTTACAGTGAGGATACCGACTCACGCAAAAAAAAGGAATATCTCATCACCAAGGCGGGAGCAGAAGCGTTCCGCGCGGAAAAAGCCCGTCTGGAGGAGCTGCTGAAAAACGCGGCGCTGATGGAAGAAAACAGATTTTGAGGAGGTATCGGCATGATCAAATTCAGACTATGCTATCATAAAGACGACGACATCGCATGGTTAAATCAGCTTGCGCAGGAAGGCTATGCCATGACCGGATTTTTCGCAGGTTTTTGGCATTTTGATCCCTGTGCGCCCGGAGAATATGAATATCAGATCGATCTGAGCGACAGACTTTTAGGCGTCAGCAATGATTATCTGGAGCTGATGCGGGATACGGGTATTGAATATATCGGCAAATTCGGTTTTTGGATCTTTCTTCGCAAGAAAAAATCAGACGAACCGTTTATCCTGTACAGCGACGTGGAATCCAGGCTTGCGCACTATCAAAAAATCCGCTTCCTGTTTAAGATTGCAACCGTTGTCGAGCTGATCTGCTTTTTACTTGAAACGCTCGCGGCCGCAAAGGGCATCCGCTTTGCGTACTACGTTCTTCCCGTAATTCTGATCATCATTCTTGCAATGCTGAACACGATCACGCGGACAGACGCCATCATCGCCACCTTGAAAGAGCAAAACGGCGAACCGGCAAATTCCCGGCGGCGTGGTGCAGATCCGGTACTGCTGACCGGACTTTTAACTAATTGTGCCGCCCTTTTGATCAAAGATACGGTTCCGCATCCGATCGGTCTTATATTACAGATCACGGCATTGCTTCTTATGCTTATCGGAATCTACCGATCCCGCCAAATATTCCGACCGTGGGATGAGTAAACGGGCTTATTGCGCTTGGGGATCATACCATCGTTCTGTCTGTTCTGCATACCAATCAATATCCCGCACTTCTGCGCGATATTGATCCCCGCGGCATTCGCCAAATGGACGCTCCGCATCCGCTTGGCTCATTGCACGCAGGAAAAGCAGCGCCGTTCTTCGGCGGGTACATCCTCATTTAACACGACGCCCTTTTCCTGAAAAAGCTGTTCCAGCGTGACAAAGCGGTAGCCCATTTTGCGCAGCCGCGGAATGATCAGCCGGAGCGCCTCTACGGTCTGATGATTGCCCTCCGCATCGTGCAGCAAAATGACTGCGCCGTCCCTTACATTCTCCTGTATCCGGTCGGCGCGTTCTTTCGCGCTGACGGAATCGTTCCAATCCTCGCAGCCCACCCCCGCAATAAAAGTCAGCGGGATCTGCCGATACATTTCATCCGATATGGCAATATACGGCGGCCGGAAAAAAATCGGCTCCCTGCCCGTTAAACGCACAATTTCCTGTGTTGTCCTTACAACTTCCTCCCGCATCTGCTCTGCAGAAAGCTCCGGCATGGCAGAATGACTCCATGAATGATTCTCAATCTCACATCCAAGCTCTAAGGCGCGCTTTACGGATTTTTCTGTCTGTTCGTTGATATTCTGTCCAATGAGAAAGAACGTTCCTACCTCATGAAATTCCTCCAAGACCGCTAGCACTTCCATGGTCGTGCCTGCACTCGGCCCGTCGTCAAACGTCAACGCCGCCAGTTTTTCCACAGCATCCGCATCCTCCTTCGGCAGACGCGCAAAAAACCATATGACGATCGGCAGTGCCGTCAGAAATGCCAGTATGTCCGCGATCGGCTGCGCCGCCTGTACGCCGAACAAGCCCTGATAGTGCACAAGGATCAGCAGCACAGGAATAAAGTAAAGTCCGCTCCGAAGCAGCGCCGTAAACGCCGCCAGCAGTTTCTTTCCGGTACTTTGTAACAGCATATTGGTCATGACCATCAATGGCTGAAAAAACAACGCCCCGCACTGAAGACGCAGCGCAAGCGTACCAATCTCTACAACCCTGTCGTCATCCCGAAATACCCGCACCGCCCACGGCGCTGTGATCAGACCGACAAGCGCAAAGCTTCCCAGCATGACCGTAGCGAGCGCCAGCGTAAACCCATACGCTCTGCGTACTCTTTGATACTTGCCCGCCCCGTAATTAAAGCCGCACACCGGCTGAAAGCCCTGACCGACGCCCAATCCCACCGCAAAGATCAGCATCGTAATGCGGCCGACAATACTCATTGCCGCAACCGCGGGATCTCCGTATCCCTTCGCGCAATGATTTAAGAGCATCGTGGCGATACTGCTCATTCCCTGCCGCAGCATCGCGGGCAGCCCGGTCGCAAGCAGATTTCCCAGCAGGGACATATCGCGCGTCACGCTTCTGATCGACAGACGGCTCTGCGTCTTCCCGCTTAAAAACATAAACAACAGAACGCAGAAGCTGATGCACTGAGACAACGCCGTCGCAAGTCCCGCTCCCGCAATTCCCATATCAAACACGAACATAAACAGCGGATCACAGCCCATATTCAGGATCGCCCCCGCCATCAATCCGCACATCGCATAGGCTGCCTTGCCCTCAAAGCGCAGAATGTTGTTCATCACAAAGCTTGCGATCATAAACGGACTGGCCAGAAGAATGTACCACACATACTGCCTTGCATATGGCAGGATCGTGTCCGTACTTCCGAGCATTTTTAACATCGGCTCCAAAAAACACAGCCCCAGAGCCTCGATCAGCACGCCGCTAAAGAGCGCAAGAAAAAAGCTTGTCGATGCGTACACGCCGGCGGAGGACGCGTCCTTTTTCCCGAGTCGTCTGGAGATCAGGCTGCCCGCGCCCTGACCGAGCATGAAGCCCACTGCCTGAAGGATCGCCATAAAGCCGAACACGATACCGGTCGCGCCGGATGCGCTTGTTCCCAGCTTTCCCACGAAAAAAGTATCTACCATATTATAGACATGCGTCACAAGCATACTGATCGTCGTCGGAATCCCAAGCTTTACGACCAGCTTAGGAATCGGCGTCTTCGTCATTTTTTCATATTGCGTTACGGATTCACTTTTATTTGCCGCCTGTTCCATTTTCCTCTCACCCTGCTTCGTTCTATTTTATGTGTACCGCAAGCACCATCTGTGCCGTCTCCACCAGATTCGTCCCGCTGTCCATACTGCATTTCTGGATATAGCGGTGCGCTTCTTCCTCCGTCATATGATTCCGCGTCATCAAAAGCGCCTTCGCCTCCCGGATGATCTGCTGCTCTTCCTCGCTTCTTCCCTTTGCCCTGCCGCCTGCTTTTTTCCGCCTGCGCAGGATTCCCCGCGTCATCATCTGGAGCGTATCCAAAAGCTCATGCACCTTCAGCGGCATGGAAAGACATACGATGCCCTGCTCCTGTTTTGCCGATAACGCATCTTTTGATGCCAAAAGCAGCATTTGAAACCCCGGCGGCATATCGGCTCTTACATCGGAATACATCATATCGATCATCCGATAGCCGCTGATCACGATACCGTCGTCAAATTCGTGCATCAGGCTGACCGCTTTTGCACCGCTGCTGCACGCAAACACATTGGCATACCCATTTTTCATCAGGATGCGTCTGACACTATCGGCATCCTGCGATTTCGGCATAACCACGATAATCTGAATCACACACATCCCCCCTGTCGTTTCCTATCAGACATTCGGACATGCGCTTAATACCGGTCAAGATACTGATCGATCTCCCAGCCGGTGATCTGCGTACAATACGCCTGCCACTCTTTCTTTTTTGCCTCCAGATATTTCCCGCTGATATGACTGCCGAGCGTTTCGCATAAAAAGGCATCCTGCTCTAAGCACCTCACCGCCTCGATCAACGACGACGGAAGCGACTCCGCCTGCGTTTTGCCTCCGGCTTCATGCACATCATGTGAGACGCCGTCCGCGCTCGGGGGCGGCATGATCTTTTTTTCGATTCCCTCTAATCCTGCCGCCAGGCAGAGTGCCAGCAGCAGATACGGATTGGCGGTCGGATCAGGGCTTCGCAGCTCTACCCTGATATTCTCTCCCAAAACAGCCGGGATGCGCAGCATGGCACTTCTGCTGTTCCCCTGCCACTCAATATGAACCGGCGCTTCATATCCCGCCACAAGCCGCTTATAGGAATTGACCGTCGGATTGGCGATGGCCGTGATTCCCTTAATATGGTTCATGATACCGCCGATAAAATAGTATGCCTCGCGGCTTAAACCGAGCACATCCGTGCCGTCATTAAACATATTTTTTCCATCCTTGGACAGCGACATATTGATATGCAGACCCGAACCCGGCAGACCGTGTTTCGGTTTCGGCATGAATGTCGCATGCCTGCCGTGCTGTCTGGCGATCGTCTTGACTGCGAGCTTGAAGGTCATGATCCCGTCCGCGATCCTAAGCGCCTCGTCATAGCGAAGATCGATCTCATGCTGCGCGGGCGCGACCTCATGATGGGAGGCCTCCACGACATACCCCATGTCCTCCATGGTCAAAACCATATCCCGCCTTGTGTTTTCCGAGAGATCGGCCGGTCCTAAGTCAAAATATCCCGCCGTCTCGGACGTCTTTATCGTCGGACGCCCCTCCTCATCCATATCAAACAGGAAAAACTCGCACTCCGGTCCGACGTCAAAGGTATAACCCATGTCCTTTGCTTTGGCAATGACTTTTTTTAAGACATAGCGCGGATCCCCCTCAAACTGCTCTCCGTTCGGATAGTGAATATCACAGATCATGCGCGCAACCTTGCCCTGCTGCGGTCTCCACGGAAAGATCACAAAAGTATCCGGATCGGGATACAGCGCCATGTCGGATTCCTCAATGCGGACAAAGCCCTCGATCGAGGAGCCGTCAAACATGCAGCGGTTATCTAACGCCCGTTCTAACTGGCTTGCCGTGATCGCCACGTTCTTAAGCGTACCGAACATATCCGTAAATTGCAGCCGGATAAACTCCACATCCTCCTCTTCGACCATTTTCAAAATATCATCTCTCGTGTATTTACTCATATGCTCCATCCTTTCCTGTTCTTTTTTAACGTTTGCGATATGTCATCACGCATGCCAAAGTCTATTTTCGCATGACGCTGAATACACTATACTAACAATTTATACGGAGATCCCGTCATGAGCAACAAAACCAGAATCGTTGTACTGCACCAAAAAGAAGTCATTTATACCGCCATCTTTGTTCTTCTCGGCATTTTGTTCATCATCCTGATGCTCGTCATGTTTCTTCCGGGCAGAAAAGAGAAAGAATCTGACAGCGCGCAGGCGACCTACAATCCCGGCGTCTATACGACCAGCGTCCGGCTCGGAGAGAACACGGTGGATATTGAGGTTTATGTCGATGCAGACAATATCAACTCCATCCGCATGGTGAATTTAAGTGAGACCATCTCCACGCTCTACCCGCTAATGGAGCCTGCCTTTGCCGAACTTTCCGCACAGATCGTAAAAACGCAGACCTTAGAGGGCATCACCTATGACACCGACTCGAAATACACGAGTCTGCTTCTGCTGGACGCCATTGAAACCTCCCTGAACAAAGCGCGTGTTACAGAGAATGCGGGGGAGTAATGCCCCCGCGCTCCACACGTTCCATATGCCATACATACGAATCGTTTCATCTGTAAACAATCCGCGAGTTTGGGCGTAAGCACAAACTCGCAAGGCGAACTTGTTCGCTTTTTCAGCTTATTGGAATTTTAGCAGTCAAAGAACGCGCAGCGTTCTTTTATCTGCACTTTGACAGCATAGACTGTAATTCCTCCACGCCGAACTTATATTTTTGATCGCAGAACTGACAGCTTACCTCGATTTCTTTTCCTTCCTCGATCATCTCAGAAATATCTTTTTTCCCGATACTGATGATGGCGCGCTCCACGCGCTCTTTACTGCATCCGCAGCGATATGCGGTCGGCATCGTATCCGTGACGGACAGCTTTAGTCCGTCAAGCACCTGCGCTAACATCCGCTCCGGCGTGTTCCCCGCATCCAGCATTGCCGTAACGGAGCGGATACCCTTTAAGTTTTCCTCTAAACGGGTGACCACCGCATCCTCGGCAAACGGCATGAGCTGCACGATAAAGCCGCCCGCCTGCCTGACCGTATTGTTTTTATTCATCAGCACGCCAAGTCCAACCGTACTCGGCACCTGTTCGGAAACCGCAAAATAGTAGGTCAGATCCTCGGCAATCTCTCCCGTCTGTAACGCCGCCTGCCCAACATAGGGTTCCTTCAGCCCCATATCCTTGATGACGCGCAAGACCCCTTTTCCGACCGCGCCGCCTACATTCAGCTTTCCTGCGGCGTTTGGCGGCAGGATGACCTGCGGCTGCACGGCATAGCCCTTCACATCCGCCTTTGCGTCCGCCGTCACGGTGAGTCCCTCCACAGGACCGTCTCCCTTTACCTGAATCGTGAGCACATCCCGGTCGCCCTTTAACATGCTTCCCATCATTGCGCCCGCCGTCAGCAGGCGGCCGAGCGCCGCCGTAATGACGGGACTTGTATCATGATACTGTCTTGCTGTCTCCACAAGGTTTTTCGTTGTTGCGGCAAATGCGCGAAGCTGTGCGTTCGCCGCCGTGGCCCTGACAATATAATCCTCCATACAAATCCTCCATGCTGCCAACATCAAAGCGAACTTGTTCGCTTTAGAAAAATCTATGATTTTTCAATCTTCTACCGGCTTTCTTTTCGTTTGAATCCTGATTCCGTCTCAAATCATACGCTCTGCTTTCCCGCATTCACGCGCGCACACGACGATCCTTCCGCTTTTTTCATCCGGCTCTTTCTCCGTATAGTCGTCATACGCGCCCTCAAAGCGCAAGCCCGCGCGCTCTAATAATTCTTTGATCTCCGCAAGCTCATAGCCTCGTTGAATATGTGTCTCCGTATGCTTCCCATACCGCCCGTCCGCCTCCCGCATAAACAGCGTGAGGTCGTACTCATTCATGCGGCTGCCCTCATCATAGGTATTCTCCCAGATAAAGCTGCAGTCTTCACGGTTTTCCGCAATGACCGTATCTCCGATCTCATCGCGGTATTTATGTACCGTATTAAAATCAAATAAAAACAGTCCGCCGGGATCCAGATAATTATTTACCAGCTTAAAACAGCGAAGAAGTGCTTCCGGCTCCGTCAGATAGTTGATGCAGTCGCAGCAGCAGACGACCGCGCGCACAGTTCCGTACAGCTCAAATGCCTCCATCTCCTGCATTAAATACAACACGTCGATATTCGCTTCTTCTTTTTTGCGCACAGCCTGCTCGAGCATGTCCGCCGAAGCGTCCACGCCGATCATATCATAACCCGCCGTATAGAGCAGCTCCGTCATATTTCCCGTTCCGCAGCCGAGATCTAAGACAAGACCATCTCTGACCCCGTTTCCCCGGAGCTTGGAAACAATCCATCTGCACCATTCCATATAGGGCGTCTCGTCCATCAATTCATCATACACCCGCGCAAAATCCATATAGGCTTCCATGCGCCGCCTCCGATCTTCACACCCGCCGCTTTGCCGCTATTCCCTACAGGGCTTTATCCCAGTATCTGACATTCCTTTTCATACCGCTGTCCGCCCCTGCGGTTGCGCCGCTCTTTACATACCGATATCCGTCCCTATAAGCCGATGTTACTTTTCGCCGAGCATCATCGCCGCAAACGTGCCCGCGGCAAGGCACACGATGCCCGTTAATACATTGACGACCGTCAGCGCCGGATAGCTTCCCATCAGCAAAATTGCCACAGGGGACGCCACGATCAGACCGATGATCGCCCAATACGCGTAAAGCGGAAATTTATCAAATATGATCTCTACCAGCTTCGCGATCGCGAAAATGCCGAACACCACGCCGATACCAAACGGGACCAGCACGCCGCAGCCTGCAAGAATCCCGCCCATGTCAAACGAAGTCAACGCACGGATAAAGTCGCTGATCTGCGCGATGATCGGATTATAATACCCCAAGAGCAGCAACATCATAGAGCCGCTGACTCCCGGAATGACCATCGTCGCGGATGCAATGATGCCGACGCCGAACAGTTTCAGGACATTGACCAGCGTAAAGCTCATGTTCGCCGCCGCGCCTTCTTTTTCTCCAATGACCGCCAAAAAGACGACCAGCGCCAAAAAAACGACCCCGACCGCGATATGTCCGATGTGAATCTGACAGTTCTTTTCCTTTTTTACGCCCTGCACACGCTTCCAGATGGCGGGAAGACCACCGATCACAAGTCCGATAAACAGCAGATTGGTCTGTACCGGAAAATGCGCAAACAAATATTCTAAGCCAAACGAGCTCGCAACAATGGCAATTCCCATACCGATCGCGATCGGCAGCAGATAGAGCACGCTTTTCTTAAATTCCTGAAATAAATGCGTGATGCAATGGATAATTTTATCATAAATTCCCATGGACACCATCATGGTTCCGCCGCTCACACCGGGTATGATGTTTGCAATTCCGATAATAATACCATGTAATATTGTTTTTACCATTGTACGATCTCTCCATTCTTTGTCTGTCTGTCACAGTTCCACTTTCCGCTTCCCTGCCACATTTACCTGTCTCTGTTATTGTGAAACCAGAGCACTCCGCAGTAACCTTTTTCTGTACCTATGCCCTGCAATACTCCTTCAGAAACGCAAACAGCGTATCCATCTCCTCGTCCGTACCGATGGAAATGCGCAGATAATTTCCGATGCGGGGCTTATCCCAATGTCTCACATAGATATTATGTGCCCGGAGCGCTTCAAATAATTCTTTTGCGCCGTATTTCTCATGTGCCGCAAAAATAAAATTGCTTTTAGAATCAGGAAACGAAAATCCGAGCGCCGCAAGCTCCCGTTTGCTTCGCTCCCGCGTCGCGATCACTTTCTTCGTTATTTCCTTAAAATAAGCGTCGTCACGCACCGCCTCCACGCCTGCTGCCAGTGTGATGCTGTTCATCGTATAGGAGTTAAACGAATATTTCACATCCTGCAGACAGCGGATCAGTTTTTTCGAGCCGAACGCATAGCCGATGCGCATGCCCGCGAGCGCGCGCGACTTAGAGAACGTCCGCACCACCAGCAGATTCTCATAGCGGTCGATCAGCTTTAAGCAGCTCTCTCCCCCGAAATCAATATATGCCTCGTCCACGATACAGACCACATCGGGATTTGCCCGCAGGATATTCTCAAACATCTGCATCGGCGCAAGCTCCCCCGTCGGCGCGTTCGGATTCGGAATGATCACGCCGCCGTTCGGCTTATGATAGTCGTCCTCTTTTATACGGAACTGCCCGTCCAACGCCTGCACCTTATAGGGAATCCGAAACAACTCCGCCCACACGTCATAAAAGGAATATGTGATATCGGGAAACAGCACAGGCAGCGTCGGATGATTGAAAAAGGTAAGGAATGCCATCGCCAGCACGTCATCCGAACCGACTCCGACAAACACTTGCTCTTTTTCCACACCGTAATAAGCCGCCAGTTCTGATAAAAGCGGCTCGGTCTCAGCATCCGGGTACTTGCGCAGGATGTCCGCGTCGTATTCCCGCAGCACCCGCGCCACTCCCGGCGCGGGCGGATACGGAGATTCATTTGTATTTAGCTTGATCACGCCCTGCTCTTTGGGCTGTTCGCCCGCAACATAGGGTGTTACCGTCCTCACATTTGCTTCCCAGCCCATATCGGCACCTCCCCAAAATAACTCTATGGAAACACAGCGCAAATCAATGTTTCCTTATGCATAGTACCAAATTTTGGAATGATTTGCAACGCCCGCCTATGCACGAATATGCAGTTCCACCGTGCGCTGCGCTTTAAATTCCCGCCTCATGCTGCGGTAGCGCAGCAGCAAGGTCTCCCCTTCACAGCATTTGAGACACAGCGGACCGAACCGGACGCGCAGCTCATTGGTGTGGGAATTTCGAATGATCTGTTTTGTGAGGGGCACGACACGCAGCCGCTCCTGCTCTTTGGTTGTCACGCGTGTGATCCCGGCAAAACGGTAATGTCCTTTTTCATCCCTCGTATCAATCCGCACGCCAAAGAGCATTGCCCATCCGAATACCCCCGCAGCCGCAAGCACCACCACGCCCACAATCAGCATCGGCGTGCTGACGTATGGCAGCTCTGCGCCCACAGAAGCTCCCGTCCTCTGCAAAATGGCCGCTTCCTGTTCGCCTGCTGAAGCAAGCAGCTCATCTTGAATGATGGCCTCCTCCTCACGGGCACCGTCCGTTCCGTCCAGACTGTCTATTTCGTCCGTGCCCTCAGTTTCGTTCAAGTCTCCGATTCCGTCCATGTCTCCGGTTATGTCCGTACTACCGACTCCGGCTGCACCGTCTGTCCCACTCTCATTCTGATGGCCGTTTGTCATGCTTCCCACACGGGGCAGACCGCCCGGATAATGCTGCGGAAGCGTTCCCTCCGCAGCAGACTGCATTTCTTCCGTTCCGTCCCCACCTAAGCCGTAACGGTTTTTCTTTCCGCCTTTGCTATTTCCCGTTCCGTCTTCGGTTCCGCCCGCATTTTGATTTTCCTGCGTGCTTCGCTGCTCCCTGCCTGTACTGCCTGTCCCGTTGCTGATGCCGCTTACGCCTGCTCCTGTTCCCGCGCCGTCTGTACCACCTGTTCCGCTGCCGTCTGCCTCTGTGCTTCCGTTTCCTCCATTTCCAGAACCGCTGCCTGTGCCGCCCGCTGTGATTCCACCGGTTCCGTTCATATCCGGGCCGCTGCTCCCCGTTCCTCCATTTGAGCCGTCGTTCGCATTGGCCGCATCCATTCCTGATCCGCCTGTTTCTGGCACACTTCCGGTATTTCCTGCTCCGCCATTTCCTGCGTCGCTCCCCGTATTTCCGCCGCCGGTTCCGAAACCGCTCCCGCTGTTCGGTGCAGGCGTCGGCTGCGGTCTTTGCTTCTTCTCCGCATGAAAGGAAAGACGCGTCACATTGCCCGCCCGGTCTGCCACAGCGATCTCAAGCGTCCCGCTTCCCGATAATGTAGCGGAATTCCCGACTAAATAGGTTGCTCCGCCGTCAAAAGAATAAGGCGCATCCGCAAGTCCGCCCCCGGCATCCTGCGCTTGAATGGTAACCGTTAAACTGCCATCGTACCAATTATCAACGGACGGATTTGTCGATACCGATATTGTCGGCGGCACGCAGTCAATGTGCTCCACCGTTGTCTCCGCTGTACTGACATTGCCCACCGCGTCCCGCACACGCACGGAATAGCCGCCGTTTGCCGTAACCGTATGCGTGTTAGAAGAGCTCCAGCTTGCGCCGCCGTCATACGAATATGCCTCGCCGGCAAGCCCCGACTGTCCATCAGAAGCATTCACGATAAGCTGCACGGACGATCCCCATGCATCTGACGCCGTTTGAAAGGAGCTGATGCTTGGTGGTGTATTGTCAATGTGATCCACCGTCACGGATACCGTCGGCGAAAAATCCACATTTCCGCTTCCGGCAAGCCCGAGCGTGTATGTACCGTTTTCGGTCACATGACAGCCTGCGCCTCCCGGACTGCCGTTCCAAAGGAAGCCCGAAATATTGATACCGCCCTCATGCACGGAATAGGACGCTGTCAGATCAAGCTCCTTTGCCCAGTCCTGCGTGGATTTTTCACAGGAAAAGGACACCGCTGCCGCGCCGCCTTTTCCGCAGTTGAGCTCATAGTACGTCGTCGTACCCTGTCCACTGCACCTCGCTCCATCCAACTTTACCGAATCGGACCAGCGCGAACCGCACTGTCCGCATACATAAACATACTCTGTTCCATTGAAGCCGACGCTGACATCATAAGAGCGACAATCCCAAGTCGCACTTTTTTTCGTTCCGTAACAGCCGCCGCCGTTTTCGCGGCTTCCGGAATGGCGGTGCGTCAGCTGCCCTGACTCCGCGCATACCTCTTCGGTACAGCAAAAAAATACGGTCAGAAAACAAAGCGCCAGCCATAACGCTCCCGCCGCTGTTTTTATTTTGTTTTTCATAAAAAGAATACCTCCCGTTCTGCAAACATTATTTTGTTAATTGATGGAAATCACGATTGAATCAACCGCTGCATGTTCGGGACAGACCGTCCCTTGAAACGCCTAAGTTTGTGAGAAATTTCTCTGAATAGCCTTACTAAGACTTTTTTCCAATTGGAAGTTCATTGTATCATGAGATTTATAATTTGTCTATTGATTTTGTGTAGAAAATTTCTTAATATATTAATAACGCAGAAGATTCAGTTATATACATAAGAATACAATGTGTGCGAACGAAACCGCATGAGAACAGTCGGAACCGCTGCGCACTATGAATAGAGGATACCATGGTCTTTTCAAGTCTGACATTTATTTTCCGGTTTCTTCCGGTCTTTTTGATCCTATATTTTATCACACCTATGCGGTACCGCAACCTCACGCTCTTTGGCGGGAGCTTGGTTTTTTATGCGCTCGGCGAACCTGTGTATATCTTTTTGATCCTGCTGTCCGTCTATATCAATCACCATCTCGGTCTCAGCATTGCCCGCTGCCCGAGACGTCCCCGAAAGCGCCAGTTTTATTTTGTATTGGCAATGCTCTATGATTTCGGCATGCTTTTTGTGTTCAAATATACGGATTTTCTTTTGGAAAATATCAACTCGCTGATCGGGATCGTAAACCGCTATGCCGGAACCGGTCTTCCGAAGGTTCCGCTGCTGCATCTGGCGCTGCCGCTCGGCATCAGCTTTTATACGTTTCAGATTGCTTCTTATATTATTGATATTTACCGCGGCACCCAGAAGCCCGAGCGATCCATTGTCACGCTCGGCACCTATCTTTGCATGTTCCCGCAGCTGATTGCCGGTCCAATCGTCATGTATCCCGACATTTCGGCACAGTTAAAAAAGCGGCACATCTCCCTTGAGGATTTTGAGGACGGACTGAAAACTTTCGCGATCGGACTTGGCTCAAAGGTGTTGCTCGCGAACCGTATCTTCCTTCTTTGGAACGAGATTCAGGTAACGGGCTTTGACAGCATTTCAACGCCCCTCGCATGGCTGGGCGCTTTTGCGTACTCTTTTCAGATATTTTTTGATTTTTACGGCTATTCCCTAATGGCGATCGGACTCGGACAGATGCTTGGCTTTAGCATCCCTGAAAATTTCCGTTTTCCGTATGCCGCCTCCTCCGTCTCGGACTTTTGGCGGCGGTGGCATATCACGCTCGGCGCATGGTTCCGCACCTATATTTATATTCCTTTGGGCGGCAACCGGAACGGGCTGCCCCGTACGATCCGCAACCTGTTCGCTGTTTGGGCGCTGACCGGTTTATGGCATGGCGCAAGCTGGAATTTCGTCCTGTGGGGACTCCTGTTTTTCGTACTGATCGCCTTAGAAAAGCTGTTTCTCGGCAAGGTGTTTCGCAAGTGGCGTTTTCTCGGGCATCTGTATATCATTGTCCTCATTCCGGTCACATGGGTCATTTTTTCGATTACGGATCTGCCCTATCTTTGGATTTACCTGACAAGGCTGTTTCCGTTCATAAACGGCTCGTCCATGTGGGTCTTCGGCACGCAGGATTATGTATACGCACTGAAAGATTTCGGTCTGCTTTTTGCGCTTTGTGTACTTTTTTCAACGCCGTTGCCCGCAAAACTGTACCGAAAACACAAAAAAAATCCGCTGACGATCCTGATCCTGCTCGGCATTTTCTGGCTGAGTATTTACTATCTGGTCATCAGCGTCAACAACCCGTTTCTCTATTTTCGGTTTTGACCTGTTTTTACCGTCCGCCGCTTTGGCAGTCCGCTGTCCGGCAGGCGTTCAACTGCGGCACGTCCGCGATATACAGAAAGGCATGATGATTTTTTATGAGACCAAAAAGAATTCTTTCCATAATAAAGAAAATACCGTTCCTCTGCCTCCTTGGCATCACACTTGTTCTTTCCGACGGCATTGACGACTGGATTCTGCCGTGGCCGTCGCCATTCCATATCACACTGACGCATACGGACGGTTCTGACGATGTCCTCGCCATGGCGGATGGCAGACATGGCTTGAATATTTCCGATGGTCCGGCATTTCAGACTGAGTCCCGGATGGGCGACAATCCTTCGGGTGAAGACGGCGTTGTTATTCATTCAGGCGACAGCGGCGCAGACGACGGCATGAACGACAGTAATGCGGATGACAATGCAGATGCAGACGTTCACAGCGAAGATGCAGATGGTTCCGACAGCAACACCGGGATTGGGCTTTCTGACGCGGCACCGGATGATAACGGCATGGAACGCGCATCCGACGGTTTGATTTCGATAGAGCATACCGTTTCCGGTTCTGGCGAGGAAAACGGCGATACCGATATGCCGGAACCTGAACAGACCGGGCTCGGAGAAGACGGGCTTCCTCCCGTTCATTACATGACTGTGGAGGATGACTATTTTGATGATGCCGTCTTTATCGGCGATTCCCGCACCCGCAGTCTGCAGCTCTATGCCAATTTGGAAAATTCCACGTTCCTAACGTACACGGGTCTGACGATCTATGGAGTGCTGGATGCGAAACTGACGCCCTCCACGACAAACACCAAAACAACGGTTTCCAATTATTTATCGAATCATCAGTTCAAAAAAATATATCTGATGCTCGGTATTAATGAGCTTGGCACAGGCACTCCCGAAAGCTTCTGCCGCACGTACAGTAACGTACTTGATACACTCCATGAACTGCAGCCGGATGCCATTATTTATGTTCAGGCAATCCTGCACATATCCAAACACAAGGATGATGAGCATACTTATATTAATAACGATACGATTGTTGTACGCAATGAGGCGTTACAATCACTTGCAAACAATGAATATATTTTTTGGCTGGACTCCAACCCCGCACTCTGTGATGAGGATGGCTATCTGATCGGTGACTACACTTCTGACGGCGTGCATCTTCAGGCAAAGTATGTCTATCTTTGGATGGACTACATCAAACAGCACGCCATACAAGAGGAACCGTCTCCCTCCCCGCCGCCTCTGCCGCCAGACCCCCAGACGCCAGAGCCCCAGTCAATATCATGAAAGTTTCTCTAATAGGTCAACCCTGACTGCTCATATACTGATACAAAAAGCTGACGGGTTCCATTATGAAACATAAAACGAAGGAATCAAACGATCAATCGTACTTAAGCTGGCTTTTGGAAAAAGGGATCCTCTCGCTCTGTTTTCTTTTTACGGTGTTCGCCCTCATTACCGGAATTCAAAAGCACTTTCCGGAAGCGTTTGCCACAAACAGCAGTGTCGGTGGCAGGAATCTTCCCATCTACTGCGTGGATACCCCCGATAAAAAAATTGCCCTGACTTTTGATGCGGCATGGGGAAATGAGGATACGCAGACCATTCTTTCTATTTTGGCAAAATACGACATCAAGGTGACGTTTTTTATGACAGGAGGTTGGGTGGAAAGCTATCCCGATGATGTGAAATCCATCCTCGCCGCTGGTCATGATCTCGGCAATCACAGCGAAAATCATAAGAATATGAGCCAGCTCTCGGACGCCGAAAAAAAGCAGGAACTCATGAGCGTTCATGAACGCGTCAAAGAGCTCACGGGTTATGAGATGTTTCTGTTCCGGCCGCCCTACGGAGACTATGACAACGCCGTGATCCGCGTCGCTGAGGAGTGCGGCTATTATCCGATTCAGTGGGACGTGGATAGCCTCGTTACAGAAACAAAAAAGACTGTTGTTTGATATGTTGTAGAAAGCAGTTGTTCCGCCTCAAGATATAGTATATTGTATTAGATATTCCAGATGATTTCAACACTTTTTTGGTCGCAGACTAAAACTTTCTGCAAATATGCGCCTGCAACCTCTTTTTTGTGCTCTAAGTCCAATTCTGCAAAGTCTATGTTCTTCAGCCTGATTTTCCTGCCTTTTGCATTTGCAAGCTCTTCCTCCCGGATCTGTGCCTGTCTCTTAGACAGCGCCGCAATGCGGTCATTGACATATTTCACGGTTGTCCCAACCGCTTTTCCGGATCCGATGAAGCTCACGAGGTTCGCGATCTCTTCCTCAATCTTTACAAGCTCCTGCCGGTTTTCCGCATGCTGCTCAGGCTCTAACACAAACGGATCGTCAAGACAGCGTTCCATGACGGACGTAAGCTCCTGCTCAACAAGCCGTTCAATTTCTTCTACATAAAGTGTTTCTGCCTTTTTCGGGCAGATTCCGTCCCTCCGACCGGCGCAATGAAAATAGCGCCTCTCTCCATAACAGGTAACAGCTAGGGAATGCCCGCAATAAGCACATTTAGCCAATCCGCTGAGCCAGCTGTGTCTGCCGGCGCCGCTTCTGCCAAGCTGCCGGTTACGTAAAAGCTTTGACTGACAATCCAGCCAAATATCCGACGGAATCCTTCCCTCCCAATTCGCCAGCGTAAACGTCCAATCTTCCATGGACTTGCGCTGCCTGTCCTTCGCACAGCGTTTACTGATCAGCATGCCGGCATGTGTCCCGTCAAAATCAGCAAGCTCCTGAAGGATCTTCACCCCCTGCATCTTGTAGTATCTGTATATTTCCGCATCTGCCATGACATACACCGGATTTCGCAGAAGCCTCGAGAGTGTGACGTTATTCCACGCGCCGCCGCCCGGTGATAAGACTTCTTCTTCCCTCAGTTTCTTGGCAAGCTGTCCCAAAGAAAGAAACGGGCTTTGCGCATACTCATAAAACACCGTTTTCAAATGCGCAAACTGCTCTGTATAACGCAGGGACGGAACCTGCTTCCCGCTCTCGTCCCTGATCCGGTGAAGCTCCATCCCAAACGGTGCCGGTCCTCCAAGCCATCCTCCAAACTTTGCCCTCTCATAATAGTTGTCCGTCACACGTTCACTGATTGTCTCCCGCTCCATCTGCGCAAAGATCATGAGTATAAAGAGCATTGCCTTCCCCATTGGCGTGGAAGTATCAAACTTTTCGTTGACAGACAGAAATTCTACCTGATGCCGCTCCATCACCGCCCATGCCTCCGCAAAATCAAGGATGGAACGGCTGAAGCGATCCAATTTGTATACGATCACCCTGCCGATCAGGTCATCCTCTATGTCCTGCATCAGCTGAAGGAATCCCGGTCTTTTTGTGTTCTTTCCGGAAAATCCTTTATCTACATATTGTTTACATACCTCACCCTCACCGCACTCGGCACGTGCTTTTTTTATCTGCATCGGCACGGAAAGGCTGTCCTTGACATCCAGTGATTGTCTGCCATAAAGAGCAGTATAACGCATGCTATTCCCCTCTCCCGACTTTCTGTTCCGCCCTTCTCTTTTCTTCAGCATTTCTTTTTTCTTCATAAAAACGTTTCTGCAGCATATGATACTGCTTCTTTAGCATCATATCACGTTCATGGGGATTTTCGTATGTCGGTATCGTATTCTTAACCATGTTTTTTGACATCCGTTTCGTTTGTTCATTATATGTTTTACCAGCTACGCCTTTTACAGTTTTTGTTCTCAAACTGAAACCCGATTGTTCCGTCAGACTTCAAAACAAGCGCAGCGTCAAACTTGCCTTTTTTCCCGGTAAAGCCCTTTAGCTTTGCTGTACATCCATTGGTTAAAAGCTGCTGTGCCTGCTGCGGCAAAATTGTTTTACCGGCAATCGTCTTCCAGATCACAAAATTGCATCCGCCTTTGTACCCGGAGCAACCGTATGCCTTTGCACTTTCCAAAACGGCTTGACCGCACAGCGGACAGTTACCAAGTGTATGCGCTTCACGCTGCAGTTTATTTGCTTCTGTTCCTTCCCTTGTAAAAAGTTCCATATTTCTCTTAACATCTTCCAATAGCATTCCTAAAAACTGCTGTTTCGTCAGTGTGCCAAGATTGATTTGTTCAAGGTTCGATTCAAAACGTTCGGTCAGTCTTACATCCTTCAGCTCATCCGGTATCATTTGAATAAAACTCCGACCGAGCTGCGTCGAATAATACTTTCCATTTTCAAGCGTGACAAAGAAACGCTTCAGCAGCTTTTTAACAATTTCCGCTCGCGTCGCGCTTGTCCCGATATTATATTTTTCCATCGCAGCGATCAAGCCGGCAATGGTATACCTCGCCGGTGCTTTCGTCATCCTGTCTAAGATCTCTTTTTTATCTACCGTTATGTCTGCACCTTCTGATAATTTCGGAAGAATCTGCTTTTCTTCCCGATCGACGCCTTCCTCCTCTTTTTCCTCTGCCTTTAACAGCTCTTTATAACCAAGGGACTGGATGGTGATTCCTCGGCTCTGAAAGCGGTGTCCTGCATTTTCTGCAATGATCTCTGTCGCCGTATAGCGATACTCCGGCAGAAAGATTGCGACAAAGCGTGATACTACGGCATCAAATACATTACGCTCCTGCTCGGACAGCTTTTGATACCGTTCCTCCATATCTTTTTGGATCGTGGGAATCAGCGCATAATGATCTGTCACCTTCAGATCATTAAAATAGCGTTTCTGTGGCTCAATCGCATCCATATTGATCCTGTCAATGTAAGTCTTATATTTACCAAAATGGCAGCACATAAGATGCTCACCAATCTCATGAAACAGATCCGTGCTCAGGCATTGGCTGTCTGTACGCGGATAAGATAATATTTTATGCTTCTCGTACAAATCTTGCGCAATCGTAAGCGTTTGATCCGGCGTATAGCCATATTGAATACCCATTGCCTTCTGTAATCCGGCAAGATTATATAGCAGCGGCGCTTTTTGTGCCTTTTCCTCCTCCTGATAGCGCACGATCGTCGCCTGATCCTTTAACTGTGCCAGAAGTTGTTCTACTTCTTCTCTGCCCAACAAGTCGATTCTTTTTCCCGCCTCATCGACTAAAATCCCCTTAAACCCTTTTCCATAAGTCAGAGAAACATTGTAATAGGGCGTCGGCCGGAAGTGGTCGATCTCTTCGTCTCTTGCAACGATCATATGTAATAGCGGCGTCTGACAACGCCCATAACTGAGCGTCATCCTCTCTGCCTTTGTCAGCGTAAGCAGGCGCGAATAATTGATCCCTAACAAATGATCTCCCTCTGCCCGCGCCTCTGCCTCATCCAAGAGCGACAAAAAATCCTTACGCTCTTTCAATCCCTGCGCAAACGCTTTTTTAACCGCTTCCTCCGTGAAGGAGCTGATCCACAGCATTTTGATCGGCTTCTGATTTCCGGCCATCCGATAAATCCACTCTTGAATAAGCAGCCCTTCCCGACCGGAGTCACCGGCATTCACCAGGCAGTCTACATCCGGTCTGTTGATGAGAGATGCTACGATTTGGAACTGATCCGCTGTATCAGGAAGCACCTTCAGGGATTGATCAAGTGGAAATGAAAACGGAAGATCTTCCAGCTTCCATTGCTTAAATTCCGGATTGTGTTCCTCCGGATACTTTAATCCGATTAAATGTCCCACAGCCCAGGTCACAATATATTTTTCATTTTCAATATAGCCGTTCTTTCTGCCGCTGACCTGCAGCGCCTTTGCAATGTCAGCACCGACAGACGGCTTTTCCGCAATAATCAATATTTTTCCCATACGTAAAATCTTCTCCTTTCCGGAGAGGGCTATGCCCTCTCCTCAAAACCATTGTCTACGGGTTACACCGTGATATAATCAATTAAAGGAGATAACGTTACTTTACACGGCCGGCGCTGCCTGCAGTGCTCTCATTCGCGCAAGCTCCTGCCCCTTGCATTCCTGCGCGATATTATCCAATGCCCTATGGAAAATGGTTTCATCCGACGTCGATATGTATTTATTCTGTATATCTTCAAGCCTGAGATGCCGTGGTTTTTTGCAAAGATCACAGACATTTTTCAACGTATATGCTTTTCCAGCTATCTGTTCCAACCGCATCATATGATCAACCAAGCCATTTGTCGGCCGCCATCCTGCCGACCTGATGTCGTCGGCAATTATATGCTCCCTTTTTCTTAACGTTTCAGTCCCGAAAACATACGCATTCCATCGATTCCTCCAGCTTTCTACCAATTGAAGCTCTTTTTCTGTGAGATTCGTCCATTGGGCTCTATTATGAAAGTCCTCATAAAATTCTTTTTGTCTGGCATTGCTAACGCCACTAACCTGCTCCAGATCCTGTACTCCGAGCACAGGATCTGCATGTTGCTTCCAGACCCAAAATGAATAGTTGATCTTATTAACATGTCTATTCCGAACAGCAAAGCAGGCTTTCAAATTCGGATCACCGTGAATCGTCGTCCAAAAAAAATTATTATTTATCAGCTGGCTGTTCGAAATGTCTGTATTGCTTATGGTCGCCTTGTACAAATTACTGTCCACCATATCTATATCATTCATTCTCGTACCAGAAATCCATGCATGGGAAAAATTGCAATGATTGATATGATTCCGGATAAACACGCAGTCTTGGATACGGCACTTTTCAAAGCTGCTGTTTTGGAACTGCACGGCTGAAAAATCACAATTTATAAAGTTGCTTCCCGTAAAATCTGCTCCGTGGAAATCCACAACATCAACAACAGGTTGATCTGCATACGGCATCTGCGGCCGAAACCAATTGAATTTGACATCCTTAAACGTACAGTTTGTGAAATCCTGTCCTACGCTCATTATGCTATCAGACATCATGTTCTCATAGATTTCTTGTGTAATGATTTTCTGTTTTATCCGCTGTCCTACTTTTTCCGGATTGGATACTTCAGAGGATTCCTTCTCATCATTTTTCGGCGTCACTTCATCAGTCTCTACTTCCCGGACACCCGAAAGCGTCTTCTGATACTCCTTCTCACTGATCAGCTCTGCCTGATATTCTAAATAGTTTGCGCTGCTCTCGGCATCTTTGATTGCACTCATCAGTACCATCGGCTTTTCGGTAATTGCCTTAATCCAGCTCTGCACATATGCTTTGTGATTTTCCACATGTTCTGCTGTCTGCTGAATCCGCAAATGCTCTCCCATATAGCAGGAACTGATTTCCGCCACCAGTTCCTCATACGCATATCTTTCCGTACCAAACCGATTCTTTATATCCCGGTTGAGCCTGTTCGCTGCTCCCGTCGCATGAGACAGCTCATGAAGCGCTGTAGAGTTGTACTCATAATCGGATATAAATGCTGTTTTCGGCGGAAGAAAGATTTTGTCTTGCCGGATGCTGTAATAAGCCTGATCTCCTCCCTCATTGGTGATCTCCACGCCCATATTGCGCGAAATCGTATCAATGATCTGATCTGAAACAGCCTCCACTCGCTCCGGCTGTTCCGGCAGTTTGGGAATCCCGGTAATGTCCTGACCGTTAAACACATGATAGTATTTTGCCACAATTCCGATCTGCTTTCTTCTCTCCGGATCCTTCGAAAGCTTATTGTATTCTTCCCACTCTAAGCTTTTCTTGTTCTGATAATCATCCGGCGTCCAGTATTCCACTTTCAGCCCTTTAGCACCTTTGTTCAACCGCCAGCCATTGTCTTGGATCTGCTTAAAAGTCGCCCACCGTGGGTCTGTGATGTTGTGGCTCATGGAATGGAGCGTAAGAAAAAATCGATTTAGTCCCTTGTAATTTTTGCCCGTTATGGCATTCTGCGGTGTTGCCACGGAACTATTCCAGCCTTTTTTCCATTCCAAAGCATTTTCCTGAAGGCTTTTCACAAAGGCATCCGCAATCGCTTTCCTGTATTCATTCGTCTTCTGGTCCATATTGATCCCCTTCTTCTAATTCATTATGCAGTAACGTCTCCTCATCAATAAAAATAATCTCTTTTTCTGCATTCATGGCTCTCTGTTCCTCCTCTCTTATCCCGGAATATTTGCCTCCGGAACCGGCATTCTTGCAAGTTCCTGTTGCTTACACTCCTCCGCAATATCAAGCACCGCCTTACTGAGTTCCTGATTATTTTGAAAATTGTTCTGCCGGTACAGATCGACAACATCCTTTAGGCTATGCCGTTTCCCTGTAATGGCATCTATTTTTTGAATATTTGATATGAGTGTCTCCGTAGGCTTAAATCCGGATTGGGTAATATCTTCGCAGATATGTACCCGTACATTATCCAGTTGAAACAGCTCTGATAACATGTGACGCTGCTTATCCCAACTTTCCACTAACTCTCTTTCTTCGTACGTTAAATCCTCCCGCCATTCCTGCGTATCAGGATCGTTGCTCTCCTTTTCAAAAAGCCGGGACAGTTCCTCTTTCCTCTCATATTTGACCTCTGATCCGGACAGGCGCCACATCATCTTTTCTTTTGTTTTCTCGATTTCCGCCGGATCCGCTCCGCTGATCGTATATGTAACAGTATCAAGGTTCTTCTGATCCGCCGTGATGTCGCAGGAGTCATACACATGCACACAATCCATTTGGGTCATGTTAAAATCATTCTCCTCCATTCCGCAGTTCTCAAAATAGATATTCTTCATTGTCGCTTCTGTAAAATTAACTCTGGTCAGCTCAGATGAATTGATCCTGACATTTTCTAAAGACGCTTTGCTAAAATCGCATTGTTCCAATACAACATCTTTCAAATAAGTTTCCTGCAAAGAAGCGCCCCGGAAGTTGCTTTGACTCATATCAAAACCAATAAATCTACATTGATAAAACTTACTGTTTGCAAAGTTCACATCTAACGTAGGGAAAGAAGAAGGAAAATCAATACCGCGGAAAGCACAGTTGCTAAAGTCCGGCTTTTCAATCCCCTGTTCGTTCACATGATAAATTGCATCCATCGTGATCACCCACATGCCATTTTCTAATGGAACTTCCATCCCATAAAAATCGGCCGTCTGTGCTGCCTCCTCCTCCGGTACCGCATCAGCAGAATCGGAGAATGTTTCTTCCTCCTCTGCAGACCGTGATTGTTTTTCGGGTGAAGATGCCTGCGCAACTGTCTCCTGCAGCTTCTCCGTATCCCCTGCCCTCATCTGTTCTGACATGATTCGAACCAGCTCGATCGTTTCCTTTATGTCCTTTGTCTGATACGCATAATTGCATATCACATCTTTCTGCTCTGTGGTAAAACTCACTCTGTCATAATCTTCCGTTAAGTTGATGATCTGTTCTGCTTTTCCGACCTCCGCCAGCGTGGGGTTTGTCGTTATCTCATTTAAGGCTGCCTCATAAGCACCCTTCACCGACTGGATAGTCGGTTCTACAGCAGAATTGACCGCTGCTTCTTTTTCTATCCTGCTGATCACCCGCATATGATCTTCAATGCTCATACTCCCGTCATATACATAAGGATCCATCTCCCCTATTTCCTCCGGAGTGGCATGTTCCGAAAAAGCAAGCCCTGACTCATGAGCGACTGTCCTTGCTTTGATTACTCCATTTAAGCGGTTTCGGCTGTCCGTCCACGATAATTCTTTTGTTTCCTTTAACAGATCGCTAATCTTTTTATAGGACAGCCCGTTCATCAGTCCGATTCGGCACAGATCCATCTCGGCCGGCGTCATTTCCGGATTGGCATAAAGCGCAACCTTCTCTACGCTCAGTCCATCCTTAAATCCAAAGCGGATCTCCTCCATCTGTGCTGCAGAAAGTCGTCTGTCCGCGAGTAAGTCGAATTGTACGCCCGTCAGCTCATCCCCAGCTGCACGCAATAGCACGCGCGCCTGATCGGTCGCATAGATTTCATCGCTTCGGATGGTATCCACATTTCCGTCTTTGTCCAGTATCTCATAAGATTTTGCATCCGTCTCACCCCCAAACTCCGGCCAAACCTCCTGCACAGTACCAACGACATGACGGATACCCTCTACATAGAGAGGCTGATGACGCATAATAGTGGAACTCTCTTGCGGGTTTAACGGTACATAGCAGTCGATCCAGTCTCCTTTACGGTATTCCATCTGCATGCTCAATTCCGGATGATTCTGTTGTCTAAAGTATTCCGATACGAAGTCAGCAACCGCATCGGGCTCCATGGAAAGGAAATCGATGTCATAGGCATAGCCATTCAGACTGACAGGTTCCCTGCCGTCGTTAAACCACACCGTGCAGCGGTTAAAATGGGAATCTCTGTCAACACTGATCATGTATTCACTTTCGCCAGCAATCTGTTCCAGATCGATCTGCTCCTGATCATTAGATAGCTGCTGAAGCTGTTCGACTGCCTTTTCATTTAATCTGTCCAGGAACTCATTCATTGAACTGTTTTCTCTCAACATATTGATGGTGGACTCTGGAAAGATCACGGTCTGTTGATTTTCCATTTTAACAGCGTACTGTATTTCCATCCCTTCAATCTGAAAGGGTACATTAGAATTGTGTAACGGCTCTATCATTTGATCAATTTTTTCAAGTTCAGCATGAATGTCAATCGTTTTCTTGGGTGTCTGTTGTGTTGCATCTTTGATGTTTTCGCTAGAAAACTGGTTACAGATATTTTGAAACGCCTGTAAATCCTGATCGGCTGAGATGTACCACTCCTTTTTTTGGACATTAAATCTTGCCCCGGCAGCCTTCAGATCTGCGATTACTGTTTGAAACTCTTCTTTTTTTAAGGGCGGAATCTGCAGATAGACAGCAGAAATGTCCTTGCCCGTGGCGACCTCATATCTATGATAATCCCCATATTTACTCGTCTCCGCATTCAAGCTGCCGACATTGCATGCTACAAATTTGTCCTGTTCCGTTCTTGCAATATTATAAGAATTTAACTTCGCAAGGATGTCCTCCGAGGATGCTCCGTATACGACGGTGGGTTTATTACCTCCTTTCGTATAAGCAAAGCCTTTGTATTGATTATTTTCCATGAAATTCTCCTTTCGGGAGAGAGCATAGCCCTCTCCCATCTATTACCCATAAGTTTTAATGAAATATCATCTAAATCTGGAATTTGACCTCCTCGTCTATCGTAAGATCAGCATACGCTTCATTTGCCATGCTTCCTACCCGCAGCAACTCCGATCCGTGCTTCTTTACAAATTGTTTTCCGAATTTTACCTTGAACCGATTTGTCTCTGCCCGATTTAGCAGCATGCGCCCCAGACAGATCTGATATATTTCCTTTTTGCGGCGCAGTCCTACACTTCCGATGCGCTTATACCGTCCACTGGCGGTCTGCGCATATACCGGAATCCACGTTCCCAAGCACCAAACAAAAAAGATAAAGATTCCTCCGCTCGCAACGGTTCCAACAACCGCCGCTGCAATTTTCTCTACTTCTATGCCACTCCGAGGTATCATGCCATTCTCCGGTGTCTCTTGATCATCAATTTGTACGATTGGCTGCTCTTCTTCCGGCTGCCAAATCTCCGTCCCTACAGGCTGATCTTGCACTGTGAACCATTCATCCCCCATGTCTCCTTGTGATAGTTGTTCCTGTACTAAATCATCCGCTTCTGTCTGTTGAATCGGCATATATACTGTCGGCGGAATAATCGTAATTCCTTCTTCTCCTGTTCCCAGTTCCGCAATTACTTCCATCTTTACTGCTTCAATCACGCTTTCCGTTATATTTCCGGCCGCATCGCGAACGAATACCACATAAATACCCGACTCAGTAATTTCATACTCCGCTACATCCGTCCACGTCTGACCACCATCATACGAATATGGCTCTTTGTCAAGACCGCTCTCTGTATCATGCGCTGTTACTAAAATCTTGTTTTTGCCATTCGGCCATTCACCCTGACTTTCAAGCGTTAATTCCACAACAGGCAATCCCAAATCAATCTGCTGTGTTGGTGGCGTTGGTGTTGGTACGGGCGTTGGCATCTTAGTCTCCCCTGGCTCTGTTTTTCTAATGTTAGATATAACGACGGCTTTACCCTCATCTGCAAGAGATGTCATATTACCTGCTTTGTCACGAACATAAATATTATAAGTTCCATTTTCATTGATCAAAAATACGTTTTCGCTCTGCCAATGCTCTCCATCGAGACTGTATGCCTGCATAGCAAGTCCCGATTCATAGTCCCCGGCCTGTACGACTATTTTTACCGGTTCACTCGTCGGTGCCTCTGTTGAAACTGTCCATGACTCAATCACAGGCATCCCATAATCAATGCCGGATACAGTAAAAGTGTATTCCGACTGATTGCCAAGCCGGTCACGTACTTTTAGTGTGTAGTTACCGTTTTCAGATACGGTTCGCTCCGCCGTGGACAGCCACTCGGTTCCATCCCAACTGTACGCATTTTCATGCAGTCCGGACTGCCAATCCTCTGCAGTCGCCGTCAACAACACCGCCCCATTTGTCCAGCCTTCCGGTGTTTGCTTTCCAAATATATCCGGCGCCTGCGTATCAACATTCGTAATTTCAATAGACTTTCCTTCATCCGCAAGCGATGCGCTATTTCCCAGCCGGTCCCGGACATATACGATATAGGTTCCGCTCTGTTCAATCACAAATGCATTTTCACTCTGCCAATGTTCTCCATCAAGGCTGTATGCCTGATCTGCAAGACCCGCTCCATGGTCAGCGGCTGTAATTGTCAGCGTGATTGGCTGATCTGTGTATTCTTCGTTAGATAGCTGCCACGTTTCAATTACTGGCGCTTCCCGATCAATATTGGATACGGTAAAGGTATATTCTGACTGGTTCCCGAGCCGATCTCGTACCTTTAATGTATAGCTTCCGTTTTCGGTTACAGACCGCTCTGCACCAGGCAGCCACTCATTGCCGTCCCAGCTGTAGGCATTTTCATCCAGTCCGGACTGTCCATCCTCTGCGGTTGCCGTCAGTAACACGGACTCCTTTGTCCAGCCTTCCGTTTGATTTGCTGATATAGTCGGTCCTTGATTGTCAATATTGTTGACCGTGATTGATGCGTTTACAGAACCGACACCCCCGCTACTCTCATCTGTATATGTAATGCTGCATGTATAGGTTCCGTTTCCCGTCACAGTAGTGGTTTGTGCCGAATCTCCATTAGACCAGATATATCCCGTCACATGGCAGCCCGCTTCTGCAGAAAGCACCTCGCAGGTCAACAAAGTTTCTTTGGCGATTGCTGTATCCTGATTTGTAATGTAAGCGCTACCGCAGGCAGAGTAACCACAGTCTGTTTCATACGATACAATCGTACCAGCTTTACCACAACCTATATCATAATGAACGTCCGTAATGCTTCCGCCACAATTTCCATTGATTGAAATTGTATTTGTTGTATACCCTGCCCGTTGCTGACCATGTCTCGGACAAGTGACTTCGTAGTAATATGCATAGTCTTTTGCTCCACATTGACAGGAGCCTTCATTACACTGCTTGCAAACATAATCCAGTTTGCTTCTATATCCTTCCGTACAAGGTCTGGAGCTTTCGCGTCTTATCGTATAACAGCCCCCTCCAGAGCTTGAACTGCCGCTGTGGCTATGATATACCGGTGCTGTAAAACACCCCCCTTTCTCTGCCGAGTTCCCGGCATGAATATGAGGAAGCGATACCTCTCCGCCATTTTGTGTCTCAGCATGTACCGGCACCTGCGGCAGACTCCATACCAACACACCCATCAACATCCAAATCCAAACCATCATTTTAATTCTTGTTTTCTTCATTTTTTCCTCCTACACTTTTTGTCTTCTTGATGATTAATTTCATTACCGTCAAAAAGGATCTTCGTGACTATCTTAAATACCCCAGTAATGTCTCCAAAACTATTTCTCTAAGCTCTGCATTTAGAAGCACTGTCATTCCTAAACTGGCAAGCAGCGTGACCGCTGCATATGCCGTTACGCGGATCACCTTAAAAAATATCTCCTGTATCATTTCCAATGCTCTTGCCGCTGTAGATACCTTTTTAACGACAATCTTTTCCTTATTGATTCCAATATCCTGACTAATTGTTTCCTTCTCCTGTGCCTCTTTGTGTTCCTCCTTCCATTTTTTATACAGGATGCTGCGTTCCACCTTCTTATTTTTCATCCCGATGCCTCCTGAAGATCCCCCTCTTTTTTTCTACCTTGATCGGCATATATTCTTTTAGGATTTCTTCCGCTGCCGCAAAGTCACACGCAGTAAATGGTTCTTCCGTATGTTTCAAAAAATATACATTGGAAATTTCCCCCATGCTCTCCTTAATGGTTTTGTGATCCTTATCCGGTGTGAAGTTAAACAGAAAATGATACTGCTTTAGCGTATCTTTGTCTGCATGCTCAAAAACCGCATTGACTGCTTCCACTTCCCAAGGTTTTGAACCGGCGACGATCATACGGACGTCTGCTTTGTTATAGGTTACTCTGTCGCAGGCTTCATAGCACCCAAAATCCACAAGCACAAAGTTATATGACTTTCCTATAATACTGCCGATCTTATTCACATCCGCAGCTGCATAGTAGTCCACTCCCCTAATAGAGAAGCACCCGTCATCTAATGTAGTTTCCCCAAATGCCTCCTGAATCTGCCGAAATGCCTGCGAATCGTTATATTCCGCAATTGCCACCATGAAGCCACGCGCGCGCAGATAATTTGCCAACACAATCGCCTGATGAGTAACACCAATACGCGCACTTGCACCCGCAAATGCGATCATCACTTTACTGACTACCTGCTTGATCTCTCTTTTTACAACGAGCTGCTCCTTTGTCTTAACATCCTTGAACCGGATCGCATCCTTATATTCCATTCCCACTGTCAGACAGAACGAGAGCTGATTTTTAATCTCCAAAAAGTCATCTGTGCAGATGATATTGTAAATGGACATCTGAAAGCATTTCGTCAGAAGCACATCCCCCTCCGACCGATTTGCTGCAATGATGATGATCCTTGTCTCATAATCCAAAATCCGGACTTGCTCTAATGCTTGCACAATTTCATCATCTACATCCTGACAACACGAAAGATCAATCACAAGCATGTCCAAACCGCTCAGTTGGTTCCCATTTTCTTTCACATATTTCAAAAGAAAAATCTCATCCGTTGAAACTGCGCCGGATAAAATCACATCCGCCTCCTTGATCGTTCTGTTGATGACTTCCTTATATGTATTAGAAGCGATATAAAATACCATGCTTAATCCTCCGTCGAAAAAAGCTGTTCAAGCTGAAACGGCTCCGCCTTTTTCCAATTTTTGATTTGCAACACCCCCGCCAATATCGCAATCAGCAGGCATATCGCGATCAGCATGATCTGATTTGTTTTTCTTTTTCCCACTAAATACCCTCCATTCTAATAAAAGTATCTGTAATTCACTGCATGGTTCCTGACAAGATCGATTGAAAATCGATTCGTGCCAAACCGCCGTACATTCGCCCCGTTCGGATCATTCACGATAAAATATCCATCTTCCGTTACACCGGTAAGTACCATAAAGTGTCCTCCGCTTGTAAAATAACCATTGACAGACACGATCACGGGATGTCCATTCTGTATTGCTTCGATTGCTGCCGAAATATTCCCCCCAAGATTCATACACTGATAGCCCCAATGCTCCGCACATGCCGGGAATATGGTTCCGCTGCTCCCAGATCCGGCAACGTAATATCGGTTGCCCGTCCAACGCACAATATCCACCGGCGTAAGATTCGTTCCGGTCATATATGACAGTACCATTGCAATACAGGTCGGCGCGCATCCGCAGGCGCTGATACTTCCCGTTCCATACCTCACGTTCGGATAATCCGTCTGATAATAAGCCGGTACGGACATCGTGGAGGAATACAGGATCGCTTCATAGGAATAGTCCGACGGATTCCCTGTGTAATCATTGTAAATATCATAGGAACCGTACCCGATACCGTAATACGAAAACAGATCGACATATAACTCATAATCATCCAAAAACATTTCCTGCATCTCGGTATCAGACGGGTAAAGCAGCTCCGCAATCGCATTAAGCGGAAGAATGTTGTTGCTGATCCTCCATACTCCTTCAGAATAATCTCCCTCCGCAGAAACCCGCGTGATAGACTCATAAAACATAAGAATCTCATCCATACCGAGCGGAATGCTGTCCCCGTTAAAACAGTCCGTATACATCGTCATCCATGTAAAGGCGTAAGCGAAATCGATATTGTAGATATAGCGCTCGACCGTGTATTCATCAGGGAAATGATGGTCTCTCAGATAATCGTTATAACGATATTCTTCATACCACTCCTCAATTTTTCCCTCATATTCTTCCATCTGTTCTATCACCTGTTCCCGGTAAAGCTCATTCGCTTCCGTGATCATCCGCCAGCACTCTGTTGTGGTAATATCAAAATCTTCACCGAGCTCGCCCACCATATCCGAAACAGCTGTCGTAAGCACACTGGTCACCGAATCATACACAAAATCCGCTACCCCGCCAACCAGCCCTACAATAATAACGATCAACAGTACGGCACCGATCGCCGGACTGCAAAATATCGCAATCCGTATTCCTAATCTTCGTTTATCTCCGCTTTCCATCACCTCCCTCCCGCTTTACCAAACATGGCCAAGAACTGCTCTCTGATGTCAATCTGAACATCCAGCCTGACACTTCCCGCAAATAAAATCCCGTGTCCTCTGTTCTTCGCCGCCAGAACATTGACCTCTTTTTCCGTCAGGTTAAACAGCTTTTGTGTCTCCTGAAGGTTTTTTCCGTCACACCCCATCAGAAACTTGTAGCAGGCGTTATCTATAATTGCCTGTCCAAGCCGTTTCACCGCAGGATCAAGAACATCCACTACCGAATGGGTGATAAACATAAGCCCGCCCTCATACTTCCTGTCCCGCTTGGATATATTACGCAAAAACTTCATCAGATCAGGATACTCCGGATCAACAAACAGATACCCTTCATCTACGCCGAGAATCACCGGCTCCGTCCGGTCAAGACTCATCTGTTGCCACGCCCACATCATGATATTCATGAATTGTGCACGTTTCACGTTCTCATCCAGGTCCAAAAGAGACGAAGTATCCAACACCACAAATTTGGAGCGCGGATCGATCGTTGTCGGTCCGTTCCATATGTACTGATCCGCCCCTTTTGCCACGCTGTAAAGCATATCGAGCAACTTGTCATAAATACTCCGCTTATAATCGGATGAATACCTCCTCGCATTCTCCGCAACCATGTTATACAAGTCACTCATTATCGGAAAATCCTCCGGCTGTAGCTGGGAAATATCCGTATCCCATGTAATATGAAATTTTTCATACAGCATGATCAGATTTTCTTCTAATGCCGTCTTGATTCCGAAGTCAAAAGCCTCCGCTCCGAAATACAGCTTAAAAAACACGCGGAGATTTTGAATATGAAGCGCCATATCAGATATACCGTTACTGTCATCATACTCAAAGTAGTCTTCCGGTTTCTCCCCCTCTTCCAGATCACTTGCTTCTAATCGCGGAGAACACCGGATCTGCAACGGATTGATCCTTCCTGTTATCCCTCCCGCAAGATCTATAATGTCTCCATGAATATCTGGATGTTTTGCCAACTCCTGATATTCGCGCTCCGGGTCTAAAACGATCAGCTTTGTCCCAAACGCTATTTCTTTTACAAACAGGTCTTTCAAAAATGATGATTTTCCCGTTCCTGGCAGTCCCGTCACAAACCAGTTGCTGTTTACGCGGTCTTTATTGCGCATCCAATGATTCAGAATGATCAGCTTATTTCCCCTGGTTTTGCCTAAATAATAGCCTCCTGGATCGTTAATGCCGCTGCTTGCCATCGGAAACCCGCCGATGAAGGATGAGATCGGCATATTTCTGTTTCCGATATTTGCTACCTCCGGATTGGGTCGCCCATAGGGCGAAATACACTGCAATGCCTGGCATTGCTTGTACTTTAAGTTCCTGATGTTGCATCCTTCCACAGCTGCAATACTGCTCACACGTTTCATGCGATTTCCCAGCGATTGATGATTGACGTCCTGTATATGCAGCATCGTATTCACATATCCAACCGGCTCATTGATCACGCCGATTCGATGGATCATTTCTTGAAGATCCTTGATCGCCTGATCGATCTGCTGGCGCTCCGATTCCTGTTTCGCAAGTTCCCGATCCGCTTTCAGTTCGCTGATCTTCTTATTAAAAACCTCCGTAATCTTTGCCGGGTCCGTATAGCGGAACTCGACCGTGGTTGCTGTTCCCTCCATGTTACAAATAGGTGCCATCCACCCATAATCCACCCCATCCGTCGGATATTTTGTGACTGCATACACTTTCCCGACCTGATCGCCTATGTTTGCATGGTTGCTGTCAAAATCAATTCCCGCCGGCGTAATAATGTTCAAGATATGCTGATTGACCTGCTCAACCGCCTTTTGCCCGCCCTTCTGCTTTTTGTTTGCCATTTTATACTCCTTCCTACTTCAATACAGTGAGCATCTCATACCGACTATTCTGCCCGACCTGATCATATGGCGCCTGTATAGCGTTGCCAAACAGGTTGCAGAGTTTTATGACTTCCGGCTCGCGAGTCAGTATATCAACCGGAACACCGATGCTCTCATATGCGATCTTCAGAGACTCCAATCTTTCCCGCAAAATGTTCTCAGCATCCCTGTTCTCTGAGCCGGCTTTCTCCCACAGCTTAATAAAATGCTGGTGCTCATAATTTTCGCCGGAAGTCGCAAGCTCAATCGCCTCATAGATCAATTCCTGTAAGATATGTTTTCGTCCCAGATCAGACATCTCCTCACCGTATCTTCTTTTCAGGTCATTTTTATACAGATCTATATCAATCTCTCTTGGAAACGACATGTATACAAATGGCTTTCTGCTTCCCCCGAATGACGCGGATAATGCATTTGTTTTTCCACGGCGCTCCTCCTGCGAAAGCAGATCAAGATTAAAATAATGGATACGCAGATAGCCAAACACATAATGATCGCGCGTATAAAGGAAGCCTCCTTTTATATCCTTTACATTGACAAATTCATTCGCCGTCATCGATATACCCTCCGTAAATGTTGTGATATTGATACTCATACTTCTTTTGTGCCTTCAGATAGATCTTGATAAAGCGGAATTTGTCAAGCATGCTCTCATTAAACTTGTCCCGCCGCACTAACATCACCGTCAACGCAACGATCGTTCCGCCAATCAGAACGGCAAGCACCATGCTGCCCGAAAAAGAAAATGTCAGTACTGCTAAGATAACGCCTGCAATAAGCGCGCATCCAATGTAACCAATCTCCTTGCCGGCTATACCGCTGATCACATCCTGAGACTCTACGACGTTAAGCGGTATGTATAACTCTTTTTTTCCTTCACTCATTGTTTTGTGTTCCTTCCTATCTTTCCGGGAACTGCATTCTTGCAAGCTCCTGCTCTCTGCATTCCTTCGCGATCTTCTCTACGAAATCCTTTTGCTCCTGATTCATTCCTGTGCAGCCGTTCTTATACGCGCTGCATATGTCCCGCATGGAATTTGCCCTTCCATTCAGCGCATCCAGCTGCCGTATATTCTTAATCAGACTTTTCGTTGCTTGAAAGCCTGATTTCCGGATGTCCTTTACGATTTCAGGCGATGCACGGGTACTTTTTTCATTTTGGGGATTGACAGTCTGCTCGGATTCCGTTATAGTCATATTGTAGTCAAGCGATTTTAACGCCGCAGACAATCGAGGTTCTGCCAAACGGAAAATCCGCTTGGCTCTTTCTTTGTCAACAATCGATATCCCGTTCTCGTGTTTTTCAAGGAATATATTGATATGTTCCCTCCCAAACAAGCTTCGTATTTCATTTACGGACACACCATTCCGATTCACATTAAGCTTAAGCGCTAATAACAACGGATTTCCTTCATGATCTGTACGATCAGAAAGCAACGCAACTGACTCGTGGTTTTCATCCTTTATTATCATCGCAGGATTGGATAGCAATTCCGGAATCGTCTCCACGATCTCCGGTGGCAGTCCATGCGCACTTCGACTTTTTCCTTCCTGTGGCAGTCTTATCATTTTGTTTAATATACTTTGCGGCATCTGAACCGGCAGACTTGGCACCCCATACTTCTCCAAAGCCTGCGGTGATTCCCCAAGCTGAAATATTTCGTAGCGCTTCATTTTTCCCTGATAATACCGCTCTAACTGCTCCTGAAAGCTCTGTTGTTTTCTGCTCATAAGTCTTCCTTTTCATTTTGGGGATTAACACACTGTTCTAACCTAGTGATGCCCTCCTCCTCCACCATGCTCATAACCGCCTGCGGATATATGGCTCCCGCCCCCACCAGACTCCTCAGTGTAGTTGCCATAGTATCCGGCAATCGTTGATGTGATCCCTAGGATACACACGGAAATGATACCGACAATGATATATCTCTTGATCTTACCTATAACGCCTTTTACCCCGTTCTCATTCGTATGTTCTTTGATGCATACCGCTACAATCTTTAATACGCATGCTGCCACGACCAACGCTGCAATTGCCTCAACCAGCTCTTTCAAATGTTGTTCGAACATATCTCATCTCCTCCTAAGCATCGGCAGCATGTACATTGCAGACCTTGCCACACCCGCTGCAGATCTTCCTGCGCCCGATGCATACGCAAACTTTTCAAGCCAATTCGGAGCCTTAATCGCAAAGAATAGAAATGCGAGCGCAAACCAAAATCCGGTTCCGGGCTCAGAACCATAGTGATAGCTGAGTTGTAAACACAAAAGTTGGATAATGTACCCAAACACCACTACGATATAGGAAGAAAAAAATGTTTTCCAGCGCTCCTGGCTGGTCGAGATCATATCTACACAGAAGATAGGATATACGATCTCCATGATTCCCAATTCCACTCCGCGGAGCGCTGCTTTGATCACAAGCAACACAAGTGCAATCACATACACCGCCCCAAACAGAATCGAGTTGATCAGACTCATCCCCGATCCGAGCAATGTCTCACGGATGTTACCGCTCACCACATTCTCACTCATCCCTGTGTTAAACCGTCCCCAAACATATTCATACATTTCCCCTGCATAGCCGATCAGCATGTTCGTGATAACGGGACAGGTCCATATCAACGCAAGGGATATGGATGCTTTCATGAGAGAGGATAAAGGATCGGTCTCCGCATCACCGTCCGTCTCCAGTATGTAGACAGTTAGCATTTGTTTTACCACCATCAGGCTTACCAACACCGTGGCTATCGTCTGTACTGCTACCACGCAGGTTTGTATCTGAGATCCGGATACAATTGATGTGGAGCCGCTACCAAACAGATACGTCAGAACCGTATTCATCCCATCAACGAGCGCGTCTATAATATCCGCAAAAAATTCGCATATCTTTTTTGTTATCCACCCCATACTTTTATTCTCCTATGACCGATAATAGCTAAATACCGCCGTAAGGATACCCGACGCCGAAATCGCTAGTACGCCTACCACTAAAATCGTTTTGATATTTTTCTTATGCTTCGGCTTGTCCTCCTCTGCGGAACCCTGCAACGCGATCAGTTCCTTTACCAACAGGAACACAACAAGAACCGCCTCCACTGCGAGCAGTACGATCAGTCCGTCATTGATCAGATTAATCGTGCCGGTATAAAGCTGTGTCTCCTGAAGGGCATACGCCTGTGTCGGAGCTGCCAAAATCCATAAGCCCTGTGCGGAAATTACCGCTCGGTACAGTTTTCGCAGTCCTGTTATGCCGCTGTTTCTTTTTTTTCCATGTCTTATCCTCATCCTCTTTTTCCTCCAATATGTTTGAATTATTTTGGTTCAAGTGAACCGGGTTCACTTCTTACTCTGTTAAAAAAGAAATCCTTGTGCCCTGCATTTCGCTCTGTTCTTCACGATATTTCTTCCAAACACCCCATAGCTGGAGCTCCGGTATGAAATGCTCCTCCCTCTCAGCTTCCCTCTCTACCATAAGCTGCGCGTTATGCTTTTCATCCCCAAGACCATATATCCCGTTCAGGCGATATTCCGACAAATCCGGCAACACGTTCACGCTTGGATACTCCCCTGTAACCATACAAATGGAATATGGCGCCCTGATTCGTTTTACCTCTGCCGACTCTAACAATGATCTTGCAGTCAACGAACTAGAACTGGAATAGCTTCCCTGCTTTGTCTTTCCATCCGAAACACTGGATGACGCCGATGTCACCTCAACCGTATATTTTCCTAGATTCTCCGATATGGATTTCAACGTATCCGGATCATCCGATTTGAGGTATACCTTCACTTGACAGTTTGTTTTGATGTTTTTGAAATCTTCTTTGTATTTACTCTCAAGCTGCTGATAATCCTGAATAATCAGATTCGCACGAACGCCCCGTGAACGTCCTGCTGATAAAATGGCACCTAATACCGGAATCATCGGGAAATTGCCAACCTCGTCCAAATCGTAATCCGTATCCACCGGCAGACGCAGCCCGTTTTCATTTGCAAGCTCTACCTGCGCCGTATACATTTGCGTGATCAAAATAGATATGAGCGGATATAACGTCTTTTTTTCATCCGGAATGATCATATACACGATCGTTTTCTTGCTGCTGATGTCTTTCAACTTCAGATCAGATTTTGACGTCATCTCAGCAACATTCGGATTCGTGAACAAGCGCAGCGTTCCCAATGCAGATGTAAAGAAAGAAGATCGTGTTCTGTCAGCTGCGATCTTTGCCATTGCAAAAACACCTTTTGCCGGGTGCGTATCGTCCATCTGTTCTAAATACCCATTCAGCGGCATTTCCCCCATCGGATCCGACTCACACATAAACGCCAGGAAATAATACACATTTGTGAGGTTCCGATACTCAGGCGGTGCATCAAGCGCCACGATCAGAATTGCCGCCGCAATCGTCGCTGTCTCACCGTTATACCAAAGCGGCTCTCCTTTCTGTTGTCCTACTAATACGGATACCAAATCCCAAGTATAATCAATCGCCTTTGCCTGATCCCCTTCATCAAAAGCGTCCAGTATCGGCTGTAAAAAGTTATAATGAATTGATTTTTTAGGATTTCTAAGATCAATCGGAGCTACCTCATATCCAAGTTTTTTTGCAAGCGGTGCTGTATAATAAAAGATTTCTCCTTTTACATCCGATACGATCACAGATAATCCACTCATTAATTGCAGCCATATCGTTTCAAACAAAAGTCTTCTTGTTTTCCCCGAACCGGATGCCCCGATGATCAGGCTATGTAAGTCTTTCCCGACATAGTAGATAAGTTCTTTCCCCGCTTTTTTCTGCATCTGTACGATCAATCCGCCTTTCCCGGAAAGTGTTTCTTTTCCGGAAAACTCAAATACTTGAAAGTATTTGCTTTTCTCGCTTTCTTTCATGA
Source organism: uncultured Clostridium sp. (assembly GCA_964655525.1). GTDB lineage: Bacteria > Bacillota > Clostridia > Lachnospirales > Lachnospiraceae > DLAJ01. The sequence goes on from CAZZNE010000022.1 coordinate 49,280, forward strand.
ACCGCTCATTACCGTGCTGTCCGTTACCCGCGGGAACCGGAATATTAATATCTTCTGTGATCTGCATCGTATCTACCTGACTGAGCTTTTTGTTATCTTCCAACAGAATCCATAGAGCAAATGCAAGATACAACAGCTCAATACACACATAAAGCAGACGCACCTGTCCTGATCTCGTCAAAATCAGCAGCGCATTCTGATAAGAAAAGTCAAATGATTCAAACCGAAGGAAATGTTCGCGAAATTGAATAATGATCTGATGTACCAAGTACGCCGCCATCGGACTAATCGCCAGTTCCACAAAACTGACAATCAGCATCACTTTGTATTTTCTGCGATTTTCTCTTTTCAAACGAGATTCGCTTAAAGTTGTCATATTCGTCACCCCCTTTCTTTGTTATCCTATAAAAGTAAGACAAAATACCTATTTTGTCCCAAATTCAAAAGAAAGGTGCCTTAAATAATGAAAAGCAAAAGAGAAATTAAGTATTTGAAAAACAATGAATTAGCACAATTGTTCCGGATTTTAGAATCGGATAACACAAGACATGCAGCACGCAATAAGGCAATATTCTATCTTGCCTATTATTGTGCGCTGCGCGTAAGTGAGATTACCTATATGGATCTCTCTGCTTATGATCCATACCAACAGCAAATATATTGTCGGCGGGAAAAGGGCAGTAATCATAATACGCTTCGCATTATCGATCATCAGGTCTTACGTGCCCTGAATGATTATCTGAAGATCCGGCAATTGCTTTATCCTGAATCCAATTATCTGTTCCCGTCACAGATGGGATCTCCGATCAGCCGCAAGCAGCTCGATACACTCATGAAAAAGTATTGTGAAAATACAGCGATCCCTTCAGATAAACATCACTTCCATGTACTGAAACATACGCGGGCAGTCATGCTCGGCGACGCCGGATTTGATATTAAGGACATTCAATGGTGGCTCGGACACAAAAACATCGAAAACACCATGATCTATATGCAATACACAACTCGCCAACAAGAGGCTTTATACAAAAAACTATCGGAAGGAGGAATAAGCGTCAATGCGTACCAGTGTTACATTTGATGATGAAATCTATCGACAATTAAAATTAATCGCCGATAAGAACGGCGATTCTGTCGCCGGAACAGTCCGGGAACTTGTCCAACGTTCTTTGGATGGTGAGCTAACGGCTGCAAACATCACTTTTATTGCCGGTATCATTCGCGAACAGCTAAAAGATGTCATGCAACCGTATGTGGAGCGTCTCGCTGCTATCAGCGCAAAATCAGGAGTACAGGCGGGAGCTGCCGCCTATCTCGCAGCGGAAGCAATCGCAAAATTTGTGCCCGACAATATGCAGGCAGAAGTTAGCGAAACGTATGAACAGGCACGAAAAAAAGCCGTTGCTTACATGCAGCGGCGTGGGGATTTCTCTTAATTGGAGGTTTCGTTATGCATGCACCCTTAGTCTCAATCATTCGCTGTCACAACCCAAACTTGCAAAAATCACGGGTACGCAATCGTAATTACCTCGTTTACATTGCTACCCGTGAGGGTGTAGATCTGTCTCAATCATCCTATGACCAGGCTTTCCAAGATGAACTATCACACCTAGAAGATCCGACGTCTTCTGAAGAACGTCCTGAATCTTCCAACGATCTCTACATCAAGTACATCGCGGAGCGTCCCGGGAGCAGTGGTCTCTTTGGCAATGCTCAGGGCGATCCGGTCGCTTTAGGCAACCATCTTGCCGACCTGACCGCAAACGGACAAAACATCTATCGCGGAATCGTCTCTTTGAAAGAACAAGATGCCATCGAATTAGGATATGACCGAAAGGAAAACTGGGAAACTCTCATGCGTGCAACTATGCCCGATATTGCTGCGCAATTCCACATTCCCTTAAAAAATCTCCAATGGGCGGCCGCCGTACACATGGAAAAAGGTCACCCACATTGCCATTACATGTTTTGGAACAAAGAGCCCAAAACATGCTCTCCTTTTATTCATGTGTCCAGACAAAACAAATGCCGGGAAATACTTTCCGGTGAAGTATTCCGTGCAGAACGGGAACAGGAAGTCATTGCGAAAACCATGTCGCGAGATCTCATGCTGGATCTTGGAAAAAAACTTTCTAAAAATGATTTTGCAGCCCTAAAAGAAAATCTCGTTCCCGGAACCGGCTCCCATCAAATTCCCGGACGCTTAAAAAATGCCATGCTTTCCGATTTACAGACAAAGCTGCTGGCATTGATGAATGAACTCCCTGCCACCGGCAGGATCAACTATGCATTTGTCGATCCGGCGATCAAAGAGCATATCGACGACATCAGCACACTACTGCTCTCCCACCCTGAAATGCATAAACAGTTCCTATCCTACATGCAGGCTGTTGAAAACATCACAAGGACATATTCCCCTAGTACCTCCAAGCTTACTTATAGCCGACAATCCGCCGAAAGAGATCTTTATAAACGATTAGGAAATATGATCTTGGCATCAGCGAAAGCCTTGCGCAAAGAGTTAAATGCTGAAGCATACGCTGCAAAACAGAAGGAATACCAACGGCAGCATCAGGAATACCTGCAGAAGTGTGCCTGCTATACCTTATTTCGCGGTGCCTTTAATGTTCTTTGCAGTCAATCCCGGCAAAAACAACAGTCTTATCAGCTAAGAATGCAAAGTACCTCAAAGGAGAATCGTATTGCACAGGCTAAAAAGCATGGTGTCCCCGTCAGAAGCGGACACCAGCAAGACCATGATTCCTAAAAAGCGCAAGCGAACTTCGTTCACTTGAGACCTTAATTTTCCCCCAAAAATTAAGGCAGGAATAGGGCGGTGCACCGCCGAAGCACATCTTACAGGCAAAGCCTGTAAATTACTGCATTCTTGCAGTGATGCAAACGTAGCATTTTATTATGAGCCGTGGTGCATATATGTCAAAAAGCATTGAAAAGAATACGCTTTATCAATAATTTCGTGGTGCAAATAACCCGAAATCGCTTTTTCTAGTAGAAATGTGTCCCAATTCGTGTTAAAATGATAGCTATAGTTCGGCAATATCTGACAAACGGAAGGAGCTTGAGGTACAGTCATGAAAGACGGAATGCTAGCGAAGTACAGCAATCTTATAGGCAATTTTGAGGCAGTTACATTCACTTGGCTAAAAAAACATAGCCGGTTCATATTATTGCAAACCGCATTCGGAATACTTCTATATTTTATGCTACTGTCTGGAAACTTAGTGAATGATATGGACGGAATTTGGAATACCTCCAACTTCATTGCCGGAAACTGGGAAATTTCTTTAGGAAGAGGTCTGATCCGCTATTTTGATAAGCTGCGTTTCGGCGTAGTCTCGGTGCCGCTGAATTCCGTTTTAACGTTATTGATCCTATCAGTCGCTAACAGCCTTCTTGTGGAACTCCTATCATTAAACAGCAAAGTAACGGTTGTATTGACAGCCGGTTTATTGATTGGCAACCCTGTCGTCTGCGCATCCCTATCTTATTGCTATACTTCCGTGAATTTCGGTTTGGCATACCTCTTCAGTATTGCTGCTGTTTTCGTACTCGTCAGAATGAAAAGCTTATGCCGGATCGCTTTCACCGGTCTGCTGATCGCCCTGTCCATGGGATGTTATCAGGCATATTTCGGGGTTACATGTCTCCTGTTGCTGATTGCTTTGATTCAAATGCTCATGAACGGCAAGGAAGGAAAAGAAATCAGGGATTACGTGATAACGGGCATTTTTTCTATCCTGATTGGCGGTATCGCCTATTTTGCCCTAACAAAATTGCTATTGCTCAGAGCCGGCGTATCACTCGCCTCTTATCGCGGTGCCGCCGAGGTTTCTTTGTCCAATATTCTGATGCATCTGCCGGATTCGTTTTTACGGTGCTATCAGAATTTTTACCGTTTCTTTTTTGTAAATAAGATGTATTGCAATATATCCGGCATGAATATTTTCATCATTGTTACAATCGTATTCATGACAATCTGTGTGCTATGGCAGTTTATTCAACTGTTCCGAAAAAAGAAAGGTTATGCGCTGGTTTTTTTGACATGTATATTGCTGATCCCGGCTGCGTGCAACGCTGTCCTGATCATAGTCGTAGGTAATAACATATCGCTGCAAATGGCAATGAGCATGATCGTCAGCATCCTGCTACTCTTTGTGCTTTTTCCAACACAAGGAGCAGGTGGATTTTACATCAAAAGATGCAGCTGCCTGCTTGTTGCTCTCTTACTCTGGGGGAACATTGCGGCCGTGAGCAATGATCAACTCGCCTTGCAAGAAGGAACAACTGCGACAGTCAATTTGGCAAACCGTATCATCAACGTATTGGATACGAACGGCTATCTATGCGAAAATGCTGTCTTCGCATTTGTGGGGAAGCCTTCAGAGAATGATTTTTACATCAAACGAACGGCTTACCTGAATGCAAACGAATATGCCCGATTTGGTGGTTGGTGGAGCACGGAGGCTGAGAATCATAAACGATCATGGCAGGGGGTCTTGTCAGAGTATTGCGGCATCCGGTTAAATTTGTGCTCGGGCCAACAATATCAGCTACTCATACAAAGCAAGGACATCGCCAACATGCCGGTATTCCCAGAGGAAGGATCGATTGCAGAAGTCGACGGAGTGATCGTTATTAAAGTATCCGATTTCTATTGAGCCTGTTTGATCATTCCCTATCTCTATATAATTTAGTGTCACATTACTTAGTTGACCTGTTTCACCAACATTCCTATCCCCAATTTTATAGAAAACCTAAAGAAGTCAAGTGAACCCGGTTCACTTGACTTCTTAAAATGTAGACAAACTCGCCCCGTTGTCCGACAATTCTATTGTTGTAATTATGTCATTTATGATATATGTTGTTTTTATCGATACATTGCCTGCATGAAAAGGAGGAAAACATGATGTGTACTACAATTTCAATTATCAATAACAAGGGCGGCGTCGGGAAGACTACTTCTACCGCTGTCATTTCAGAGCTTTTAGCGTATCTCGGATATGCTACCTTGGTCGTTGACCTGGATCAACAATCCAATCTATCCATGCTGTTTGGCAGATACATCGAGGATACCGCTGACGTTATGGACGGATTTTCAAACCCCGAACTTCTCAATATTGCCGAGCTGTTCAAATATCGCTTCCGCAGCCGTGAAGACGTTTGCAAGACGATCCACCCTACTAATATCGCCAATCTTGACATCCTTCCGTCTTCCAAACGGCACAAACATACACAATTGTCTATTTCTTCAAATACGGTCGGCAATAACAATATCATACTGAAAAAAGCTCTAGCAGCTGTAAAAGATGATTACGATTATATTCTGATCGACAATGCACCCGCAAACGATACGCTCACCGTCAACAGCATGTTCGCAAGCGACATCATCTATGTTCCTGTATGCGTGGAGGAGTTCTCATACAAGGGTCTGAAGGAAACGATTGATACCATTCTCTACATCAAAGAGGAACATGACCTGGAACAACTTATCTTCGGCGGCGCTTTCATTACAAAAGCTGAAACTACGACCATATCCTTCCGTGACGGCGAACAGAAATTCCACAACTCGCTCGGCACACGACTCATGGCATCCGTGATCCGCAAGGATGTTAAAATGATTGAACTGGCGCAGTCATTAAAACCGGTGCTGCTCTACTGCCCCAATACAAACGCCGTATTCGATTATGCAAAACTGATACTGGAAATGGAAATTCTCCCACCTGACGGAACGTTATTATTAAAACATTCCATCGGTCTCGCTTGAAAGGAGAACAGATATGTCAGAACAAAAATTTAATTTTCGTGCAAAGGCATTAAGTGAACCGGGTTCATCTGAACTTGCTCCTGCTCCGATCTCAAGCACAGATCTCGCGCAGACCGTAAACAGATTAGATGCAAAAAAGGATCTCTCTCCAATGGAGATCAAGCAGATCCCACGCTCCCGCATCATGAACAACAAAAAAAACACTTATCCTGCCGCCACCGTGAATGAGCTTGCAGACAGTATCCTTCATTATGGCTTACAGCAGCCGCTGACTGTCGTCTATCTTTTGGCCGAGGACGTGTATATATTAGAGGCCGGACACCAACGCGCCGCTGCGCTTGATCAGCTTATCAGCACCTATAAGGACGGCAATTTTACAGAAACCGAACAACAGCTTTATGAAACGCATGTGAAATCATTTGAACGCGGCTATCCTTGTTTGGTACAGGCGCGTCTTACAGACGACATTGACCTTACTGTTTATGATTCTGAGAACATCGGGCAGCTTCCGGAAAGCGTCATTGATTCCGAAATCCGCTTGATCATTACGAATGAAGTAAAGCGGCCGGATGATCCGGCTGTCCGCGCAGCAAATGTATCCCGTTTGGACAAACTTTATGCCCGCAAAAATGCCGGACGGCAAAGAGCAGATAAGATCAATGTAAACAGGCAGATCGCAGCAGACTTAAATATCACAGAGCGACAGGTGGCAAACTATAAAAGCCTTGACAAACTGATTCCCGAGTTAAAGGAAGAATTTGACCGAAGCAACTTATCCTTGAAGAACAGTACCTTGATTGCGAAACTGGACGAAGCAGAACAACGTCAAATCTTACAGCTCATACGATCCGGCGTCTCAGTAAAAACAGATGAGATTTCAGCACTCCTACGCGAAAAAGAAAAACTGCTCAAACAGCTTAAAGAAAAACAAGACATAATACAATCACTATCGCTCGAAAATAAAGCCCTTTCTGAAAACGATTTTGCGACACTGCATGATCAACAGATCAAGGCGCTCCAAGACGAAATCAACGCCTTACATGCGCAGAGCAAACAGTCAACGCTCTCCGAACATGCCGGCAAGCTGATTTCCGCCGACCTTAAGCTCCGGGCCGCCTTTTCCGCTGCGATGGATTCTCTTGCAACGCTGAAAAATCAAATTGCAGAATATCAGATACTCAAACGCTCTGATGTGAAAACAGAAGATTACTCTACCATGACCGAAGAAGAGCTCCTCGATCACTGTGAAACACTAGCTTCTATGCTTCATAATATTACACCTACCGAACCCGCACTATGAATATCAATGTTAGCTTCAAGTGAACCCGGTTCACTTGAAGCAATCCTCATAATCAAAAATCTTGAAACGGAGGAAAACACGATGAAAAAGAAAAATCTATACCTTTTGACCGTATCATTGTTTGCTCTCTGCGCAGGCTGCGGCAAACAGGATCACAATGCAGCGATCCAATCTGAAGAACCATCCTCGCATTTTCAGACCGTAGAATCTTTATCAGACGGCAACACCGAATTGTATCCATCTGCATCGGAACCAGTTGCTCCAATGTCACCGATTATGAGCAGCAACACACAAGCCCCCGTCGAACAGACCAATATTTCCACCACACCGGATCTGTATGAGCATTCTGCCGAATGGGATAATATCGATGATGAGATTATTCCCGACTTAGGAGATACGGAAGGCATATTACAGTTTACTAACGATGATATGCTCTTTCTCACCCCCGGCGAAACACTCCCCCTCTATGCGATCGATATACGACGTGATTCTACTTATCAATATCTGCTACAGGTTGGCATGGAGGATGTTACTGTATTAGAATACATCGACGATTCTCTTGTAAAAACAGCGGACAATGTCAGTCTTCAATACCACATGCCCGCGCATCCTGAATATGATCTTTATATGGAATATTCCATCGATGGTGCTTATTGGAACTTCGTACTCATTGTCAGATGAACCGGGTTCACTTGAAAGGGGGAGTTACTGCTATGACCAAGACAGACTATATTTTTCGCTATAATCTAAACCGGCTCCGGAAAGAGCACGGCATCACCTATCAGAAACTATCAGAGCTGACCGGGATGGACACCTTCTATCTGATCAAGATGCACAATTACAAATCACCGGCACAGCCCCGTTGGTGCTTTGACCGTTTTGAAGCGTTTGCCGCTATATATAATGTCGAAGTATATGAACTGTTTATTCCGCCAAAGGATATTGCCTACCCTGATAATTTAGAGAAATCCTGCTTTATCTGTTTCTAAGCCCTTCCTGAGCTTGTTTTGTTTATCAGGCACTTAAACAAATAAATCAGCAAAACAAGCCACCCGATCATGATAGAAGCAATTATCTTAATACTACCTAAAATTATCAATAAAACAAGATTTATCAAGATGATGTCATCGGGAAGCCTAAAACGGCGTAAAGCATACCATCCAAACGGAATCCCTGCGCAAAACCACCCTCCACCAATAGCGACAAGAATAGTCTGCCACATTGGAAAAATATCTCGTTGTTCATCAAATATACATATAGCCGCTATAACAAAAATACACAATCCCAAAATATTGCGCCTTACAATTTTCCTATGCTCCTGATCCCGCATTGCATATGCGCAGTCCTCGCAAATCATATCAGGATATCTTGTTGCACATTCTTTACAAAGAAATTTGCCACATTTTCCACATTGTGCCACAGCGGGCACCATGATATGAGTAAAACAATTCATCGCCTTATCCTCCTAGTGTAAAATTACCTCTTAACATATCCCTTCAATTTCTCTGCTGTTAATTCTTCTTGTAAATCAAGTTTAAGTATGGCAGGCGGAAGTTTATCTATATTTTTCTCTCCTATAATTCGTCGGTTGTTGCGATTCGTAGGTGCAGTACAATCCTTTTGGCAGCATTCATAATACCACCCATGCGGTCCCTTCTTATAATCCATCATATATCCACAATAGCAGCAATATGTAGGATATTTAACTCTGTCATTTAGCTCTACTTTCAACTTATCCCGAATAATCTCTATCAGCTCATCATCTGTTTTTGATTTGCATAATTCGTCAACAAATATCAGTCTGATTTTCTCTTTGCCGTCCGCACAGATTTCATCCAATACTCGTTTTTTGAATGAGTCAATTTTCTTTTTATAGTCCTTCTGTTGATGCACACCACCGTTAAGCTCCATGATCAACACCGGATGAAACCAAGCGTCAAACACAACAAAATCAAAGTGATAAGACGTAACCTTACTTCGAAGCTGCTCTTTGACCTGATAGTCAACATCATCCTTTATGGGAAACACTTCTAAAAATGGAACGTGTGGGATAATGATATATGATTCATGAATATAATAGCGAAGAATATGGTACACTTTTTCTTCCGCCAAGCTATCCCATAGTTTTCTTTTCAACCCGAACGATTTCAAATGATTGCTTAATTCAATCTCTGTTGTTTTATGGTCGCGCTTAAAAATAGACATATCAAATCTCCCAAACATGATTAGTAGTTGAAAAATAAAAATAGTTATAGTAAAATCTATAAAAACAGGACAAAATAGGTATTTTGTCTTACTTTTTATAGTGCCTCTGCCCTTTTGTATTA
>CAZZNE010000023.1:0-58210 GCA_964655525.1 uncultured Clostridium sp.
GACAGACAGACAGACAGACAGACAGACAGACAGACAGACAGACAGACAGACAGAGTACCTGTCTGATTTTGTAATATTATTTAATACGAATAAGAGGGAAAAACCGTTTCATTATCGGCTGAAAAGATATTTTTTCAGCCTATAATGAAACGGTTTTTTTTGTTGCGATTATAGGAAAGAGGGGATGTAATGTTTTGCAGAAAATGTGGATATGAGATACAGGAAGAACATAAGATTTGTGCCAGATGTGGTGAAAGGGTGGTGAGTATTCAGCCAGTCTCTGTGAATGCTCCCAAAATCAGGTAGAGACAAAATTAGTCGCAGAAGTAAGAGGTATTTTATTATAGCAGTGTAACGGGAGTGCTGACACCAGTCAATGTAATAGAACAGTAATCGTGCTTTGGCAGGGAAAGGTTTGATATCAGGATGGTTTTACAGGATACATACAAGGATATAGTGGAAATCGGATCGGGTGGAGGTGGAACCGTTTATAAAGCGTACCACGTGCGGATGGAGAAATATGTGGTGCTGAAAAAGATTCATGACCGTATTGCAGGGAGCAGTGTGGATATTCGCAGCGAGTTGGACATTTTAAAAAATCTGAGACATTCCTATTTACCGCCCGTGTTGGATTTCATAGAAGATAACGGCTCGGTCTATACCGTCATGGATTATATACAGGGAGAATCTTTTGAAAGTTTGTTAAAAAAAGGTGTGCGCTTTACACAAGCACAAACGGCAAAATATGCAAGACAGCTTGGCGAGGTACTTGTCTATCTGCATGGACAGAATCCGCCAATCGTGCATGGAGATATTAAGCCGGCGAATTTGATTTTGACTCCTGAAGACAATATTTGCCTGATCGATTTTAACATCTCTCAAGTGAAAAACGGAGGCATCAGTCTTAACATGGGGTATACGCCCGGCTATGCCGCGCCCGAGCAGATAAAGCTTGTGGAGGAAGTAAAAAGGACTTGTGGTATAGGGACATCTGCTATACGGGATGAGCAGCCGTTTCAGGGGACGGTGCTGCTGAATGCACAAGACGGGGGCGGAACTGTACTGCTGAATGTAGAAGGCGGGGACAGAACCGTACTGTTAGAGGAAGAAAGTGGAGACAGAACCGTGTTGTTAAATGAGGAGAACAGAAGTGGAACGCTGCTTCTGGGTGCGGGAGCAGTAGAGGCTCAAGTATCAGTATATCACGACATCTTCTCAGTGACGGCAACCTTTTCCGGTCAGATGATAGACGAGCGGACGGACATTTACAGCATAGGCGCAACGCTGTATGCGTTATTATCAGGGCGCGCACCGGATAGAAATGGAGCAGTTACAGATAAAGTGATGAGTGGGACACAGGAATGCTCGGAAGGGCTTGCCAATCTGATCAACCGATGCATGGCGTATCAGCCTGGGAAACGGTTTCAAAGTGCGCCGGAGTTTTTGAAGGCGGCATCAGGGATTGCGAAAGTAGATAAAAGATACCGACATTTGGTACTGCGTCAGGAGCTGGCAGCGTTTTTTTGTATGGCCGGAATTGCCGGGAGCGTAATTCTTTCCTTTTTAGGGTATGAAAAGATAGGCGAAGAAAAGAAAGAAACGTATGATCTTCTAATCTCGGAAATGGAAGAATGCAGGCAGGAAGGAGGAGACCAGATACATTTTGACGAGATTTACAGTGAGGCAATGGCGATGTTTCCGGACAATGCTGAAGCCTATTACCAAAGGGCGTGGTATCTGTATGAGAAAAGACAATATACAGAGATGACCAGCTATTTGTCGGAAGAAATCATGGAGAAGATATGGGAGTTTTCTGACGAAGAGAAAGGCAGTATGTATTTTCTTTTGGCAAATGGCTATATGGAAATGAAAGAATACGACAGAGCAGTCAAGTATTACAGTGAGGCGGTGAATTGTGATCCTTATGCGGCTTCTTATTATGCAGACTATGCGATTGCGTTAGCAATGAGCGGACAGATTTCGGAGGCATCCCGCATTTTGGAAGAGGCGGTAAAGCTAGGCGGTGAGAACGACAGGGTTTTGCTGGCACAGGGGGAGTTAAGCGGCAGACAGGGAATGTTGAAGGAAGCAGAGAACTATTTCAGGCAGTGTCTGGATGAGACAAAAGATGATTATGTTACTCTGCGGGCATATGTGATGTGGAGCAGTCTCTATGACGGTGCGGAAACTGAGCAGGAATTATTGCGGAAGGCGGCGGTTCTTGAGGAAGGAGCAGATGCAGTAGGCAGGGACAACAGAGCAGTCATTCTTGAGCTGCTGGCACAGACCTATATCGACCTAGGCGAACTTACGCGGCAGGCGGAATATGATATGAAAGCGATTGAGAACCTGCAGGAAATAGCCGGACTTGGGTGGGACACCTACCTTACGCATAATAACATCGGGATTCTTTATGGGAAACTTGGCAACTATGAGGCAGCTGAGCATGAGTTTACGGAAATGCTTTCTTCCTACGGGGAAGATTACCGTACCTACAAGCGGTTGGCATTTCTGGAACTTGATATACAAGCGGCAAAGGATAACAGAGAGAGAGATTATACGCGTTTTTTGGAATACTATGACGCAGCGGGCAGGTTATTTACGGGCAGCGGCACGAAGGCGGATTCCGATATGGAAATGAACCTGCTTGGACAGGCATATGAGCAGTTAGTAGAAGGAAATTGGCTATAAAAGGGATAAACAGATTAGAGAAAGCGGTCACAAAATACGGAGTTTACTGATTGTGATGAGGGATTGATATGACAATAGGAGAATGGATGTTTGTTGGCGGAATCGCGGGAGCGGCGTTTTTTTTGCTGCTGCTGATCGTGATGCTGGCGACGGCAGGAAGAAAGCGGCGCAGGCTGCTTGACAGAATTAACCGCGAACTGTAAACGGAGTCACGGTACCAAAGATGCAGGAGGGAACACGAATGAGTATCATATTATCGGCTTATACACAAAATGCGTTTTGTGAGTTTTTGCTTCCGGCAGTCAATAATACGGATCATGAAATATTGCTGAAAAGAGGCATATTCGGGCTTACGGATGATGTAGTGCTGAAACTGGAAATTTTAAATAAGGAATGGTTTCTAAAAAACACGGAAGCATATTATTATGCGGCGCAGGCTGGGCAGGAGCGTGGAGCGCTGAAAGATGGAGACATTTTGACTGTATTTGAGAGACAGGGAGCGAAAATATCTCTGATCGTAAGGGAGACGGAACATTATTTTTCTGTATTTCGGAAGTTTACTATTTCTTCTGTTGACAGGGTCACTGTCGGCAGCGGACCGGAGAATCATATCGTCTATCAGAATATTTCGCTTGTATCCCGGCAGCATGCTGTTTTGCAGAAGACACCACAAGGATTTCTGCTTCAGGACATCAGTTCAAACGGTACCTTTATCAACCGAAAACGGGCGGCTGCGTCACAGATACTGAAGATTGGTGATACCATAAACATCTATGGTTTGAAAATGGTGTATTTGGGAGACGTGTTGGCAATCTGTGCGCCGGAGGAGAATTCCTGCCTGACAGACGACAGACTTCTCATATACAGACAGAAGGAACTGCCACGGGATTCTGCCGTGAGAGTGGATGCGGCAATGGGAAAGAAATACTTTCACAGGGCGCCGCGTAACTACATGAAGCCGGAAACGGACTCGATCGAGATTGAAGCGCCGCCTAATCCGAAGGAGGAAAGCAAAAAGCCGCTTTGGATGGTGATCGGACCGTCCTTTACCATGATGCTTCCTATGCTGGCAGGCAGTATCCTGACGATCATCGGTGCAAGCTCCAAAGGAAACGGTGCAAGTATGTATATGTATACCGGAATTATCACGGCAGTGGGTTCCGCGCTGATCGGTGTTTTTTGGGCGCTCGCCAACATCCGTTATAACAAACGCGAGATTAGAAAGGGCGAAGAAAAGAGGTTTCAGGCATACAGTGATTATCTGATTAAGCGGGCGGATTTCATACGGGAAAAATATGAAAGAAGCAGAAACATTCTTCAGGAAATGTACCCGCCGGCATCCGTGGTGGTTACTTATGGGGAAAAGAATACGGAGCTTTGGAGCCGAAACCGTAAGCATGAAGATTTTCTGTGCCAGAGGCTGGGTACTGGAAATCTGCCCTTTCAGATGGCAATTAACGTGCCAAAGGAAAGATTTACACTGGTTAGCGATGCGCTTTCCGAAAGACCGCGTACGATTAAGGAAGAATACAGTATCCTGTATGAGGTGCCGGTCAATGTGGATTTATATGCCAATAAACTGATCGGAGTGACAGGAGGAGAAAAAAAGAAAGGAGCTTATGAGATCATTCGTCTCCTTACGGCACAGATCGCAGCAAACAACTGCTATACGGATGTGAAGCTGATATTTTTATATGACAGGAACAGAGATGAAGAGGAATGGGGATATACACGTTTTCTGCCCCATGTCTGGTCGGAAGACAAGAAGACCCGCTTTGTGGCAAGCAATAAATCCGAGGCAAGCGACGTTTTATTTGAGCTGACGCAGGTGCTGCGTATGAGAGCTGAGGACGGGCAGCAGAAGAAGGAAGCGATGCCGAAGCCGTACTATGTGCTGGTCGTTTCCGACATGGAACTGTTGGAGGGAGAACTGATCACGAAGTATATTTATGAATGTGCGCCGTGTTATGGGCTTACCACATTGATCATGACGGAGAGCAGCGATCAGCTCCCCAATGAATGCGAGTATCTGCTGCAAAAAGATAACGAATTCTGCGGGATTCGTAACCTGACGCAGGATTACAGCCTTCCAGTGGTCTTTGATGACGTGTCCGCGAAAGAACTGGAACTATTTGCGAGAAGACTGCTTCCCGTTGAGGTGCGGGAGACGGAAAAAGGACGTGATATTCCTTCTTCACTGACATTTTTTGAAATGCAGGGAATACAGAGGCCGGAAGAACTGAATGTAGAGGAGAAATGGTGCAAAAATCGGACCTATGAAAATATGCGGGCACTGATTGGCGTAAAGGAAGGCGGAAAATCTCTGTTTCTGGACGTTCATGAGAAATATCACGGTCCGCACGGTCTGGTGGCAGGTACGACCGGATCTGGTAAATCAGAAATACTCCAGACGTATATGTTATCGCTGGCGATCAATTTTAGCCCGGATGATGTCGGATACTTTATCATCGACTATAAAGGCGGCGGAATGGCGGGGCTTTTTGATAAGCTGCCCCATATGATCGGTTCTATATCCAACTTGTCGGGCAATCAGGTGAGACGTGCCATGGTCTCTATCAAGAGCGAGAACCGCAGACGGCAGAGAATTTTCAGTGAAAACAACGTCAACAACATCAATCAGTACACAAAGTTATATAAAAACGGGGAGGCTTCCGTCCCCATTCCGCATATGTTCATCATTATTGATGAGTTTGCGGAGTTAAAGAAGGAAGAATCGGAATTTATGAAAGAGCTGATTTCAGTCGCACAGGTGGGAAGAAGCCTGGGTGTTCACCTGATTTTGGCGACACAGAAACCAAGCGGTACGGTGGATGACAATATTTGGAGTAATGCGAAATTCCGCCTCTGTCTGCGCGTGCAGGACAGACAGGACAGTAACGATATGCTGCATAAGCCGGATGCCGCCTATATTACGCAGGCGGGCCGCGGGTATCTTCAGGTGGGAAATGATGAGGTATACGAGCTGTTCCAGTCCGGATACAGCGGTGCCGCTTATGATGAGGACGGTGTGAATACCGGAACGGAGATTGCGTCCATGTTGTCTCTGACAGGGAAAGCGGCGCTGATCGGCAACAGCTTAAAGAGCAGGCAGCAGGAACAGATTCGGAGCAGGTGGCTGCAAACGCTTTTAGCCGCTGTGAAAAAAGCGGCAGCACAGGCGGAGGAAAGGATAGAGGAATTTGCTGCGGATCCGGAACGCTTCGATGCTTTTTTCGGGCAGATAGAATTACAAAAAATAGAATATCCGGATACGGAATATAACAGGCGCAGGGCGGAAGAATTGATCCAGCTTTATGCGGAGAACTGCAACAGGATGGAGGAATTGCCGCCGGAAGAAGAGGCGCATGAGATTGCCATACTTGCGGACAAGCAGCATAAAAAGCTGCCGGAGGAAAAAGGAAAGACACAGCTTGAGGCAGTCATCGAGTATCTGGCACAGAGTGCAGAGGAGGAGGGATATACGCATCAAATGCAGTTGTGGATGCCACTGCTTCCGCAGATGCTATATCTGAAGGACCTGAAAGGATACGAGGCTTATGACACTCAAAGCGGAGAATGGCCGCAGGCAGCCGGAAAGTGGAATCTGGCGGCCCCGGTAGGACTTTGCGATGATCCGGTCAATCAGGCGCAGTTCCCGCTTATTGTGGACTTCGCAGAGGGAGGGCATCTTGCCGTGTGCGGTACGGTAGTGAGCGGAAAGAGCTGCTTTTTACAGACGCTTTTGTTTGGAATGATCAACAGATATCAGCCGGACAGGCTGCATCTATATGTGATGGACTTTGGCAGCCGCATGCTTTCCTGTCTGGAACGGGCGCCTCACGTAGGGGATGTGATGTATGAAGACGATATGGAAAAGATCGATAAATTCTTCTACATGATCGAGGGGATGGTTGAGGAGCGTAAAAAGCTGTTCGGCGGCGGTAATTATGAGCAGTATATTCGGGCAAACGGTGTGAAGCTGCCGGCTGTCGTAGTGGCGGTCGACAATTTCGGCGCATTCCGCGAGAAAACGGAAAACAAATACGACGAAAGGATACTGCGGCTTTCCAAAGAGGGCATCGGATACGGTATTTATCTGGCGTTGACTGCGGCGGGGATTACCTCTTCGGAACTGTTTCCGAAGCTTGCGGATAATATCAAGACGATGATATGCCTGCAAATGAACGATAAGTTTGCTTATAGTGATGCGCTTAG
The DNA here is from genome assembly GCA_964655525.1 of uncultured Clostridium sp. Lineage (GTDB taxonomy): Bacteria > Bacillota > Clostridia > Lachnospirales > Lachnospiraceae > DLAJ01. Next base: position 6,907 of record CAZZNE010000023.1, read on the forward strand.
GAGCGGTCAACTTGAGGTCATGCCAGAAAGCAATATCAAAGGACGCGGTCTTGCGGCAGCGGGAGAAAACATATTAGAATTTCAGACCGCGCTGGCGCTTCCGGCGGAGGACGATTTTAAGCGGTTAGAGGAAATGCGCACACTGTGCGGACGAATGCGGGATACATGGAAGGGACATACCGCGAAACCGGTTCCCATTATTCCGGAGAAACCGATTTGGTCGGAGTTTGAGCAGCTTGAGGATGTGGAGAGGATGTGCGGGGAGACAGACAGACTGCCGATCGGATACGATATGGGTAGCGCGGATATATACGGGATCGATCTAAGCAGAACGTATTCTTATTTAATATCCGGAAGAGCGGGCACCGGAAAGACCAATTTGCTGAAGGCGCTCATCCGGTCCGTTGCAAAGAAGAAAGGACATCTGATCGTTATCGAGCACCATACCTCGGACTTAAAACAGACTGCGCAGGCTATGGGAGCAGAGTATATCGACAGTCAGCAGGGGCAGGCGGAGTTCTTTAAAAATTTGTTAGAACCATTCAAAGAGAGAAACTTAAAAAAGCGCAGGCTGATTGAAGCGGGAAAGGATGACGCGGAAATCTATGAGGTGATGCGGACAGAAAAGCCGTATTTTATTATCGTAGCGGATATCGTGCCTTTTGTGCAGGCTGTCATGAAGCCTGAGGAGGGTGTCCTTGACACAAAGAAATTTGTGGAAAATGTGACGGAAAGAGGAAAGCTGCATAACGTATTTTTCTTTATTGGCATGAATCCGGATACGACGGGTGCAATCAACGGATTGTCGATCTATAACAATCTGACGGGGTATCGTACAGGAATTCATTTAGGAGGAAACGTACAAAATATCCGTTATTTTGATTTTACGGGCATTCCCTATGCCGAGCAGGGCAAAACGCAGAAGACAGGGACAGGTATTATTCCGGCTGGAAACGGAGAGGAAGCGAGGAAAGTGGTGCTCCCTTTGGTTAAAGGCTAAGGAGGTGCGGCTATGATCGCTATGCTCACTTATACAAGCTGCAAAGAAGAGATTCCTTTGATACGAAGACTGACGGAGAATTTAGCGGCATTCGAAAGTGAGGAAAAGTGGGAATTGCACTGTTTTTCCCTGCTTCGTGAGGTGCGGGCATTTTTTGAAAAGCAGCCGTTGATCAATATGGCTTGTTATGATGTGACAAAGAAGGATAGTCTTTCTCTGCTCTCCGGTATCAGAAAACAATATAAAGAAATGCTCCTAATGTTGATTGCGGACGATACACTTTCACCGATGGAGTATGTGCGGCCGGATATATTGGCTTCCGGGCTGATCTTAAGACCGTTTTCCAAAGAAATGATGCAAGAGAAGCTGAGAGATATGGTGTTGCAATATACGACGCAGGCAGAGAACATGGAGGATGAAGAAGTGTTTGTTCTGTCTGTGAAAGACGGAAAAACAAGGATTCCCTATCGGCAGATCTATTACATGGAGGCGCGGGATAAAAAGATTTATCTGCGCCTCCGGGATAAAGAACTTGCTTTTTACGATACCATCGAGGAACTCGAAAAAAAGCTCCCTGCCGCCTTTGTGAGATGTCACAGGAGCTTCTTGGTCAATCGGGAGTACATCGTAAAAATCATGCTGTCGAGAAATGAGATTCTATTGTCGCATGGTATTTCGGTTCCGCTCTCAAGAAGCTATAAGCCGAGGTTTAAAGAGTTCAGAGGATGAAAAGGGAACAATCAATAGATTCCTTATGAAGTGAGGTGTTCGATGGTAGAGCAATGGATCTTGCAGGAAACGGAATTTCAGATTCTTGCAGCGGTAATGGGAATTGAGAATATTTACGGCATCCGCCCGAAGCAGGAACTGGGAGAGTCCGAAGTCATGTATACGGTTCATGAAATGGCAAAGAAAGGCATATTGCTTCCGGAAGGCAGCAGCCTTCGCATCATTGAGCCTTACCGTCAGGCATTCCGGTCGATCAAAACGGCGAAGCGGATTTTGGCGGTGACAGGAAGCGATGATAAATTGACGGATGCATGCTTTTATTTGGGAAAACAGATGGTTGTTTTGGAAAAAAGCCAGCGGGACGAGCATGCGGTCAGGATCTGCATGGCAGAAAGAAGCATGTTATATGAACAACTCTGCGACAGAGAATTTCTGCCGGAACCTTTTTGGGATCCGGACATGAAAGGACTGCAAAAGGAGGAAGAATTGGCGGCTGAGGAGCAATCCCCTTATGCGGTATACCGGGTCTTTGATACGACGCATAAGATGCGCGGACCATACAAGGTGTTTACGCTGCTTTATGCTCTGTGCGACTACTGGGTGTCGGAAGAAGAAGGCGGGCTGGTGTGTTATGACAGAAAGAGATTTTGTGAACGTTTGACGGATGTGTTGAAAGGAGTGTGTTAAGCGATGATCGTAGTGGATGTGGCGGTACCCAGTGTGGAACAGGTTTATGACTTTGCACTTGATGAAAATACACAGATTGCGTTGGTGATAGAGGAAATTGCGGAAATGATCACTCAAAAGGAGCATTGTGCGCTATGTGGCAACAGAGACGAACTGCTTCTATGCACCTATGGCGAGAAAGCGGTTTTAGACAGGCATGCAACGTTGAAGGAATTCGGCATTGTGAGCGGAAGCAGACTGTTGTTAGTGTAAAGTGTCGGAACGGATAGGTGCAGCGGAGGAGAGAAAAAGCAGACGCTTGGAGTAAAAACAGGTTGTCGAAGCGAAAAAACGTGCTGTCTGTCGGAAAATGAACAGATGGAAGCAGTCTTATGGTACAGTGCCATCAGAAAGGAGCGGGAATGTTTCGGGCGGATACTGGAGCGATGGAAGAATGTGCGTTGGAGATGCAGCGGCAGATCAGAAAGTGGAATGGATACATAGATGAGACCGAGAGCATAAAGAGTAGCCTTGGACATATGTCGGGAATGGAGGGAGCGGCTGTCCGATTGGGAAAACAGATTGAGGAAATGGATGCGTTAAGGCGGCAGCATTTTCAATTGATGCTGGGGCTCAGGCAGATTGGAGAAGCCTACTGCGGATGTGAGAGAAATGTGATCGACTATGCGGAGGGGACGCAGATCAACCGGAGACAGAACTTTGAATGGTATCAGATTCGGTTTGCCGGAAATGCGGCTGACTATTTAAGACAGATCATTCATTAGAAGGAGGGCATATGTCAGACTATATTGAAGTAGATATTACAACTTTGGAGCAGGACGTCAGGGAATTAGAGGAAACACTTGCGCTTGTACGGAATGACATGAAATCCATGTTTGAGACGGTAAACGAACTGGATACGATGTGGGATGGATTAGCAAACGAGGCGTTTAACAGACAGTTTGCCGCGGACAGGAACTTGTTTGAGGAGCTATGTGATGCGGTGAACGATATCATTGACAGCATGGGAAATGCAAAGAATGCCTACCGGAAATGCGAGGCGGCGGTAAAAGAGGAAATTGACAAAATTACGGTTTAAGGAGCGGAAGAGAGTGTATGAGCATGCCTAATATCGGGATGATGCCGTCTTTAAGCGGGGCGGCGGTAAACTTAAAGGTGACGCCGGAAATTTTGGCGGCGAAAAGCAGCGAGACTGCGAATCAGGTAAAAAACATGAGACAGCATATGGAGCAGCTGCAGACTCTGATCGACAAGACCCGTGCCTATTGGATTGGTGAGGCGGCGGATAAGCATCGGCAAATGTACCATGATCTGCAGGAAGACGCGGAAGAAGTATTAAATCGTCTCGGCGAACATCCGGCGGATCTGGTCGCCATTGCGCAGAGATATGCGGATGTGGAGTTAAAGATACAGCAGGCAGTTGAGGAACTGCCCGGCGATGTGATCGTATAGCGGGAGGCGGAGTATGGCAAGCAGATATCAGATTTCAATGGATTTCGGACAGGCGAAGAAAAAGGCGGACGAGCTGGAACGGATTGCGGATGAACTGGGCAGGCTTTCCGGAACGGAGTTTGCCGACACATTATACAATCTGGGAAATAACTGGAAGGGTGATAATGCACAGGCGTATATCCGAAAAGGCTTGAGCCTAAAGGAAAAAATGGAACAGACAGCGAGAGAGCTTCGCGCTTCGGCATCCACGATCCGCGCCGTTGCAAAGAATATTTACGATGCGGAAATGGAAGCAATTAGAATTGCGGAGGAGCGCGAGGCGCTTAGGCTTGCGGAAGAACAGGAAGCCCAGAGTGGGAATGGAAATGGTGGAGGCGGCATGGGCGGGAGATAGAGGAAGAGTGTGTAGGAGAGAAAAATCATGGTGTTCGGAATTATATTTCTCGTTCGAGGAGTTATATGGGGCAGAGTCGTTAATAGGATTATTGAAAATAAAGGATATCGAGAGAACTGGTTTTGGTGGGGATTTTTCCTTGGTATTGTTGCGGTGATTTGGGCATGGTCAGCACCGGATAAAATACAAGTGGATGATGAGAAGGCATTTAACCTTGAAGATTATTTTAAGGATGGAGAATCCGTTGTTAGCAGGGATATGTTTAGCGAAATTATGGATAGAAAGAAACCTAATCGGGATAGTGGAGAGTGGAGGTGTTCATATTGTGGCAAAATAAATGCAATTTATGTGGGTACTTGTGGATGTGGATGCAATAAATCGGGGATTATGTCAAGCAAATAAATTTCTGTAGTAGAGAGCTAGAAGATGATTTAAGGGTTGTTATGCTTTGAATGCTAGGTGTTAATATGTAAGTCTATGCTATGACTTCATAATAAAACAAACCAATAGGAGGAAAAATTATGGCACAGATCTTAGTGACAAGCGCAGAACTGCGCGGGGCAGCAGGTACTTTACGAGAGTACAATGCTAATTTTAAAAATCAGGTAGCGAACTTGGAGAATTCCGAGGGAACACTGAAATCCCAGTGGCAGGGAGCCGCAAACGATGCGTTTCATACGGCGTTTATGAATGACAAGGCATTTATGGACAAGTTCGCGGTGGAAATCGAGAATTACTGTCAGGCATTGGAGACAATCGCGGCAAAATATGATGCTGCGGAAGCCGCAAATGTAGAAACAGCCGTTACAAGAAAGTATTAAACTTAGGAAGTATTCAGTCAAGAAATCATGTCATTCATGGCGAGGCCGTGAATAGTAACAAGTACAAGGGTTTCCGTCCGGCACAGCGCCGGCGGAGCTGACAGAATGGTAGTCTGACACTTAGAATCCAACGCCCATAGCGGCAGAATGAGAGGGAACGATGGAAGGAACAATTTTAGTAACACCGGAGCAGTTGGAAAGCGCAGCAAATGAATTCAGCAGCATTATGACACAGGTTCAGAGTCTTGCAAACAGCATGACCGATCAGGTCAACGGTCTCGGTGCAAAATGGCAGGGGGAGGCATCCACTGCATACATCAGAAAATTCAGCCAGTTAAATGATGATATTGCAAAGCTTTCCGCGATGATCAGTGAGCATGTCTCCGACTTAAATGAAATGGCGGCGAAGTATCGCTCCGCAGAGCAGGCGAATGAAGAATTGAGCAACAGCCTCGCGGGGGATGTGATCGTGTAACATGCTATAGCACGGTATGAAAACGTGGCGGTTTGAAATGAAACACGATTGTATGAGATAAAAAACGGACAGATATTACCAAGGCGCCGCTGATAGCGGCGTCTCTGGTAAAGCAATGAGAAATGAGGAAATACGAATGAAGAGACAATCAAAGCTTGTTATCGGAATTACTGCGGGAATGTTGTTGGTTGCAGTTGTTGTCATCATAGCAGTATTGATGGCATCTAGCAGTGATAGTAAAAAATATGCAAGGCATATGGAAGCAGCGCAGCGGTACATGGACGAGCTTGATTATGAGCAGGCGATTGTGGAGTACAGGGCGGCGATTGAGATAGAACCGAACAATGTGGAAGCATATCAAGCGTTGGCAGAGATCTATGTGCAGACAGGGGATTATGAGGCGGCAATCGCAGTATTAAATCAGGGAATCGGGCAGACAGGTTCAGAGGAACTGGCTGTTTACATAGAAGAGGTGCAGGCGGCATATGAAGAGCTGCAAGTGTTAGCGGAAGCATCTGCGCAGGAGGAAAAAACTAGTATAAATAATGTGCGGATACAGGAAGAACAGCCAAAAGAAATCTATGAGGAGCAGGGAAGCTCGGTGGAAGCGTCTGTGCGGGAGGAAGAACAGATAGAAATAGAACAGGAAGAGGTACATCCGGATCAGGAAGTGCCACAGGAGGAAATGCGAGATTCACAGGAGAATACCGCGAGGAACGGTGAAAGAGAGGAGACGGTATATAATGATGACGGAAGTTATATCATCTATGAATATGACGCGAATGGGCATCTTGTAAAAGAGGCACTTTACAAGGCTGGCGGAACATTAGATGAATATTGGATCTATGAATATGACGCAGATGGGAATTATGCAGGAGAGACCGTATACCATGGATGGGACAATTCCTGAAATAGTGGATATTAGCTTTAATAAGAATCGTTTAGGAATAACGTTATGAAATTGCAGATGTATGAGAGGGCAGAGAACCAATGAAGAAGCAATCAAAAATGATCATCGGGATCACAGCGGGGGCAATGCTTGTCGCAGTGATTGTAATTATAGCAGTATTGATGGCATCCGGTAGTGACAGCAGAAAATATTCAAAACACATGGAATCGGCGCAGCGTTACATGGACGAGCTCCAGTACGAGCAGGCGATTGCAGAATACAAAGCGGCAATTGAGATTGAGCCGAATAACGTGGGAGCTTACCGTGCGTTGGCGGAACTCTATGTGCAGATGAGAGACTATGAGGCGGCGATCACGGTATTAAATCAGGGAATTGAACAGACAGGGGCGGAAGAACTGTATGGGTGTATAGAAATGAAATATCAGGCAGACGGAAGTCATTGGGTTTGGGAATATGATATGAATGGAAATTATATGATTACAAGATATCAAGTGAATGGGACGATATATTTAGTCGAGGAATATGATGCAAATGGAAACTGTGCGAAAGTGACTTGGTACAATGAGGACGGGACGATAAAAGTTAGTGATGAATACGGCAGGGACGGCATACTTGTGAAAAGTGCTCATTACGATGATAAAGGTGGAGTTGTGTATTACGAACATGATAGTGATGGGAATTGTGTGAAAGCTACTTGCTATAGGGCAGATGGGTTTTATTTGGTTGTTGAATACGATGGAAACGGTATGCAATTCACTTACTACAATTCTAATGGCGAATTGAGTTCTTATGTGATTTATGAATATGACGGAAATTTGGGAGGTTTGAGAGAAGTTAATTATTATGATGATGGGAGGGTAAGTTGGATCCTGAAGCATAACGTAAACTGCTTGAAAGAAACAAGATACTATTACAACAATGTAGACAGGACAATAGACTTTTTTTATGTAATTAATGAATATGACGGTAGTTGGAACCTTGTGAAAAGTACTGATTACAGTGTTGATGGAAGTGGAACAGTAAACTGGTACGCGATTAATGAATATGACGGAAATGGGAACCTTGTGAAAAGTACTAGTTACAGTGTTGATGGAAGTGGAACAGTAAACTGGTACGCGATTAATGAATATGACGGAAATGGGAACCTTGTGAAAAGTAATTATTACAATGCTGACGGAAGTGAATGGTAGTTACTGCTATAAAATGAAAGAACTTTGCATAACCCCATCGTCTTTGGCAGACAGATAAGAGAACAAAACACCTCTCTGCCCGAAGAACAGACTTGGAAGTAAATTATACAAAACCGGTCGTAATCAAATCAAAAATAAGAAAGGCGGTAAGATACTATGAAAAAGACATTGAAAACAATCTTAAATCTAATGGTTGCAACAGCGCTTCTGATGTTCAACACATTACATGTATCTGCTGCAGGAGCACCGGGGCAGACGCGGACGCAGATGTTGGAACAGATCCATGCAGCAGGAGATTACAATATTGGCTCTGTATACGGTCCGCGTTTGAATCAGACAGAGTTGAATCAGGTAGCTCAGGCAGTTCTTACGTTCGTGGAAAGCTATGATTGGACAGAGATGGATGATTTTACCAAGGTGTATTGCGCGCACCAGTACCTCTGCGATATTTGCGAGTATGCACCGGACTGGTCGAAAAACAGGGCAAACACGGCATGGGGTGCACTTGTGTACGGCGAAGCGCAGTGTTCCGGATACGCAAGAGCATTCAAGGCGCTGTGCGACGCGATAGGAATTGGCTGCTATTATGTCCATGCGGATGAGAATGCCGTTAATCCAAGCCACCAGTGGAACGAAGTGTGTGTGGACAGTGTTTGGTACATTATAGACGTACAGTGCAATGATTCTTCGGGATTTCCAGCAGTTTATCTAGTTTCGGGCGATACCTATGCTTATTGCTTCGGCATGTCGTGGAACCATGACGGACTGCCGGAATGTACGCAGGATTATCTTTATGGAGGGGAAGAATGCGGGAGGACTTCGCAGGAAGTATTACAGACATCGCCATTGACGTTACAGGATATCCCAATGGGAAACGGAACGCGTGAGACAATAACGAATGACGCGGGTGAGATCTGTTATGTGAATGAATATGATGAAAATGGGAATCTGATAAAAAGCATTTATTGTAATGCGGACGGGACAATTTGGGCTATTGATGAATATGAGGAGAAAGAAAAACGTGAAAAAACTACTTACTATAATGATAATGGAACAATAGATTTTTCTGTTATTTCGGAATATGAGTATAGGGAGAATTGGAAGTGTGAGAAGAGCACTTACTATAATGCGGATGGAACGGTAGATTTTTTTGTTGTTTCTGAATACGAGTATGAGCAAAACTGGAAACGAAATAAGACTACCTATTATAATGCGGATGGAACAGTAAACTTTGGTACGCTTTCCGAAGCTGTATATGATGAAAACGGAAATAGGGTAGAAAGTGTTTCCTATGATGCAGACGGAATATTTCAAACCCATGAAATTTATGAATATGACGAAAGTGGAAATAAGGTAAAAAATACTTGTTACAATGAAGATGGAACACTGGCGTTATATGTGATTTATGAATATGACGGGAATGGAAACCGCGTAAAAGACAGCTATTACAACGCAAATGGAACAATGGATTACTATGTGGTTTCTGAGTATGACAGAGATGGAGAATGGCTTGGAAATACATATTGGAATGCAGACCAAACCTCATCAATGGTGATTGGGTTTTAATGAGTAGCTGGCAAGAAGTATGCGTGAGGGAGAAAAAACAATGAAGAAGCAATCAAAAATGATCGTCGGAATCACAGCGGGGGCAATGCTTGTCGCAGCTATCGTAATAGTAGCGGTATTAATGGCATCTGGCAGTGACAGCAGAAACTATACAAAGCATATGGAATCAGCGCAACGCTACATGGACGAGCTTGATTACGAGCAGGCAATCGCAGAATATAGAGCGGCAATTGAGATAGAACCGAACAATATAGAAGTATACCAAGCATTGGCAGAGCTTTATGTGAAGACGGGAGATTATGAATCGGCGATTGCCATATTAAATCAGGGAATGGAGCAGACGGGTTCGGAAGAATTGTTTGAATACATAGAAGAAGTGCAGGCGGCATATGAGGAGAAGAAAGAACAACAGGAAGTAATTCAGGAAATTCCACAGGAACTGCAGAGAGAATCACAGGATGTCGTATTGGAAAATAATGCAAGAGTAGAGACTAAACATAATGATGATGGAAGTTATCAGATTGATGAATTTGACACGAGCGGAAATCTTATAAAAAGCGTTCATTATTATTCGGACGGAATATTAAACTTTTATATGATTTATGAATATGATGCGAAGGGGAATTGTGAAAAAGGGACTCAGTATGGAGCCGATGGAAAGAGTGTTTTTACCTTCATTGACGAGTATGATGAAAATGAAAATATAGTAAAGCATATTAATTGTAATGGTGATGGAACAGTCCATGATTATATGATTTATGAATATGATGTGAATGGAAACAATGTGAAATATACAACATATGGAGCAGATGATGAAATGCGTTTTTATCATATATTTGAATATGATAGTAACGATAATCTGGTAAAGGATACTTATTATTGGGGTGACGGAACAATTGGCTCTATTGAAGAGTATGATACTGAAGGAAAGCATACAGACACAACTTATGATGAAGACGGGACATACTATATTATAGAATACGCTGCAACTGGGAAGCAAATAAAAGCGACCTATTATATGGCAGATGGAGCAATACGCTGGGCTGATGAATATGATGCGAATGGGAATTGTATAAAAACCACATGTTATAGAAATGATGGAACAATCGAATTCTATAATATATTTGAATACAATGCAAGTGGGGATATAGTGAAAGATACAGAATTTAGCCCGGATGGAACGACAAATCGCATTTATGAATTTGATGTTAGAGGCAACCTTATAAAAGAAACTTATTATTGGGGAGATGGAACGGTTAGCTCTTATGAGAATGATTATATTGAAAATGGGGTAAAGGGTACATGGTATAATGCAGACGGAACCATTGATTATTATTTTATCAGTGAATGTGACACGGATGGGAATCCTGTAAAAACAATTTTCTATAATGAGGACGGGACGGAGAGAGAGGTCTATGATTATTAGTGATCACTGGGTTAATAGATATGAGGCTTTACATAGGGGCAGAAAAGCCAAAGCTTTTTGGCAGAATCGGGATAGGATGAAATGGTTGATTAGAAGCAGTCGTAAATAAATCGGCGCATAGAGGAGAAAAGAATTAATGAAGAAGCAATCAAGAATAATTATTGGAATAACAGCGGGGGTAATGCTTGTCGCAGTGATCGTAATTATAGCGGTAATAGTGGCATCAAGCAGCGACAGTACAAAATATGCACAGCACATGGAATTGGCGCAGCGCTACATGGACGAGCTTGATTACGAGCAGGCGATCGCGGAATATAGAGCGGCAATTGAGATAGAGCCGAATAATATGGAAGCATATCGTGCATTGGCGAAACTCTATGTGCAGACAGGGGATTATGAATCGGCGATCGCGGTATTAAACCAGGGAATCGAACAGACAGGTTCGGAAGAACTGACTGGTTACATAGAAGAAGTGCAGGCGGCATATGAGGAACAGAAGGCGTTAGAGGAAGAATCTGTGCAAGAGGAAGAAACTGCTGTAGAAGAAGTGCAGGAACCAGAAGAACAGGAACAGCCGGAAGAAACGGCTGAGGATAGGTACAACAGTTATTTGGAACAGGCGGGGGAACTGGCTGACGAACAGAAATATGAGCAGGCAATTGAGGTATACGAGGCGGCGATTGAACTGTTGCCTGAAAGGGAAGAAGCCTATCTTGCGTTGGCGGAGTTATATGTGCTGATGGAAGATTATGAGTCTGCGTTGGAGGTATTGAATCGGGGAATTGAACAGGCGGAGTCTGATGAAATGAAGGATTATTTGGAGGAAGTGCAGAACGCTTGGGAAGAAATGCAGGCAGAGGAAGAGGCGATGCGGGGGCAAGAGATAGTACAAGAGCAGGCGGAGCAGGAGCAGGCAGCGCAGAGAGAGCCGCAGGAACAGATGCAGGAAGAAACACAGGATTCACAGAGTGCACTATCAGGAGAAAGTTCACAAGAGATTGCAACAGGGAGTGGCGAGAGAGAAGAGATTATTTCTAATGATTTTGGGTATTATTGGGTATTAAAATATGATGTGAATGGTAATTGTATAGAAGAGACTCATTATAATATAGATGGGGTGGCAGATTATTATTATATTAATGAATATAATCTGAATGGGAGGTTGGTGAAAAGAACATATTATCCCAATGGAGGTGGTTACAGTATTTATGAATATGATGAGAATGGAAACTGTGTAAAAGAAACTTATCATTTTACAAACAGTTTCGGGTATGAATTTAATGGAGTTACTGAGTATGATGAGCATGGAAAGCGTATAAAGGAGACTGTTTATGACATAGATGGTAGCTATTCTGTTGCTGAGCTTGGCACATTGGGAGAACTTGTAAGAAAAATTTATTATAATGCAGACGGGACGATCCGTGAAATAGTGGAGTATTAGATTTTACAATAGTAGTGGGAAGTAGCAGCATGAAATTGCAGACGAATGAGAGGGCAGAGAACCAATGAAGAAGCAATCAAAAATGATCATCGGAATCACAGCGGGGGCAATGCTTGTCGCAGTCATCGCAATAGTAGCGGTATTAATGGCATCCGGCAGCGACAGCAGAAACTATGCAAAGCACATGGAATCGGCGCAGCATTACATGGACGGGCTTGATTACGAGCAGGCAATCGCGGAATACAGAGCGGCAATTGAGATAGAGCCGAATAATGTGGAAGCATACCGTGCGTTGGCGGAACTTTATGTACAGACGGGGGATTATGAGGCGGCAATCGCGGTATTAAATCAGGGAATGGAGCAGATGAGTTCGGAGGAGTTGTCTGACTATATAGAAGAAGTGCAGGCGGCATATGAGGAGCAGCAGAAAGAGTTGGTGGAAGCAACAGTGCAGGAGGAATCTGTTGCGGAGGATTCACAGGAACAAACGCTGGAAGAGATGGATGAAGATAGGTACAATCATTATTTGGAACAGGCGGAGCAGGAACAGAGACAGGAGGAAGGTCAAAAAGCACAGTCACAGCAGGAAATATCGCAGGCGGAAACACAGGATTCGGAAGAACTTGCGGAAGAGAACGACGCGAAGAAGGAAGTATTATATTATCCTGACGGAAGTTATTGGGTTGAGGAATATGATGGAAATGGAAACCGTGTGAAAGGTACACATTACAATGCCGACGAGACATTAAATTTTTATGACATTTATGAATATGATGGAAACGGAAACAATGTGAGAGATACACATTACAATGCTGATGGGACATTAGATTATTATGGGATTCATGAATATGATGGAAACGGAAGCAATGTGAAAGATACATATTACAATGCCGATGGGACATTAGATTATTATGAGATTCATGAATATGATGGAAACGGAAACCGTGTGAAAGAAACATATTACAACGCCGATGGGACATTAGGTTATTATGGGATTTATGAATATGATGGAAACGGAAACCGTGTGAAAAGTACATATTATAATGCCGACGGAAGCGTCATAGATATATACTAACGCGCATCTGCCGAAGATATTGGGGTAATACTGATTTAATCAATGTTTCCTTAGAAAGTGCGTGGAAGAATTGTAGAAAGACTCAAAAGCAAAAGGCAGTATATAACAATTGATCTTCATATCTTATGAAAAGATGACAAGGAGGGCAATGTCCTATGAAGAAAGTACACAAAATGGTCGCAAACATATTGATTGCGGTAACCGTTCTGATTGAGGTTCCGTTTCGGGTTTCCGCCGCAGAAACACAAATAGTGGAACAGATCTATGCGGCAGGAGATTACAATGTCGGCTCCATATATGGACCGCAACTGAAAAAGACCGAGCTTGATCAGGTGGCTCAGGCGGTTCTTACATTTGTGGAAAGCTATGATTGGACAGAGATGGACGATTTTACCAAGGTGTATTGCGCGCACCAATACCTCTGCGATATTTGCGATTATGCACCGGACTGGTCTAAAAACAGGGCGAACACGGCATGGGGAGCGCTTGTGTATGGCGAAGCACAGTGTTCGGGATATGCAAGAGCGTTTAAGGCACTGTGCGACGCAATCGGAATCGGTTGCTATTATGTCCATGCAGATGAAAATGCATGGAATCCAGATCATCAATGGAACGAAGTGTGTGTGGACGGAGTTTGGTATATCATAGATGTACAGTGCAATGACGCATCAGGTTTTCCTGCAGTTTATCTGGTTTCGGGCGACACTTATGCTTATTGCTTCGGCATGTCGTGGAACCATGACGGACTGCCGGAATGCACGAAGGACTATTTTTATGGAGAGGAAGGATGTGGGCGGACTTCGCAGGAAGTATTACAGACACCATCATTGACGTTACAGGATATCCCAATGGGAAACGGAACGCGTGAGACAATACCGAATGACGCGGGTGAGCTCTGTTATGTGAATGAATATGATGAAAATGGAAATCTGATAAAAACGATTGATTGTAATGCAGATGGGTCAGTTTGGTATATCGGTGAATATGAGGGGGACAGCAAATATACGGGAACGTGTTTTAATGCAGACGGGACAATAGACTGGTATGTTGTGTCGGAGTATATATATGAAGAAAATGTAAAACATGAAAAAGCTACTTATTATAATGCTGACGGAACAATCGATTTTGGTACCGTTTCAGCGTATACATATGATGAATGCGGGAATGAGGTAGAGTATCTTTCATATTATGACGACGGAATATTTAATTTACATATACGTTACGAATATGATGTAGAAGGAAAAAAGGTAAAGAGTACTTATTATAATGAAGATGGGGCATTGAATCTCTATATGCTCCATGAATATGATGAGAACGGAAAAAACATAAAGGATGCTGTTTATGATGCTGGCGGAAGGTTAATGTATTTTCTGAGTATGGGTATGATTGTATGACATAGAAGTACCGATGGAAATGCTGACATAACACACCGAGGGTGATTAGCGATTAGTAGAAGATTCATCACGATAAAGAAAGAAGAGAACCAATGAAAAAGCAATCAAGAATGATCATCGGAATCACGGCGGGAATGCTGCTCATTGCAGATATCGTAATTGCAACGGTACTGATACTATGGTTTTCCAATAGTAATGTTAGAAACTATGCAAGGCATATGGAATCCGCGCAGCGGTACATGGATGAGCTGCAATACGAGCAGGCGATTGCGGAGTATAAAGCAGCAATTGAGATAGAGCCGAATAATGAAGAAGCTTACCAGGCATTGGCGGGACTTTATGTTCGGACAGGGGACTATGAGTCGGCAATCGCCATATTGAATCAGGGTATCGAGCAGACAGCTTCGGAAGAACTGGCTGAGTATATAGAAGAAGTGCAGGTGGCGTATGAGGAACTGCAAGTGTTAGCGGAAGCATCTGTACAGGAGGAAAAAACTGAAATAAATGATGCGCGGATACAGGAAGAGCAGCCAAACGAAACCTATGAGGAGCAGGGGAGCCCGGTGGAAGCGTCTGTGCAAGAGGAAGAAGCGGAACAGGAAGAAGCAGAACGGGAAGAGGTAGATCCAGAGCAGGAAGTGCCACAGGAGGATATACAAGATTCGCAGGAGACTACTGAGAGGAATGGGGCGAGAGAAGAAACGGTCTATCTTTCGGATGGGGATTATGTTATTGATGAATATGATTCATACGGAAATCTGGTAAAGGAAACTTATTATTATTCAGATGGAACGATAGCGTGGTCTCGTGTTGGTGAATATGATGTATACGGAAATTTTTTTGATGTTTGGTATTATTATTTTTGGGGAATATTCGATTACGGGGAGATTTATGATGCGTACGGAAATTTTATAGCAAGGTTCTCGTATGAAGATGATCGTTATCATGTTCGTGAATATGGTTATGT
The DNA here is from genome assembly GCA_964655525.1 of uncultured Clostridium sp. Classification (GTDB taxonomy): domain Bacteria; phylum Bacillota; class Clostridia; order Lachnospirales; family Lachnospiraceae; genus DLAJ01. Next base: position 22,434 of record CAZZNE010000023.1, read on the forward strand.
TGTAATCGGTAACACAGGATGTGAATATGTTGTAAAGGATAGCGTTTATTATGCAAATAGGTCATTAGATTGCATTTATGAGTACGATGAAAATGGGGAACTGGCAAAGTTTACGAAGTACAATCCCGATGGAACAATCTCTTATGTGGAAGAATATTAACAACTCGTCACTACAACATGCAGATGCTTTATCAGAAGTACCTGCATGTAAGAGGGATGGGATGGTGAAAACAGAATACATAGCCTAATGAACAAATGGCAAGACAAAAGAATGGGATCACCAATGAAAAAGCAATCAAAACTTACCATCGGTATTATTGCAGGAATACTGCTCATTGCAGATATCGTGATTGCCGCGGTGCTGATACTATGGTTTTCTAATAGTAATGTTAGAAACTATGCAAGGCATATGGAATCCGCGCAGCGGTACATGGATGAGCTGCAATACGAGCAGGCAATTGCGGAATACAAAGCGGCGATTGAGATAGAACCGAATAATGCAGAAGCTTACCAGGCATTGGCAGGACTCTATGTACAGATGGGAGATTACGAGTCGGCGATCGCCGTATTGAATCAGGGAATCGAGCAGACAGGCTCGGAGGAACTGTCTGAATGCAGAGAAGAAACAGACAAGGAGAGATATAACAGTTATTTGGTGTGGGCACAGGAATATGAAGATGGGCAGGATTATGAGTCAGCAATCGAAATGTATGGGATGTTACTTGATATAAATACAAATAATGTAGAAATGTACATTACGATAGCAAGACTTTATGAGCAAGCGGGGGACAATGAATCAGCCAAGAACATACTACGTCAAGGAATTGAGCAGATAGATTCGGAGGAACTGTCTACATACATGGAAGAGATGTCCGAGCAGGCGGAGGAACCTGGCGCGGAACCAGAACCTGTCGATTGGCTTGAAGCACATGGCATAACGATTACGCCTCAGGGAGACTGCCAGGTGACCGTTTGGGGAGGTGAGGAAGATGGTGTAACTTTTGTAAGTGATTATGACGCTGCAGTGAATGTCACTATATCCGAGACGGAGGAGGGAGCAGATGAAGGTTTTAAGAAGGTAAGTGCATTGTTTACAATAGACTTTAGTAATAATCCTGGTAACTATGTTAAATATTGGAGTAGTTCGTTTGACAGATACACGGGTACAAGTTTTGAATTTGATGGTAGTGTGATTTATACGAATCAAGGTGACCATGTGACAACGAAAGGTTATACAACTATTCAAAATGGAGATGAGTATTATGATGTATCCATTGAGTTTTCAAGTGAAAATCAATATCCTCTGTTTTATAAAACGATTACGGTAACCTGTCCTGTTGATTATGATGGCACAGTGTTCCAAATTGGTTATTCTTCTCCAGAACTTGATGAGCAGAACAGTCAAATTGATTTTTCAGCAAGACTATATTCCATTGACGAACTTCCATTCTTTGGGGATGGGTATCTCTATTTTACAATGAACAATGAATAAAATTTCCAGTTTTATGACAAAAGAAAGGAAAAAACAATGAAAAAACAATCAAAACTTACCATCGGAATGATTGCAGGAGTACTGCTCGTCGCAGTCGTCATAATTGTAGCGTTGCTTATGACCTCCAGCAATACTGGCAGAAATTATCAAAAGCACATGGAAACAGCGCAGCAGTATATGGATGAGCTGCAATACGAACGGGCAATCGCGGAATATGAGGCGGCGATTGAGATAGAACCGAGCAATGCGGAAATCTATCAGGCATTGGCAGAGGCGTACATAGCAATCGGGGATTATGAGTCAGCAGTGGACGTTTTGGAACGCGGCGTGGTACAGACAGGCTCTGAAGAACTGGAAGTTTACAAAAGCGATGCATTGGAAATAGTCTATTCTTTCGCAGAGCCGGAAACGGATACAGAATCGATTGATTCAGGAGCAGGGGCTAACAATTCAGGAGAAGAAGATTCTGCGTCGGAGCCAGACAGCTTTGCACAGCAGGAGACAGCGGGTGAAGCGGATATTCCTGAGGAGAACATTGCGCAGAACGAAGAACAACAGAACGAGAGCGGAACGGTCACAATCCTGATTACATGGGACGACAGATATGATGACGGTAGTTTGGTAGACCTGGATGTAGATTTGACTGGTACAAAGGATGACGGAACAGAACTGTCTTTTGATGAAGATATGCAGTGGGAAGAGGAGCAGGGAAGTATTCAAGTGACATTATATCGTACGGACGGTGTCTATAATTTGACGATAGAGGATGGCTTTGGATTTGCGATGCACGGTACCAATGGTTTGCCAGATTCTACACACATTACGCTGATCGATGCGGAAGGGAAAAGCATACAAATAGATGTTGAAGCATCAATGTATCGTTCTTATACTGGTCTTTGGTTTTTGGGAATCGGAATAGATCATGGAATGCTGGCAGATTATGACAGTTCATGGATCAGTGAACAATCAGGGGGATGGGAGCCAGGGTGGTAAATGTGAGAAGATCAGATTATATCGTTAGGATGCAGCCTCATATTTCATATGTAACGGATTAACCACAACAACGACAGTGAGAGAAAAGCGATGGAAAATTTCAATGTAACGCTATCCGGCTTGACGCAGAGGATAGAAGAAGAACAAAAGATGACAGGAACGCTTTCCAAATTGGCGGAGGATATTCGTTTTGTCAGTAATAGTTTAAGTTTTCAGGTGCGGGGAAGAGAAAATCTGCACAATACATTAAAGCGGCTTGCGGATGAAGTAGGCGGACACAGCTCTGATATGAAAAAAATGCGTTCTGCGCTGGGCAGCGTGCGGGACGAGTATGAGAAAACAGAGCGCCGTATCTGCGGATACGTGAACGATCATCCCATCACGAAAGAGGATATTTGGAATGCGGTTACCACAGTAGGAAAGGGTTTCGCAATCAACGCAATGTTTCCGGGAGCCGGGACCGTATGGCTCGTGAATGAAATATTGAAGGATGAGGATTGGGAAAGAAAAAGCAAGATAGGAGAAATTGAACATACACTATGGGATAAATGGGATGAGAAGAAGAAAGATAACTTGGGTGATGCGCATTACGAGTTTGAAAATGGAAGGTTGGTGAAAAAGGAGAAGGAAGAGAATTCCGCCGATAAGAAAAAGACAGATGCGCAAAAGCGAAAGGAAGTTCTTGAAAACATCACACTTTGGTCAGGTTCTATCAAGAAAGAAGGAAGCCTGCTGCATTTTGGCAAGGATGGTGATGTGGAGACAGACTGGGGAAGTTATACTTATTCTGCGGATTTCATGAAAGCGGAAACGCATATGTCCGCCGAGGTTACGATGGGAGGCATAAATGCCGAGATCGGTATGTCGCTAACGGCATTTACGGCGGAAGCGGCAGGACAGTTGGGTAACGACATGCTTGGCGTACATGGAAAAGCAGATGTGGAGGTTGGTAAAGTCGAACTAACAGGGAAAGCGGGTTTTGGTATATGGGATAGCGACGGTAATTTTGCCCCCACTGCCAAGGTAAAGCTTTCCGCAGAGGCAATTGCCGCAGAAGCTTCTTTAACTGCCGGAATCGATCTTGCTGGAACCAAGGTGGATGTGAAAGGCAGCGTGAACTTCGGAGTCGGGGCGCATATGGATGTGGGCTTTGAAGATGGAAAGCTGAGTTTGGACCTCGGCGCGAGTTTAGGAGTGGGCGGCAGCGTAAAGCTGGATATCGATGTATCAGGAACGTTGGACAAACTGGACAGCGTGCTGGATGCCGCATCGGACGTTTACAGTGCCGCATCAGGTTTTGCGGGAGATGTGGTGAATGCGGTCGGTGATTTCGCGGAAAGTGCGGCGGATACTGTCGGAAATATCGTGGGAGGAGCGGCAGATGCCGTTGGTAAAGTTGCGGATGGCATTGGTAATACGCTGAGCAGCGGATGGTCCACGGTTTCGGGATGGTTTAAGTGGTAGCTTTAGATGGACAAAAAGGCATAAATGTGGTTACATGAAAGGTAAGAAAAACGAAGAGTGAACGGAGGTTTACGGATGAACAGAGAATTGTTGCCAATCGGGACGGTTGTGCGTATTAAGGGAGCTGAGAAACTGATGATGATATGTGGGTTTTGCCCTACAGGACCGGCAAAGCCGGGCTATGTATATGACTATTCGGGGTTCCCATATCCGGAGGGATATATGGATACACTGAAAATCTATCAGTTTGATAGTGATCAGATTGAAAAGGTGATGGCGATAGGCTATCAGGATCGGGAAACATTTGAATATATGAGCGCATTGAATCAAAAGGTCGGCGAGATCAAAAAGCAGGTTGCGGATCGTTATGAGGAAACAAAGGCGGAAACACAGAAAGAAAAGAGTAACACATGATAAAGCGGCAGTGTAGATTGTTTTTTTGCGGGCAAAAAAGATAGAATTCAGGAGGCATTGATATGTTTGAAAGAACGTTACCGATTGGGACAGTCGTCCTGTTAAAAAATGCGACAAAGAGATTGATGATTATCGGATACTGCAAATATAAGATGGGAGACAGCGAAAAAATATATGATTACGCGGCATGTCCCTATCCGGAAGGGTTTATCAGTCCGGAGGCTACGGCATTATTTGATCATGATCAGATCGATAAAATATTTGCGCTGGGCTTTCAGAACGAGCAGAGATTTCTGTTTGAAGAGAAGCTGAAGGCGGCAATCGATGAAGTGAAACCTTTTGAATAAGAAAACGGCGAGACGTGACAGCGATGCGGCTGCTTAAAAGATTCAGGAGGCTTTGAGAGGTACTTATGAGAAAATCAAGTAAAAGACAAATCATTTGTCTGGCAGCGCTGATGCTTCTTTTCAGTGCTGTTTTTCCGACGTCTGCGGCGGAAGATGCCGTGATTGTAGAAAAGTTTACAACTGGAAACGGGATATTGCTGTTTGTGAAAGGACCGGAGGGGACGGCATGGGAGGCTGCTTATCAGGTGGGGGCAAATGCCTGTACTGTAGAAGAGATCAATACGGTGAAAGAGTCTGATGAGACGATCTATACGCTGATTTTGTGGGATAATTCTCTTTCCGTCATGAATCGGCAGGGGAACCGGATTAGGGATGTTTTGCTTGATGTCATGGCAAATCGTGCTTCGGGAGAAAAATTTTCCATTGCATTGATAAACAATGAGATTACTTATTTAACGGAATATACGGATGATTATGCCGTTCTGAAGCAGACAGTGGAAGCGGTGGAAGGACAAAATCAGGAAGCTTATATCATTGAGAATCTGTATGAGGCGATCCTGTCTCTGAACCGGATAACGGACACCGGATATAAAAGGGTGATTCTCATTTCTGATGGAATGGACGCGGTGGAGATTGGATATTCCAAAGCGGAGTTGGATGCGCTGATGGAAAAGACGCCTTATCCCATCTACACGCTTGGAATGTTGGATGGCAGTCATACGGAAGAGCTGCAAAATTTGTTTGCGCTGTCCCGCGCGACGGGGGCGGAATATTTTTATATGGATGAACTTGACGATTTGTCAGCTGTGACTCAGATATTGAGCGCGGACTTGAATATTCTTAGAATCAGCACATTGGTGCCGGAAGAGCTGCGCGATGGTAGTGTGCAGAATTCTCGATTGATTTTGGAGTCAGGAGCGGGTAGTTATACATTACAGTGTCAGGTGACGCTGCCGTTTGCAGAGATAGGATCGGATGATGGCGCAGAGCAGAGTGATATCGGCATGCAGGAAGAAGATCAGAATGAAGCGGGGGATCCGAAACAGGAAGAAATGTCGGCGGACGAAGGCGCATCAACGACGGCACAGGCGAATGTCGTGAAAACTTCCACAGTATCGGGGATTCCTGTATTGCTGGTCGGATGCGTGGCAGGCGCACTGGCATTGATTTTAATCATTGTTATGATTATTGTTTTTACAAAGAAAAAAAAGGGAAATGAAGAGGACCATTATGCAAAGTTGGATCAGCGACTGAAAAATGAGCGCTACAAATCGTCAGAAATCGGGGATGCGGTATCATCTGTCGGAGTGGAAAGCAGACCGTCCGTGGAGTCAGCAGGTGCGGGGAGTGGCGTGCATGGAGTAAATGGCGAAAAGGGAGCAGGAGGAGTGGAAGTCGGCACAGGAATGACCGGAACGGACATGCATATTGGAGAAGGTTCTACAAGCGGCAGCACGAGGCTTTTGTTTGATGAATCGCTTCATAAAGCCGGAGAAGTGTCGCCAGGAGAAATGGGGAGAAGGATTATTTTGACTGATATTGGAAATGCCATCAGAACGTATGGCTGTGGTATACGTGACCGTGTAGTGATAGGGAGAAACAGCGCCTGCTGTAATCTTGCTATTGCTACGGACAACGCTGTTTCCGAGAGGCATTGTGAAATTACATGTAATGGGGGACAGTTTTATATCAGGGATTTGGGCTCTTCCAATGGAACCTTTGTCAATGGGGCAAGGATTAGTTCTATCACTGAGGTAACAACGGGTACGATAATCAAAATCGGTCGGCTGCAGTATCGGCTGACGATAGAATAGCAGGATTAACTGATGCGGGGAAAATTTGGGACAGAGATTTTATACGCCGTAAGGACGGACAGAGGATTGTGTCGGAATGTGAATCAGGATGCTGTTGCGGCTTTTGTGAAGGATAGGACGGGCTTATTTGTGCTGGCGGACGGAATGGGCGGTCATATCAGGGGGGAACTTGCAAGCCATGCTGTGACCGTGCGGTTTCAGAACTTTTGGAGGGATTTGGAATGGAGCGGTTCACTGCCGGATTTTCGGATGTTGTCCGATCAGGTTCAAAATGTAATTTTAAGTGTAAATCAGGAAATTTATGAGGAGTACAACCAAGGTCAGATTTGTGGCGCTACTGTGGCGGTTCTTCTTATATCGGATGGATGTTATGCTTTTTTTTCTGTAGGAGACAGTCGTATTTACAGTTATGAGAACAGATATATCAGTAGATTGACGGTGGATGATATATGGGACAACCTGCCGTCTGTCATGGATTTTTATACAAGGGAAGAGATTGCTACGAGCAAGAATAGCGGAAAGCTGACGCAGGCGGTGGGGGTCAAACCGCAGGTTTGTGTCCATGTCGGCACAGAGAAAATCAGACGGGGACAGCGTTTCCTTGTCTGTAGTGATGGGCTCTATAAATTCTGTGAGGAAGAGAAAATAAGGAAATCTTTGCGGCATATCAGCTCCGAGAAATCGTTGCAAAAAGCAGCGGATCGGTTGATGCGAGAAGTGTTTGAAAATGGTGCGGAGGATAATGTGTCCTTCCTATTAGTGAGTGTGAAATAGGGAAGTCAAATTAATCTAAAATGCAAGATGTTCCAGCTTTTGCGTATGTAGGTTAAGAAAACTAAAATTTTGTTGACATCCGCGCAATATCACTGCTATAATCGCCACAAAGCATATATTCTTTGGCGGCATTCTGCCGTGTCTTACGGGAAATCTCCCTTATGACAAAAGAACGTTACGCGTTCTTTTGAAATCTATGCTTTATCCCAAATCAATTTATTTTATGATGAGCATAGTGTACGGAGATCATAAGAGAGGCGGACTGACTCCTGTTTTCCTTACGCTATGGGAACAGGAGGAAAACGAATGAGACAAGTAAGGAAATTAGAAGACCTCAATCTGGTGGATAACTTTTTGGTGAACAGTCTGACGAGCCACCAGGTGTACGGAGAACCGGCGGCACGTTGTATTTTGGAATGCATCCTCGGCAGAAAACTCGGAAAGATCAGGGTGGTTCCGCAGCGCATCGTGCCGGGAGAGGACACGGACAAACATGGCATCCGCATGGACATTTATCTTGATGAGGAGGACGGAGAACTCTTCGATTTAGAGCCAGATAACAACAGCGGAAAAGGGGAGGTTGCCGCCCTGCCGAGAAGAGCGCGGTTCTATCATGCAAAGTTGGACGCCGGAAGCCTGCAGGCGGGAGAGAAATACAAAGTTCTCAGGAATGTCGTTGTGATCTTTGTCACGACCTTTGATCCGTTCTCACTTGACCGGATGGTCTATACCGTGAAGAATGGCTGTATCGAGGTGCCGGAGCTGCCATATGAGGATGGTGCGAGAACGATTTTTCTTTATACGAAGGGAATGAAGGGAAATCCGCCTAAGGACTTGCAGGAGCTTCTGCATTACATGGAGGATTCGTCAAAGGAAAATGCCAAGACTGAGAGCTTACAAAGACTGCATAAAATGGTAACGGCAGTGAAGCGAGATGGAGAGGTGGGACTTGCCTATATGAAAAGCTTTGAGATTGAGGAACGGATACGGGAAGAAGGGATTGCGGAAGGAAAAATAAATAGCATTTTAGATCTTCTTAGCGATTTGGGTGACATCCCATCTTCCCTAAAAGATCGGATCAGCGCACAAAGAGATGAAGCAACCCTGCGCGCATGGCTGAAACTGGCGGCGAAAGCGGAGAGTATCGAGGATTTTCTTTCTTTAATGGAATTATAAAAGTGGAAGTGCAGAAAAGTTTGCAAAAGCGGAATAAACGGCTGGGATGAAGAAAATTGGATTCCCGGCCGTTTGCTTTGCCAGTATATGATGATAAGAGCGGCGAGGTCTGCCGCCGCAATATCTTTTTTGCCCGGATGCTGGTGCGCCATGATGCGGATGGGCAGAAGTATCTTTATGACCTGTTGGCAATAAATAAAGAAACGAGCAGCCCGCTTGAGTAAAAACTGTACGGTGAAAACCCATCTCTTTTATGAATGGTGGTATCGGAAGGATGGGGGATGTCAATAGAAAATAAATAATTAGTTTGCACGGCTTTCAAGTTCTTTGATAATATTGCGAAATCTCTTTTTAATAAAGAATTAAGAAACTTTTTTCTGCCGATTCCTTGCTTTTTTCTAAAATTCTCCTACAATGGGAAAAGAAAGCAGGATAACGGGTGACGGAAAGGCGGTTATCTCATATGAAACGAAAACTGATGGAATTCATGAGGGGCAGATATGGAGTTGATCAATTCGGACGCGCGCTGTTTTGGGCAACGATGATCTGCCTGATCATTTCCTTTTTTGTTAAGACAAACCTATTTTATGCGTTGGCGCTGATTCTGTTGATCTATTCTTATTTCAGAATGTTTTCGAGAAATCATGCAAAGCGTTATGCGGAGAACCAACGCTTTCTCGTGCTGACGGCAGGCGCGCGCAGATCGTTTGCTTCCTGGAAAAAAACAATGGCGCAGAGAAAAACGCATCATATCTACCGTTGTCCGGGCTGTAAGCAGAAAATACGCGTGCCGCGCGGAAAGGGCAGGATTGCCATCACCTGTCCGAAATGTCGCACAGAGTTTATCAAGAATAGCTGACAATGGCGTGGAAAGATTCCGCTTAAGCGGCAGTATGGAGGATTCGTGTGTTCGGGTATATTGTGGTGAATAAGCCGGAAATGAAATTTCGTGAATTTGCCGTGTATCAGTCTTACTATTGCGGGCTATGCCGTGAGCTGAAAGAAAAGTACGGGCGTTTCGGTCAGATGACCTTAAGCTATGACATGACGTTTCTTGCCATGCTGTTGACCGGGCTGTATGAGCCGGAGACGAAAGAGAGCATGGCGCGCTGTATCGTTCACCCGCTTGAAAAGCATCCGGTCAGCAGGAATCCGTATACGGAGTATGCCGCCGACGTCAACGTGCTTCTTTCTTATTATAAATGCGAGGACGACTGGTTAGACGAGCGAAAGGCGGGCAAATATCTGTTTGCGTCGCTCCTTCGCAAAAAGAATAACCACATTGCGCAGAAGTATCCTGCAAAAGCGTGTAAGATGGCGGAAAATCTAAGCCGCCTGCATGAGATCGAAAAAAACGGCGGCGCTTCGATGGATGAGACGGCAGGACTGTTCGGTGAGATCCTGGCGGAGCTTTTTGTGTACCGGGAGGATGAGTGGGCGGACAGTCTCAGAAAGATCGGGTTTTTCTTTGGCAAATTTATTTATCTGATGGACGCCTATGACGATATAGAGGCGGATCTGAAAAAGAAATGCTATAATCCGTTCGCGGCGCGTTTCGGGCAGGAGGGTTTTGACGAAGAAGTGAAATCCATTCTGACAATGATGATGGCAGAGTGCTCGCGCGAATTTGAAAAGCTCCCGATCCTGCTGCATGTGGAAATCCTGCGTAATATTTTGTATGCGGGCGTGTGGACGAAATACGAGGCGGTGCATGCGCGCCGGATGAAGGTAAAGAACGCAGAAAGCGGGAAGGAAGAAACAGCGGCACAAGACCGGAAAGAACATACGGAAGAAGAAAAATCGAAGAAGCAGAGCGGGGAACCAAAATTATGACAGACCCATACGGCGTGTTAGGCGTCAGCAGAAGCGCCAGCGATGACGACATAAAAAAAGCATACAGAAAATTGAGCAGACAGTATCATCCGGACGCGAATGTCAATAATCCGAACAAAGCGCAGGCGGAGGAAAAATTTAAGCAGATCCAGCAGGCATACCGTCAGATCATGCAGGAGAGAGAGCGCGGTGCGGGCGGCACCGGTTCCGGCTATGGGCAGGACGGTGCAGAGGGCTATGATCCGTTCGGCTTTGGCGGTTTTGGAGGGTTCGGCGGTTTCGGGGGCTTTGGAGGCTACGCCGGAGCAGGCGGCAGACGGGCAGCGGAGGAAGACGAGGATACCCTGCATATGAAAGCGGCCGCTAATTACATTAACGGCGGACATTATAAAGAAGCATTAAACGTACTGAATACCATTTCGGAGCGGAGGGCAAAATGGTATTATTACAGCGCCATCGCGAACGCGGGCTGCGGCAATAATGTGCAGGCTCTGCAGTATGCAAAGCAGGCGGCAGCGATGGAGCCGGGCAATATCAGCTATCAGAGACTGGTGCAGCAGTTAGAGTCGGGTGGTTCCTGGTATATGGGCAGACAAAGCCCTTATATGGGGATGGGAGGAATGCAGGGCAATCTCTGTAACCGCCTCTGTCTTTCCTATCTCATGTGTACCTGCTGCTCGGGCGGCTGCTGCTATGCGCCCTACGGGGTGTATTGCTGCTAGCGTGTTCTTTTATATAGGAAACTTCACAGTCATGGAAGAATCGCTTTAGCGATTCTTCGAAAGAGTTTCGCGTCAGCGGAACTCTGAAATGAGCGAAGCTCATTTTTTATTTGGACTGGCGGTAGACCGCATCGGCGGGATAGCCGCCCTTTAATTTCTGCATACAGCGCTGCACGGCGTCCTTGGAGTCTTTCCAATCGTCATCCTTGTGCAGATAATCAAACTTTTCGATGAGCCAGTTGACGTCCTCCTGCAGCCGTTCCATGTTTTTGTTCATCAGAGAAAAAAGCATGGGATAGAATTCGGATTTTTCTTTATCCGAAAGCGTTCTGTCCGCGGCGTCGCAGAGATCGCCGAAATGTGTCAGGCAGAAGCCCTTGCTTTTTTCAAACATGACCTTGAAATCAGCGTCATGCCGGTACATATGGAAAAATGTATCCAGATAGCGCTCATACATCTCGGCAAAGCGGTTGCAGATGTAGCAGGAGTCTTCCCGCTTTTTTACCCATTCGCTCACGGAATTGCCCGCGGCGGAGGATTTTTTGATTTTATTCATCAAAGAGGTTTTACCCGGGGTAAAGCCCTTTGTCTGCTGCGCGAGTTCTTTTCGCATCTGCATGTAATGCGTCTTTAAGATCCAGCCGTTGCCGAGCGTGTTGCCGTAATCAAACATTTTTTTGAAATGAGTCCGGCAGAAGCCCGCACGGTCGGTGTCAGCGCGCACGTCGCTCTCCATATAGGAAGCGCCTGAGCCGAGTACAAAATCCAATAAATCCTGTTCGACATTGCGCTCGATAAAGCAAAACGGACATTCATCATTTGCGTGGAACGCGTCATTTAAGGGAATGGTATACAATTGTTCTTTCATAGGTACTCCTTTCCGAGTGGTAGGGTATATTTTTGAATGTTGCATACATGAGTTCAGTGTTGCGCTTTATGTGCGGATGCTCTTAGTTCTTATTGTAACGCTGCGGCACGGATTACACAAGCGCAAATGCGCCGTTCTTTTTATATGGACAAAGCAGGTAAAAACTGATACTATAGTAATGGAAAAAATTGGCGGACGGTAAAAGTACAAATGGTGAATTTTCTGATCCTATTCGGAGTCTTGAGTATTTGTATCATTTATATGGCCATTGGATATCTGCTCGTGGGAGAGGGAGGAACCAAAGAGCAGAAGCTGATGGGTTATTTTTTGTGCGGTTCTTTGGTCCAGAATGTAGGATATTTACTGGAATTGACGGCGAAGAGTCTGGATGTTGCGATGCTTGCGGTCAAGGTGGAATATTTAGGTTCGCTGTTTGTGCCCATATTTTATTGCTGGTTCATTTATAATTATTGCTATATCCGGCGGCCCAAGATGCTTTTGAAGCTGCTGGCAGTCATTGATTTCGGTCTGGCGGTCATCATTTTTACTGCTGAGCATCATACGCTGTATTACCGCCATTTGGAATGGATCGCAGGAGAAGGGGGCTTCTCCTATCTGGGGATCACCTATGGTCCCTGCTATTATATCTTTTTGATCTGCGGTACGATCATACCGTATTCTCTGTCTATGATTGCGCTGGTTCGCACGGTCTGCCGTTCGAACAGGGCGACGGCGGCAAGATATCGGATCATCATGCTGCTGTCCGCGCTGCCGGTTCTGGCGCTTTTTGCCTATTCTTCAAAACTGACGAGGGGCTATGATTTTACCCCGGCAACGATGGGAATCGTTCTGGCGTCCGTCGTCATATTAGTATGGAGCAGGAGAAATTATGACTTTGTTCATTTGGCTGCGGAGACGGCGATCGCCCATATGGGGGACGGCGTGATCTCCTTGGATGATCAGGAGCGGATCATCAGCTATAATCAGGCGGCGGCCGGTATTTTTAAGGAATTGTATACGAGCTCCAAGGGGGATTCGATTGCGGATATCAAGGATTTTCCGCAGGATATTTTAGGAGAAACGGATAAGTATGAATTCTCCATGGAGGATCGGTATTACGAGAGCCATATCAGGCGGATTCCGGACAAACACGGCAATACACAGGGATATGTGGTGTTAGTGCTGGATATGACGGATATGCACAATCACGTGGAAGAGATCAAACGCGTGCGGGAACAGGCGGAGAAGGCAAATGAGGCAAAAAGCGAATTTCTTGCCAATATGTCCCATGAGATCCGAACGCCGATGAATGCGGTAATCGGGTTAAGCGATCTGATCATGGAGGAAAGTCTGGGCAGAAAAGTATATTCCTATGCATGCGATATCAAATCCGCGTCGCAGAATCTTCTTTCGATCATCAATGACATTCTGGATCTTTCCAAGGTGGAAGCGGGAAAGATGGAGCTGGTGCTGTCGGATTACTATATCAAGAGCGTCATGGGGGATGTCGTGGGGATGATGGATATTGTGGCGTCCCAGCGTGGGCTTTTGATGAAGCATGAGTGTGAGGAATCTCTTCCCTGCCGGTATCATGGCGATGAGGGAAGGATCAAGCAGATCATGATCAATCTGTTGAATAATGCTCTTAAATTTACGAAAGAGGGTTATGTAAAGGTTTCGGTTCGCGGCGAGCCGGGGGAGGCGGAGGATGAGGAGCGGCTGATCTTCCGGGTGGAGGATACCGGCTGCGGCATTAAAAAAGAAGATTTAGATAAAATATTTGAAAACTTCAGTCAGGTGGATACAGGAAGAAACCGCAGCGTGGAAGGAACGGGTCTGGGGCTTTCCATTACGAAGCAGCTCGTACGGCTGATGAACGGCAGCATTCAGGTCGAGAGCGTTTACGGGAAAGGCTCTGTCTTTACCGTCACTCTTCCGCAGAAGATCGTTGACCGGCGCACCGTGGAGGAGGTCGGGGACATTCCGATTGAAAATGAGCAACAGCCGGAGTGCTTTGAGACGAGCGGATATAAGGTGCTGGTGGTAGATGATAATAAGATCAACAGAAGGGTGGCAACGGGATTCTTAAAGCCGTACAAGATGGAGCTGACGGAGGCGGAAAGTGGTCCCGAGGCGATCGAGCTTGTGAAGGAAAACGCCTTTGATATGATTTTTATGGATCATATGATGCCGGGGATGGACGGGATCGAAGCGGTTCGGATCATTAGGAGGGATTGCGGTGAGAACGGTAAAAATGCGGTGATCATAGCGGCGACTGCCAATGCGATGGAGGGCGTGAAGGAGCGCTTTTTGGAAATCGGATTCCAGGATTTCATTCCGAAGCCGATCGACAGGAAGCATTTGTATCGGACACTGGAGAAATGGATTCCCGAGGAAAAAAGAAAGGCACCGTCCGCGCAGGATGAACAGAGCGGTTCGGAAAATGAGACCGGAGACTCTGGTGGGAATGAACCGTCAGGAGGGCAGACGGGTAGGTCGGAGACGGAATCTTTGGAAGAGATCGTCATCGAGGGGATTGACGTAGACGCTGCCATGCAGCATCATTCCGGTTCTTTGGATGACTATCGGGAGTTGCTGCAGCTTTACTGTCTGGAAGGAAAACGAAAACTGCAGCTGATCAAGGAACTGTTTGAGAATCAGGACTATCACGATTATGAGATCGAGGTACACGGACTCAAAAGTGCATCTGCCAATATAGGAGCAATACGCCTTTCTGCCATGGCAAAAGAACATGAGATGGCGGCGGCACAGTCAGATGCGGACTTTGTGCTTGCTCATTTTGCTGAGCTGTATGAAGCTTATGACGAACAGCTTACGCATATTCAGGCGTATTTGGACGAAGCAATACAGGAGGAAGAGGAGCCGGAAGCGGAAGCGCTTCCGCAAGAGGAGCTTTTACGGCAGATCGGGGAAGCGCTTGGGCGGCTTCAGAAATTCCGGTCGCACGAGTGCGCGGATATCGTGACAGAACTGCTCAGACACAGGCTTCCGCAGGATGTGAAGGAGCAGCTTTTCAAGATACAGGAACAGTTAAAATTATATGAGGATGATGCGGCGGAGAAATTATTACAACAGCTGTTGCAGAGGATGGAGTCGCAACAGTAGTTACTGTTGCAGGCATGGTCGTTTAAGAACGGAGGGAGTATGGGAAGAATTCGGATATTAGCGGTGGATGACAGTGCGATCAATTTAGCCGCCATCGAACAGGAGCTAAAAGATGAATATGAGGTGATTGCGGTCAATTCCGGCAGCAGGGCGCTGCAATACCTGAAAAGTGAGACGCCGGATCTGATCTTGTTAGACATTCAGATGACGTCCATGGACGGCTTGGAGACATTGAAGGAGATCCGTGCCATGAGAGGCGGCAAGTCGATTCCGGTCATCATGCTCACAGCCAAAAATGATAAGACAACGTTTTTGGAGAGCACGAAGCTCGGAATTTATGATTATATCGTCAAACCGTTTCAGTCGGAGAATCTGCATGAAAGAATCCTGCGGACGCTCAAGCGCGCAGGGGTGATTACCTTTACTTCTATCGAGCTGAGAGCGGAGCTGAAAAAATTGCAGCGGGATATAGAGAGCGATAATCGCAAGGGCGCACTGCTCAGGACGGATGAAATGGTAAATTACAAGGTGGATGCGATGGTGCGGCAGACAATCTCAAAAGTCCGCGAAAGGATAGAGGCGGGCGATGCCAATGGTGCGCTTAGCTACCTGAAAGGGATTTTGTAAACGGGGCTATCCGTTGAAATGCGGTTATGATCGGAAATTGCGGAAAGCGGGTCTTACCGGCTTCCCGATGCAATTTACTTTAGAAAGAAGAAAGGGATAGGTATTCAAATGAGTCAAAAGAAAAATTCCATGGGAGTCGATCCTGTCTACAACGCAAGGGAGCTTGGCGCGGGCAGGATGCTGGTGCTCGGCGTGCAGCACATGTTTGCCATGTTCGGAGCGACGGTGCTCGTTCCGGCACTGACAGGGTTAAGCGTGGCGACCACGCTGTTGTTTGCGGGTCTGGGAACCTTGTTGTTTCACCTGCTGGCAAAGGGAAGGGTTCCGGCATTTTTGGGCTCGTCCTTTGCGTTCCTCGCAGGATATTGGGCGATCGCACCGGGAGGAGAGAAGGAATTATTGCCGTATGCGTGCCTCGGCGTGGTATGCGCGGGACTGATCTATCTGCTGCTCTCTGCATTGATCAAGGCGTTCGGCACGGGAAAGGTCATGAAATTCTTTCCGCCCATCGTCACGGGTCCGATCATCATTGCTATCGGCTTAAACCTGTCCCAGTCGGCGGTCAATAACTGCGCGACAAACTGGTGGATCGCGCTCATTGCGATCGTGGTCGTTGTTGTGTGCAATATTTGGGGAAAAGGAATGATCCGGATCATCCCGATCATTCTCGGCGTATTTGCGTCCTATATCGTGGCGGCAGTCACCGGAAATGTGGATTTTACACCGGTGAAGGAAGCGGCGTGGATCGGATTTCCGATCACGTTTGACCGTACGGTATTTGCTATTTTTAAGAACCCGGATGTGTCTTTGATCGTCACGTCCATTATCACGATCATGCCGATCGCGCTTGCGACGGTTGTGGAGCATATCGGCGATATTTCCGCGATTTCCTCCACGGTCGGCAAAAACTATTTCAAGGATCCCGGACTTCACAGGACGCTGCTCGGCGACGGACTTGCAACGATTTTGGCTTCTCTTTTCGGAGCGCCGGCAAATACGACCTACGGCGAGAATACCGGCGTGCTGACGCTGTCGAAGGTGTTTGATCCGCTTGTCATTCGTCTGGCGGCATATTTTGCGATCCTGTTTTCCTTCTGCCCGAAGATTTCAGCGTTGATCGAGTGTATGCCTGCCGCGACGATCGGCGGTGTGTCGCTTGTTCTTTACGGTATGATCTCTGCGGTCGGCGTGCGCAATATTGTGGAGTCAAAATGTGATTTTACGATGAGCCGCAATGTCTTGATCGCCGCGTTGATCTTAGTGCTTTCCATCGGTATCAATTACAGTGCCGCAGGCGCGATCGCGTTTACGATCGGTAAGGTGACGATTTCCTTAAGCGGTCTTGCGATCGGTTCGTTAGTCGGTATTATCCTGAATGCGGTCTTGCCGGGGAAGGATTATCAGTTCGACGAGGAGGTATAGGATTTCCTGTGTGACAAGGAAACCGGGAGGCTGAATTGTAATGCTATTTTCACGGTAGAAAGCCGGCTTGCAGACACTTGGCGAAAGCCGCGGAAGGTTGATGTTTAAGCAGTCAACGTTAAGAGGAGAACAAGATGAAGAAACGGATTTTGGAAGTGATCGTGATTTGTCTTTTCTGTATCCTTGAGACGTGGGCTGCTTATTTTTTTGCGCAGACGCAGGATCCGGTAAAAACACGTTTCGGACAGGAAGTGCAGGAAACGGCGAAGGAATCCGCCAGAACGGAATCGGATTCTGAGGAGCTTGAGGAAAGCTTTCCTGTTTTGGTATGGTCGGAGTCCGTGAGCTGTGGGGAGTCGTCCTATCAGATGAGATTTGACCGGATCAGTCCGCTCTACGATACTGCCCCTGATACGGCGGACGCGCCTTCCTATCATGCGGATTATAGGCTGTCCCTTTTGGATGCGGACGGGGCGGTTGTCTCGGAACAGATCGTGGCCGATTTTCCGGTGTACATGGAAGAGGTTTATTGGATACAGGATTTTTCCCGAGACGGGTTTGCGGATATTGCGTTTTGTACAACTTACAAAAGAAGCAATATGATGAATACGTTTTATATCTGGAATATGGAGCGCTCCCGATATGAGGCATCATCGCTGCCGTTGGAGGATGATGCGAGCATGGAGGTGGGACCGCTGTGGAATGAGGAATTGTCCTGCGTTATCACGTTTCATGGCTGGGATTGGGATACGGCGCAGCCGGTCTTGGAGATGTATTCCTTTGTTGATGGGGGATGGCAGATTGTACGCCGGTTAGAAGCCATCGGTATTGAAGGTCAATATCACGGTGATTATATTCTGGATTATTCGGGCGAGCGCCGGGAACTGTTGTATGAGAACGGGGAAGTGATCGGGGAAACGATCGTAGAGAGCAATTACGATGTGGGGACGATCTGGTATCAATCGGACAGTGTCTGGAGCTGTTATTACGAAGGAAATCTCTGTCTGTATCCCGATGAGCGGTACTGGGAAAGGAGCGAGACGTCCGTGGGCGGCGTTTTTGTTAAAAAATACGTGAGTCGTACGGAGCCGTATCGACGGGAGCGTGGCGACTGGCGTGATATGTTGGACGATCGGAGGCTGCCCTATGCGGATGAGGAAACATTCCAATTCCTGAAAGATGCATATGCGGATATAGATTTTTCCGGTGAATATGAAATTGGCGACATAGATACCTATCCTCTCTATCTGGAGGCATTTTATAAGCTGATCCAGGGAGATGCGCTACTGACCGATAGGGAGACGGGCGGGACGATGCTATTGTCAGAATTTCGTTTTTTTGAAGATTTTTTTCTATCGGAAGAAGTTGAAGACGGGGCTTGGTCAAAAAAGGATAATTATACTTTCCATTTTTTTGACATGGATGGCGACGGGGCGCCGGAGCTCACCGTGTATCAGTATGCGGAAGGATATGTTGTACTTGATTATGACGCGGGGACGGATACCTTTACCGTATGGTGTGATGCAGAAAGCTGCCATGATTGGGTGATCGGCAGCAGAAAATTGTTATGGTCATGGTATGGACAATATATGGAATTTTATTTGTTGGACGAAAACGGGGAAAAGGAATGCAGTACATTTTGCGGTGATGTCTACCATGACGGAGAGGAAGCGAACTTTCATGTTATGGTGCCCGAATATGTTAAGGGGGATGAGAGGATTTCCGTGCCGGAGGAAATGCAGGCACAGGGCATGTATTCCAAAGTGGATGGGCAGTGGTATTTTCGATTAACAGGTGAGCAATATCTTGAAATCACGAGGGCGTGCCGGGATGCGTACTATGAGTTGGTGCATGGACGAAAAGACTTGGAGACTTATACTTATGAGGAGCTGTTCGGGGCGCTGGAGGACGAAGCGGATGTCGATCGTGGACAGAGCAATGAGAGTACGGGTAACGAGGTGCAGGCAGGAGATGGGAGTGAACCCCTGTACTTTGATGCGGGCAGCAGATCCGGCGCGCATTTCGCAGCGTACCGTGTACCGTATGATGAGGTAAGGGCGGACCGCGAATATAAGGATGGGGATTATATTGCGATAGAGGATTTGGATAGCGGCGCGATCTTTTATGTGCCGGATGAGTACGGAGAGCTTGTGGATATACAAGTGACGGAAACATGTGTCTGTATCAGGGACAGGGATTCTGAGACAGGGATCCTGCGGGAGCACCGGATTCCGGAGTATTTTTTGTTTTCTAAGGAGAGTGTACTGAATGTTCATACACGAATTCTTGACACGATCTTAGCAGGGACGGAGAGGGCGGAAGATCTCCCGCAGAAAGTATGGCAGGAGGTGTTTGTGTATGACGGGGAGTTGTTTGAGGTTCTTTTTGATCGAGTCAGTCCGATTTATCATGAGGGATTTGTGGAATCTTCCTATGGGTATATGGCAGATTATTGTCTGACGGTCCGGGATCAGGCAGGAACGGTTATTTCTAAGCAGAGGATTCTCGGTTTGCCGGTTTATTTTGAGCAGGTACATTGGATGATTGATTTTTCGGGGGACGGATTTCCTGACATTGCGCTTTGCAGCGATCTGATGCATGGCACTCAATTTGGTTATGCGCACACCCATTTTCTGATATGGGATGTACAGAAGGGGGGTTATGAGGAAAGGCCGTTGCCGATAGAATCCGCATATATATATTATTCAGGATTTGTTCATTGGGTTCCTGAGCTCAATGCTGTTTGGAGGGATATTGGTACAGATGTGTACGATGGAAGGATTGACGGGATGTTTTCTTACATTGACGGAGAATGGCAGTTGATCAGAAAGCTGGAGGATATTTACTCTGAGACCGAAACTTATGAAGACCCCAGAGAGAATATTGAATATCCCTGTGTGGAGGCATATCGTGAGCTGTATTATCAGGACGGAAAAGTGGTGCGGGAAGAAAGGGTAGAGGAACGCTGGGATGGAGAGCAGGGGAAACTGTATCCTGCATACTGGGGATGGATATCGGCCGAGGTGGAAATCGGCGGCGTCACGCTTAGTCGCTATTATGTGAGAAATGAGGAGTGACAGACATACTAATCTTTTTTGTGGGAAACGCTGATGAGAGCGTTTCCCGCGCCAGATTTGCAAGGAATTACTGCTTTGCGGGAATCCAATGCAAATCTGTGCGCATCCAACGGAGGTGCTAGGGAAGCACTGATTTGATCAGTGTTTCCCTATGTCCCCGGCTCTGCGATGCGGGAGACGCCCACATAAATCTGCGAGATCTTATACCATGTCGGATAATCGACCACGCCGGTCTGCGGCAGACCGAAGATCCTTTGGAATGTACGGACGGCATTGGCGGTATTCGATCCGTAAATGCCGTCGGCGGAAATGGTCGGGATGGCAGGATAGTTTCGCGCGATGCGGTTGAGCTGTTCCTGTATCTGTTGTACTTTTTGCCCTGACGCGCCGCCTGAAAGATTATAGCCCGGCCAGGAGGAGGGGATACCCGACACGCTTATTGTGGAATTGATATACATATCGCTGCCATAATAGTAGTGGATAATATCGATCGCGCTGTAGCCCTGATCGCCGAGGTATTTAGATCCCCATTGCGAAAGTCCGCTGCAGGTCGTGTTTTTTCCGTCGCAGTAAGACGTAAAGATCGGCTGGCGCACACCGGGACGGGACAGGTAGTTGTTGAAAATACTGTCCACGATGCGGTCGATATTCGTATAGATATTTCTTCCGCGTATCCATTTCTGGTCGTATGCGGTGGAGTTGGTGATCGTAAAATCATAGCCTTGATTTCGGTACCACTCCGTATACACCCGGTTGAGCGTGAAGCTCAAAATAGCAAGGGTGTTGGCGTAGATGGTGCTCTCCGGCCACGTAGCATAGATTTCAGAGGAGACCACGTTTTTGATGTAATCGGTGTATGTCACATAATAGTTTCCGGCGGAGGAGTTGTTCGGTGTGCCGTCATGGACGACGATGTATTCCGGGATGACGACGCGGCTTAATACAATGCTGCCTGATTCATCCATCGGTTTGATCTCATCCTCGGGGATCTTCGGAGGATAATCACCGTAGAGCGTGTGCTCGGGAATCGTGATCTCATCCTCGCCTGTTCCTGTTTCGATCGGCGTCAGCTTGACATTTTGAATGGCGGTCACGTCGGGTAGAATCTCCGTGCCGTTTATGACGGTCGGCTCGTAGCCCGGCGCCGTGATCGTGAGATTGTAGTCGGTATAGGGCTGGTTGGAGCCGGGTTCCTGACTGTATTCAAAGGGGGGTGCAGGAAGCTCGACCGTGTCGGTCTGCCCCGAACTGTCTGTATGAAGCTCTTCGATGGTATTTCCTTCTTCATTGGAGTTTTGAATGGAAATGGTTGCGCCTTCGATCGGGAGAAGCCCGATGGTGGAGGTCACGTTAATGGTCAGTCCGCCTACATCCGGGGTGTCGGCGGCGGCCCGAATTGGATATTTGCGCATCATGATGCCTCGGCATGATTACTTACTCTATTATATGCAGTCCTGCTTAAGTGGTGCAGAGGGGTTTTGTTGTGGGACATACGGGGAGTATGGATTGTTTTTGAATGATAGAATGGTGGGGTATCAAACGGGAGTATGACGCCCGTTCGAATGGGCTAAAAGAAGAAATAATTGCTATTTAGGGGGATTATGAGAATGCATCTGAATGACATCAGGATACCGGAAAAAGGTATTTCTCTTAAAAGACAACTGATGGCAACAATAGGTATTATATTGTTTGGATTTGCTCTTGGCGTATTGCAGAAATGGATGGATGGTTCACCAGACAATCGGTTTCCGTTGTTGATGCAGCGACTTGACATCGGAAACTATTTTGGCCGATTAGCAGTATGGATTCTATTGGCGACAGTGATATCCATCTATTCAAAAACGCCATTAAGAGCTTCTATTAATACATTCTTATTCTTTGTCAGCATGTTGGCAGGATATTATCTCTATTGCAATTATATTTTAGGCTTCCTGCCGAAAGCTTATATGATGGTATGGGTAGTGATTTCTTTTTCCACTATTTTTTTGGCATATATATGCTGGTATGCAAGGGGAGAAGGAATGATAGCAATTCTCATATCCGGTGCAATTATTGGTGTATTATTTGCCCAGGCATTTTCGCTTACACAGGGGGTTTATGTGTATCACATCATGGAAATCATCACATGGATGATTGGCATAGTTGTTTTGCGTAGAAAACCAAAAGAGTTTGTTATGGAGATTGGGTTTTCCTTTGTGATTGCAGTGGCGTATCAATTAGCGATTCCGTATTGGGGATAGAGGCTGCTTCCGATTGATCGGGTTAGAAAGGATAGAGAGGATGAGAATGATACGGAAGGTATTAAAAAATGATTTAGACGAATGCGTGAAAGTGATCCGCAGCAGCTTTCAGACAGTGGCGGATGAGTTTGGATTTACCGAGGAAAATGCGCCGAGATTTACGGCGTTTGCGACGACTTTAGAACGGTTGCTCTACCACTACGAGCAGGAAAAAAGACCGATGTTCGTGTATCAGGACGGCAGCAGGATTATCGGATATTATTCTTTATGGAAGCAAAATGACATGGAATGCGAATTGAATAATCTCTGCGTTCTTGCGGAGTACCGCCATCAAAACATCGGCGGGGAACTATGGAAGCATGCTGTTTCCGAAGCTGCGAAACTCGGATGTTCCGTTATGAATATCGGTATTGTCGAGGAAAATGTGCGGCTTCGCAAATGGTATGAAGCATACGGGGCAGAGCATATCGGAACGGAGAAATATGATTTTTTTCCGTTTACCTGCGGGTATTTGAAGATGAAGATTGCTGTTGACGGTGAATCGTAATGAATAGAGGAATGGGTGTTCTGTCGATTGATAGAATCCGGTTGAAAGTTTCAGCGGTCTGTGTTATACTTTGCCTATAACACATATCAGTATGGTAGGATATATTATAACAGCGAAAACGCAGATTTATACATAGACGGGGAAAATAGGGGAAAGCAGGATTGGATATTAAGAAAAAAATTACGGAAGCAGCTGAAAAACTGGAGAAAAATTATAAAAATCAGGGTATTTTTGAGATTGGGATCGGGGAAAAGCTTCCGAAACGCTCAGAGATCATAGAAATCATCAATGAGGTAAGGCGGGTCATTTTTCCGGGATATTTTGGAAGTGAGAATACGGCTTATGTGGCGCTTCGCAATTTTGCGGGCAACACGCTTGCCGGTATTTATGAAAAATTATTCAAGCAGATCCGAATAGCCTTGATTTATCAGAGCAATGGGAATAAACCGGATGGAATTGATGATATTGCGGAGGAGAAGGCCCTCGGATTCGTCGATGCGATACCGGATATTCAGCAGATGATCTTTAAGGATGTGGAAGCGGAGCTTCAGGGGGATCCGGCAGCGGGAAGCAAAGAAGATATTATTTTTTCTTATCCGGGAATTTATGCCATTTTTGTATACAGGACCGCGCATGTGCTGTATGAGCTCAATGTTCCGTATATTCCGAGAATTATGACGGAGCACGCGCACAGCAAGACGGGGATTGACATTAATCCGGGGGCGAAAATCGGCGAATATTTCTTTATCGACCATGGCACGGGCATTGTGATCGGAGAAACGACTGAGATCGGCAGTCATGTGAAGATCTATCAGGGAGTGACGCTGGGCGCCATTTCCACCATGAAGGGTCAGGAACTTTCCGGTATGAAAAGGCATCCGACGATTGAGGACAATGTGGTGATCTATGCCAATACCACCATCCTTGGCGGGGACACTGTTGTCGGCAAAAATTCCGTGGTGGCAGGAAATACATTCGTTACGCAATCCATTCCGGAAAACACGAAGGTTTCGGCATATGTGCCGGAGCTTATGATGCGGAAACGCGGGGCGAAATAGAATCTGGTGGATGATGTTTATATATAATACTCACAGACATCCGGCTTCCTGTTTATGACATCCTGTAAAGTAATATCATCCAGATAAGCAAGAATGGTATGGTACAACCCTTCATATACCGGGAGGGTAAGACAGCCGTCACAATTTTCGCAGAGGTTCGGGACATTATCCATACAGCTTACCGGCGTAAGGCTTCCCTCAGCACTTTCAAGGATTTCTCTGATCGTGATCTCGGAAGGCGCTTTTGCAAGCTGGTAGCCTCCCATATGGCCCTTATTGGCGTGAAGAAGATTTCCTCTGTTTAGGAAGGGAATAATCTGTTCGAGATATTTTTTTGAAATGTTCTGGCGGGCAGAGATATCTTTTAATGATATAAACCCTTCATTATAGTGCTGGGCCAAGTCAATCATCATGCGGAATGAATAGCGTCCTTTGGTTGAAATTTTCATGATGGCTTCCTCCTTTATGTGGTTGAATGATTTTATATGGCTTCAAAACCTATCTTACCACAGGATATATAGGTTATCAAGATGTTCAGAATGGTTTTTGATAGAGGATAAATTGTTTTTTTCTATGCAGGGAGAAGCTTCAGGGAGGTGGACCGATGGGGAGCAAAGCGGTCATTGCAATGAGTGGAGGTGTGGATTCCAGTGTTGCCGCATATCTCATAAAAGAGCAGGGTTATGACTGTATGGGAATTACCATGAAACTTTTCCACAATGAAGATATCGGTGTTTCGAAAGAGCACGCCTGCTGTTCGCTCGACGATGTGGAGGATGCAAGAAGCGTGGCATATGCATTGGATATTCCTTATCATGTGTTTAACTTTTCGGAGCGGTTTCAGGAAGCTGTGATCGATCGCTTTATCGCGGCCTATGAGAATGGGTGTACACCGAATCCTTGTATAGACTGTAATCGGTATTTGAAGTTTGACAAGCTGTATCATCGTGCAAAGGAGTTGAAGTATGATTGTGTTGTGACCGGACATTATGCGCGGATAGAATGGGATACGATTTCGGGAAGGTATCTTTTAAGAAAAGCGGCGGACGGAGGTAAGGATCAGAGTTATGTATTATATTCCATGACACAGGAACAGTTGGCACATACCCTGTTTCCGCTTGGAGGTATGAAGAAAGAGGAAGTGAGGAAAATTGCGCAGGCTAGGGGCTTTGCCAATGCAAAAAAGCATGACAGTCAGGATATTTGTTTTGTGCAGGAAGGGCATTATTTTGATTTTATTGAGCAGTACACTGGGAAAAGCTATCCGGAAGGGGATTTTATTGACAAAGAAGGAAATGTCATCGGCAGACATAGAGGCATAATACGTTATACGGTAGGACAGCGCAGAGGTCTTGGCATATCCGGATCGGAACCCATGTATGTATGCGCGGTCAATCCGTCATCGAATACCGTCACACTTGGAAAAAAACAGGAATTGTTTTCAACGTCGCTGACAGCCGGAGATGTGAATCTCATATCCGTTCCACGTATAGAGGGAGCTATGCGCTTAAAAGCAAAAGTGCGCTATCGGCAGGCGGAACAGCCGGCAACGGTTACGCAGACAGGCGAAGACACGCTGAATATTGAATTTGACGAGCCGCAGCGCGCCATAACGAAAGGGCAGGCGGTGGTTTTGTATGATGGAGACATCGTTGTCGGCGGAGGGATCATACGGTGACTCAGATGGTGAACGTTGCCCGTGGAATGGGATATTCTGCAAAAAATGTGATTCAGGGCGTTTTGCCAGTGCCCGAGATTCATAGATAGAAAGAGAGGAAAATACACATGAGTTTTGAATTTGCAACAAAATGTATTTATGGAAACGGGAAAGAATATGATAAGGACAAGACGGGTGCCATCAGCTTTCCGATATACCAGACAGCTACTTATGCACATCCGGAAGTGGGGCAGAGCACGGGTTTTGATTACAGCCGTCTGCAGAATCCGACGAGGCAGCAGGTGGAGCATGTCGTGGCGGCGCTTGAAGGAGGCGTGGATGCCCTGGCATTTTCCACCGGTATGGCGGCAATCACGACTTTGATGGAGCTGTTTCGACCGGGGGACCATCTGATCACGGATGCGGATCTTTATGGGGGAAGCATCCGGCTTTTCAATCATGTCAGCGAAAAAAACGGCATTACGTTCAGCCATGTAGACTGTGCCGAAGAGGATATTGAAAACTATGTAAAAGACAATACAAAGGCGATCTTTATCGAGACACCGACAAACCCGATGATGAATGTCATTGACGTCCGCAAGGTGTCCGAGATCGCAAAACGGCATGGTCTATTATTGATCGTTGATAATACGTTCATGTCGCCATATTTCCAAAAGCCGTTTGAACTTGGCGCGGATCTGATCATTCACAGCGGTACCAAATTTTTGGGAGGACACAATGATACCCTGTCCGGATTTATCGTGACAAATTCTAAAGAGCTTGCGGATAAGCTGAGATTTCTGATCAAGACGGTCGGATCAGGGCTTGCGCCGTTTGACAGCTGGCTGATTTTGCGCGGTATTAAGACCTTGCCGATCAGAATGGAAAAAGCGCAGGAAAACGCCAAGGCCATTGTCGATTATTTGCTTAAGGAACCCAAGGTTTTAAAGGTATATTATCCGGGAATAGAAGGCACAAAGGGACATGAGATCTGCAGATCGCAGGCAAACGGTTACGGCAGCATGCTTACGTTTGAGGTGGAGAGCAGGGAGCTGGCACTACATATCTTAAAATCCACAAAGCTGATCCCATTTGCGGAAAGCCTTGGCGGTACGGAAACGCTGCTCACCTATCCCACGACACAGACTCATGCGGATGTGCCGGAGGAAATCCGGATCAAAAACGGGATTACGGACAGAGTGCTTCGTTTGTCGGCCGGCATTGAGGATAAACAAGATCTGATCGCCGACTTAAAGCAGGCGTTTTCTTCTTTTAAATAAGCCGCTTCTAAATAAAATTTTAATATTTAAGAAAAATGGTTGACAAAAGAAAATGACGCGGTTATAATTTCATCATAAAACATATAACACCTATGAAAAAGGTAGGAAAAGGAAGGGGCGATATATATGTTGACAATAAGCATGAAGAAGAGAAATAGCGGGAGCATGTGTTGTTGCTGTATGATATAAGAGTTTGATACGGCTTTGCCTTGATGCTTATTGTGAACCTGGAAGATAGAAGAAAAGCAGGTGCCATAAGGGTATCTGCTGATTTTTTTTGGATGAAAACGGGCTTCTGTGCCAAAGCGCAAAAGCAGAGTTGAAAAAGTAGAGAAGCATTGAAATGTAAAAGCAGGAAGCACAAAGTAATAATGATTATCAAAGATAACAAAATCAAAGAAAACAAATCAAAGAAAACAAATCAAAGAAAACAAATCAAAGAAAACGGAGGGAATACATGATGTCAGGGATTAAAGAAAGTGCATTGGAATTGATCGGAGGAACACCGCTGCTGAAGGTCAGCCGCTATAGCGAGAAGGCCGGAGTGACAGGAGCGACAATCTTAGCAAAGCTGGAATATTTCAATCCTGCAGGATCGGTAAAGGATCGGATTGCGCTGGCAATGATCGAAGATGCGGAAAAGAGCGGAAAATTAAAACCGGGCGCTACAATCATTGAACCGACAAGCGGCAATACGGGAATCGGTCTGGCGGCAGTTGCGGCAGCGAAGGGATATAAGGCAATCCTGACTCTTCCCGACACCATGAGTGTGGAGCGTCGTAACCTTTTGAAAGCCTATGGCGCAGAACTCGTACTCACAGAGGGTGCGAAAGGTATGAAAGGTGCGATCGCAAAGGCGGAGGAGCTGCAAAAGGAAATTGACGGGGCAGTCATCCTCGGACAGTTTGTGAACCCTGCCAATCCTGCTGTACATAAGAGAACAACGGGGCCGGAGATCTGGGAGCAGACAGGCGGCAAGGTGGATATTTTCGTGGCCGGCGTTGGTACGGGCGGAACCATTACGGGTGTTGGCGAGTTTCTGAAAGAACAGAATCCCGATGTGAAGATCGTAGCTGTAGAGCCCGATGCAAGTCCGGTTCTTTCAAAGGGAACGCCGGGACCTCACAAGATTCAGGGAATCGGTGCAGGCTTTGTTCCGGAGACCTTGAACACGAAAATTTATGATGAGATCATCACCATCGAAAATGATGATGCGTTTGCGGAGGGCAGGGCATTTGCAGTAAGTGAAGGAGTTCTTGTGGGAATTTCATCAGGAGCCGCATTAAAGGCGGCAGGAATCCTTGCGTCTCGTCCGGAAAATGAAGGGAAGACGATCGTGGTGCTGCTTCCCGATTCCGGAGACAGATACTTATCGACACCGTTATTTGGAAACAACTAAGGGGCGCTTACCGGGGGTGCGTGAAGCTTGGAGAAAAAAGAAAAGCCGGTATTGGATCGTACACAATTGGAAACGGTAGCCGATATGGTGCAGGGAATCCAATATGGAAGCGTGACGATCACAATACAGGATGGAAAAGTCATCCAAATAGATAAAACGGAAAAATATAGGGTAAGGAACTGACTGGAAAACCAGAGGTTTTGTTGGACACATCGGCAAAATCTCTGGTTTTTTCTTGCGAGTAGAATATTTTTCAGATGCTGTAGCCGTTGGAAGGGCATAGGTTTGCAAAACCGAAGTTGTTGGTTCGAATCCAGCCAGCATCATTTCGCGAGAAAAATAAGGACCGGTAGCTGCGTTTTGTAATTACCCGGAACATAGGGAATGAGCGAGGAAAGCATATGGCGGTAACAGTTTTAGTATCGGCGACATTACGTTCCTTTACAAACCGTAATGCAAAATTTGAAAGTGTGGCGAAATCGCATTCCAAACATGGATGCGTGAAATGTCAAAACACCATTTATTAAGTGTGGAGGAATCAGGATGACAAGGGAAGATGCATGGAATTTATTAACGGAATATAATAAAGAGGAATTTCATCTGCGTCACGCTCAGATCGTGGAAAGCACCATGATGTATTTTGCAGATCAGCTCGGCTATGGGGATGAAAAAGAATTATGGGGAATCGTCGGACTGTTGCACGACCTTGATTTTGAACAGTTTCCCGAGCAGCACTGTATTAAGAGTCAGGAGATCATGCGCGAGCGGGGGATTGACGAGCGGATCATTCATGCGACGGCAAGCCATGGCTATGCAATCACGGTGGATATCGAACCGGAACACGAGATGGAGAAAGTGTTGTATGCGGTAGATGAGCTGACGGGCCTGATCGGGGCCGTGGTTTTGATGCGCCCATCAAAGAGCGTACAGGATCTGGAGCTGAAATCAGTAAAAAAGAAGTTTAAGTCGAACGGGTTTGCTGCCGGATGTGACAGGGAAGTGATCAAACGCGGCGCTAAGATGCTTGGCTGGACATTGGACGAACTGATACAGCAGACAATCGATGCACTGAAAACCTTCGAAGACTAGAAGGACTCTTTAATCCGGTGGAACAGCTTCCGCGCGGTAAAAGGAAAATGGTAACAAACGACCGAAAATCTGACAACCGATTTTCGGTCTTATTTTTTGCGTTTCCGACACATGCTCTTTTAACAAAAGGAAGGGCGTGGTACAATAGGAAAATAGGAAGATATGCGAAAGGGAGGAAACAACGATGCTGCCAAAGGATCCTGCAATGCTGCTTAGCGCAGTGAACTTGAAGCTGCGCGATTATTACGGAAGCTTAGAGGAGTTATGTGACGATCTGGATGAGGATATCTCGCTCATCGCGCAGACGCTTGCTCAGATTGACTATCATTATGACAGGGAGAGGAATCAATTTGTCTGAAAAAATCACGCTGTTGGTGCATGGCGCATTTTATCGGGGAGATACCATTGAGCGGCGCATGCTGACGGCAGAGAAAAATGAAAATCTTTTGACGGCATTAAAGCGCGGCGGACTATATCTGCACGATTGCAGCGGAAACGGGAACTGCGGGAAATGCAAGGTGCGCTTTTTGACGGGCGCACCGCTGCCGACGGCGGGGGAACGTGCGCTGCTTTCCGCTGAAGAGCTGCGTACGGGCGCACGTTTCGCGTGCAGGCATACCGTATCCGCGGGCATGGAGCTTGTGATCGAAGCCGCGGTGGCTTCGATTCCCGATGTGGTCGGGGTACTGCCGGATGCGGGCGATGCGACAGGCGCACAGCGGGCGGATGCGGGCGATGCGGCAGGCGCACAACGGGCGGATGCGGAAGAGTCGGTCGGACTGCAGGCAGGCGGTGCAGGAGGCGCTCCCGTACCTGTGTTTGTGGCGGCTGACATCGGAACAACGACGATCGCCATGCGCGGCATGTGCGGCGGTAAAGAAGTGGGGGCTTATGCGGCGTTAAACCCGCAGCGCGTGTACGGTGCGGATGTGGTATCCCGCATCAGCGCAGGCATGCAGGGGCACGCGGAGGAAATGCGGCGGCAGATATGCGCCTGCCTTGCGGACGGGGTGCGGCTCATAAAAGAGCAATGCGGCAGGATGCCCGCATACATGGTCATTGCCGCAAATACGACCATGGTGCATCTGCTCTGCGGCGATTCGGTTGAACCGCTTTCCGCTTTTCCGTTTGAGCCGGTCAACATAAAACCACAACAAATAGTGGTTGCAGGAATTCCTGCATACATTATATGCGGTATATCGGCGTTTGTTGGCGGTGATATTGTGTCCGGTATGGCGGCAATGGGTTTACATAAGGAAAGTAACTTGCAATTATTCATCGACTTGGGAACGAACGGGGAGATCGTGCTTGGCAAAAAAGGAACATTCTTGTGCACGGCGACTGCCGCAGGCCCGGCGTTTGAGGGAAACAGCAGCGCGGATCTGATGGGAGCCGATCTGATACGGATTGCCGCCGGATTGTTGGACGAGGGTCTCATGGATGCGCACGGTCTGCTGAGGGAGCCTTATTTTACGAAGGGGATCATGCGCGCGGGTGCGTATGTCACACAGGAGAGTATCAGAGCGTTGCAAAAAGCAAAAGCGGCGATCGCGGCAGGAATCGAGCTTCTGCTGGAGCAGTACGGCGCCGCGGCAGGGGAGGTTTCCGACGTTTTGCTCGCGGGCGGTTTCGGGTATTATCTGAATCCGGATGCGGCAGTGCGGATCGGGCTGCTTTCCGATGCGTTTGCGGGGAAGATCCGTGCGGTCGGCAATACGGCGCTAAAAGGGGCATGTGTGCTTGGAAACAGCGATATGAGCGATTTTGCCGCGCGCACAAAACAGCTGACGAAAGGCTGTACGTACCTGAATCTTGCCGCACAGGAGCAATTTGAAAAAAAATATATCTCACATTTGGATTTTCCGTCATAGAATAATAGAGAATGTACTGAAAAAGCGGGCTGTACTGCGCAGGGAAATGTGAGGCAGCTAAGACCGCGGTGATGATGGGAGAAATGCCGGATGTGTCTGCGAGGAAAAAGGGCATGCCGCATAGCGGGATGCTTAGGTATCGCCATGCTGTGCGCAGTGGTCGTCGTAAAAAGCGGAAGCATGCTTCTATGGGGGAATACAGGCAGGAGCACGGCGGGCAGAGAGAACAGTCAGGAGGAAAATGACGGTGGCCGAGGCGGACAGGCGCAGAATGAGGGCATTGCGGGGGTACAGGGCGAAGATGCCGGCGGCAATGCCGGAGGCATGGGCAGTCAGGACGGAGACGGGGCGGCATACCGGGAGGATATGAGCATCAAAAAGGTCGCGCTGACCTTTGACGACGGACCGCATCCGCGTTATACGGAGCAGCTGCTGGAAGGGCTGCGCAAGCGGAATGTCCGCGTTACTTTTTTTGTTCTTGGACAGAGTGCGGAGCTGTATCCCGATCTGATCCGGGAAATGGCGCAGGACGGGCATCTGATCGGCAACCATACCTATTCCCACATTCAATTGACGAGAAGGAACGGGCAGCGGTTCGCAGAGGAATTGCAAAAAACGGATGCAGTCATTTTCGAGATCACCGGACAGCATACCGAATTTGTCAGGCCGCCTTACGGCGCTTGGGATAAAAGGTATGAGGAAAGCCTCAATATGATACAGGTGTTATGGAATGTGGATCCGCTTGACTGGTGCTGTTCGGATGCGGGCACTGTCGTCAGCAGAGTGCTGGAAAAAACGGATGAGAACAGCATCATTTTGCTGCATGACGTGTACGCAAGCTCGGTCGAGGCGGCGCTTGCCATCATTGATGAGCTTTCGGCGCGGGGCTATGAATTTGTCACCGTGGATGAGATCATACTGGACTAAAGTGTGAAGAATGGAGATTTTTATGGATAATATGGATTTGTTTTCGTATCTTCGTGAAAAAAACATGGAGAAGGAGTCGCCTTTGGCGGCGCGGATCCGTCCGACGACGCTAGAGGAGATCGTCGGGCAGCAGCATATTATCGGAAAAGATAAAATGCTCTACCGTGCGATCATGGCGGACAAGCTCGGTTCTCTGATTCTGTACGGACCGCCCGGAACAGGAAAAACGACGCTTGCGAGGGTGATCGCCAACACGACAAGCGCGGAGTTTTTGCAGATGAATGCGACGGTCGCGGGAAAAAAAGATATGGAGGAGGTCGTGGAGAAGGCAAAGAATACCGCGGCGATGTATGGGAAAAAGACCATCCTTTTTATTGATGAGATTCATCGGTTTAACAAGGGGCAGCAGGACTATCTGCTGCCGTTTGTCGAGGACGGAACGCTGACGCTCATCGGGGCGACGACGGAAAATCCGTATTTTGAGGTGAACGGCGCATTGCTGTCCCGTTCCATGGTTTTTGAGCTAAAGCCGCTTGAAAAGGCGGACATCATGACCTTGATCTCCCGTGCCGTCTTTGACCGGGAAAGAGGAATGGGCGCATATGAGGCGGATATGGATGAGGAGGCGCTTGACTTTCTCGCCGATGCAGCGGGTGGGGACGCGCGCCATGCCTTAAATGCCGTTGAGCTTGGTATCAGGACGACTGAGCGCAGTGAGGACGGCAAAATCCACATTACGATGGAGGTTGCGCAGGAATGTATTCAAAAACGCGTGGTTCGTTATGATAAAACAGGGGATAATCATTATGATACTATATCCGCTTTTATTAAGAGCATGAGGGGGTCCGACCCGGATGCGGCTGTCTATTATCTTGCAAAGATGCTTTATGCGGGGGAAAGTCTGACCTTTATCGCACGCCGGATCATGATCTGTGCGGCGGAGGATGTCGGCACGGCGGATCCGCAGGCGCTGACGGTGGCGGTCAGTGCGGCGCAGGCGGCGGAACGGATCGGTATGCCGGAAGCGCAGATCATTCTCTCGGAGGCGGTTGTCTATGTGGCATGCGCTCCGAAAAGCAACGCCTGTGTCAATGCCATCGCGGAGGCGATGCGGACGGTGGAGGAGACCGGAAATCTGCCAGTTCCGACGCATTTGCAGGATGCGCATTATAAAGGTGCTGCGAAGCTGGGACATGGTGCGGGCTATCGGTATGCGCATGATTATCCCAATCATTATGTAAACCAACAATATCTTCCTTACGAGTTGAGCGGGCGGGAGTTTTACCGGCCGGACGGAAACGGGTATGAGCAGAAGATCAAAGAGCATATGAGGCGGATCAAGAGAGAAGCACAGTAAGAACAGATACCCGCAATCAGGCGGGCGGCACAGTAAGAACAGATACCCGCAATCAGGCGGGCGGAACAATAAGAACAGATACCCGCAATCAGGCGGGCGGAACAATAAGAACAGATACCCACGATCAGACGGGAGGCGCAGTATGGCAAAAGCGGAAAGTCCGAAACGGCGGATGATAATCCTGTCCTTTGATGCAGTCGGGGCGGAAGACCTTTCCGTATTAAAAAGACTGCCGAATTTTAAGCGGTTGTTGGAGCAGGGAGCGCTGTGTGAGCAGGTGGAAAGTGTGTACCCTTCCATTACCTATCCGGCGCATACAACCATTGTTACAGGAAAAAAGCCATGTCATCACGGTGTTATTAATAACACATGTTTTCAACCGGAACGGGAAAAGCCTGATTGGATGAGCGACCGCCGAAATATTCGGGGAACAACACTCTACGATGAGGCGATGAAGCGGGGAGACCGTGTGTGTGCCCTTCTTTGGCCCGTGACCGGAAAAAGCCACATCACTTATAACTTTCCGGAGATTCATGCGAACAGACCATGGCAGAATGTAATCCTGAAGACCATACTGGACGGTTCCACACGTTATGTGCTCGGAACATTGCCGCATGCGGTAAGAGAGCTGAATGGGATTCGTGAGCCGGAGCTGGACAATTTTTTGGAAAAGACAGCGGTGGATACGATCCTTCGATACAATCCTGAGCTCATGCTCATACATTTCCTTGATGTGGATTCGCATCGTCATCAGTTGGGGGCGGCGCACCCGGAAATCCGCCGCGCCCTGGAACGCCTGGACGGGAGAATCGGTGCGGTAATAGACGCGCTTGCACGCACAAAGGCGGGGGTCTGTCACAGCATGGAGGATACGACGGTCGTGATTCTCGGAGATCATTATCAACTGGACTGCCATACGGCGTTATATCCGAATTACCTGTTAAAAAAGCACGGGTTATTTCATGTGGATGGAAAGGGACATGTGACGGATTATCAGGTGATCGCAAAAAATTGTGATGGCTCCTGTTATATTTATCTGCACCCTGAAATCAGAAAAAATCCGATAATGACAGAGAAGCTGACACATAATCTGACAACGATATTTCAAGAGTTGTCAGATGGTGTAGACCGCATTTTTACTGCTCAGCAGGCGCGCTCTCTGGGGGCAGATGACACATGCGTCATGATGTTAGAGGCGACTCCCGGATATTATTTCTTGGATGACCATCAAATGTTGACCTGTTTAGTCGATAATGTGGAGCGGCACCGGATGAAAGCGACGCATGGGTATCTTCCGACGCTGGAAAAATATCAGACGTTTTTTATGATGACGGGATACGGTGTGAAAAAAGGAGGAACATGCAGCTCCATGAAGCTGTGGGACGAGGCGCCCACGCTTGCGCATATCATGGGACTGACACTTCCTGAGACGGACGGATGTGTGAGATCCGAGCTGCTTGCGTTGTGAAACGGGAAGAATGCCTTCTTAGGGAAAACGCTGATGAAAGCGTTTCCTTAGAATAGCTCCTGAATCAAATACTGATAAATGGACTCATTTTTTTCTTTCCAGTTCCGGCAGACTTTTTCGGCAAAATCCGCGGACGGTACGGTCATACGGATATGGACAAGTTCGCTGCCGTTATCCTTGGCGATCAGTTCGGCGACGTAATCGCCGGTGGTTTCCTTTTTATAATTCGTTAAAATAGAAAGCTCATTGCGGATCTGAATCTCATGGGTGGATAAATATTCATGAATATCGTCTTTAATGGAGCGCTGAATGCGGTTGCCAAAAAAGGCAAGCGTTTTGCGTCCCTCCTCGGTAATCTGATAGAGGGTGCGGTTTTCCATTGTTGTTGCAGTGATGAACGCCTCCTCCGTTAGATCGTTTAAGACCTGCTGAAGCGTGATATAGCCGGTATATTCTTTTTCCAAGATGAAATCCGCAATCTGCGCGCTGGAGAGCGGACTTGCCGCCTTGTCCAGCATATGAAGTACGATCAAACGGTATAAAGTCAACGAATCCTGACTCATAGTATAGTTCCTTTCTGTTTACCATTACAAATTAGGTGATTACGAATCACAATTTCCCTTTTACTTTTCGTGTTGATAAATGCCTGATAATTTTCCACATTCGTCAGGTTGCTCGATAAATTGGAAGTTGCTGTTCTCTATACAGCAATCCTATTTTCTTTCTAAGGTATAC
>CAZZNE010000024.1:0-57010 GCA_964655525.1 uncultured Clostridium sp.
GGCGGCTCGGCAGGTCATTGTCTGGCAATGCTTTATGCCTATCGTGACGCTGATACTTCTCCTGTTCCTGTGAGAATGGTGTTCGGCGCTGTCGGTCCCTCCTGCTTCTATCCCGAAGATTGGGGCTGCTATGGATTTGACCAAAATACTGCCGAAAGCAGAGAAGCGGCGGCAGGGCTGTTCGGCATTATGGCGGGGAAGGAAATTACCGTCGATATACTCGGTACTCCTGCATACGATGAAGCAATAAAAGATATTTCCGCTCTTTTGTGGGTGGATGATGATTCTGTTCCGTCACTCATGGCTTATGGAAAGCATGACAGAGTACAAGGATTTGGCGGTTCTGTCCGTCTTGATGAAGCTCTGACAGCACACAATGTTCCGCACGATTATATTGTTTTGGAACATTCGGGACACGGCTTGCAGAATGACAATAAGGAGTTGCATAAATACTATCAGAAGATAGAGGAATATCTTGATACTTATATGCCGGTGAGGTAAAAAAAGCAGATATGGATACACAATGGATACGATGCCCCCACTTGTGGCAGCAAAACCCGTGACAGAATAAGAGCGGATACCGTCTTAAAGAATTGAAAGTAACCATTATTCAAAAATCAAACAGAAATCCATAGGAGTGACGATATGGAAATCATCAAGTATCAAGATACATACAAACAGCAGGTGATAGACTTGATTTTGCATATTTTTCGTTTAGAAGCGATTGGCGCAATAGAAAAATAGGATATGCTTTATATGAGAAACTGATCACCTGTCTGAAAGATGGAGAATACAAACAAGTTTTACTGGATACACCTTCTGTTGCCATAGCTTCCCATCGTTTTTATGAAAAGGCCGGATTTAATAAAATTACGAAAGAAAATCTGCCTTTTCATTATGAATATCCGGATAGAGAATCGTATCTGTATTTATTGGAGCTTTAAAATCTGCCACACAACCAACCGACAGAACCGATGTAATATCTATATGTACGCCGCCGTGTATGGGTAAGTCCATAGCGGCGGTTTTTCTTAACATAAGAATGCCTCGCAAAGCGTGGCATTCGTTGTTTGTTTATCGTCTGTCTCTGCCAAAGGATTTCTTGTGTTGCTTTTTTAGCAATGCCAGTGTTTAATGGATTGTTTTCTAGCTAGAATTTACATATAATGTAAGTGAAAGCGAGGTGAATATAAAATGACAATAAATACCAATACGATGATTTCAATTATAGAAGCGAATCAAAATTTTTTAAAAGTATCAAAGTAAGGGTTTTGTTTTGGATTGACCATTGGATTTTCATGCGAGATATTTTTATATATTAAAAACAAAACCCATAAAAAAAGAATGCGCCGTTCGTATCTATAGTGAAGGCGCGGGGAGGAGGAGCTGTGACAGAGCAGGAATTTGAACAGGCGGTCGTTCGGATCCGAGACGGTGACAAGGACGGTCTCAAAGAGATTTATCTTGCCTATGTCAAGTTCATCTATGCCGTGATCTACGAGATTTTGCAAAATAAAGAAAACACGGAAGATGTGACAAGCGAGTTTTTTATCAAGCTGTGGGATGTGGCGGAGCGGTATGAACCGGGACGCGGACACCGCGGCTATCTGGCGACGATCGCACGCAATATGGCGATCGACTATATCAGAAAGCATCGGCGGGAGATCTTAAGTGCAGAGCCTGATCTTGTCGGTAGCGGAGGCAGCGCCGGAAGTGTGTTTGATGCCCAAAGCGGCAGCTCGGATACCGGAGAAAGCGTGATTCATACGCAAAGCGGCAGCTCGGATACTGAAAGCGTGTTTGATACCCAAGGCGGCAGTTCCGGAAACTCAGAGGGTGGAGTTAGCGGTTTCGATACGCAGAGTGGCGGTTCAGAAAATCCGGGCGGCGCGGGAGATGTGGGAGGAAGGGCTCATTCCCATGCGAGAGGAAGCGGTCCGGGCGGGGTGTCCGGCGGTGGATATGTTACGAGTCCGGTGGAGGATGAGGTCATCGGAAATATCGCGCTGAAAGAGGCGCTCGCGCAGCTTAAGGACGGGGAGCGTCAGATCATCAATATGAAGATTCTCGGTGATATGACTTTTCAGGAAATATCGGATACATTACATATGCCGATGGGCACGGTTACATGGAAGTACCGCAACGCCATCGGTAAGTTAAGGAGGTGTGGCTATGAGCAGGGATTTGAAACATGAATATGAAGCGATGCTCGATCAGGAAATTCCTGATCTGTGGAGCCGCATCGAACCGAGGCTTTCGGATAAAAAAGGAACGCAGAACGCGGAGTCGGAGAGAAAGCGCATCCGGCCGCGCCGGATCAAGCGAAGCACGATCGCTGTCTGGGGCTCCCTTGCAGCGGCATGCGTCTGTCTGGCGATCATTCTTCCCGCATGGAGAGGAAATACAAAGAGTGCAAAGAATGAGGAAAGAACGAATCAGACGGTATCGGCGGGAAGCGCAGATACCACGGCGGCGGATATGGCGCCGGCGGCTCAGGAAATGCCGCAGTCGGACAACGGCATGATGAACGGAATGGGATCGGAAGCTGCGAAGGACGATTCGGCAGTTGAATATGACGGTTTCGCAGATGACACGGATGTGGCGGAAGGATCGGAATTGCTGGAGGAAGAAGCCGAACCTGTAGACAATGCGGCATCAGGGGACGGCGCAGAGCAAGAATTTCAGGGAAATACCGAGACCGCAGCTGCCGAACCGGAAGAAGAAACCGCAGGCGACAATAACAGTTCAGCAGAACGGCTTCCCACATATGAATGCTACGGGGAAATCTCGGACGCGTGGCAGACGGGGGAGGGATTCTTTTATCAAATGGAGCTGATCGGGGATACTGAGGCATTTGCACCGGATGAAACGGTTATTTTGCTCTGGCAGAAAGAAGGCTTTTTATCGGGACTGTTTGGCAAAAAAGAAGAATTGACTGTGGGCGGCCGGTATACGGTTTTTGTGGAGCAGGAAATCGTGGATGGAGAGACGAGATATGTACTCGTCAGCTATGAAGCGGATGACGGAGAATAGGAACCCGGGAAGCAGGTTCAGGAGGAGACACATCCGATGTTTTTACAATACGGAACAAAGGAAACAGAGTACTTAAAAAGCAGGGATAAGCGGCTGGACACGGTAATTGACCGGATTGGTCATATTAACCGCACAGTGGCGAGCCTGCATCATTTTTAATAAAATTTTCCAAATATACCATAAATCCCTCCCTGTTTGATCGTATCTGTTATAGAAGCTGTGAAAGATACGAAAAAGGGAGGGATTTAATTATGAAAAAGAGAATAGTAGCAATGGCAATGGGAATCTGTATGACGGTCGGCCTGCTTGGCGGCTGCGGGCAGAGCAAAGGAGAGAACATGGTGAATACGGAGTCCGGTGCGCAGGATAGCGGACCTGTGTATTCCCAAAACGGAAATAGCGAAACGCCGCCGATTAAGGGTGCGGGCGGAGCGGACGGCAGCAATCCGGGAAATGAAGAAGGAGTTTATCCTGCGGAAAACAACGGGTATACGGACGACATACTGTACGAAAGCGATGAGTCATGGTCCTATGCCGAGCCGGAATATAACGGCGATTATGCTGCAGAAGCACCGTATGAGGGCGGCACACAGGGGATTCCTTATGGAGACGAGTTTACCGAGATCACAGAGAATGCGTTTGTCAGTGTGCGGGAACAGCCGCTTTCCACCTTTTCTGCGGATGTGGATACGGCGTCCTACAGTTATCTGCGCCGGATGATCGAGAGCGGCTGGGCGTCAGCGTGGTTTTCGAAGGACAGCGTCCGCATTGAGGAGATGCTGAATTATTTCAGCTATGATTATCACGGACCGCGCGCGGGCGAGCCGTTCGGCGTCAATACGGAGATCGCGGCGTGCCCGTGGAATGAGGAGAGCTATCTGCTGCAGATCGGCTTACAGACCGAGGCGATTGATTTTTCCGATGCGCCGGCCTCGAATCTTGTTTTTTTGATCGACGTTTCCGGTTCCATGTATGACGAGGATAAGCTGCCGCTTCTTCAGCAGTCCTTTGCGATGCTCGCGTCGAACTTAACGGCAAGAGACCGCGTTTCGATCGTGACGTATGCGGGTGAGGACGAGGTTGTGCTGACGGG
This sequence comes from uncultured Clostridium sp., assembly GCA_964655525.1. GTDB lineage: Bacteria > Bacillota > Clostridia > Lachnospirales > Lachnospiraceae > DLAJ01. The sequence continues at coordinate 4,127 of CAZZNE010000024.1, forward strand.
GGCAAAAGGAAGCGAGACGGATCGGATCGTGAATGCACTGAATGCGCTGGAGGCAAGCGGAAGCACGAATGGCAGCGCGGGGATCATGACAGCCTATTCGATCGCTCAGGATTACTTTATTGAGGGTGGTAATAACCGGATCATTCTCGCGACCGATGGGGACTTAAATGTGGGACTGACGTCCGTGGAAGAACTGGAGAATCTGGTGGAGACGGAAAGAAGAAGCGGTGTTTTTTTAACCGTACTCGGATTCGGTACAGGAAATCTGAAGGATAACCGGATGGAGACGCTTGCGGATAAAGGAAACGGCAATTACGCGTACATTGATTCCTTAAGCGAGGCAAGAAAGGTGCTTGTGCAGGAGCTGGGAGCAACGCTCGTCACGGTAGCAAAGGATGTAAAGCTTCAGATGGAATTTAACAGTGACATTGTGAGCGAATATCGTCTGATCGGTTACGAAAACAGGGCGCTTGCGGCACAGGATTTTTCGGATGACACGAAGGACGCAGGAGAGATCGGAGCAGGGCACAGCGTGACAGCACTCTATGAGGTGCGTCTTGTGCGGGGAACGATGCAGTCCGCGCTGTCGCAGGGAAATGTCGGCACGCTGCATATCCGCTGCAAAAAGCCGGACGGAGACCGCAGCATGCAGTTTGATTATGAGATCGGTCGGGAGAGCTACGGAAGAACGCCGTCTGTGAATATTCGTTTTGCGGCGGGCGTCGCGGCGTTTGGCATGGTGCTCCGTGAAAGCGAATATTGCGGAAATATGCGGCTTCAGGATGTGCTTGCCATGTTGGAAGCTCTGAATCTCGGAGACGACGAGTATAAGCTGGAATTTGTAGAGCTGGTGCGGATGCTGATCGCAAACGATGAATGGAATGATTCCCGGTGGGATTGGGACGAGGACGACTACATGAGCTGGTGAAAAAGGAAGCGGTCATGAGGATACCCCAAAAGGAGTGGTGTTGATGAAAAAAACAATTGTGATACTGATGTTGGCGTGCTGCTTATCGGTGGGCTGCGGCAGCAGGGATCGTGGTATGGAGCCGGAGCTCATGCCGGAAAAGAACGATACGGCGGCAGGGAATTCAGGCGGAGAGCGAACGCAGCAGGAGAATGATGCGGAAACAGGCACAGATCAGGCAGCAGGCGCAGGGCAGGACGAAGATGCGGAAACCGCCGATCCGGAAAATGGCGATGAAGCGGACGAAGGTCAGGAAGACGACTGGGGACTGACGCTGCGCGCGGAGTCGGTGAGCGCAACGGGCTGCACGGTTGTATTTATACAGCATGGCGGGGAACCGACGGGCGAGCTCGAGAGCGGAACATGGTACCGGATCGAGAAAAGAGAAGGGGACGAATGGGTGGAGATGCCCTATGCACAGGGAATCGGCAACGAAATCGGATGGAATAGTGTGGCGTGGTGTATCCCCGGTGAGGGAAGCGTCGAGTTTGAGGAAGACTGGAGTTTTTTGTATGGTGAACTGACACCGGGAACCTACCGCATTGTAAAGGAAATCACGGATTTCCGCAGTTCGGGAGATTATGATGCAAAATGGTATTATGCGGAGTTTTCCGTGACCGAGGAGGGTGCGTCGGTCCGATTAGAGAAACCGCCCCTGTTGACTGTGATCAGTGATGAAGACGCCCATGATGCGCTGTTGGGGACGTATTCATGGTGGTATGAAAATGGGGACGGAACTTCTGCGGATATAGAAGTGGATCATGCGCATCCGCTCGATTGTGAGGCGTGGCTGCCACCGCTTGAAACAACAAGTCCGACCGCGGTTCTGCATTTTGCCGAAGAACCGGATCGAATCGTCAGTATTCGGTGCTGGAGTGATGATAATTGGTCTGATTCGACTGCGGAGAGTGAAGATATTACGGTCATGGGAAACGAGATCGAGCTGAAAATCGGCGGTTATATCTATGAGGTCACGGCGAAATGGAATAACGAAAACGGTTATGGCGGGACAGCATATTATTCCTTCTATGTGAAACTGTCAGAATGAAGCACCGAAAGAAAATTTAGTGAAAAAAAGATTGACAAGCTGTGGATGCCTATATATAATTCATGTTATATAACAATAATTATATATAGGCATCGTAATATGCGCTTGTATGATCCCGTTGTCCGGCAAAAGCAATACAAAGAGTATGCGAGATTTGATATTCAGATGATATCATGAAGGAGAAATGATCATGCCGCCAAAAGCGAAGATCACCAAAGAAATGATCGTAGACGCAGGGTTTGAAGTGGCGAGAGAATTTGGGATTGAGACGGTCAACGCCCGCACGGTATCCGAAAGGCTCGGCTGTTCCACGCAGCCGGTCATGTACCATTTTAAGACGATCGAGGACATGAAAAAAGCGATTTATCAAAAAGCGGATGCGTATCACGCAGCTTATCTGATGAATATTCACGGTGACAGCCCGATGCTGGAGATCGGGCTGTCTTATATTCGGTTTGCGCAAACGGAAAAGCAGCTTTTTCGCCTGCTGTTCCAATCCGATGAATATTCGGGGAAAAGCATTTCAGAACTGATTGATGCCGAAGAGCTGCTGCCAATCCTGAATGTGGTCAGCGAGTCGGCAGGGACAGATATCGCGCAGGCGAAAGAAATATTCAGATTGCTGTTTCTCTTTGTTCATGGGTACGCCAGCATGCTTGCGAATAATACCATGAAGTATGATGAGGCTGCCGTTGCGGCGGACTTGGAGCGCGCATTTGCCGGAGCGTGCTATGCATTAAAGTAGGAGGTTATCGTTTATCATGACGCGTTTCTATCAAAAAAATGAACTTGCTTTTTCTATAACATGGATTGTCCTGTATGTCATTCTGCTTAGTGTAGCGGATCAGATTTCAGCGGATCTGGGGACAGTGAAGATTGTTACGGCGCCCCTGTGTCTGGCGCTGACTGCGTTCCTTGCGTTTTGGATAGGCAGGAACGGACTGGCAGAGAAATACGGGCTCGGTAAAGTGAAAATAGATTATAAAAAGTATCTGTATTTTTTGCCGCTTGTCCTGATCGCATCCACGAATCTTTGGCGCGGGGTGGCTCTTCAGATGTCTGTTTTGGAGACAATACTGTATGTGGTAAGCATGCTGTGCGTGGGATTTTTGGAGGAAGTCATTTTCCGGGGCTTTTTATTCAAGGCAATGTGCAGGAAAAATGTGAAAAGCGCGATCCTCGTTTCGAGTATCACGTTTGGGATCGGTCATATTGTGAACCTCTTAAACGGCGCGGAAGTTTTTTCAACCGTATTACAGATCTGTTATGCTTCGGCAATCGGATTTCTTTTTACGATCATTTTTTATCGTTCGAAAAGTTTGATCCCCTGTATCCTGACGCACAGTGCGGTCAATTCCCTCAGCGCAGTTGGGATTGACAGGTCACAAACATTTAATATGATCGTAGCGGCGGTATTGACCGTCGTCTCGCTGGCTTATGCGGTGTGGATAGAAAAAGGAAAGCATTCGGATGTTATTTAGAAAAAAAGCCCGGAGTCAGGCAGGTGGCGATTTAGAAGTTTTCTAAAATATCATTAAATGACAAATACAACGGATGATGTTAAACGGTTATGGATTATTCCATAGCCGTTTACTTTTTATTAGTCAATAAAATTCATACATTATTTTTGCACGATATTGACGGATTTTCACACTCTGTGTTTTGTGTACATTTTATTGCGGAATATCAATACAGTACAATAAAAAATCAATAAAAAAGAGGATATATTTCGGCAAGATAGTATGATTAAAATCAAAGGAGGGGTAAATATGCTCAAACAATTTGATAAAAAAGAAGTGACTGTACTGTCAGGAGTTTTCAGAGAGCGGATGAATACGAACAGAAATTATTTAATGGAGCTTGATTCGGTGTGTCTGCTTCAGAATTTTTATCTTGAGGCAGGTATTGTCATGCCGGGGCTTCAGGTGGTCGATGACCCTTCGTCAGCGAAGCTTCACTGGGGTTGGGAAGCGCCGACCTGTCAGCTCAGAGGACATTTTCTCGGACATTGGCTTTCTGCCGCAGCTGCATTGGTCGCCAATGAGAACGATATGGAACTGAAAGTAAAGCTGGATAAGATCATTTCCGAGCTTGCAAGATGTCAGCAGTTAAACGGAGGGGAATGGGTCGGTTCTATACCCGAAAAATATTTTAAAATAATGGCGGATGACCAGCAGGTATGGTCGCCCCAGTACGTAATGCACAAAACGCTCATGGGGCTCACCGACGTATACAAATATACGGGGAATGATCAGGCGCTTGAAATAGCCGATCATCTGAGCGACTGGTATATCCGCTGGACAGACACCATGCAGAAAGAAAATCCCAATGCCGTTTATAAGGGCGAACAGGGCGGAATGCTTGAAGTCTGGGCGGAGCTTTACGAGCTTACAGACAATGAAAAATATATGCGGCTTGCGGAACGGTATTGGGATAACGGCTGGTATACGCAGCTTGACAACGGTAACGACGCTCTTACGAACGACCATGCCAATGCAAGTATTCCGCTCTCCCACGGAGCGGCAAAGGTTTACGAGACAACAGGCGATGAAAAATGGCGCAGACGTGTCGAGCAGTTTTGGAAATCCGCTGTAACAGACAGAGGAATGTACTGTACAAGCGGACAGAATGCGGGTGAATTCTGGATACCGCCCTTTATGCAGGGACAATTTCTGGGTGACAATGATCAGGAATTCTGTACGGTTTACAATATGGTAAGGACGGCTCAATATCTTTTCAAATGGACGGGGGATCCCCGTTATGCGGATTATATCGAAAGATGTCTTTACAACGGATTTCTTGCACAGCAAAATTCCTTTAGCGGCACGCCTGCTTACTTTCTTCCGCTCAAAGCAGGAAGCCGAAAAAAATGGGGAAGCAGAACCCATGATTTCTGGTGTTGTCACGGAACTATGGTTCAGGCTCAGACACTGTATCCGGATTTGATTTATTATTGTGACGATGAGAAGGATTCGCTTATCGTCAGTCAGTATATACCGTCACGGCTCAAATACCGCCATGGAAATGCTGATATCTGCATTGAGCAGACAACAGATATGAGCTCCTACAACAGTCAGGTGTTTTTTGACGAGCATGGAGGAGGGGATATGTCAAGGTGGTCATTGAAATTCAGCATTACTTCATCTGCACCCGAAGAATTCACACTGTCACTGCGCATACCATGCTGGGTAAGCAGTCAACCTGTTATAACGCTCAACGGTCAGCCGCAGGAATATACAAGCATTGAAAAAGGCTGGATAAACATAAAAAAACAATGGTACAATGATGTTTTGCAGCTATTCTTCCCAAGCAGTCCGGTTATGGAGTCTCTTCCGGATATGCCGGAGCTTGCTGCAGTAGTTGACGGTCCTATCGTGCTTGCAGGACTTAGCGACTGTGACTGCGGACTTTCGGGCGACTTTGAGAAAACCGATACATTTCTTTATCCGCAAATGGAGCATACATACGGTATCTTTCCGTGGAAGCAGAATTGTTATGTTACAAGAAATCAACCTAAAAACATAATGTTCAAACCGCTCTATGAGATCACAGACGAAACATATACGGTCTATTTCACAAAAAAATAGTATAGAGAGGCTGCGTAGTACTACGCGGCCTCTCTTATATTACCTTTAAAATACTTCTTTACCGATACCCGCCTTTTGTTCCGGGCTTTTTTAGGATGTTATCTTGACGCAAGGGGCAAAACTTTGTATAATCAGCACAAAGCATATATTCTTTTGCGGCGCTCTGCCGTGTCTGATAGGAGATCTCTCTTATGAAATCTATGCTTCATCCCAAACAAATTGATTTTATGAAAAGCATAGCGCATGGAAAATCATAAGAGGCAGACAGGCTCCTGTTTTCGTGCACTATGGGAACAGGAGGAAAAATGAGACAATTGGAAGGGAAGCTTGAAAGCGGGGGAAAGATATCATGCCCTTCGGAATGTCGTTGTGATCTTTATCACGACCTATGATCCGTTTTCTCTTGACCGAATGGTCTATACGGTCAAGAACGGCTGTATAGAGGTTCCGGAGTTACCGTATGAGGACGGAGCGAGAACGATTTTTCTTTATACGCAGGGAACGAAGGGGAATCCGCCGGAGAGTTTACGGGAACTTCTGCATTACATGGAATATTCGTCAAAAGAGAATGCAAAGACAGAGAATTTGCAGAAACTGCATGAGATGGTAACGGCAGTGAAACGTGATGGAAAGGTGGGGCTTGCCTATATGAAAAGCTTTGAGATTGAGGAGCGGATACGGGAAGAAGGTATTGCTGAGGGAAAAGCCGTTGGACTTGCGGAAGGAATAGAGAAAGGCGTGATTCAAGGGAAGATAAATGATATTTTAGAACTGCTTAGTGACTTCGGCGAGATACCGTCCTCTCTAAAAGAGCAGATCACTGCACAAAAGGATGAGGAGGTTTTGCGCGTATGGCTGAAACTGGCAGCGAAAGCGGGCAGCATAGAGGAGTTTACGAGACAGCTTTCGATGTGAGGATTTTAGAAACAGTAAAAGAAAAAGAGCATTCAGAAAGGGGGATTATGATTTGAAACGATATGTTATGTTTGCATAGCAGAGGCTATTGCAATAATAAAAGAAATTGTTATAGCCGCTGTGATTCCTAAAAAAATATGCATTTAGGAGGCAGACATGGGCTATAGGAGAGCAGAAGAATTTCTGCCAAACGAGGTAATAGAGCTGATACAGCAGTATGTTGACGGAACAAACATCTATATTCCGCGAAAGCAGGAGAACAGGCAGCAGTGGGGAAGCAAGACGTCATACCGCTCCGAACTGCAGCGCAGGAATGAATCGATCTATCAGGATCATTTGTCCGGTATGTCGATCAAGGAACTGGCGGACCATTATTATTTATCCGAAAAAAGCATACAGCGCATTATCAGACAAGAAAAACGAAGGAACGTGAGCTGACGAAAGTTGGCTCACGTTTTTTTAATTATAGGAAATTTCTTGGTCCTAGAAGAATCGCTAAAGCAATTCTTCGAAAGAACGCAAAAGAATGTTTCACATTCTTTGCGTTCTTTTTTATAAATAAGTATAAGGTGTTTGGATGCAGTGATATCTGTTAAACTATTCTTACATTAAAGAAGCGCTGAAGAAATCAGTACTTCCATAGGAATGATGTTAGTGATTGCCCGAACCTAGGAGGCAGAAAGGAAAACGAAATGGAATCAAGAGAACAATATTTGCGCGGTCTGAAACAGTGGCTTTCAGATACGGCGGATTCTCCGCTGGAGGAGATGGCTGAGTTTTTTACAAAAAGACTGGACGGTTATGAGGAGCATATGGGGATTTGGGAAAAGTCCTATCAGAGATTTGCCGAGCTGCTGCCCGGCGATTGTCGGAATGTTTTGGACTTGGGGTGCGGCACCGGTCTGGAATTGGATCAAATTTGGAAAAAGAATCCTGATATCGCCGTTACAGGCGTTGATTTTTGTCAGGACATGCTGGAACGACTGAAGCAAAAGCATCCCGAAAAGAAACTGACGACCGTGTGCATGGATTATTTTCAATATGATTTCGGCTCTGAAAAATGGGATGCCGTGATCTCTTTTGAGAGTCTGCATCATTTTCTGCCGGAGGCCAAAAAAGAGCTTTACCAAAAAATCTTTCTTAGTCTGAAGGCGGACGGCGTATTCCTTTTGGGAGATTACATCGCCTGCTGTGAGGAGGAAGAAGAACTATTGCACAGTACATACACGGAGAAACGAAAAAAATCCGCCATTCCAGAACAGCGTTTTATTCATTTTGACATTCCGCTGACGTTGGAGCATGAGCTTTCTTTATTGCAAAGCGCGGGATTCCATGCTGAAAAAATATGGGATGCACCCGAGGAAGCGGACATCATTGTGGCAAAAAAAGAGCATGAATGAAACAAATGATTCAGCAGATCAAAAACAGAGAGGAGGAAACTGCTTTATGACGACACCCGTTTATTTTGCATAGCGCGGCTATTGCAAATAAAATATGGAGATGGTAATAGCCTGCGCATCAGACTATCGCAAATAGGAGATGCAAATGAGCTATTGTAGAATCATAGAATATGAGATTGTCCCAAAAGAATCTTTCTCAGTGATCCGGGGCTGTGCCGGATGCTGCAGAAAAACAAATTTTATCAACACGAAAAAATTCCGCGTCAACGCCAACGGCAGTAAGCTGGATGTCTGGCTGATCTATCAATGCGAGACGTGCAGGCATACCTTAAATCTTACGATTTATGAACGAAAAAAAGCTTCTTCCATTCCAAAAGAAGAATACGAGTGCTTTTTAAGGAATGAGGAGGAGCTTGCGGAAAAATACGGCAGAGACATGTCATTATTTCAAAAAAACAAAGCGGAGATTGATTTGGAACGCTTAAGCTATGACATTGTGAAGCAGTGCGATACGACACAATGTGGGGACAGAGAGGATGGCAGCACCAAAGAAGGCGGACTCGTACTTACCGTACACAATACTTATGGATTAAAAATCCGGCCGGAAAAGCAGATTGCGGAGACTTTGGGCATGTCAAGAAGTCAGGTACAAAAGATGCTGCGGGAAGGGGAACTGCAATGGGAAGCCGTACAACCGCAGACCATTTCTGTCCGGATGAGTGAGCAGATTTTCAACCGGTAGGAATATTGCGGAATACGAGGGCATGTGCTATGTTAAAATAGTGCATGCCCGTTTTGAGTGATTGGAGACATCAGAGAAAGAGAGGATACTGCGATGAATCGTGATATGGAACAGGTGGAGCAGGCAAAAAAGAGCTTTAACCGCATCTTGGATAATGAAAAATATGCCGGCATCATAAGGGACGACGCGCATTTATCCTTGTTGTTATCCTTGGTGCAGGGCGGCGCATACGATCAGATTCTGGATATCGGAACGGGCACCGGTTATCTGGCGTTTCCGCTGGCGGAAATCTTTCCGGCGGCGCATGTCTGCGGAATTGATATTGCGGAGACGATCATAGAAAAAAATAATGCCGCCGTGAAAGAAAAGGGTATCACAAACCTGAGCTTCCAAACATTTGACGGATTAGCGTATCCGTTTCGGAGTGAGAGTTTTGACCTGATCGTCACCCGATACGCATTTCATCATTTCCCCAACGCGGCAAATGCCGTCAGGCAGATGAACTGGCTTTTGGTAAAGGGAGGAAAAGTCCTGGTCTCTGATCCTATGGGAAATGAAAAGGATGACAAGGGAATCATTGATGCGTTCATGAGGGTAAAAAGAGACGGCCATCATCATTTTTATTCCGCTGATGAACTGGATGAGTTATTTGCGAACAATGGTTTTGTAAAAGAGAAGCAGGTCCTTACCGAGATGAAATTTCCTTTTCCTCAAAAGGATGAATATCTGGCGCTCTATCATAATACCGTGATTAAGGATAAAGAATTATATGAGATCACAAATGAAAACGGCATTGTGTGGGTAAATCATGTGCATGTCGGAAATACCGTTTTTGTGAAACAATAAATTGAAAAATCATATATTTTTCAAAAGCGAACAAGTTCGCTTTGCTTATCCGGTTCTGATTAACAGAGAAGGAACCGTGAAAGAATATGGGCAGAGACGGGAGATTCGCTCGCTGACAGAACTGGTGGATTTCGTCTGACTTTGATCGGGTTGCGATTTCAATTGATTGCATTTTTTCTTATTTCATATTACAATAAATGAGTTAGCGATTGAATGCCTGATGATAGCGTTTGAATGCACTGATCTTTATATCGCATTGAATTAGGAAATCACCTAATAGTACATTAAAAATAGAGAAGGAGAAATTCGGATGGAAAAGCAGACAGCATTACTATTTTTGGCGGACGGGTTTGAGGTCATTGAAGCGCTGACGGTCGTGGACTTATTAAGGCGCGCGGACGTTCCGGTCAAGACGGTTTCCATCATGGGAAAAAAGGAAGTGACAAGCTCCCACAATGTGACCGTGACGGTGGATCAGCTATATGAAGAGGCGGATTTTTCCGCGGCGTCCATGCTCATTTTGCCGGGCGGTATGCCGGGAACCAAGAATTTAGAAGCGTATGAGCCGCTGATGGCGCGTTTGGATGAGTGGAATGAGGCGGGCAGGGATATTGCCGCAATCTGCGCGGCGCCGAGTATTTTTGCGCACAGAGGCTATCTGAAAGGAAAGGACGCCTGCTCCTATCCGACCTTCGAGGAGCATCTTGCGGCCGGCGGTGCACTTGTGAATCAAAACGAGGTCACGGTGAGCGGGCACATGATCATGGCGCGCGGCATGGGCTGTGCGATCCCGTTTGGGCTGGCGATCGTGGAGCGCCTTGCAGACAGTCAGACCGCGCAGAAGATCAAAGTTGGAATCGTGTATGAACAGCGGGCATAGCGTGGAAAGAGCTTCTAACACTCGCAGCAAGGGCTGCTTCGTGAAGAAGTTCTAAATTCTCTGCACAGACATGAGATTACGCATCATGGTTGTTTCAAAAGGAGTTATATGTTAGACGTATTGTTGGATGCTGTGATCGACAGCGTAAAAATCCTGCCCTTTTTGTTTCTTGCCTATCTTGCGATGGAATGGCTTGAGAGCAGAGAGAGCGAGAGGACCGTTCGCATGATCAGGAAAAGCGGCAGGTTCGGTCCGGTGGCCGGCGGTGTGCTCGGGATTCTTCCGCAGTGCGGATTTTCTGCGGCGGCAGCCAATCTTTATGCGGGGCGCGTCATCACGGTCGGTACGCTGCTCGCCGTATTTTTGTCCACTTCGGACGAGATGCTGCCGATTTTGTTTTCGGAAACCGCAAACGGACTTTCCGCAGCCGTCATTGTCAAGATCGTCGCGTTAAAAGCCGGCCTCGGCATATTGATCGGGCTGCTGGTGGATGCCGCGGTACGAAAAAATCACACGGGCGGGGACGGGCTGCACATTCATGATCTGTGTGAGCACGACCATTGCCACTGTGAAAAAGGCATTTTATATTCGGCGCTGGTGCATACACTTCGGATGATCGCTTTTATTTTTGTTGTGACGCTTGTGCTTGGCATGCTCATTCACGTAGTCGGCGAGGATACGATCTCCGGTCTGATCTTAAACAGACCGGTACTCGGCGAGCTGCTTGCCGGTCTGGTGGGACTCATCCCAAACTGTGCGGCGTCGGTCGTTTTAACGCAGCTTTATGTGCAGGGCGCGATGGGCGGCGGCGCAATGATGGCGGGGCTGTTTGTGTCCGCGGGCGTCGGTATTCTGGTATTGTGCAGGACGAATCATCACCTAAAAGAAAATGTATGGATCATTTCATTATTGTATATCACCGGCGTGACGGCAGGAATGCTTGTCAGCGCGCTGGGATGGCTCTAGTGTGAGAAGTACTTCAAAAGATGGTAAATCAGGAGGGAATTATGAGAGACTATGTGATCGCAACAGAGAGTAACGCGGATTTGGACAGCGCGTTCGTAAAAGAGCATGACATCTGCGTCATCCCGCACTATTATACGCTGGATGATGAGATGTACGGCGAGGAAAAGGAACTGACGCCGCACGAGTTTTATGACGAGATGCGCGCAGGGAAAAAAGCGGGAACGATGGCGAGCAATCCGGCAGTGATCTTAGATCGTTTCGAGAAGATTGCGGAAGAGGGAAAGGATATTCTGTTTATCAGCTTTTCCTCTGCGTTAAGCTCGGGCATCAACAATATCAAAAACGGAGCGGACGAAGTGATGGAAGCGCATCCCGAGATGAAGATCGTGGTGATCGATACGCTGTCGGCGTCTGCAGGCGAGGCGATGATGATAAAAAAAGCGGTCGCCATGCGCGGGGAAGGAAAAACCCTTGACGAGACGGCGGACTGGGTCAACGAGCATGTCAAATATCTGTGCGCGCTTTTTACGGTGGAAGATTTACAGTATCTCTATCGGGGCGGGCGATTGAGCAAATCCTCTGCGGTTCTCGGCGGCATGATCAATATCAAGCCGATCCTGCATATCAATGACGAGGGAAAGCTTGTGCCGCTTGAAAAAGTCAGAGGGCGCAAGAAATCGCTGGCAGTACTGCTCGACCACATGGCGGAGCAGCTTGGTTCTTTTAAGGATCAGCAGATCATGCCCTCGGTCATCCACGGAGACTGCGAGGAGGATGCAAACGCGGTAGCGCAGATGATGAAGGAACGTTTTGGTTTTGCAGAAGTTCATGTGGGGCAGATCGGACCGAGCATCGGCGCGCACTCCGGCCCGGGAACGATCGGACTGCTGTTTCTGGGAGAGAAACGCTGAGTATAGCGGCAGGTTAAAGGGTGCTGAAAGCTAAGGAAACGCTTTCATCAGCGTTTTTCTTAATAAAAATTGAGACTAAAAATTTCCAACATATTTTTTTCGCCCGAGTTCATACTAACACCAAGATAAGCGATACAAAACACTTTGACGTCGGTTCTCTAATAAAGAAACGTTCGGATAAGTGAGAGTATCACTTATCTGAAAATAGAGAACCCGTTGGGGGAAAAAAGAAAAAGTTGGAGGTGAAAACAATGGCAAACAGCAAGTCTAAGATGGAAGTACCTGAGGCTAAGGCAGCAATGGACCGTTTCAAAACGGAGGTTGCTTCTGAGTTAGGTGTCAACCTGAAGGAAGGTTATAACGGCGACTTAACATCCAAGGAGGCTGGTTCTATCGGCGGTGAGATGGTAAGACGTATGATCAAGAAGCAGGAAGAGTCCATGAAATAAGGTTCGCTTTGATCCGCGATAGTAGTATGCACATGGAATGATCCGGGCGCCTCGAATATTCGGGGCGCCTTTTGCGTGAAGTTTAAGAAGTTTTAGAAAGCTAAAACTGTGTTGACATCCACGCAATATCGTTGTTATAATCATCACAAAGCATATATTCTTTGGCGGCATTCTGCCGTGTCTTACGGGAAATCTCCCTTATGACAAAAGAACGTTACGCGTTCTTTTGAAATCTATGCTTTATCCCAAATCAATTTATTTTATGATGAGCATAGTGTACGGAGATCATAAGAGAGGCGGACTGACTCCTGTTTTCCTTACGCTATGGGAACAGGAGGAAAACGAATGAGACAAGTAAGGAAATTAGAAGACCTCAATCTGGTGGATAACTTTTTGGTGAACAGTCTGACGAGCCACCAGGTGTACGGAGAACCGGCGGCACGTTGTATTTTGGAATGCATCCTCGGCAGAAAACTCGGAAAGATCAGGGTGGTTCCGCAGCGCATCGTGCCGGGAGAGGACACGGACAAACATGGCATCCGCATGGACATTTATCTTGATGAGGAGGACGGAGAACTCTTCGATTTAGAGCCAGATAACAACAGCGGAAAAGGGGAGGTTGCCGCCCTGCCGAGAAGAGCGCGGTTCTATCATGCAAAGTTGGACGCCGGAAGCCTGCAGGCGGGAGAGAAATACAAAGTTCTCAGGAATGTCGTTGTGATCTTTGTCACGACCTTTGATCCGTTCTCACTTGACCGGATGGTCTATACCGTGAAGAATGGCTGTATCGAGGTGCCGGAGCTGCCATATGAGGATGGTGCGAGAACGATTTTTCTTTATACGAAGGGAATGAAGGGAAATCCGCCTAAGGACTTGCAGGAGCTTCTGCATTACATGGAGGATTCGTCAAAGGAAAATGCCAAGACTGAGAGCTTACAAAGACTGCATAAAATGGTAACGGCAGTGAAGCGAGATGGAGAGGTGGGACTTGCCTATATGAAAAGCTTTGAGATTGAGGAACGGATACGGGAAGAAGGGATTGCGGAAGGGAAAGCCGTCGGGCACGCGGAGGGACTTGCAGAAGGGATGGAGAAAGGGATCGTTCAAGGAAAGATCAATGCTATTTTGGATCTGCTTAGAGAATTGGACGAGATACCGCTTTCTCTGGAAGAACAGATCACCGCGCAAAAGGATGAAGCAACCCTGCGCGCATGGCTGAAACTGGCGGCGAAAGCGGAGAGTATCGAGGAGTTTCTTTCTTTTATGGAATCGTAAAAGCGCCTTTTGCGTTTGGCGGATCAAAGCTTGTCATACGAACATAAAGTGAGTATAATTGTGTCGGATGTATCAAAAAACAGACGAAGAAAAAAGCCGCTCTGACGAGAGGAGAAAGAAAATGAAAAAATGGATGACGTGGCTATTGACAGGATTACTTTTGATCGGGACATTGACCGGATGCGGCAAAGCGAAAGAGGATGGCGGGGCATCGACCGAACCGGTCGAAATTCGCGTCGGCTCCTTAAAGGGACCGACTTCCATGGGACTCGTATGGCTGATGGACAGGCAGGAGCAGGGGCTTGCAAAAAATGAGTATACCTTTACGATGGAGGCGACGGCGGACATGCTGCTGCCGCAGGTGATCTCCGGGGAACTGGATCTGGTGCTCGTTCCGGCAAATGTTGCGTCGGTGCTGTACCATAAGACGGACGGCGGCGTGTCAGTCATCGACATTAATACGCTGGGCGTGCTTTATCTGGTATCGGCGGACAATACCATTTCAAAGATGGAGGACTTAAAGGGGCGGACGATCTATTTGACGGGAATGGGCACAACGCCTGATTTTGTGCTGCAATATCTGCTTGCCCAAAACGAAATCGGTCTTTCGGACGTGACGCTGGAATATAAGTCGGAGGCTGCGGAGGTTGCGGCATATCTGGCGGAGCATCCCGACGCGGTAGGACTTCTGCCGCAGCCCTATGTGACGGCGCTTTCCACGCAGAATCCCGATATTGTGCGGGTGCTTGACATGACGGCGGAGTGGGACGCGGTGCAGGGCGAAGCGGATGGTATGCTCGTCACGGGGGTGACGCTTGTGCGAAATGATTTTTTAGCGGAGCATCCCGACGCGGTTGCGGCATTTTTGGAGGAGCATAAAGAGTCGGCGGATTATGTCAATGCGAATGTAGCGGAGGCGGCCGCGCTCGTGGAGCATTTCGGCATTGTGGAGAAGGCGGCGATCGCGGAGAAAGCGCTGCCGTACTGTAATATTATCTGCCTTACGGGAGAAGAAATGAAGGCGGCGCTGTCGGGCTATCTGACCGTGCTTGAGGACTACGACGCTTCTTTTATCGGAGGCAGTGTTCCGGCGGATGCATTTTACTATATCCCATAGAAGCGGGGAAATCCAGAAAGGCATAAATATCTTATGAAAAAAACACTTTCCCGCGCGGCAGTGATCCTGTTCTGGCTGATCGTCTGGCAGGTGATTGCCGTCCGGGTGGACAATCGCATATTGCTGGCGGGACCGCTTTATGTGTGTGTACGGATAGGGAAGGAGCTTGGAAAGGCTGCGTTTTATGCTTCCGCGGCGGGCTCGCTCATGCGCATCATGGCGGGCTTTCTGCTCGGTATGATCATGGGTTCCGCGGTCGGGGCGTGCGCGTTTTTCTGCCGTGCGCTGGAGCGGCTGCTTGAACCGGCCATTTTGGCGATGAAGTCCATTCCGGTTGCGGCATTTGTGATTTTGGTGCTCATTTGGAGCGGCTCTAAAAATCTGGCGATCCCGATCTCGTTCCTCGTTGTCTTTCCTTATTTTTATATCCATACACTCACCGGACTGGCAAAGACGGATGAGGGACAGCTTTCGTTTGCCCGTGTGTGCGGCATGCGGCGGCTTAACCGGCTGCTGTATGTGTACCGCCCGGCGCTTGCGCCGTATCTGCTCAGCGCGGCACGCGTGACGATCGGCATGAGCTTTAAGTCCGGCATTGCGGCGGAAGTGATCGGTATTCCCGAGTTCGCGATCGGCACAAGACTCTATATGTCCAAGGTATACTTGGATACGGCGGGCGTGTTTGCATGGACGGTGGTCGTGGTGCTGCTCAGCTTTTTATGCGAAAAAATCATGCTCTTTCTGCTGCGGACACTCCTCACCATGCACATTCGGCCCGTTTCGGGACGGGGGAAAAGCAGCGTAAAAGCGAATGCCGTGCAGGATGCGCAGGGTATGAGGATTCCTGCCATGCGCAAAACTTATCAGGGAAAGACGGTCGTCGATCTGCCCGGGATGTGGATGGAAAATGGGGCGCGGATCGCGCTTGTGGGCAGTTCGGGAAGCGGCAAGACGACGTGGCTCAAGCTGCTGATGGGGCTTGTGATGCCGGATGCGCCGGATACGGAAAAGAAACGAAAGCGGGACGATTCGGGAATTCCCCGCATTTCTCCTGCTTTTCAGGAGGATTGTCTTTTTTTGACGGAGACGGCGGAGTCCAATGTGCGCATGGTCGGTGACGGGAAAGAGGCCGGACGCATACGGGAATGCTTAGACAGCCTTCTTCCGGCCGGGGCAGCCGATCAGACTGCGTCGGAATTAAGCGGCGGCATGATGAGGCGGACAGCGGTTGCGCGCGCCGTGCTTGCGGGAGGAGAGTTGCTGCTTTTGGACGAGCCGTTCCGCGGTCTGGATGCGGAAAACAAAAAGAAGCTGGCAGCGTTTATCCTGGAAAATCAGGCGGGCAGGATTCTGATCGTTACGGCGCACGACGAGTCGGAGGCGGCGCTTCTAAATCCGGGAAAAATTGTTTGTCTTCCGGACTTGACTTAGTGACGCTTTTTGATTATGATAGTATCGTTTCTGAAAAATACAATATAGCTATGAGGAGGGTAAAGTACATGAAGAAGAAACTGGCAAGAGCGGCTGCCATCGTAGGTATGATGACCATGGTAGCATTGAGTGCAGTCGGCTGCGGCAAGAAGGTAGAGTGCGATTTCTGCGGAGAGGTTAAAAAGTGCAAGACAGAGACTATTTTTGGTGAGGAAATCCATTACTGCAGCGATTGCGAGGCAGAGATCAATTCTTGGTTCCAGTAAAATGCCAAAGGGATTTTGGAACGATAAAAAGAAGCATTCCATGAGAGAAGAAGACAGCGGCCGGGAACGGCGGCTGTCTTTTTGAATTTTTGCAGGTACGTTTACGTGAGTTCTGCGTCAGCACAACGCGTTTATGTATTGAAAAAAATACTGGTCTTTTCGATAGAACTATGCTATACTCTTACAATGACTATGCGTATGGGGTTAGATGCCCAGCGGTATGAAGGAGGAAAAACGCAAAATGAGTTTACAGGTTGAAAAACTGGAGAAAAATATGGCAAAGCTTACGATTGAAGCTTCCGCGGAGGAATTGGGCAAAGCGATTGAATCCGCATACCAGAAAGCAAAGAATAAGATCAGCATTCCGGGTTTCCGTAAGGGCAAGGTGCCCCGCAAAATGATAGAGCAGATGTACGGCAAGGGCGTGTTCTATGAGGATGCTGCCAATGAGCTGATCCCTCAGGCATATGCCAATGCGTTAGAGGAGTGCGAGGAAGAGATCGTTTCCCAGCCGTCCATCGAGGTGGTACAGGTAGAGGAGGGCAAGCCTTTCATCTTTACGGCGACCGTTGCGTTAAAGCCGGAGGTTTCTCTCGGTAAGTATAAAGGCGTTCAGATTGAGAAGATTTCCACTGAGGTAACGGATGAGGAGATCGACGCGGAGATCAATAAGGAAAGAGAGAGCAACGCGCGCGAGATCACGGTTGAGGACAGAGCGGTAAAGGACGGCGATATGACGATCCTTGATTTTGAAGGATTTGTAGACGGTGTGGCGTTCGCGGGCGGAAAGGGTGAGAACTATCCGCTGACGATCGGCTCCGGCGCATTCATCCCCGGCTTTGAGGAGCAGCTGATCGGCGCCGAGTTGAATAAAGAAATCGAAGTGAATGTGACATTCCCGGAGGATTATCAGGCAGAGGAGCTGAAAGGGAAGGCAGCCGTATTCAAATGTACGGTAAAGGAGATCAAGGAGAAAGAGCTTCCTGAGCTGGACGACGAGTTTGCAAGCGAGGTTTCCGAATTTGAGACGCTGGCAGAGTACAGAGAAGACGTAAAGAAGAAACTGGCGGAGAAGAAGGAGACGGAGGCGAAGGATAAAAAGGAAGAGGCCGTCATTGAGGCAATCATTGCCGATGCGAAGATGGAGATTCCCGATCCGATGTTAGAGACACAGCAGAGGCAGATGGTGGATGATTTTGCACAGCGTCTTTCCATGCAGGGATTGACACTGGAGCAGTACTATCAGTTCACCGGATTGACGAATGAAAAAATGCTGGAGCAGATCAAACCGACCGCGTTAAAGCGGATTCAGTCCAGACTGGTGCTGGAGGCGGTTGCCAAAGCGGAAAATATGACGACGGATGACGCCGACTTCGAGAAAGAGGTCGAAAGGCTGGCGGAGATTTACCAGATGGAGGCGGACAAGGTAAAAGAGATGCTCGGCGAGCGGGAAAAGAAAGAGCTGATGCTTGACGTTGTTGTCAAGAAGGCGGTTGACTTTGTCGTAGAAAAGGCGAAAGAGAAATAAAATTCCGATATAAGGAGGTCATGGTCAATGAGCTTAGTGCCATATGTCATCGAGCAGACAAGCCGTGGGGAACGTTCCTACGACATTTACTCAAGATTATTGAAGGAGCGGATCATCTTTTTAGGAGAGGAAGTCAACGATACCTCTGCAAGTATTGTTGTAGCGCAGCTTTTATTCCTTGAGGCGGAGGATCCCGATAAGGATATTCATCTTTACATTAACAGTCCGGGAGGTTCCGTGACGGCAGGAATGGCAATTTATGATACCATGCAGTATATCAAGTGCGACGTGTCTACCATGTGTATCGGCATGGCGGCGAGCATGGGTGCGTTCCTGCTTGCAGGAGGCGCAAAGGGCAAGCGTCTGGCGCTCCCGAATGCCGAGATCATGATCCATCAGCCGCTCGGAGGAGCACAGGGACAGGCAACGGAGATTGAGATCGCGGCAAAGCATATGCAGCGCACAAAGGAAAAACTGAACAGGCTGTTAGCGGCCAATACAGGGAGACCTTACGAGGAGATCGTGGCGGATACCGAGAGAGATAACTGGAAAACGGCTGAGGAGGCAAAGGAGTACGGTTTGATCGATGCGGTCATGGAGAAAAGAGCCGATGTTGACGCTGCTGAATCATGATGGCAGACGGTAAGCGGAGGTGCTTTTGCGCCGCCGGACGAACTGAAAACAGGGATGACTATGTGTGAAAGGGCAGAGGAATAGCGCTGATATGGGTTCAAAAAATTCAGACGAAAAAAATATTAGATGCTCCTTTTGCGGCAAAACGCAGGGACAGGTAAAAAAGTTGATCGCAGGTCCGGCAGGAGTATTTATCTGCGACGAGTGTGTGGATATATGCGCTGACATCATCGAGGAAGAAGAGGAAGAGATGGATGCCGTCCAATCACCGGAGCTTGATATTAATCTGATCAAACCCGCAGAGATCAAAAAGTTTCTCGACGAGTATGTCATCGGACAGGAGGCAGCTAAGAAAGTGCTGTCCGTGGCAGTTTACAATCACTTTAAGCGGGTGCTGGCGCCGGAAGATGACGACGGCGTGGAACTGCAGAAAAGCAATATCATCATGATCGGGCCGACCGGTTCGGGCAAGACATATCTTGCGCAGACGCTTGCGAAGATCATCAATGTACCGTTCGCGATCGCGGATGCAACGACGCTGACGGAGGCAGGTTATGTCGGCGAGGATGTGGAGAATATTCTCTTAAAGCTCATTCAGGCGGCGGATTATGAGGTTGAACGCGCGCAGTACGGTATTATTTATATTGACGAGATTGATAAGATCACCAAAAAGAGCGAAAACGTTTCCATTACCAGAGACGTGTCCGGTGAGGGTGTGCAGCAGGCACTCCTGAAGATCATAGAGGGAACGGTTGCATCCGTACCGCCGCAGGGCGGAAGAAAGCATCCGCATCAGGAACTGTTACAGATTGATACGACCAATATTCTTTTTATCTGCGGAGGAGCGTTTGACGGACTGGAAAAGATCGTGGAGACAAGACTGGATCGTAAGTCCATCGGTTTTAACGCGGAGATCGCGAGCAAATCCGAAAAAGAGATCGGTCAGCTTTTGCGGGAGGTGACGCCGCAGGATCTGGTGAAGTTCGGTCTGATACCGGAGTTTATCGGTCGTATGCCGATCAACGTCGCGCTGGAGGGATTGGATGCGAAGGCGTTGAAACGCATTCTGACGGAACCAAAGAACGCGCTGATCAAACAATACCAAAAGCTGCTTGGGTTTGATAATGTGCGCCTCAGATTTGAACCGGAGGCGATCGACGCGATCGCGCAAAAGGCGATGGAGCGAAAGACAGGTGCGAGAGGGCTGCGTTCCATTATGGAAAACGCCATGATGGATGTCATGTTTGAAATCCCGTCCGACGAGTCCATTGAGGAGTGTGTTATCACAAAAGAGGTTGTGGAAGGGAATAGTGAGCCAATGGTCATTCATGCGGGAGGCCGTATTGAAGGCGGCGAGCGTAATGAAAATGATGAGATGGAAAAACGTCGTCCAAGCTAGGCGGCGTTTTCTGCTTTAGATAAATAGAACAATAAGGAGAGAAACACTTGGAAAAAGAAAAGAGATTACCCATGGTCGCGCTGCGCGATCTGACGGTATTTCCGAATATGATACTTCATTTTGATGTGCAGAGAGGATACTCCGTTCAGGCAGTGGAAAAGGCAATGAAGGGAAACGGGGAACTGATGGTTGTCACGCAGCGGAATGCGGGCACGGAAGAACCGCAAAGAGAGGATCTGTATGACATCGGTACGATCGTCACGATCCGTCAGGTCAGCAGAATGCAGGGAAATATCGTCCGCGTGCTTGCGGAGGGAACGGTCAGGGCGCGCCTAAACGAGCTGCGTACCGTGGAGGAACCGGAAAAGGCTTATTTTGAGGCCGGGGTGACGGTGTGCGGAGAGGAAACCAAGTCACCGGAGATGGTACAGGAAACCGAGTCATCGGAGACCTTACAGGAAATTGTGTCGCAGGAGGACGCGCAGGAAATCGAATTCACGGAGACGGAGCAGGCGGCATATATATCCCATATCAAGGAACTGATGGGTCAATATGCGCTTTTTCACCCGAAAGTGGGAAAAGCGATCGGATTCCGCCTGGAAGCATTGCACGACGTCGGGAAGATCGTGGACGCAGCGATCATGAACATGCCGCTTTCCACGCCGGAGAAGCAGAGCGTGCTTGAGGCCGTTGATGAGACGGAACGTTATCGGATTGCCATTGATCTGATCTACAGAGAGGTCGAGATCGCAAAGATCAAGCTCAAGCTGACTGAGGGGGTCAAGCAGCGTGTCGATAAGAACCAGCGCGAATATGTGCTGCGGGAACAGCTCGGCTATATTCGGGAGGAGCTGGGAGACGACAGAACATTTTCTGACGCAGAGCAGTTTGAGGAGGCGGTCGAGAAGCTGAAGGCCAAAAAGGAGGTCAAAGAGCGGATACGAAAGGAGATCGCCCGTTTTAAGAGCGTTGCCACAAGCAGCTCGGAGAGCGCGGTCGAGCGGGGATATATCGAGACGCTCCTGGAATTGCCGTGGGATAAGATGTCAAAGGATAACCGGGACATTGACCATGCGGAAGAAATCTTAGACAGAGACCATTTCGGTCTGGAGAAAGTCAAGGAGCGTATTTTGGAGTTTCTTGCCGTGCGCTGCATGACGGATCACAGCGACAGTACGATCCTTTGCTTAGTCGGACCGCCGGGAACGGGAAAAACCTCGATTGCGCGTTCCGTCGCGGAGGCATTGAATAAAAAATATGTTCGCATCTGCTTAGGCGGCGTGCGCGATGAGGCGGAGATCCGCGGACACCGCAAGACCTATGTCGGTGCGATGCCCGGCCGGATCATCAATGGTTTGCGGCAGGCAGGTGTGAAAAATCCGTTGATCCTGCTGGATGAGATCGATAAGGTGAGCAGCGATTACAAGGGAGACACGTCCTCTGCGCTTCTTGAGGTGCTTGACAGCGAGCAGAACGCGAATTTCCGGGATCATTATATTGAGCTTCCGGTCGATCTTTCCGAGGTGTTCTTTATTGCAACGGCGAATACGACGGAGACGATACCGCGCCCCTTGTTAGACCGCATGGAAGTGATCGAGGTCACGAGTTATACGGCGAACGAGAAGTTTCATATTGCCAAGGAGCATCTGCTAAAAAAGCAATTTAAGAAAAACGGAATGAAGGACGATATGCTCACCATCAGCGACGGCGTGTTAAAGGAGATCATACGGGGTTATACGCGCGAGGCGGGCGTCCGGGATCTGGAGCGCAAGATCGGTGATATTTGCCGCAAGGCGGCACGCGAACTGATCCAGTCAAAAAAGAAATCTATTCATGTGCGGACGGCGAATCTGGAGAAGTACCTCGGAAAAGTCAAGTATCATCCCGATAAGCGGAATGATACGGATGAGGTCGGAATCGTCAGGGGACTGGCTTGGACAAGCGTCGGCGGAGATACCTTGCAGATCGAAGTCAATATGATGCCCGGCAAGGGAGAGATTGAACTGACCGGTCAATTGGGCGATGTCATGAAAGAATCCGCGATGGCGGGTATCAGTTACATCCGTTCCGTCGGCAAGCAGTACCATATTGCGGCGGATTGCTTTAAGAAGCATGATTTTCATATCCATATCCCTGAGGGTGCGGTACCCAAGGACGGACCGAGCGCGGGCATTACCATGGCGACCGCCATGCTCTCCGCCATCACGGGTGTTCCGGTCAGGGCGGATGTTGCAATGACCGGAGAGATCACGCTGCGCGGGCGTGTGCTGCCGATCGGCGGATTAAAAGAAAAGCTTCTTGCGGCAAAAACGGCAGGCATCGGCACGGTGCTTGTACCGAAAGAAAATAAAAAGGATGTGGAGGAAATCTCCAAAGAAATTACGGACGGTCTGCGGATTTATTTTGTGGAGTCCATGGACGAGGTCATTGAGCGGGCTTTTGTAAAAAGGGAGACGGGACAGGATGGTCATTAAAAGTGTGGAGCTTGAAACGGTGTGCGGCATTACCAGTGTGATTCCGGAAAACCGCTATCCCGAGATCGCCTTCGCGGGAAAGAGCAATGTGGGAAAATCCTCGCTGATCAATGCGCTGATGAACCGCAAAGCGTTTGCGCGTGTCAGCGAAAAACCCGGAAAGACGCAGACGATCAATTTTTATCTCATAAATAAAAATCTGTATTATGTCGATCTGCCCGGCTACGGCTACGCGGGCGTTTCCCAGGAGACAAGGGGAAAATGGGGTAAAATGGTAGAGAACTATCTCCATCGCTCCAAGCAGTTAAAAGCAATTTTTCTGCTGATCGACATCCGCCATGAGCCGTCGGCAAACGATTGTCAGATGTATGAATGGATCTTGTCGCAGGGGTATCATCCGGTCATCATTGCGACTAAGCTGGACAAGATCAAACGCAGTCAGGTACAAAAGCATCTGAATAGGATCCGCACAGGGATCGGCGCGGATGCACAGACGCTCGTATTCCCGTTTTCTGCCCTGAATAAGCAAGGGCGCGACGAGATCAACGCTTATATCGAGGGTTTGTCGCAGCAGGAGGAGAACGCGCATGAATAAAGATTTCAGACAGTATTTGAAGATTGCCATCAATCTGATCATAGCGGTGGGAGCGCTGCTGCTCGTTGTGCTCCTTGTTCCGAAGGTCATTTTGTTTTTTGTCCCGTTCATCATCGGCTGGATCATTGCGTCCATTGCGAATCCGCTTGTGAGCTTTTTGGAGAAAAAATTACGGATCAGGCGCAAAGCGATGTCGGTATTCGTCATTGTGCTCGCGATCACGGCGGTCGGCGCGGCGTTGTATCTGCTTGTGTCGGAGCTGTTCAAGCAGGGCGCTGCCATGCTGAATGACTTGCCTGACATCTGGAAGGATTTTGAGTTGGAGCTGGATAGCTTAGGCGATAAATGGAATGTATTCTATAAGAGGCTGCCCGGCAATGTTCAGACGACGCTCGGTGATTTTTATGAGAATCTGAGCACTTATATCGGGAATTTTGTAAATAAGCTGGGTTCTCCTGCCATGAGCGCGGTCGGCAATTTTGTCAAGAGTATTCCGAGCGCGATCGTCAGCACGATCATGTGCCTGATCTCCTCCTATTATTTTGTGGCGGAGAGAGAGGAGATTTATCGTTATTTCAGGATGCATATACCGATTTCCATTCAACAGAAATGGCAGATCGGTTTTCGGACAATGAAACGTTCCGTCGGCGGCTATTTTTTGGCGCAGTTTCGAATTGAGGTGTGGATTTATCTGTTGCTTGTGGTCGGGCTCATGATACTCGGCGTGAAGTATGCGTTTTTGCTGGCGCTGCTCATCGCGTTTCTTGATCTGCTGCCGGTGTTCGGTACAGGAACGGTCCTGATGCCATGGGCGGTATTTCATATCTTTGCCGGGAATTATCAGATGGCGGTCGGACTACTGATCATATGGGGCGTCGGACAGGTGGTCAGACAATTGATACAGCCGAAGTTTATCGGAGACACGATCGGCGTCAAGCCGATTCCGACCTTGTTACTGCTCTATATCGGTTATCGTTTTTTTGGCGTGGTCGGCATGATCATCGCGGTACCGGTCGGTATGATCATTATGAATCTGGACAGCGCGGGTGTGTTTGACACGACGAAAAACAGTGTGCGTCTGCTTGTCAAAAAGGTCAATGATTTCAGACAGTTTGACAAGGACGATCTGGACTGCATCCGGGCGGATGAGCCAAGTCCGGAAAACGAAGAGGAGAACGATCAGTTTTCTTTTAGTGACGAATCCGTGGATGAGATCGATTGGATCAACGATAACCGATACAATGATATTAAGCGCGAGCTGGCAAGGCGTCTTCGGCAGATCAGAGAAAAGGAGCAGGAAGAAAAAGAGCGGAACGCGAAAGAGCAAGGGACGAAAGAGCAGGAGATAAAGAAAAAAGGCGCGAAGGAACAGGAAACACAGAGCGACAAAGAAAGGCTTGGTTCATAAAGATGAGAGTATTGATCCTATCATGTAGTACGGGCGGCGGACATAATACGGCGGCGCGTGCGCTTGAGGAGAGACTGCTCTTACGGGGGCACGAGGCGAAAGCAATCGATATGATGGCGCTTGCCGGCAGGCGGCACGCAAAGATCGTCGGAGGAACCTATGTCGGTATTGTCAAACACATTCCGTTGTTATTTGGGTTGGGCTATGCGCTTGCTTCGAAGCTGACAACGCCGAGAATCTGGTCGCCTGTCTATTATGCGAATGCGCGGATGGGGAAGTATCTTGCGCGTTATCTGGTGCAGCATGAATATGATGTGATCGCAACGACACATTTGTTTTGTGCGGAGACATTGACTTATCTGAAACGGAAAAACAGGCTGACGCAGCCGGTCATATTTGTGGGGACTGACTATACCTGCATTCCTTTTTTTGAGGAGGCAAAGCCGGATTACTATGTGATCGCCTCAGAAGAATTAAAAGAGGAGTGTGTAAAACGTGGTATTCCCGAGGAGAAGCTGTACGGCTATGGTATCCCGACGGCGGCTGCATTTTCATCAGGCCAGACGAAAGAGGAGGCAAGGCGGGAGCTTTCCTTAGAATGCGAGGGCAGCGTGTACCTGATCATGGCGGGGAGCATGGGATTCGGCAAGGTTCCCCTTTTGGCATATGAGCTTGCGGCCAAAATGAAGCCCGAAGATTTTATGGTCGTGATCTGCGGAAATAATAAGAAACTGAAGCGGATTTTGACGCGTGAGTTTAAGGGAAAAGAGCGCGTGCGGGTTATCGGTTATACCAGACAGGTTGCGCAATATATGAAGGCTTGCGATGTGATCTATACAAAGCCGGGCGGATTGTCCTCGACGGAAGCGGCGGTCAGTAGGACGCCGATCATCCATACGGCGCCGATCCCGGGATGCGAGACCTGCAATATGGAATTCTTTCATGTGCGTGGGATGGCATTTGCTTCCGCGCGCATCCGGACGCAGATCGCACAGGGGATCATGCTTGCGGGGAATCCGGATATGGCGGCAGGCATGCGTGCCGCACAGCAGCATTTTATCAAAGGAGATGCGTCCGTGCGTATTGCAGAGCTGATCGAGAGTCTGAAGTGTGAGAAGAACCTTCAGGGAAACATAGATGAAATCAGCGGATCATAGATTGTTTATGCTTAAGAAAATCAAAGATACTGGGGGAGGAGAGTGGGCATATGCGGGATTATCTGTTTTGGATCGTGTCAGGGTATCTGTCCGGTAGTGTCATGTATGCTTATTGGATTTCGCGGATATTCGGAAAAAAAGACATCATTCTTTTGTCCAAGGATCATAATCCGGGCGTGGCGAACACGTTCATGATTGCGGGCATTCCGTTCGGCGTGCTGGCGTTGGTCTGTGAACTGCTAAAGGGGGCGCTGCCCGTCTTTGCGGCGGCAAGATGTTTGGATACCGCAAGACCGGCATTTGCTGCAGTTCTTTGCGCGCCGGTCATCGGTCATGCATTTCCGCTGCCGTTCCCGAAGGAGATTCGCGGGGGAAAGGCGATCGCCGTATCGTTCGGGTGTCTGATCGGGCTGTTTCCCGAATGGCGTCCGCTCGGATACCTTGTGCTGTTTTACTTATTCTTTTCTTTGATCCTGAAGGTGTCGCCGCATCTATACCGTTCGATTGTAACGTTTTTTTGCTTTGCATTGATGGTTTGGCTGAATGTGAGGGCGGTTCCGGTGCGAATCGGCTGTACGGTGATCGCGGCGGTCACGACTTTTAAGCATTGGATACAGCATGCGGACGAACCGTTAAAATTGAGTTTCGGTCTGCATACTGGGAAATAAAAAGTACGAATTATTGGACTAAATAGATGTTATTCTTCTTTTCAGAAACAGGCGATGCCGTAAGGCGGTTCTTGAAAGGAAGGGTGACAGCATGAAAGGATATTATGTCAGAGACGGTTATATGGGATATGTCGGACATGGTTACATGCTCTTTGCAAGCGAGCAGGAATATATAGAATATCTTGAAGATTGAAAGAGCGGACAGAAAAGGAAAGAACGGGTAAGGGACACTTCTCATAAGGAAGTGTCCCTTGCTGTGTTTTATAGAATTTGTCTATTTCGATCAAACAGAGCGTTTTCCTGATCCCTGCTTCGTTATTCCAAGAAAAAAACGCAAAACAGGCACTCTCTTTACGATTTCATAGATGACAAAGGTTGCGATAGATGATATCAATACGATCAATAAAAACTGCCCTGCAACGCCGACGGGTAATTTCAAGACGAAAAAACCTGTCACGACCAAAGTTGGCATATGGAGAATGTAGACAGGGAAGGACGCCCGGGTGAAATAAACGGTGAGCCGGTTATGGATGTTCAGCGTTGACTGTCCTATGCCAAGCAACATCATAATTCCCATCCAGCCGAAAAAAATATAGAGTCCGGTTATCCATATGCTTCGGATATTTTCAAAGCAGTACAGATACGTGTAGAGACTGCCTGACACGAGCCAAATCGCCAAACTGACAAAACGGTATCGCTTTAGTTTGTACAGAATCCTTTCGTCTGAAAGGATATTGTATCCGAATAAAAACAGTATCATAAATTGCCCCAGGCTTTTTCCACCGATATTCAGGATATATAGGCAAAGCCACTCCGGGACAAATAGCAGGATCATAAAGAAATAAGAAAGCCCGCCAACGTTGCATTTCGGTAAATACTTCTTTTGCAGAAAAACGATCGGAAGCGCTGTGATAGAAATCACAAACAAATAAAGTAAAAACCAAAGATGAGCGGGAGTAAACCCACCACGATATCCCGTTAAATCGGTCTCTTTTGTGAAAAACAATCCATACTGCTGCCAGTAGGTGCCTGTATATCCATTAAAAAATACTTCGGCAGTGTAGGTCATGACAGGAACGAGCACAAGCAGTCCAAAGAAAAAAGGGATCATTAATTTATTCGTCCGCTCCACAACAAATTGTTTGGTTGTTCTTTTTTGAAGAGCGTATTTACAGCTCATGCCCGCAATCGTAAACAAAAAGGTCATATACCATGGATACACGAAGGTTGAAAACACATAAAGAACCGTGTTTATGTGTGACCATATGTAAAAGCCGCTGTTTTCGCCGCCGCTCCAAATCTGTGCAGCATGGAACGGAAAAAGCAGCAGGATTGCCAGCCATCTTAAATTGTCTATGTAATATTTTCGCTCCATCCACGACTCCTTGCTGTAATCCTGCATATGCGGACTTGTTCCTTTCACCAATGCCCGGATAAATCTCGATTTACGTTCAATCATATCACATTTTTCTATCTCATGCAATTTCCATGCTGATTGGTTGAAAAATCAAACGAGGGCATCATTACGCTGTGACCGTTTCTCTTATTTTTTCTTGTTATTTATCGGTATCATAGATATAATAAAACGGAAAGAACATGAAATGTTTTGATTAGAAGAGAATTAGCTGAAAAATCAAGAAGGGATAAAAGGGGGATGGGTATGAGCCGTTATGAGTTAAGCAATGAAGTGATCAAAATCGAGGTGGATTCGTTCGGCGCGGAGCTAAAATCGCTTTGCAGACTGTCGGACGGGAAGGAATATATGTGGAATGCCGATCCGGCGTATTGGAAACGCACGTCGCCCGTGCTGTTTCCGCTTGTCGGAAGTCTTCAGGGGCAGCAGTATACCCATGAGGGAAAAACCTACGCGATGTCGCAGCATGGTTTTGCGCGCGACATGGAGTTTACTCTGATCAAGAATGGCGGCGGGCAAAAGAATGAATTGTGGTTCGAATTACGCGACAGTGAACAAAGCAGGGAGCGCTATCCGTTTCCGTTCCTGCTGCGGATCGGCTATGTACTGGAGGGAGCCGGCGTACAGGTTCACTGGCAGGTGGAAAATACGGGCAGCGATGTCATGCATTTTTCCATTGGCGGACATCCCGCGTTCCTCTGCCCCATTGAGAAAAATACAAAGCAGAGTGATTATCTGATCGGGTTTGATACGGATCAGGCGCTTGTCAGCACGGTGATCGGCAGGGACGGACTAGCGTCGGAGCGCAAAAAAACGTATGAATTAACCGGGGGAGTCCTGCCGATCGATGAACATTTATTTGACGAGGATGCGCTCATTATCGAGCACGATCAGGCACATCGCGTATCGCTCATGACTAAGGAAAAGAAGCCGTATCTGACAGTTTCCTTTGACGCGCCCCTGTTCGGAATCTGGTCGCCGCCTCATAAGAACGCGCCGTTTATCTGCATTGAGCCGTGGTATGGGCGCTGCGATGCGGAAAGCTTCCACGGCACGCTTGAGGAGCGGGAATGGGGAAATACGCTTGCGGCGGGGGAACGTTTTACGTCGGTTTATACGATTGAAGTTGCGTAACGAGCGGGAAATATGAGGAGCGGCTCATATGGAAATTGTAAAAATAAATCATCAAAATCTTGCAGATATCAACAAAGCAAATCAGTCATTTGAAGTCATTGGAAAAATAAAGCCAACATTTTCTGACGGAATTTGGACATATACAGAAGAAATATATGAACAATCCTATAGGAAAGTATATACGGACGATCCGTGCGACTATGCTGTTTATATAGACAATCCCGATAAAACAGTTTTCTTTGCATATTCTGACAAAGAATGTATCGGACAAATTGTTTTGAAAAGAGATTGGAACAGGTATGCTTTTATTGAGGATATTTGTGTTGCAAAATCGGCCAGGGGGCAAGGAGTTGGTACCGGTCTCATACAAAAGGCAATCGAATGGGCTAAAAATTCCAAATTAAATGGTTTGGCATTGGAAACACAAGACAATAATCTGTCAGCATGCCGATTCTATGCAAAACGCGGTTTTGTAATCGGCGCAGTGAATACGATGCTTTATAGGAATTTGGGTAATCATGATGAATTTGCAGTTTTTTGGTATTTACCGTTTTCATGAATGGATTAAATTCCGCTCCAATTAATCAGGCATTTAGTGAGAACGCTTTTTCGAAAAGAGAATAAAAATCATTGTTTTATATATGCTATTTCATGTATAATAAAATCATTAAATAAAGGGAAGTGAGAATATGGCACCGGAACCACAAACTATCATCAGTAACAACATTATAAATAACAGTTATTCTGAACATGACGCTATGCATGCTTTATATAAAGAACTTGAAAAAGGTGTTCAAAGCATGAAAAATGGAGAAATATATACGATTGAAGAGGCATGGGAGGAAATCGATAAAATATAATGCCTATGGACAAAACGAGTAAATACAGGGTCCTTTTGTCAAAAGATGCCCTTGAAGATATAAAACAAACCAAAAAATATATTCTTACCACTTTTCGATATCGTGAATATGCAGAAGATTTTTCAAAAAAAATCAAAAAAGCAATAAAAGAGTTGAATGTGTTTCCGACAGGATATGAAAGGGCAGGCTATGTCATAGAGGGCTTGGAGATTTATTTTAAACCTTATAGTACATATTTGATTTTCTTTGTCGTTGAGAATAATACTGTTACAGTGATTCGCGTGTTGAAGGATAGAATGTATTGGCAGTCTATTATAAAGAAAATGCAAAGAATAAACAGATAGAAATGAGGAAAGATGTAACCATTGACATTACAATTTGGAGATCATATAATGAGCTATGGAAAAGGAGTTGACCGAGATGCAGATTTCAAGCAGATTTACCATAGCAATCCATATTTTTGCCTGCATTGATGTTTTTGGAAAGGACTATAAGATAACCAGTGATTTTCTGGCAGGCAGCGTAAATGTGAATCCTGTCGTCATCAGACGGCTGCTGGCACAGCTAAAAGCAGCGGGGCTGATCACAGTGGCAAGGGGAACCGGTGGAGCGGCCATAGCGAAGCCATTGGATGAAATAACGTTTTATGATGTATACTTAGCGGTTGAATGTATCGAGGATCACAAGCTGTTTCACTTCCATGATAATCCTTCTGCGTCCTGTCCGGTTGGGCGAAATATACATAAGGGCTTGGATGACAAACTGGAACGGGTGCAGGCGGCTATGGAACGTGAAATGAAAAGCATTACGATAAAGGATGCCAAAGATGATATAGAAAAGTACATTGCTATGGAAAATTCAGTGAAAGGTAAGCGGTAAAATAGACGCTGCGTTTAAGAGCCATTTTTCGAGTGAAATGCGGCTCTTAATTTTTTTTGAAAAAGCCAGATGTAACCATTGACATTACAATACAGATGTGATAAGGTTTGATTGTAACGATAATGATTACAACAGAAGAAAAATCGCGAAGGTCTTTTACTACGACAAACATGCAGAAAGCATTGTGGGAATTGTTTTACAAATTGTCCGAATGGAGCGGTCAGAAAGCAAACAAGTATGCAAATTTGTGCTGACGCCCAAATTCGCAAAGCGAACTTGTTCGCTTTGATGTTGGCAGCATGGAGGATCCGTATGACACAGGAAGAAAAAAGAGAATTTCTGATAAGTCGGCTGTTAAAAGAGCAGCCACGATATGCGCAAATGAAAATACCGTCCGAAGCAGGGGAACAGAAGAAACTGCTGCGTTCCCTGTTCAATATCCGTATGCTGGAAACGATCGGAGAGGAATTTATAAAGATACAGGATGAATATTTACAGTCCGAAACAGAGGGCAAAGGAATCACGGAGCTTTCCGAACTGTCGCAGATAGCGCAGGATATTTATTTGTGGCAGGGAGATATCACAACATTAAAGGTGGATGCAATTGTGAATGCCGCAAACAGTCAGATGCTGGGATGCTTTTGTCCCTGTCATGGGTGCATAGATAATGCGATCCATACGTATGCCGGGATTCAGCTTAGAAATGAATGTCATGCGCTTATGGAAGAGAAGCGTAACATATATGGCAGAGATTATGAAGAACCGACAGGCAGGGCAATGATTACGAAGGGATACAATCTGCCATGCCGTTATGTGATACACACAGTCGGACCGATTATTTCAGGGCGGCTGCAGAAAAAAGACTGCGAACAGCTTTCAGACTGTTATCGCTCCTGCCTTGAAGCGGCTTTGGAAAATGAGATCAGGAGCATTGCGTTTTGCTGTATTTCGACAGGGGAATTTCATTTTCCTAATGACAAAGCGGCACAGATCGCAGTGGAAACGGTCAGGGAGTTTCAGAGAGTAAACAGAGGTCAAATGGAGGTGGTGTTTAATGTTTTCAAAGATATTGACTATGAAATCTACAGAGAGCTACTTACAAAAAATGGAGAGGCTGAAGGATGAACTGAAGAATGCGGATGCCGTTTTGATCGGTGCGGGGGCAGGACTGTCTACGGCGGCGGGACTGACTTATTCAGGAGAACGGTTTCAAAAGTATTTCTCTGATTTTGCAGATAAATATGGCATACGGGATATGTATTCGGGCGGTTTTTATCCTTTTGACAGCATGGAAGAATTTTGGGCATGGTGGAGCAGGCATATATGGTATAACCGCTATCAGCCGCAGAGTACAGAAGTTTATCAAAGTCTTTATGACTTGATAAAGGACAAGAATTATTTTGTGCTGACGACCAATGTGGATCACCAGTTTCAGCTTGCGGGTTTTGATAAAAAAAGATTATTCTACACACAGGGCGATTATGGATTGTGGCAATGCAGCGAACCATGCCACCAAAAAACCTATGACAATGAAGAAACAGTAAAGCAGATGATAGAGCTGCAAAAGGATATGAAAGTGCCGACGGAGTTGGTGCCGCATTGTCCCGTCTGCGGAAAACCCATGAGTATGAATTTGAGAAGTGACGACACCTTTGTACAGGACAGTGGGTGGTATGAGGCAAATCAGAGGTACGGCGATTTTGTGCGCAGGCATGAAAATCTGCATATTCTGTACCTTGAATTAGGAGTTGGTGCGAATACGCCGGGAATCATTAAGTACCCCTTCTGGCAGATGACGGCGGAGAATGAAAAGGCTGTTTATGCGTGTATCAATTATGGGGAGGCGGTCTGTCCAAAAGAGATAGAAAAACAGTCGATTTGCATAAATGAAGATATAAAGACGGTTTTATCTGCATTAGTGTAGTGAAAATACCGGCAGCGGGACAAAATGAAGAAAAAGTCCTTCGCCTTATGGCGAAGGACTTTTTACGTGGTGGGGCCAGAGCAGACTCTCTGCCGCGTGACCTCGTACATTAAGATGGAAGCCGCGCAGCTCACATTAAAGGAAGATGCGTAAGATTGTTCCGCCATCGGTATGGTGCAGAGCAAGTTGCACGAATCCTTGAAGGCTTTGTTCAACCCCATTGTCTCGTTGCCCATCATCAGCATCAGCGGTCCTGACAGGTCCGCGTCATACAACGGCAGTTCCTGATGCGCGGTCGTGCCGACGACCTTGAAATGGGGGTATTTATTCTTTAAGCGGTCGATATAGGTAAAAAGCGTCTGATTGTCCGATACGCGGACGACCGGCATGTTAAAAAAAGACCCCATCGCCGAAACGATTACGTTCGGGTCATACAGATCGACCGCATGCCCCGTGATGATGAGCGCATCCGCGCCCAAAGCGTCGCAGGAGCGGATCATGGTGCCTAAGTTTCCCTTGTTGGACGGTCTGTCAAACAATACAAGGAAGGGATTTTTCGAGAGCGTAAGGCTGTTCAGATTGTCCTCGCGCATCTCGATCACTGCCAAAAGTTCGGAGGAATCCTCTTTTTCGCTTAAATCCCGCATCAGCTCCGGCGTCAGGCAGAAGTTTTCCTCCGTGTGAACGGTTCGGATCATATCCGCGGCCCAGTCGGATAAATTGTTTTTATCGTAGATCAGGGATTTGATATGCCAGTTGTTTTTCACGGCTTCGTTTAAGCTGCGAACGCCCTCAACAAGAAATTCGTTATATTTATAGCGCTTGTTGCGGTTGGTCTTGAGTGTCTCGAATTTCTGATAACTGTTATTTTTACTGTATAGTTTTGTCTCTGTCATAAGATGAATGCTCCGTACCTTTCTGATTCTGATCAGCCTGCATCTCAAAAATTCGCATGTTCAGAACGAAACGATCAGCTGCATTTTAAATTGATCCTCGCCGTATACGGCATGTCCGCAGCGCTTCCCAAATCTTGATTTGTTTGAATGAATTATATCACAGAAGCAGGAACAAGTATATTAAAATGAAATATCTTCTTTGGAACATAATGCTTCATTACATTGTTGATTATTCTGCTACGGAAATGAAGTGGCTCTTTACTGACAATACCCGTAGAAATGACAACGCATAGCACGAATTGATCCCAAAGAGGAAATTATGATATCCCTTTGCATATAGTATAAAGAGACCTAAACTATAAAGGTATGCAAAGATATGAAAGAATATGTAACTTTATCATTGGAAACACATCTTTTTTTCGGAAGGATCATGAAGGAGCATTCCTTATTCCTGCTTGCCGGATTTCCTGCGAAGGAAACAGAGTTTATACGGCGTGCGGATCAATTTCGGGAAGAATTTGAAGAAGGACTTAGAAGGACGGTAAAGCTTGCGGACGGTATTGTAAGCAAATCGGTTTTAAGTTCAGGGGAGGTTGTAACGGAATTTACGAAGAGGGCAGAATGCCAGACAGAAAAATTAACAGGAATCCCGATTGATGTGAGGATTACTGAGGCAGAAGAACGGCTTCGTGCCGGACAATGTATTGTGGCAGAGAGGGAAATCACTTATCAGGTAAGAATGTTGAATCAGCAAATGCTGAAAAGCCTCAATGGATTGATTTCATTTAAGGAAGAAATTTTGGAGGAAGTGACAAGGTGCAGGCTTTATACAGCAAACTATCCGCTGCTGATCGAGCACATTCTGCGGGAAGCAAAATTGTATCGTGAGATGATTTTGGAGCTTGAGAAGAGCGGCAGAATCTCTGTACCTGATTTGAGAAATCTGGAAATATTCTGGAATCAGATCATGATGGAACATGCTCAGTTCATTCGAGGACTGCTGGATCCGACAGAGTGTGAACTCATGGAAACGGCTGATGGGTTTGCCGAAGACTATTGCCGTCTTTTGAAAGAGGCACGGCAGCAGGATAGGAAAGCGATGAATGCCCTGACCGAAAGAACTTTGCAGACAACAAAGAAGTATCAGCAGTTTAAGACAGCAGGAACAGAAGGAATTACAGGCTGTGAGATCCGCTCCGTCATTCTTCCGCTTCTGGCAGATCATGTGCTGCGTGAAGCAAACCACTATTTGCGGATTTTAGAGCGTGCGCAGTGTTCTTTTCATAAATGATCGGAGGTTAATATGGAATTATGCAAATATCCCAAAGCGGGAAATGTCAAGACGTTTCACATTGAGGCGATACAGCTTCCGATCGTGTATAACCGGTATGGGGATTATGACCCTAATGGTCTGCTGTATGTGCTTGAGGAGGACGCGGAAAGGATTAAAAGAGAGGCACTTCAACGGTTTGAGATGGAGATTCCGCAGCCCTATAAGGAAGTACAGCCGTTAGTGATCCGGGTGAATCGGGGAGATACGGTGAAAGTCCGGTTCCGGAATGCTCTTAACCGCAGACTGTCCATTCATGTACAGGGGCTTTCCTATGTTGTGGGTACCTCGGACGGCAGCAGTGTCGGATACAATGACGACAGCACTACAGGCGGAGAAATTTGGTATACTTGGCATGCGGATACAGAGGGAGTATATCTGTTCAACGATATGGCGGATCCTCGAAGCACCGAGGACGCAACCAACATTCATGGTCTGTTTGGAGCAATCATTGTAGAAGCGCCGGAAGCAAAGTGGTTTGATCCGGAAACCGGAGAAGAATTGACAAGCGGTTTGATGGCGGATATTTATCAGCCCGGGAAGCCGGCATTCAGGGAGTACAGCGTCTTTTTCCATGATGAGCTGGAAATCCTGAATAAAGAAGGTGTGCCGCCGATCGATCCCCATACGGGGCTTCCTTCAATGACAACAGCGATCAGCTACCGTTCCGAACCTATGCGCAATCGAATGCCGCACTCACATGACCCGGCCGATTCCGCGGAGGATGTATCCATGAGTTCATGGGTATATGGCGATCCTGCGCCACCCATCCTTTTCGCTTATGTGGGTGATCCGGTTAAGATACGGCTGCTTCATGGAGGGGTGAAGGAAACCCACGTATTCCATCTGCACAATCATCAGTGGAGGCTGGAGGCGGATAATCCGGTTTCAACAATCATAGATTCCATCACCATTAGTCCGCAGGAATGTTATACGCTGGATATTTTATACGGGGCCGGAAGCCTGAACAGGGTGATCGGAGACGTAATATTTCACTGCCATCTTTATCCTCATTTTATGGAGGGCATGTGGACGCTATGGAGGATTTATGACCGACTTCAGGACGGAACGGGAACATTGCCTGACGGGACGCCGATCAGACCTCTTATACCGTTAAAAGACAGGGAGCGTCCCCCGAAGAAGGATGAGATGCATCCGGGTTACCCGAATTTTATCGAGGGAAAGTTCGATGAAAGTCCGTTGCAGCCTCCGCTTGGCGTATTGCGTCCGAATGGAGAGGTGACCAGGACACCCACCCCTCTTGAACGCGCCAACTTCGTAGAAAACGCAGTGCCCGGGGCATTATATACAGATACCTGCCCCTGCCGCACGGACGCCTGTTCCTGTCATACAGATAAGAATGTAAAAGTATTTGAAATTGCCATGGTACAGGCAAAGCTCACCTACAACCGCTATGGCTGGCATGATCCGCAGGGACGTTTTTTTGTCCTCAAGGAAGAATTGGAGCGATACGGAGGGCTGGAGAGTTATATCCGTAAAGTGGAAAAACAGGAAATAAAAGTGGAGCCGTTAGTCATCCGTGCAAATGCGGGAGATTGTATCGAACTGCGCACCACAAATCTTCTTCCGGAATTTATTGAGGGCAGTCCGTTCCAGCCAAGAACCAGGACGGATATTGTAGGTCATCACCTGCATCTGGTAAAATTTGATACGATTGTTTCAGACGGGTCAGCCAACGGCTGGAATAACATTGCCGGTGCGAGGCAATATGAAACATTAGTGGAGCGCTTTTTTGCAAACGAGGAGCTGCGAACGGTATTCTTCCATGACCATCTGTTTGCCAATGTTCATCAACAGCATGGATTATTTGGAGCGTTGATTATTGAAGAGGCAGGCGCTACGTTCCACAACCCACAAAACGGAAAAGAACTGCATTCCGGAACACGGGCTGTTATCCGCAGAAAAGACGGTACTTCTTTCAGGGAATTTGCTTTATTTGTGCATGATTTCGCGCTCCTTTTTGACAGAAGAGGTTGTCCGCTTAATCCACCGGAAGTTCCCGGTTCGCACGATGATCCGGGTGTCATGGGGATCAACTACCGGGCAGAACCGATGCGGGAACGGCTTCGCAAAAAAGAGGATCCGGCATATCTTTTCAGTTCCTTTATACACGGCGATCCGGCAACGCCGATTTTTGAAACGTATCCGGGGGATGAATTGATGTTCCGTCTGATTGATGGAGCGCATGAAGAACAGCATTCCTTTAATGTTGCGGGAATGTCATGGAGAAAGGAACCGGCAGACCGTAAGTCGCCTTTGGCGGCTTCCCAAACGCTGGGAATATCGGAGGCTTTTAATCTGAACGTAACACAAAAATACGGCGCCGGAGACTATCTCTATTATTTCGGAGGAATTGACGACGCATGGCTTGGTCTGTGGGGAATCATCCGTGTGCACAGAAGATATAGGAAGCACTTAAAGCCCTTGTGTCAGGGAAAAGGTATGATCCAGCCCCTTCCGCACTGTCCGTCAAAAGATGATGTAGTCAGGCGCTATGAGGTTGTGGCGCTGCAAAAGAAGCTGGTATACAACCGATATGGTGACCATGACCCGGATGGTCTGATATTTGTTCCGCTGGAGGATGTGGATCATGTGCTGGCGGGGAAGTGCAGGCCGAAACCGTTGATTCTTCGGGCAAATGTGGGAGACTGGATAGAGGTCGTTCTGCACAATGCATGGAATCCGGAACAGCCGATACCGTACTTTTCCTATCCCACAGTGCCATTAGATAAGGAGTACACGCCGTCTATGAGGGTTTCGTTGAATCCGCAGTTTTTGCAGTATGATCCGGTCTGTGATTCCGGTATCAATGTGGGGTATAATGAAATGGAGCAGACGGTAGGCGTCGGCGAGAGCAAGCGGTATCTCTGGCACGCAGATCAGGAATACGGAGCGTGTATCATACAGTCCTTCGGAGATATGCGTAACCACCGTTACCATGGATTGTTCGGAGCCATTATCGTGGAACCGCCGGGCGCGGAGTGGTATCGCAATTTTACAAGGAAAAAGGACTGTTTTGCAGAACAGGCAGTGATCACGGCACCGGGAGAAGAAAGTTTTCGGGAGTATGTCCTGTTTATCCAAAACGGAATCCGCCTGCTTGATGCAGAAGGGAATCTGATCGAGACGGCGGCAGAGGATAACGGGGAGCCGGTAGACGCGGAGGATACGGGAGAAAAAGGCTACAATTATGGCTCGGAGCGGTTCGCCAACCGGCTTGCGAAGGATCCCAGAGCATGGAAAGTCTTCAGCAGTAAGGTGCACGGAGATCCGTCAACCCCTGTGTGGAAAGCATATCCCGGAGACCGGGTTATCTTTCGGGTCATGATGCCTGCGGATAAACCAAGGAATACGTCCATTGCGATTCATGATCATTTATGGAGGGAACAGCGACTGGATCCATTTTCAAGAATCATCCCTCTGCAGGGCGGAATCAGTATTGGCAATAAGTTTGATATAGAGCTTTGGGGCGGCGCCGGATGCGCCGGAGATTACCTTTACCGTTCAGGCAGTTTTGCATGGGATGTGGAATCCGGCATGTGGGGGATCTTCCGGATTGTGAAACAGACATTTGGATGCAGATGCAAGGGAATATGCAGGAAAATACGGGAATGCCTTCGATAATGCCATAGCGGACAGAAAGCGGAAGAGAAGAAGGGAAGGATTAAAAAAGGCGGCTGATGAAGCCGCCTTTTTTATGGTATCAACAAATTTTACGTATCCGACCGCAGCGCGATGACCGGATCTTTTTTGGAGGCGATCCGCGAAGGGAACAGTCCGGCGATCACGGTGAGCAGCATGCTGATGATGACAAGAATGACTGCGCCCGCGACGGGGAGCTTGGCAACACCCTTAATGTCCGCCAGATACGCAATGATGAGATTGATCGGAATATCCAAAAGCACGGTCACGAGAATACCGATCATTCCGGCGCTGAAGCCGATGATCAGCGTTTCCGCATTGAATACGCGGGAAATATCGCGTTTCGATGCGCCGATACTGCGCAGGATGCCGATTTCTTTTGTGCGCTCCAGCACGGAAATATAGGTAATGATACCGATCATGATCGAGGACACCACAAGGGAGATGCCGACGAATGCGATCAAAATGTATGAGATCGCATTGATGATCGTGCTGACGGAGGACATCAAAAGACCGACATAGTCCGTGTAGCTGATGACCTTGCCATCTTCGCCTGCGGCGGTCATCGAATCGTTGTATTCTTCAATGATAGAAATGATTTTGTCTTTATTTTCAAACGAATTTGCATAAAGCCGGATGGAGGACGGCGTATCAAGGTCGGTCACGCCCAACAGCGTTAAGTTGCCCTCGTAAGTCGCATCGGTATACTGAGCGCCCATAAGGGAGGAAAACATTTGCAGAACCTCCTCCTCACTCATCACGGCGAAATATTGCATCATGGTCGCCTGCTCCTCCGGAGAGAGCGTAGCGGCATAAGCGTTCACGTCATCCATTGTAAATTCCGGTGCCTCGTTGTCGTCGGTGGAAAATTCGATTCCCGTGAAGACGTCGATGTCGGGATTTTCTTTTTGTGCGCGGACGATCTCGGAAGCGTTCGTCTCATTGATGACATAGGTGGTCAGATCCGAGGTATAGCCGAGCGTTCCGGTGATGCTGCTTGCGACCGCTTCCTCATTCGGGCGGATAATGCCGACAATGCGCACGTCGATACCCTGATCGACGACGGCGCGCAGCGTGTCGCTCTTTTTGCTCAAATCCGTCCATGTGCCGGTGAGCTCATCGTACGAATAATAGTCGGACGGAAGAACAAGCTTAAATGAGGTCGCGAGCATTTCCTCATAAGAAAAGCTGACTTGTGATGTCTCAAAGCTCTCGCCGCGGATGAGCGAATTCATGATGTCGGAAAGCTCATCCTGCGACTTTAAGTTTAAGGAATAGAGGACATAGTCGCTGATCTCATTGTTTTGATCGACCACGAGTACCAGCTCGTCATAGCGCTCCGGCCATCTTCCGGCAACCACGTCGTACTGAGAGTTCAGAAGCGCCCTGTCGCCGGTCAGCTCCTCAAAAATAATATTGCGGCTATAGGCTGTGTTCATGGTGTTTCCGATGTTGTTGTAGGTGACGCCCATCATCTCGTCCATGAGGTTCGAGGGGTTGACCTTGATAATATCCTCCGACGTATCCGAAGAATACAGGTTGACGGAAATCGGATAACCGTATTGCACCGCGCTCAGGTAGTTGTTGATCTCATTGGTCTCATCTTCGAGATATTCCTTGAAGGCGGCCAGATCGTTTTGTTCCAGCTCGGCAAGGACGGAGCTCATCATATCCGTCATGATATCATTGGAATAAATCGTGTTCTCATCGCGTGAGGCAAGCTCCTCCTCGTCGATGTTCATACCCATCATGGACTGCATGATACTGGTATAGTCAATGCTTTCCGACTCTAACATGATCGGATAGGAGGACAGCGTATCCTCCTGCACACGGTCAATGTATGCCTGAAGTCCGTGGGAGAGCGAGAGGATCAGGGCGATGCCGATAATGCCGATGCTCCCGGCGAAGGCGGTCAGGAATGTACGCGCTTTTTTGGTCATCAGGTTATTCGTGCTGAGTGAGAGCGCGGTAAAAAAGGACATGGAGGTTCGTTTTTTTCTGCCCTTATTTGTCTTTTTCACCGTTTCATCCGACATCTGCTTATGAAGCGCTTCCGTCTGAATCTGGTATTCGACGTCCGAGAACGGGTTGGAGTCGTCCGTTACCCTGCCGTCAAGCAGCTTGATCGTGCGGGTGGAGTACGTACTCGCAAGATCGGGATTATGCGTGACCATGATGATCAGGCGGTCTTTGGAAATCTCCTTCAAAAGCTCCATGATCTGAACCGAGGTCGCGGTATCGAGCGCACCGGTCGGTTCATCGGCGAGCAGGATCTCGGGATCGTTGACTAACGCGCGCGCGATGGCGACGCGCTGCATCTGTCCGCCGGACATCTGGTTCGGTTTTTTGTGAAGCTGGTCGCCGAGTCCGACCTGAATGAGCGCTTCCTTTGCGCGTGCGCGCCGCTCCGATTTGGAGACGCCGGAAAGTGTGAGCGCAAGCTCCACATTAGAGAGCACGCTCTGATGCGGGATCAGGTTATAATTTTGGAACACAAAGCCGATGGAGTGATTGCGGTAAGTATCCCAATCGCGGCTTTTGTATTTCTTGGTGGAAATACCTGAGACAGCGAGATCGCCGGTCGTGTAACGGTCAAGACCGCCGATGATGTTGAGCATCGTTGTCTTTCCGCAGCCGGACGGACCTAAGATGGAGACGAATTCGCTTTTGCGGAAATTTAAGCTGATGCCGCGCAGCGCCTCGACAGTTGTGTCGCCGGCCGTATAATTTTTCGTGATATTTTTTAGTGACAGCATAAAAAGCACCTTTCCGTGGCCTGCGCGCGTCATAATGTCTAATGTCCGGCGGCGGGCACATTCTTTTTTTGTTCATGCAATAGATAATGTGTGTAATGGCTCTTTATTATAAAGAAAATCGTTTCTATTATCGCGAAAAACAGACGTAAATGCAAGTGGTTTGGACAGGAATTTCTAAAGATTTAAGAATTGGAAACAAAAGGTAGACAGAAAAACAATTTCATGCGAAAATAAAAGGAACGCAAAGCGTTCCTTTCGAAGAATCCGCAAGGCGGATTCTTCCGGAGCGGGAAATTTTCCGACAGAACGCAATACGAATGCAAAGAGGAGGAAGTCAGAGTGAAGGCAGTATCATTAGAGCAGGAATTGTCCGGCAATTCTTATCCGGGCAGGGGAATTCTCGTCGGCAGGTCGAAGGACGGCGCATATGCGGTTACAGCCTATTTTATCATGGGAAGAAGTGTAAACAGCCGGAATCGTGTGTTTGTGGAGGACGGCGAGGGAATCCGCACACAGGCGTATGACCCGTCGAAGCTGACGGATCCGAGCCTTGTGATCTATGCGCCGGTGCGTGTGCTGGATGAAAAGACCATTGTAACAAACGGCGATCAGACCGATACGATCTATGATCTGATGCGTGACGGGCAGACATTTGAACAGGCGCTTCGCACGCGCGAGTATGAGCCGGATGGGCCGAATTATACGCCGCGCATTTCCGCTGTCATGGAGATCCATGAGGGCAGCTACCGCTTTGCGATGTCCATATTAAAGAGCGACCGGGGCGCGGAAGGTCATTGCTGCCGTTACACGTTTGACTATGAGAATCCGAAGGCAGGGGAGGCACGTTTTATCCATACCTACGAAAGGGACGGAGAGCCGCTGCCGAGCTTTGAGGGAGAACCGGTCGTAGTGGAGCTTGACGGAACGATCGACGAGCTGGCGGAGCGCATTTGGAACAATTTGAACGAGGATAACAAGGTATCTCTTTTTGTCAGATATATCAAGATCGCGGACGGCAGCTATGAGAGCCGCATCATCAACAAGAATAGATAGGTTCAAGTGATTACGAAACGCATATGCTTAGCGCAATCACATCAATAGATAAAAACGGAGGTCAGTGATGAACGAACTGGAATTAAAATATGGATGCAACCCGAATCAGAAACCGAGCAGGATCTTTATGGAGAACGGGGAGGCACTGCCGATCACGGTGCTGAACGGGAAACCGGGCTATATTAATTTCCTGGATGCCTTTAACGGCTGGCAGCTGGTAAAGGAGTTAAAGCAGGCGACGGGGCTTCCCGCGGCGGCTTCCTTTAAGCATGTGTCCCCCGCCGGCGCGGCAGTAGGCATTAAGCTTAACGAGGTTGAAAAAAAGATTTACTGGGTGGACGAAAACGTGGAGCTTACCCCGCTTGCGAACGCCTATGCGAGGGCGCGCGGGGCGGATAGAATGTCCTCGTTCGGCGATTTCATCTCATTATCCGACCCATGCGATAAGGCAACGGCGCTTTTGATCAAAAAAGAAGTGTCAGACGGCGTGATCGCGCCGGGCTATGATGAGGACGCGCTCGCGATCTTAAAAGCAAAAAAGAATGGAAATTATAACGTGATTCAGATGGACGCTTCTTATGTACCGCAGCCGGTGGAACATAAGCAGGTGTACGGGATCACGTTTGAACAGGGAAGAAACGAGCTGGTGATCGATCGTGCGCTTCTTCAGAATATTGTGACGGACAATAAGGAGATACCGGATGAGGCGAAGATCGACCTAATGATCGCGCTCATCACCCTAAAATACAC
This sequence comes from uncultured Clostridium sp., assembly GCA_964655525.1. Classification (GTDB taxonomy): domain Bacteria; phylum Bacillota; class Clostridia; order Lachnospirales; family Lachnospiraceae; genus DLAJ01. The sequence goes on from CAZZNE010000024.1 coordinate 47,448, forward strand.
GCAGTCCAACTCGGTATGCTATGCAAAGGGCGGTCAGGCAATCGGAATCGGCGCGGGTCAGCAGTCGCGCATTCACTGTACGCGCCTTGCGGGAACGAAGGCGGACAATTGGTTTCTGCGCCAGAATCCGAAGGTGCTGAACTTATCGTTTGTTGACGATATTAAGCGTGCGGATCGGGACAATTCTATCGATCTTTATATTGGGGATGAGTATGAGGACATTCTTGCCGAGGGAACATGGCAGAAGTTTTTCAAGGTAAAACCGGAGGTGTTTACCCGTGAGGAGAAACGCGCATGGCTGGATCATATGTCGGGCGTGGCGCTCGGCTCGGATGCTTTTTTCCCGTTTGGGGATAATATTGAGCGGGCACACAAGAGCGGCGTACAGTTTGTGGCGCAGCCGGGCGGTTCGGTGCGTGACGACAATGTCATTGAAACCTGCAATAAATACGGGATGGCAATGTGCTTTACGGGAATCCGCCTGTTCCATCATTAAAGAGAGAAAGGAAGGGGGCGCGCGCTGCGCCTCTTTTCACATATGAAAAAAGAACGATTTTTTGGATTGCTGAGAGCGCTGTTCCATTACAATTTCAGAACGCTTTTTTTCTTTGAAGTGTTTTTTAAGCTGTTTGCTTACGGTCTGTTTACGCCGCTCCTGTTGTGGCTCGCCCAGTTTTCGATTGAAAAGGCGGGGCTTCATTATCTTTCTGCGGCGGCGATGGGGCGCTTTTTCGCATCCCCGTGGACATGGGCGGTTCTTGTATTGATCATGGTATTAGTCTCCTGCTATGTGGTCGCGGATGTGACGGTGGCGGCAATCTGTGTGGAATGTTCGCGCCGCGGGGAATATGTGAGCGGATCTACGCTTTTGCAGGAGGCGTTAAAGGCGGTCGGGAGGATGTTTTACTGGCGCAATCTGCCGATACTGCCGCTTGCGCTGGTGCTGTTGCCTGTGCTCAGTTTTTCTTTTTTGACGGGCTATGTAACGAGTATCCGGCTGCCGGAATTTATCGAGAACCTCCTGTTTGGTTTTTTGCGCAGGTACTGGGTGCTTCTGCTCCTGCTGGCGGTTGCGTTGATCGCGGCGTTCCGGTATATCTATGGAATTTTTTATTATATTTTAGAAAAAAAGAACTGTTTCGAGGCATGTAAAAGCAGTCGTTATCTGATTTATAAGGCGTATTTACAGGATTTTCTGCGTCTGCTTTTGTGGCAGCTGTTCAGTTATTTTTTCTATCTGGCAGTTGTTGCACTGCTCATTCTCCTGATCATCGGGGTTTCCGCGCTGTTTCGGGAGATGGCATTTGTCCATGCGGTCATGATCTCGACGATCGACTGGATGATGGGGATCGTTGCCGTGCTTTTTTCGTGTACGGTGGTGCCGTCCTCTACGATTTTTCTGTCGCATATGTTTTACCGCAATAAGGTGCTGATCGGCGAGCCGGTACAGACGGTCTTTGTAAAGACCAGGGCATCGTCGCTTACCACGAAAGAAAAAAGGATCGTGCTGCTTCTGACGATATTGACGCTTATCATCGTAAACGTGCGCAACGTGCAGCATCTTACGGAAGGCGCGTTCAGCGACGCCACGGAGATCGCGCATATGACCGAAGTGACGGCGCACAGGGGGTATTCGTCCGGCTATCCGGAAAATACGATGCCGGCGTTTCTTGCGGCGATCGACGCCGGGGCGGATTGGATCGAACTGGATGTGCAGCAGACCGCGGACGGTGAGATCATCGTTATGCATGATTCCAATTTCAAGCGGACGACGGGGGTTGACCGCAATGTCTGGGACATGAATTACAGTGAGATCGCGGCGCTGGATGTCGGCAGTTATCAGGGGGCGGAGTTTGCGGGAACGCATGTCAGCACGCTTGCCGAAGTGATGGAAGAATGCCGCGGAAGGATCAGGCTGAACATTGAGATCAAGCCAACGGGGCATGAAACAGATCTTGTCGAGCGTGTCGTGGCGCTGGTACGGGAATATGAATATACGGAGGACTGCGTGATCGCAAGTATGTCCTATCGTGCGCTGGCGGAAGTCAAGGCGCTGGATGAGGAGCTTCAGACCGTGTACGTGATGCGTTCTGCATATGGGCGTTTCGCCGACTTAAGTTATGCGGACAATTTCAGCGTGCGCTATAATTACGTTACGGACAGTATGGTGGATGCGGTTCATGAACAGGGAAAAGAACTTTATGCATGGACGGTAAACTCCCAAAAGCTGATGGAGCAGATGCTGTCGCATGGAGTGGATAATCTGATCACGGATCAGCCGGAAACGGCGCGGCGCGTGATCTTTGAGGCGGAAAGCAGTACGGTGTTAAACCGTTATATTAAGATGCTGACAGACTGGTTTCATCTGCAGCCCAGATAGAAAAGGAAGAATTTCTAAGGCGTCAGAATACGCCGCCAAGGTGAGATTTGTTTCACCTGGAAATTCTAATCATTTTCCGAAGAATGACCTGACGGTCATTCTTCATAAGGGGTTTGCGTTACATAGCGGTATGTTTGGAAGGAAGAGAGAGGGAGGGAATAAAAATGTCACGTTACATCAGAAATGAGGCGATCGGTAAACCGGCGGATTTTGTTGATTTTATCATGAGTGATTTTATACAGAAGCATGGCTTTACGCTTGTGAAGATCAACGGGGAGATGATGTATCAAAAGGGAAAAGGACTTTTGGAAATGCCGCAGTATTTTTCTTACCGTTATATGAACGGTGTGCTCCACATTGAGGCATGGGTGAAATTTGCATGGCTTCCGGGTGTGTACGGAAAGGAAAACGATATGAGCGGCTTTGTCGGCAGTATTCCGAAGAGTGCATATAAAGAAGATATTGAAGAGCTGATCCGGGTGCTGTATCAGCCGCTGCCCGGAGAGCAGCAAAATCCGTACGGCGGCTACGGTCAGCCGATGCAGGGAGGAATGCAGAACGGCTACGGTCAGCCGATGCAGGGAGGAATGCAGAACGGTTACGGTCAGCCGATGCAGGGAGGAATGCAGAACGGCTACGGTCAGCCGATGCAGGGAGGAATGCAGAACGGCTATGGTCAGCCCGCGGCAAGCGGCCCGATCATGGTAAAGGGTGTCGATATGAAAAAACGCGCAAAGATGGGCTTTGTCATGTCGATCGTCGGAGGTATTTTTTTGGCGCTGGCGTTTTTCGTAAGCTCTTTAGATGAGTCGGGGTTCGATTCGTCGCTTTCGATGATATGGGTGGCAGGTATGTTGTATGCCGCCTTGGGGACCGGTTACTCCTACCGTGGCATGAGTTCTTCCAAAAGCGGGCTGGCGACCGCCGGTTTTGCAATCGGTATCATAGAGATCATCGCGGGATTTTTGCTGTTGGTCATGGGCATCCTGTAAAGTGCATATAGGTAGGATACATACCTGTAACCAGTGTGAAAGGGAAAGGACAGCAGGGCAGTATGAGCTTGAAGGATGAGAGAACGAATCAAACGGAGCAGACAAAGATCCGGCAGCAGACAGGGAACGAAGAACAGATCGCGATGAGGGTATCCCTTATCAGCATTGTCGTGAACGCGGTTTTGTCGGCGGGTAAGCTGTTTGCCGGCATTGTGGCGCATTCAGGCGCCATGATCTCCGATGCGGTACATTCGGCTTCGGATGTATTCAGCACGATCGTCGTGATGATCGGCGTGCATCTGGCGGCGAAGAAATCGGATGAGGATCATCCGTACGGGCATGAAAGAATGGAATGCGTGGCGGCGATCGTGCTGGCGGTCGTACTTGCGATCACGGGTGCGGGAATCGGCGCGAACGGCATTAGGACCATTGCGGGAAAGCATTACGGCGACCTTGTCGTTCCGGGAATTGCAGCGCTTGTGGCGGCGGTGATCTCGATTTTAGCGAAAGAAGCATTGTTTTGGTACACGCGGTATTATGCGAAAAGGATTGACTCCGGCGCGCTCATGGCGGATGCATGGCATCACCGTTCGGATGCGCTTTCTTCTGTCGGTGCGTTGGTCGGTATTGCGGGGGCAAGAATGGGATTTCCGGTTCTCGATCCCCTTGCAAGCGTTGTCATCTGTGTGTTTATCCTGAAAGCGGCGTATGATATTTTTAAGGATGCCGTGAATAAGATGGTCGATAAGTCCTGTGAAGTGCAGACGGAACAGGAGATGCGAAGCTGTATTTTGGAACAGGACGGCGTGCAGGGCATCGATCTGCTGCATACGCGCGTATTCGGGAATAAGATTTATGTGGATGTGGAGATTCTGGTGAACGGTCAGTGGCGGCTCTATGAGGCTCATGGAGTCGCAGAACGCGTGCATGACGAGCTGGAGAGGCGCTTCCCGAAGGTCAAGCACATTATGGTGCATGTCAATCCCTGCGCGTGCGGAGCGGACGGCAGGGCAGAAATGCAAGCCGTGGAAAAAGAGAATGGCATAGCGAAATAAAGAGGTAAAAACAAACGCCAAAGAGTCGGGAAGGCTCCTTGACGTTTGTTTGATTCGGATTGCTTTTGCTTCTTGAAGAAAAAAACAGCGCGGACCGATGCCGGATAGCAGGATTGCCAATATTGACAGGGGATTGCAGGATTGTTACAATAGAAATAGTATACATCTATGTAACTTTAGTCCGGTGAGCGGGAATGGACGAATAGTGTGTGAGAATGGGAGATTATTATGTACGATTGTCGGCTTCATATCTATCTGACAGGTCATCCATGCCAAGCATTTGACGTGATCAAGGGGATGCCCTCATTGGAACATTTTACGCATATATTTACGGAGAGCGACAGACCGGAGAGCGGCTTAGCGTCCGAAGCGGATGTGATCATTGCCAATCTGGAGGATATGGATTGCAGCGAGGCGCTGCGTATTTTGACATCGGACAGAAACGACGGGGGGCAGGTCATTTTGCTGGCCGACGGCGGACAGATGCAGATTCTTACGGGGGATGCTGCATTAGACCGCATTACGGACATTTGGCTGATGCCGATGTCGGATGCAGAAGTGCGTTTTCGCTTTGGCAGATGGCAGCAAAACTGCAAGATGAGTAAGGATTTTTGGCAGACCAGCCAATATTTGGAGGCGACGATCAACAATGTTCCGAATATGATCTGGTATAAGGATAAAAACGGCATTCACGAGAAGGTGAACGACAGCTTTTGCAAAACGGTCAATAAAACGAAACAGCAGGTAGAAGGGCGCGGACACGCGTACATTTGGGACGTGGAACAGGATGATCCTGCCTGTATCGAGTCGGAACAAAAGGTCATGAGTCAGAAAAAGACGTTTGTATCCGGAGAACTCATTAAGACAAAAGAGGGCATGCGGACGCTGACGACCTATAAATCGCCGCTGTATGATCTTGACGGCAGCGTGATGGGAACTGTGGGCGTGGCGATCGATGTGACACAAGAGCGCGCATATGAGCAGGAGATCATGGAAAAGAATCGGGCTTTGGAGACGATTTTTGCCACTTTGGACTGCGGCATCATGCGTCATACGATGGACGGTTCCCGTATTTTGAGCGTCAACAGGGCAGCACTTAAGATTTTGGGATATGAGACGCAGGAAGAACTGATCGCGGACGGTTTTCATCTGATTGCTGCGACCGTAGTAAAACAGGATCGGGAGAAGCTTCAGGAATGCATTAAGACGCTTAAAAAAGCGGGTGATACCGTCAGCACGGAGTACCGCGTGCGTCATAAGAACGGGGAAATTCTGCATGTGATGGGGAATGTAAAGCTTTTTGAGGAGAACGGAGAGCTTTTTTATCAGCGTTTTCTTTTGGATTGTACGAAGCAGAAGATTCAGGAAAGGAAAGCCGCACAGCGTCAGATGGAGCTTGTTCAGGCGCTGAGCATTGATTTTAGTCTGGTGTGCTTTGTCGATCCGGAAACGGGTGCGGTGACTCCGATCCGAAATGACGGGCGGGAACTCAGCAAGATTCTTACCGGAGAAATCCCGCTGCAGGAGAGTATGGAGCAATACATACAGAAATGGGTACATGAGGGCGATCGGGAAATGCTGCGGCGCGCCGTTTCTCTTAGTACATTAAAAGAGGAATTGTCGGAAAAAGAGGTGTTTTCCGTCAATTACCGTAAAAATAAAGAGAATAAGATTACTTATTTCCAGATGAAAGCCGTGGGCGTCAAAACAGATGACGGTCTGGGAATCGTTTTAGGATTTCGCGATGTGGATAAGGAGATCCGTAAGGAGATGGAGCAGAATACCCTGTTGGAGGCTGCGCTTTCGCAGGCGAACAGGGCAAGTAAGGCAAAGAGTGTCTTTTTATCCAATATGTCTCATGACATCCGCACGCCGATGAATGCGATCGTGGGCTTTACGAATCTCGCGATCACACGTATCGACCAAAAAGAACAGGTTGCAGAGTATCTGAAAAAAATCAGGACATCCGGCAATCATCTGTTAAGTCTGATTAATGATATATTGGATATGAGCCATATCGAAAGCGGCAAGATCAGTCTGGATGAGAAACCGTGCAGCCTTCCTGATATTCTACACGGACTGTGCAATATCCTGCAGGCGGATATTCATGCAAAACAGTTGGAATTGCAGATTGATACGGTGGATGTTTTAGATGAGGAGATTTACTGCGACAAGCTCCGATTAAATCAAGTACTCTTAAATCTGCTCAGCAATTCTGTGAAGTATACGGGCGCGGGCGGCGCGATCAGTATGCGGATCACGGAAAAATCCGGGGCGCCGTCGGGCTATGCCAATTACGAATTTTACATTAAAGACAACGGCATGGGTATGAGTCAGGAATTTGTGAAGCATATTTTTGAGCCGTTTGAGAGAGAGCAGAATTCCACGATCAGTAAGATTCAGGGAACCGGACTCGGAATGGCGATCACGAAGAATATCGTGGATATGATGAACGGCACGATCGAGGTGAAGAGTGAGCAGGGCGTGGGAACGGAGTTTACGGTTTCCTTTATGTTCAGGCTGCATTCCGAGGCGAAAGAACCTTTGGAAATACCGGAATTAAAGAATTGCAGAGCATTGGTAGTGGATGATGATTTCAACACCTGCGACAGTGTTTCTTATATGTTGGGACAGCTTGGGATGCAAGCAGAGTGGACATTGTCCGGAGAAGAGGCTGTACTGCGTACGCATCAGGCAGTGATGCGTGAGGATCACTATTCGGCATATATCATTGACTGGCGGCTGCCTGATATGAACGGTGTGGAAGTGACAAGGAGGATTCGGGAAGAGATAGGAAAGGATGTGCCGGTGATCGTGATGTCCGCCTGCGACTGGTCCGATGCGGAAGCGGAAGCAATAGAGGCCGGCGTTACGGCATTTTGCAGTAAACCGCTGTTTTTGTCGGAGTTAAGGTCCTGCCTGCAATCGGTGACACAGCCGGGTGCGGCAGCCGGAGAAGAGGTTGAGGAGGAAATGCAGCAGAAGCATCATGCCGGACGCATCCTGCTCGCGGAGGATGTCGAGATGAATCAGGAGATCGCGGTGGCGATCCTGGGGGATGCGGGCTTTACTACGGAAGTTGCGGAGAACGGCAGGGTTGCCGTGGAAATGGTAAAACGCTCCGAGCCGGGATATTATCAGGCGGTATTGATGGATGTCCAGATGCCGGTGATGAACGGTTATGAGGCGACCGCAGAAATTCGGAAGCTGGCAAACCGGGAACTAGCCTCCATACCGATCATTGCCATGACCGCCAATGCCTTTGAGGAGGATAAAAAGGAGGCTTTGCGGTGCGGCATGAACAGTCATATCGCCAAACCCATTAACATCCCGGAATTATTTAAGACGCTGGATACGGTGTTGTGACGGAGGCAGGTTAGAACACAGGGAGATATCAAGGTGGAAATAAGGGTGCTCAGGCAGCACGGTTCAGCCTTGTAAGGATAATGTAGGTACAGAAAAAGTGTCATTTGCTTTTTTCTGTACCTACATTTTTCAGAAATCTCTATTTATTCATCGGCTCATACCCATTTGTTTTCTTATACTTGTTTAAAACGGCTCACCTCAACATTCAGACGTCTGGATATTTCCTGATTTCCTGTTGTTTCCTTTTGAATCGCTCCGATTGCCGCTGCCAAGGTCACCACATTATCCGCAACGTTTGTAACGTCATTCGCATTATCCTCCACCACAACGGAAATATCATTGATTCCGGTATTCATTGCTTCCATTGTCTGATGAATATCGCTTGTATTGGCTGCAAACACTTCCAAAATCTCATTGACATTGTCCGCATCCTGATCATACTGTTCCACGACTTGCACAAAATCATCGTAATCTTTCATCACATTCTCATCAATGAATTTAAGTATCTCTTCTGCATTCGCTGCCAATCTTGCGACAGCTTCCGTTACAATGTCGCTGATGTTCTGGATATTATTTGCCGTCTGTGTGCTGCTGTCTGCCAGTCCCCTGATTTCTCCTGCTACAACGGCAAATCCCTTACCCGCTTCTCCAACTCTCGCGGCTTCAATAGATGCATTGAGCGATAATAGATTTGTCTGACTGGTGATTGCCAGAATTTCCTCTGTCATTCCATTGATTTGCTGAACGCTTTGGCTGTCATCCAATGCTTTTTGCAGCTTTATACGAATCGCTTCGATCGTATCGGATGTGTTCTTTTTACCCTCTAAAGTTTTATGGTGCATTGCGCCCGCATGTTCTTTAATATTCCGCACCAGATCGACACCATCCTTAACGCGGTGATCCATCTGCTGGATCTCCCTTAATACTTCATTACTGCCCAATGTAAGCTGGCCGAGTGTAGCCGCTATTTCCTCCATACTTGCCGCCATTCCCTCCATTGTCGCAGATACGTTAGTAACATTCTCGTTAGAATCCGTAATCTGATTCATAACGCTTTGTACGGATTTCTCCATATTGCCGGATTCCTCTTTTAGCTTTCTTATAATGCCTTGGAGCTGTTCTATAAAATGGTTAATGCCGGAGGCCATCTGCCCAACCTCATCATGCGTATAAACCGGTATTCTTTCTGTTAAATCTCCCTCATTGGCATCAATCTTATGAGTGATTTCTGATAGTGCCGCACCTGATACTTTCGCAGGTTTCACTACCGTACGGGAAACATTTATCGTCGTAATGCCTGCAATGACAACAAAAACAGCGATCAGAATATAATCAAAGGTAGCAGTGCCATTAATTTTAATTTCGCTGTGCGTCATGGCGTAATCCGCTTTTTCCGTCACAAGATTCTCATATGCATTCTTGACTTCTTCTACCGGTGTCTTTACGGAAAGGATATTATTGACCAGATCCCAAACCCTGTCATCATCACCCGCTGCTGCCCTGTCATAAATCTGACTGGCATAATCCAAAAAAACTTCCATGACTTTTTGATAGTTTTCGTAAGCGGCATATAATTCTGCGTCATCAGACACGGAGCTTAATCTGTAAATCTCATTCATGTAACTGCTCGTGTTCTGTATCGCATCCTGGAGCTGCCCTGTCAGCGTTTCCCTCTGTTCCGTGTCTTTCTTTAGATAGATTAGATTAGCATACAGCTGAACCTGCTGATAAGCCGAGGCTGTATCACCGATTGATTTCTCCAATTTCAGA
>CAZZNE010000025.1:0-55537 GCA_964655525.1 uncultured Clostridium sp.
CACTCTTTAAGACTTCCACATCTTTCTTTAGTTCCTGCACATCGCTCTTTAAGACCTGCACATCTTTCTTTAGTTCCTGCACATCGCTCTTTAAGACCTGCATATCGTTTTTCAACGGCTGCAGTTCCGTTTTTAGTTTCGTATCCATTATTTCGGATATTGCAAGTAAATCTTCTTTCGTTAATGCCATAGATTGCCTCCTTTGATTGTTGGATTGTTTTTGAGAAACTGCGCCCGATGACGTTCTGAGCATAAGATCATCAACAGAAACATTGCCTTACCGCATGCCTTCTATTGACATAATGTGATATATAGATTATAAATGAACCCTTTGACCTTACCGGGTTCCGAAACAGGGGAAGAGGGATTCGAACCCCCGTGAACGGTTTTGGAGACCGCAATACTGCCGCTGTATGATTCCCCTATGAAGTCGGCAGATGGCTGCCGAGTTGTATTATAGCACAAAAGAATACTTGCTGACAAGTACTTATTTTCACCGACTCAAACTTCTCTGAACAAGTCGGCATTTAACTGTCAAACGAATGACCGCGCAACATTCTCTCCTTCTTTACTCTTTTCATTACATCATCCCGCCAAATCCCTTGATCAGCTCGATATCGCTTTCCTGCACCTTGATGCTTGTCTCGATCCGCTCCCCGTCCGGCGTCGTCACGATCACCTCGATCACGCTGTCTTCCCGAAGTCCTTTTTTTGCCACCGCCTTACAAAACGCAGGAAACTTCGGGTGATTTTTTTGAAATGTATTCCATGCCCCCATTAGTTTTGCCATATTTCCCAGATTCATATGCCGCTCCTTTCTCCGCTCTTAGTCAGATTACCGCGATCGCATCGGCGACCGACTTTACCCCGATCACCTTGATTCCCTTAGGCAATTCGCCGCCTAGCGCCTCTTTATTCGCCTCCGGAAGGATACAGGTCGTAAAACCGAGTTTCGCTGCTTCCGCCACACGCTGCTTTGCCATGCTGACCGCGCGCACCTCACCGCTTAAGCCCACCTCTCCGAACACCACTGTTTTCTCCGCAACGGGGCGATTCTTATGACTGGATGCCACTGCCATGACAATCCCTAAGTCCATTGCCGGTTCCGTGATCCGCATGCCGCCCGCTAAATTGACATACGCATCACATCCCGATAATTGCACGCCCACCCGCTTTTCCAATACCGCCATCAACAGATTTACACGATTTAAGTCCGTGCCGTTTGCCTGTCTGCGCGGAATGCCGAAACTGCTTTGACACACCAGCGCCTGTACCTCCAAAAGAATGGTTCTTGTCCCCTCCAAGGAGCATGCGACCACAGAGCCGCTCGCGCCATCCGGTTTCCCGCTCAGCATATACTCGGAAGGATTTTTGACCTCGGCAAGCCCTTCCCGGCGCATTTCAAACACACCGATCTCATCCGTGGAGCCGAAACGGTTTTTTACCCCGCGCAAAATGCGGTACGAGGCATGCCTGTCCCCCTCAAAATAAAGCACGGTATCCACCATGTGCTCTAACACGCGCGGCCCCGCGACCGTTCCTTCCTTCGTCACATGACCGACGATAAAAATAGAAATCCCAAGCCCCTTTGCAAGCTGCAAAAATACATTGGTCGATTCGCGCACCTGTGAAACGCTGCCCGGCGCAGAGGAAACCTGTTCACTGTACATCGTCTGAATGGAATCAATGACGACGATCTGCGGCTTTGCATCACGGATTGCCTGCTCGATCACACCAAGATCGGTCTCACACAGGAGCTGCAAGCCATCGGAAAATTCACCGATCCGCATCGCGCGCAGCTTGATCTGCTGCAGAGATTCCTCCCCCGATATATAAAGAACACGTAAGGACTGCGCGGCAAGCTCCCTGCACGCCTGCAGGAGCAGCGTGGATTTTCCGATGCCGGGATCGCCTCCCACCAACACAAGGGAACCCGATACGATCCCGCCGCCGAGCACCCTGTCCAGTTCTCCGATCTGCGTAAGCACACGCTCGCTCTGCTGCATGGAAATCTCCTTAAGCGCCATCGGGCGTGCCGCTGCCGCAGCTTTCATGCCGCCTTTCCTTTCGCCTCTTCCCGCCTGCCCCGTTACGACGCGCTCTTCCACGAACGTATTCCATTCCCGACATCCCGGGCACTGTCCCATCCACTTTGCCGATTCATAGCCGCAGCTCTGGCAAAAAAACACACTAGCCGCCTTTCCCTTCGCCATTCGTTTTCTCCCTTTTTCTTTGCTCTACAGTCAAACACCTCACGGCAATAAAACACAGGAAACGTGCCATATGGAAGCCCACATGGCACGTTCAATTCTCCATATACACACTTTTTATGATCTGCTGATCTTCACCGCAACTTCTCCGGCACCAGCAAGTTCTACGCTCAATATCAGCTTTCCGCCAAGGTTTGTTTTCATCTTTCCGACATTCTCTTCGCCGATCGTTACCTCATATTCCGTGTCATCCGCCAATCCGACCGTAATCTGCGCATCCTCGTTTCCCTCCACGAGAAAGCTCACACCGTCCTCATTTTCCGCAAAGTTCAATACACTCGTACCGGGAACGGATTCATACACAAACATGCCGTTCTTCTCCAGCTTTGTCATGGTCTGATACGTTTTTACCTTATACAGGTCTCCTCCATGCGGAAAATCCTCCAGCTTTGCCTTTGTCCCAAGCGTGTGATTGCCGAAGCTGATCGTTCCGTCAGCCTCCGGACGAAGTAACTGCTCCACTACTGCCATTCTTTTGTCCTCCTATTCATTTATCTTATTTACAGTACATTTTCATTCTTTTCACGCTTTTACCACAAACGTGATTTTTTTATCCTTTAGCGCAGTCGAAACCTTATCGCCCGGTTTGACTCTCCCCGCGAGAATTTCCTCGGATAACGCGTCTTCAATCTGACTCTGAATAGCGCGCTTCAAAGGTCTTGCGCCCATTTTTAAGTCCGTATGCTTCTTTACCAGCTCCTCTTTCACGGCGGATGTGATCGTTAAGTCGATGCTGAGCTGCGCTGCGCAGCGACTGCAAAGATTTTTGGTGAGCAGCGTCACGATCTGCGCCATATCCTTTTTTGTCAGCGCCTCAAACACCATGATCTCATCTATCCGGTTGATAAATTCGGGCTTAAAAAGCTTTTTTACCTCCTCCATCACACCGCTCTTCATCTGCTCATAACTCTGTTTTTGTGTTGTCTGCGCCGCAAATCCTAAATTTTTCGGCTCCACAATACGCTTTGCGCCCGCATTGGATGTCATGATGATGATCGTATTCTTGAAATTGACCTTGCGCCCCTTGGAGTCTGTGATATGTCCGTCATCCAACACCTGTAGCAGGATATTGAACACATCAGGATGCGCTTTTTCAATCTCGTCAAATAAGATCACGGAGTACGGGTTGCGGCGAACCTTGTCGCTCAACTGCCCGCCCTCGTCAAAACCGACATATCCCGGCGGCGAACCGATCATTTTGGATACGGAATGCGATTCCATATATTCGCTCATATCTACGCGGATTAAAGCGCTCTCTGTCCCGAACATCGCCTCGGCAAGCGCTTTCGACAGCTCCGTCTTACCGACGCCGGTCGGTCCCAAAAATAAGAACGACGCAATCGGACGGTTCGGATCCTGCAGACCCACACGTCCTCGCCGGATTGCGCGGGAAACCGCGTTAACAGCTTCCTCCTGCCCAATCACCCGCTTATGCAGGATCGATTCCATTTTCAGAAGCCGGCTGCTCTCTTTTTCCGTCAGCTTGCTGACTGGGATCTTGGTCCACATCGCCACTGCCTGCGCAATGTCGTTTTCCTTTACAACAAGCCCTGTCTCCAATTGTTTCTTTTTATAGCGTTCCAACGCCCGTTTATATTTGCGTGCGAGCTGATCCTGCTGACGTTTCTGCTCACCCGCCTGTGCATATGCCTCAAACTTTAAGGACCGTTCGATCAGCACGTCGTAATTTGCGATCTCCTCCTCTTGTCTGATGAGCTGCTCCGGCAGCTCCATACCGCGCAGCGCAAGCGCTGCGGATGCCTCGTCAATCAGATCGATGGCTTTATCAGGCAGATTTCTGTCGTTGATATAGCGTTCGGACAATTTCACCGCTGACACGACCGCCTCATCAGAGATCACAACACCGTGATGCTCCTCATATTTTTCCCGGATCCCCATGAGGATGCCGATTGCTTCCTCCTCGTTCGGCTCATCGACCGTCACGGGCTGAAAACGCCGTTCAAGCGCCGCATCCTTCTCAATATATTTGCGGTATTCCGCAATGGTCGTCGCTCCGATGAGCTGCAGCTCCCCGCGCGCTAAGGACGGTTTTAGAATATTGGAAGCGTCAATGGCGCCCTCCGCGCCGCCCGCGCCGATCAGCGTGTGAAGCTCATCTAAAAACAGAAGCACATTCCCCGCCTCCGTTACTTCTTTGATGATCCGTTTGACACGCTCCTCAAACTCTCCGCGGTACTTGCTTCCCGCAACCATACCCGATAAATCAAGCGTCATGACCTGCTTATCCTTTACGGTATCAGGCACATCACCCGCGACAATACGCGCCGCCAGTCCTTCCGCGATCGCTGTTTTACCGACGCCCGGTTCCCCGATCAGACAGGGATTGTTTTTTGTCCTGCGGCTTAAGATCTGAATGACACGCCGAATCTCATTATCGCGCCCGATGACCGGGTCGAGCTTGCCTTCCTTCGCCAATTCCGTCAGATTGCGGCTGTACTGCGCAAGCACGCTCTGATGCTCTCTTTTCCCATTCTGACGCCGCTTGCGGAGCCCCAGGTCCTCCTTATAGAGCGAGCCGTCCTCACCCATTGCCACAAGAATATCCACATACAGCTTTTGTATGCCGATGCCAAGTGAATTCAGGAGGCGTACCGCCACATTATCCCCGTCCTTTAACAGTGCAAGAAGAATATGCTCGGTTCCGGTCTTTTTTGAGCCGAAACGCGCCGCCTGCCTGTGGCTTTCCTCCAAAACCTCCGCCGCCTTCGGCGAATATCCGTCCCTTTCGCTCAAAAGCATCGAACCTGTAGGAACAACAAGATCCTTAATCATTTCGATCGTCTTTTTTTCATCCACACCGTTCTCGGCAAGCACGCTCGCCGCGACACCTGTGCGCTCCCGCATCAATCCCACCAGAATGTGTTCGGTCCCGACATAATTCTGATAGAGCGATGCTGCCGTCCGCGCCGCTAAGTGCAGCGCCGCAGTTGCTTTATCGGTAAATTCTGACTGCATGCACCGGTTCACTCCTATTCATTATCATCCAAATCCATAAATTCAAATTCCAGATCATCGGAGGGCGTCATGAAATTCACGGATTTCCATACATCCTGATCCGTTCTGTGGTCATTGATCGTGGAGTTCCTCTCCGTAATATCCTCCAACGCATCCTCATCCATGTTTTCCTCTGTATCGTCCGCCTCGCCGTCCGCGTATTGCATGTCATAGAGAAAACCATCCTCCGCGGTATAATCCTCGCCCGCAGACTGTCCGCCCGCTTCCCTCAGCGCACCCGCAAGGGACGATGTGGAAATCGGACTGACCTCAATGCTGTCCGAGACAGAATAGCCATCGTCCTCTGTTTCCTCATCCTCAGGGTCATACTCTCCGTCTTCTTCGTCTTCCCCGTCATCCTCTTCATAATCATCGCCTTTTGCGCGTCGTCTGCTCCGATACTCCCGCCGTCCCCCGGCTTTATCGAAAACGCTTCCCTTCGGAAGGATATTGCGCAAATGAAATTCCTGTTCGCTTTCGCCATACAGATCTCTGCGGTAATCTCTGATCCGCAGCCCCATCAACACAAGAAGGACCGCCATTGCCACAACAAGGATCAAAAGAAAAATGATCCACCCGATATGGGAGCTTCCCTTATCCTTTGCTGCGGACTCCGCTGCCGTTCCCGATGCGCCCCCGACCGGATAGGGCACCGCATAATGCATTTCCTCGGACGCCTCGCCGCGATTTACAGTAAACAGATAGCTCAGTCTGGAGCCGTCCGCCGCCTGCACGGTGATCACGGCCATATTGCTGCCCGGCTGCAGATTCGAAAAGCCATAGTTTTCGCTGACAATGGCGCTTTCGTCCGACGGCCTGCCGAACGCAGTGAGCGAAGTTGTTTTTTCGTCGACCGTGATCGTATATTGTGTGACATCCGGTGAAAATGCAGGAATCAACGTTCCGGGACTGATGCTTAGTCCACTCAGTGTTGCGTTTGAGGAAAACGTCGGCTGGACCGGAACCGAATCTGCCGGTGCTTCGGGGACACCGCCTTCATCCCCGGGCTGTTCCTCTCCGTCTGCCTGCGGCGGCTGTGAACCATCTGCCGGTGCTTCTCCCCCGCCTGTCTGTCCCCCTACGGTGCCTCCCACGAGGTCGTCATCGGCAATAGAGCCGGTCTTCTCTCCCGTATCCGTCACCAGATCGCTTCTGATATATCCTATGGTATTGCCATTTACATAGACTTTATACCATGTGTAACCGTCCGCACCGACCTCCGTGCCGCATATTTCCACGCGCTCCCCGCCCTTAACACTGGCGATCGCCGTGCTGTCCGTCGAGGACTGCAGGCGGATGTTCGCGCCGTTCCCTTCCTTTACGATACCATAAGTATTGACATATGCATGCGCTGTCAGCGTGCCTATCGCAAACGCAAGCAAAAATGACAGCGACACACAGCCGCAAAGCCTTCCGATATATTTTCCCATGTTTTTCATCCGTATTTTCACCATACTCTTTCATACCTTCCTATCCGTTGGTGCATACAGCCACGCGCATGCTCCACAGACTTGCTATTGCCATCCGAAAACCCGTCGGCATATCCTTATCACTTGCTGCGGATAAATCGTTTTTCGCCCTCTTCTCCCTTAGGCCTTTCCATTCCGAAGCCTGCCAGTGCGTTGTTCTTCTGTGAGCGCGCCTGCTCCTCGATCCTGCGGTTGACATTGACTTTACATTTCGGGCAGAATCTTCCGGAACGGATCGCCTCCCCGCATACCTCGCAGCGCAGGAAGGTCTTGGAATCCGCCGTCACCTCAAGCCGCTCCTCACGAAGCATTTTTCGGATGGCCTTTTGTTTCACTCCTGTTTCGAGTTCCACATCTACCATGGTTGCGCCCTTGTGCTTCTCAACATAGGCGCGCACCTTGCCGTAATCGTCCATTTCCATCTTACCGCAGTCCTCGCACTCATATTCGCCCACACCTTTAAAAACCATTACGCCGCCGCAATCAGGACAATGCACCGGTCTGTGATAATCGCCCATAAGCAGCTCATCCAAACGAGCTTCCCTGCTCCTTCCCTTTTCGTTTTCCATTGTCAGCGCCTCCAACCCTGTTCCATTACACTTTATTTCGAGGAAAATGCTGATCGATCAGCGTTTCCCTTGCTCTCCTGAATTGATTTTCCAATATCATGTCTCATATATTTGTTGGCAAAATCCACCCATTCAACCGCTTCATACGCTTTTTTACGCGCCGTCTCCAAGTCCTCTCCGAGCGCCGTGATCCCAAGCACGCGTCCGCCATTTGTGACGATCCTGCCCTGTTCATCTGTTTTAGTTCCCGCATGGAAACAAAAATAATCATCTTTTCCCGCAAACTTCTGAAGCCCCGTGATCTCAAACCCCTTTTCGTAGGCTACGGGGTAGCCGTCGGATGCAAGAACCACGCAGACTGCCGCATGATCCTCAAACTGCAGATCGACCTGATCTAACGTACCGTTGATACATGCCTCACAGACGTCGATGATGTCGTTTTTCATTCTCGGCAGGACAACCTGTGCCTCAGGATCGCCGAAACGCGCATTATACTCTAAAACGCGCGGTCCCTTCTCTGTCAGGATCAATCCGAAAAAGATCACGCCGCGAAACGGTCTACCCTCCGCCGCCATCGCGTCCACGGTCGCCTGATAGATATACTTTTTGCAGAACGCATCTACCTCGTCCGTATAGAAAGGGCTGGGCGAAAAGTTTCCCATGCCGCCGGTATTTAACCCCTGATCGCCGTCCTTCGCACGCTTGTGATCCTGCGCGGACGACATGATCTTAATGGTTTTCCCGTCCACGAACGAGAGCACGCTTACTTCGCGTCCCGTGAGGAATTCCTCAACGACCATGCGGTTTCCGGCAGAGCCAAACTTCTTATCTTCCATGATCTCTTTCACGCCGGAAAGCGCCTCATCAAGCGTGTGACAGATGAGCACACCTTTTCCGAGCGCCAAGCCGTCTGCCTTTAACACAATCGGGAAAGACGCCTGATTCTTTAAGTACTCTTCCGCGTCCTGTGCGCGATCGAACGTCTCGTACGCCGCTGTCGGAATGCCGTATTTTTTCATCAGATCTTTGGAAAACGCCTTACTGCCCTCTAAGATCGCCGCATTTTTATTCGGTCCGAAAGCGGGAATGCCGGCTGCCTCCAGTTCATCGACCAGACCGCCTACAAGCGGATCGTCCATGCCGACGATCACCATGTCGATCGCTTTTTCCTTCGCAAACGCGACAAGCTTCTCAAATTCCATCGCGCCGATCGGCACACACTCCGCGATCATGCCGATCCCCGCATTTCCGGGCGCGCAGTAAATCTTCTTCACACGCCCGCTCTTTGCAACGCTTGCCGCGATGGCATGCTCTCTCCCGCCGCTTCCCACTATCAGAATGTTCATTTTATTTCTCTGCTCCCTTCTCACTCTTCGCATTTTTTGCGATCATGTCGATCGCCTGAGGTAAAATAATCCACTCCGCCTGTTCCATCACGCGCTGCTGCAATATCTTCGGCGTATCGCCCTCTTTCACCTCGACCGCTTTCTGTAACAGAATGGGACCCGTATCCGTTCCTTCATCCACGAAATGTACGGTTGCACCCGTCACTTTCACGCCACGCGCAAGCGCCGCCTCGTGCACTTTCAACCCGTAGTACCCCGTTCCGCAGAATGACGGGATCAGAGAGGGATGGATGTTGATAATACGATTTACATAACATCGTATCATTTCCTGCGGGATCACGACCAAAAAGCCTGCAAGCACGATCAGATCAGGCTTCACCTCGTCAACCGCCTGTAACAGTGCCTGATGAAACACTTCCCTCGTCTCATAATCGCGCGGTGAAACGCATATCGCGTCGATGCCGTGCTCCTTTGCCCGCGTCAGGGCATATGCATTATGATTATTGCTGATGACCCGCAGAATCCGCGTATCCGCGATCTTTCCTGTGTCAATGGCGTCCATGATCGCCTGTAAATTCGTTCCGCCTCCTGAAACGCACACTACGATGTTCAGCATAAGACCACTCCCTTTTCGCCTGCCGCAATCTCACCGATCACATAGGGTGTCTCTCCAGCCGCCTGTAATGCCTCCATGGTACGTTTCACGTCGTCCGCCGCAACCGCCGCGATCATGCCGATTCCCATATTATAGGTATTGTACATGATCGTCTCATCGATATTTCCTTTCTTCTGAAGCAGCCTGAAGATTGCAGGAACCTCATAGGAATCTTTGTGAACGACCGCACGCACGCCGTCTTTCAGCATACGCGGAATGTTTTCGTAGAAGCCACCGCCCGTGATATGGCTGCACGCCTTGATCGTAACGCCCGCATCGCGCACGCTCTTTAATGCCTTCACGTAAATCTTCGTCGGAGCAAGCAGCGTCTCGCCGAGCGTCGCGCCAAGCTCCTCATAATAAGTATCCAGGCTCTCCTTCGTCATATCAAATACTTTGCGCACGAGAGAAAAACCGTTGCTATGTACGCCGCTTGAGGCGAGGCCGATGAGCACGTCCCCCGCCGCAAGATCATGTCCGTCGATCAAATCCTTTTCATCCGCCACGCCGACCGCAAATCCCGCAAGGTCATACTCATCCTCTGGCATCAGTTCCGGATGCTCCGCCGTCTCGCCGCCGACCAATGCCGCGCCCGCCTGCTTACAGCCCTCCGCTACGCCTTTCACGATCGTTGCGATCTTCTCCGGAATATTTTTTCCGCAGGCGATATAATCCAAAAAGAACAAGGGCTCCGCACCCGCGCAGATCACATCGTTGACACACATCGCAACGCAGTCGATTCCGACCGTATCATGCTTATCAAGCAAAAACGCAAGCTTGATCTTGGTGCCGACGCCATCCGTGCCGGAAAGCAGAATCGGTTTTTCCATGTTTTTGATCTTTTCCAGCGAGAACGCACCGGAAAATCCGCCGATCCCACCGAGCACCTCCGGTCTCATCGTCCCTTTTACATACGGCTTCATCAGCTCCACCGACCGGTAGCCCGCCTCAATATCCACGCCTGCCTTCTTGTAATCCATCGCTTTTGTCTGCTCCTTTCGTTTGTGTGCCTGTAACCACTCTTTTATTAGACATTTTTCTATCCCAAACGGTTTATTTTCCGTTCATATACTCCTGATAACCGACCTCCTGTAAGCGGGTGTCCTTCTTTTGCACGCCCTCCTTCATACGCTCGGAATATGCTTTCAGGCGCGCAAGCAGCGCCTCATCCGAGGTCGCGAGGATTTTTGCCGCCAAAAGTCCCGCGTTAATGCCGCCGTTAATGGCAACGGTCGCGACCGGAATCCCGGACGGCATCTGTACGATCGAATAAAGGGAATCCCTTCCGCCGAGCGACGTCGTGTGCATCGGAATGCCGATGACAGGCATCGGAAAGATCGCCGCGCACATGCCCGGTAAGTGCGCCGCCATACCCGCTCCCGCAATGATGACCTTAAATCCCTTTGCCTCCGCGCTCTTTGCATACGCAAAAAAAACATCCGGCTCCCTGTGCGCCGATATGATCGTCATCTCATAAGAAACACCAAGTTCCTCTAAAATGTCCGCCGCCTTTGCCATCACGGGCATATCCGAATCGCTTCCCATGACAATTCCTACCTGTGCCATACTATGACCACGCTCCTTCCACATATCTATTTCCAGTTTACTAAAAAACCGGGACTGCCGCAACTGGTATTCACCTAAATAGGACGAATTTCTCACGTTTCCGAAAACGGTTCATTTAGCGCCTCGCAGCCGGAAAGCACAAATCTGCCCTCCCGAATGATTGCAATCTTACTGCCGTCCGCGCGCACGCCGTACAGTTCTCCCAGCTCGTCATACGGGATCGTAACATCGGTGTGACAGTTAAAATAAGCCTTGGAAACGTCCTCTTTTCTGAGAATCGAAACCTCATTATCGCGCGCAATGATTTCCTTACCGTCGGGATTGAACACGGAAACATCCTCAGACTGAGAATAACAGGTGTCACCTAACGCGAAATGCGGTCCCATTTTCTCCGCGATCAGAATCGGCAGCTTGTCGGCAATGTCATATTTGCGCGCCGCCACATAAGCGGTCGTGTTTGTACCAATCGCAAATTCTCCGAGCGGAAGCCGCTCGTGATGATAGAGTACATTGTCACGGATGTATCGTTTATTCGCCTCCGCGTCCTCATAATTTGTACAATGATATTCGTCCGTGAAGCCGTCCTTAAATTGCACTTCAAAATTCTCATAATACAATTCGTTGAGATACACACCTGTCACATGCAGCACGCCGTTCGTTCCATTTAGGACGGGCGAGGTAAACACCTCTCCGACCGGAATATTCACATCCGCCACGCAGTTCTCAAACTTCGTCTGCTTTGCAGGGTCTGTTAGTTTACATAACTGTACTTTCAGATCCGTGCGGTTGCCGTTCATGCCGACGATATGCACATACTCCGCCTCGTCAAGCGCATCGATCAGCTTTTTCTGTATATCGGAATACAACTGATAATCCAGTGTATTGATGCGGATGATCTCATCAAAGATCTCCTCATAACGCGCGCCGATCTCCGGCACCGGAAACGCAATGATCGTAAAACTCCGCTCCTCCTCTGGAATATAGCGGTTCGACAGCTCGCCCGCCGCCTGCGCATATTCCACCTTGAGCTTTTGCTGTGCCTCGCTCAAATGCAGCGCTTCCGGCGTGTCCTTCGGGGCAAACGGCGTTTCTCCGAAGATCTCAATGACCGCGGGACCCGCGTGCCTGTTCGCCTTTTCCTTCACGAGCTCATACGCCGCCTGCAGCGTTTCCAATCTGCGCGTCTTATAGTTGCCGTCGTAAATGAGCGCATCATCCTCGCGGTGATCGTAATCGTACTGTTTATTAGCAATTGCGCCGTAAAAACCGGATTTTCTTGGACCCCGTCTGAAAAAAATGCTGTCCGAGGAGCGATAGATCACGGTCTGTAAGCCCATGGCTTCAAAATTTTGGATCGCCCGTCTGACGACGCGCTCAAAACCCGCACAGTAATGGATATTGACCGTTTCTTTTTTGGAGAGATCGACGCCAAGCTGAATAAAGCCCTTGCGGTAGCCCTCCGTATACGTATCCGCCATCAGCGCAAGCTTTTCCTCGGACAATTCCCCGATATGCTTCGCTGTGCACAACTCGTTTTCAGTAATATAACACCCGTAACGATACAAATAGCGCGGATCACTCAAGTCTGAATTCATGATGATTTCCCGGAATCTGCGGCTCTCCTCACAGTCCGCGTCCACCTGCTTACGGACCCTTTTTTCATTCTCAACATCCGAATAATCACTGGTAAACCAATACAGAATGTTCCTGACCGTCTCCGCTTTCGGAACCTCTCCCGTCTCGGAAAGCGCTGTCATGAACGTGCCGTAAACCTCTAACAGCAGTTCTTCGCGGATCAAAAGCTCCCACGCATCCCCGAAAAACGCATCCGGTATCGCACTGTGGATCTCCGCCTGTAAGAAACTCATGCAGCGTCCCATGTCCTCTCCCATCACGGACACGGCATACGCCGGATTCGCAAAGCTTTCCCCGTAATGCTCCGGAAGCACATCCTCATACAGATCGCGGTTCATGAGCTGCAATTCTTCCAAGGAACGCTCCGCCAGAACCTCTCCCGCCTCACAGATTGTATTTAGTTTACATAATTCTTCTGTTGCCCTGTAAAAAAAGCATGCATATGCTTCGGGCAGCCCGTGATCGCCGTTCTCCAATTCCTTCAGTAATTCTTCCATACGCGCCGCCGCAAGTAGGCTGCGCTCCTTCACATCCTCCCCACAAACGCCGGACATCGTTTCCGACCGGCTGTTTTCCGTCTCCTGATCCTGTACCATCGGTTCACTCATAGAAACCCATACTCCTTCCGCTCTTTTCAATCCGACCGCGAAGCTTTTTAATAACGACTGTTTTTATTTTATGCTGCCATTACCGTTCTGCGACCGCTTTTTTCATCAAAAACCATCCGTCAAAGTCCATACGCGCCCGCATACAAAATAAAACTGATCGCACACAGCGCCAGCAGGTTCAAAAAGATACCAAGATAGCAGAAAAAATAAAATTTGTCTTTTTCCGCCTTAGCAAGCACGCCAAGCACGATACCGATAAATGAAAAGATCATTGACAAAAACAGGCTGGCGCCGTACTGGCTCTTTGCATTGCCCTGCGTCTGAAAAGTCAGCGTCGTCACAAGCACGATCGCACCAAGTGAGATCACCCCCAAAATGGAGGACATGACTGCGCGCGGCGGATTTTTTTTATCTGTAAAAATATAATTTTTCTTCTTATTCGCCATAATAAAAAAGAACGCTTCGTGTTCTTTAAGAATCGTAGAACGATTCTTTCCAAGTCCGCAATTTCCTACAGTTCAAAAAGATAGGGTGCTACCGCAGCAACACCCCCACGCCTAAAACATCAGTTTTTTTCTGGAGCCAAGCAGCTTTGCTCCATGAATGATCAACATGACTCCTGTCGTGATCCCCGCAGCCAGCATGCAGATTCCGAGCACCAAATTAAACGCGCCGGTCTTTCCCATCGTCCTATAGGCTTTCTCTTCCATTTTCCGCTTCTCCTTTCACGAAAGAAAATGACTTTACTCTTTTGACCCGGTATTCCCGTGCCCTCAAAATCTTGTTTTCCTTCTTACTTTGCCCCGTACTGTCCATAATAAGCATCGATTGCCTGCTTGATCGTATCGTTAATGTATATTCTTCCCTCATAGGGCCGATTATACAAATGTTCGATGACTTCTGCCATCGTGACGATCGCATGCGCATCAAAACCGTATGTCTCTTTGATCTCCTCTAACGCGCTCTGTTCGCCTTTCCCCTTCTCCATACGATTTAAGGAAACCATCAGCCCGACAATCTGAACATTTCCCTGCGCTTTTAAGATCGGAACCGTCTCCTCTATGGATTTTCCAGATGTCGTGACATCCTCAATGATGACAACCTTATCGCCGTCCTCAAGGCTGCTGCCCAACAGGATTCCCGCATCTCCGTGATCTTTCGCTTCTTTTCGGTTTGAACAATAGCGGATATCCTTACCGTACAGCTCGGAAAATGCAATCGCCGTCGTAACGCTTAACGGGATTCCCTTATAGGCGGGACCGAACAACACGTCAAAATCCTCTCCGTAATGCTCATGAATCGCCTTTGCGTAATACTGACCGAGTCTTTTTAACTGCGTTCCCGTCACATAGGAACCCGCATTCATAAAAAACGGCGCTTTCCTTCCGCTCTTTAAGGTAAACTCCCCGAACTTGAGCACATCGCTCTGTGCCATAAACTCGATAAACTCCTGTTTATACGCTTCCATTTCGTCCCCCATTATTGATGATCGTCATGCCGTAATTGCTGTTCTGTCGGCTTTATGCCGAACCACAGACGCAAAAAAAGTATACCATAATTTGGGTGTAAAGTCTATTCCATATATCCGCGCCTTTCGGCAGCTCCGCATCGGATAGACGGTCTTAGAGAAACGCTGATCGAGGCGTTTCCTCAGTCCCGCGCTCTCAACGTCCTGCCGCAAGCGCCTGCTGAATATCCTCGCGCATGTCGATGACTGCCTGACGCGACGCGTCTGCAAAATTCAGCGCGCCGATGTCCTGATATTTTTCCTGTCGGTATGCCGCAATAATACCGCGCGAGGAGTTGACGATCGCGCCGAGCCCGTCCTTGTTAAAGAAATGAACCAGATCCGCGCCTTTTCCGCCCTGCGCACCGTAGCCCGGCACGAGAATGTAGGCATTCGGCATGATCTTGCGCAGGCGCATGCCCTCCTCGGGATAGGTCGCTCCCACAACGGCGCCGACTAAGCTGTAGCCGCCCTCCATGCAGTCCGCCCCCCACTGGACAACTTTCTCAGCAACATGCTCATAAAGTGGCTTACCGTCAATGAGGCGGTCCTGAAATTCTCCGCTGCTCGGATTGCTTGTCTTTACTAAAACAAAAATTCCCCTTTTTTCTTCCTTGCATACATCAACGAACGGTTTTACGCCGTCCGTACCCAAATAAGGATTGACCGTTGCAAAGTCTTCATCAAAGGCCGTATAACTTTTTGTCCCGATCTGCACGCGTCCCAAGTGTGCCGTGGCATATGCCGCCGATGTGCTCCCGATGTCGCCGCGCTTAACGTCCCCAATGACTACAAGACCTTTTTGCCTGCAATAATCCACGGTCTTTTGAAATGCGATCAGTCCCTCAATGCCGAACTGCTCATACATAGCAATCTGCGGCTTCACCGCCGGGATCAGATCATAGATTGCATCAACAATCGCTTTGTTATACTGCCAAACCGCTTCCCCTGCTCCTGCCGGCGTCTCACCGAATTCTTCGTATGCTTTTTTCGTGATATGCTCCGGTATGTAGGAGAGCATCGGATCTAAGCCGACCACGATCGGCGCATCCGTCTTCTGAATGTTCTGAATGAGCTTCTGAATCATGGTTACAGTTCTACCCCCTCTAAGTCCTTCAGCACATAGCGGTTCTCGATATACGACTCAAACTGGTCTCTCGTGATCCACGCCCAGCCGCCGAACTCCTCCGGCAGCACAAATGCGGCGTCTTCCGACTCAATGCTGCAGATATAGGCAATTCCCACACACTGGGTATCGCCGATCATCTGCGACCATGTGTAAACAATCTTTTCGATCGCTCCTTCTACGCCGATCGTGTCGCGGATCACATGCAGCACCGCCATATCGGGTGCTTCACCGTACGGGACTTCTCCATCAAAAAACTCCCACACGAACGGATCGGGTATCCTGTCATCCACCCACCTCTTAATGACAAGATACTTGTCATCTTTTTTGACAATACCTTTGACGCGTAAAAATAAGTCGTTCATATGAATCCCCAAGCCTTTCCGTAACCTGCAAACTTGAATGCGCATGAAATGCGCTATGCCGCAGGCACAATATTTGCAAAACGAACTAGTTCGTTTGTGGAAAATTTATTTTCCACACTTCCTCCATATTCTGCCGTTCACACGGCTGCCCCGCCGCCTGTTTTCTTATCTCGTGCGCAAAAACTCATACTCCCTCTGCGCCCGCGTATCATCGGGATAGGCTGCAAGATAATTTTCCATCAGCACACATGCTTTTTTGAAATCGCCCATATATTCATAGGCGACAATCTCATTGTATTTCAGCGTCTGCATGACATCCATATTGTTCATGGCAATCCCGCTCTCGATTGCGTTAAGCGCCGCCTGATAATCCCCTGTTGCAAGCTTACACGTTCCGAGCTGATTATAGATCGGCGCGCTCTCTCCGTAATTGGACAGGTAGTTTACATAAATCGACGCAGCAAAATTCACATCCCCCGTCGCCTCGTACGCCTTACCGAGCTCTAACACGATCGTCTCATTCGTACTCGCCTTGTTCGCGTTATCGAGATAGGTGCAGGCGTTCTCATAATCCCCCATGTAATAGCAAATACGCCCTTTATCATAGTCAGACATACTGCGGCTTCCCGCGCTCATGGCATTCTCCAGATAAGTCTGCCCCTCCTGCGAATAGCCGTATTTATCGAGGATCAAATAAATATCAATATACATGGAGTAATTGTTTTTGTTGAGGCTGACCGCCTTGTCAAAATCGGAGACCGCCTGATCATGGTACCCCATGGAGATCGCCGCAATGCCGCGCAGATAATACGCCTTTTCCTCTTTCGGCTTTAAGGCAAGGATGGCGCTGTAGGTATCAAACGCGCTCATGTAATCGCCGCTCTTATAATAAGCAGTCGCCAGATAATAATTAATATCATACTCTAATTCCGTCAGCGTGCCGTCACAGCACGAGAGCGCCGTCAAAAAAGAACTGACCGCATCGCTATACTGCATTTTCCCGATATACGCGATCCCCTTTGCGCGGTAGATCAGCTCGCGGTTCTCCCCCGCCGCCTCCCCCGCGTCAAAGCAGGCAAGCGCATTATCGTATTCCGCACTTTCTATGTATTCCATTCCCGCCTGAAGGTTCGTGCTTTTTTTACCGCCGCCGCATGCCGTGCAGGAAAAAAGCAGGATACCCATAAGCAGGGATACCGTGATCTTCCGAAGACTCATCCGTTGTATTTCCTCTTTTATCAGAAACAAAAGAAAACGTACAATACACATGTTCTTTTGTCATAGGCAAACAAGTTATCTGTTATAGTGTAGCATATTTTTTTTTTGAACGCTACAAGATATTGTGTTTTCTGTGCGGATTTTTCATCCTTTCCTTTATATGGTGGGGTAATCAATCATTTTCCAACAGGCGCACCGCGTTTCGATAGCAGATTTTTTCCATCGTATCCGCATCAAAGTATGAAGAAAGCGCCTCGATGAGCCGCGGCATGCCCTCGCAGCCGCCCCATTCAGGCGCCCCCTGCATGCCGTCATAATCCGAACCAAACGCTGCCGCCTCGCTTCCCGCGCAGGAAATGATATGCCGCAAATGATATGCCGCCTCCTCCACGCTTCCCGAAACGCCGTTCTCTTTCAGAAACGGCGCATGAAAATTTAGACCCACGATGCCACCGTTTTTACCGATCGCCCGCAACTGTTCATCCGTTAAATTCCTTTGATGTCCACACAGGCTGCGCGCACAGGAATGCGATGCGGCCACAGGCTTTTTTGCCGCCGTCATCACGTCCCAAAAACCACGGTCGGATAAATGAGAGACATCCACGACCATGCCAAGTTCCTGCATACATGCGACCGCTTCGTATCCGACTGCCTTTAGGCCGCCCCCGCTCCCGTTCGGATATCCAAGACAGTTTTCATAATTCCACGTCAGCGTGAGCAACCGCACGCCGTCCTCCCACATCCGCAGCAGACGCGCGTGCAGGACGTCGAGGCATCCGCTGTTTTCGACACCTGCCCCGCACGCAGGCAATTCACCATTTTCGCCACTTTCCCCGCACGCAGGCAGCTCGCCGTCTTCGTCCCCAAGCAGCTCGCCACCCTCCACGGTCAGGATCACGCCGACTGCGCCGTCCCGCTCCGCGTCCGCAAGCTCCCCCGCCGTGCGCACCAGACGCACCGCGTCTTCATTCTTTTTTAACGCTGCAAAAAAGAAATCCCTGAGCTGCTCATAACGCCGCCATGGCGAAACACCCCTTTGCTCACATACCTCCCGGTCCAAAAAAGCCGCAAAGCACTGTGCCGAAGCGCCCGCCTGCTGCAGCCGTAAAAAATCAAGCTGCGTGCGCGTATTGCTCCACATGGAAAGCCCCCGCTCCTCACATGCCGTTAATGTGTCACAATGTAAGTCAAACCACTTCAAAGCTTCCTCCGGTGTCAGCGCGGCTGTCTTGGCAATATCCGCTGTCCGCGCTCGTGTTTCTTTTTACCATTCTATCCGCAGCGGACGGCAAACATGCGTTACTCAATATAATAGAGTCTTCGTTCTTCCGGCGTCAGCGCATCCGTATCGCCGAGCACATCCCGCGCCTCCTGCACCAGCCGCTCAAGATCATAGAGCGGATAGGCATACAGCGTCTTTCCTGATAGCGTGTAAACCTTGCCCAGTTCCGCAGAAACCGCTCTGCAGCGCGGAATCCGGTACACCACATTGTAATCCGCATCTAAAATATAAGAATCCGCCGAACTGTCCATCTCCCCGCAGAGAAGCGTACGTCCTTCGCCCAATGCTTTCCAATCCGAAACGCCATCCAAATCCCGATAGGACTGTAACAGCGTAAAACTGTCGGTATCATAAATCTCCAAACGGTTATCTGCATAGCAGACATAAAAGGACATCCCATCCGGTGAAAAACCGATTCTCTTGATAAACGCGAGCTGCGCATCCATCTGCATGAGCGGCTCCTGTTCTCCAAAACGATAACGCGCAAGCTGCATCGTTTCATTGTCCGCCGCAAGATATGTCTCCCCTTTTTCATCTGCCGCCATCAGTTTGCAGGATGTCGAAAGCTCCCACGTCTCGCCGCTCGTCAAATCGACACAAATGTCTTCCTGATAGTTATCATAGCCGACAGCAAAACATCCGTCTCCCGAGATCAATATCTCATCCGGACTGAAATCCGACGAAATCTCGCTGATCTGACAGGACGGCAGCTCGATTTTATAAAAATTCCCGCCGTAGGCAATACCGTACAGCGTTTCTCCCGCAAGCGTCCAGCGATACAGCGCCTGCTCGTACGTTCCTACCTGCTCACCCGTCGCTCCGTCACATACCCGGACCCCCGTCTTTGTGATGACCACAAAATAGTCATCTAATGCATACAGACCGCGTATGCTCTCATCCTTCGCTTCCGCGTCGTATTGATACAGCACTTCGTCCGTCCGCATGTCATAGACAAGGTACCCTTCATAATCATAAATATACAATCTGTTGCTTGTGTCCGTCGTCGATTGGTAATACACCTGTCCCGTATCCGCAGTCTCCCGCGCATTCGCGCCGACTGCCAGACGATACAGATAAATGCGGTTCGAAGCTCTCGGCTGCCGGATCACCGTATCTTTGGCGCTTGTAATATCGAGCATCCACTCATTTGCCGATTCTAGATAAATGCGGGATACCGTTCCTGTATCCGTCATCACGTCAAACTGCATGCTTCCGTCCGCAAGCGTGACGGCGACCAGCCTGCTCTCAGGATTTACCGAGTAGCGCATCAC
This sequence comes from uncultured Clostridium sp., assembly GCA_964655525.1. GTDB lineage: Bacteria > Bacillota > Clostridia > Lachnospirales > Lachnospiraceae > DLAJ01. The sequence goes on from CAZZNE010000025.1 coordinate 19,903, forward strand.
TTCTGACGCGTAATGCAGCTCCTGCACGGGGGTTCCGTCCGCAAGCGATACCATACAGATATCCGTGCCGCTTTTATAGACGACCGCATCCCCGAACAGTTTGACCGGTCCCCCCTTGCTCTCCCTGTCATTGATCTCCCAGCGGACACGCCCGTCGGCCTCAAAGCAAGTCAGGGACTGTTTGACCTCCAATGTTGCTTCACCAGTCGTCATGCTCCCAATCCCTATGATATAGCAGACGCCGTCCGACGTACAGGTGATTGAAGATAAATACCGGTGCGGAACCTCATATTCCACCAACACGGCACCCGTCCGCGCATCAATGGAAATCACCCGCGTCTCGTCCCGCTGACGCGCGCTCTCAAAAGAGTCATCCTGTGCATTGTCCCCGTACGCACCCTCAAACAAAACACGGGAGCCGTCTTCTGAAAATGTCAGATCCCATCCGATCGTCTCCGTCTGCTGCCCGTCTTCATAGAGTGCGACCAGTGTGCCATCCGCAACATCGTAGATCCCCACCTCATTCCGGTTCTGCGCAATGGCAAACAGACTGCGGTCCGGCGATACTGCCATCGCGATAATATGTAGATCCGGAATCGTATATTGCCTGCTCAGATCGCCGCTGTCCGCACATACGACACAGTCCTCTCCGATATATAAAAGTCTCTCATCGTCTAAAAAAACAGGTGCTATGTCAAAATCCGTAGTGACACTCTCCTGCCCTTTGACAAGAAGCCTGCCTTCCCTTATGTCCCAGCAATAAAGCTGTCCCATGCTGTCTACGGAGGCAAGACGCGTACCAGACGGTGAGACTGCCATGACATCCGTCTGCGCGTCATGCTCAAAAAGCGCATACGGACGATGTTCACTGCCATTTGCATACACCTGAAGAATTTCGGCAAGCGCCGCCTCTGACTGTGAAACGATCGGTCTGTCCGGATGATCAAGTTCCTCCGGAATCCCTTCGAGCGCCACCAAAAGCGCGCGCCGTCTGTCTCCGCTCTCATATAATTGAAGCGCCGTCTGGCTTAACGAACGGCTTTGGAAAGCAAATAGGGACTGCGCCTGCGCCTGAATTTCCTCAGACTGTGCCTTGATCTCCTCGGACTGCGCAAGAATCTCCTCGGACTGCGTCTTGATCTCCTGCGACTGAGCGGTAATGTGATCGGACTGCCGCTTGATCCGAAACGCCTGATAGGCGCTGAACGTACCGAATAAAAAGAGCGCGCCTGCAATCACAGCCGCCGATACGAGCATCCTTTTCAGCCTTCTCATTTTATGCCGTTGACGCAGATCGTCGTAGGAACAGCCAAGCATCGGTGCGGCAAGGCGCAACATCTCCTGCCTGATTTTCTTGCTTACCTCTGCTTTTGAGGTTCCACGCACATCCGCCGCCAGCGGCTCGACCGGGATTTCCTGCACCGTGACGGATCCGTCTTCTCCCACAACTTCCTTTTTGATCACGCGAAGCGGTTCGGGAAATGCCTCATCCGGCTCCCCTTCGATCAGCACGGCAAACACATGATCCATCCCGCGAAGCGCAATAAACGTCTCGATCTCCCGCTTGCACCACTGAGATTCCAAAATGCGCGGCGAACAGATGACGATCAGGTTTTCCGAAGTAGAAAGCGCCTCCATGATCGGCTCGGAAAGATTGCCCGCAAGCGGAAGCTCATCCCTGTCCCGGAATATCCGGCGGATGCTCTTTTTGCCCAGCTCCTTTGTCTCCTTATCGGCAAGCCTCGGCACCTTGAAGCTCTCCAATCTGCGCTGCAACGTCTGCGCCACATACTGATCGAGCGGCGCATGGCGGTAGCTGATAAATGCGTCGTAGCGAAACGCTCCGTCCTCGTTCTTTTGTGCCGCTGCATCGTTCCCCTTCACAGTTGCATTTTCATGTGCGATTTCGCTCTTCTGTACTGTTCCGTTTTCCTGTAACACGTCCTTCTCCATTTATACGTCCTCGTAAGTCTGCTCAAATATGTGCTGTTCAATAATGTAAATATCATGCGTATCGTCCGCTCTGGCGGCGATCATGTCGCCGGGTACGCCGGACATATAGTTGACGGTGTCCCAAGCGGTAAAAATTTTCATCTGACGGTCTATTTTTTTCGCATAGACGACCGTTTCCCCCGTCGGCACACAGCTTTTTACAAAGCCGGATACGTTTTGGGCGCTCCCGTCCAGGCGGTTATGTACGCTCGGAATATACTCCGTCCGCACTGTGTACGACTCGTCCGTTCTTAAGTAGGTTCTCGCAAATTTCTCGGCGCGGATCGGATAAACCTCGCCCTGAATCCCGACCATCAAATAAATATCATCCGTTACGTTAATTTCCAGATCCCCCTCCAGTGTGCGCACCAAAAGCGGCGTGCCGACCGGATAAATCCCGCTAAGCTCCACAAACCCAGTCGGCAGCTTTTTCTTGCGGTAACGTTTCATATCGGATAGGTCAATCTCATACTCTTTCGCATAAATGACCTCGTAGCTTTTCAGATACGCCGCCATCCGTCGCTCAAAATACGCTTCTAATTGATCGTCCGGATACTTCTTTTCAAATAAGTCCGCACGGATAAAACCACCCGCTTTTTCCGCATGACCGCCGCCTGAACCGATCCCCTCCGTGAAAAATGCAGCAAGGTCGCTCGCCTTGATTTCTTTTTCACAGCTGCGAAACGACAGCTTATAGCCGTCGGAAAGCGTGCTGTAGATCACACAGGTATTGACAACGTCCGTCTGGAGCACAAAATCGCTCACGATGCCGAGAATGTTTAAGTCGCATGGCTTTACTTTCACGATCGCGAAATGGAACTCCTCAAGGATGTGGTGATGGAGCAGCGCGTCGCCCGCAATCTCAAGCTCCCTGCTGGACAGGTTTGTATTTTTTAACTGTGAAAAAATGCCCCGGTCGTAATGCAGTGCATCCCGCATATCCTTGTCCATCGGATGATAGATATCGCCAAGCTGCCCCGTATCCATATATAATCCGTAATAGAGCGCCGTCGCAAGCTCCAAATCCGCGTTGACTTCATATCCGGCTTCGGATAATAACTGCCACACAACGGTCGCGCAGCTTCCGTAGCTGCTTTTGATCTCGCAAAATGCATCGGAAACCTCAGAAAGCGCCGCCCTGTCATCCCGCTCATGATGATCAATGACCGCCACCGTCCCAGCCTCAAAGCGCGTCACATTGCCGCCTCCGTACTGACAGTCCGCCATGATCAAAAGCTCCGGCGCCGCAAGCTCCTTTACATACTCCACCGGAATCTGCAGCTTCGAGAGCATCAGCACTAAATTGCTCTTCCCGGCCTCACTCCGTCCGCTGTATACAAAACGAACCTGCTTTCTTTTTTCCGTAAAATAGCGATAAAGACCAAATCCCGATGCAATGGCATCCGCATCGGGATTATCGTGACATTGGATCACAATCTGTTCAAATCGTTCTAAATCCTGTAAACGCACTGTTTTCCCCCCTTATTGTAAAATATCCTCTTCAGCCATACAGATATGACAACCTTACCTGCCACTAAAATCCACGGATTCTGTCGTTGCTGTCATCCTCTGTCTTCTCGATCTTTTGAATTTGTACATGGTACGCATAATCGGCACTGACCTGCACGCGCACGCGATCTCCTTCCCGGTGCCCGATCAAAGCCGCACCAAGCGGGGATTCCTTGCTGATGAGCCCGTTCAGGGAATCCTCCCGCACCGTCGTTACAATGCGGTAGGTTTCCGTCTCATTTTCCTCCTCAAACAGAACCGTGACCGTATTATTTAAACCGACTTCGTCCGCCTTGGAATCGTCGGAGATCACAACGGCCGTGCGCACCATCCGCTCCAGATAGCGGATGCGGCTCTCATTTCGGTTCTTTTCTCTTTTTGCCGCATAATATTCAAAATTCTCGCTTAAATCTCCCTGTGCCCGCGCCTCTTTGACTGCCTCGATCAGCTTCGGGCGCAGAATCAGCTTGCGTTCCTCGATCTCCGCTTCGATCTTTGCAAGATCAGAAGCCGTTAATTCATCATTCATTGCCCTTCCTCCTGACTCCGCTGTGATACGGTTTCAAACTGCTTTCTCCATCACCTGTCCATTTCGTAACGGGTGATTTTTATTCCGTGCCCGCCATATCCGTATACATATCCAGCATGCCGACCGTCTCGTTTGCCGGTCTGCCATACATGTGGCAGCATTTATGGGATACCTGTTTCTCTTTCTCTGCTGTCTCGTCCATCGTCACACTCATACGGACGACGCCCTGCTTCGATTCCGTATCCAGATGCCGCATGATCTCCTCAATCATGCGCTCGTCCGCTTCTCCTGCCTGCTCCATATCCGTAACCGCGCTCCTCTCTAAGATGATACCATATCCTCTGTCTATTGCGAAACACCGTTTACACGGTCTTCATTGAGCAAAATATACAGTTCCATAAGCAGGCACTGTGAAACCGCCAGTACTTATGTGCCGTATTTTGGCACATTATGTACTGCTGCGGTTGAACTGTAGCGAGAGCGTACCTGCGTTGAACTGTATATTTTGCGCGTTCAAAGTCTGGTATCCTGCGTTTCGCATTGCCCGACGTCCCTACGCCGTCACCGCATTGCCCGTATAAAGCTGATAATACTTGCCCTGCTGCTCAATCAGCTGATCGTGCGTACCGCGCTCGATGATGCGTCCCTGCTCCAGTACCATGATACAATCGCTGTTCCGAACCGTTGAGAGGCGATGCGCAATCACGAACGTGGTCCTGCCGTTCATCAGCGCATCCATGCCCTGCTGCACGAGTTTTTCCGTACGCGTATCAATGGAGCTTGTCGCCTCGTCCAAAATGAGAACGGGCGGGTCTGCAATCGCCGCACGGGCGATTGCCAAAAGCTGGCGCTGTCCCTGACTCAAATTCGCGCCGTCACCGTGCAGCATCGTCTCATAGCCGTCCGGCAGGCGTCGGATAAAACCGTCCGCATTCGCAAGTTTTGCCGCGCGGATAACCTCCTCCTCCGTTGCATCCAACTTTCCATAACGGATGTTTTCCATAACCGTTCCCGTAAACAGATGTGTATCCTGCAATACGATCCCGAGGGAACGGCGCAAGTCCGCCTTCTTGATCTTGTTCACATTGATGCCGTCATATCGGATCTTTCCGTCCTGAATATCGTAAAAACGATTAATCAGATTCGTGATCGTGGTTTTACCGGCGCCCGTTGCTCCGACAAACGCGATCTTTTGTCCGGGCTTCGCATACAGCTCGATATCATGCAGAATGATCTTGTCATCACGGTAGCCGAAGTCAACCTGATCAAATACGACATCTCCCTGCAGCTTCACATAGGTTGTCGTATCCGAATCCTTGTGATAATGCTTCCATGCCCAGATGCCGGTCCGCTCCTCGCATTCATGCAGCGTCCCGTCCGCATCCTCTTTTGCATTGACAAGCTCCACGTAACCGTTATCCACCTCAGGCTCCTCGTCCATCAGCTTAAAGAAACGGTCTGCACCCGCAAGCGCCATGATGATCGAGTTAAACTGCTGGGAAACCTGATTGATCGGCATGCTGAACGACTTATTCAGGCTCAAAAAGCTGGCAAGTCCGCCGAGCGTTAATCCGGACACGCCGGTGATCGCGAGAACGCCTCCCGAGATCGCACAAATCACATAGCTCAGATTGCCCAGCTGTGCATTGATCGGTCCGATAATGTTCGCAAACCGGTTTGCCTGATACGCGCTATCAAATAATTGATCGTTTAACTCATTAAACTTTGCCATGCTCTCCTCTTCATGGCAGAATACCTTGACCACTTTTTGTCCGCTCATCATTTCCTCAATGCAGGCGTTGACCTTTCCTAAATCACGCTGCTGGGAAAGGAAGAAGCGTCCGCTTAAGCCCATCACCTTTTTTGTGGCAAAGATCATGATAAAGACCATCAAAAAAGTGATCAGCGTCAAAGGCACATCCAAAACAAACATATAGAAAACTACACCAATGACGGTGATCAGACTGCTGATCATCTGCGGGATACTCATACTGATCATCTGGCGCAGCGTCTCAATATCATTGGTATACAATGACATGATGTCACCGTGTGCATGGGTATCAAAGTACTTGATCGGCAGACTTTCCATTTTCACAAACAGATCGTCGCGCAAATTTCGCATGGAACCCTGTGTAATGCGGATCATGATCCTCGACTGCACAAACGAGGCAATCACGCCCAGCGCGTAAAAGCCCCCTACCCGCGCAATGGCGTGCGCAAGCGGTGTAAAATCAGGATCCGCTCCGCCAAGAAGCGGCTTAATATATTGATCGATCAGGGTTTTCATGAACATCGTTCCCTGAAGGGACGAATATACCGTGGCAAAAATACAGATCACAACAATTGCATAATGAATCCCGTAATCTTTCAATACATATTTCATGACACGCATAAACGTCTTTCCCGGATGATCGATCTTCGGACGGGGTCCCATCGGTCCACGTCTGCCCGGTCCCTTCGGCATTCCGGCGGGCGCTCCCTTCGACATCCCCGCACCCGATTCCTCCGCAGGCTGCATCTGCTCTCTTCTATCTTCCGCCATGTCTAATTGTCTCCTTTCTCGTCAAAATCACCGCTGCCTGATGTCTGCGACTCATATACCTCACGGTAAATTTCATTTCCCGCAAGCAGCTCCTCATGCGTTCCGAAGCCCGCAATACGCCCTTCATCCATCACAATGATGCGGTCCGCATGCTGCACGCTTGAGACGCGCTGCGCAATGATCAGCTTCGTCGTATTCGGAATCTCCTCGGCAAACGCCTTGCGGATCTTCGCATCCGTCGCCGTATCGACCGCGCTTGTCGAATCGTCAAGGATCAGAATTTTGGGTTTCTTCAGAAGCGCGCGTGCGATACACAGACGCTGCTTCTGACCGCCCGACACATTCGTGCCCCCCTGCTCAATATAGGTTTCATATTTTTCCGGCATCTGCTCAATAAACTCATCGGCGCAGGCAAGACGGCATGCCCGCCTGCATTCCTCCTCCGTCGCTTCCTTATCTCCCCAGCGCAGGTTTTCCAGGATCGTTCCCGAAAAAAGCACATTGTTCTGCAATACGACCGACACCTGATTGCGCAGCGCCTCCATGTCATAGGCACGCACATCCACGCCCCCGACATAGAGCGCCCCCTCCGTCACATCGTAAAGCCGGCTGATCAGATTGACAAGACTGGACTTGGCGCTTCCCGTTCCGCCCATGATGCCGATTGTCTCTCCCGCACGGATGTCCAAATGAATGTCCTTTAACACCATGCTTTCCGCGTCTTTTTTATAGGCAAACGATACATGATCGAAACGGATGCTGCCGTCCGCCACCTCCATGACCGGATTCTCCGGATTCTTTAAGTCGGACGTTTCATTTAAGACCTCGCTGATACGTCTTGCGCTCGCGACCGACATCGTGATCATGACAAACACCATGGACAGCATCATCAGACTCATCAATATGTTCATGCAGTAGGTCAGCATACTCATCAGCTCTCCCGTGGACAGAGAGCCAAGCACGATCATTTTTGCCCCGATCCAGCTGATCAGCAGGATACAGCTATAGACAGTCAGGTTCATGACCGGTCCGTTCCACGCTACGATCCCCTCCGCCTTGGAGAAAATTTTATAAATATTGCCGCTCGCCCTGCGGAATTTCGTATTCTCATAGTCCTCGCGGACATACGCCTTTACCACGCGGATCGCGGACACGTTTTCCTGCACGCTCTCGTTTAAGTCATCATATTTCGGAAACGCCTGCATAAAATGCTTCGTCGCCATCGGTATCATGATGGAAAGCACGATGCTTAAAAGCACGACAGCAATCAGATAGACGCATGCCAGCTTCGGGCTGATAAAAAAGGACATTGCCATCGCGCAGATCAGGCTCGCAGGCGCACGCATCGCCATACGCAGGATCATCTGATACGCGTTTTGGATATTCGTGACATCGGTCGTTAATCTTGTGATCAGTCCCGATGTGCTGTACTTGTCAATATTGGCAAAGCTGAAAGTCTGGATATTTTCATACATCGCCCTTCTTAAATTGCGCGCAAAGCCCGTGGACGCGCGCGCGCCGTATTTTCCGCCGAAAATACCGAAACTCAGGCTCAAAATGGCAGCCCCCACCATCAGGATTCCCATCTTATAGATATGCGCCATATTTTGCGCTTCAACGCCTTTGTCAATAATGGACGCCATCATCAGCGGAATGATGGTTTCCATGATGACCTCCAGGATCATAAATATCGGCGTCAATATGGAATCCTTCTTAAATTCTTTGATCTGTGCACCCAGTGTCCGTAACATTCCTTATGCCTCCCTTTTTGTATGCTGACTGTTCTGTTTGTGCCGGTCGTCGTACTCCTGCTGACTGTCGCATTCCTGCTGTTCGCCGCATTTCGGATGATCGTCATCCCTCTGCTGTTCATCATCTATTGACGAATCGCCATGCTTCTGCCGCTCGTCATATTCGGCATTCATGCGTTCCAGATTATCCCTGACGCGGTCAAGCAGCGTCAAAAACTGCTCTATTTCGGTGCTGCTCATGCCCGCAAGCATATGCGTATCCAGCGCTTCCATCCGCTTTTCCATCTGCATATGCTCCCTGCACGCTTCCTCTGTCATAAAAATACGCTTGAGCCTTGCATCCTGATCCTGCGATTTTCGTATGATCAAGCCGTTTTTCTCCATCACCTGAAGTGTGTTCGTCGCCGTCGCACGGGAAATGCGGAATACTTCCTCAATATTCTTCTGATAAACCGGCTCCTCGGCGTTATGACGATACAGATACCCGAGAATCCCACCCTGAAGCTGCGTCAGCGGCGTTCCCGGTCTCGCACAAGGCGGATGCGTCTTATGGATCAGCATTTTGATCAGATTGTGAATTTCCCTCAATTCAAAGCCGAGCGGTTTTTTCCCGTCCCCGAATCCCGTTCGTCTCTCCATGTTCATGCCCCCAAACAACTAAAAATAATTTGTTAGCACACTAACTTTATCGCAGTCACCAAAATCTGTCAATAATCCTTTTCTAAAATTTCTATAAATGTTATACTGGTACTATTAAAAAGCTTTGATAAACCCCAAAGGAGGTATCTACAATGAAAAGACTAACGGCAAAGGCGCTTTCCGTGCTTCTTTGCAGCTCTTTACTCCTCTCTCTGGCATCCTGTGGTACAAAGTCGGAAAACGACACGCCGCAGAATGAGAATGCCGGACAGGAAGCCGACACACAGACTGACGGAGCAGAAAACGATGCTCCGGAACAAAACGACGGTTCACAGGAAGAGACCGCACCGGAGGAGACGGGAGCATATCATTTCACGCCCACTGCTTCCGAACTGGTAAGCGCTGATTATGATGTCCGGGTGCGGGAAAACAGAAATGCGGACGGCAGTAAAAAATACGTCCTTAGCGATATTGCGCCGACCATCTGTTATGATAACCTTTCCCTCGGATATCTGACACCGGAGGCAACGACCTATACGCTGAACCTTGCAGAGGACGTCACGATCGACGATGTTTCGCTGTCTGCTGTGGATGAAAACTATGCGTCCCTGTCCGCGGAGGATTTAGCAGTTTGGGACAGTGAAAGCCGCACGCTGACCGCAAACAGCAGCGCTTCGAAAAACGGCGTTGTCTTTTTGGATCTGATTCAGGGGGGCGAGGTCGTATTCACTGTCAATGTGCGCGTAACTGCCGCTTATCCTGATGATCCGAACTACGACATCAACGCGGAGAGCATAAAAGACGACGAACTGGAATTTTTATTTGATTATAACGCGGACGGCGAGCTGGATGAAAACTATAACGTGCATGACCCCGCTCTGACAGAGGCTGTCATCGACGGCGTCCGCTATTATTATATGGTGCAGACGGGCTGGGCGGGAGGCAATATCATCCGCCGCTCCACCGATCTCATTCATTGGGAGTATCTGGGAAAGACCACGCCTGCTGCCGAAAAGATGGCGGAATACGGCTGGTCCGAGGTCGACAGCTGGATGCTCACCGACTCCGCTAACTGCCAGTACTGGGCAGCGGATTTAGTTCCCGCTTCCTACGGCGGCTACTGGCTCTATACCTGCCTTGTGAACTCCGGCTATGATGAGGAAAAGCATGACCGCGTATGCATCGTGCTCGCATGGTCACCCACTTTAGAGGCACGCTCGTTTCAGTATGTCGGCTGCATTCTGCAATCAATCAGCGACTATGCGCAGGACGCCCTCTATTATAATGTCGTGGCGCTCGACCCGCAGGTTGCCTACGACGCGGCCGGAAACATGTACTTAACCTTCGGTTCTTTCGGTGCCGGAACCTACATGATCGAATTAGACAGCGAAACCGGACTTCGAAAGGACGGAGAAACGGAATGGCTTGACGAAGATACGATCAACACTTATATGGAGGAAGCAAGAGCGACTGCGATCGGCGAGACCCATCCCTACTACGGCACACATATGACCTACTGTGCAGAGGGAAGCGTCATCACGCATCAGTACGACGTACCGCTCGTATCCGAAGACGGTGAGATCACAGAAATTTATGACGACTATTATTACCTGATGACCTGCCTCGGCGTTCTGTCAAGGAACTATGTTCTTTTTACGGCAAAGAGCGATACCATTGATGCCTTTTCCAACTTAAGCGGTGATCCCATGGCGTCCGGCTGGATTGGAAAAGAACTCGTGACCGGCTTATTCCCGCCGCTGTCCGGCTACCGCTCCGACTTAGACCGTGAGAGTTACATCACCACGGCGGACCGTATCGAGGGAAGTACGGAGTATATCGCGATGTCCTCCTTCCAATGGGCGGACTATGATTTTGATATTCATGCGCCGGGGCACGGCGATCTGTACACCACGAGTGACGGCGTGAACATCGCCATGCTGATGGTCCGGACGCTCGCCCTGCAAAGCGACAAGACGGCAGAATGTGATAACGGCTATCCGCTTGCGGCCTCCAGCTCTAAATTCTTCATGCAGGCGCATCAGTACTATCTCAACTCCGTCGGAGATATTGTCATCAATGCAAACCGCTACGCAGGCGAACCGGATCGTCCGATCAGCAAAGAGGAGTTTTTATCTTTTGCAAATGACAATCAGTTCCAGCTCGTCCTTGCGGGCGACCCATATGTCACAACGACGGCTGTGTATGTGACGCTCGGCGAAGACGGCTCCGTCACCGGAGATGCCGCCGGCACCTGGTCGATGTACGGCGACCGCTATATCAGACTGGATATTGACGGATATGACACGTATTACGGTGTTGTCGCCGTCTCATGGCTTGACAATAAGAACTGTGTCGGCATGACCGTAACGGCAATGGGGCAGTCAACCGGATGGCCGCTGTATATGAACAGCGAGAGCTAAAAAAAGAACGCTTTGAGGAATATTAATGTCCCCCTATTTAATAATAACTAAATAGGGGGACTTCCCAATTTAAAGAGTATTATTATGACACCATCTTATCTTTATTCCTCTTATTCACTGATCCCATTTTTCTTCTATCAATTAATCTTTCCACATACTTTGAAAAAATATTTTCTTTCAAAATAAATTTTTGTGGTCCGTAATATTCCACTCTTGCTATTTTTTGATACTGCAGAACAATACACTTATCACCCACCTCCGCAACTACAAAATTCTTTTTTATTCTAATGTTCTCTATGTTTTCACATATGATACATTCCCCGTTATCCAAATAGAGCTTAATTGAAGAATAATCATACTTTGTATATCTTCCTTGAAAATACAACAGCCCGATTATTTCAAAAAATAAATACAAAATTACAAATATATTATGCAAACAGGAGGGTAATTCGTTAACTATTAATAAAAAGCAAAAAACATCTGCAATTGTAACCGAACAAAATATGATTAATTTCCCAACTCTATCTCCCAAAAGTCTTTTTTTCACCCATTTCATTTTGAAAATTATGTTTCCCGTTCCAATACTTACAGCTACCAGAATAATTACCTGTAGCACCGTTCCTGTGTTCACTTCATCACTTATTTTCACAAAAGCTGGTCGTATCATTTCATAAATGAAAACCGTTAAAAACAAATTACAAAACAGTATTACAAATTCGCCAATCATAATGAATATATAAAAATTATCACTTTCTTTTCTCTTGTATATCTCAAACATCTTTTTTTCTTTATGCTCTTTTATTTTCAAAAAAACATATTTCAAAAGAAAGCACAATTGAACTAAAATTGTGCTCATCATTGGATAAAAACTGTTTGCGTCCATTTGCAAGTTATTTTTCAAATCTTCGATTATATTCAATACATCCCTCATAGCCCTTTTTCTTTTGCCCCTGCCACTTTCCAATTTTAGTTTTCATCCTGCTTATTATCTGAAATCCAACAAAACTATATCATTCAGTTTATGATTTTTCAAGTCATTCTCGAACATTTATTCTGCCGAAAGATTATTATAAGTACTTTTTTTCTCCTAAAATAAAAATTTTTTGATTCTATCTTCCATAAAACCAAAAAGACATCGGAGCAAATATCACCCCAATGCCTTCATCATTTCATGATCTGTTTTTGTACTTAATGTCACCTACCCTCCCGCAAACACCATTTATCCCACAGCCTCTTTATTTGCATTGGCGATAAAGGTAACAAAATCTTTTTTCGGGATGGGCTTTGAAAAGAAATATCCCTGAATAAAATCACATTGCAGACCCGCGAACTCATCCAGCGCTTCCTGTGTTTCAACGCCTTCCACGACAACTTCCATATCCATGTCTTTTAACATTTTCACCGTATTCTTTATGACGATCCACATCTTTGGATTATTTTTTTCATCCACAAAAGACTTATCCAGTTTGATGATCTTTAACGGCAACTGGATCACGCGCTTGATATTCGAATAGCCCGTTCCGTAATCATCCAAAGAAAAACTGAGTCCCGCCCGGGCGAGCGCTTCGAGATTCTCTGTCATGGCCTTCTGTTCATAGGCTGTAGCGCTCTCCGTGATCTCCAGATTGATCTTATCCGCTGAAATATGATATTTGTCCATAATGGTAAGCAGCTTATCCGCCAGATCCGCTTTCATGATCTGTGCCACGGACAGATTCACCTCAATATAGTCAAGGCCCAGCTTTTCAAAGCTCTCACTGGCGATAAACCGACAGACTTTCTCAAAAACAAATTCTCCTATCCGATGAATCGCACCGCTTTTCTCCGCCGCATGGATCAACAGCTCCGGCGAAATGAAGCCCCGCTGCGGATCAAATAACCGAAGCAATGCCTCCGCAGATGTGATCCTGCCCTGTTTGGTCGAATAAATCGGTTGATAGTATACCTGAAAGCTCTCATTCTCAAGGGCCTGCTCAATGATCAGATCAATGTTGTTTTGAATATCAAGCTGATTCTCGTCATAGATTTTGCCGGCGGACATCACCTGCCCGGTATAGTCGTTTTTCATGTGAAAATCCAGACCAAAAGACATCAGCGCCTTAAAGTCCTTGATCTCCTCCGGGCAACGCGCCAATATGAGAAACGGCGCCAGACTGATATTTAAGCCGTTGCTGCTGATGGGGATCTTTAACTCCTGATTCAGCGCATCCGCCAGCATCTGGGCCTTATCCTGATCTTTTTCCCGAAAGACCATTCGAAACCTGCCGTTATCAAGATAATACAGATCCGCGCCGCCGTGTATTTTTCTGTTAAGCCTGCGAATCGTATCGGCAACCATTTTCAATATCTCTGTCATGGAATCAAACCCGATCATTGTCTGGATCGTGCGGAAATTTGTGATATTGAGCATAACGATGTGCACGTGCTTATCATTATCATAAGAACGTTTCATATCATGGGCATAAGCACTGTGCTTCATAAGATTGGTAAACGTATCGACATACTCTTCCGGCCGCTGAAGCCCGATGGTCATGATCAGCAGACCTAGCGCTCCACAGAACATTTCGATCAAAGCCGTCGGAACAAAAAACTGAACCAGCATTGCCGCCACGTCGATCGGAACGACCGCGCCGACTGCCGCCAGATTTGCCCAGCCGAATAATTTGCGATACCGGAGCATATAGCCTATGACGATCATCACATACAGGATCGTCGTCACATACATCACACCGATCAACGGTCCGCGCTGATAACCATTCTCAACCGAAAAAATGAAGTGGGTGAACGAATTCGTAGCAAACGCAAGCAATACGACCGCAAGCGGCAGGATCATAAGAACCTGAAGCACGGGATTCCTGCGTAATTTGTGCCATGTGTCCGTCATACTGATGATAAACAACAGGTACAACGGCACCGTGAGATAGTGCGTGAGCAAATATCCCATATTCGCTATGTAGATCACAGCCGCCTGTTCGCACTGTGCCCGGTCAATGAGAATCGTCGCAATATCAAATACAGTCGAGGCAGTTGCCGTCACCAGAATGAGCAGAAAGATCCGATTTGATCTGTCATGCATCATTTTGCGCAGTACCCGCGTAACTACCAATATGAACAGCAAAGCAAGTGCGGCAATATCAAGACTGATGCTTTTTCCCATACCCATCCCCCTTACACAGCATGATACTTCATTTATATCATTTTAACGTGTAAAAGTCAATGAAGCCGCGGGAACCCTGCGATCAGTTCTGCGACGAAAGATAAGCGATGACGCTATGCGCCGCCACGTTTCCCTCGCCGACCGCCTTCGTATACTGATACGGTCTGCCCGTACAATCTCCCGCCGCAAAACACCCCGGTAAATTCGTCGCCATTTGGCGGTCAACCACGATATGTCCGTTTTCCACCTGAAGCTCCGGGATCAGTTTGGTCGGAGCAATCGCGTTTCTCAGGCAGAATACGCCGTCAACCTCCTTAGTCGCCCCGCTGCGGAGCGTGATGGATGTCACGCGCTGATCTCCATGGACCGCCACCGGAACGTCCCTCAAAACCGTTACGTTTTCCCTGTTCATTCCACTCTCAAAGCTGGGAAAGTAAAGCACCTCGGATGCCAGCTCCGCCAAATATGCTACCTCATGCTCAAATCGGGGCGCATTACATACGACCGCGATCTTCTTTCCTTTGTAAAGCATCCCGTCGCAGGTCGCGCAGTAGCTTATGCCCTTTCCCAGCAGGTCCTCTTCTCCGTCCATGAGCTTCGCCGCCATGACTCCCATCGCCAGGATCAGCGTTTTCGCCTCATAGAGCTCATTGTCCGCAAGAACCATGAAATGCCCGCCGGAATGCATAACGCTCGTCACAGTCTTTTCCGTGATCTCCAAGCCAGCGCTCACCATGTGCGCCTGAAATCTTTCAAAAAGCTCTCCACCGCCGATCTCCGGAAAACCGGGATAATTTGTTATCTTTTCCGCTTTTGTCACCTTATCGCTTAACGTTTTAGAACCAAACCATACAAAATCCTTTTGATAGGTTTTCAGGTTCAGCGCCGCTGACAGCCCTCCCGGACCGGTTCCGATGATCGCACAATCAAACATGCTGACTCTGTGCTCCTTTCCGTTTTGCATCTATTCATAGTATCCTCGAAAATTTCGATTCTACCCATTCCCGAATCGCTATTTTTCTATTTTCTGATTCCTGATCTCGTCAAGTGTTCTCGGCGTGTATCCCATGTAATCAAGCATACAGCCGACATTGTAGCACTCAAACGGAATATTCCTTCTCTTACAGATACAAGCGTACTCCTGAAAAGCAAGGTAATCGTCATTATTATGAACATGACCGTACAAATGCACAGCTCCCCGATACTGATTATACCAATGCGCGATTGGATAATGGCTCATCACAACCTGAACTTCACCGTCCACAATCACAGCATAATCTTTGATCCACTCAAAGTACGCTTTCATTTCCGCGGTCGGCTTGTCGTGATTACCCAGGATCAAAAACTTTCTTCCTGTTAACTCGCTTAACACCGCGAGACCCTCCGCATTTTTCCATGCAAAATCACCGAGAATATACACCTCGTCATCACAGGCAACGGCATTGTTCCAGTTTTCCACCAATTTTTCACGCATTTGAGCAACGTCGGCAAATGGTCTGTCATCATGCCTGATCACATTTTTGTGCCCCAAATGCAAATCGGATATATAAAATTTAGACAAAATATCTTTCCTTTCCGAAGTAGTTTACATAAGTCTGCTCTGTAAGTGTAATCATGCACCTACAACAGTTCCTGCAGGTTTGCCAGCACCCGGTCCAGCAGACCGTCCAGAATATCCGCATCCTCCTGCGTCATCCCACGGTAAAACAACCGATTCATCTCCTCGGATACCTGCTCGTATTTATTCTGCAGTCCCCTCGCTTTATCGGTCAGGCAGATGATCACCTGCCTCTTGTCCGCCGATGAATTCTGCCGCGTGATCAACCCGGCTTCTTCCATACGGATCAGCATGGCAGTGAGCGTACTCTTTGCAAGGCCTGTCTGCTGCGCCAGCCGGGAGATCGGAATCCCGTCCTCCTGCCAGAGCACATAGAGAATCCTGCCCTGAGGACCATTGAATTCTTCCACACCGCTTTCCGTGAGCAATCGCTGGAATATCCGGCTCTGTACCTGCTTGACTTGTGAAATAAGGAAACCGGTTCTCGTTTCCATATGTCCTCCTTTTTTGCCCTTAGATCATTCCTACCTATTTATGCCGGTCCCCAATCCCTTTTTCACAGCTTAGACCCGATAAGCGCTCAGTTCACGATTCATAACCGAAATCGCAGAAAACGTCTCCGTAGCGGCGGTTTCAATGTTCCTCATCTCCTCGTCTATGGCCACAAGCAGCTCGGAAAGCTGGGTAATCTCCGTGCTGTTTTCCTCAGACGCAGTACCCACGGATTCCATGGTGCTGCGAATCTCTTCCATTGCTTTGGCATACCGTTCCATATTTTTAAGCAGCTGCTCCATAGATTCACGAATCTCATCAGCCTTCTCCATAAAGCCGCTGGAGATATTCCCAAAATTCTGATAGTCTGCTGAAATTTCATCCCGAAGGAAACGAAGCATCCGATCAGCCAGCGCATCCAGCCCCTGAATGGCTTCCACTACCTCCCTGCTCATCGTCTGGATCTCATTGGCGGCGTCGTTGGTATTTCCCGCAAGAACGCCGATTTCTCCCGCCACTACCGCAAACCCTTTTCCTGCTTCTCCGGCTCTCGCCGCCTCTATGGACGCATTCAATGCCAACAGGTTCGTCTGACCGGATATTCCAAGAATCATCTCTGAAAGCTCCTTGATCCGAAGAACCGCCTCCGCCTTCTTCTTTTCCTCCTGTAAGGAATTTGACATCTCTTCCACGTTTTTCCCGATTCCGGTAAAGGACGCCTGCGCCGTATCATGCAGCTTGGCTGAAGCGGCGTTCATCTCCTGTAAGCTGCTCGTATTCCCCTCAGCGATCTCAACAATGTTTTGTATATCTTTATATACAAAATCCACCTGCTCACCCACAGTCCCGACAGACGCTGCAACCTGTTTGGAGGCAGCCGCCATGGAATGTATCGTATCGTTAATGCCGCTGACCTTCCCCGCTGAATCCTTCACATTCGCATTAATATTTCCCATTTTCGTTTCAATGCTGCCCGTACCGCTCTTGATCTCTCTGACCGTTTTGCCTGTCTTCTCCAAAAGCCTGTTCAAGCTGTTTCCGATCACCTCAAGCTCATCCCCTGATGTGATATTCAGCACCTTCGTGATATCTCCATCGTCAGAAGCCACCTCAAGAATCTTATCGTTTACCTTGATGAAATTGCGCCGCATCCTGATCGCAACGAGCAAAGCAGCCGCAATGGCAAAAAGCACAGCCGCTCCCACAGCCAGCAGAATGTTGCGGATCAGACTGTTCAGCGAAGTCTGTATGGAAGACGCCTCATAATCCACCGCTACAATCCCCAACACTTTTCCGCCTTGAAAAATCGGTGCGTATCCGCTGTAGAAGGTTCCCCACTCATCGGTAAATGGTTCCTCCGTCACGGAAGGACTACCCTGCATCGCCTGAAACATGGCGTCCTGCGCCTCATAGTCCTCCGCATATTCCCCCGGGTCCTCCGGATCAGTATCCACCACAAACTGAAACCAGTCCGCATCCTTCGGCATTAGTGTATAGACATAGGTAACGGAATTGCCGACCAAAAAGAAATCCAAACTATCCTTGACAGACAAAAGGGCCGTTTCATCGCCCTCCATGGCTTCCGCAAAGATTTCCCCATCCACATTTTCCGCGGCAATGACTGCAATTTCCATAACGTCATCCTTACATTTCTTTTGCAGGAAATCACCCATATTAATGTAGGCAACACACCCCACAATCACCGCAACAATGATGGATGCCCCTAAAATAAAGAGAAAAAGCTGCGCCGCAATGCTGAGTTTCTTTGTTTTCATATCTTCTGTATCCTCCTTTGTGGAACCGACCTCAAAGCCTCTATATTCTGTAGCATGTTAATAACATTTATAATAATGAAAAGTCGTCCCAAAAAGAACAGACAAGGTATACTTCGCATTTTTTAAGGTATATTTCGCGCGTTTCGCTTACTGCTCCCGCCTTACTCCGTTACCGCTTCCCATTCTGTCAAACCAATTTCCGCATATGGTGCCTCCATACAGACATAATAGCGGGATACACTGCTGGTAAGCCCCAATTTGTCGGGTGTCAGATAAAAATCATCTGTAGCGTCCACGTCCACCCACTGGCTTGCCTCCTCCACCTGCCGTCGGTCCGCCTCCTCCATCTCTTCCGGGGACATATATCCGTCCATCCATATCGGAAAGCTGTGAAACGCCCCTGTTCCGGTAAGCTCCTGCACTGTCCGATCCGAACCGATCACATCCCTCAGAGTCAGAGCCTGTCCGGTCGCCAGGTCGATGGTCATACCGGATTTCCAGACATTAGGATGAATGGCATCGCGGTAGCTGTTATACTCATAAATACATGCCGACAGATAGCCGTCATCTCTGCGCGTTATCTCACAGCTACGGGATATTTCGCAATACATCTCCTGCCTTGGGCTCCATGGTTCCGTGCTGTAAAAATAACCATAGAAAAAAGCTTCTCTGATACACTGATTGATCTTCTCTACCTCCTCTAGCTCCGGCGTGTATACGCTGTACTGAGGATACTCAATCTCCACCGTGACCCCCAGACGTTCATCCTTATAAACATAAACATACGTCATCAGATAATCCCTGTCATCATCCATAAGCCACAGATCACAGACCATCGGACCGGAAGGAATATCAAACCGCAGCGGAACCTCCATGTCCATCTCGGCGGACAGCTCAGCCTGATACACTGACGCAGTTCGAAATTCCTCTGCTTCTTCGTCATCCCTCGCCAGATAGAAATCATCCTTCGTCAGCACCGGCTCATACTGCCCGGAAAAGGTATACCAATCCCGTTCCGGATCATAGTTATAGAAAAAACTCTCTTCCCAAAGTCCCTCTTCCCCCTCTAACAGCATTTTCTGAAAAGGCTGATCCTTCCATTCTGACGGTTGGGCAAAATAGACCGTATAGGATCCCTGTATATCATGCTGGCGAAAGCCCTGCTGCAAAAATAACAGTTCCTGCCGGAACAATGCTCTCTGTTCTTCTGACAGCTCCTCCCAAGCGTCTGCCTCTTCAGAATCTCCCGCATGCCCCATCGTCTCCGGCGTTTCCCCACCGTCCGCCGTCTCCGTTCCCTCTACGGTATTTTCGGTTACCTCCGATATAATCTCCGGCTCCGGCTGTGTACCGCAGCCATTTAGAAGACCGAGACTAAGCCCCGCTACAATACACAATAATTTTTTATTCATCACAATCTCTTTCCCCGCTGTATGCTACTATCATTCAAATTGATTTTTTATCCATCTTATATCAAAAAAAGCCGGTCAATACAGTCTCTGCGCTGTATCGAACAGCTTTTCCTATTTCCTTATCGTTAGTATAATACTTGCCAAATAACTTTTCAAGTGCCCGTCGGCAGACTGTCCCGCAGGCACAGTGCGCCCCAGCCGACCCGCTCATTCGGATATATGCTCTCTCCCCTGATCGGCTTCGCCCCCATCCTAAGATACGCTTTTAGCTTCTCACCATAGCAGTACGGATCGATTCCGCGGACAATGCCCTGTTCCATCATCAACGCGCACGCCCCTGTGACAAACGGTGTTGCATAAGACGTACCCGACACGATCAGCCGCTGATCCTCCGGTCCTATCACCGAAAGATTCACGCCGGGCGCTACCAGATCCGGCTTGACATTACCAAAATTGGACAGCCTGTTTGATGAGTTTACATAATATGTTCCCCGTCCCGAAAAGTCCGCATACCGCTCACTTCCGGAATCATAGGCGCCGACCGTAATGACCGCCGCGGACGTTGACGGAATCGTATAGGTCTGCTGCGGCGTCGGATTTAAGAAAAACGTGTCCGTCCCCCGCGCCTCCTGAGAAGGCAGATACAACGCGTATTCCCCCGTTGCCGTCCGCACGCCCGTAAAAACAAAGTGCCACTCCCCCGAAGCAATATAACGGTTCCCATATGCCGGCAGCATTTCCACATAAATCTCCTTATTTGCGGCATACGGATTTGCCGCTCCCACATAGATCAAAAGCTGTGTGCCGTCATATACGACCTTTCTCGTTCCCGCAGGCTCACCCGCATCAATCGTCACCCGATTGCCCGTCGGCGTAATGATCACGATCTGATAGGTATCCATCGGACTCAGCCATATCTGCACGGAAAGCGCGCTTTCATAGCTGCCGACGCTCAGAATCTCCGTGCGCTGCTCCCCTTTTTGGATCGCCCGCGCCACATGTCCCCCTGTGCTTCCCTCATTGCCGCTCCCGACACAGATCGACGTCTTCCCGATCTGCGCCGCGTTGTCCATGAAACGCTCCAGTATGGACGTTCCGTTATGCGCTCCGTATGTATTGCCGAAGCTTAAATTCACACAGAGCGGCATACCGTATTCCGCCGCCTTACGCTGACACCATGTAATTGCACGCATCAACTGTGTCGTCTTGGGAAACCCTTCCGCCTGCGTGTTTCCAAGCCGGACAATGAGCAGCGGACTCTGTGTTGCGACACCGCGGAATGCAGGCTCCCTGGCATACCCCGCCGCAACGGATGCGACCGCCGTGCCATGTCCGCTCACATCCATACTCGGCAGGAGCCGCAGGGCATCCGTCCCCGCCAGAAGCGCCTCATTGATCTGCTGCCTCGAAAACGCCACTCCCTGCGCAAAACCTTCCGGCGGCAGGAATCCGCGCGCCTCGTCAGGCGACAGAACCTGATCCCATAAATCCCAGATGCGCGTCGTTCCGTCCGCATTGCGAAACAGATTGCTCCGATAATCGATTCCCGTATCAATGACCGCAAGCAATACATCTTTTCCGCTTAGGTACGGCTCTCTGAGCTGCACCTGCGAAATGCACGCCGCCGCAAGCGGTTCCAGCAATTGAAAAAACAATCGTTTCGGCTTCTCGACATATTCAATCTGCGAGATGGCGGCAAGCGCCTCTACCCTTCCCTGCGGGATCGTGATAATGGCGTACCCGGCAATCAATTCTTCCACGACACCGCCCAGAGCGCGAACCGCATCAAGACTTCCCTGATATTTTACGATCAGTTCCCATGTCCCCTCCTGCGGAGAATATCCGACTCCCAGTTCCTCCGATTTTGCTCTTTCTTCTTCCGTCATATCCAAAGACAACTCCAGCGCGTTATCCAGCTTTCCCGAATCCATCCCTGCCGCCTCAATTTTCCATTTTCTCATAAAAATATATGCGCGGTATCTGTTTATTCTTCTCAAATCATGTTATAATGAGCGCAAAAGAAAAACAAGCGACGCGAAGCGGCATTTGTTTTTCTTGCGCCATTACCGAACAAACGTCCGGCGAAGCCGGACATAAAGCGCGTAAGCGCGGGTTTGCGAGGTTGGATTTACTTTTTTACAAAAATACTTTACATCATGTTGACTAGTTTATGTTTGACGGGAGCTGACCACCATATGAGAACAAAACCTACCGTACTTCCAGCAGACGATTACCTGAAGGAAAAGAAAACACACGGCAATCTGGAGTATCCGATCGCCATCTACCACGTCGATCTTCACAGCCTCTACATGGGATTTGTCCGCTGGCACTGGCACGAGGAACTGGAAATTGACATTGTCACACAGGGCAAAATGGAGTGCCTGATCGGGGACGAGACAATCTTGCTTGAGACAGGCGACGCCATTTACATTAATCAGAACATCATGCACGCCCTTCATCCGGTCGGAGAAGAACCGGGCAAATTTGACGCTATCGTCTTTCATCCGATGTTGTTTTTCGGCTATAGCAAAACGTATCTCAACGCCAAATATCTGACCCCGATCACCGGCAAAACCGGATTCCGTTATTTTTTGATCAACAAGGAATATGCGCGATCTGCGGAAATGCTTGCGCTGTTTGATGAGCTTGTGCGCGCGAACGATACCGCTGCAACAGGCTATGAACTGATCACCAAAAGCTGCCTGTGCCGCTTTTGGGTTTATATGCTGGAAGAATTTTCCGCTATCGTTCCGGAAAAAAAAGAATCTCGTTCCTTAGGCGAACTACGCGCACAGGACGCCGTTCTTTTCATTGAACGGCATTATCAGGAACCAATCACGCTCGACGAGATTGCCGCTGCGATCCATGTCAGCAAGAGCGAATGCTGCCGCTGCTTTAAGAAAGCGCTGCACACAACACCGTTTGAATACCTGATGCGATACCGCATTTTTATGGCGTCGGTGATCATCAGGCAGGACGTGCAAAAGCAAATGTCTTTCTCGGAGCTTGCAACAACGGTTGGATTTAATACCGTTAGTTATTTTAACAAAGTATTCAAGAGCATCTTAGGCTGCACCCCGACCGAATATCGTAAAACACTCCGGGACGGCTCCGCACGGGATGTTTCTGTTTTCCCGTCCGTGTTATATGAGGAACATATTTCCATGAGCGATTCTACCCCGCAGGACATGATCTGACCTGACCTTGCCCTGCGCGGTTCGCTTTAGGAGCATAAACCCCACAGGCAGCAGCACATCAGTTCCTCCGCTCCGTGACCGTTCCCTTTTCCACCATCAGGTCCGGGTAATAGGAGAGCTTTGCTTTGCGCAAGCCTTCGACCCCTGCATCTTCCTCCCGGTTAATATAGCGGTAACCTGTAGCGATATGCTCCACAAACTGCTGATTCATGATCGGATACGCCCCCTGCACGTCGGCAAACGCTTTCTCGATATGCACAACATAGGTCTCACGGTTGCACGGCTCTCCGAGCGAAAATGCGACAACACGCCCGTCTGCCCGTATCAGCCCGCCGTCAAGCTTCAACTGCTCATTCTGCCTCAACGCGCGCAGGGTAATGTCAAATTCTGCGCTTTTTTCCCAATCCTCATCAATGGCATTCTGCCGCCCCCACTCCCGCGCCATCTCAATGCACTCTTCTGCGTTGTGCCCTGCGATTCTCTCAAAAGACCAATCCGGATGCTCCTGCTTAAATTTATTGATATGATTGCGCTTTCCATGCAGCTTTTTTCCCGCCAGTGTCTTCAGCTTTTCCGCCTCGTACACATAATCCGCCGCATCCCGGTCATACGCGATCTGAAACCGCATCGGATACAGCTCCATCAAGTGCACATACTGCTGCGGTGTGACAAGATGCATCCGGAACGGCCGGTTTTTCTCGGCAAAATGGGCAAAAAGCTCCTCCAGCACCCCGTTGATATCGCCCCGGCCCAGCGGATAGCTGACCGAAAACGTATCCGAGTCCCTAACGTGGCAGAAAACAAGGCAATCCCGCAGCACGGCATAACGGATGTTATAATATGGCGCCCAAAGCAGGTTGTTCGCAAACGAAAACTCGCAGCTCATCGATTGCTCTCGTTCATAATAATGCTCGATCAGCGCTCTGTCCTCCATCGTAATCTTTTTCCAGCCGATGTCCATGATAATGCTGTTCCCCTTCCTTTTCGCTCACTTTTCCGTTTCTTGACGAAACACTGACCGGCATAAGCTTTCAAAGCACTTGTCCCATTACTTGCGGCGCCAGTGCAAAATATCTCTCCTTATATTGTTGTTCCGTTTCCGCAAAATTACACGTCACAAAGCGGGGCGAACTGAAAATCCTCATCGGCTCATCAAAAAGCCGCTCGCCCATGTAGTGATAAAATTCGTGGTATAAAAGCGTATCATCCACGTTTTTGATAAACGCACGTTCTTCCGTATCCGGCGTTCTGCCCAAAAAACGCTCATAGATCAGACCGAGCAATTTCCCCTCGGTCTGTCTGTAAAAATCCATGTGCTGCTTGACTGGACGCGTGACGTCGGCAAGATAGCTTTCCGCCGCATCATGCAACAGACATGCCAGCTCTAAATACGCACCCGCGTTTCTTGCCCGCGCCTCATCCGCGCAGGCAAGACAGTGCTGCCCCACGGAATAAAATTCAGGAAAATGCCCGTTCGCGCGCGTCATCATGGAAAGCGCATGCGCAATATCCTCAATGCGGATGTCCTCTTTTTTCGAATCAAGAGGCGTAAAGTGCACTTTTGTATACGTTGTGATATATTCTGCCATGATTGATTCTTACTCCTTTTTTGCAATACAAAAGACAGCGTTCCCGCAGGCGCTGTCTCTTGTGCGCTCGTTTCTTACATCATAGATTTTCCAACAGCGTTTTTCAGCTGCAATTCATTATGCTATTTTCTCTTTTACTGCGTCTAGTGCATACAATGTATCCGGATCAATATCAATACACTTGCAATGATCCCGGTTCCCTGACACATCCCACGCCAATGTATCATTCATTATGGTACAGGCACCCATAAAAAATGTGAGTTCTCTCAAAACCGAAAATACTTCCTTTTCTAATAACGGTTTTACATCATAGCATACAATTTTTCCGTCTTCAAAATAAACATAAACGGTATACTCCTCCGTCGGAACAACCTGAACAATTTTCGGAAACATATTCGCTTTCCTCCTACATCAGCGGTGCAACCTTATTAAGTGATTTTCCGTCTTTTGCCAATTCCCAGTTCTGCATTAATTCATCCTGATGTAATACACACCATGCTAATACCAACTTTAATTGCCTTGATGGCAAGGCACCCTTTATTACTCTCGCCTCATTAATCTCCACCAGTGCCTTATTTCCATTATATTCTGCATGAAAATGCGGTGGATTATGATCATCATAGTACATGGTAACTCTTATTCCAAAAAACAACGCTATTTACGTCATATTTCTTTCCTCCATCTTTACATCCATGTAGAATCACCTAACTGCATTATATATCACTATGCTGCATACAATTCGATCTTCTTCCCTACTTCAGTCAGATCTCCCTCTCTAAAAGAACGATTCTTTTCACCGGATAATCTGTTACCGCTTTTACAATATTCCACATACATTTTATCTCAATGTCTATGATCGCATTTTTCTCCGCCGGACGAGACAAAATCAGCATCGATAAACAACCATTGTTAAATCATCATATCTGACGCAATTTCTCTCTTTAATGGAATTTTCCCGTGCAGTATTTATGACTGTTTGTATCCCTTCCAATATGTTTTCTCCGCTTACAACATCTTTGATTTCCTCTAACTGCACATAATCACTGACGCCATCACTACAAAACAGGATCATGTCATTTTTTTCTAATTCGATTTCTTCGACAGCATAAGCCGGAACTACCATAGGAATAAATCTGTCAAACATAGACCACATATGCTCCGGTAATCCATGAACTGCCTGTTCAAGCTGCTGCTCAGAATAAAGCCCCATTTCAACCAGATTGTCATATGTTTTCTTTGTTTTTGCCACCCGGGTAATCGTATTGTCGTATATCCAAAACGCCGGAGAATCTCCGATCGCTGCAATAGTTCCGATGTGATCCTTGACCACACAAATAAGGATGGTTCCAAAAATATAATGTTTCTGCTCTTGCGAGACTGCAATCAGCTTATTGTTGATCTCCCATATCAATTTGACCAGATACTCTTTCGGCGATAACTCGGATAGAAAAAAAGGATTGTTTTTCACCACTTCAACGCAAAGATTTGACATCAGGACTTTTCCTTCGCTCCCTGCGCCCGATGCGCCGTCAGCCAGTAAAAATGTCGTTTTGTCGGGGGATATATAATAGGCATCGCCATTGATGCCGCTCGTGCCTACCATACTGTACCCTTCACATAATGCCATTTTCTTCATCCCTCTAGTTCTCATTCATCCTCACCAGTTTTGCCGCTTGATCCGCCGCGATACACGCGTCAATGATCTCCTGAATATCCCCGTCCATCACCTTATCCAGCTTATATAACGTCAGATTGATCCGGTGATCGGTCACGCGCCCCTGCGGGAAGTTATACGTTCTGATCTTTTCGGAGCGGTCGCCGGTTCCGATCTGCGAACGGCGCAGCTCCGCTTCCGCATCATGACGCTGCTGCTGCTCCATGTCGTAGAGCTTTGCGCGCAGAAGGGCAAACGCCTTTGCCTTATTCTGTATCTGCGACTTCTCGGTCTGGCTGTACACAACAATGCCCGTCGGATAATGCGTCAGACGTACCGCGGAATCCGTCGTATTTACGCACTGTCCGCCGTTTCCCGATGCGCGCATCACATCAATACGAATGTCTTTTTCTTCTATTACAATATCAATATCCTCGTCAACCTCAGGCATGACCGCAACAGAAATCGTCGAAGTGTGGATGCGCCCGCCGCTCTCCGTCTCCGGCACGCGCTGGACGCGGTGAACGCCGCTCTCATACTTCATCACGGAATACGCGCCCTTTCCGTTGATCATGAACTGCACTTCTTTCATGCCGCCGATGCCGATTTCATCCACGTTCATCGTCTCAACCTTCCAACGACGCCCTTCCGCATAATGCACATACATCCGGTAGATTTCTGCGGCAAACAGCGCTGCCTCGTCACCGCCCGCACCCGCGCGGATCTCCACGATCACGTTCTTATCGTCATTCGGATCTTTCGGCAAAAGAAGAATTTTTAATTCCTGCTCCAGCACTTCCACACGCGCCTTCGCGTCGTTTAACTCCTCCTTGAGCATCTCGCGCATGTCCTCGTCGCTCTCTTCATCGAGCATGACAAGGCTGTCCTCAATATCCTGCTTACTTTTTTTATATTCCTGATAAGCCTTAACGATCGGCTCTAAATCACTCTGCTCTTTCATCAGGCTGCGGAAGCGCTCCTGATTGGACGTCACGGACGGCTCCGAAAGCTCGCTCATGATCTCCTCAAAGCGTCTGAGTAAATCTTCTAATCTGTCAAACATATCCTCATACCTTTCTATATCAAAATCTTATCCATGTGCAAATGAAACATTTTGATTTTATCACACACGTTATTAAATATCCTTTCTCATCACGCCGCTCGCTCATCCCGCGATCCGCACACCGCACACGACCCGGTCAAGCCCCGCATAATCTTTGACGATACGCACGTCACGATATCCCGCTTGAAGCATCAGCTCCTTCACCGCATCTCCCTGATCTGCCCCGACCTCAAAAAAAAGCGCGCTCTCCCGCTTAACATGCGCAGGCGCGCCGTCGATGATACGCCGGTAAAACGTAAGCCCGTCGTCTCCTCCGTCAAGCGCCAGACGCGGCTCATGCTCTTTGACCTCAGGCATCAGTGTAGGAATGACTTCGGAACGGATATACGGCGGATTCGACACGATCACATCGAATGCCGGCATTTTCTTTTGTAACGCGTCATACAGATCGCCCTGTAAAAAAAGCAATTCTCCCTGCGTCATCTTTTCCGCAAATCCGAGCGTTTTTGCATTCCCCTCGGCAACCGCAAGCGCCTCTTTCGATACATCCGTCCCCACGCCCAAACATCCGTTGGAATAGCGCAGCAGGGATAATAAAATACAGCCGCTTCCCGTACAAAGATCAAGGATCGCCATGCCGTCCTGCCCGCAGCGCATGACCTCTTCCACCAGAATTTCTGTATCCGGCCGCGGTATGAGTGTGTGCTCGTTTACATAAAAATCCAATCCCATAAAAGACTGAGTGTGCGTCAAGTATTGAAGCGGGATGCGATCAGCACGCCTCTTCAAATAGTTTACATAAATATTCGCCTGCAATTCGTCCAGCACACGCTCGCCCTGCGTGTACAATGTCTGATAATCCGTATGGCAGACATATTCTAAGAGCAGCCGCGCATCTGTTCCGGCTTCCTCAATACCGTGCTCTGCAAGCAGGCGCTTCCCCTGTTCGTAGGCTTCCCGATACGTCATGGCTCCGCCTTCGCTTTCGTGTTCCTTGTGCGTTCTCTGCCTGCGCGTTCTGCGGTTCCCGTGCGCTCTCTGCCTGCGCGTTCTGGTGCTCCTGCCCGCTCTCTGCCTGTGCGCTCTGCTGCCTCCGCACGTTCTCTGTTCGCGCGCTCTGCTGCCTCCGCGCGTTCTGCTGCTTCTTCTTCCTCTTCCGCCTGCGCTCTTGCTTTCGCTTCGGCTTCTGCCGCTTCTTCCGCCGCCACGTCATAATCGAAATTCTCTTTTAAGTATTCCCGCCAGTCAAACACGGCCTCAACAGACTGGATCGCAACCTCGACCATCTCCTCGGACGGTTCTCTTGTCGTTAAACGCTGCAGCAGCATACCGGGCGCGGAGAGTATCCTTACCAAAACATTATCATGCTTCCCCGCAAAGCGGATCAGCTCATAAGAGATCCCCGCCACAACGGGAATGAGCGCAATGCGCAGTACCACGCGGTACACGGGGTTCGTGACCGTGATAAAAAAGAACAAAATAATGCTGACAAACATAACAAACAGTAGAAAACTCGTCCCACAGCGACGATGCTGTCTGGAGCAGCGCATCACGTTGCGCACATAGAGCGCTCTGCCGCGCTCCAGACAATTGATGCACTTATGCTCCGCTCCATGATACATATAGACCCGTCTGATGTCCTTCATCAGCGAGATCAGCAGCACATAGAGCAAAAAGATCACAATGCGGATCGCTCCCTCTATGATATTTAACAGGGAACGATTGCGCACATATTTTCCAAACAAAGTAGACAAATAGTAGGGCAACGCAATAAAAACTCCGATGGAGAGGGCCACGGAAAAGATCAGCGTGATCGCCATAAAAATCTGCTCCGCCCTGCCGCCCGACACCTTATTGAGCACCTTGTCCGCTCCGGACTCCTTCGCTTCCTCGTCCTCAAAAAAGTTCGCGGAATAATTTAACGCCTTCATACCGAGCACAAGGGAATCAATAAAATTGAATACGCCCCTAATAAACGGCACATTCTTCAAAAAGCTGTCGTTCAGAACACCGACATACTCCTGCGTGTTCACCACGATCTCCCCGTCGGACTTGCGCACCGCTACGGCATAGATGTCCTTATTTTTCATCATAACGCCCTCGAGCACTGCCTGTCCGCCGATGCCCGAATAACAGGTTTTTCTTTTTTTGCGAGCCAAAACGATTCCTCCCACCGTGCATTCTGCGCGATCAGTCGTATAACAGCGGAACACGCCTTTTTCAGCATCCTGCCGCCGAACACAAAGCTTATCGCAGAAAAAATAAGGTTGAGATATGATAACCTCAACCTTGTCTTTGTACCTTATTGGTTTCCAACGCCGTACTTCTTATTGAACTTATCAATACGTCCGCGTGCCTGTGCGGTCTTCTGCTGACCTGTGTAGAACGAATGGCACTTGGAGCAGACCTCAACGTGGATTTCCGGCTTCGTCGATCCGGTGACGAATGTGTTGCCGCAGTTGCAGGTCACGGTTGCCTGATAATAATTCGGATGGATTCCTTCTTTCATGCTTCTCACCTCTCTATGAAATCATTTTCTTATGATTGTCCGTTTACAAACAGCGCTCTAACTATATCACAGAATGTCCTGCGATGCAAGTATTTTATAAAAAATTATAAGGAAAAACTGTTGATCAGATAAACCGCATCTTCCTCACCATCTGTACAAACTCGTTGTTGTTCCTCGTGCGGGTGAACAGATCGAGCACCTTGTCCACCGCCTCGTCGGATTTCAGGCCGTTTAACGCCTTTCGGATTACATTGATCGCCTCAAGCTCATCGGGTGTGAGCAATAAATCCTCCCGTCTTGTGCCGGATTTCGGAATATCAATGGCAGGGAATACGCGTTTCTCGGAAAGCTTGCGGTCTAACACCATCTCCATGTTACCGGTTCCCTTGAACTCCTCGTATACCACATCATCCATCTTGCTGCCCGTCTCCACGAGCGCCGTCGCAAGGATCGTCAGACTTCCGCCCTCGCGCATGTTGCGCGCCGCGCCGAAGAAACGCTTCGGCATATGGAGCGCCGCCGGGTCAAGACCGCCCGACAACGTTCTTCCTGAAGGCGGAACAGTCAGGTTATAGGCACGCGTCAGTCTGGTGATCGAATCCAACAGGATCATAACGTCCTTTTTGGACTCCACGAGGCGCTTCGCGCGCTCAATGACCATCTCGGATACCCGCTTATGATGCTCAGGCAGCTCATCGAACGTCGAATAAATAACCTCAACATTCGGTCCCTCGATCGCTTCCTTAATATCCGTGACCTCCTCGGGACGCTCATCGATCAGCAAAATGATCAGATGCACATCGGGCGAATTCCGCTTGATGGACTTTGCAACTTCCTTTAATAAAGTAGTCTTTCCGGCTTTCGGCGGGGAAACGATCATTCCTCTCTGCCCTTTGCCGACCGGACTCATCAGATCCATGATACGCATTGCCACGGATGCACCTGCCGTCTCTAAGCTCAACCGCTCGTTCGGGAAGATCGGCGTCATGTCCTCGAACGGCATACGCCTCGCGATGATCTCGGGCGGAAGACCGTTTACTTTTTTGACAAATAAAAGCGCACTGAACTTCTCGTTCTGTGTCTTGATCCGCGTGTTTCCCTCTACAATATCACCCGTTTTTAAATTAAACCGCCGGATTTGGCTTGGCGCGACGTAAACGTCATTCTCCCCCGGCAGATAATTTTCACAGCGGATAAAACCATATCCGTCCGGCATGACCTCCAAAATACCGTTCGCCATGACCCCGCTGTCAAGCTCCTGCGGGAAACGCTCCTCCTGCTGTTCGTCCTTTTTAGGCTCTCCCGGCCGATTCAGTACGGGTTTCGGCTCAATATCCTTGCCCTGCGCCTTGTCCGCCTCGTCCTGCTTAAGCATCGCATCGATCAGCTCCGCCTTTTTCATGGTGGACGTCCCTTTCATTCCTCTTGCCTTTGCGATTTCCTTCAAATCGCTTAATGCCAGTGACTCATACTTTTCTCTCATAAAGCACCTTTCTTAATCCTTTTCCTTAGGAACCCCTTCCGTTCCCTAAATCATTTTTAAGCTCCCCGGAACTCCCCTGCCGTTCCTTTTTATTTGCATGTTATGTTCATAACAGTCCGCACGTTTCTCATGATCCCATATCACGGTATTTGTTTGTGTCTGTGTGTTGGAAAGTCTTGCAGATTTGCATACGAATATGTACTTCAATTATCCTGCGACCATTATACTACATATTTTTGTAATTTGTAAATAGGAATTTCCCATCGCAAAAAAAATCAGAATTTACCTAAAATAATACATAGCTATGTATCCGCAGTTATGCTATATTAATCTTATATATCACAGATTAAGGAGAAACGCAATTGCTAACATGATTTTCATGTATTTCATAACGCCCGATTTTGAATTCCGAGCGGTTACGGACGCCTTAACTCTGTATCTTAGGTGATTGTGAAACGCAATCAATTACGTTCACGATAGTACAAAATATACATTTCCATAAGCAGGCGCTTTGAGATCGCCGGTACTTACATGCGGTATTTTCGCATGTTATGTACCGTTGCGATCGAATTGCAACGAGAGCGTGCCTGCATTGGATTGTATATTTTGTAACCCCATGCACTTTATTTATGCGTTTCACAAACGCCTATTAACTCTGTATCAGACCGAAAGGAGAACTCTTATGTATTGCACCCGTTCCATCACCGATGACATTGTATGGGTCGGCGCATCCGACAGACGGCTTGCCCTGTTTGAAAACCTTTTCCCATTCCGAGAGGCGTTTCCTACAACGCTTATCTGATCATGGATGAAAAAACCGCCCTGATCGATACCGTGGACGCTTCCGTATCCCGTCAGTTCTTGGAAAACCTGCTTCACACGCTTTCCGGAAAACCGCTTGATTATCTGATCGTGAATCATATGGAGCCGGATCACTGCGCCTGCATTGGGGAGCTGTTGTACCGTTTTCCCAAAATGAAGCTGGTGGGCAATTCCAAGACCTTTACGATGATCACAAAGTTTTTTGAGCCGATCGATGCAGAGCGTTCTGTCATTGTGGGAGAAAACGACGCCCTTACGCTGGGCGCTCACACGCTGCGCTTTTACACCGCGCCGATGGTTCACTGGCCGGAGGTCATGGTGACGTATGACGAAAAAGAACAGCTTCTTTTTTCCGCCGACGCTTTCGGCAGCTTCGGCGCGTTAAACGGCTGTCTGTTCGATGACGAGATCGACTTTGCAAAGGACTGGCTTGCCGACGCAAGGCGCTACTATTCAAATATCGTCGGAAAATACGGGCTTCCGGTACAGGCTGCCTTAAAAAAGCTCTCAGCGCTCCCGATCAGCACGATCTGCCCGCTGCATGGACCGGTCTGGCGCAGCGATCTGAGTCTGCTCCTGAATAAATACGATCTTTGGAGCCGTTACGAGCCTGAGGAGCGCGCCGTCGCCCTGTTTTACGGCTCTATGTACGGCAGCACGGAAAACGCCGTGAATATCCTCGCTTGTAAGCTCGCCGAGGCAGGTGTCAAAAACATCGCGGTCTACGATGTTTCCGTCACTCATTTGTCCACTCTGATCGCCGAGATCTTCCGCTGCAGCCATCTTGTATTCGCGGCGCCTACTTATAATAACGGCATTTATCCCGCCATGCAGAACCTCCTGCACGACATGACTGCGCTCGGTCTGAAAAACCGCACGGCCGCTGTGATCGAAAACGGTTCATGGGCGCCTGTCTGCGGGAAACAGATGACGGAACAGCTCGGCTCTCTTGCGGACTTCCGCATTCTCGAGCCGGTCGTGACTGTACAGTCTTCGTTAAAAGAGGATTCGCTCGGCATGCTCGATATGCTGGCAAAACATCTTGCGGCATCCCTGACGGAGGCGTAAGCTGCTTCGACACGCCCAAACCGTTATGAACATGTCCAAACCGTTATAAATGAAATCATATCAGAACTTTATGAAACAATCAGGAGGAAACAACCATGACAACAAACGAAAAGGCGCTTGCGCTCCATGCGGAATGGAAAGGAAAGCTTGAAACCGTATCAAAAACACCCGTAAAATCCAGAGAGGCGCTCTCTCTTGCCTATACGCCCGGCGTTGCAGAGCCATGCAAGGTAATCGCCGCAGACAAAGAGGCTGCCTATCAATATACTTGGAAATCCAACACCGTCGCCGTCGTATCCGACGGCTCCGCCGTACTCGGTCTCGGCAACATCGGTCCTTACGCCGCTATGCCGGTCATGGAAGGAAAGGCGGTGCTGTTTAAGGAATTCGGCGGTGTCAACGCAGTTCCGATCTGCCTTGACACGCAGGATACGGAGGAGATCATCAAAGCAGTCACCTATCTTGCCCCCGGTTTCGGCGGCATCAACTTAGAGGATATCAGCGCTCCGCGCTGCTTTGAGATTGAGGAACGCCTCAAAAAGCTGCTTCCCATTCCGGTGTTCCATGACGATCAGCACGGTACGGCGATCGTTGTGCTCGCCGGCATCATCAACAGCTTAAAAGTCACAGGCAAACAGAAAGAACAATGTAAGGTCGTCGTCAATGGCGCGGGCAGCGCGGGCATTGCCATCACCAAGCTGCTTCTGACCTATGGTTTTACCAATATCATTCTCTGCGATAAGGTCGGTATCCTGTCCCGCTCCACCGAAAACTTGAACTGGATGCAGCAGGAGATGACGACGTGCACCAACCCGAATAACGAGACCGGTTCGCTTGCGGATGCCTTAAAAGGAGCGGACATTTTTGTCGGCGTCTCCGCGCCGAACATCGTCACGCCCGAAATGGTTGCGTCCATGAATCACGACTCCATCCTTTTTGCCATGGCAAACCCGGTGCCTGAGATCATGCCGGATGTGGCAAAGGCCGCTGGCGCGCGCATCGTCGGCACAGGGCGCTCCGATTTCCCGAATCAGGTCAACAACGTGGTCGCTTTCCCCGGTATCTTCAAGGGTGCTTTAGAGGGACGCGCCACACAGATCACGGAGGAAATGAAGCTTGCCGCCGCCACCGCCATTGCCGGGCTCGTGCCGGATGAGGAGTTAAACGACGAAAATATCATGCCGGAGGCATTTAACCCGCAGGTTGCCGAGGTCGTTGCCCAAGCGGTCAAATCTCATATCCGCTAAACAGCACGCGGCACACGAAACAAAATCGGAAATATCGTATATACATAACGCTTGTATTCTAATCTATCACACCATTTGAGGCGTCAGGCAAAATGGCACTGGAAAACGGATATTACTCGTTATCGGATTATTGTAAAAAAACATACGGCGAAAAGCTCTATCGGATTGCATTGGATGCAGGTATGACCTGCCCGAACCGTGACGGTACGCTGGGCAGTCACGGCTGCATCTTCTGCTCCGCAGGCGGGAGCGGCGACTTTGCCTCTCATTTGGTAACATATGATATTTTTTCTCAGATTGAGCACGGAAAAGCGCAGAGTGCCGCCAAATTCCGCGGTTCCCGTTATATTGCCTACTTTCAGGCATATACGAACACCTACGACCGGCCTGAGCGGCTCTACCGGCTCTATACACAGGCATTGTCCCATCCCGATATTGCCGGGATCTCGATTGCCACCCGCCCCGACTGCCTTTCTGCGGATGTGCTCGCTGTGCTTACCCGCTGTCAAGCGGAATACCCCGATCGATTTATCTGGATCGAGCTGGGGCTGCAAACCATCCATGAGCAGACCGCTCTCTACCTCAGACGCGGTTATCCGCTCTCCGTCTTTGCGGAGGCGATGGAAGCGCTGAGAGCGCGGCGCATTCCGACAATCGTCCATGTCATTGCCGGTCTTCCCGGAGAGAGCGCCGCGCAGTTCTATGAGACCGTGAGTTATGTAAACTCATGCCGTCCGTTCGGCGTCAAATTGCAGCTTTTACATGTGCTGCGCGGAACCGATCTTGCGCTGGATTATGAGCGTCACTGTTTTGAAACACTGTCAATGGAACAGTATATTGAAATGACCGCGCATGCGCTCACGCTGCTCTGCCCTGACATCGTCATTCATCGCCTGACCGGGGATGGTCCGAAAAAGCTATTGATCGCCCCTTGCTGGAGCGCCGATAAAAAGACGGTTCTGAATGCAATGCACCGCTATCTGAAAGAGCACCGAATCGTGCAGGGAAGCCGTGTGACGCAGGGGAGCTTGTAATGATATAGACGATTGGGATGTCCCCTTTACCTTTCATGTTGATGGGTATGCGTACTGACAATTTTACTAATCATTATTTGTAATTAAAAATTGGCAGTGATATAATCGGTGAGACAAATCGGAATTTATATAAGGCAAGGAGAAATATATATGGCAAAGATAATAGCAATCTGTGGGAAAATATGTTGCGGAA
>CAZZNE010000026.1:0-1981 GCA_964655525.1 uncultured Clostridium sp.
ACGAGCGGATATTCCTCCTGTATATCATAAGAGGAAAGAGACATACACGGAAGCATACGCCCTTCCGGCGACAGGTACATCACCTGTCTTGCATGACCGCATACGGTCTGGTTCAGGCATTTATCCCCGCCGTTGTACTTTTTTAACGGAATTGTCCATTCCACCTTCTCTGTGCCGCGTGAATTCTTTCCGTTACAGGAGAAGAACCCGCCGAGCATCAGCGACAATGGCCTTCCATCCTCAAAATACGCCGGAATGTATTTCAGATAGAGTTCCAGTGTTTCTTTCATCGAAATCGAATAATCCCCGCCAAACCGTTCCCACAGCTCCGTCTCCGATACCGGATTCGTTTTCAAGTGCGTACAATGGTGATCAGCAAGCGTGCGGATGCTCTGGCGCAGCAGATGTTTATTTCCCTGATGGATGCAGAGTTCGGCACCGGTCGGGAACCCCATTTCGTAGCATAGATCAAATGCCCTGAGCACAGCTTCACCCGCACCCGGAATTCCCCGGAGCCAATCATGCCATCCTTCATCCCCGTCATAGCTCATATTGAACTCCGGCTTGATCCCTCTCCGGGAAAGTTCCTGAAGCAATGCTTCATTTACCAGCGCGCCATTGGAATAAATGGTCCGAATGTCGATATGACGGTCAAGCAAGGCATCTACGATCTCCCACCAGTCCTTTCGTATGAGCGGCTCTCCCCCGGTAAGGGTTACCGACATCACGCCGCATTCTTCCAGCTGGTCGATGATATCCATGATTGTTTCATGGGACAATTCCCCGTACTTTGCCTCCGGTGCAGACATATAACAATGCCTGCACTTATAATTACATTTTCCCGTAATAGACCAATGGGCAGTACGGATAAAACGGTTGTGATATTTACGGTATTCCTGATCCGGTGTCAGTCCTTCCCCATAACTGCAGGGCTGCACGATCTCTTTTTCAACAGCGGCACGGATCAGCTCCCTTGTCCGCTCCGGCACGATTTTTAAGTCGCAGTCACACTTGCCGTTACAGAGACTTAACGCGTCAAATTCCTCCCGGTTCAAAAAACTAACCGTATTCCGCGGCCGCCGCACGAGCGCCCATGGCAGCTTTTCCCATCCCCGCAGGACGTAGGATTCCTTTAACCGATAATATCCCATAACTTATGTACTCCTTTTCATTGTTACCATTCACTTCGTTTAGATGTCCTCACCGCTGCCTGAATAAAACTCTTCAGGGTGCTTGTTGACAACCTATCGCTTATGATTACCCTACACGCCCATCGCTACCACCACCAGCGGCGCTACAGTAGCATCCCATATCATAATACGAGTTACCCTCTCCATATCCGACGAGCACACAGGCACAGGTACCATGATGATTATCCGCTGTTCCGCCTCCGCCAATCACGCAGGCACACGTACCTCCGCCTGCTACGGCATCCAGCTCATCGTCCTTAAGCTCGCCCTGCGCGGCTGCGGGTTTAAAGTCTTCTTCCTTAAGTTCTACCCCATATTCTGCCGCTGCTTTGATAAAATCCTTCGGGGTGCTTGCCGGATCTTTATCCAGCTCTTCCATCTTCGCCTTCAGCTCCGGATTCTTTTCCATTTCTTCCAAAAATTTCTTCATGTTTGTTTTCTCCTTTCTTATTTAACAATCTATCGCTTAATAATACGCTTCATACCCACCGCCTGCCACCGCACAGCCGCATCTGGCGCCACTCTTTTCAGATTTCGACGAATATTCTCCGTAACCGCCGATCACACAGGCACAGGTGCCATCATATTTTCCCGCCGTTCCGCCACCGCCAACAACGCATACACACTCATCGCCGCCTGCTACGGCATCCAGCTCATCGTCCGCTAGCTCGCCCTGCGCGTCTGCAGGTTGAAAGTCTTCTTCCGTGAGTTCTACCCCATATTCTGCCGCTGCCTCGATAAAATCCTTCGGGGTGCTTGCCGGATCTTTATCCAGCTCTTCCATCTTCGCC
>CAZZNE010000026.1:2081-51593 GCA_964655525.1 uncultured Clostridium sp.
CGGATTCTTTTCCATTTCTTCCAAAAATTTCTTCATGTTTGTTTTCTCCTTTCTTTTATCAACAGCCGTACGGATCAGAACCGCCAGCCAACCATACAAAAACACGTTTTTCTGCCTGCCACAGCACCCGGCTCACCAATAAGAATCCATGCTGCGATCAACGCTTTGCATCCCCCGAAAAACATTTCGTTTCCGTCTTATGACCAATAGGAATCCATACTACGATCATCACCAACGCCGCCATATCCACAATGACATCCCATATAATAATCATCTGTAGCTTCTCCAATTCCGACAAACACACAGACACAGGTCCCATGATACTCATCCTCTAATCCGCCTCCGTTACGATCGCAGAAGCACATACTTCCGCCTGCCACGGCGTCCAGCTCATCGTCCTGAAGCTCTTCCTTCGCGCCCGCAGTTTGAAAGTCTTCTTCCGTGAGCTCTACCCCGTATTCCGCCGCTGCTTTGATAAAATCCTTCGGGGTGCTTGCCGGATTCTTATCCAACTCCTCCATCTTCGCCTTCAGCTCCGGATTCTTTTCCAGTTCTTCCAAAAATTTCTTCATGTTTTACCTACTCCTTTCTCTATCCTTTTATTTTTGTTAAAAATTGATATGGCGGTCTTTTTGTCTGATTCCATCCATTGTTTCATCCTGTCAAGCGCTTCCTCGTTCAGCAGTCCTTCCCCGGTGTCGTCCTCTAAGCAAAGCTCACCAGGTATTTCGCAGAAACACTTTGTCTTGCGGAAATAATCGATAACGGATTTCCCGAAAATTTCTGAAAATCAAGCAATCGCTTCAGCGTTTTTTCCATCATTCACTCCCGATAGGCGCAATTTTTTCCCAACCGTCCAGCAGTTTTGTTATCTTCTCATAATAGCCTTTTTTGAAGAACACGCACTTTGCGAGATCACTGCCGAGCTTATCTCCCGTCAACGCCAGCGCCAACGCGCGGCAGCCGCCGGCACAATACCTGAAATACTTACATTCCGCGCATTTTTCATTGGCATTTGCGAGCTGCTTCAGAGAGACACAGATCTCGTCTAAGTACACGCCTTTTTGGAGCAGGGACTTTAGCCCGTCCGATTTTACATTTCCGAGAAAATCATTATGAGCGTCGTAATAACCCGACATCTGCATGCACGGATACACATTCCCATTTGCGGCGACGGTGACCTTTCCGCGGTTTCCACGGCACACGGGCAGGCTGTCGCGATACTCGCCCTCAGCGTACTCCACGGGGCGGACACGAAATGCCCTGTCGCCCGGTAAGATCGTCAGGAACTGCCAGATATCGATTTCCATTTTATGCGGCTCCCTGACATACTCGGCGGTAAATTCGTACATTTTATCGTAATATTCCTCAACGCCCAGACACGCGTCACCCGCGTTTTTCTCCCAGCGCGGCGACTCCGAAGTGCGTATGATGCGCATCTCGTTGACGCCCATGTCGTCAAGCTGTCGTGCCGTCGGGAGCACGGTATCGATGTTCAATCTGTGCACATTGGTCTGCGACCATACGCGGAATCCGTTTTCCCTGCACAGCCTAAGCGCTAAGAGCGCTCTTTCCTCCGCCCCCCTGCGGTTTCTCAGCCAATCATGATGGCCGATTCCGTCAAGGGATATTTTGATAATGGGATCACAGCCCATGGCTTTCAGCCTGTCCAGCGCGGCCTGATCGATAAAATGCCCGTTGGTGTTGATCTCGCTGACATACATTCCGCACCTGTAAATTTCCTCGATGATCTCAAAGAAATTTTTGTGCAGCATGGGCTCGCCGCCCGTTATCGTAATGGCGTTTATGCCGCATTTCTGCGCCTGTTCGATCAGGCTTTTCGCCTCGTCAAGCGTCCACTCGCTCATCAGCGGCGCGTTGTCGGCGGCGTTGAAGCAGTGCAGACAGTTATAATTGCACTTTCCCGTGATCGTAAAGCTCATGGCAGGAAAATAGCGGTTGTCGCAGTCAAGGTGCTTCTGCCACTCGGAGAGCGTATCGCCGTCCTTCGCTGCGGTGATAAAGCCGTTTTGCAGGAATTTTCTCGCGAGCGGGGAATTTTCCTCAAGCTCCGTTTTCCCGTCACACTTTAAGAGAAATTCAAACTCGTCCCGCTCTAAGCCCTTTGCGTCGCGGACACCCTTTATGTAATATGCGAACGGCACCAGCCGCCATGAACGCAGCGCGATATTCGGATTCAGAATGAATGTCATAATCGTTTTCTCCTGAAGACGGTATCTACGGCTTATTTCCGGTTGTAGTAATCGTTGCAAAGCCACAGTCCCTTTTCGTAGGAACACTGTTTACAGGTAGTACAATGAAATTCTGTCAGGTTGCACGCAAATGTTGGACAATTGTGAATCATCTCATTCAGATTACGTATTGTCGGGTGGGGTTTCGTCCCACCACCACACTTTTTACATTTCCACCGTTCACACTTATAACAATACGAGACTACCAGCCTGCCGTCACTCTTATGACAACCGCCGCCCGCGACGCTGTCCAACTCGTCGTCAGAAAGCTCACCCGTCTTATTCATCTGCTCGAAATAAGCGTTCGCCTGCTCCTCGGTAAACTCGACGTCGTTTTCCTTTGCAAGCGCCAAAAGCTCCTCTGCGGATTTTGCCCCTCTTGCCTTTGCCATCAGTTCTTCGTTTGAAATCGCCATAATCATTTCCCCTTATATTTATTTTTGTATAAACCGCATTGCGGATTACTGCCGATCTGTGCCTTCATTCCTTTATACGATCCAACCCCGTCAAGAGCTAAGATATTTTTTAAAATTTTCAAGCTCCGTTTTTCGCCGTATCGTCCAGCCGCTGTCTGGCGACTAATTCCGCAAAAAAACCGCCCTTTTCTATCAGCTCTTCGTACTTCCCGTCCTCGATGATCCTGCCCTTGTCAAGCACGATAATGCGGTCGCATTGCTTTATCGTGGAAAGCCTGTGTGCGATAACGATCCGCGTGCATTTTAATCCGTCCAACGATTCGGAAACAGTTTTCTGCGTGAGGTTGTCAAGCGCGGAGGTCGCCTCGTCGAACATTAGGATCTTGGGACCCGGCGCAATGGCACGGGCTATCATAAGCCGCTGCCGCTGACCACCCGAAACGCCGCCGCTGCCCTCGGAGATGATCGTGTGCATCCCCATGGGCATACGTCGGATATCCTCGGCAATGCCCGAAAGCTCCGCCGCCTTCCACGCATCGTCCATTGTAAGCCACGGCGCGGAGATCGTGATATTCGAGAAAATATCACCCGAAAACAGCTTGCCGTTCTGCATGACAGCGCCGATATTGCGCCTCAGAGACTTTAAGTCCACCGTGGAAATATCCTTCCCGTCAAAGTACACTGCCCCCTTCTGCGGCGTTTCAAAGCCGAGCATCAGCCGCATCAGCGTAGACTTTCCGCAGCCGGTTGCCCCCACGATCGCTACATACTGACCGGGGCGTATCTTCAGCGAAAGGTTATCCACCACGAGGGGCATATTCTCGTTGTAGCGAAAGGAGACATTGTTCAGCTCAATGCCGCCCGACAGCCTTGTTATCATCTGCTTGCCCTCGGAGATTTCCGGAACGGCATCCAAAATCGGCTTCACCATGTCCATGACCGGCTTGATCTGCGCCACTGTAAGCGCCATTCCCGCCAGCGACATAAACGCTCCCGAGACCATTCCGTAGGCGGTGTTGAAGGCGTAATAGTCCGCCACAGAAACGCCCGACGATATCGCAAAATAATACATCACCAGCGTGCCTGTGAGCGAGATGGCCGTGGAAATAACACCGTTTATCTTGATGAATGCGGGCGGATCGTAGGTAAGCCGCGCCTGTTTGGCATAGAGATTGCCCCATCTCGCAAACGCCCTTTTTTCCGAGCCCGACAGCTTTATCTTCTGCACCCCCGAGATCAACGCGTAAGACATACCGCTTTCCTTCGTGGAAAGCTCCATCTGCCGTTTGCTGATATTCATCTGTACAAACGCCGAGAGCACCGAGAATACCACCGTCACAAGCGTAATGATAAGCGACGGCACTACCAGTGCGGGCGCATATACGAAAATCTGCGATATGTACACCAGTGAAAAAATCGAGGTGAGTCCCGTTGACAAAAGCGTCGATACCAGCATATTGCACAGCGAGTTGATACTCTGCGCCCTCGCGGACAGCTCGCCGGAGCTGTAATCCTTAAAGAAACCTGCGGGCAGCGACATCACTCTCGACATCGTTGCCGCCTGAACGGAGATGTCCATTTTTGTATTTATTCGCGCCATGATCAAATTCTTTACACCTGAAATCAGCATGGAGCTTATCGTAACGCATATCATAAACACGGTTATCGCAAGCAGCAGCCGCATACTGCCGTCTTCGATGACGTCGGAAAACAGCAGATTGTTCAGTTTCGGCGACAGCATACCGATCAGCGTGATGCTGAGCGCCGAAACGCCTGTCAGCACAAAATCTGCGGGTGAGAGCGTTTCCAGAATATACCGCATCAAATCGGTAATCCCGAGTTTTTTCAGCGGCAGCGGCTTGTAAAACGCTATCGCCCCCTCCTCGAAAAGTCCCTCATTTTTACGGTTGATCTTCACACGCTTTCCCGTTTCCGTGTCGGTATAGCTGTATCCGGTCAGTCCCGTGGGAATCAGCGCGACCACTCCGCCGTCGCTTTTGCGTACGCCTAACATGGCGCCCACCGCGTCCTTGTACCAGCCCTTCCCGAGTATGACCGTGCGGCGCATAATCCCGTGCGGGCGGAGCAGATATTCGAGCTGCTCGTTTCTGTCCTTCATGCTGTCCGGAATTTCACACGTTCTGACGTGGTAAAATTTCAGGATCTCGTCAAAGGCGTTTTTCGCGATCTGCCGTTCGTCGTTTTTCGCGGCGGAAGCACGGCCTCCCATGACCGCCCCCGCAATATTGACAAAGGAGTCCGCGAAAACATCGTTGTCGTTTTGCTTACGCTGCTTTATCTGTTCGTCAAACCAACCCATTCTTCGCGCCCCCTTATTCGTTCGTCACAAGCTGCGTATAAACGCCGCCCTTTGCATATAACTCGTCATGCGTTCCGCGCTCCACGACAACACCGTTGTCAAGCACGATGATCTCGTCGCAATCGCGGATGGTTGACAGTCTGTGCGCCACCACGATACAGGTAATTCCGCGCTCCTTTATCGACTTCACGACATTGTATTCCGTTCTGGCGTCGAGCGCGGAGGTCGCCTCGTCAAGAATGATGATCGTAGGATCCTGCGCAAGAACCCGCGCTATTTCCATACGCTGTCTCTGTCCGCCTGAAAAATCCTTACCGCCCTCGGTAATTTTGTACTGGTAACCTCCGTCACGCTGCATAATATCCTCGTGGAGCTGCGCGTCCCGCGCCGCCATGATCATCTCGAAATCCTCTATCGAGCTGTCCCACATTTTGATATTATTTGCGATCGTGTCCTCAAATAAAATAATATCCTGATCGACAACAGCCAGCGAACCTGTGAAAACACTTCTGTCGATTTCATGGATCGGCTTTCCGTCAAATAAAATCTCGCCGCTCCATGGCTTGTACAATCCCGAGATCAGCTTTGACAGTGTGGATTTTCCGCAGCCGGACGTGCCGACAAACGCCACCCTGCTGCCCGTTTTCAGCGTCAGATTAAAGTCTTTGATCAGGGGCTCGGCAAGGCGCGAGTAGCCGAACGTGACATTTTTCAGCTCCACATTTCCCGTTAATTTACCATATTCCGCGTTCTCGTCCATTTCGTCGTTATCGTAATTCACGTCAGTGGGATACTCCATGACGTCCTCGACCCGCTCCATCTGTGTGCGCATTTCCTGCAAGGTCTGCCCCGCGGAAATCAGCGTTTGCGCAGGCGCGGT
Source organism: uncultured Clostridium sp. (assembly GCA_964655525.1). Taxonomy (GTDB): domain Bacteria; phylum Bacillota; class Clostridia; order Lachnospirales; family Lachnospiraceae; genus DLAJ01. The sequence goes on from CAZZNE010000026.1 coordinate 7,950, forward strand.
GAAGGATGCGAGAAAGCCCTGAAAAGCCATGATCATACCCACGGTGAATTCGCCGTTTATCGTAAAATAAACGCCGAGAATCAGCACTGCAGTGTTCGCAAGCGATGCCACGAGCGACGGTATCATTCCGAGGTATTGATTGAGCTTCTGAAATTTCACCTGCTGTGTGTTTACACTCGCCTGATAACCAGCCCATTTCTCGAAGAAGCCGTTCTCCGCACCACTTGCCTTGATGGTTTCGATCATCTCGATTCCCGTGACGGTCGCTCCCGCCAGCTTTCCCGAATCACGCATCTGCACACGGGTAATATTGATCCGCTTTTTGGAAATGATTTGGGAAACCGCAATATTGATCAGTATGGAAATAAGACCCACAAGCGTCAAAGTAAGGCTGTAACGTATCATCACGACCAGATAAAAAAACATCATGATCGTGTTCAGCGCAAGGGGCGCAAAGGTCTGCACCAGCGACTGCGCGATCGATTCATTCATTGCCTGCCTCTGCTGGATATCCCCCGCCATGCGCTGGGAAAAGAACTCCATCGGCATGCGCAGAACCTTCCACATATACTCGGTGCTTCCAATGACAGCAAGCTTGCCGTTGATCTTCAGTGAATACACGCTCTGTATCCACTCCACCACAAGCTGAACAACGCTTATTCCCGCCAATACGATCATAAACGGCATAAACCATTCAGGGTTTTGGCCCGTCAGCAGCCTGTCCATAAAGATTCTCGAAAATGCAGGGCTGATGATACCAAAAAGCGCGGTGATAACCGTGGTCAGAACCACAAACGCCACTGCCACTCCCGCTCCTTTCATGCGCTTTTTCGCGAAAGAGAGTATGCTCTTTGGCTTGCCACCCGTCTCAAAGCTCTCCGACGGCTCGAACATCAGACAAATCCCCGTGAAGGATTTGTCGAACGTTTCCATCGACACTAAGTAGCTGCCCTTTGCCGGATCATTCAGCACCGCTTTATTCCCCTTGAACCCGCAGAGCACCAGAAAGTGGTTAAAGTTCCAGTGGATGATACACGGAAACTTCCCATTCTTTTTTAAGTCCTCCGGTTCATAGCGGTAGCCCTTCGCGGTCAGTCCGTAAGCTCTTGCCGCCTTCAATACATTTTTTGCGTTTGAGCCGTCGCGGGATACGCCGCAGTCTGCCCTGACCTGCTCTAACGGAATCCATTTACCGTAGTATGCCAGAATCATCGTAAGGGAAGCCGCCCCACACTCAAGTGCCTCCATCTGCATGACCTGCGGCACCTTCGCGTAACCCTCTGTGACAGGCATTTTGACCATAGCTTTTTTCTTCATGACAGACATAAGCCTCCTAGTTTATCACGAACGACATGGGATTGACACTCTCGACCACAATTTCCGCCGCATAAACGCCATCCGGCAAAACCGCATCCAAAGTCGCTTCATATACCCATTCATCCATTTCCAGATCACCTATATGCATGGCATAATCCGAAAAAGTCCCATCCACAGAAACAGGTTCGGTACCGATTTCCCTAATTCTATATTCCTGACCGCCTACCGTGACATACATTCCTTCTGCTACGGAAGCTATCCGGGTTTCCAGGGAAACCATATCGGTTTCCTTTATGTACACGACATTTCTGCCTCCATCCGATATGCACACGCAGCCAACCGTTGTGTCAAGATGCCCGAATACGCCCCATACGCACACGCCTGCCAGCAGTACGATCACGGCAGTAAGTATCATCCACACACTCGGATTGGATACACGGATATAGTCATTCAGCTGCTCGGGTGAAGACACCTGATCCATACTTTTTTGCCTGAATAAATGATTTCCCATTTTTGTAGCCACGCTCCTTCCCCAGCCTGTCCATTTTCCTATTTTCCTGCTTGTCAGAATATTTTGTCCATTCTTATATTCATAGGCGATTTCATCCATATTTTTTCATTATATATTTTATTATAATTATGCGTAAAATGTACGTTTTGACATGAATCGACCCAAAATTACATTAAATCGACAGTATATGGAATTGCGCTTTTTGCATGCTGGCTATGAGGCGCAAAAAAATGCGAAAAGGAATCATCTTCCTTTTCGCATTTCACATTCTGAACAGCATCACAGCCAAACATGTTATACCACTTTCATTGTTCCCCAAAACACTTTGGAAATTCACCTTCAACTGCGGTCGCTCTCTTTCTGCGCGTCTTCCGCGCGGTCGCTCTCTGTCTGCTCCTCCACTGTACGATCACTCTCTGATCGATCTGCCTCCACGCGGCTGTTTTCTGTCTTCCCCCACTTCTCCTGCATATCTTCTTCCAGTCCGGCAAGCACTTTTTTCCTCGTCATGCGAACGACTCTTACCACAATCTCCGCCCCGACCGCAAACAGGAAAAGCAGCATGCCCAACAGCTGCGACACCGCAATGTTCGTATTCCACAAGAGCAGGCGGTCGGTACGCAGTCCCTCGATAAAAAACCGGACGATCCCGTAGCCGCCGAGATAGATCAGTGTGATCTCACCTTGGAATTTTTTATGTTTCCGATACAGGATCATGATCAAAAAGACGATCAGATTCAACACACTCTCATAGAGGAATGTCGGCATGACCTGAATATAATTGACCCCGTCCGTAAACATATGCTCGGCAAGCTCTAACGTGACGTCTCTGCTTCTCACATCAACAATGGGCAGGCGCATGGCAAACAGCCCGTCCGTGTATCTGCCGAACACCTCGCGGTTTACGAAATTCCCCCATCTGCCGATCACCTGTCCGATGATCAGCCCCGGAATGCAGACATCCAAAAATTGAAAGAATGAAATTTTCTTAATCTTTGTAAAAATAAAACAGGTCAGGATCGCGGCGATCACGCCGCCGTAAATAGCAAGTCCGCCCGCCCGAATATTAAACACGCTGAGCGGATCGTCCCGGTACATCTCCCAAAAAAACACCACATAGTAGATACGTGCGCCGATCACGCCAAACAGAATGGCTGGAATCGCAAAATCCCATATCAGCTCCGTATCAATATGTTCTTTTTTTGCCTGTCTGAGCGCCGTCGCGATTCCGGCGATCATGCCAAGCGCAACCAATACGCCGTACCACTTAATCTCAATGCCAAACACCGAAAAGCCCTGCGGCACATTATGAAGCTCAATTCCCAAATGCGGAAATGAAATATCGCCTGAATTCATGCTTATACCTCCGCGCATTGCTCCATCGGGCAAACGCGCTTTCTATTTTGTTTACACATTAAATCGAAACAAGATCACGTCGCCGTCTTTTACAACATAATCCTTGCCTTCCATGCCGACGAGTCCCTTTTCGCGCGCCGCCGAAAGAGAACCACAGGTTAAAAGATCCTGATAATTCACAACCTCCGCTTTGATAAAGCCGCGCTCAAAATCTGTATGAATCTTTCCGGCAGCCTGCGGCGCTTTCGTTCCTTTTTTGATCGTCCACGCACGCGTTTCATCCTCGCCCGCAGTCAAAAAGCTTAAAAGCCCAAGCAGGGAATAGCTTGCTTTGATCAATTTATCCAGACCGGACTCCTGCAAGCCCAAATCCTCTAAAAACATCTGCTTTTCATCATCATCCAGCTCGGAAATCTCTTGCTCGATCTGCGCGCAGATGACGAACACTTCGCTGTGATTTTCTTTTGCGTAGGCGCGTACTTTTTTTACGCCCTCATTCGAAGCCCCGTCGTCAGAAAGCTCGTCCTCCGCAACATTCGCCGCATAAATGACTGGCTTTGCCGTCAACAGATTATAGGAGCCAAACCACGCCTGCTCATCTTCATCCTCCGTCTCAAAACCGATGGCAAGCTTTCCGTCCTCCAGCATTGCCTTGATGCGCTCTAACAGCGACAGCTCCTTTGCCGCCGTCTTATCCATGCGCGCTAATTTTGTCACCTTCGCAATTCTCCGCTCCAGTATTTCCAGATCGGAAAAGATCAATTCTAAATTAATAGTCTCAATATCACGCAGCGGATCGATACTGCCGTCCACATGTACAATATTGGAATCTTCAAAGCAGCGTACGACATGTACGATGGCGTCCACCTCACGGATATTGCTCAAAAACTGGTTTCCGAGCCCCTCTCCTTTCGATGCGCCTTTCACAAGCCCCGCAATATCCACAAACTCGATCACGGCGGGCGTTACTTTTTTCGAATGATACATGTCCCCCAGCAGCTTTAACCGCTCGTCCGGAACAGTCACAATGCCGATATTGGGGTCGATCGTGCAGAACGGGTAGTTCGCCGACTCTGCCCCCGCCTTTGTCAATGAGTTAAATAACGTGCTTTTTCCCACATTCGGTAAACCGACGATTCCTAGTTTCATTTTATCTTAATCTCCTTTAGTTTTTTCCCATAGTAAAAGCTCCTAAAAAAGAGCCTTAACATCTATGGTAGTATAGCATATTAAGGCTCAAAAGTAAATCATGGGATTTCTATAAGATTACAATTTTCAATAGATAATTTTCAATTTAGATTAATAATAGATATAAGAAAAAAGCTATGTGCTTTTCTAATATTCACCCATGCCATATGTTGCATTCTAAGCCTTTTTTCTATATAATACATATTTAGGTACATGATACAATACTCAGGAGAACCTCTACCATGAAGAAATTCACAAACGCTGCCCCTTCTCAAAATAGCCGACGCTATTATATTATATATGGTATTATCATAGCGATAGGAACATTATTATATGTATCACTGCTAGGCGGAAAATATATCTGGACAGACGAAGCATATACACTAACACTGATTAAACACAGCTACCCTGAAATATGTGCCATCACAGCAGCAGATGTGCATCCGCCCCTCTATTATCTCTTATTAAAATTTTGTATACAACCATTTGGATATTCCTTGATTGCCGCAAAATTATTTTCTATCATGCCTTATATTTTAATCTTAATGATCGGAGGCATAGAACTAAAAAAAATCTTTAATTCCAAAATCGCAATTGCATTTATGATATTATTTTTACTTTTTCCGTTTTCACTTTTATATGCTGTCGAGATACGGATGTATTCTCTTGCTGCATTATTTGTGTTTATCAACGGAATTTATGCATACCAATATTACGAAACAAATTCCAAACCCGACTATTGGATTTGGATCATATCCGGAGTATGCGCCAGCTATACCCATTATTTTGCTATGGTATCCGTTGGCACTATCTATTTATTGTTGCTCATCGCCATATGTTTCAAGAAAAAAGTGTTATTAAAGCACTGGTTTATCGCAGTGCTAATGACATTTATATTATATCTTCCATGGCTTGGCAGCTTTATGAAACAATTAGTTTATAAAGTAAACAACGACTATTGGATTTCTGAAATTCACTTCTGGACAATAAGAGAATATGCAATAACAATGTTTTCAGCGGATGGGCTAAAAAGATTTGAAGTGTTTGCCTGGTGCTCCTATTTGCTTGCATTCATTTCCGTTATCCTCTCCCGCAACAAAAAATTAATTGTACTTTCTATCTGTGCTTTAGTTGTTCCTGCAGGAACAGCATTTATTGGCATAACGGTTTCTTTAATGGTCAGACCTATATTTATCATCCGCTATGTAATCCCGGCAGTTCCCCTGCTCATTGTTTTTATGGCAATCGGACTTTGCCAAATCAGATTCCATGTTTTGGCTATCCTTTTATGGATTATCGCATTTTCCGGTGGAATCAGCCATTATCGGACAAACCTTAAATTAGAGAACCGTGTTGTGGAAAATGCCCTAAATACCGCATTTGTAGAAACATATTCTTTCTGTGATGCCTATGTTATTTTAACGAACCCTCCCATTTCAGTTTCATGGGTTTTAGCATATTATACCCCTGAAAAACCAATCTATGTAAATCAAATGGTTACGGCCGCCGATCCATGTGATAATATCGCTTATATTGATGAACTGAATACATCCGCTAATAATACTATGATATTAATGATAGATGTTGGCAGCGAAGTACCCGATCATTATCTAAGTCAGTATGCGTGTCAATATCTTCAGGAAATAAATGCAGGAGGAAGCTTGGCCGATGTCTATTTGATGACAAAAAAATAGTTAAAATTTGTTACTTTCTTTCTCCTGCATCAGCTTCACAAAATACTCTGTATTCTGAGCGATATTCCCATTGAAGATTGACGATCCCATGACGATCACGTTAGCTCCTGCATCGAGCACCATTCCGATATTGCCGCGGTTGATGCCGCCGTCCACCTCAATATCCGTTCGCAGATTCTTGCGCTTGATCATATTGTAAACACGGTTGATCTTTTCCGTGCAATAATCCAGATATTTCTGCCCACCGAAACCCGGGCGCACCGTCATGATCAAAACCATATCGACCAAATGCAGATATGGCTCCACCGCATGCACCGACGTCTCAGGATTGATGGCAAGGCCAACCTTGCAGTTTAATGCCCTGATCTTTGCAATGACCTGCTCCGGATACTTCAGGGTTTCCAGATGCACGGTAATGATGTCCGCTCCCGCTTTCGCAAAATCCTCTAAGTAACGCTCCGGCTCATCAATCATCAAGTGTACGTCAAAAACCTTGTCCGTCACCTTGCGGATACCGCGTATGACCGGCATGCCAAATGAAATAGTCGGAACAAACTGTCCGTCCATCACGTCCACATGAATGTACTGAGCGCCTGCACGGTCCGTCTCCCTGACACCTTCGCCGAGCTCCGCAAAATCAGCCGCTAATATTGAGGAGGAAAGTATATTCATTTTGTCTTTTGCCCCTTTCTCTTCTATCTCTCTGCAAGCACCCTTCATACGAATAACGAATGATTATGTATTTCGCACTTCCTCAGTACCTTTTTCTTAAGCGCAGTTCATTAAACAGCTGCACGTAACGCTCATAGCGTTCCCGCGGCAGTACTCCGTCCGCGATCGCCTGCTTTACCTGACAATCCGGCTCGCTTATATGCATACAGCCCGCAAAGCGGCAGTCTCCCTCATACGCTTCCATTTCCGGATAAAAAAAACGAAGTTCTTCCTTTTCCATATCATCCGGCAATTCTAAAGAAGTGAACCCCGGCGTGTCGAGCAAAAACGTATGCGCATCCACCCTGTGGAAAAAGGAAAGTCTCGTCGTGTTCTTTCCGCGCTTGATCTTTTCGCTTAATTCTCCCGTCTCCATAACGGACTGTCTCAAGATCTCATTAACAATGGAGGATTTTCCGACGCCGCTCGGTCCCGCGACCGTCGTTGTTTTTCCGGAAAGCAACGTTCTCAGTTCGTCCATACCCGTACCTGTTTTGGTACTGGTAAACAATATCTCACAGCCTGCGTCCGCATACTGCCCGCGCACCGCTTCCCGCTCGTCAGGCGTGGATAAATCTGCTTTATTCATACAGAGCAGACAGGAAATTCCCTGCCGCCGCATCATGATCAAAAACCGGTCTAAAAGTTGAAAATTCGGCTTTGGCTCCGTCATCGCAAAAATAATGAGCGCCTGATCGATATTGGCGACCGCCGGACGGATTAACTCATTTTTTCGTTCGTGAAGCCGAATGATATTGCCTGTCGGCGGCTCCGATCCGATATGGTCGATCGTAACCATATCGCCGACAAGCGGTTTTTTATGTTCCCGGCGAAAGCTGCCTTTCGCCTTGCATTCATAGATGACACCGTCGTCGCCGCACACATAATAGAATCCGGCGATTCCCTTCACAATCCTTCCTTCCATGCGAATGCATTCCTCATCCTATGCTTTCTCATTCTTCTAAATATACTGCTCAAAGCGACATACATCCCACATGAAGAATCCGCTTGCGGATTCTTCGGTGTGAAGATGATTTGCGTAAGCAAATCTTAGCATTTCCTAGTCTGCGTTCTTTACGGGCTTAGAAATGCTCTTCACACTTTATTCTTCTGTAAACGGCACGGCATACTGTTCGCTGCGCGTTTCCTCCCTAACACCCGTCACCTCGTTCCCAAATTCATCCGTCGTTGTCTCCGTTAAGGATACCGTATAATTGACAATCACCTGACCGCTTGCAACATTCTGAATTCCGCTTAAGTTTATGAGAATCGGGAATACATTGGTCGTCGTGTTATAATAAACAGTATTGTCGCTGCCAACAAGCATGACGTTTGCCTCACCGCCGCTATACTGCGGATCCGTCGGCGCATCTACCTGAATATTGCATGAATAGGAATGCGGCTTCGGTCCGATACTGATCTTCAAATCCACCGCCGTCCCGCTCGTCACGTTTCCGCCCGGCGCATAGCTCTGATAATATACCTGTCCGATCGGGTATTCGTCGCTATGCCCCTCCTCAACACTCCCGACCTTTAAGCCAACTGCGGACAATGCCTCCTGTGCTGCCTCCTGCGTGTAGCCGAGCACCTGCGGTACCGTAACCGTGCTGGCATCCGCGCCATCGCTGATCAAAAGCGTAACCGTCGCTCCGAAAGAAACCTTCTCCCCCGCCGTCGGCGTTTGAGAAATCACATACCCTTTTAATACCGTGGAGGATGTCGTGCGCTCTATCTCCACTCTAAATCCCCGCTCTTCCAGCATTTTTGTTGCTTCCGCCTGTGAAAAGCTTCCGCCGGACGAGACATCCGGCACCTCTGCCTTACTGCCTGCCGGTACGGCGGTCGGCGTCGGCTCCACTGCCTGCGTAGGCACAGGCGTACCGCCCTCATTTCCGCTCCCGCCAATAATCGGAAACACACCAAGCACATTTCCGACGATATAGAGAACGACACAACCAATAACAACCGCCACGATCACCATGATGGCCGTCGTAATACGCTCCATCGTCGGATTATAATCTTCCTCCTCCTCCTTTGCCCGCGCGGGCGGAGGAGTCGGTCTGTTTTTCGTTTTTTGTCTGTCCGCGGCCGGACGTGCAGCAGCGCCGGACCGTTCCCTGTCACGCTGTTTTTCTCTCGCCGCATTCTCGTTTAAGCGCATCGGCTCCGGCGTCACGTGATTGACGCGTCCGTTCTGCTTTTTCGGGATATGATCGCGGTCGTTCAGCATCCGCGTTTCTCCGTCCACATTCGCGCCGTTCATCACGACAAAATTCTCGTCCGGCGTAATGAGGGAACGCTTTAAGTCTTCGATCAGAGCCGACATCGACTGGTAGCGGGCGTCCGGGCTTTTCTGTGTACATTTCAATACGATCTGCTCCACGCTGATTGGTATTTCCGGTACGAAATCACGCGGAGAAGGCATCGGCTCCTGAATATGCTTAATCGCGATCGCCACGGTCGTATCGCCGTTAAACGGCACCCGTCCCGTCAGCATTTCAAACAGGGAAATGCCAAGCGAATAAATATCACTCTTTGCATCGCTGTATCCGCCGCGCGCCTGCTCCGGCGAAGTGTAATGCACGGAACCCATGACGTTTGAAGTGATGGTATTGCTTGTCGCCGCTTTTGCGATGCCGAAATCCGTCACCTTTACGCGTCCTTCTTTGCTGATCATGATATTCTGCGGCTTAATGTCGCGATGAATAATATGATTATTATGCGCCGCCTCGATGCCAAGGGACACCTGTATGGCAATGCTGATCGCCTCCTTGACGGAAAGGCGCGCTTTTTTCTCAATATATTTTTTTAAGGTAATGCCCTCTACCAATTCCATGACGATGTAATAAATATCACGTTCCTCACCGACATCGTAGACGTTCACGATATTCGCATGCATGAGCCCTGCCGCCGCCTGCGCCTCGACACGGAATTTAGAGACAAAATTTTCATTTTCCGAAAATTCCTGTTTTAAGATTTTGATCGCGACCGCCCGGTTGAGCTTATGATCCTTTGCCTTATATACATCGGACATTCCGCCGGTGCCGATTTTTTCCAATATCTCATACCGATCGCCGATCACCATTCCAATTTTAATCATATGACTATTCCTGCTCCTTCAACTTCGGAATCCATCTCACTTTGCGAACGGCTCAATCAAGATCACGGAAATATTATCGTTTCCGCCGTTCTCATTTGCCGCCTTTACCAATTCCTGTGCTTTCTCGACAACATCCCGCTGCCCGTTTACGATCAGCCGGATATTCTCATCCTCCACCATATTGGAAAGCCCGTCCGAACACAACAAAATCGTGTCGTCTCGCATCAGTGCAATGCGGAAAAAATCAACTTCCACCTGCTCTTTTACGCCAACGGCACGTGTAATAATGTTTTTATCAGGATGATTCCTCGCCGTACTCCTGTCAATTCCGCCGATCCGGACCATCTCCTCTACCAGAGAGTGATCCACCGTGATCTGTCTGATCGTTTCATTGATCAGGTATAATCTGCTGTCGCCGACGTTTGCAACGAGCAGTTCATCACCTAAACAGACCGCTGCGACGACTGTCGTTCCCATTCCCGACATGGTCGGGCGCGCAGATGCCTGCTCATGAACAAAGCTGTTTGCCTGTTCGATCGCATGCCGGAGAATCTCTTTCGGATCCGTTTCCTGATTCTCTTCAATATCCGAAAGCATGGTCTCGACCGTATAACGCGACGCATAATCGCCCGCGTTATGTCCGCCCATACCGTCCGCCACTAAAAACAGGTTCGGCAGGTTTCCTACCGGCATTTCGGACGTATAGACCGTATCTTCATTTAATTTTCTTTTTTTGCCGACATCCGTAATGGAAAATGTCTTTAACACTGTCAGCCCTCCCGTATCAGTCTGCCATACGAATTCCTAAAAAGTATATCATGTCATTTTCGGAATGTAAACCTTAATTAAGATTCCCTGCCAGCGACAGCGATCTGAATATGACGGTCGTTTTCCATACGGCTTCTCCGCAACTGCCCGCATGCTCCGTTAATATCTTTTCCCATTTCCCGCCGCAACGTAACCGGAATTCCGCTCTTTTCCAGATTGTTTTTGAACGCGGCGATAACCTCCGGTTTCGACCGTACCCAGCTGCGCTCTTTCACCGGATTGACCGGTATTAGGTTCACATGGCAGTTCATTCCGCCGATTAACGCCGCAAGCACCTGCGCATCTTTGGGCGTATCATTCACGCCGCCGATCAATGCATATTCAAAGGTGATCCTTCTTCCCGTACAGGCAAAATAATCGCCGCACGCCCCCACAACGTCCCGGATATCATAACGCCCGGCAACGGGCATGAGGCGTTCGCGCTTTTCCTGACTGGGCGCATGCAGGGACAACGCAAGCGTGATCTGCAGTTTTTCCCCGGCAAGCCGCCTGATTTGTTCCACAAGTCCGCAAGTGGATACCGTGATATTCCGCTGGCTGATATTTAACCCGTTTTCATCGCTGATGATCGCAAGAAAACGCAGCAAGGCGTCGTAATTATCAAGCGGCTCCCCCGTCCCCATCACCACAACATGGGAGACACGCTCTCCCGTCATCCTGCCGATTTGATAAACCTGCTCCAGCATTTCCGATGCCGTTAAGTTTCTGACAAGCCCGCCCAGTGTAGACGCGCAGAACATACAGCCCATGCGGCAGCCGACCTGTGAGGAAATACAGACGGAACATCCGTGTTGATAGCGCATCCATACACTCTCCACCACATTCCCGTCGGACAGTCCGAACAAGAATTTTTTGGTCCCATCCAAGGCGCTCGTCAGTTCCTCCACAACCGTGACTTTCGTATATTCATATTGCTCAGGCAGACGTTGTCTGAGCGCCTTCGACAGATTCGTCATCTCCGAAAAACTCTCTGCCCGCTTTGCGTGCATCCACTCAAAAATCTGTTTCGCGCGAAAACGCGGTTCGCCCGCTGTGGCAAGCTCCTGTTCCAATTCAGAAAGCGTCATCGATTTGATGTCTCTCTTTTGCATAAAGCACATGATCTCCTCTACTCCACCAAAAGGAACACGCATCAGTGGGTTCCCTTTCGATACCTCGCCAAAAAAAAGCCGTCCGTCTCATGAATTCCCGGCAGCAGCTGCAAATACCCCTGTTTCGTTGTCTCTCCCCGAAGCGCCTCCGGCAGATACGGATCTAAGCTCTCCGGCTCAAACCCAAGGGAGGCAATATAAGAAAGCTGTTCCTCATTCTCGGCGGGATTGATCGTACAGGTGCTGTACATCAACACACCGCCCTCTTTTACACAGGCGCAGGCTCCGTCAAGAATCTGCCGCTGCAGTACGGCAAGCTCCTCCATCTGTCCGAAGCTGACGCGGTGGCGAATATCACATTTCTTTCCCATGATCCCAAGCCCGGAGCAGGGCACATCCGCATAGACGATGTCATACTGTCCGACATCTTCCTTCCGCGAAATCAAAGCATCCTGCTGTCGCACCGTTACATTATCACAGTGGCAGCGTGACCGGTTCTCTTCTATAATGGATATTTTGTTTTCTGATAAATCCCTTGATTCAACCATGCCAGTTCCGTGAAGTTTCACTGCGGCATGCAGGCTTTTCCCGCCCGGTGCGGCACACACATCTAATATCCGCATTCCCTCGCGGATTCCCGCAGCCTCGGACACCAGCATGGAACTGACGTCCTGCACATAAAACACACCATTCTCAAAGCCTGGCACATGCACGATACCGTCCACATCGGAAAGTAGATACGCATACGCTAAATACGGATGCTGCTTCACGCCGATTCCCTTTTTCCGCATCTGCTCCAATACGCCTGCGCGCTCCTCCACGCTTAACCGTTCATCCATCCGGATTGTGACCGGCTTCTCCAAAAGCATGTCCGCCAACATCTTCTGTGTTGTCTGAATACCATATTTTTCACAAAAGAAACATACCAGCCATTCCGGCATGGCATACCGCACTGAAAGCGCCGCCATCGGCTCCTTCTCCTCATCCGGCTCAGGCAGCGCATTTTTGTTTCGCGCAATGTTCCTTAACACTCCGTTGACAAATCCTTTCAGTCCACGAAACCCTCGTTTTTCCGCAAGCGCGACCGCCTCGTTGCACGCCGCCGCGTCGGGAACTGCGTCCATATACAAAAGCTGATAAACGCCCATGCGCAAAATGGCAAGAATGACGGGTTTCATCTTTGTCGTCTTTGTTTTGGAAAACGCGTTCAACAGATAGTCGAGGCGGATCCGGTATTCCACGCATCCCTCAAACAGCCGCTTTATGAATGCCTTCTCCTGCGCGGACAAATAATTATATTTCATGAGCGTATCCCGCAGGATCACATTGCTGTATTCCTGTCCGCTCTCCGACTCAAGCAGCATCGTAAGTACGAGCGCACGCGTATTTACGATGCGCTCCTCCTTCATCACGCTCATAACGCGTCCCTTCTCCCTCCCGGCCACGTGTCCGCCTCCTTAATCACGGCTGCGCCGGCCAAACAACAGGATCAGACGCAAAAGCTGAAGGATCGCCGATGCCGCTGCCGCCACATAGGTCAGCGCCGCCGCCTTTAATACTTTACGGCAGGAAGTGACCTCATCGCCAACTAATATTCCATAGGAATTCAAGCATGCCACTGCCCGTGCAGATGCGTTAAATTCCACCGGAAGCGTGACCAGCTGAAAGAGCACCGCTAAGGCAAACACCCAGATGCCAATCTGAATGAGCACTTGATTATAGCTGAGCAGTATCCCGATCAAAATGATCGGGATACCGAGCTTCGAGCCGATATTTGCCGCCGGAACAAGCGCAGAACGGATCGCAAGCGGTCCGTAATTTTCTTTATGCTGAATGGCATGCCCGCACTCATGCGCCGCAACGCCGATGGCTGCGACGGAACACATGCCATAAACGGAATCTGAGAGATTCAGCGTTTTATTGCGCGGATCATAGTGATCTGTCAGCGTTCCGCTTACCTGTCTGACCTGCACATCGTAAATACCGTTATACTGCAAAATACGCTGCGCCGCCTCCGCACCCGTCAGCCCTGTCATGCTGCGCACGCGCGAATATTTAGAAAACGTGCTGTTGACCCTTGCAGATGCGATGATCGACAAAACCGCGCCGATGATCACCAGCAGATACGTCCAATCATAATAATAGTAAAATCCCGGCATCTTTTTTCCTCCTTATTCTCCAAGTCTTTCTCCAGTCTGAACCTTAACGCCTAACAAAAAATCCTTGACCGACATTCTTTTTTTACCGGAAAGCTGTACCTCCGTTAAAACAAGCCTGCCTTCTCCGCAGTTGACGATGATCTCCTCCTTCGTGACTGCGGATACGCTGCCTGCCTCCCCGTCCGCAGGCGCATCCGAAATCCGCGCGCCCCACAGCTTAAACGGCTTCCCCGAAAGCGTGGTATAAGCGCCCGGCCACGAATGAAACGCGCGTATCTTCCGCTCAATGATCTCGGCGCTCTCGCTCCAATCAATCTGTCCGAGCTCCTTACTCAGCCGCTTGGCATAGGTCGCCTGCGCCTCATCCTGCGCCTCGGGCTTAATTTCTCCCGCCTCAATGCGCGGCAGCGTCTCGATCAGCAGCGCAGCTCCCGCATGCATCAGTTTTTCAAACAGGCTGTCTCCCGTATCCTCCGGGGCAATGTCCACACAAACCTTAGCAAGAATGTCTCCCGTATCAATTCCCGCGTTCATCTGCTGGAGCGTCACACCCGTTACGGTCTCTCCGTCTAAAATCGCCCGTTGGATCGGCGCGGCACCACGATATTTCGGCAGAAGCGAAGCGTGAATATTCACGCAGCCGAAATGGGGCATGTCCAGAATTTCCTGCGTCAAAATCTGCCCAAACGCCGCTACGACAAAGAGATCCGCTCCATACCCGGAAAGCGCCGTCATTGCCTCAGGCTCTCTGATCTTTACAGGCTGCATCACGGGAATTCCATGCTGCAGCGCATACTCCTTGACTGGAGGACACTGTACATCCTTTCCCCTGCCTTTCGGCTTATCCGGCTGCGTGACGACGGCCGCCACTTCATATCCGGCGCGCACGAGCGCATCCAGCGCGCCCACCGCAAAATCCGGCGTACCCATAAACACGATCTTCATGCTCACCCTCACTCCTCGTCTTCCAGATCTTCTAAATCTTCCAGATTCATCAGCTCTCCCTCGACCTTTTCCACATAGAGATGCCCGTCAAGATGCTCGCATTCATGACAGATCGCACGCGCCAGAAGCTCTGTTCCCTCCAGCTCAAACGGCTTCATATCGGCATCCAGCGCCACGACCTTCACATAATTCGGCCTCGTGACAACGCCCGTCTTTCCCGGTACGGACAGACAGCCCTCATTTCCTGTCTGCTCTCCGCTCGTCTCTACAATGCGCGGATTGATGAGCACATACGGATCCTCACCCGTGACGTCAATGACAACGATCCGCTTTAAGATACCGACCTGCGGCGCGGCAAGCCCGACACCGTTCGCCTCATACATGGTATCCAGCATATCGTCGATCAACAACTTTGTGCGCAGGCTCATTCCCGTGACCTCTTTCGCCGTCTTTGTCAACACGCTGTCGCCGATTTCCCTGATCTTTCTGATCGCCATTTCTGTTTCCTCCTAAATGAGATTCATCGGATCCATATCAAACAGAACCGTTTCCTCCCTGTCGCTTTTTTCTTCAAGATACCGCTCCGTTTCCTCCCTCAGAAGCAGAAGCGGTTCATGATCTCTATGCTTATAATACAACACTTCTCGAAAAATGTCTTTCACTTTTCTTACCGTGGCGGGTGCAGGTCCCATCACAAGGACTTCCCGATCCTTTGCAAGAGGCTCTGTCCGCCTTTTGATTTCCTGCGCCAGCCTCGCAGCCGCCTCCTCGTCCGACGCATACACCTGTACGGCAAGCATATGTCCCATCGGCGGATAGCGCAGAAATTCACGATAAGCGATCTCCTCACGGTAAAAGCCCTCATAATCCTGTCCGGCGGCATACCGGATGCTGTAATGCTCCGGCTGGTACGTCTGGATGACGACCTCGCCCGCGCGCTTTCCCCGGCCTGCGCGCCCCGCCGCCTGCGTCAGAAGATCGAACGTCCGCTCTCCCGCGCGATAATCATTGGCGTTTAAGGAAAGGTCGGCGGCAAGGATGCCGACAAGCGTCACCTTCGGAAAATCATGTCCCTTGACGATCATCTGTGTCCCAACCAGAATATCCGCCTCCTCATTCATAAAAGAGGACAGAATCTCGTTATAGCTCTCCTTCCCCCGTGTCGTATCGGCGTCCATCCGAAGCACGCGCGCATTCGGAAGCAGCCGTTTCACCGCATCCTCCACCTGCTGCGTTCCCGCCTTAAAGCCGAGAATATACTTCGATCCGCATTGCGGACAGCCTGACGGCGACGCCTGCTCATAACCGCAGTAATGGCAGACCAAACGCCCGCCGCGGTGCTGTGTCAGGGAGACGTCACAGTGCGGACAGCGCATGACATAGCCGCACGCACGGCAGGAGACAAACCCTGCCATCCCCCTTCTGTTTAAAAAGAGCATGCTCTGCTCTCCTTTTTCGAGTCTGTCCGCCAGCAGCCGGCTAAGCCTGTCCGAAAACATGGAGCGGTTTCCCTGTTTTAATTCTTCCCGCATATCCGTAACAGATACGTTGGGAAGCATTCCTCCTGTCAGTCTTTTTGTCAGACGCAGAAGACGAAGCCGCCCTTCCTCCGCCATCCGGTATGCCTCTAACGATGGTGTCGCCGAGCCTAACACCACGCTCGCATGGTGATAGGACGCTAACTCAAACGCCGCCTCCCTCGCATGATAGCGCGGCATATTTTCGCTCTTATAGCTCGGTTCATGCTCCTCGTCGATCATGATCACACCGACCCGCTCAAACGGCGTAAACAGCGCGGAGCGGGGACCGATCACCACGTCTGCAAGCCCATTTTTCGCCCGTTCGCACGCATCATAACGCTCGCCCAAAGAAAGACGGGAATGCACCACGGCAACCCGCTCACCGAAACGCTCGTAAAACCGCATAACGGTCTGGTAGGTCAGCGAGATTTCCGGTATCAGGATGATCGCCTGTTTTCCACTCTGCACGACCTGCCCGGCAATCTCCATATAAACCTCCGTTTTTCCGCTTCCTGTGATGCCGTGCAGTAAAAAATGTTCACCACTGCCGGCACGCACTGCATCTACTACGCGCGCTGCCGCCTGCCGCTGTTCTTCACTTAACGGATACTGCCGCTCCCGCCGCTCCGCTCTCGGGACGGCGCTCCGGTATTCCCGCTCGGTAACCATACGGACGTCCCCCGCTTTTTCCAACGTTCGTATGGTCGGCAGTCCGACATGAAGCTTTGCCGTCACCAGCTCATACGGGAGAGATGCATGCTGTACAAGCTGTTTCATCAGCCGCGCCTTGGCGCATTGATGCTTTGCTTCATAGCGCTCCGCAGCCTGCTCCGCCTCATCCGCCGTTCCCATGCGTACCACTGTGCGCTTCATCTTATCCGCTACCTTGCGCTTGACCGGGAGCACTGTTTTTAACGCCGCGATCATGGTCGAGCCATATCGCTCCCGCATCCACGCCGCAAGGCGTATTGCGTCCGCCTCCGCTCCTGTCTCGTTCTCTATCACGGACAGGATGGATTTCATTTTTTCGGGTGCCCATTCCGGCACGTCCGTCAGTTTCAACACATAACCTTTATGTTCCCGGTTTCCCTTTCCGAACGGAACGAGAACCGCCGAACCGACGCGCACGCCTGCCGCCAGTTCGGACGGTACAATATATTGAAACGTCCGATCAACGCTTTCATGCGAAATATCCACTATGATGTTGGCATACAGCGTCCGTGACGCACCGCTCATGTTAATAACCATGCCTTTCTCACTACCTGCCTCCTGACAGTTCCTCCAGAATCGTTCGCTCATCCATCGGATATTTTTTTCCGCAGATCTCCTGATACGTCTCGTGCCCTTTGCCCGCAAGCAGCACAATATCGCCTGTTCGCGCGATTTTCAGCGCATAAGCAATTGCTTCCCGTCTGTCCGTGATGCGGACGTAATGCCCGGCGGTCCGATGCATGCCGGTCAAAATATCGTCAATGATCGCTTCCGGATCCTCATACCGTGGATTATCGGACGTGACAATGCTTAAGTCGGCAAGCCGCCCGCTCGTCTCACCCATTTCAAAACGCCGGTCCCTTGAGCGGTTCCCCCCGCAGCCAAACAGGCATATCAGCCTTCTTGGGCGATATTCCCGCAGCGTCTGTAATACGCCGGCAAGCGCCATCGCATTATGCGCATAATCAATGTAGATCGGATAATCCGGACAGACGGACGCATTTTCCATCCGCCCGGGAATACTGACGTTCCTTAAGCCCTCGCGGATGGCCGCGGACTCTATGGACAGCTTTTTACATACTGCGATTGCCGCAAGCGCATTTTCCACATTGAATCTTCCCGCAAGCGGAAGATAGATCCGCTCACGCATAAGCTCCGGTACGGCAAAGCTCACGCCGAGCCGCGCACCCGCGCATTCTCTTTGAATGCAGGAAGCGCGAAGCTCCTGGTCATCCCCGAAAAAAGAAATCGTTTCACAGCCTGCAAGGGATACCATCGCCCCACATGTAAAATCATCCGCATTGAATATGCCGATGCGGCACTGACGAAACAGCTTCGCCTTCGATCGGAAATACTCTTCGGCGTCCTTATGCTCGCCCGTACCCACATGATCATTACCAAAATTCAAATAGACGCCGATATGAAATACCATACCGTAAAGCCGCTGCATTTTCAAGCCGATGGACGACGCTTCGATCACCGCCGCCTCACAGCCGCCCTGAACCATCTGTGCAAGCGCTTCCGCAATGACATAAGATTCCGGCGTCGTATGCGTTCCCTCCGCCATCCCATATCCGCAGTCGATGCCGAGCGTCCCGATATAACCCGCGCGGATTCCTGCGGCGGCAAGAATATCGCGGATCATGCACGCCGTTGTCGTTTTCCCTTTTGTCCCCGTAATGCCGATCATCTTAAGCCTGCGAGCGGGATACCCGAAAAAACAATGGGAAGTGAGCGCCAGCGCCTCTCTGGTGTCCGGCACCTTGATCATCGTCATCGGGCTTTCCTCCGGATATTCGCAGATGTCCTCCACGAGAATGGCCGCCGCCTTTTTTGCGGCAGCAAGGGCGGCAAACCTATGTCCGTCCGTCTGTGCGCCCCGGATACAGACAAACAGGCAGTCTTTGGTAATCCTGTCGGAGTGATACACGATATTCCGTATCTGTCTATGTATGGAGCCTCGCAGCCGCTCATAGGGCAGACCTGCGATCAACTTTGACAGTTCTTCCATAGCGCTCCGCATGATTTTTTTTTATTATATAGCATGGCGCGGTGCTTTAGAAGTATTTCTTTGCTGCAAAATGTTTTGTTTATAAAGTTTGTGTTTATTTTATTTTTTTATCACAAAATGGACACATTTATCCCTTATAGTGTATTTCAGATAGTTGAAAAACTACTATCTCCCCCCTCATAAGAAATAAGGACCTCAGGGATTGCCTCTGAGGTTCTTATTGCGTTTACGCAATTCTTTGAAAGATTCTGCTCTAGCAGAATCTTTTGTAGTCATATATCACATATTGCAGCTCGCTGTGTCCGCCGTATTCGTTCATCTCGGGATAATAGACAACTGACAGCCGCACTCCGTCCGCACGCGCCTCATAGAGCGCGGACAGCGCCTCGTCTCCGAAATTCTCCCGAATATAAGCGTCAAA
Source organism: uncultured Clostridium sp. (assembly GCA_964655525.1). GTDB lineage: Bacteria > Bacillota > Clostridia > Lachnospirales > Lachnospiraceae > DLAJ01. The sequence continues at coordinate 27,513 of CAZZNE010000026.1, forward strand.
CGGCTCATGCTCGCTAAACAGCGTCATGGAAAAGCGGTGATTCTGCTCATCCCGCACGCCGAAACGCATTACACGGTTATTTTTCCCGATCAGCTTTGCCGAAAAAAACAAGAGATTTCTCTGTGCAAACAACGGCTTTGGATTTCCCGCCCCGAACGGTTCTAAAAGCGAAAGCTGCTCTGTCAGCTCTTTTGTGGCATAGCTTAGCGGCATCGGCACATCTATATGGATCTTTTGCACGAAATCCGCTTCCGTCAGCGTGGCAAGCTCATTAATGCGCCTGCGGAAAAGCTCGACATTCTCTTTTGGCAGCGATAATCCCGCCGCCATTTTATGACCGCCGAAGCGCGTAAACAGTTCTTTGCAGCGGCTCATTTCCTCATACATCGAATACGCCTCAATGGAACGCCCCGAACCTTTCACCCCATCCTCCGCATCGGTCAAAATAAATACGGGATGATGATAATGCTCCCGGATACGCCCCGCAATGATACCCGCAAGACTCTCATGACAGTCCGGCAGATACAATACAAGCACGGGATTTTGTGTCAGATCCATCGACTCCGCCATTTGAACCGCCTGTTCGGTTCCCTTTGCCGTCATATCCTTTCTGCTGTCATTTAGCCCTTTCAGCTCCTGCGCGATCATGAGCGCTTCTTTATAATCACCGCAGGTAAATAAGGAAAGCGCTCGGTTCGCACTGTCCAGCCGCCCCGTCGCGTTCAGACAGGGACCTAAGATAAACCCGATATGATACGGCGTCAGCTTCTTTCCCTCTAACTGATTGACCGCGATCAATGCACGCAGACCGGGATTTTCGGGACGCGCCATCATTCGCAGCCCCTCACGCACCAAAATGCGGTTTTCTTCCTTTAATTCCATCACATCGCCGATCGTTGCAAACGCTGCGAACTCCGTCAGCTCCCGAAACAATTCCTCCGGCATGCCGCCTGCTGCGCCGCTGTCCGCAGCCTCACACTGCGCCGGAAAGGCGTCTTTTCTCAGATACATCGCGCGGATCAGCTGAAACGCAACGGCCGCGCCGCAGATACCCGCATACGGATACCCGCTGTCCTCGCGCTTCGGATCGACCACGGCCGCCGCGGGCGGCAGGCGGTATTCCCTGCTGCCGTCCATTGTTTCATCATACGGCACCTCGTGGTGATCGGTCACGATCATTTCCATGCCATAAGACGCCGCCAAAGCCGCCTGCGGCGCCGCGGCAATCCCGTTATCACAGGTTACGATCAATTCGATTTTATCTCGATGCGCTTCCTCGACCAATCTGTCATTTAATCCGTAGCCGTCCGTCATGCGGTGTGGAATCGCCGTATCAACCTGCATCCCCAGGGCGCAAAGTCCCCGATAAAGAATGTAAGTTGCGCACACGCCGTCAATATCATAATCTCCGATGATACGGATCTTCTTTTCACGGCACTCATACAGCTTTGCCACCGCGCGCTCCATATCAGGCAATAAAAACGGATCTGGGAGCTCTTTGATCGTCCCGTTTAAGAACCGCGCGATCTCCTTCTCCGTCTTCACATCACGATTTCTGATGATCCTCGCCAACACGGGATCTATATGAAATTGCTTTGCGATCGCGTCAAAATCTGCTTTTTTTGCCGCGACAAACCATTGTTTTTTCACATGTTATCCCTTTTGGCTGCTCTGAAGCTTTGTACGCATCACATACCAGAGCGCTCCCGTAATACATACGGAAGAATATGCGCCGCAGATGATACCCGCCATTAAGGGCAGCGCAAAATCACGAATGGACGAAACGCCCATGATAAACAATACAAGCACCATGATAAAGGTCGTTAAGGATGTGTAAATGCTTCTCGTCAAAGTCTGTGTGATCGAACGATTGACGATCTCCGCCACGTCCGCCTTCGGACCGACCGCCGTCAAATTCTCGCGCACGCGGTCAAAAATGACAATGGTCGCATTGATCGAATATCCCACGATCGTCAACATACATGCAATAAAGGTATTTCCTACCGAGATCCGCGTGATCACATAGAACGCGAGCACGACTAACACATCGTGAACCAGCGCGATGACCGCGCTCGCCGCAAAACGGATGTCCTTAAAGCGGAACCAGATGTAAAAGAGCATGCAGATTGTTGCAATGATAACCGCAACGACCGCATCCGAACGCATCTCCTTGCTGATCGTCGCACTGATATTCTGATACTCCACTTCCTGCGTCACGCCAAACTGACTTCGCAGTACCTCCATGACCGCCTTACGCGTATCATCATCCAGCGTTCTGGTTTTAATGGAGATTGTATGCGTATCCGCGGACGCTACGGATTCCCTGATCTTTGCCGCCTGAATATTATTATCGCCGATCACGGCCGCGATCGCCGGCTTAATCTGCTCGTCAATCTCCTCTAACGTATAATCCCGGGGCATGGACGCCTGAAACGTCGTGCCGCCCGAAAACTCCAAACCGAAATTCATGACATTTCCATGTACGCCCTTATTCACACCCATAAAGACAAAGCCGAGTACGATAATTGTGCACGACGCCGCAAAAAAGATGATCTTCCTTTTCAGGAAATCTACGCTCTTTCTCTCTTTTGCCATGCCATAGAATTTCTCGCTCTTTAACCCGATCGCAAATAATGCGTTCAGAATCTGCTTTGTTATGACAAGCGCCGTGAACATGGAGAGTATAATACCGAGCGCCAGCGTCTGCGCAAAGCCCTTGACCGGTCCCGTACCCATAAACATCAAAACAACCGCTGCGATCAGCGTCGTCACATTTCCGTCCACGATCGCGGATAACGCTTTCTTAAATCCGATGTTGATCGCGCTTTTCACAGTCTTTCCAGTCGCGATCTCCTCCTTGATACGCGCAAAGATAATGACATTGGCATCTACCGCCATACCGATGGAAAGGATGATACCCGCAATACCCGGAAGCGTTAAGGTCAGATTCAGGAAATTTAAGGAGAGCAGCGTCAAAAGCACATACAGGATGAGCGCAAGTCCCGATGCAATTCCCGGAATCCGATATACCGCGATCATAAAGAGGATGACAAGAACGAGTCCGATCGCACCTGCGTATAAGCTTGTCTCGATTGCCTTTTCTCCGAGCTGTGCACCGACCACGTTCGAGCTCAGCTCCTCCAGCTCCAGTTTCAGACCGCCGATCCTGATATAAGAAGCAAGCTGGCGCGCCTCCTCATAGTCCATACTGCCGCCCGAAATTTTCGCCTGACCATCATTGATCACGGAGTTTACACTCGGAACACTGATAAATCCCCCGTCATAATAAATGCCGATGCTCCATCTTCCGGCTGCCTTCGCGGTCGCAACGGCAAATTTCTCCGCACCTGCATCCGTCAGCGTCAGATCGACCCCGACTTCACTCGCTCCCGTCAGCTGATCGGTATAATACCGCGCGTCCGCGCTTTTGACATCCGTACCTGTAATCACGATCGAACCGGATGCCTCAATTTCCTCCAACGGCCGTGCCAGCGTATAGACAAATTCATAACTCCCATCTTCTGTTAGCATTAATTCCTGCGTATAGTTCAAATTTCCCGCATCATCATACTGCATGATAAACAGCAGGGAACCCGGCTTTCCTAAGTTTTCCAACACTTCTTCCGCATTCGATACGCCTGGGATCTCCACGTTGATCCTGTCGGAGCCTTCCTGATAAACCTGAGACTCTGTGCTGTAATTCTGCTGTTCCACACGTTTTTGCAGCTTGTACACCGTATCGCTCATATCCTCCGCGGACGGATCAGAGTCACCCACTACCTGATAGGTAATGCTGACACCGCCTGCTAAGTCCAGTCCCCGCTTGATATTACGTGCCGAACCGTTGCGTGCGGAACCAATACCATAGACCGCCACAAACCCGAGTCCTGCGATCAAAGCTGCCGTGATGATGAGCGTTATGATACCCTTGCTCTTTTTCATGATCTTTCTTCTCCTTTTGTTTTCCTACACATGACTACCTATTTCGTAAAAAATGACCTGGCTTTTCTTAGGCTGAGTTCTTTTCAGCCTTAGAAAGGCTTCATTTCCTTCACATTTGTGCCGCTTTCATCATAATCGCGCATTCCACGCGCTTGCGCTGAAGTCTGCACCCGATGTCGTACGCCCCGTTGATGTCGCCGTCAAAATGATACGCGTTCGCAGCGCAGCCGCCGCTGCAATAAAACTTTGCAAAACAGTCTTTACATTTTTCTTTTGTATAAACATTGCAGTCCTGAAACTGCTGTCGAACCTCCGGTCTGACAATTCCCGTATCCACATTGCCCATCAGGAATTCCTCCTGCCCGACAAACTGATGGCATGGATAAAAATCACCCCACGGCGTCACCGCCAGATATTCGCAGCCCGAACCGCAGCCCGACAGACGCTTTGCCACGCAGGGACCGCCCTCAAGATCGATCATAAAATGAAAGAAATTGACCGGCTTTCCCGCCTTACGCCTCTCAAGCAGCGCTTCCGCCAGTCTGTCATATTCCCGCTCGATTGCCGGAACATCCTCCTCACGGATGGCATAATCCTCATCCGCATCGGCAACGACCGGCTCAACGGAAATCTGCTGAAAACCGAGATCCGCGACATGCAGGACATCCTCTGCAAAATCAAGATTATATCTCGTAAACGTTCCCCGCACATAATAATTCATCTGATCCCTGCTCTCGGCAGCATGCAGGAATTTCGGAACGATCTCATCATAACTTCCCTGTCCGCCCCTGTGCGGACGCATGCGATCGTGAATTTCTTTTCTTCCGTCCAGACTTAAGACAAGATTTCCCATCTCCTGATTGATAAAGGTAAGCTTTTCCTCATCCAGAAGAAGCCCGTTCGTCGTCATCGTAAAACGAAAACGCTTATGATGCTCTTTTTCCAGACTCCGCCCGTAAAGAACCAGCTCCTTTACCACATCCCAGTTCATGAGTGGCTCGCCGCCAAAAAAATCAACTTCGAGATTCACCCGGTTCCCGGAATTTGCCACCAAAAAATCAAGTGCTTTTTTCCCGACCTCAAAGCTCATGAGCGCGCGTCTGCCGTGATATTCGCCTTCCTCAGCGAAGCAGTAGCGGCAGGCTAAATTGCAGTCATGCGCAATATGCAGGCAGAGCGCCTTGACAACGGTCTCACGCTTTTTCATGGCGTCGATATACGGCTCATAAATATCCTTTGTATAGAGCATGTCCGCTTCTTTTAAGGATAACAGTTCCCCGACCGCCTCCGCGATCTCCTCCTGTGTGTGCGCCGCGATCCGGCCGGCGGCTTCCTTCTGCATATCCTCATTTGCTCCTGCAGTCTGTGACGCTGCGGATGCCGCCTTCGTCATAATATGCGCCGTGATATCTTCCTGCTTCGTCATCCCCTGATCAATCAGCGCCTCCACCGGTTTGATCAGATCATAGGCAAGGTCATCCACCACATGCACGGAGCCGCTGTTGACGTCTAATACGATCTCATATCCATTGCTTTTGTACTGATGTACCACTTGTATCCAGCCTTTCTGTATTGCTTTTATTTCCGCGTGCAATGAGCCAGGCGAATGCGTCAGCATCCATTTGGCGCATGCCACGAAGGTCAAATTCCCCGTCAGCTTGCTGTGGGGTGTTTGATTTCTTTGCGCAAACGTACAATAAGCAGCGACGGTCATCGCTGCTTACAATAGCGCTTATGTTTCCGGTTCTCTTCCCGTGTGCAGCTTGCTGCATGGCATGTTATTTTGCCTTCTCACAGGTCTGGTTCCCTACCGTACAGGAAGTCTTGCATGCGGACTGGCAGGAAGTCTGGCACTCGCCGCAGCCGCCTTTCTTCATGGATTTCTTCAGATCCCTCGTGTTTAATGTCTTAATGTGCTTCATGATCAGTACCTATACCTTTCCGTAACCTGCAAACCAAACTATGTATGGCATATGCCATGACGCAGGCACAAATTTATCTGCCTATAACAGTTCGTAGTATAGCACAGTTTTCCTCCTGTTTCAACCAAAAGTTTCCTTGTGTAAAAAGATTTCTCCGCAAACGCCCCGCGTACTTGAAATGATTCTTTCCCTCTAAGCCTATGCCAGCATACCGCCGAGCATACCGCTTCCCGTGCAGAGCAGGAACGTCGTTACTAAATTGGAGCCGAAATCCGAAACGGACCGTTTGACTACCAGCGTCATGAGCAGGAGTACGGCAAAATAAAGTCCTCCCTGCAAAAGACCCCACAGATATTTTTTGTTTCCCGCCTTCTTTCCCGCGATATAGCCGGATATGAGCGCTGACACCACATATATAACGATGATGCCGATCGACACAAGCTGTTCCGAAAGCTGCATTTTATACAAAAGTCCCGCAAGCAGCAGGAGCAGCGCTCCTGTGATAAGATAACCGAACAGCAGGCATTGCAGCACGCGCACGACGGGCGGACGTGGAATTCTTGTTTCCTCTCTCACACGCATTTGTTGTTCCATCATGAAATCCTCCTCCTCTTTTTTCCTCCATAACTATGTATATTCCGCCACAGTTCAAAACTTGACAAGCAGTTTATAACATTGTATATATTTAGGTAACAACATATTACGTTTTTGCACGATTCCGTGCAGATAGGAGAATTATGCCCCCTCTTGAACCGATCGACCCAACCGTCACATTTATCAAGCTGTTCGCACTGTTTATCCTTTTGTTATTATCCTCGTTTTTCTCATCGGCAGAGACCGCATTTTCCACGGTAAGCCGCATCCGTATCCGCACGCTGTGCGAAGAAGGAAACAAGCGCGCGCTTACTGCGCAGAATGTGTTAGACCAATACAGTAAAATGCTCAGCGCCATTCTGATCGGCAACAATATCGTCAACTTAAGCGCTTCCTCTTTAACGACCACCCTTGCTGTAGATTTGTTCGGAAGTGTTGCCGTCGGCATTGCCACCGGTATCCTTACCGTGCTTGTCCTTCTGTTCGGCGAGATCGTACCCAAAACAAAAGCAATGAGCCGCGCGGAAAAAATGGTTCTTTCCTATGCTAAAACCATCCGCTTTCTCATGTGGCTCTTAACCCCGGTCATTTTTATCATTGATAAGCTCTCAAACGCGCTCCTGCGCATGTCACATATCGACCCGGATCAAAAAATTGCGGCGCTCACGGAAAGCGATCTGCATACGCTCATCGATGTCAGCCACGAGGACGGCGTGATCGAAAGCGAAGAAAAAGAGATCATCCACAATGTATTTGATTTTTCCGATTCTGTTGCAAAGGATATTATGATCCCCCGCATCCATATGACAACGCTCTCCCTGAGTGCTGGCTATCGCGAGGTTTTGCGGGTATTTCAGGATTCCATGTATACCCGTATTCCCGTCTATGATGATGATCCCGATTACATCATCGGTATCATCAATATCAAAGATTTCCTTCTTTTGACAAACAAAAGCGCTTTTCACATACAGGATATTCTGCGTGAGGTACATTATACTTATGAGTTCAAGAACACGGCTGATCTGATGCTGGAAATGCGTGAAAAGGGCTTTGCGGTTTCCATGGTGCAGAATGAATACGGCACTACGGCAGGCATGATCACCTTTGAAGATCTGCTTGAGGAGATTGTCGGCGAGATCCGTGACGAATATGATGAAGATGAAAAAGAACTAATTCAGGCGCTGAATGAGCGGGCGTATCTGATCGAGGGAAGCATGAAGCTCGACGACATCAATGATGCACTTTCCCTGCATTTGGAAAGCGAGGACTATGATTCCATCGGCGGAATGATCATTGATAAGCTGGAGCGCCTGCCGAAGCGGATGGACCGCGTCACATTGGAAGACGGCACCATGCTTGAGGCAACGCAGGTTCGCAGAAACCGGATTGAGAAGGTAAAGCTGATCCTGCCGGAAAAAGAAGACGCCATCGAGTCGTAAGAGATTGGCTCTCCTTCCCATACATCAAAAACGGGGCTTACAGCAGCCCCGTTTTTTTTGCGACCCGAATGAGCAGCGTCCCTTTTGGGAAAGAGCGCAGCTCCCGCTCCCCGACGCCTCCGATCTTTAGGAGCACGATGAAATACACGCAGCCCGCGATGCCGATTGCGGCAAACAGGCAGAGCGCATTGCTTTTTACAAGCTGATACAGACCGTGATAAACGCCCCACGCAGCAACGCCCATGACCGCGGCCGCGAACGACGGCATCACAAATGTATTTCTGATCTCCTGCCGATAATGTAGAAGTCTTTTTAAGCTGTACCCGTTTAAGAGCACGATCAGACCTGAATACAGGATGGATGCAATGACGAGCGCATACAAATTCCAATCCGTTCCGAGCAGCAAAAGCGCGAGCACGATTCCCTGGATCACAAGCGCTGCGCTTGCATGGATCACCGGTTTTACCACTTTTCCGATTCCCTGCAGCACACCGTTCGTGATCGTGGAAATGCTGAACAGGATCACGGTTACGGAAAGCCCGCGCAACAGGCTTGACGCCATCTCAAGCGAAGCCCTCTGCGGGAACAAAAGCTGTGTGATCTCTCTTGCAAGCACAAATAATCCGACCGTGGACGGGATCGCCACCATCATCGTCACGCGGATGGACTGATCGAGCTTTCTGTGGATCTCCTTCATGTTACGCTTTGCATATTCTGACGAAATCGCCGGGATCATGACCGAGCTCATCGCTGCGGCGATCGCGATCGGCACATTGACAATGATCGTCGCCTTGCCCGAATAAATACCGTACATCGTAGACGACTCCGCCTCGGAAACACCCTGTATCTCCCGAAGGACACCAAAATAGATTGTCTGATTCAGCGTCGTGCTGAAATTATAAATAAGATTACTGAGCAGGATCGGAGTTACCATTAACAGCATCAGCTTAAAGATCTGTCCGTATGGAAGCGCCTCTCCCGTCCGGTCCCTCCGTATATTTTTTTTCAGGGAACTCCGGTTTAAGGCATACACCCACGCCATAAACAGCATGGCGATGAGCACGCCGCTTCCCGTTCCGAGCGCGCTTCCCGCCGCTCCTAAAATCGCGCGCTGTGTATCCGTTCCGCGCGCCGCCGACTCCCCGAGCACATACGCCGATCCCGTCTGTAATACGCTTCCCGCCGCATAAGCCGTCTCTCTTGCCGCCTCCGTCATGCCCGGAACCGTTCTTGTAAAAAAGTAAGCCGCGCCAATGCTCACGCCCGCGTTCAGAATCTGCTCAAAAATCTGCGAAACCGAAGTCGGCGTCATCGTATGATGCGCCTGAAAGTAGCCGCGCAGCGCCCCCAGCGGTCCAAAAATCAAAATAGTTGGCGCAAAGACCCTGAGCACCGTCGCCGCATTCGGTCCGACGAGCTTATCGGCAAAAAAGTACAGCACTGCCGCCGCGATAACGCCGAGCACCATCACATACCAAAGCGCACAGATGAACACCCTGTGCGCGTTTTTGTATTGTCCGAGCGCCAGTTTCTCAGCGATCAGCTTGGAAACGGCAGCCGGAATGTTATACGAGGAAAGCATGAGAATGATGATATAGATATTATAGGCGACACTATAATAGCCGTTTCCCTCATCTCCGATCAACGAGGTCAGCGGACTCCTGTACAAAATTCCTATAATCTTAACAAGGATTCCTGCTGCCGCAAGAACCCCTGCCTGTTTTACGATGCTTCCCGTCTTTTTTGCCATGGTTTTCACACTTCCAAACATACCGCTACGGCGGCATACCACCAGTGTTGATATCACATTTCAGAAAATGACTTAGATGTTCAAGGTGAAACCTGTTTCACCTTGGCGGCGTATTCTGACGCCTTAGAACATCTTCATTTTCTTTAGAGCTGCGCCTCAACAAAAATATTGTAGATTGCCTTGATCGCACTTTCAAAATCTTCGTTTTTGACACCGATGATGATATTCAACTCACTGGAACCCTGATCGATCATTTTCACGTTGACGTTGACATGCGCCAATGCGGAAAAAATACGTCCCGCCGTTCCCCTTGTCGCTTTCATGCCGCGTCCCACAACGGCGATCAGCGCCAAATCGGACTCCATCTCTATCGTATCGGGCTGTGCGAGCTTATGAATGCCCGCAAGCACTTTCTGTTCTTTTTCCACAAATTCAGACTGATGCACGAATACGGTCATCGTGTCAATACCGGACGGGATATGTTCAAAGGAAATACCGTTCTTTTCAAACACTTCCAGCACTTTACGCCCGAATCCGACCTCCGAATTCATCATTGCTTTTTCAATATTGATCGAGCAGAAGCCCTTCTTTCCCGCAATACCCGTGATGACATAACGCGGCTTCTGGCAGGTGCTCTCCACGATCCATGTGCCACGATCCTTCGGTTGATTCGTGTTGCGGATGTTGATCGGTATCCCCGCCTTGCGCACGGGAAAGATCGCATCCTCATGCAGCACGGTCGCGCCCATATAGGACAGCTCCCGCAGCTCTCTGTAGGTAATCGTGTCAATTGCCTGCGGATCGGAAATGATGCGCGGATCGGCGATCAAAAAGCCCGACACATCCGTCCAGTTCTCATACACGTCCGCCCGCGCTGCCCTTGCGACGATGGAACCCGTAATATCGGAACCGCCGCGCGAAAACGTCTTGATTCTTTTATCCGGCATTGCCCCGTAAAAGCCCGGTATGACCGCACGTCCTTCTTTGATCAGCCGCTTCGAGAGCACGGCGTCCGTCTTTTCCGAATCAAAATTGCCCTTCTTATCAAAGCAGATCACTTCCGCTGCGTCAATAAACGGAAAACCGAGATACTCCGCCATGATCATACCATTTAAGTATTCCCCGCGGCTTGCGGCGTAATCACTCCCCGCTTTCTCCGTAAAATTCTTTTTGATCTTCTCAAATTCCTCACGCAGGGAGAGTGTCAATCCCAAGCCGTCAATGATTTCCTGATACCGCGTTTCAATGCGTGCAAGACGGACGGAAAAATCTTTTCCGCGCTCCGCCGTTTCATAACAGGCGTAAAGCATATCCGTCACCTTCGTATCAGAAGAATTGCGCTTCCCCGGCGCAGAAGGAACAACAAACACTCTGTCCTTATCTGAGCGGATAATCGCGCCCGCCTTTTCAAACTGCTCCGCGCTCGCAAGCGAGCTCCCTCCAAATTTTACTACCTTGATCATATGGTTTCCATGCCTTTCCTTATTCGCCTGTCGAAAAAAGCTTTTCGATCATTTCATAACCGTGCGCAACATTGTTTCCGCTCTGCGCGGCTTCTTTTTCGTTGTAATTCCATGTATGCGCCTCGGGGCTCTCACTGTCATAAAGTAAGTACGGTACGGCGTCCGCCGTGTGCGTGCGCACGCGGATCGGCGTCGGATGATCCGGCAAAATAAGCATTCGGTACGCTTCTCCTGCCTTATCCAGTCCGTCCGCAATAAGCGCCGTCACCCGCTCGTCTAAATATTCGATCGCCTGCACCTTCTTTTTGACGCTGCCCTGATGTCCCATTTCGTCAGGCGCTTCCAAATGCACATAGGCAAAATCGTAGCCGTCCTCCGCGAGCGCCTTTACCGCTGCCTGTGCTTTTCCTTCCCAGTTTGTGTGAAGAGAGCCGTTCGCGCCCTCCACATGAATGTTATCCATTCCGGCGCCGACCGCGATTCCCTTTAAGAGATCCACTGCCGAAATCATGACGCCCCTCTTCCCTGTCTTCTCGTAAAAAGAGGACAGCTTCGGACGCGTGCCCGCTCCCCAGAACCAACAGCAGTTTGCCGGCGGCAGGCCTTTCTTTTTTCGCTCGATATTCAAAGGATGCTTTGTGAGGATCTCATAGCTTTTACGCATCATCTCACGCAGTACTGCGTCCTTGGGAAGATGCTGTCCGATCTTCTGCGTCAATACATCGTGCGGCTGCACCAGATCGATGACCTTTCCCATTTTCCAGATCACGCAATGGCGGTAGCTTGTTCCGACATAAAAACGGTACATTTCATTTTCTAACTCTCTGCGCACCGCGTCAAGCAAAACCGCACAATCTTCCGTGCTGATCTCCCCTGAACTATGATCGATAATGACCTGCTCCTCAAACGGCACCCTCTCCTCGGACAGTGTGACAATGTTGCAGCGCAGGGCAATATCCGTCTCCTCCATCGGTACGCCGATGCTCAATGCCTCCAACGGCGATCTTCCCGAATAGTAACGCTTCGGATCATAGCCGAGCACGGACAGATTCGCTGTGTCAGAACCCGGCTTCATTCCATCAGGTATCGTATGAACCATGCCGATCTCCGCACATTTGCTCAATCGGTCAAAGGTCGGTGTTTTTGCATATTCAAGCGGCGTTTTTCCTGAAAGCTCCTCGATCGGTTCATCCGCCATCCCGTCTCCGAGAACGATCACATACTTCATCTTCATCCTCCATTCTTACCTGACTCGAAAGAATCACACAGCAAATCTCCGAGAGAACGCGCAGCCTTCTTTTTATGCCTCCACACGGATCATGCCGAGTATGCCATCAACCGACTGCTCCCGCTGACGGTATTCTTTTTCCGTCATCACGTTCGTGATGAACGCAAACTCATCCGGCAGTTCAGGAACCACGATTTTTTCCGGCATGCCAAACGCTGAACGCGCGCTTGCAAATGCATCCGCTTTCATGCGGACGAAGAAGCGCTTCGACGTGTCGCTCACATTCTTCATTGTCATTTTTTCATCAGACCAGTATACGCGCAGATTATGATGCAGATTCCGCGCACATTCCATCACATCCGATACGACTGCGCTCGCCGTTGGCAGCTTTCCGGCGCCCCTGCCGTAAAACATCGCGTCGTCAAGCATGTTACCATGTACCAGAATGCCGTTAAACACGTCGTTGACCGCAAACAGCGGATGCGTCTCACTGATCATAAACGGTGCGACCATGGCAAGCAGCTCGCCGTCCACATCTTTACTCATGGCAAGCAGTTTAATGCTCATGCCAAGCTTCTTTGCATACTTAAAATCTTTGTCGGTGATCTTTGTGATCCCCTCTGTATAAATGTCATTATAATCGACCGTCTTTCCGCACATCAGAGAAGACAGGATTGCAATCTTACGGCAGGCGTCATAGCCCTCGACATCGGCCGCCGGATTTTTTTCAGCATAGCCCTTCTCCTGCGCTTCCTTCAAAACGTCCTCATAGGAGCAGCCTTCTTTCGCCATCTTCGTGAGCATATAGTTCGTCGTGCCGTTCATGATACCCGTGATCGCCTCTATCTTTTCCGGCGTCAGGGAATTGTTTAACGGACGGATGATCGGGATTCCGCCGCCAACGCTCGCCTCAAACATGTAATTCACATTCTGCTTTCCTGCGATCTCTAAAAGCTCCGCGCCGTGCGCCGCAACAAGCTCCTTGTTGGAGGTGCAGACGGATTTTCCCGCAAGCAGCGCTTTTTTGCTGAATGTATAGGCAGGCTCCACGCCGCCCATTGTCTCACAGACAATATCAATCTCCGGGTCCTCGAGAATGACATTGACGTCATGCACAAGCTTCTTTTCCATCGGGTCGCCCGGAAAATCCCGAAGATCCAGCACATACTTCACTTCGATCTCATTGTCGATCTTTTTTTCGATCAATGCCTGATTCTCCTGAATGACCGTAACAACACCGCTGCCGATATTGCCATATCCGAGTACCGCTACCTTTACCATGACCGTTCCTCCTGAATTTCATAGATGTTTGGAGATTCTCCATTCCAAAAGAATCGCGCGTTGCGCCATTCTGAAATGAGCGCAGCTCATTTTTTATTCCCGCGCAAGGATCTTCACATGACGCACGCCCTGCTGCTGTTCCATGACGCTGACCATCCGCGATACATCCCCCGTCGTCTTTAGAATCTGAACGCTTAAGGAGAGCGACGCGACCCCGTTGATCGGAATGCTCTGATGGATCGTCAGGATATTCGCCCCGAACTCGCCGACAATTCCGAGTAAGCGGGACAACCGCCCCGGCTCGTCGTCCATCTGACAGGTAAGTGTGATCGTCGTTCCCTCCGCCGTATCATGAAACGGGAAAATATCATCTTTATATTTATAAAAAGAACTGCGGCTGATGCCGAGACGTTCGACCGCTTCCTGCACGGATTCGACCTTCTCCGAATCAATCAGACGCTTTGCTTCCACTACTTTGAGCAAAACCTCGGGCAGCGCCCGCTTTTTCACCACATAGTATCCGGCTGTCTCCGCCATGGGATTCCCTCGATTCGCTAACGCTTTCGTCTGCCGTATGCATCGCATATTTGGGCAGACTGCCGTCTTACTTGTTTTTGTACCACGGACAATTGTTTGTCAACGTGAAACAGTCTATCACAATTGCCTAAAATATGCAACCGTTTTTGTTAAAAAATGCCATAACCATCACTGACGGAACGAAATCTTTCCGCACGGCTTACTCTCCGGACAACGCCCCAGCAATTTACACTTCGGCACAAAGAGATGATCCGTGATCCACGCCCATTCCTCCGAATACGCCCTTAACGCACATTCGATATCCGCAAACAGCTCCCGGTACTCCCAATATGCCCGGTAGCATTTTCTCTGATGGCTCATATCAACCAGATTGCGGAGATTGCGCCTGTCCACAACCTTTGTTGTCATGCCGAGCGGCAGACCGTTCGCAACGTCCTCCTTCGGAATGCCATACTCATTTTCGAGTGAACAGAGCTCTGTTCGAATATGTTCCATGAGTCCGTCCCACTTTGCTTTTGCCTCCTCATTTTCCTCAATGGATTTCGGCGTCACATAGCTGAATCCGTTTTTGGAATAGTCAATATATCTGGTGGATGCCTGAAGGCGGCTCGGAAGAGAACCGATATGTGTATACCACTCTCTGATGACTCTGGCGGAGTACCCGTCCAAGATCATTTCCACGTTCACATACTCCATCACCCTGCCGTGGTCGGACTGGATACACCCCATGCCGCGCTTATAATTCTTTTCGTCATCCGTAATATCCCCGTTCCAGCATACCCCTGCCCGAACGCCCATCAGTGTGATCGGATTTTTTGTCGTTTCCGGTAAAATCGTGATCGTTCCCATTCCGTTTCCCTTTCTTTACGTTTATCATATCCCCTTCGCCTGTTCCCATGCCAGATACGCAAGGCGGCCTGTCTGCTTCATACGCTGCTTCCGTCACTCTTGTTTATCATTCTTTGCCAGAATGCCGATTCCAAGCTCGTAAAGCTGCTTCTCCGCCACCGTATCGGGCGCCTCGCTCATCAGGCAGGAAGCGTCCTTGACCTTCGGGAATGCGATCACCTCACGGATATTGTCCGCGTGGACAAGCAGCATCACGAAGCGGTCAAGACCATATGCGAGACCCGCGTGAGGCGGCACACCGTACTGAAATGCGCTCAGCAAAAATCCAAACTGGCTCCATGCCTGTTCCTTCGTAAAGCCGAGCACCTCAAACATCTTCTCCTGAATGTCGTTCTGGTGAATTCTGACCGATCCTCCGCCAAGCTCCACACCGTTTAAGACAATATCGTATGCCTTGGCGCGTACGCGTCCCGGATCGGAATCAATATAGCCCCAGTCCTCTTCCATCGGCATCGTAAACGGATGATGCATCGCCATAAAGCGTTTTTCCTCATCGCTCCATTCAAGCAGCGGGAATTCCACAACCCAAAGGAAATCAAATCGGTTCTCGTCGATCAGTCCAAGCTGATGTCCCAGCTCGATACGGAGCTGTCCGAGTACATTCCACACGATTTTATTTTTATCCGCCGCAAACAGCAGCAGATCGCCTTTATCGCCGCCCATTGCCTGAACGAGCGCATGAAGCTGCTCCTCGGTCATAAACTTCGCAAAAGAGGATTTATAACTGCCGTCCTCCTCAATACATAAATAAGCAAGTCCCTTTGCGCCGCTTCCCTTTGCCATATCAACAAGCGCATCAATCTTTTTGCGCGGCATGGATGCCTGTCCTTTCACGCACAGTCCGCGGACGGAACCGCCGTTTTCCAGCGCGGTGGTAAATACGCCGAAGCCACAGCCTTTAACTACCTCGGAAACGTCGATCAGCTCCATGCCGAAACGGGTATCGGGCTTGTCCGAACCGTAACGGTTCATCGCGTCGATCCACTTCATCCGCGGCAGAGGAAGAGAAACCTCCATTCCGACTGCCTCCCTGCACACGGCCTGAATCAGACGCTCATTAACCTCGATGACATCATCCACATCCACAAAGGAAAGCTCCATGTCCGCCTGCGTAAATTCCGGCTGTCTGTCGGCACGCAGATCCTCGTCCCGGAAGCATTTCGCGATCTGGAAATATCGATCAAAACCCGAACACATGAGGAGCTGCTTAAAAAGCTGCGGCGACTGCGGAAGCGCATAAAAGGAACCCTGATGCACACGGCTCGGCACGAGATAATCTCTTGCGCCCTCCGGTGTCGATTTACACAAGATCGGCGTCTCCACCTCCACAAAGCCCTCATTCGCCATAAAGGTTCTCATGGTCGTCGCAATCTTACTGCGCAGCATGAGCTTTTCCTGTAAATCCGGTCTTCTTAAATCCAAATAACGGTATTTTAAGCGGATCTCCTCTTTCGTCTTAGAGTCCGCCTCAATTGGGAACGGCGGTGTCTCTGACTCTGAAAGAATCCGAACCTCCTTCGCGCGCACCTCAATCTCTCCGGTTGCCAGATTCTCATTCACCGCTCCGGCGCGCTTTTCCACTCTTCCGACAACGGCAATGACAAACTCGCTTCGCATACGTTCCGCCTTGGCAAAGCTCTCGCTGCCGCAGTCACTCTCCTCAAAAATGATCTGTAAAATGCCCGAGCGGTCACGCAGATCCACAAAAATGATCCCGCCCTTATTTCTCTGCTTCTGCACCCATCCCATAACGGTTACGGTTTCTCCGGCGTTTGCCGCATTTAGCTCCGCACACCGATGGGAGCGCTTTAATCCCTGTAACGTCTCAGCCATGCCTTTGTCCTCTTTTCTTTGACCTGCTTTTTCTTTTTTATTGCAGCGGATTGATATAAAACTCATGAATATCCGTATAGCCTTCCGCCGCAAGCTGTTCTTTCTGGAATTTCTTGTTCTTATTCATCCGCGCGACAAGCACCTGTATCCCGCTCTCACGCCGCTTCTGTGCATCCGCGATCACCTCGCAGAGCCGATCGGTAGGAAGTCCCTTCTCTATGAGATACGCTTCTTTTTTTACATTCGGAACAGTAAAACCTTTTTCCGTCAGAATCAGGATAATCCGCTCAAATCCGATGGAAAAACCGCATGCCGGCACATCGTTTCCCGTAAATTTCCCGACCATCTTATCATACCGACCGCCGCCTCCGCAGCTGATTCCCAATTCCGGCATCGCAATCTCAAAAATGGTTCCGGTATAATAGGACATTCCCCGCACGAGTGTCGGGTCAAATACCAGCTCAAAATCCGAAGATTTCGTTGCACCCACTCCGGCAATGATCTCCTTTAAGTTCTCGGAAACCTCCGGCTCCATCACGCCGCGAAGTTTCTCCGCAAGATAGGAAATCCCGTCGGCTGCCTGTCCGACTCCTGCAAACAGCTCAAGATAGCGTTCTACGCTCTCCTTTGCAAATCCGCTTTCCTCAAGCTCCGCCGCTACGCCTTCCGCTCCGATCTTGTCCATTTTATCCAATATGATAAAGACCTGCTCGCATGCTTCTTCGGGAAAGCCGCTGTAGACTGCCATTGCCTTTAATATCCGCCTGTCGTTGATGCGGATCTGAAAGCCGCGGAAACCAAGCTTTCCGAGCGTTGTCGTCGTTGCCAGAATGAGCTCGATCTCTGCAAGATTCGTCGACTCGCCCAAAATATCAATATCACACTGCATAAACTGACGGTAACGACCTTTCTGCGGTCTGTCCGCACGCCACACGTTCCCAATCTGCAATGCCTTAAAAGGGGATGGCAGCTCGTTTGCGTGATTGGAATAATAGCGCACAAGTGGCACGGTCAGATCATAGCGTAATCCACTATCCGCAAGATCCACTTCGCCCGCCGGCGTTCCTTCCCCTTTGCCTTCTCCCCCCTGAAGCACGGCAGTAAGCTTCTCCCCGCGCTTTAATATCTTGAAGATCAGCTTTTCGTTTTCTCCGCCCTGCTTATTTGTCAGATTTGCAATATTCTCCACGCACGGCGTCTCGATAGAGGTAAACCCAAATTTTGCGTAAGTTTCCTTGATCACACCGATCACATAATCTCTGACCTGCATCTCCGCAGGCAGAATATCCCGCATTCCCGTCACGGGCTTTTTGCTGAGTGCCATTTTCTTTTCTCCTTTATCCCGCTGCCTGAACATGCGCTTTCCAGCGTTATCCGCCGTTTCTTCCACATGCTTCTTTTAACTGAAGTCCTTTTCCCCTAAGACAGCGTTTTTGTCAGTACATTAAATTCTACACTTTTTTTATTCCCGAAGCAAGCCCATATAATCAAAGACCGGATACAGATAGCTTGCTCCAAACGTGCCGAGCATCTTCGGTCCCTCCACATCACGCCCCTGCCCCCGTAAAGCGATCAGGCTCTTTAAGGACAGCTTCACTGTGGAACGTGTGATGGACTTACTCTTACGGCTCACAAAAATTTCGTTTCCTTTCACGCCATAGCAGTATTCTAAACCCTTTGCCGTCATAAAACTTTTTCCCTGCAACAGGCGTATCAATTCCCACATCGGACGTTCCATCTCTTTTAGCTTCTGCTCCTCGGAAAGGGAATCGTCTTTTAAGAGCGCACGGAGAGTCTTCAGATAGTCCTCCTGTTCTGCGCCCTCCGCCACCCGGTGCAGCACGCTTTCCTCTGCGATTCCTTCATCCATGCGCTCCATATTCCGTAACCTCCCCGCATTCCCACACTGCATGACAATATTGCTGCCATGACAGCAATATTGTCATGCAGCACGGAAATCGAATTCTCTCCAAGAACCATCATATTTTTGTATCGGGAAAAAGTCAATAAGAAAAACCAATAGGACTCCACATGAGGCTATTGGTTTTCTTGTGATTGCATTTTTTGAATTAGTATGCTCCCGCCCGTCTCTTATCTTTGTCCTTTTTTCTGCGCAGAACAAGGATCATGATCATTATCACTGCCACGATGACCGCCAACCAGATAAAGCAGCATAGACCGAGGAAGGTCGGGCAGATATGGCATAGACCGCACGTGTCCCCTTTTCTCTCTGTCTGCACATAAGCAATCGCATAGCTTGAGAACATCTCCGTCCGGATCGTAATCGTATTCTGCTCGTCGTCCATATCGTTCATCAGCGTGTACTCGCCTTCATGAGCGCGAATGATATAGTACGTTCTGCCCTGTTCCTGCAATTCTTCAGGAACCCCTATGACCACTTCTAACGGTTCTCTCGTCTCTGAAATCGCGTTCCAGTCGCCTGACCCAATCTTTATATACACGGAGAGGTCAACATGCATACCAAGTATCAGCCCCGGTACTTCCTTTTGATATTCCTCCACGCCGTCCTCTATCACTTCTTTATCCTGCTGCGGCACATTGCCTGAAATATCCTTTACTTCAATTCTCACTTCTATGGTTTCGCCATTCGCTACCAGCTCTGACTGCTCGGGGGTCAGAACCGCATTTGCTACCGCAATGGTATCGGCCACTCCTGCTGTATATACCTCATCTTTACATACTATCGTTACGCTAATTTCACCGTTTCCAAGATCCAGCGCTGTACTTGTACTTGTCATACCGTTCACATTGCCTGTTGCAATCGGCTCGCCCGATATTGTGATTCTGCCGTTGTCTATTGAAGCAGGAATGATCTGAACATTTTCTACCTCCGACAGCTGCTCTTTCTCCGTTTCCGCTGGCGGCTCTGTCTCTGTTTCCGACAGCTGCCCTTTCTCCGTTTCTATTGGCTGCTCTGTCGGTTCCGTTGTTTCGGTGCTTTCCGTCTCCCTCGTATCCTCCGGCTGACTGTGATCCGGCGTGCTTGATACTGTTCCCGGTTTATCGCCCGGCGTTTCGGTTTGCTGTGGCACTTCCTGTGGATTCGGCGTGCTTGACGGCTGCATCGTTTCTGTCTGCTGTGGCGTCACTTGCGGTATTGGCTGCGACGATTCTGCCGGTTCCGGTGTCGGCTGCAGTGTCAGCTCTGGGGATAATTGCGGTGTCGGCTGCAGCGTCATTTGCGGTGTCGGCTGCAGCGTCGGCTGTAGCGTCATTTGCGGCGTCGGCTGTGGTGTTGGCTGTGACGTCGGCTGTGACGTCGGCTGTGACGTCGGCTGCGGTGTCGGCTGTGACGTCGGCTGCGGTGTCGGCTGTGACGTCGGCTGCAGTGTCGGCTGTGACGTCGGCTGCGGTGTCGGCTGATCACCGATTTCCCTCTTATAACCACAATCATTGCAATCCGCATCCCCGTCATTGTCATAACGGTGGTTATTTGCCGTATCCTTTACACCACAGCGGGTACATGCTTTCCAATGTCCATTCTCATCAGACTGATATTCCCCGCTGAAATCATGCCCCTTCGCTGCTATCATGACATCTTGATCTGTAACCTCTTTCGTACAGGCACTATCAGAAAACCACTTCCCACAGTCACAAATGTAATAGGTACTGTTTCCTGCAGTAGTACACGTTGCCTCTTTCGCAGCCACCGTTCCTGCCACGCTGTGCACATGCGCGATCGTCCTTTGATAATCGCATTTGTTACAGGTAGGATCAATATTATCATCATATACATGGCTTTCTGATGTCTGCGCTATGCTGCAGTGGGAGCATACACGCCAATGCCCATTTTCATCAAACTGATATTCCCCGCTGAAATCATGTCCTAGTGCCGCGATCTCAATGTCTGACTTTGCAATTTCAGTCGTACAGCCACTGTCTGAAAACCACTTCCCACAGTCACAAATGTAATATGCCTTCCTTCCGGCATCCGTACAGGTTGGCGCTATTGCATTTTGCAATGTTCCGCTATGAGTATGCACTTTTATTGTCTGTGTTACTGTAGCACTGTTTCCCGCATGATCTTCCGCCGTCACGGTAATGACCGTTTCTCCCGCAGGAATCTCACTTGCAGGGATCGTAAAACTGTCATTTACCACCATACTTGTTGTATCGTCATGGTTTACTGTTTTTACACTGCCGTTTCCTATCTGATAGCTGATAGAGGCAATTCCACTGGAAATCGCATTGTCCTTGTTATCCGTTACGGTCACGGTAATGTCCGGAGCCGTTTTGTACTCTCCCGTCTGCACCATGTCGGCATTTTCCGTTTTCCATGCAATCTGCGGTGCATGATCCTCAATGATAATACCAGTTGCATTGAGGTCTGCTCCCACGGTCACGCCTGCCGATGTGTTTCCGTCCTTATCGGTACACGTAATCGCAATTGTCCCCTTAAAATCAGCGGAAACAGTAATCGTTGCTTTGCCATTCGCAATCGCTGATGTCTTTGTACTTGCTGTACCGCCCTCCGGTGTCACAATATAAGTAATCTGTTCTGCCCCGCTGCCTTCTTCTGTTACAGGCACCGTTATGATCAGGCTTTTCTTGCCGATCAGCCATTGTCCAAATTTTGCCGGCTTATAGCTATATCCCAACGTACCGATGACAGGAGCAATATTGTCCGTCCATTGCGCGTACAGCGTAACATCGCTCGTAATCTGAAAGGTATCGCCCGCCTGATAAGCCGTGCCCGTACCGTCCGCTTTGGTGTTCCAGCCCTGAAAGCGATAACCGTCGCGTTCTAAGGCATCTCCCGGCTGTACCGTAATGAGATCCCCCACAATATATTCATTGCTATCTGATACATCTCCTTTGCCTCCGTTTGGGGCATATGTCACATAAAGCTCGTAACCGGGATCCGTTGTGGTCAGAATAATCTGATTATTTTCCACATCCAGCTTGGCATACCATACCGTGCCGGATGTTCCGATATCGGTAAACGATATCTTCTTCATATCCTTCTCCTGTAATCTGTATCCACCCACGCCTTCCGCTATCACCCTGCCTTCTGTTGCCGTCAAGTAGAGTGCAAGCGGATATTTTAATTCAGAGCTGATCTTTGCTTTTCTTGCTACGCCACTCGACAAGCCAAGATATACGCCGTCCGTACCGGACCCGGCAACGCCGTCCCCGCAAAACTGTGCATTACCGGACAGGCTGATAACCGTATCAGCCGTATTTTCAGAGGAATAAAACACTGCACCGCTGCCTGTACAGCCTGTATAAGTGCTTTTATTTCCCTGAAAATATCCGCCATACAGATACGTTTCCGTATCTGCTCTACCGGCATTATAAATGCAGCCGCCTCTTCCTGTCGATGTATTATTAATAAAACTGCCGCCGTAAATTTCTACTTTCGATCCTACATTATATATAAATCCACCGCCATATTGTTTTGAAGCCTCTGTTGTACTGTTTCCCCGGTAAGTACCGCCGTTAATGATCAGGCTGCTGCCATCAGTCATATAAACAGCGCCTCCATAACTTAAGCACTGACAGTTCTCGATCACAGCTTCCCCCAAAACAGCATTGCTGCTATTTAAGTGAAGAACCGCACCACCGCCGCTGCTTGAACTGCTGGAGCTTCTAATACAGTGATGAATCCGGCACCCGTCGCCCAATGTTACCTGTCCGCCGGAAACATCTATCATAGAATAAGACGAAGACAAAGACGCACCGTCCACCTCAATATTCTGCAATGTCAGATTCCCGCCTGACACCTTAAAATATGCCGAAGCACCCCCCCGTACAAGCTTTCCGCCGCCCTCTATGATCACATCGCCGCTGACGGTAAGCTGTCCCGTCACCGTTACCGTCACTCCCGGAAGAATCGTGTAGGTTCCGGCTGTCAGCGTCTGTGCATCCCACTCCTCATCGGAGGATATCTCTCCCGGAACTGCCGTAACGGCTGCCGCCATTACCATGCTATTTCCCGAGAACCATCCTGCAAATTCTACCCATGCCGTCAGCCTTGTCCGTTCTTCTTCGGGAATCTGCGCCTGCTGTTCTTCCGTCATCGCCTCATATGCTTCCCTGATGGCAAGCGCCTCCCCTGCATATTCATACAGTTTTTCTTCCCACTGCGCATAGCTTTGCTCATCCGCTTCCAGTTCCGGCTCTGCGGCAAGGTATTCCTCCAAATCAGGTAACTCCGCTATCCTGTCAAGCAATGCCTGTATCAAAATATCTGTATCGCCACCCTGTACCGTTACCGTAATTTGAGGCAGACTGACACCCTCTGCCAGCGTATAGCCTTCCGGCAGGACAGCGGTAAAAATATAAACTCCCTCTGTACTTCCGTCATACCTCGGCCCGGACCGCCATGTAACGTTCTCTATTATGCGCGTCTGCCGTTGTTTTTGCGTATCCGGCATACTCTCTAATGTATTTACCTCTATCATGTTTTCCGCCTGGTATTCGGGCATGGAAACAGTATGGGTCTCCTCCGGCACACCTGCTTCTTCCGGCACGTCTGTTTCTCCTGTGTCAGCGTCTTCTTCCATGGATTCCTCCGGCTGTACTTCCTGTTCTTCCTGTTCTTTCCCGTCCTCTATATCAGTGTTTTCTTCCTTGCTGTCGGTTTCCTCCGTATCGTCCTGCTCTATATTCTCCTCTGCATTTTGATCTGTATTTTCCTCTTTGTTTTTGTTGTTTTCTTCCACGTGATCGTCTTTGTCTGGCGGATCAGCTTCTTCCCTGACGGACATTTCCCCTACGACTGCCTCCAATACAGCCGGCAGCATCAGTTCTCCCAGTTCCGTTCCCACCGGAACGGTCTGCTTTGCTGTATCTTCCGGCAGTTCCGAAAAGCCAAAAATATACAGGCTGTCCCCTGTTTCCTGCACTTCTACCGCAAGAACGCCCAGTGTTGTCGGTATGTTCGGAAAAGTCGTAACCAGCAGACAGACGCTCAGTATGACCGCTGTGATACGCAATATTCTTCCTCCTCTTGGTTTTATCCCTGCACGTTGTCCGTCCATTTTATGTACCTCCTATTGCATAAACGCTTACCTTTCATTGCAGTTTACTATATTTAAAAAGCCAATAGGTGTCTGCGAAACCGGTTCGCAACTGCCTATTGGCTCATTATAATATAATCCGCTTTAATTTTAACCGTTTCGACACGGTTCGCACTTTTTAGGGTACCATTCGCATCTTT
>CAZZNE010000027.1:0-51487 GCA_964655525.1 uncultured Clostridium sp.
AAATTTCCCATAAGTTGAAAAAGAATCCGTCAAAGACGGATTCTTTCGAAGAATTTGCCAGAGGCAAATTTATTTGTATTGTTCACATTATACGCTAACGTTTTCATTATTGCTTTACTCTTCAGCAATCTCTGCGGAAAGCATAACCTCATACGCGTCGTTTGCATTCTGCGTTACCTGATAATGATAGATTAAGCCATCGTACGTGAGGTCTCCCTCCGCCGTACCATCCGCTAAGTCGGCGGTCAGATTCACTTCCGCTTTGCAGACGTCATTCTCGCTGATGCGAAGCCATACGCTGCCGTCCTCATCTTTCTCCACCTCGCAGCTTACTTCACAGTTTCCGGTCGCGTACCCATCATCCCCTTCTATGACTGTAAGCGCCCGATCATCAATAGAATACGTAATATCTTTATCCATTATCTCGCCATCTTCCGTGATGATACACATATTAACCGACTCTGAATTGTCGCCTTCGTCAGAATGCGTCACAGGAACCATTCCGATGAGTTTGCCGTCTTCATATTCCTGCCAGGTAACATCCCTCTCGTACTTCTCACCGTTAAAGTAGACTGTCATTCTCGAAACCCAAGTCTCGCCCGTCGCCGCATAGCAGATTCCGTTGGAAGCCACAAATAATCCAAACGCTGTTGCCAGAGCGCCCATTGCGTAACGCCATCCTCTTTTTGCTTTTTTCTCCGTCTGATTCTCCATATCCATCACCTTTCCCAACAGCTCCTCGGGAACATGAACCTTATCAAACGTTTCTTTATACCATTTCTCCATCCTGCCACGCCTCCTTAAGCCGCTGTTTCAATTTGTTTCTCGCACGGACAAGCCTCGTTCGGACGGTCTGTTCACGGATATGCAGAAGCTTTGCAATCTCCCCGGTCCGGTAGTCCTCATAGTAAAAAAGATGTACGACGATCCGGTAATCTTTGGGAAGCGCCATGACCGCTTCATACAATGCGCTCTGCGAAAGCTCCTCAAACTCCGGGACCTTGGGCGGCATTCCTCTCCGCCTGCCTCTTTCCGTATATCCCCTAAAATCGTATGGCTCCTGCACGTCTTCGTCCGTAAAACCAAACAGCCCGACGCTTCGCCGCCAAAAGGATTTCCACAGGTTTTTGCACTCGTTGACGGTCACGCGGATGAGCCATCTCCTCAGGTGTTCCTCATCCGCAAAGCTGTCTTTTGCCTCAAGCAGCTTCATAAATACAGTCTGCGTCACATCCTCCGCATCCTGCGGCGTTTTCGCAGCGCTTAACGCCGTACGATAGACAATATCCGCATAAGCTTTGACTGCATCCATGTATGCCCTGCCGTCCACCGGTGTCTCCTCCTGTCCCTGCGATCTTGTTTGTTGTCTGCTGAAAGGCCTTTCACTTTATGAACAATTGACAACGGGAAAATGTGACAGAAATTCAAAACATTTTCAGCGACTTCACTTTCCGCTCACTGACACAGTCCTGATCCGAAATCATTCCGCATAAAATCGGGGACGCCGGATCGTATTTATCGGAATTATTTCGGACGCGTTTCTCACTGTCGTTCGCGTAACAGTATCGGCAGCCGTTGCGGCAGGTATGATAGGTTCCGATATCCACGCTCTCGATACAGCCGCATTCGCCCCTTTGATTTTTATCCTTCCCGGCTTGGATCGGGCAGCCGACGATACGCTCGATCAGCTCCCGGTCAATGCAGCAGTTATGCTTGATCCCGCATGCCGAAAGGTCGATGCGTTCGGCGCAGCTTGCGATCTCCATGCCGTTTTGCCCCGCCGTTTTACTGAGATTTTCTGCAAACTCCAGACATTCCTGTCCGCCTAATTCGTATGCACCGATAGCCGCCAGCTCCTTTTTATTTTTTGCATATGCATCCACAAAGCTGACAACACATTTCTCTGTGTAACCGCCAAGTGCCGCTGCGATCTGCCCGAATGCTTTCAGGTGGTATTCCGGCGTATAGGTACTTGTAAAAAGGATAGGGTCATAACGCCAAATGACCCTATCCTTTCCGATCCTGTCCGACAACGCCTGAAATACCGGTATCATTTTTTCTTTTTTATGCGGCACGCCGGGCTCTATATCGCTCCCGTATCCGGTCAGGGTAAACTGAAAATAATACGGATACGCCGCAAGCTCATCCAGCCTGTCCATCATCGGTTCCGGATTTTTCGTCCAAAAAACAATGCAGTCCACTACATCGGGAGTCAGCGCGATCCTGCTGACCTGCTTTGGATTCATCGGATTTCTCACACAGACAAATCCTTCTTTGATGCGCCGGTAAAACCAGTCCGAATAGTAATTCGGGATATCGGTTCTGCGGCTTGCGCTTACGATCATGGGGTATTCCTCCAAATTAACCTTTATCAATTTCATGAAGCAGATTGCGGAAAAACATAAGAAACCCGTCTTCCACAGCGATCTGATCCAATTTGCATTCCGGCATATCATAGAAGTATTGACCCGACTTCGGGTCAATTGACATACTATCCAACGGAAAACCCTTCTTCTTTACCAAGCTGTGGGGCGTATCTGTAATGATGAATTTTTCACTTTCCATTGAGGCGTCCATTGCTTCATAGATATGCTCTTCATCCAAAACAAAGCAAATGGCATTCTTATAGCTTGCGGTAAGATTTCCATACCGTTTTGCTAATCCCGAATAATAGTCTATCATTTGTTCATCGGATAAATAATTTCCATTCACTGTGCGAACATGTACGCCCGGCTGAATCTCATCCGGAACATTGTCAAAATACAATCCCGAATCACACGAAAATACGGGGATATGAAATGCTGTATAATATGCCGTCGCCTTCTGTCTTGCGTTTTCAAGCGGTGTGTTCCCATTCTCCGGCACGGCCGGAATGGTCTTTCCTTCCTCTTTCAGATCATGTAATCCGATGAGTTCTATGCCGATTGTTTCAAGGCGGCGTTTCATTGCAGAAAGCTTCGCCGGATTGCCGGTTCCATATAACAGCTTCAAGCGTCAATCACCTCTTTTGTGTTCTGGTATTTCTTTTTCCTGATGATAGTGCGGATTGTTCTGGTTGTTAAGACAAAAACTCCGCAGGAAAACCTGCGGAGCCTATATTCTCCCAATCGGTATTTATTATCTCTTTGAGAACTGCGGTGCGCGACGTGCAGCCTTGAGACCGTATTTCTTTCTCTCCTTCATACGAGGATCTCTCGTCAGGAAACCAGCCTTCTTTAAGGTCGGTCTGAAATCTGCGTCTACCTGAAGCAGTGCTCTTGCGATACCATGTCTGATCGCACCTGCCTGACCTGTCGTACCGCCGCCACGGACAGTAATGACTGCGTCATACTTTTCCACCGTGTCGGTTGCCGCAAGGGGCTGACGAACGATAAGTTTTAACGTATCCAATCCGAAATAATTATCTATATCTCTCTTATTGATCGTAATCTGACCTTTTCCCGGCATCAGATATACTCTTGCGATGGATTTCTTTCTTCTACCGGTTCCGTAGTATCTTGCTGTTGCTTTCGCCATTTCTATGTCCTCCTTCTAAGTTTCCTGATTAAAACGTTAATGCTTCGGGCTTCTGTGCAGCGTGCTTGTGCTCCGGTCCTACGTACACGTGAAGCTTTGTGTACATCTCCCTGCCGAGAGGTCCTTTCGGGAGCATTCCCTTTACTGCCAGCTCGATGACTCTTTCAGGTTTCTTAGCTAACATTTCCCGCAATGTGGTCTCTTTCATACCGCCCACATAATCGGAATGATGATAATAAATCTTTTGATCCAGCTTCTTACCCGTAACCTTTACTTTCTCCGCATTGATGACGATCACATAATCGCCTGTATCGATATGCGGTGTGTAGATCGGCTTATTCTTACCGCGTAATACGCTCGCAACTGCGGACGCCAAACGTCCCAGCGTCATGTCTGTCGCATCCACTACATACCATTTTCTATCAATTGTAGCCGGACTAGCCATAAATGTATTCATCGTTTTCCCTCCGTAAAAAATCATGCTTACTGAATATATTCAAAATATCCGCTCCGGGGCTTTGGCTCGGACATTTTCAAACATAACCACATTGAGATATTATATTATACGCTTCCGTGCGTGTCAACATATTTTTTCATAGAAATCGTTGATTTTCCGCTGTTTTTTCTGTTCCTGCCACTATGATTCTGTGTTCCAACCGTTTTTATCGGTCTTTTCATTCTTTTTCCGCTTCAATTTACAAAAATTCGTACGCCGCCAGCGTCAGTCCGCATGCCGGAGCCGTCGGTCCCGCTGCGCCGCGGTCGCACGACGCCAAAATCGCTTTCATATCCTCAGGCTTTCTTTTTCCCTGCCCGACCTCTAACAGTGTTCCCGCGATGATCCGCACCATATTATAGAGGAACCCGCTCCCCGTTACACGAATAACAATGTCGCTTTCATCACTGTAACCGCCAGACTGCAGGCAAACCTCTCCCCCGCCCTCGCGCCATACTTCCACGCGGTAAATCGTGCGGACGGTCGTTTCCGCCTGCGTATTCACACTGCAAAAGCTCTTAAAATCATGCTCTCCCTCAAGCAGCGCCCCCGCGCGCGCCATCGCCTCCACATCCAGCTTCGCATAGGTAAAAAAAGAATACAGCCGCTTTGTCGGCATCGGGAAACGCGCGTTATAAATGCGATATTCATACGTCTTACGGCTCGGTGTGTGCCGCGGATGAAAATCCGACGCCACCTCTTTGGACTCCCGGATACGAATATCCTCAGGCAGTCTCTGGTTTAGCGCATACGCAAATTTCTCCGCCGGTATCCGGGCTGTCGTGTCAAACACCGCCGCATTGCAAAGCGCATGCACACCGGTATCGGTGCGGCTTGCCCCGATGACCCGGATCTCCTCACCAAGCAGTTCCGTCAACGCCCGGTTTAACTCACTTTCGATCGTAACCGCTCCGGGCTGAAGCTGCCAGCCATGATAATTTGTGCCGTCATAGGCAACGCTTAAAAAAATACGCCTGCTCCCCGGCTTTTCCTGCTCCATGCCGACACTCCTCTCTAAGGGTAACTTCTTAAAATGAAAACGGCAGCACAACTCTCCTTGTAAACACGATCACGGTCACAAATACCGCCAGCGTCAGATATGCCGCCAGATCATGCCTCCGATAGGAAAGCGGCTTCATTTTCGTGCGGTGTTCCCCTCCCCGATAACAGCGCGCCTCCATTGCCATCGCCAGATCATTGGCACGGCGGAACGCCGAAATAAAGAGCGGCACAAGGATCGGCACCATACTCTTTGCTTTTTTGATCAGATTCCCGCTCTCAAAATCCGCGCCGCGTGCAAGCTGCGCTTTCATGATCTTATCCGTTTCATCCAACAGGATCGGAATAAAGCGGAGCGCGATCGACATGATCATCGAAATCTCGTGAACCGGCACCCGGAGTAACCTGAGCGGCTTTAAGAGCTTTTCCAGACCATCCGTCAAGTTATTCGGTGTCGTTGTCAGCGTCATTAACGAAGAGCCGATGATCAGAAAGGAGAGCCGGAGCGCCATAAACACCGCCTGCCGCACTCCTTCTTTCGTAATCCTCAATTTCCAGACCGACACCAGCGTTTCTCCCGGCGTCAGAAACATATTAAACAGGATTGTAATGAGGAGCAGAAGAACGATCGTCTTCATGCCCTTTACCATGTACCGAAACGGCACCTTGGAAATCAGGATCACCGACGTCAAAAAGGCCGCCGCCACGGCATAGCCGACCATGTTCTTCACCAAAAAAAGGGAGACGATGAACGCGAGCGTACCGACGATCTTCGTGCGCGGATCCATACGATGAATGACGGAATCCGTCTGATAATATTGTCCCAGTGTAATCTCTCTTATCATGTTTTCATCCCTGCAAAAACTATCAGCATCACGATATACAAAGCTGTAAACCAATCCATGCCATAAATATGGCAAACCTCTCAAACAACCGGATATCTGCCATCACGCCTGCACAAGGCGTAAAATCTCATCCCGCGCCTCGTCGATCGTTGTCACATCCGTTCTCACCGCAAAACCCGCCTTATGAAGCTCATGCATGACATAGGTTACCTGCGGCGCGGCAAGCCCGATCTTTTCCAGTTCCTCATAATGCGCAAATACCGCACCCGGCGTATCGTCAAACAGAACGCGCCCGTGGTTCATGACGATCAGTCGCTCCACATATTCCGCAACGTCCTCCATACTATGAGAAACAAGAATGACGGTTATGCCCGTCTTCTTTTTCAAAGATGCAATCTGCTGTAAAATCTCATCCCGTCCTTTGGGGTCAAGCCCTGCGGTCGGCTCATCCAGAATCAGCACCTGCGGCTTCATCGCAAGCACGCCTGCGATCGCAACGCGCCGCTTTTGTCCGCCCGAAAGATCAAACGGGGACTGGTAAAAATATTCATCCTCAATCCCGACCAGCTTTAATGCCTCATACGCACGCAGCTCGACTTCCTTGGGCGACAGTCCTAAGTTTTTGGGACCGAAACAGACGTCCTTGAACACATCGACTTCGAAAAGCTGGTGCTCCGGGTATTGAAAAACAAGCCCTACCCTGCTGCGCAGTTCTTTTTTCGGATAATCCTCGTCATGGATGTCCCTGCCGTCGCAGTAAATATTGCCGGAGGTCGGGGCAAGCAGCCCGTTTAAGTGCTGCACGAGCGTGGATTTCCCACTCCCCGTATGCCCGATCAGCCCGATAAACTGTCCGTCCGGTATGACAAAGCTAATATCGTCAAGTGCCATCACCTGCATAGCCGTTCCTTTTTCATATGCATGGCTGACATGATCCAGTATGATTGCCATTGCTCTCTCCTGCTTCTTATCTCTTCACACTAATCATCCATGCTGCCAATAGCCCGCGAATTTGGGCGTCAGCACAAATTTACAAAGCGAACTTGTTCGCTTTTAAAAATCATAGATTTTTCAATCTATTTCCCTGATCCGTATAAACGCGTCATTTCCTGTATTAATTCCTCTTTTGTCAGAATCCCCTTCGGCAGCGGCACACCTTTTTTCTGCAGCTCATGAGCGAGCAGCGTTACCTGCGGTACATCCAGACGAAGGGATTTCAAACGCTCTACTTCGGAAAAAATTTCCTTGGGCGTCCCCTGCATTTCGATCCGCCCTTTATCCATCACGAACACTCTGTCCGCATGGATGACCTCCTCCATATAATGTGTGATCAGAATGACCGTGATCTTTTCTACATCATTTAAGGCTCGGACCGCCCGCAGGACTTCTTTTCTTCCGCTCGGGTCAAGCATCGCGGTCGGCTCGTCTAAAATAATGCACTGTGGATGCATTGCGATCACACCCGCGATCGAAACGCGCTGCTTCTGACCGCCGGAAAGCTTGTTTGGCGAGGATTTCCGGTATTCATACATGCCGACTGCTTTTAAGCTTTCCTCAACACGCTCCCAGATCTCTTTTGTCGGAACGCCCATGTTCTCCGGTCCGAATCCGACGTCCTCTTCCACGATCTGACCAATAATCTGATTATCCGGATTTTGGAATACCATTCCCGCATTTTGGCGTATGTCCCAAAGAGCCTTCTCATCCGACGTATCCATCCCATCCACCCAGACGGTTCCCTCCGTCGGATACAGGATCGCGTTCATATGTTTGGCAAGCGTGGACTTTCCGGAACCGTTATGGCCAAGGATTGCGATAAATTCCCCCTTGGCAATATCCAGATTTACATCGTCCACGGCGCGCGTAATGCCTTCCACATTGCCTTCCTCATCACGCCTGATATATTCAAATGCCACCCGATCGGCTTTTATCATACTCATCTTGTTTTTTCCCATGATTTCTAAAAAGAGTACTGCGACTCTTTGCGCAATTTCCCATAAGATAAAAAAGGGCGTGCAGACCGTTCCTATCCGCACACCCTCACTCCCGTTTTACTGCTTATACAAGCTCAAGAACAACCATCATTGCCGCATCGCCCTTGCGCTGTCCGATCTTGACGATTCTCGTATAACCGCCCTTGCGCTCCGTATACTTCGGTGCGATCTCATCAAAGAGCTTTGCCACAAGATCAACCTGCTTCGTTCCGCGCTTTCTGCCTGCTGCTGCCTGAGGTACTTCCGTTACCGGATATAATACCTTTAACATTTTTCTTCTTGCATGCAGTCTCGACGGAAGATCTTTCTTGATCTCCTTCTCTACTTCGTCGTAAACCGTTACGGTCACGCCGTTCTCGATTCTCAAGATCTTGCCGTCCTTATCGCGGTGCGTTTCGGAAAGAACCTTTCCCGTATCCTTATCGACGATCTGCTTTACTCTCTTGCCGTCCTTATCTTTACGTGCAACCTTCGCCGTTACTTTTACGTTCTCAAAGTTATCCTTTTCCTTTACAGCAAGCGCGATCAACGGCTCTACCTGCTTCTGGACTTCCTTGGCTCTCGCCTGCGTCGTAATGATCTTTCCGTTTAAGATCAACGCTGTGGTCTGATTTCTAAGTAACGCTTTTCTTTGGCTTGATGTTTTTCCAAGCTTTCTGTATCCTGCCATTTTGGCTCCTTTCATGATGATGGGATTCCTCCCATACACGCTCCATTTCATTACGCGCCTTGGACTTACTAATCAAATGGAATGAACAGTTTCATGATGCTGCTCCGTGCCCTTTGGACTTACCATTGCAGCATGTCGGGCTTACATTCACCCCAAAAGAACGCGAAGCGTTCTTTTTTATTCTTCATTGGAATTAAGCTGTAATCCCAACTCCTTTAACTTTGCAAGAACTTCCTCCAAGGACTTTCTTCCAAGGTTACGAACCTTCATCATATCATCCGACGTCTTGTTCGTTAATTCCTGCACGGTATTGATTCCTGCTCTCTTTAAGCAGTTGAAGGAACGGACGGAAAGCTCTAACTCGTCAATGCTCATTTCAAGCACCTTTTCTTTCTCGTCGTCTTCCTTCTCGATCATAACCTCTGCTGTCTTCGCATTCTCGGAAAGATCGATAAACAGCTTTAAGTGCTCGCTCAACACCTTTGCTGCAAGGCTGACAGCCTCGTCAGGTGCAAGGGTTCCGTTCGTATGGACGTCCAGTGTCAGCTTATCATAATCTGTCACCTGTCCGACACGGGTATTCTCCACCGTGACATTGACTCTCTCCACCGGTGTATAGATCGAATCCACCGCGATCACACCGATCGGAAGATCGTCATTCTTGTTCTTTTCTGCACTGATATAGCCTCTGCCCTTCGTGATCGTCAGCTCCATGAACAGTCGGCAATCCTTGCCGCCGCTCAATGTTGCAATGACCTGATCCGGATTCATGATCTCAATATCCTGATCCACCTGAATATCGGACGCTTTGACAACGCCTTCGCCCTCAAACTCGATATATGCCGTTTTCGGTTCATTGGTCGAGCTGTTATTCTTGATCGCAAGGCTCTTGATGTTCATGATGATCTCTGTCACATCTTCCTTTACGCCTTCGATCGAGCTAAACTCATGCAGCACGCCCGCAATCTTAACCTGACTTACTGCCGCACCCGGAAGAGATGCGAGCATAATCCTTCTCAGGGAGTTACCCAAAGTGATTCCATATCCACGCTCAAGCGGCCCTACGACAAACTTACCATACTTCTTATCTTCTGAGATTTCAGTTACCTCTATATTCGGTCTATCAAAATCAAACACTCGTATACCTCCTTACATGGTGGACTTTCCTATACGCGATTCCATTATTTAGAATACAACTCGACAATCAGCATCTCGTTCACGGGAACATCGATTGCTTCTCTTCTCGGCATCTCCTTCACTGTTCCCTTCCACGCCTCGATATCCGCATCAAGCCACTCAGGAACCAGTCTTCCGCTTGTGATCTCTGCAATATCCTTATATCTCTGCATGCCTCTTGCTTTCTCGCTGATCTCGATCACGTCGCCGGCTTTCACCAAATAGGAAGGTACGTTTACCTTCTTACCGTTTACAAGCACATGCTTATGTCCTACAACCTGTCTTGCCTCTCTTCTTGTTCTTGCGAAGCCCATTCTGAAAATAACGTTATCCAGTCTGGACTCTAACATGATCATGAGATTCTCACCGGTCATGCCCTTCATGCGATCAGCCTTCTCATAATAGTTATGGAACGGCTTCTCCAACATGCCGTAGATGAATTTTGCCTTCTGCTTCTCTCTAAGCTGAAGCGCGTACTCACTCATCTTTTTGCCTGCTCTCTGGCTCTTTCTCTTAGATTTCTTGTCATAACCCAAAAATACGGGATCCAAATCAAGGGATCTGCATCTTTTTAACACGGGCACTCTATTTACTGCCATTTCTCTTTCCTCCTGAATATTGTTTACAGCGAACGCACAAATGCATCCGCTTTCTTCCAACGCTGACTACGGTAACGCCCACTATACGCGACGACGCTTAGGCGGACGACAGCCGTTATGAGGTACGGGTGTCACATCTCTGATGCTGGTAACGTCGATGCCGCATGCCTGAAGTGCACGGATTGCAGCCTCACGACCTGAACCGGGACCTTTCACCATAACATCAACAGACTTCAAGCCTGTCGGCAGCGCAGCTTTTGCAGCCGTCTCTGCTGCCATCTGTGCCGCATACGGGGTAGATTTCTTTGAACCTCTAAATCCAAGACCACCGGCACTTGCCCAGCTCAACGCGTTTCCTTCGTTATCCGTTAAGGTAACGATCGTATTGTTGAAAGACGCCTGAATATGTGCCTGTCCATGTTCAACGTTTCTTCTTACACGCTTTTTAGTTACTTTTTTTGCAACCTGTTTCGCCATCTTAAACTAACCTACTTTCCCTATTGTTTGCTTGGTCATTATTTCTTCTTGTTTGCGATCGTCTTCTTAGGTCCCTTCCGCGTTCTCGCGTTCGTCTTTGTCTTCTGACCGCGAACCGGAAGTCCCTTTCTATGACGGATTCCTCTGTAACAACCGATTTCCTGTAATCTCTTAATGTTAAGAGCAACCTCTCTTCTTAAGTCGCCTTCCACCGTCATGGTATTCGCGATCACTTCACTGATCCTCTTAACTTCATCATCCGTCAAATCTCTTACACGAGTGTCCGGATTCACGTTTGCCTGTGCCAAGATCTTATTGGAGCTTGCGCGTCCGATCCCATAAATATAGGTCAGTCCGATCTCAACACGTTTGTCTCTCGGTAAATCAATACCTGCGATACGAGCCATTTTTCATTCCTCCATCTTTTTGCGTTCCGCATCCCGTCCCGTCGGGCCAAGACGATCCCGGAGCGAAACACAATCCTTCAGTTACTAATTGACTGGGGCATCAAAAGACACCCAACCGGACATCATCCGGTCTTTCCAATACTCTTTATGTATGAAACGCGTGAGCGTAACACACATAATGCCGCGCCGCCTCGTGTTCACAAAAGCCGCTTGGCAGGCTTACCCTATTTCCGTAAGCTCATTTTTGGTATCAAAAGTAATCTCCCGTAGGCTCTCTACGTTCAATTATATAACCGACAGCGCTGAAAGCGTCTGCCGCAGCCGTACATCATAACAGCACAGTTCCTTAACCAATCGAAAATAAGCGGTTTTTCGACGCAAATCCCGCAAAGCATTCTTTTGGATAAGTACCGTGCCGAGTGAGGGATGTTAACCCTGTCTCTGCTTGTGCTTGGGATTCTCACAAATAATCATGATTCTCCCTTTTCTCTTGATTACCTTACATTTCTCGCAAATAGGTTTTACTGATGATCTTACTTTCACGGGAAATCCCTCCTTTCAAAAAAGACCGTTTTACATTATAACACCTGACATATGGGATTGCAAGCAAATTTTTCTATAATATTTACATCATTTGCTCACCATTCTGTGCCATGCCTTATTTATCACGCCAGATGATTCTTCCTTTGGTAAGGTCATAAGGAGAAAGCTCCAAAGTTACCTTATCTCCCGGCAGGATACGGATAAAATTCTGACGCAGCTTTCCGCTGATATGCGCGAGAACCTTGTGTCCGTTCTCCAGTTCTACCTGAAACATCGTATTCGGCAGTTTCTCAACCACAACTCCTTCGATTTCAATCACGTCGCTTTTCGACATTATAACCCTCCATTCTTATTTCTATATCCCATCAATATTTTCCGAGTGTGAGTATTTCCGGTTCTCCATCCGTGACCAAAATGGTATTTTCATAATGCGCGGCAAGAGAGCCGTCCAGTGTGACGACCGTCCAGTCGTCCTCTAACCATGTCACTTCCCAGCCTCCCGCGCTGATCATCGGTTCAATCGCGAGCGTCATTCCGGGCTTTAACACGATTCCCCTGCGCTTCTGCGCAAAGTTCGGTATCTGCGGATCCTCATGTAACCGCGTTCCGATACCATGCCCGACCAGATCACGCACGGCGCTGAATCCGAAGCTTGTTACATAAGCGTCGATCGCATTGGAAATATCATGCAGATGATTGCCCGCTCTCGCGTATTTTATCCCTTCAAAAAACGCCTGTTTCGTCACTGTCATCAGCTTCTCGGCTTCCGGTGTGACTTCCCCGACGCCAAAGGTACGCGCCATGTCGGAATGGTACCCTTTGTAGATCAATCCCGCGTCGAGGCTGACAACGTCACCCTCGTGCACGATCCTATGCTTATTGGGAATCCCATGCACAACTTCATCGTTGACTGAAACACAAATGGATGCGGGAAACCCGTTATAGTTTTTGAAGTTCGGAACGCATCCCGCCTCGCGGATCATTTTCTCACCGATCCGGTCGATCTCATAGGTGGACATCCCCGCATGAAGATGCTCCGCCATATGGTCAAACACTCCTGAGAGCAGTCTGCACGATTCTCTCATTAATTCAATTTCTCTTGGCGATTTGATCGTTACTGCCATATCTGCCTCCAGCCTCTTGATCAGCCAAGGATCGCCGTGATTGCGTCAAACACTTCCTCCATCGGAAGCGTACCGTCAACAGTCCTCAAAATTCCTTTTTCCGTATAGTACGCAATGAGCGGCTGCGTCTGCTCGTGATATACGTTCAAACGGTTCTTCACCGTCTCCGGCTTATCATCATCACGAAGAACAAGCGCCGATCCACACTGGTCGCACACATCCGCTGTCTTCGGCGGCACATGTTCAATATGATACGTTGCACCGCAGCTTAAGCAGGCGCGTCTCCCCGACATCCTCTTTATGATATTTTCGTCCGGCACATCCACGTCGATCGCATAATCCACCTGCTCGCCAATCTTGTTAAGTGCCTCGTCCAGTACTTCTGCCTGCGGAATGGTACGCGGAAACCCGTCTAATACATATCCGTTTTTACAGTCATCCTTTGCCACACGATCCAGCAGGATCCGAACCGTCAGCTCATCGGGTACCAGTTCTCCCGCGTCCATATATTTCTTCGCTTCCGTTCCGAGTGCCGTACCGTTTTTGATATTAGCCCTGAACATATCACCCGTCGAGACATGCGGTACGCCGTACCGTTCTGCGATCATTTTTGCCTGTGTACCTTTCCCCGCACCAGGGGCTCCAAGCATGATTACCTTCATATTCGAATCCCTCCCTATACGAAACCCATTGCTGCGCGGCGGAATACTGTAACGGTTCAGCCTATGACCTCACCGTTCTCATAATTCCCACTCCGCCGTATAGAAACAGGCTTCCTGTTTTTTAGCGAAACTTAGAATTTCTAAGGCGGCGTTTTCTGCCGCCTTAGAAATTCTTTTCGCCTTTATGCTGTTCATGAAGAATCGCTTCGCGGATTTCAGAAGAATCGCTTCGCGATTCTTCGGTGCGAAGAGGATTTGCATAAGCAAATCTTAGAATTTCTTTGTCTGCGTATTTTGCAGACTTAGAAATTCTCTTCGCACTTTAGTCATTCAAAAATCCCTTATAATTTCTTACCAGCATCTGTGACTCTACCTGCTTGATCGTCTCTAAGATGACGCTGACGATAATGATCAGGCTCGTGCCGCCGAAGGATACCGAAGCCTTAAACACACCGTTAAAGAAGAACGGCAGCACTGCGATGATGATCAGCCCGATCACACCGATAAAGATGATGTAATTGAGCAGCTTCGAGAGATACTCCGCTGTCGGCTTACCCGGACGAATACCGGGAATGAAGCCGCCCTGCTTCTTCATGTTTTCCGCAACCTCCAACGGATTAAACGTTATGGAGGTGTAGAAGTATGCGAAGAAGATGACTAAAATCACATAAATCAAAAGACCGATCGTGTAAACCGGCTGCTCCGGATTACACCAGTTGCCCGAATTGAGCATATTCAGGACTTTCCTCCATACGCCGTTCCCTTTATAAAAGAAAGAACTGATAATGATCGGGAACTGCATTAAGGATGATGCAAAAATGATCGGGATAACGCCCGCGGTATTTACCTTCAGCGGAATGCTGGAAGTCTGCCCGCCAACTAATTTTCTTCCCTGCACTTTTTTTGCATACTGTACGGGAATCTTCCGTACGCCGTCATTCAAGATAATGACAATGGCAACCATCGCTACAATGATCGCTATGATGACAACCGCCGCAATGACCGCGCCTGCGATATTTCCCGCATTGGCTGCCGATTTTACAAACTGCGTATACAGGCTCGAAATATCCTGCGGCAGTCTGGAAAGGATGTTGATCACAAGGACGATGGAGATACCGTTTCCGATTCCCTTATCTGTGATGCGTTCACCGATCCACATCAGTGTTGCGCTGCCCGCCGTCAGGATCAGGATCGTTCCGATTACCGTAAGTACATTGAACGGTTTCAGCAGTCCTTGTCCTCCGAAGCCGATCGCCATTGCGCCGGACTCGATCACGGAAAGCGCGATCGTCACATATCTTGTGATCGCTGCAAGCTTCTTACGTCCGTCCTCGCCGTCACGCTGCATCTCTTCCAGCTTCGGAATTGCGATCGTCAAAAGCTGGATGATAATGGAGGATGTGATATACGGCGTAATACTCAATGCAAAAATAGCCATCCTGGAAAAGGAACCGCCGGTAAATGCCTCCAAAAAGTTGAACGTGTCGCCCCCGCCTGTCGCATTGGCAAACCAGCTCTGGATATATGCGCTGTCAATTCCCGGCGTCGGAAGTTGGGAACCGAGCCGGATGACAACCAGCATTGCCAACGTGAATAAGATCTTGCTCCTGATTTCTTTGATCTTAAATGCATTTTTAAGAGTTTTCAGCATTAAATCACCTCTGCAGTTCCACCAAGCGCCTCAATTTTTTCTTTTGCAGATGCGCTGAAGGCATTTGCCTGAACCGTGAGCTTCTTGGTTAATTTTCCATTTCCAAGTATCTTCACTCCGTCCCTCGGATTCTTCACGATCCCCTTCTCCATCAGAGTCTCGATGGTGACCTTCTCTCCATCCTCGAATACCTCTAATCGACCAAGGTTAATCCCGATGATCTCAAGCGTATTCCTATTCTGAAAGCCTCTCTTCGGAATGCGTCTGTATAACGGCATCTGACCACCCTCAAAGCCCGGTCTCGGTGCGCCGGAACGCGCTTTCTGTCCCTTGTGACCCTTGCCTGCGGTCTTGCCGTTGCCGGATCCGTGTCCGCGGCCCTTTCTGAAATCATTATGCTTAGAGCCCTCTGCCGGATGTAAATTTGATAATTCCATGCTACTGACACCTCCTTTTTATGCTTCTTCTACTTTTAACATATATCCTACCTGCTGAATCATGCCCTTTGTCGCTGCGTTATCCGGCATCGTCACCGTCTTATGCATTTTGGTAAGACCTAATGCTTCGATCGTTCTTCTATGCTTCGGAACCGCGCCAATCGGAGATTTCACCAAAGTAATCTTTAACATTTTCTCTGCCATATCGGTTTCCCTCCTTACATCAGCTCACTGACGGAAATGCCGCGCTTGCTTGCCACTTCCTCCGGGCTCATCAGGGTGCTTAAGCCCTGAATGGTTGCAAGTACAACGTTCTGCTTATTGTTGGAGCCAAGCGATTTGGTACGGATGTTCTTGATGCCCGCAAGCTCGCACACGTTACGCGCCGGGCCGCCTGCGATGATACCGGTACCATCGGGAGACTTCTTCAAAAGTACACATGCGGAACCGAATTTTCCGGTCTGGTCATGCGTGATCGAGTTATTCGCATCAAGCGAAACCGTGATCAGATTCTTGATCGCATCCTCTTTTCCTTTGCGGATCGCCTCAGGAATCTCGGTTGCCTTGCCAAGACCTGCGCCGACGTGTCCGTTTCCGTCGCCTACAACAACAAGCGCCGTAAAGCGCATGTTGCGTCCGCCTTTTACAACCTTGGTAACGCGCTTAATGGAAACAACTTTCTCAGTTAATTCTAACTGACTGGGATCTATGATTGTGCGTTTCATATGATGTTCTCCTTCCTCCTAGAATTCTAATCCGGCTTCTCTGGCTGCATCAGCCAAAGCTGCAATCTTGCCTGTGTAAAGGAAACCACCTCTGTCAAATACAACAGTCTTAATCCCTTTATCTAAAGCCCGCTCTGCGATCACCTTGCCAAGATATGCTGCTGCCTCTACGTTGTTGGTTTTCTCAAGCTCACCCTTTACGCCCTTTTCCAGTGTGGACGCTGCCACAAGGGTATTTCCGACCGTATCATCAATAATTTGAGCATACATATGATTATTGCTTCTGAATACAGCCAGACGAGGTCTTTCGGCCGTTCCGCTGAAACGGTTCCGAATTTTCATGTGCTTTTTAACACGAATATTCTGTCTTGATTCTTTTTTAACCATCTTTCTACTCTCCTTATTTATTTCTTACCGGTCTTACCAACTTTACGTCTGATCGTCTCATCAGCATACTTGATTCCCTTGCCCTTGTAAGGCTCAGGTCTTCTCTTATCTCTGATCTCAGCTGCGAATTGGCCAACCTTTTCTTTATCAATGCCCTTTACGATAATGATGTTCTGTCCCTCAAGCACCGTCTCGATACCTTCAGGATCCGTCATCTCAACCGGATGTGAGTAGCCAAGGGATAAGGTCAATACCTTTCCCGCCTTTGCTGCCCTGTAACCTACACCGTTTACTTCGAGCTTCTTCTCAAAGCCGTCTGTCACGCCGACCACCATGTTGTGAATTAATGTTCTGGTCAAACCATGTA
Organism: uncultured Clostridium sp.; assembly: GCA_964655525.1. Lineage (GTDB taxonomy): Bacteria > Bacillota > Clostridia > Lachnospirales > Lachnospiraceae > DLAJ01. The sequence continues at coordinate 17,076 of CAZZNE010000027.1, forward strand.
ACGATTTCATTTTCTTTAAGTCGTTCGGGCGGGAAACAAGCACCTGCGCTCCGTCCAGCTTAATCTCCATTTCTGCGGGTAACACTCTCTCCAGCGTTCCCTTAGGACCCTTTACGGTCACTTTATTATTTTCTGCAATATCCACAGTCACTCCTGCCGGAATTGCGATTGGCATTCTACCTATCCGTGACATGCCCGTACCTCCTGTTTTTGTATCACTGTTTATTGGTTGCTGTCTGTTTTCCACGCATATGCTTTCGCCTGCTTACCAAACGAACGCCAAAACCTCACCGCCAACATTGAGCTCGCGTGCTTTCTTATCGGTAATGACCCCCTGATTGGTGGAAATGATCGCGATGCCTAAGCCTCCGAGAACCTTGGGAAGCTCATCCTTGCCCGCATAAACACGAAGTCCGGGCTTGGAGATTCTCTTGATTCCGGAAATGATCTTGTCATTCTTATCCGCGCCATACTTTAAGGTGATGCGGATGGTCTTGAAACCGCCGTCCTCTACAATGTCATACTTCTTGATATAGCCCTCGTCTAAAAGAATCCCGGCAATCGCCAATTTCATTTTAGAAGCAGGGATGTCAACCGTATCATGTTTTGCAGTATTGGCGTTTCGTATTCTTGTCAGCATATCTGCAATAGGATCCATAGTCATGATTATTTGCCTCCTTCAAATTTTTTACCAGCTTGCTTTCTTTACTCCGGGTATCTGACCTTTATACGCTAACTCGCGGAAGCAAATTCTGCAGATTCCGTATTTTCTTAAATATCCGTGTGGACGACCACATATCTTGCAGCGGTTATATTCTCTCGAGGAGAACTTCTGCTTGCGCTGCTGTTTGATTTTCATTGATGTTTTAGCCATGAATTTACCTCCTCCTATTTCGCAAACGGCATGTTGAATAACGTCAACAGCTCGCGTGCCTCTTCGTCGGTCTTTGCAGTCGTGACGATAATGACGTCCATACCTCTTACCTTATCGATCTTGTCATACTCAATCTCAGGGAAGATGATCTGCTCTTTGATGCCGAGCGCATAGGAGCCTCTGCCATCGAATGCATTCGGATTCACGCCGCGGAAATCGCGTACGCGGGGCAACGCAAGATTCACCAGACGGTCAAGAAACTCATACATCTTTTCGCCTCGCAGCGTTACCTTGCAGCCGATCGCCATTCCCTCACGGATCTTGAAGTTTGCAACGGCCTTCTTTGCTCTCGTAAGTACCGCCTTCTGACCTGTAATCGTCTCTAACTCACTGACGGCAGCCTCCAACACCTTCGCGTTGTCCTTTGCCTCGCCGACACGCATGTTTACGACGATCTTGTTAAGCTTCGGAACCTGCATCACGTTCTTGTAGCCAAACTTCTTCATCATGGCGTCTACGATCTCTTTATTATACATTTCTTTCAGTCTACTACTCACAGTTGATAACCTCCTTCCTCACAATTAATCGATGACATCACCGGTTGTCTTAGCAAAACGGACTTTCTTGTCCTTATCCATCTTAAAGCCGACCCTCGTTACCTTTCCCTTGTGAACATACATCACATTGGAAGCGTCGATCGGTGCCTCTTTCTGGATAATGCCGCCGTTTGCATTTGCAGCAGAAGGTTTCGTGTGCTTTGTTATCATGTTGACGCCCTCAACAAGCACCTTGTTCGCTTTTGCGTCTACGGAAATAACCTTGCCTTCTTTGTCTTTATCTTTTCCTGCGATGACCTTCACGGTATCGCCTTTTTTAATCTTGAATGTTGACATACGGCACCTCCTTATAATACTTCGGGAGCCAGAGAAACGATCTTCATAAACTGTTTCTCACGAAGCTCTCTCGCTACCGGCCCGAAAATACGGGTTCCTCTCGGGGTCTTATCATCCTTGATGATAACGGCAGCATTCTCGTCAAACCTGATATAAGAACCGTCTTTACGACGGGCGCCTTTTACGGTGCGGACAACGACTGCTTTCACAACGTCGCCTTTTTTAACAACACCGCCGGGTGTTGCATCTTTGACGGAAGCAACGATCACATCGCCGATAGCTGCATATCTTCTTGTAGAGCCGCCCATCACACGGATGCAGAGCAGTTCTTTTGCCCCGGTATTGTCAGCGACCTTCAGTCTGGTTTCCTGTTGTACCATGCTAATTCTCCTTCCAAATCACGACTTCCCGTGAGTTTTCTAATGCAGGCATTATTTCGCCTTCTCGACAATTTCCACGAGTCTCCATCTCTTATCCTTTGATAAAGGTCTCGTCTCGGCAATCCTTACGGTGTCGCCGATATTGCACTCGTTGTTCTCGTCATGAGCCTTGAACTTCTTCGTGTTCTTTACGATTTTATTGTAAAGAGGATGCTTTACATGATCCTCTACGGCTACAACAATGGTCTTCTCCATCTTATTGCTGACAACCTTGCCAGTACGGGTTTTTCTCAAATTTCTTTCCACGGTGGATCTCCTTTCTATGCGTTTGCCTTCTGTGTGATCACGGTCTGGATTCTCGCAATGTTCTTGCGGACTTCCTTGATCCGTGCGGTGTTATCCAGCTGGTTTGTCGCATTCTGGAATCTCAAATTGAAAAGCTCTTTCTTAGCCTCGACTAAGCTCTCAGCTAACTCAGCAGATGATTTGGTCTTCAAATCTTCAACATATTTATTCGTTTTCATTATGATACACCACCTTCCAAATCTGCTTTCGACACAATCTTACACTTGCAGGGAAGCTTGTGAACGGCAAGGCGAAGCGCCTCTTTTGCCTGCTCCTCAGGAATACCGGCGATCTCAAACATCACGCGTCCCGGCTTTACAACCGCTACCCAATACTCAAGGGAACCTTTTCCGGAACCCATTCGAGTCTCTGCCGGCTTTGCCGTTACGGGCTTATCCGGGAAAATCTTGATCCATACCTGTCCGGCACGCTTCGTATAACGCGTCATCGCAATACGGGCAGCCTCAATCTGATTGGACTTGATCCAGCACGGCTCTGTTGCAACGATACCGTACTCTCCATATGTGATCGTGTTGCCGCGGCTTGCCTTACCTGCCATGCTGCCACGGAACTGCTTACGACGTTTTACTCTTTTCGGCATTAACATTATTTATCGCTCCCTTCCGCATTTGCCTTAGTAGGAAGTACCTCACCTTTATAGATCCATACCTTTACGCCAATCTTGCCGTAGGTGGTATCTGCCTCTGCGAAGCCATAGTCAATATCCGCACGCAGCGTCTGAAGGGGAATCGTGCCCTCGCTGTAAAACTCCGAACGCGCCATATCCGCACCGCCGAGACGGCCTGCGCATGCTGCCTTGATACCGAGCGCACCGCTCTTCATCGTTCTCTGCATGCAGGACTTCATCGCGCGTCTGAAAGAAATACGGTTCTCTAACTGCTGTGCGATATTCTCCGCTACCAGCTGTGCATCTCTGTCCGGTCTCTTGATCTCCTTGATGTCGATCAGGACGTTCTTTCCGGTCAGCTTGCAAAGCTCTTTCTTCGTGATCTCGATCTCTGCACCGCCCTTACCGATAACAACACCGGGCTTTGCCGTGAAAACGATCACCTTGACTCTGTCGGATGCTCTCTCGATCTCAATCTTTGCAACTCCGGCAGCCATTAATTTTTTCTTCAGATATTTTCTGATCTCATAATCTTCTACCAGATAATCTGCGAACTCACCGTCAGCATACCATCTGGAATCCCAATCTTTAATAATACCGACTCTCAAGCCATGAGGATTTACTTTCTGTCCCATTTTCTTCCTCCTTATCTTTCATCCAGCACAATGGTGATATGACTCATTCTCTTCTCGATCCTGTATGCCCTTCCCTGTGCTCTCGGTTTTACTCTTTTCATGATGGGACCGCTGTTCGCATAGCACTCCGCAATGTATAAATTCTCAGGATTCATACCATTGTTGTTCTCTGCGTTCGCGATGGCGGACTCTAACAGCTTCTTCGTTACCGCGGAAGCATATCTCGGATTATACTCTAAGATCGCTAACGCAGTCGTTACATCTTTACCTCTGATGGCATCCAATACAAAGCATGCTTTCTGAACAGAAACCCGCGCGTAGGATAACTTCGCGGAGGGTCTGGTATCTTTGTTTGCATTTCTTTCTCTTTTAATTTGGGAACGATGTCCTTTTGCCATGACTTAAAACCTCCTCTCAAAATTATCTGACGCCGGACTTCTTGTCGTCTTTTTTGTGTCCTCTGAAGGTTCTGGTGGCAACAAACTCGCCGAGTTTGTGTCCGACCATATCCTCTGTTACATATACAGGAACGTGCTTTCTGCCGTCATGCACCGCAATCGTGTGTCCGACGAAGGACGGGAAGATTGTGGAACGACGGGACCAGGTCTTAATAACCTGCTTCTGTCCTGCTGCATTCATTGCATCTACTTTTTTCAGTAAGCTTGCATCTGCAAACGGTCCTTTTTTCAGTGATCTAGCCATTGTCTTTCCTCCTCAATTATTTGATAGCTCTGCCGTCTCGTCTTCTCACGATCATCTTGTTGGACTGATTCTTCTTCTTGCGAGTCTTTAAGCCGAGTGCGGGCTTGCCCCAAGGTGTGCAGGGACCCGGACGTCCGATTGGCGCTCTGCCCTCACCACCGCCGTGCGGATGGTCATTCGGGTTCATAACGGAACCGCGAACGGTAGGTCTGATACCCATATGGCGCTTGCGTCCTGCTTTACCGAGGTTGATCAGGTTGTGATCACCGTTGCCGACTGTGCCGATACATGCTCTGCATACGATCGGTACCATTCTCATTTCACCGGACGGCAAACGAAGGGTCGCATACTTGCCCTCCTTCGCCATCAGCTGTGCGCTGTTGCCTGCGGAACGAACCATCTGCCCGCCCTTGCCCGGGTGAAGCTCAATGCTGTAGATCTGTGTACCGACAGGAATCTCGGATAACGGAAGGCAGTTGCCAACCTTGATCTCCGCTGTCGGACCGTTCATTACCTGCATACCATCTGTTAAGCCCTCCGGTGCGAGAATATATGCCTTCTCACCGTCAGCGTAGCAGATCAGCGCGATATTCGCTGTTCTGTTCGGATCGTACTCGATTCCGATAACCTTTGCAGGGATTCCGTCTTTATTTCTCTTAAAATCAATGATCCTATACTTTCTCTTATTGCCGCCGCCGCGGTGTCTTACCGTGATCTTTCCCTGATTATTGCGGCCGGAATGCTTCTTTAAGGAAGTGCACAAAGACTTCTCCGGCGTGTCCTTCGTGATCTCAGCGAAATCAGATCCGGTCATATTACGTCTGGAAGGTGTATAGGGATTATAAACCTTGATTCCCATGATTGTATCTCCTTTTCTATAATTTGCAGGATCGTGAAATGACGTCCCTTTTCTTTACAGACCTGTGAACAGCTCGATATCCTTGCTGTCGTCTGTCAGCTTCACAATTGCTTTCTTCGTTGCCGCAGTCTTTCCGGTCACACGTCCGCGGGTCTTTTTCTTACCCTCTAAGTTCATCGTGTTTACTTTCTCGACCTTGACACCGTCGAACATTTTCTCGACAGCCTCCTTGATCATTGTCTTGTTTGCATCGACATGAACAAGGAATGTGTATTTCTTGCTGCCCATCTCATTCATACTTTTCTCTGTAATCACCGGCTTGAGGATTACATCATAATACTTTACGTCTGCCATTATGCGTACACCTCCTCGATCGTCTTCACCGCGTCCTTCGTCAGAACAACGGTTCCCGCCTTCATCACGTCATAGACGTTGATGGTGTTCGTCAGCGCCGTCTCGACATTCGGAATGTTCCTTGCGGAGAGCATGACCTTGTCATCCTTTTCCTTCAGTACGATCAACGCTTTCTCTGCGTGCAGGTTGTTTACGATCTCCACGATCTTCTTGGACTTAATCTCGTCGAGCGTAAGCTCATCAAGAACGATCAGCTTGCTGTCCTGCACCTTGCTTGTCAGCGCAGACTTTAATGCTGCGCGCTTTTCCTTTTTGTTCATCTTAAAAGAATAATCCCTCGGAGTCGGAGCGAATACAACGCCGCCGCCCTTCCATTGAGGTGCTCTTGTGGATCCCTGTCTTGCATGACCGGTTCCCTTCTGTCTCCAGGGCTTTCTTCCGCCGCCGGAAACCTCAGCGCGCGTTTTTGCTTTCTGCGTGCCCTGACGATTGTTTGCAAGCTGCTGAACGACTGCCATGTGTACCAGATGCTCATTGATCTCAACACCGAATACCGCATCGCTTAAGTCCATCTTGCCGACTTCTTTTCCTTCCATATTGTAAACAGATACGTTTGCCATCTGAGTGCTCCTCCTTTCGTCCTTGCTTTATGCCTCAACCTTAGTGGTCTCTTTAATGGTGATCAAAGACTTCTTCGGTCCGGGTACGGAACCCTTGACCAAAAGCAGATTCTTATCCGCATCCACTCTTACGACCTCAAGATTTTTGATCGTGACTTTCTTGTTTCCCATGTGTCCCGGCATTCCCTTGCCCTTGAACACGCGGCTCGGTGAGGAGCACGCACCGTTGGAACCCTGATGGCGATGGAACTTGGAGCCGTGCGCCATCGGTCCTCTTGACTGTCCTAATCTCTTAATGGCGCCCTGAAAGCCCTTGCCCTTGCTGATCGCCGATGCGTCAACCTTATCGCCGACAGCAAAAATATCAGCCTTGATCTCCTGTGCTAATGCATATTCTTCGGCATTCTCAAAACGGAACTCTCTCACATATCTCTTGGAAGATACGCCCGCCTTCTCAAAATGCCCCTTTAACGGCTTATTTACGCCGTGCGCATGGATGATCTCTCTGTTGCCGCCCTTATCCTTGTTGATGACCCTGTCTTTCTTGTCCACAAAGCCGACCTGAACGGCGCTGTAGCCGTCATTCTCCTGCGTCTTCACCTGTGTTACCACACAAGGTCCTGCCTCAAGGACCGTAACCGGGATCAGTGTCCCGTCTTCCGCGAAAATCTGTGTCATTCCGATCTTCGTTGCCAAAATTGCTTTTTTCATCATTTACCTCCTGTTTGCTCTACATGGCGGAACCAAACGGTTCACATACTAGTAGAAGGCTTATTGTTTGCGCGCGAGTTTTGCGTCAGCAAAATCTCGCAAATGAGCGAAGCTCATTTTTTATTTGTTTTTCATTTTGATGTCGATATAGACACCGGCAGGCATCTCGAGTCTCTGCAATGCATCGACCGTCTTCGGTGTGGGTGCAATAATATCGATCAGTCTCTTGTGCGTTCTCTGCTCGAACTGCTCACGGGAATCCTTATACTTGTGAACCGCGCGCAGAATCGTCACAACTTCCTTCTTAGTAGGAAGGGGAACCGGTCCGCTCACCTGGGAACCGTTCTTCTTTACTGTCTCGATGATTTTTTTGGCAGATGCATCCACTAACTGATGGTCGTATGCCTTCAGGGTGATTCTCATAATCTGATTTGCCATAAAAAAAGTCGCCTCCTTTTCGCACTTTTCAATCGAAGTACGACAAGCGGTGACTGTACACTCTCCCGTGTGTGTCATGCCGTCGGTAATTTTTACAGGGCGATTACCGCCCTTGCCGATGCAGAGTTACAACACGTCGTTTCTACCCTTGGTAGACTGTTGTTTGGTACAGTGACTTGTCGCCAGTTTTATAAACTTGACATTCGCTCCACGGAAAACCTGCGGGAAGTTATCTGTTTTCTACCCACAGCAACCTCACGTTTCATCGCTATCATGCCACAGCGTTAGTTACTATACATGAAAAAAAGAGGTTTGTCAACCCCTTTTTTCAAAATTTCTATTTGCATCGTTGGAACTGTCACAAACTTATGACACACTCGCCTTATGGTGCTCTCTCTTGACCTCGTACATCCTCTGATCGGAAACCTCGATCAACAGATCCACGTTCGTATCATCCCGAAGTCTGGCAAGACAGTAACCGATGCTGACGGAAACCTCATAGGACTTCTTTGCCTCTTCACCTTTTTTCGCGCAGAGCGACTCGATCCGTGCGACTTTCTCGTCCACATCATCCTCCGTGTATTCGTCCACACCGAGCAGAATGAACTCATCTCCGCCGCTCCGGATACAGATCTCATTGCTCGTCTTACACTCCGCGAGCGCCTCGGCAAGTGTTTTGATCGCATAATCACCCTCATGATGCCCGAATGTGTCATTGATATATTTGAGCCGGTCCAGATCCGCAACGAGTGTGAGCAGGATTTTTCCTTTTCCGAACTGGCGGATTCCCTCTAATTTATTTTCCATCGCCCGGCGGTTATACAATCCTGTCATCGCATCGATCTCGGATTTCGTCTCGATCTTGCCGCGCACGCGCATCATCTCAAGCGCATTATTCACGTTGCGCACCCAGTTATGAAACACATAATCTAACTTGCGGTCCTGTGACAGCCCGGCAGCCAGCACCGCATAGCCGAGCGTCTGCTCCGCAAAATGAACAGGCGAAAAGTAAAACGCCATCGGTTCCTCCCGCTCCTCAAACATTTCCGGCAGCATCTCCTCCGTATAGAACGAACGCTCGCCCGCCGGATCGTTCGGCGTAAAGCAGACCCCCTGCGTATCCTCCATATCCGTTGCCAGCTCGGAATGAAGCACCAGACGCATGCGCTCAGGATAGCCATCGATCATCGAGGTATCCGTATCCATCCAGTCCTCCCGCAGACACATATAAAAATCTTTGTACGGACGCAGAGTGTGCGTATTTTTATAAATCTCGTAAATACACCGTCCGGAACCGTTCACACTCACAAGGTTCTCAAATAAATATCCGTCCAGCAGCTCGCTGATGTCCGCGCTCGCATCCTTCTGCATGGACTTGATGTAAGGATTGATATTATATAAGGAACGGCGAATTCTATTCTGATGATATTCCGGATCACAATGACATCCACAGCTGTCTCCCAGGCGCAGATTCGTGTTCACGGTATGAACCGGTTCAATTTCCGGCTCCCCTTTGTCGATCGCGGCATGCAGAAGGTTCACCGCCTCCTCCGCCGTCACCGCGTTCGCAGGCTCGTAGGTTGTCAATGTCGTCTCGTTGATGACGGATTCCTTCGTCGCGTCGTAGCCGGTCACAACGACCTGCTCCGGCACTTTGATCCCATGCAGGATCAGCCGGTTCATCAGACCGACCGCCATATGATCGCTCGCACAGATGACCGCATCCGGTACGGCAAGCTCGCCCGCACAGATGCGCTCCGCAAGCTGTTCTCCCGAATCATACCAAAAATCTCCGTCAAACACTTTGCTTTCATCAAACGGCAGATCATGATCTGATAAATAATCACGATAGCCTGACAGGCGCTCCTTACACACGTCCTGATCAGGAAACCCGTTTAGGAAATAAACATTCCTGCAATGGTGCACATCATACACATGCTCCGTGATCTCATAAAACGCTTTTCTGTCATTTGTATACGCCGTCTCGCTGCCATCAAAGGGCAGGTCAATGGAGACCACCTTTTTATGACATTTCTTTTTTACCATCTCGACAAGCTTGTAATAGATGGGCGCGTTTCCGTTGGCATGCATGGGGAGCGCCGTCACGATCACGCCGTCAAACTTATCAAAATTGATCAGGCTGTAAATATTCCACTCTCCGCTCAAATATTCCTTATCCGAATGAATGGACTGCACAAGCGGCGCAAACACGGCCACATCGTAATCATAGCGCTGGCACTGGGCAAAAATGCCCTCCATGACCCTTGTCTGGTAGCTATTTTCCAAATAAATCGCCAAAACAGCGATAATCTTTCTCTTTTTCTTCATCGGCAGACCCCTTCAGAAAAATAGTACTTTGGTCATTATTATATCATACTTTTTTTTGACTTGAAAGGGCGCAATTGCAAAATTGTCTAAATCTGTGAAGAATGACCGACAGATCATTCTTGGATGCAAGATATAGGACTTCTTAGCGAAATGCCCGCTGGCATGAGCTTAGAAGTCCTTCTTGCATTTTAGCTCACCAGCTTCAGGTAAGCGCGTGACGTCATTCGGTACACTATTATATAGAAGAAACCGAATATCATAAAGCAGGCGATCGTTGTCCATATTAATAAAGAAATATTGACGGCATTAAACAACAGCATGATCCTGCGGATCAACGGGAACGCAAACGCCGTGTGAACCCCCGCCGTTATCAGGGGCAAAAAGAACACAGTCAGCATCTGCGAATTCACGCTCTTTTTGATCTCCCGCTCCGTCATGCCGACCTTCTGCATGATCTCAAATTTCGCCCGATCCTCATATCCCTCAGACATCTGCTTATAGTAAATAATGAGCACGGTCGCAAACACAAACACAATGCCGAGCAGGATTCCCAAAAAGAACAGGCTGCCGTACATTCCGTAAAAGCCCTCCCGCTCCTCGGCAATGCTCTCCACCCATACGTGCGGAAACGTCTCATCTTCTATCTGCGCCTGACCAATGCGCTCACAGATGGTACTCACGATCATCCTCTGCGCCTTGTCGTCCGCCGAAAGGTCAAAACCATAATAGCTAAACAACTCCTCCCGCACCGACTCTGTGATCTCTCCCTGATAAAATGCAGCATATCGTTCAAAATCCGGTACAAACAGCCAATAGGAGGCAAATATATCTGCGCTGTCCGCCCCGTTCGGCGGCAGCGTCCTTACGACCCGCTTCACACGCAGTGGTTCCCAATCCTCAACCGTGATCGTATCATACGAATAGCTGCTTCCCTTTGAAACGCCGAGCAGCACTTCTCCCGGCTCAAGCTCCTCCCGCTCCCCTGTCAGCCGGTTATAGTCTTCCAGCGGAACGATGTAAAAATCAATCTGCTTATTGCTTGTTCCCATACTAAACCCAAGTGTAACGTCATGCGTCGCGATAAAATCCCCTTCCTGCTCCGCGATCACATCCAGATACCGGTAAACTACCTCGCCCTCTATCTGTTCCCCCGCATCCGAGACCGCCTTCCGGGCAAGCGCCCGCAGCGCGTCGACGGCATTCTCATCCAACGTGTACGCCTTTAAGACAATGTCCTCCGGATAGCGCATGCGCATACCGTCCTCTTTCCCGAAATACAGACATGCCGTGGAAGAAATCGTCACAAGCACCATCGTGGAGAGAATACAGATTGACGCAAGTCCCGCGCCGTTCCGCTTCATGCGATAGCTCATGGAAGATACCGATACAAAATGATTCGTTCGGTAATAGAATTTCTTGTTTTTCTGAAGCAGCTTACACAGCGCTACCGAACCGCTAATAAAAAGTACATAGGTCGCCGCAATGACCATCAGGACCGCCACAAAGAACCACACCATTGCCTGCAGCGGTTCCTTGATGCTGACCGCCAGAAAATAGGCCGCACCGAGTACCAATGCGCCGAGCAATGCCAGGACCCAGTTGACTTTGGGCGGTTTTTCTCCGACATTTTCACTCCGCAGCAGCTCCACCGGCTTAGAAACGTGGATGGAACGCAGATTATTGATCAGGATCAAGCCAAACACAACCGCAAACAAGAACAACACCCGGCGGGTGGCTTTTAAGGATACAGTAAACTGATAGGTCGGCGCTAAGCCGATCATGTGAGCTGCGGCAAGCTCCGCCAGTTTGGAAAACAGCACGCCGGACAGTAATCCACCTAAAACAGCGATCACATACATGATCAGACTCTCCCACACGAGCATCCGTGCAATGTTCCATTTTCCCATTCCAAGAATATTATACAGACCAAATTCCTTTTTTCTCCGGCGGATCAAAAAGGAGTTCGTGTAAAACAAAAAGATGACACAAAAAAATGCCATGACGTTGACACCGAAGCCGAGCGTCGCCTGCAGCTGCCGCCCCCCGCTCATCTGATACAAGGACTCACTGCCTTCCAAATATGTGATAATGTAATACATCATCACCATTCCGATACCGGTCAGCGCAAATGGTACGTATACCTGCTTATTTCTTTTAATTCCCAGCCATGCCAGTTTTGGGTAATAAATTCCTTTCATTGTGTATAATCCTTCCTTTCAGCCTTCTTCTCCACTTGTCGCAATGGTCGTCAGCGTATCGGAAATGCGCTGATAGAGCGCCTCGTTCGTGAGGTTTCCACGGTAAAGCTGGTGATAAACCTCACCGTCCTTGATAAACAGCACACGCCCCGCGTGGCTTGCCGCTTTCACAGAATGTGTTACCATCAGAACGGTCTGCCCGTCGGCATTGATCTGCGAGAACATTCTTAAAAGCTCGTCTGTTGCTTTTGAATCCAGCGCCCCCGTAGGCTCATCGGCAAGAACAACACGCGGTCTTGTAATGAGTGCACGCGCAACCGCTGTGCGCTGCTTCTGTCCGCCTGAAAGCTCATACGGATATTTGTCCAGCAGCTCCACAATTCCAAGTTGTTTCGCGATTGGTCTGATTCTGTCTTCCATTTCTTTCATTTTTGTTCCAGCCAACACAAGCGGCAGGTAGATATTATCCCGCACGGAAAACGTATCGAGAAGATTGAAATCCTGAAACACAAAACCGAGTCTGTCGCGTCTGAACGATGCAATCTCCGATTCCTTTACGGTCGTGATATCCCTGCCGTCCAAAAGCACGCTGCCCCCGGTCGGTCTGTCGAGCGCCGCCAAAATATTTAAGAGCGTTGTCTTGCCCGAACCGGACTCTCCCATGATTGCCACATATTCTCCCGCTTCCACACTGAAGGACACGTCTTTCAGCGCCTCAACCTGATGCGCGCCGAACCGTGTTGTATAAACTTTTCTGACATTTTGTACTTCCAATATTGCCATTGTGATTGTTCTCCTTTCGATTGCGCTTCGCAATCCCTTTTTCTGTGACAATCTTACAAAAAGGGGAAATGACACGCCATCGAATCGGCTTACATTTCCCCCGTGCACGCTTACAGTTTTGTAAGACCGCGCCGAAAACGTCAGTCTTCTCCGTAGCAATCCCTTTATTCCCGCGGGCAATGAGCCAAGCGGCTGCGCAGCAGACATTTGGCGAATGCCGCGAGGGTGAAATACCCCGCAGCCTGCTGCGGGGTATTTCACTCATGTTTGATATTGTCCCTATGCAGGTTGATGCAGACGGCAGTCCCCTCGCCGAGCACCGAATTCGCCCAGATCCGATGGCCCAGATTCGTTGTGATGCGCTTACAGAGATAGAGTCCGATGCCGCTTGCTTTTTTATCTCTTCTGCCATTGTAACCGGTATAACCCTTCTCAAAAATGCGTGGCAGATCTTCCGCCGCAATTCCGATTCCCGTATCCCTTATGATGAGCACCTCCTCTTTTAACTCAATGGAAATCTGCCCTTCCTTTGTATACTTGAGCGCATTGGAAAGCACCTGCTCAATCACAAACAGCAGCCACTTTTCATCTGTCAGCACTTGATAATGAACCGGCTCGTAGACAAGCCGTAACTTCTTTCCGATAAAAAAGTTTGCAAACCGCCTGATCGCCTGTCTTAAAATATCGTCCAGATCACAGCAGGCAAAGCAATAATCCGTCGTTCCCGCATCCAGGCGCAAGTAACAGAGCACCATTTCCACATACTGCTCAATCCGGCTTAAGTCCGTGGATAGCGCCAGCGTTGCGCTATCATCCTGCTCCCCCAGCTTTAAGCGCATGGCGGCAATCGGCGTTTTGACCTGATGCACCCAGGCAGTATAATACTCCATCCTATCCGTGTAGCTCATTTTCCAATGCGTCTCAATGCGGTTCTTCTCCTCAAATAATCTGCGTATCAGTCCGTCATACGCTTCGCAGATGCCGTCCTGCGGCTCGGGAAGATGCTCGATACTTAACGAAATCTCCGTAAGCATCCCTTCCAGATACAGACAGCGCCTGCGATAGGAGACATAATCCATCAGCACGATGACAAGTCCGATTCCCGCGCACTCCGCCATTACATAAGCAAGCGCTCCCCATGGCACCTCATACAGCATCAGCGTGACTACCGCTGCCGCCACGATCAGAAGCGTATTTCTGATCACTTTTTTTCGCACGCCCAAATAGGCATAAAAACGCTTCATTGTATCAAATACCCCATTCCCACCTTCGTCGTGATAAAATCCTCAAGTCCTGCGGCGGAGAGCTTCTTGCGCAGCCTGGTCACATTGACGGTCAGTGTATTCTCATCCACAAATTCATCCGATTCCCATAGCTTCTGCATGAGGGAATCCCTGCTGACGACCTTTCCTTTTTTCTCCAAAAGTGCCTGTAAGATCCGGTACTCGTTTTTTGTCAGATCGATCTTCTCCCCCTCATAGGAGAGCGTCGCATCATCCATATTTAGGGTGGCGCCCCGGTGCCGCATGACCGCGGGAGCCGCCGAAAAATCATAGGTTCTGCGCAAAAGAGCCTGAATCTTGGCGATCAGCACATTGCTGTCATAGGGCTTCGTGATAAAATCGTCCCCTCCCATATTCATCGCCATAACAATATTCATATTATCCGATGCCGAGGACAAAAAAATGATCGGCACATTGGAAATCTTGCGGATCTCGCTGCACCAGTGGTATCCATTAAAAAACGGCAGTCCGATGTCGAGCAGTACAAGCTGCGGGTCAAACGCGTGAAACTCCTCCAGCACATTTCTGAAATTCACCACGCAGCGCACCTCAAAGCCCCATCCGCTGATCTGCTTTTCCACGCCCTGCGCAATCCCCTCGTCGTCCTCTACAATCAAAATCCGATACATGGCCGTTCTCCCGTGATCACTCTTTTATATAATGAAAATATCCCTAACGCAAAAGAATGCCGCACAGTCACTGTGAACGAAGCGAACAGTAATACCGCGCATTCATTTTACATCAAATATAAACAATCATTTGCCAAATGTCCATAGGTTGTGTATATTTATTGTAACAGTTTGGAAACGCCTTTGCGAATGGCGCGGGCTGAACTGTTACCTATATAAAAAACCAAGGAGTCAGATGCCATGTGGATCGCGGAAAATTGGAAAGATTATGAGGTGCTGGATACCTCGTCGGGAGAAAAACTGGAACGCTGGGGTGCGTATCTTCTTGTGCGTCCCGACCCGCAGGTTCTATGGAATACGCCGAAGACCCATGCCGGCTGGAAAAAAAGAAACGGTCATTACCACAGGAGCAGTAAGGGCGGCGGAGAATGGGAATTTCATTCGCTTCCCGAAGAATGGCAGATTTCCTATAAGCCGCTTTCGCTTTCCTTCCGCTTAAAGCCGTTTAGTTTTAAGCATACCGGATTGTTTCCCGAACAGGCGGCAAACTGGGACTGGTTCTCCGCGCTCATCAAAGCGGCTGACCGCCCCGTCAAGGTGTTAAATCTCTTCGCCTATACCGGGGGCGCAACGCTTGCCGCCGCCCGTGCCGGCGCTTCGGTCACACATGTGGACGCCTCAAAGGGTATGGTGACATGGGCAAAGGAAAACGCGGCGGTTTCCGGGCTTTCCGATGAGCCCATCCGCTGGCTTGTCGATGACTGCGTGAAATTTGTGGAACGCGAGATACGCAGAGGCAATCACTACGACGCCATCATCATGGATCCGCCCTCCTACGGCAGAGGACCCAAAGGCGAAATCTGGAAAATGGAGGAATCCATCTTTCCTTTTATCGAACTGACAAGCACCCTTCTGTCCGAGCAGCCGTTGTTCTTCCTGATCAACTCTTATACGACCGGTTTACAGCCCGCAGTTCTTACCTATATGATGCGGACTGTCCTCACGCCGCGTTTCGGCGGCACGGTGGAAGCAGACGAGATCGGTCTTCCCGTAACAGGAAACGGACTGATCCTTCCCTGCGGCGCAAGCGGACGGTGGACAAAAAAAGATTGACGCAGATGCGTCAATCCTTCGAAGAATCCGCTTAAGCGGATTCTTCCGTACCGTGGAACTCCCTGCGCGGTAGAAAATTTCGCGCTAGTGTACTGACAGAACGCTTTCCAACTATGCAGATCCCGATTGCTTACCTCACCCCAACACGCCGAGATGCTCTAACAGAATCTTTATGCCGAGCAGGATCAGGATCACGCCGCCCGCGCATTCCGCACCTGACCGGTATTTTGCGCCGAATGCGTGACCGAGCTTTGCCCCCGCGGTGGAGAGTATAAAGGTCACACAGCCGATAAACAGAACGGCGGCAACGATATTCGTATCCGGCAGAAACGCAAAGGTAATTCCGACGGCGAGCGCGTCAATGCTCGTGGCAACCGCCATGAGCAGCATGGTCTTCACATCCATGTCGGCGTTTGCTTCCTCCTCTTTTCCGAATGCTTCCTTGAGCATATTCGCGCCGATCACCAAAAGCAGCACAAACGCGATCCAGTGGTCGACTGCCGTGATGTAACTGCGGAAACGATAGCCGAGCAGATAGCCGATAAGCGGCATCAACGCCTGAAATCCGCCGAACCACACGCCGCACAGCATCGCGTTTTTCAGACTGCACTTCTTCATCGCCAAGCCCTTGCACACAGACACCGCGAACGCGTCCATGGACAGTCCAACCGCCAAGATAAATAATTCTAAAAATCCCATAACGCCACCTCCATAAGAAAATCCGGTCATAGCACATGCCACGCCGGATAAAAGAGACTGCTTCGAATAACCCAAAAATTTCCTGCAAGCTCGCGTATAGGAAATCCCTATCGGATAAAAACAAAGAGACTCCCTGTATAACCGGCACGGTTACACATGAGTCTCGTTATTTCAGATAAGCCAGACCTCATCGGTCAGTATGTTGACTTACCACATGCGCTCCGGACATCTGTCATCACCGATCATCCGCCCTGAAACCACATGCAAACTACTCCCTCACGATATTGCTATGAGTTTAACATCCTCCCGCCTTATTGTCAACTGCTTTGACAAAATCACGTTTATCAGTTCCCAATCGCTTACTCATTATATGTTATATAAAATAAGTATACATCATCCAGATTGACAGCCTTCTCCGGCTGCGCATTTGCAGGCGGTTCTTTGCTGATCACCTTCAATGACAAACCTTTCTCATTTTTCCTGAGATTGCTGATCAGATATTGTGCCTGCATATCCGGCAGCTCCGCTTCCGCAATCTCTGCGTTCCATACATATTTGCTCACCTTTTCGATCAGCCTGCCCGGCGTATCGGTCTCTACCACATTTCCGGATTTTAAGAGCAAAATTTCCTTTGCGATCGCTTCAATATCGGAAACGATATGCGTCGCCAGCAGAACAATGCGGTTTGTTGCGATCTGACTGATATAATTGCGAATATGAATCCTTTCCTCCGGATCGACTCCCGCCGTCGGCTCGTCCAATATCAAAAGCTCCGGATCATTTAAGAGCGCCTGCGCCAGCAGAAGTCGCTGCTTCATACCGCCCGAAAATCCGCCAATCCTTTTATTCCGCGCCGATTCCAGATTAAAGATTTTCAAAAGCTCCTGCGATCTGCTCTTTGCCGTCTTTTTATCAAGCCCTTTCAGGTGCGCCATATACATCAAAAAAGCGCCCGCCGTAAAATCCTCGTAATACCCCTGCTGCTGCGGCATATATCCCAAGATTCTTCTATAATCCTTATTTCCTTTGAGAATCTCCTGACCATTCCAAAAGATTTGGCCCTCCTGTCTTGCGATATTATTCGTGATCAGATTGATGAGCGTGCTCTTTCCCGCGCCGTTCGGTCCTAGAATCCCATAGACTCCGGGTGTAAACGTGAAACTTATATGATTTAAGGCTTTTACGTCGCCAAAACTTTTAGACAGATTTTCTATTTTTAATTCCATTAAATAACCCCTTTTTGCATATGACTGTTTCCAACACCTTGCATGCTCCGACACATACCACTGAAAAAATCAGATATTTTAACACATACCTCGCAAAGAAATACTGCCAGATCGTACAGTGTATGCGAATGTCGGACAATGCCAGAATACTCTGTACCGGTGCGCTGATCCCCTTGATCCCATACAATGCCGCAACAGAAATGATCTCAAACAACAGCACCGCGAAATAGACCACAAAGGTTATGATCATCGCAACGCGGATCTTAGTACGATATAGAAATTTTTCCCGATGACTGCTATTGATCATACATACCATGCCGCTCCCGTTTTCGCCGAGATACACTCCGATGCAATTCCACAATATCACGAGCAGCAGTCCCAGATTCAGCATCGCATCATCGCTTTGCAACAAATGTTCATAACTATGTAAATTCACATACCAGACGGCAATGCCGGTTTCCTGTGATATGTTTTTCAAACTTTCCGTCTGCTCCTGAATCTGTCTTAAGAACTTGCGCTCCTCCTCAAAAGAATCGTACCACATCCCCAGCGTGATCCTTGTATCCGCATCGACCGCTTCCGCATACTGCTGCACAAATATGATGTCTACCTGTTCCAGTTTGTCTGCCAGCTGCGCGATCTCCCTGTCGGAATCCTCCCCCGGCTCCCCTAGATACTGCTCCATGAACGCATAGTAAAGCTCCTGCTGCGTAGAGCGTTTGATCTGCGTGAAATCCGCCCGATAACAGATCAGCATTGCCAACAGCAATATCGCGATCAACCCCTTTTGGCTGATCAAAACCTTATAACACTCCATTCCCATGAGAGAACGCTTTTCCAAAAACCGTCCCCGAAAGTTCTCCAGCTTTATCTTAACCGTATCCAGCACCTGGTGAAGCCGGCGCACTTTGGAGCTGCACGGGTAACGCCGGCAGCAAATCAATATCCCGACTCCGGCTCCAAGCAGATATGCTGTTGCTAATGCTGCCACGATTACGGTGTTTCTATTAACCGCATACTCCAAAACACTCAGATTCTGATACTTTGTAAAATAATCGTTCTCCGCAGTCTGATACCATATATTACAATATTTCAGCAGCTTCCAGACATTGTTGCCGTCTATCTTCGCATATAGAAAATACTCAACTGCGATAAAGCCGCCAAAAACTCCAACTGTCATCACCATATGATCAAAAACCAACGCAGCAGACCATACCAGTACCATGATCACATTCAGTATCACCGTCCGATACAGAAGATAAAGCACCAGCGCCTGCCACATCGTAATCTTTAACGGAAACGCCGCAAAGCAAACAAACGTCTGCACCGGGCAGGATAACATCTCAATCGGATTCTCACGAAACAGCAGTATTCCTTCCACTAAAATGCCTGCCTGAAACAAAAACGTAACAGCGAAAGCCCAGATAAAAAGCGCTCCTAACTTTTCAAACGCCAGCCGCAGTCTTCCATATTCCGTCGGAAACGTAATGCTTCGGACTCTTTTTTTTCTGATCTCGCTTAAATCCAGCGCGATCAAGCATCCGCACAGAAGCGCACAAAGCCCTCCGAACCGAAACGCAAAGAACTCCGTCACCGTCCGCCCCTTTACATAGGTCAGTTCCATGTCCAGCAGCGGTTCAAACGCTTCCTTCGTCAATGCAACATTTCTTTTTGAAAAGCTGTTCTCCTGCGCAAATATACTGATCCCGTTCATGGCATCAGCCTGCTCCATGATTGCCTGTACTGCACCATGAAAGGAATCTATATGTTGCTGCTGCTCCTCTTTTAGATAAGCGTCATAGGTCTGATCGTGCCTTTCCAGCCATTGACGATCGTTTTTCTCACGATCTTGCCAAAAGACGATCATCTGCATGAGAAACAGCATGATAATAAATGCTAACAGTCTTCTATTTACAAAAATTTTCTTCCATTCCATATACACATCCAAATATTGTTTTGAATAATTCCCCTATTTCTAATTCTCCTTTAATTCCTCCCACCGTAACTCCTCAACAGGGCGGTTCAGATCCAAAAAACACAAGCTGGTGTCGTCATTCCAGCATTCCCCAAACAGAACATCCGAGTCTCCGCCAAAATACCATGCCAAACCTAATGTGTTGGGAACTGTGGTAATCTCCTTCCCTTCATAATCATAAATAATCAAGGTACTATCTGTCATCTGATCACAAAGAATAATATAATCCTTCGTTAAGGTAGTAATCGGAACCTCCAACGGCTGATTCGCCAAAATTTCGGTGATCTGATCCCGTATAGAATAACGGCAGAGACCTTCCGAACTGCCATAATACACGAAACCACTTCTTATAGAATAAGGTCCCGTAAAAGCCTTTACCAAACTGCTTTGTTCAGTTGCCGGATCATAGCGGTACAATACACCCACAACATTCACCGGGATGTCATCCGGATGATAACTCATCACCTGAAAAAACAGGGATCCGTCATTGCTTTTGATTCGATAGATAACAACTTCCGACGCATCACTGTCCCCTTCAAACACGATCTCCGACGCCCCACCGTTAATCGGCATCCGCTCCAGCTTCTTGATTTTTTGAAACCAGTCCACAAAATATGCATATCCACCATCGATCAATATCTCCGGTGACTCCCAACTGTGCGTAGCAGCATAGTCTGTCCGGTAAAGCTTTGCACTGATCTCCCATTCAGCGGAACCATCCGCTTTAATGCGGAAAAGAGAGACATAGGCATCCTCGCTGAGACCGACTGCATAAAGGTTTCCATCATAGTATTGAAGATATTCCTTATGAACTCCACCCCCATCGTCATGCTGCCCCCTAAAATAGGCATTACACTCTTCTCCTTCATGCACACAATCCGGTCTGTTACACAGTGGCACCACTCGTCCGGATTCTTTATCCATAAACATCAGGCGGGGATACAGATTATCCTGACTGATGCGTTCCCAAAAATAATACCCGTTTTCTGATTCCGCCACGAACTGATATTCAAAATCAGCTCCGAGCATATCGGATTCCATCGGTGCGGCTGCGCCATCCGTATCTTTCTCTTCTGTTTTTCCACAAGCTGACAGCAGGAATAATCCTGCCGTCAGCACACAGAGAAGTTTTATGCCGCCTGTAAAATGAATTTCTTTTCTCATCCTTGCTTTCCCCTTCGTTATGCGTATGCTATTCCTGATTTAGCCACCTGACTGCCATCTACATAACCTACCGCATAGCCACTTACAAATTGATACCCCGTCGTATTAGGTACTGAAACAACTGCAGTTGTAACATTGCCATTTTGGGTATCGCTGGCACTGCCGCTTCGCGTATGCCCACCTGAATCTTTTTCTGTATAGAACACGGTCACTTTAATCTGATGCCCCGCCTCCCCATACACAAATTTTCCATATGCTCTCGTCGCAGTAATGTCCACCTCGATGCTGCTTGACGCCGCATAGCACGTGCCCACGCCGCCTCCGAATACGCACATTGCCAAAGCAATTCCCAGTACCATTTTCTTGATTTTACTCATAGTCATCCTCCTTTTCACAAATCCATTTACAAGCGACTCATTAAAACTACAAGTACAAAATAACAAATTATACTACATTTGTCAAGTGCCATTTTTGAAGTTTAACCTGTTTCCTACTATTAAAAGAGACAACCGCATGCGCCCAATTCTTCTTTATATGAACCCAGATTGCTACCACTTACATACTGTTTACAAAAATTTTCTTCCATTCCATATACACATCCGAATATGCTTTTAACAATCCCACTACATTTAATGTTCCTTTAATTCCTCCCACTGTAGCTCCGCGACGGGACGGTTCAGGTCCAAAAAGAGCAAGCTTCGTCCCTCATCGTCCGCGCCTTCTCCAAACAGCATATCCGCGTTTCCACCAAAAAATCGCAGTAGTTTTACCTCGCTTGAGACGCTTAAAATTTCAACTCCTTCATAATCAAAAGCTATTAGAGTGCCGTCTCCCATTTGGTCATACAGGATAATACTTTCCTTCGTAAGCATAATATTCGGAACATTCATCGACTGATCAGCCAAAATTTCCGTGCTTTCATCCTGTATGGAATAGCGACAGAGCCCTTCCTCATTTCCATAATACGCAAAACCGTTTTGCACGGAATAGGGTCCCATTAAACCTTCTTTTATCAGATCGCATCGATTACCGGACGCATCATATCGGTATAGCCCCCCTGCTGCATGATCAAAATTTTCATCACTAAGACTATATGCCTGAAAAAACACAAAATCTTCATATTGTTTTACCCGATACACCATTGATTCCAATGCATCACTGTCACCTTCAAAAAGAACTTCCGTCATTCCTCCGCCCATACTGACTCTCTCAAGTTTCATCGTTTTCTGTTTTCTGTCCACCACATACACATACCCATCATGAATCAATATTTCCGGCGTTTTCCAATGACCTGTCGCCGTATAGTCCGTTCGATAAAGCTTTACACTAATCTCCCATTCGGAGCCGTCTTCCTTAACGCAAAACAGCGTTGCATAATCATCTGAGCTGAGCCCTACCGCATAAAGATTCCCATCATAGTATTGGAGGTAATGTTTATCAATTCCATCTTCCCCCGAATCCAGTCCCGGAAAATAAGCATTGCATTCTTTTCCATCATGCATGCAATCCGGCTTATTACATAGGGGTACGATCCTGCCGGATTCCTTATCCATAAACATCAGTCGGGGCTCTGGATGATCTGCACTCCTGCACTCCCAAAAATAGTACCCGTTTTCCGATTCCGCTATATATGGAACTTCAAAATCAGAAGCGATTGCATCGGTTTCCAGCGATACATTCGCACCATTCGCAGCTTTCTCTTTTGTTTTTCCACACGCTGACAGCAGGAATAATCCTGCTGCCAATACACAGAAAAGCCGTATACTACTCTTGAAATAGCTTCTCTTTTTCATTTTCTTTGCCCTTTTCCTTTAACCCAAATAAACAGGACTTGAATCAGCCAAGAACACCTGATCAACATAGCCGTAAGCCCTTCCCCATCTATATCGAAATCCGGATGGGCTGGGTCTTGACGCAACTGCCTCCGTAACAATTCCGTGCTGGACATCGCTGATGTGACCGTCAAATACGAGTCCAGTCGAAATATGTACCTCCGTATAATCAACAAGCACCTCAATCTCATGCCCCTGCTCTTCATACACAAATTTTCCATATGCCCTGTTTGCGGTTAAATCCAGCGTAATTTGTGCTTTAACATTTACCGCCGCATAGCACGAACTCACGCTGCCTCCGAATACGCACATTGCCAAAGCAATTCCCAGTATCACTTTCCTGATTTTATTCATAGTAACTCACCCTTTTCATAAATTCATTTACAAGTGACTTGAACTACACTCTAAGAATAACACGCTTTTACTACATTTGTCAATCTCTATGTTCAAAGTATACTACGCCCTTTTAGACTCCGCTTTGTGATTCTTCCGATGCTATGTAATTTCTATCATTCTAAAAAATAAGTGCAGACAAGCGTATCCGCCCGCTGCACTTACAATCTAAGGAAGCACTGATTTAATCAGAGTTTCCCTAAACTCCCTATCCGATAAAACAAAAATACCACCTTAACAGCCGCTGCCGTTTCCCCCTGATGCTTCTCCCTGCTTCTTTCCCCTGCGGCATGCGATACCCGCCGCAATACAGACCGCCCCGACCGTTACGAATCCGATCATTGTCAGTAAAATGATCGTATCGTCGCGACTCTGCCAGCTCGACCAGTCGATCAGACTCCCTCGCGTGATGGCTCGCACGAAAGACGGGGCATACATGGTGCCTTTCGGCAGGATGATCTGCGTGATCACATCGTTTATGGTTCCGTTGAAGCACCCGAAGATCACAAGAATCATCCCCGCTTTCGTGAGCGGATGGCACTTCGCGTATCGCGCCGTCACAAAAATCAGCCACGGAAGCAGCAGGCACCATGACGTGATCAGAAGCGCATTATGCCAGTAATACGCACCGCCGCCGTAAAATCCGCATACAATGATGATACCGTAAAGCCACAGTGTATCCCATAGCATCACGATCATTCCTTTCTGATGGCAGAACGGTTCCGGAAGCGGCGTCTGCCTTACGATAAACGGTAAAAAAATCACGGACAGACCAAAAACCACGGGTACCGCCGCCACAAAAAACCAACGCCCCCGGGTATAAATACAGCAGGTGAGCAGCAGCGCCAACAGTGCTCCCGTAAAACTGAGGATTGTTTTTAAAAAACGGCGGCCGTTTGCAAGCATCGGCACTACCGTGATGCTCGCGACGACGAGCAGCGCCGTCAACACAATAAAAAACCAGTCAAGCGCATGTCCTGTCGCCAGATTGCAGATAAAGCACACGATCACCGGGATCATCAGGATTCCTGACGTGATCATGCCCGCTGTCACGGCAGCGCGCTTTTCTTTTTTTCTGTGATGCTCTAATACGTCACCCGCCTCCTGTTTCAGCAGGCGCTCTACACTTCCGTCCTCCATCTGTTTAGACAGGCGCGTGCACTCGCCGCATTCCTGCAAATGCTCCTCCACGATCCGGCGGCTTTCCTCTCCGCACACATGATCACGATAAAGCGGCAGTAAATCCCGCACCAGACCGCATGGATATTTTTTGTCATTCATTGTCATTCACCCTTTCCTGTAGCTTACATTTTGCACGGTGATAAGTTACTCTTGCCCAATTCTCCGTTTTTCCAAAGATCATACCGATCTTCGCAAAAGACAGTTCCCCAAATACGCGAAGTTGAAAAACCTCTTTGTATGGCTCCTCCATTTCGTGCAGAACCTGATGGATGCGAAGCGTCAGAACATCTTCTTCCACTTTGTGTTCCACGCCCTCCGCCGCCGGCAGCTCCTCTTCCGATAACTCCGTCCGAAAACGGGACTGCCTTTTTAACTCATTATACGCCGTGTTCTTCGCGATCGCGCAGAGCCATGTGAACTGACCGGACTTTCCGTTAAATTCAGACAGACCGCGCAATGCCTGATAAAAAGTCTGCTGTGTGATCTCCTCCGCCAAATGCGCGCTTTTTACAATTGTCATGACATAGGAGTACACACTCATATAATAGGTCTCATACAGTCCGTCAAAATCCACATCAATCCCCCCTTGCTCTCATGGGTTAGACAATCAAAGCGCACTTTCGTTACAAAAAAATTCAATTTCTTTATTTTTTATGTATCAATTTTGTCTGCATCCATACCTTTATCATAATTCCAAAAGAAGAACTTCACAATCACAAAAAACCCACCGGATATACCGGTGGGTTCATCATGAAGCGATACGAATCTTCTTCCCATTTTCCAAACCGATCAGGAGCAGCTCCAATGTCTGAGGATTCGTATTTCTATATTTGAGGTGATAATAAATTTGTCTGATCCCTTTTATCAGCTCTGCCCTATCCTCCGCACAATAATATGCATTCTCACCATAACATTCGGCTGCATCCAACAATAATGTCAGGGCAAATCTCTCATTCACATAAATATACTTCTCATTGCACCCTTCTATCATCTGAAACGGCTTTCTTTTCAGACACCAGGAAGCTGTATATGCCGCAAACTTCATATAATTGACCCTGCTGATATCATGAAAATACTTTAGTCGGGCGATATCCACTAAAATATCAATCAGGCAATGCTGAAATATATCATCGTTAAAATAGACCTTCCCGTCAAGATCATTATCCTCACAAAACTGCTCCGCCGTCTTATGAATCAGGATCCCGGCATTCCTTATGTAATCGTCTGTAAAAGACTCATTCAGTTCCTCTTTCAGCTTCCGCTCTTGTTCTTTATCCATTGCGCTTTTCTCCTGCTAGTGATATTCCAATATATCTTTTAGCAAATCAGACATCGTTTTCATTTCCTTGTAATGACCGGCTTGCCTGATCTTATCTGCAATTGCCCGCTTTACTTCTTCATTGTCGCAATTTTCCAATTCCTTCAAAATAAATCGATAAACCTCATTATCATCCACGACCCCCGCCTGCAGGCTCTCTTGAAAATATCTGATATATGAATGAATAAACGTTCCCATCTCATCACCCATGCCCGTAAGACGATTCATAAGATTAATGTAGTTCGTGAGTATCTCATTTTTTAGATTATACGGATAACGCAATCTATGGTCTATCTCACTCCACGCTTCTTCATATAAGGTGCGAACCTGAATTTCAATTCCCAATCCTTGTTTTGTTCTGATCACATAATGAGCGGAACGATAAGGTCTTGTCTTTTTCAAATCAATTTTGCCTTCATAAAGGCGGGTATCATCTCCCTCACGCACATAGGCAAACGGAGGCTCTGCAAGCTCTTCTTCATAATGCTCCATGATGTATTCATGTACAGGAAGCCAGTCTTCCTTAAACACCAGTAAAATGCGAATCCCCATAAGATCCGTGATGTTCTTCGCATAATTTCCTATGGATATAGAATCCCCTTTCTCCAAATATCCGGGATTTTTACGAATGATCTTCTCAATCAAATGCTTCGTATCCTTTACCCGATAACTCAAAGAATGAACACCCGAACACTTCTGTAATACTTCCGCATACATTTTAACAGTGTCTTGGTGTTCATTTCTTTTTGGTTCAAAATCCTCTGCGATTTGCTCTAACTCATCCCAAGCTAGACAAGATGCCTTAAACTTATCCGCCGTTATATTAAACTCTTTGCAAAACGCAATCTGCTGTTCCTTCGTCTTCAGCATAGTAACTCCACGCTCTGTCATTCGTCTAAAGCCGCCTCGATAATACCGGACTTTAACAACTTGGAGTATGACTCCAATCTCCTCTCAATAAAGTCCTCGTCAATATCAGGACCATTATTCGGTTGGTTTTCCTTTTTGAATCCATCTTCAGACAGTCGTTTCATAAACTGATCCATAACTACCTTAGCGTCTGTCATACGTATCACCTCTTTGCCTTCCATACATTGATGTGTGGCACTCCACTATACTATCATATTCATTCTATATTGTCAACGCGATTTCTCCTCTTATTCATGAGTCTAATAAAAGTATAGCATACCGGTCTGCGGATTTCAACATTTCCCTCATCCGTCAGGCGACCTAAAGCGCATAAACCCTGTGCCAAATTAATCCTGCAGACGCGCGGGCAACCGCTAGATATCCCTCAACGCATCCTTCATTTTTTTGACATATTCATAGACATGTTCGCCTGCTGCCTCTCCGTACTGCGCGATCATCTTTACGATCGCGCTTCCCACGATCGCGCCGTCCGATTTCCCCGCCATTTCGGCCGCCTGCTCAGGGGTACTGATGCCGAAGCCGACCGCGCAGGGCACATCTGTCACCTCGCGGACGCTCTGTGCCATCTTTCCGATGTCGGTCGTGATCTCGCTTCGCACGCCCGTGACGCCCTTCGAAGAAATGAGATAAATGTACCCCGTCGCCTCGCGCGCGATCATCTGAATCCGCTCCTCGGAAGTCGGCGCAATCAGCGAAATGATGTCCACATCATAGCCCGCCGCCACATCGGATAATTCTTTTTTCTCCTCATACGGTAAGTCCGGGCAGATGATCCCATCCACTCCGATCTCTTTGCAGCGTGCAAGGAACGCGTCGTATCCATAATGGAATACAGGATTTAAGTAGGTCAAAAAAACAATCGGTATCTGTGTCTGTTCCCGCACCCTGCGTACGATCTCAAACACGCCGTCCGTCGTGATACCCGCTTTTAAGGCGCGGACATTCGCATTCTGAATAACCTCTCCTTCCGCAGTCGGATCGGAGAACGGAATTCCGATCTCAATTAAGTCTGCACCCGCCCGCACCATTTCCAGGATAAACTCCACGGTCTTATCCGCAGTCGGATCCCCCGCCGTCAGAAACGGGATAAATGCCTTGCCGTTTGCAAATGCCTGTGCGATTCTACTCATGAATATCGACCCCCTTGTATCTTGCGATCGCTGCAACGTCCTTGTCCCCGCGTCCCGAAAGACAGATCACGATGCAGTCCTCCTTATCATAATCTTTTGCAATCTTTCTCACATGCGCAACGGCATGCGCGCTCTCAATGGCACAGATGATTCCCTCAGTCCGCGCCAGATACTCAAACGCATCCACCGCCTCATCGTCCGTCACAGGAACATACTGCGCCCTGCCGCTGTCGTGCAGGTGCGCGTGTTCTGGTCCGATGCCCGGATAATCCAAGCCCGCCGATATGGAATAAACCGGCGCGATCTGCCCCTGCTCATTTTGACAGAAAAGGGATTTCATTCCATGGAAGACACCGAGCGAGCCCTTTGCGATCGTCGCGGCATGCAGCTCGGTATCCACACCTTTTCCCGCAGCCTCACAGCCGATCAGCTTCACCTCTTTGTCCTCGATAAAAGGATGAAACATTCCCATTGAATTGCTGCCGCCGCCCACGCACGCAACGACCGCCACCGGAAGTTTTCCCTCACGCGCAAGCATCTGCTCTTTGGTTTCCTTTCCGATCACACTTTGGAAATCCCGCACCATCATCGGGAACGGATGCGGTCCCATCACGGAGCCGAGCACATAATGCGTATCCTCCATGCGCGCGCTCCACTCCATCATCGCCGCATTGACGGCATCCTTTAACGTCATGGTTCCGGTCGTCACAGCATGAACCTTTGCGCCCAATAACTCCATGCGGTATACATTGAGTGCCTGCCGGATCGTGTCCTCTTTTCCCATGAACACCTCGCACTCCATGTTCAGCAATGCCGCCGCCGTCGCCGTCGCCACGCCGTGCTGTCCCGCGCCCGTCTCCGCGATCACGCGCGTCTTGCCCATTTTTTTTGCCATCAACACCTGACCCAAAACATTATTGATCTTGTGCGAGCCGGTATGATTCAAGTCTTCGCGCTTTAAGTAGATCTTCGCGCCGCCTAAGTCCTCCGTCATCCGCTCCGCATAATAGAGCAGCGACGGGCGCCCCGCGTAATTGCGCATCAGCTCATCCAGTTCTTCTAAAAATGCGGCATCGTTTTTATAAAATTCATATTGTTCTTCCAAATGAATGATCTCGTTCATCAGCGTCTCGCCGATATACTGACCTCCGTAAATTCCGTATCTTCCTTTACTCATGTTTCACCGTTTCCTTTCTGCCTGTGCCGCTTATCGCCAACCGCAGCCGTTTATGCCCTGCGGGTGTTCCGGCATATCGTTCCCTTTCGTCGGCATTTTCCGCCATACGCATCTTACATACCCACACGCAGCTTTGCAAGCGCCTCACGCTTATCCTGACTTTTCATTAACGTCTCGCCGATCAGCACCGCATCCGTTCCGTTATCGCGCAGCGCCTGAATATCCGCCGCCGTCCTCATGCCGCTCTCGGAAACAAAGATCACCTCCGGCGGGATCATCGGACGGATCCGTATTGAATTGGAAATATCCACCGTAAAATCCTTGAGATTCCGGTTATTGACGCCGATGATCTTCGCGCCTGTCCGAAGCGCGCGGCGCGCTTCCTCCTCGTCATGCACTTCCACGAGCGATGAAAGCCCGAGCGACGTTGCCAGCGCGTGATAACGGTTCAGCTCGTCGTCGTTTAAGATCGCGCAAATCAACAGCACCGCGCTTGCGCCGAGCGCTTTCGCCTCATAGATCATGTACTCATCCACCGTGAAGTCCTTGCGCAGCACCGGAATCTGTACCGTCTGCACGATTTCCCTTAAATACTCGTTGCTCCCCTGAAAATAGAACGGTTCCGTCAGAACGGAAATTGCCGCGGCTCCCGCCTGCTCATATTCCTGTGCAATCTCTATATAAGGAAAATGTTCTGCAATCAAGCCCTTCGACGGGGATGCTTTTTTCACTTCGCAGATAAATTGAAGTTCCTCTCCGCGCAGCGCCTTCGCAAACGGAAAACCCGTATCCGAAGGAAGCTGCTCCGCCTGCTCTTTGAGTTTTTCAAGCGGCAGCTCCTTTTTGCGCTGTGCAATCCGCTCCCTCGTCCGCTCCGCAATTTCATCTAAAATCATAGCTTTATCCTCGCTTTACTCGTTCGAGCGTGCCGCAAACTCCTCCAGCTTGCGGTATGCTTTTCCGCTGTCGATCATCTCGGCCGCCAGCGCAATGCCGCCCGCCAAATCCGCCGCTTTTCCCGCGACAAAAAGTCCCGCGCCCGCATTCATGAGCACCGCGCCGCGCTTTGGTCCCTTCTCCGTGCCGTCTAAGATCGCACGTGTGATTGCCGCATTCTCCGCGGGCGTGCCGCCGAGCAGCGCATCCTTGTCACAGGTCGTAAAGCCGAACTGCTCCGGCGTGATCGTATAGGTCTTGTAGGAATCGTCGCGCACCTCGCATACCGTCGTCGGCGCCGCCATCGAAATTTCGTCAAGCTTATCCTGTCCGTAAACAACCAGCGCATTCTTCACACCGAGATTACAGAGCACATGCGCAAGGGGCTCCACAAGCGCCTCCTCATACACACCCATCACCTGCATGTTCGCGCCGGCGGGATTTGCCAGCGGTCCCAAAATATTGAACACTGTTCGAATTCCCAATTCTTTTCGGATCGGTCCGACATGCTTCATGGAAATGTGATAATTCTGCGCGAACAGGAAACAGATATTGATCTCCTTTAAGAGCTGCGCGCTCTTTGCCGGTGAGATCATGATATTCACACCGAGCGCCTCCAGCACATCCGCCGCGCCGCATTTGCTGCTCGCCGCCCTGTTGCCGTGCTTTGCTACCGGCACTCCCGCCGCCGCGATCACGATCGCCGAGGTCGTGGAGATATTGAATGAATTGGAGCCGTCGCCGCCTGTTCCGACGATCTCGAGCACATCCATATCGTGAAGCAGCCTCGTGCAGTGGTTTCTCATTTCCTCCGCAGAACCGGTGATCTCCTCGATCGTCTCGCCCTTCATGCTGAGCGCCGTTAAGTACGCGCTCTTTTGCACCTCGCTCGCCTCTCCGCTCATGATCTCGTTCATGACGGCCTTCGCCATCTCATAGCCGATGTCTTCTTTTTTTGCCAGTTTCAAAATCGCTTCTTTAATCATGGTTTTTCTCCTCTCACATAAACTGTTTTACATTTCATGACATATAGTTATTCTAAAAACGTGTCACTTCTTTACACACCATTATCTCACGTTAGACTCTTATACAAATTCTTTATCATTTCAAGCCCCGATTCCGTCAAAACCGATTCGGGATGAAACTGCACGCCGTAAACCGGATACTGTACATGCTCGACCGCCATCACCTGGCCGTCTTCTGTCTGCCCTGTCACCTTTAGTTCTGGTGGAATAGTTGCGCGATCCGCCGCCAGCGAATGATAGCGCGCCACCTTACACTCTTTCGGAAATCCCGCAAACAGAACACTGTCCGTATCCACCGTGATCACGCTCGTCTTTCCGTGCATCAGTTCCTTCGCATAAGTGACGGTCGCGCCGAACGCCTCACAGATGACCTGATGGCCGAGGCAGACGCCGAAGATCGGGATTTTGCCCGCAAGCTGTTTCACAACCTCCATGCAGACGCCTGCATCCGCCGGCTTTCCCGGTCCCGGTGAGAGCACGATCAGCTGCGGCGAAAGCGCCTCAATCTGCGAAACGGTCATCTCGTCGTTTCGGATGACGCGGATATCGTCACACACCGCGCCGATGAGCTGATATAAATTATAGGAAAAACTGTCGTAATTATCAATCAGCAAGATCATGATCCAGTCCTCCTTTCGCGGTCTCAAGCGCCTGCATCACCGCTTTTGCCTTGTTGATACACTCCTGATATTCGTTCTCCGGAACACTGTCCGCCACGATCCCGGCGCCGCTTCGAATAAATACCTTTCCGTTTTTGGCAAACGCCAGCCGGATGCCGATGCAGGTATCCATATTGCCCGTAAAATCCAGATAACCGATCGCGCCGCCGTAAATGCCGCGTTTATTGTCCTCCAGTTCGTTGATGATCTCACATGCGCGCAGCTTCGGCGCTCCCGAAAGCGTCCCCGCAGGCAGGATCGCGTCCACCGCGTCAAGCGCATCCTTGTCGTCCCTCTCCATACCGGACACGGTTGAACCGATATGCATGACATGGGAATAACGCTCGATGTTCATATACTGCTCCACCTTGACGCTGCCGATCTTACTGATCTTTCCGATGTCGTTCCTGCCCAGATCGACGAGCATATTGTGCTCGGACCGTTCTTTTTCATCCGCAAGCAGCTCTTTCTCCAACGCTTCATCCTCTTCCGGCGTTGCCCCGCGCGGCCTTGTTCCGGCAAGCGGATAGGTATAAAGCTTCCCTTCCTCTAACTTCACAAGCGTCTCCGGCGACGCGCCCGCGATTTCGATATCGTCACTGGAAAAGTAGAACATATACGGCGACGGGTTCGTCGTGCGCAGCACACGGTAGGCATCAAACAGGCTCCCTTCCATGTCCGCTTCCACCCGGTTCGAAAGCACAACCTGAAAAATATCGCCCTCGCGGATATGATTTTTTGCCTGATCCACCATCTCGCAGTATTCTTCTTTTGAAAAAAGAAAACGATAATCCGAGGTGAGCCTAAGCGGCGCAATGTCCGCCGTTTCTCCGCCCCGCACAAGATTTGCCATCTCCTTTAACTCGCGGATGGCGCGGGGATACGCCGTCTCTAAATCGTCTGTTTTGGCATTCACGATCAGAATGATTTTTTGTCTGAGGTTATCAAACGCGATCACCTTGTCAAACAGCATGAGGTCCACATCGCGGAAGCCCTCGCTGTCCTTTGCGCTAAGCTTTAAGGTCGGCTCGCTGTATTTGATATAATCGTAGGAAAAATATCCGACCAGCCCTCCGGTAAACGGCGGCAGTCCCTGCAGACGCGGGCTTTTGTACTGCTCTAAAATCTCCCTGATAGAAGCGCCGGGATGCGAAACCTCCTCTGTCTGCGTGATGCCGCTTTTGATCGTCATCTGATGATTCACACAGGTAATCTCCAACCGCGGCTCATATCCGAGAAAGGTATAGCGCCCCCATCGTTTTGTGTGTTCTACGCTTTCCAATATATAGCAATGTCTGCTCACTTTTTTCAGACTCCGAAGTACCTCGATCGGCGTCCTGCTGTCGGAGTATATCTCCATGCTGATCGGGATTGCCCGATAATTCCTGTCTTCGGCGATCCGCTTCGCCTCCTCCAATGTGGGATAAACCATTTCTCATTCCTCCTTTTACAAACAGACGTGAAATGCTCCGCTTCTTTGCTTCTTAAGCTTATCGCGATAAGCAGACGTGAAATGAAAAACCGCGTCGCGTTTTTTCATTTCACGCTCGCGTTGCTCGCCGCAAAGTATTTTTTCCCCGCCTCCCCGTGCAAGCACGGTCGGCGTTCAAAAAATACTTTGCTTTTCTGCTTATCGCGCAAAAAAACGCCCTCAACAACAGTTACCTGTCATCAAGGACGAGTTTATCTTTTACCCGCGGTGCCACCCTGCTATATGCTTCCTGCGTGCAGATTCCCGTGATCGATGCGATCCGGTCATACGCCCGCTTTCCGTCATACTCTCATTAGAGATACCATCATATCTCCGGCTGCTAACGTAAGCCTCACGTCATAGAATACTGGGAGCCTGCGGCTCTGTTGACTATGCCCTCCGCGATCCATTTAACAGGCTGCGGTCTGACCGGATCTCAGCTCCCCGGTCTCTCTGTGAGTGCAGATTCTGTTTTTATCTTCGCTTCAACGGTTTAACGTACTATTTGATTACTGTACTGTCATGAATTATAATACCTGCTGTGAGATTTTGCAAGTACTATTTTACAAATCATGACATAATAGACTCGAAATTCCGCAAAGAGGACGAAAAATGCGAAGAACAATCAAAAAGCGATTGATCAAGGCGGCTGTACTCGGTCTCGGCATAGCCGCGTGAAGCCGCCGCTGTGGAAAATCCATATTTGTACGGAGATATCGAATTGATCGTGGCTGACGGTACAGCTTCCGGCAGTACGGAGGGATTGTTCTATAAATACCCTGTATGCGGCGCTTGCGGAGTCAGCGTATATGGCCGGACTTGAGAGGAACGGGGATGTAGTCGAGATGGCGTGCTACGCGCCCCTGTTTGGGAATGGCACAAGTAATCAGTGGACACCGGATATGATCTTCTTTTCCAATCATTCCCTGTACGGATTTTGAAAATGGCGATACCTTAAGCGAAGACGGTTTTACGGATCATGAGGGCAAATGAAGCATCCGTGACGGAAAACTCGTGCAGAAACATACGGGATCGCCTTTTGATACAAACACAGGCAATTCCAAAAGCGAGCGCAAGCAGATTGGTCTGTTCGGAAATATCCAGGATGGACTGAATGAGCTGATTGATCTTCTGCAATTACTTTTTATCTTTGCGTATCCCCAATCTATGGATTTTACTATAAAAACGGAATTAACATAACAAGTATTATTATGGAACAATCCGCGGTTTTTAGGGTATAGATTGCACATCTAATGACAGAACACCCTAAAATGTGCGCAGTTTTTTATTATACCGCGTCCATCCATGAACGAATCAAGCGGTTTAGAGAATTTTTTATAATATTAGTTTTTATCAAATTTGGAAAAGACT
The DNA here is from genome assembly GCA_964655525.1 of uncultured Clostridium sp. Lineage (GTDB taxonomy): Bacteria > Bacillota > Clostridia > Lachnospirales > Lachnospiraceae > DLAJ01. Next base: position 51,337 of record CAZZNE010000027.1, read on the forward strand.
TTAATTTGGAAAAGACTTTATTGACATAAATCTGCAAGAGCATATATACTCTTTTATATTTATGCAAGAAAGAAGGATTTTTTATGGACGATAAGATCAAAGGACTTTTTCCGATCACTCATGCGGCTGCTGTCTGCGGGCTCTCCCGCAG
>CAZZNE010000028.1:0-40766 GCA_964655525.1 uncultured Clostridium sp.
TGCGGATATGGCGGAATTGGCAGACGCGCCAGATTTAGGTTCTGGTGGGAGACCGTGCAGGTTCAAGTCCTGTTATCCGCACTCATGGGAAAATGCCGTAAATCCGACGCGGATATGCGTAAAATCAGGGGTTTACGGCATTTCTGTTTCGTACCGATTCAATCAGAGCTTGAGTCGGCCTTGTTTGCGTTTTCAATTACTGCTTGCTGTAAAAATGCGACGGGATTTGTGACAATAGGGCTGCAGAGGAAAAATCATTCCCCGATGCAGAAAGGCAGGATACAATATGTTCAATATGAAAAACGTAGGATTCCAAATCTCAAAATTGAGAAAAGCAAACAACATGACGCAGATGGAGCTTGCCGACAGAATGGGCATCAGTTTTCAGGCGGTATCCAACTGGGAGCGCGGCAATTCCATGCCGGACATTTCAAAATTGCCGGAGCTTGCGCAGATTTTCAATGTGACAATGGATGAAATATTGTGTGAAAAGTCCGGGTTGATCGAAAGCGCAGCCAATAATAAGATCAGCGAATATCTGGAAAACAACACGGTCACGCCGCAGCAGCTAGCCGATGTTGCGCCCCTATTGAAGACGGAGCAGGTGGATATGATCTTTGAAAGAGTGGAAAAAGAAATGGAGAACGCGCAGGAAATGCATAATGTCGGGTTTGACGACGTGCTTCCCTTGCTGCCTTTCTTAAATAATGATACGATAAACGGGCTTGCGCGAAAAGCTGCGGAAACAGGCAGTCATAAAAAAGTATTTGAAATCGCTCCTTTTGTTGAACGAAATGCATTAGAGCAGATTGTTCGCGGAATGGAGGCGGAAAGAAAGAGTATTTCAGATCTTGTACCGTTTGTCTCAGAAGCGCTGGTAGAAGAAATCGCGAGGAACCGATATCGGGAGGAAGGACTCTGTTCGCTGGATGACATCATGCCCTTTATTCCCGGGGAGACGCTTCAAAAGATTGCAAAGGAAGAATATGAGAAGCAGGGGCTGAAGCAGTTTGAGTCGATCGCGCCATTCTTAGAGCGCGATTTCTTAAACGGGCTTGCCCAAAAAGCAATTGAGAAAGACGGAATCAAGGCGATCAGCGGGATCGCGCACTTTCTTGACAGAGATATGTTGTCAGAGTATGTAAAAGAAAAATATCTGTAGACGGAACGACCGAAAGAAGGAGATGCGATGACGGAACCATTGACCGATCGAAAAAATAGAAAACGGCGTATGCGCAGGATGCTCCTGATCGGACTGTTGTTAAGCCTGCTTGGTGCAGGAACGGGGTGTGCGCAGAAGCAAGCGGCGGATGACGGCGTGCGCGATATTGTGCCGGAGAACGGAATCGGGGCGGACGGGCTGCCGGCAGGCGAGCCTGGGAGTGATGACGAAGCGGTGAGCACATGGGGCGGCGCCGATGCGAACGAAAAAGAGCAGGAGACCGCGCAGGTCGGTCAGCTTACGCTGACGCTCCCGGCAGGCTATCAGCAGTCGACCACGAGCGGATTGTATCTGAATCAGAATTATCCTGACGATCAATCGAATGTGTATATTTACACGACGGAAAAAACAACGGATTTCGAGCAGGTGATGACGGGGGGACAGGAGCAGTTCATCGGGTATTTGGCGGATGCTTATGAACAGCAGTATGAGGAACGTCCCGAGATTACGCTGACGCGCTATGAAGCGGCGCTCATCGGAGAAAAGTCTGCCTATGTGGTGGAGATTTCCTACGACTTAAAGGGTGTGCATTACGAACAGCTTGAATATATCGTGGATGCGGATAAGACCTATTATATCGCGTTTTCCCAAGTGGGAGCGCGTTCGTGGATGGAAGCGTTTTATGCCAGCGCGGGAACGATGTTTTTTTCGGAAGCGGAATAGCGGAGGAAGAATCTGCCATTTTGTGCTTGTGCCGACAATGCCGATTTGATATAATGAGAGCGATATGGGCATACTGATAGAAAAGGCGCAGTGTGTCCGATGCAAAAATAAACTATTTTATAAGGAGAGGTCAAAATGAAGGGTAATATTGTTGTTGGACAGTCCGGCGGCCCTACCGCCGTCATCAATTCCTCAATCGCGGGCGTGTATGTTCAGGCAAAGAAGCTTGGCGTGAATAAGGTTTACGGTATGGTACACGGAATCGAAGGATTTTTAGAGGACAAGCTGTGTGATATGGATGAGTATTTCTCCGATCCGGTCAATGTGGAGATCTTAAAGAGAACACCTTCCGCATTCTTAGGCTCCTGCCGTTTCAAAATGCCGAAGATCGAAGGACACGAGGATGTCTATGAGAAGGTATTTGAGATCATGGAGAAGCATGACATTGAGTGCCTGTTCTATGCGGGCGGCAATGACTCCATGGACACTGTAAAAATGCTTTCCGATTATGCGGCTGCACACGGAAAGAGCCAGCGTTTCATGGGCGTTCCGAAGACGATCGATAACGACCTTCCGATCACGGATCACTGCCCGGGCTATGGTTCTGCTGCAAAGTATATCGCAACATCCTTAAAGGAAGTCATCCGTGATAACGAGTCCTTCGGCGCAAAGAAGCCGACCGTATGTATCGTTGAGATCATGGGAAGAAACGCGGGCTGGCTGACAGCGGCAGCAGCGCTTGCAAAGGGAAGCGACTGCTCCGGTGCGGATGCGATTTATCTGCCTGAGAAGGTATTTGATATTGATGCGTTCATGAACAAGGTAAAAGAGCTTGCAGCAACAAAGAGCTCTGTCGTGATCGCGGTATCCGAGGGCGTTCATATTGCAGACGGTCGTTATGTCTGCGAGCTTGCAAACGAGAATGTAGCGGTTGATGCGTTCGGCCATAAGCAGATGTCCGGTACGGCAGCATATCTTGCGCAGATTGTAGCTTCTGAGACAGGCTTAAAGACCCGTGCGATCGAGTTCTCCACCCTGCAGAGAGCAGCGACTCATTTGGCATCCTTAACGGATATTAACGAGGCGTTCCAGGCAGGTGCGGATGCGATGAAGGCAGCTGCAAACGGCGAGACGGGCAAGATGATCATTTTCACAAGAGACGGAGAAGATCCGTATGAGTGCGGTACGAGCTCTTATGACATTCATGAGATCGCAAACGTGGAGAGACATGTTCCCGATGAGTGGTTTACCGAGGACGGCACGAACTTAAACGAGAAATACATTGCGTATGCACGTCCGCTCATCATGGGCGAACTCACACCGGTATACGTGGATGGACTTCCGCGCCATATCGTGATGAAGGAATTATTTGTGAAATAAGATTCCATACAGGGATCGATCATAAGAGGAGTCGGGGCTGATCAGAGCCCGGGCTCCTTTTTTGGAGTATAGGAAATTTCACAATCCCGGAAGAATCGCTTCGCGATTCTTCGAAAGAGTGCGAAGCACTCTTTTTTCATCAGTGCTTTCCCGGAAAAATCACTTGCCTATTTTTGTTAAACATTCTATAATGAGGAAAGAAAACGATTTCCGAGTGAGGCGTGCCCTGCCGATCATGATAAAAGAGATATGCGGGGAAGGATAAGACGCTGCAGGAATAAGAGACAGGAGCGGGATGATGGTTTCCATTAAGGATGTGGCAAAGCGGGCAGGTGTAGCAATTTCAACGGTATCCAAGGTAGTAAACGGGTATCCGAACGTGAGCGAAGCGACAAAGAAAAAAGTTAACGCGGCGATCGGGGAATTGAATTTCGTTCCAAATGCGGTGGCGTCCGCACTGTCGTCCAAACAGTCGGCGCGCGTGGCGCTCATCATCAATCTCAATCAGCAGACGCAGGCGATCGATGAAATTGATATGCAATATCTTTCCGGAGCCATAAGGCAGGCAAGAGAATTAAATCTGGATGTGCAGACTGTTTTTTTCAGTATGATACAGGATAAAACGTTGGAGGAGATCACGCGCGATCTGCGTTCACAGAATATCGGCGGCGTGATCATCTATGGACTTTCCAAGGATGATAAAGTGTTGCACCGGCTCATTCAGAGTCAGAATTTTAAGACGGTGGTTATTGATTCCCCGATGGTGAATCCGAACACTTCCTCGGTCTGGATCGATCAGGAGCGCGCGCAGTATGAGGTTGCAAAGGTGACGCTGGAGTCGAACCCGACTAAGGTGAACAACGTGCTTTATCTTGCGGGAAAGCGAAATGGGTATGTAACGGATGAGCGCACAAAAGGGATGCGCCGTTTGGCGGAGGAGAAGGGCTTAAAACTGACGATCCACTACGGAGAGTTCAGTGAGCTTCGGGCGCGTGAACTGACATTTCGTTATGGAAAGAACAGTGATGCGATCGTCTGCGCTTCCGACTTAATGGCGATCGGCGCGATGAAGGCGCTGACCGAGATGAATGTGTATCATCCGGTATGTGGTTTTGACGGTATTACGCTCATGGGGTATGTCGGAAAACAGATGAATACGGTCAGACAGGATTTCAATCATGTTTCTGCGGAGGCGGTCAAGGAGGTCGCGCTGCTCTTAGGCGGTATGGAAGGGCGAAACGTTGTGTTGGATTATCAGATCGTGCGACTGAAATATTTGGATATTATTTGTTAAATATAATTGAAAAATTTGTAAAAACCTCTTGCGGAAAACGTTTTCTTGTGCTATTCTGGGGGAGACAAGGAACGAAACAGATTAAAAAACAGAAATCTTAAGAAAGAAAAGCAGACGGAATAAAACGCAATTAAACCAAACGAATCAGGAATCGCACCGGGCGAAAGGTGCCAAAACAGGAGGGAAAGCAGCAATGACATTATTACCAAACATGCAGCGGGAAGTATTGGAATTAAAACTGGAGCAGCAGCTGGAAGATTTTGCAAAGGACATGTTCGGCAAGACCATCAGCGAGTGTACGGATGAGGAGACCTATTATTGTGTTCTCCAAATGTCCAAATGTCTCATGGGAGCAACGGATGAGATCAACGGGGAAAAGAAGATTTATTATATTTCCGCAGAGTTTTTGATCGGAAAGCTTTTATCCAATAACCTTATCAATCTCGGTGTTTACGATAAGGTCGAGGAAATCTTAAAGAAAAAAGGAAAAGAATTAAGCCGAATCGAGGAGATAGAACCGGAACCGTCTTTAGGAAACGGCGGTCTTGGAAGACTGGCGGCGTGCTTTATGGATTCGATCGCAACGCTTGGACTGCCGGGCGAGGGCATTGGTCTGAACTATCACTTCGGACTGTTTAAGCAGGTATTTGAGAACCGGCTTCAGACGACGGAAAAGAACGACTGGATCGAAAAGCAGTCCTGGCTGAATAAAACGGATATTACGTTTCAGGTGGAATTCGGCGACCGCAAGGTAAAATCCCGCCTGTATGATATTGATGTGGTTGGTTATGACAACGGCTTAAATAAGCTGCGTCTCTTTGATATTGAGTCGGTGGATGAGTCCATTGTAAAAGACGGAATCAACTTTGATAAGGAGGATATCGAGAAGAACTTAACCCTGTTCCTGTATCCCGATGATTCCGATGAGGCGGGTCACCTGCTTCGTATCTATCAGCAGTATTTTATGGTGAGCAATGCGGCACAGCTGATCCTGCAGGAGATGAAAGAACATAAATATGATCTTCGCAAGATGAATGAGCATGCGGTCATTCAGATCAACGATACGCATCCGACCATGATCATTCCGGAGTTGATCCGGATTTTAGTAAATGATAAGGCGTTTACGATGGATGAGGCGATCGAGGTTGTCAGCAAGACCTGTGCGTATACGAACCACACGATCCTTGCGGAAGCGCTTGAGAAGTGGCCGATTGCTTATCTTGAGAAAGTCGTTCCGCAGCTTGTGCCGATCATCAAGGAATTGGATAAGCGCGTGCGCGCAAAGTACAAGGATAAAGCGGTTCAGATCATTGATAAAGATAAGCGCGTACACATGGCGCACATTGATATTCATTATGGTTTCAGTGTAAACGGTGTTGCAGCCATCCACACTGAGATTTTGAAGGATACCGAGCTGCATGCATTTTATAAGCTGTATCCTGAGAAGTTCAATAACAAGACAAACGGAATCACATTCCGCCGTTGGCTTCTTTCCTGCAACAGGGAGCTTGCTGCATTCCTTGAGGAGACGATCGGCAAGGGCTATAAAAAAGATGCCGCACAGCTGGAGAAGCTGCTTGCCTTTCAGGATGATGAGGCGGTACTTGATAAGCTGGCAGAGATCAAGCATCATAATAAAGAAAAGCTGGCAGCTTACCTGAAGGAGCACGAGGGCGTCGAGGTATCCCCCGATTCCATTTTCGACATTCAGGTCAAGAGACTGCATGAGTATAAGCGTCAGCAGATGAACGCGCTGTATATCATTCACAAGTATTTAGAGATCAAGGCCGGCAAAAAGCCGGCAAGGCCGCTTACCTTTATCTTTGGTGCAAAGGCGGCTCCGGCGTATGTGATCGCGCAGGATATTATTCATCTGCTGCTCGTACTGCAGGAGATCATCAATCATGATCCGGATGTCAGCCCGTATATGAGCCTTGTCATGGTGGAGAATTATAATGTCAGCTATGCGGAAAAACTCATTCCGGCATGCGATATTTCCGAACAGATTTCTCTTGCAAGTAAGGAAGCATCCGGTACGGGTAATATGAAATTCATGTTAAACGGTGCGGTCACGCTCGGAACCTCCGACGGCGCGAATGTGGAGATCCATGAGCTTGTCGGCGATGATAATATTTATATTTTCGGCGAAAAGAGCGAGCAGGTTATCAAGCATTACAAGAAAGCGGACTATGTGTCCAAGGAGTATTATGAAAAGAGTCCTGTGATCAAAGCGGCGGTCGATTTCATTGTCAGCAAGGAGGTATTAAAGGTTGGCAAAAAAGAGAACCTCGAGAGATTATATAAAGATCTGATCAATAAGGACTGGTTCATGGCGCTGCTCGATCTCGAGGACTATATCGAAAAGAAGGACGCTATCTTTGCCGATTATGAGGATCGCGCGAAGTGGAAACGGATGATGTTAGTCAACATCGCAAAGGCGGGCTTCTTCTCCTCTGACCGGACGATTGAAGAATATAATCGTGATATCTGGAAACTGGAGATGGCGAAATAAGAAAATGAAGATGTTCTAAGGTTGGAAAATACTCAACCTAAGAACATCTAGGCCATTTTCCAAAGAAATGCCAAAGGCATTTCTTCATATTGGAGCGTTTGTGCAGTCTTGCGCATGAGGGAGGTTCGGATGAGAAGGAGCGGCATACTCATGCCTGTATCGGCGATCCCGTCTAAGTACGGGATCGGCGGTTTTTCCAAACAGGCTTACGAATTTGTTACGATGTGTAAAAAAGCAGGGCAGAGCTATTGGCAGATTCTGCCCTTGGGACCGACTGGTTACGGGGATTCTCCGTACCAGTCTTTCTCCACTTTTGCGGGAAATCCGTATTATATCGACTTGGAGACGCTGATCGAGGAAGGACTTCTGACAAAAAAAGAATGTGAGGAGGCCGATTACGGGGATAACGAGGCGAAGGTGGATTACGAGAAAATCTACAATACCCGTTTTAAAATTTTGAGAAAAGCCTTTGAACGGAGCAATCTCAAAGAGAATTCGGAGTTTTCTGGATTTTGTAAGGAAAATGCATTCTGGCTGGACGACTATGCGCTGTATATGGCAGTCAAAAATTCCTTTGACGGAAAAAGCTGGAGCGAATGGGATGACGACATCCGCCTGCGCAAGGAGAGCGCATTAAAAAGCTATCGGCAGAAATTTGCGGATGAAATCTGTTTTTATCAGTTCCAGCAATATGAATTTGCCAAACAATGGAAGGCGCTGAAAGCCTATGCAAACAAAAACCACATTGAGATCATCGGAGACATCCCAATCTATGTGGCGTTTGACAGCGCCGATACATGGGCGAATCCAAAGCTGTTTCAGCTTGATAAGGATTGTGTTCCGCTTGCGGTCGCGGGCTGTCCGCCCGATGCGTTCGCCGCGACGGGGCAGCTTTGGGGAAATCCGCTGTATGACTGGGATTATCATGCAAAGACGAATTATGAGTGGTGGATGAAGCGTATCGCATATTGCTACACGTTATATGATGTGGTGCGTATCGATCATTTCCGCGGGTTTGACGAGTATTACTCGATCCCCTACGGAGACCCGACAGCGGAATTCGGTCATTGGGAAAAAGGACCGGGATATGATATTTTCCGCGAGATGAAAAAACAGCTCGGCAAACGCCGCGTGATCGCGGAGGATCTTGGCTTTTTAACCGATTCCGTGCTGAGGCTCGTGCAAAAAACAGGGTATCCGGGCATGAAGATCGTGCAGTTTGCGTTTGATTCCAAGGCTGGGGACAGTGATTATCTGCCGCACAATTATACGCACAACTGTGTTGTGTATACCGGAACGCACGACAATGATACGACGCTGAGCTGGTATGACAATTTATCTGTGCGGGACAGACGGTTTGCCAATGCGTATCTGGATGTCCACAGCAGAAAAAAAGTACCGTGGTGCTTTATTCGCGCGGCACTTGCATCGGCAGCCGATACCTGCATCATTCCGATGCAGGATTATCTGGAGCTTGGCGGGGAGGCGCGTTTTAATTTCCCGTCCACACTCGGCGGAAACTGGGAGTGGCGGATGCTTGACGGACAGTTCTCGGAGGAGCTGGCGAAGAAGATCTACAGCATGACGAAATTGTACGCAAGGTGCTGATGGAAGATCATGTGCAGGAATTCGGATTTTTAGGAAAACATTTTAAACAGCGTGTACCGCGGGGAGCGGGGGCACGCTGTTTTTGCGTTCATATTTGAACGATAGGAAATCCCGCAAAGAATTGCGTTCTTATCTAAAACTGCCCGTTCCAAACAGGGAAGTCCGACAGATATTCACCGCTCACAGCAGGCACATAGTAAATGCCATAGCATGTAAGACCTTCCGTCTGGACATCAAAATTGGTCAGCTCCACATAAAATCGGTAATAGGGTATAAACAGTTCGTTCGCATTGCCGGTGCGGTAGACCAGTTCTGTTTTTGCAATCTGGGCTTCACTGATCGTTTCGTCCGCAAGATAATCGGATGGGACGGTGGTGATATATTCCCCGCTTAAGAGGAAGCTCCGTGCCGTATCCGCACTGATGAGCGGGTAGTCCCCCAGTTTCTGCGCGCCGGTCAACAGGTTTCCAAGCCATATGACGAACAGATTTCCATCGTCATCGGGACCGAAGGAGACGCGATTAAAATGATAGCTCAGAATCTGCTGTGTGAGGTCGCCGCTTCCGTCATACGCCTCATAAAACCGGATACGGTCACCGTAATAGGTATAATCGCCGCCGGTATCCGCTATGATTTTTTCAAATGGGCAAAGACCGGAATAACGTTCCGTCAGATAACGAATCACATCGAAAGCTTCATCGTCGGTCGTGTGGGAATAAGTAAAGCTGCATTCTTCCGGCAGGATGACCGGTTCGGAAAAGAAGATTCTGATCTGTCCGTTTCCGTAGACCGTGATCTCTCCGAACGTTGTCTTAGCTGTCAGACTGTAAGCCTCTGTGCCGGATAGTCCTTCGATGTTGTAATCAATGATGTCATGGACACGGCAAAACTCCGTGTGATCAACGGACGCTCCCAGAGCGACGGCGGTCTGTTCAGCCAATTCCAGCATTGCCTCATCACTCAGAAATACGCTGAGACCGGAACCGTCCGTATAGGCGGGGTTTCGATAGACCGGCAAGGACGCGGGAGCATATTCCTCCGTCCACGGATTTGCGTTTTCTGCTTCGGATATATCATAGTACAGCAAACCCTCAAACCCCATAGCGCCGCTTTCGAAACGGGCGGTCAGTATGGGAAGCTCCTCCGCCTCTGGAGAATCCGGAGTGGTCTGGGAATCCGCCGCAGGGTCGGCGGTCCAAATCCCGTTTTCTGCAGTGCTTGGTCCCGTCGGATCGTTGACTCTGACGGTCAGAGATCGGAGGCAGATACACAGGGCGATAACAGCGCAGGCTGCCGCCGCGCCCCAGCCGAGATAACGATGCCATGCGGACGGGTGTTTGACATCTGCCGCCTGTGCGATATAGGTCTCATCCACTTCACTGAGCATATTCAGAATGCGTTCCTCTTTCATAAGCAGACACCTTCTTTCTCCAAAAACTGTTTTAGCTTACCACGCGTGCGCAGAAGCGACATTTTTACCTTACTTTCACTTACCCCAAAGAGGGAGGCGATTTCCGAAACGGAATCAAAATACCAGTACCGACGCAAAAACATGGTTCGGGCCTGCGTAGGAAGAACGCCCAAAAAGCGGTTCAAAATCTCCGCAAGCGCCATATCGTCCACGGCCTGCGCCACATTGTCCGCAGAGGGAACGCAGTCTGAGAGCTCGTCAAGCGCAAGAGCGATCCTGCCGGAACCGCGTTTCCCTGCGTGATGCTTTTCATATAGGTGTAAGGACAGGTTGCGGGTCAGCTTACCCAAAAACGCCGAGAGCTTTTCGGGGCGCTTGGGCGGAATGGAATCCCATGCCTTAAGGTACGTATCGTTGACACATTCTTCGCTGTCCTCTTCGTTTTGCAGGATGCGGTAGGCGATGGAGTGACAATACCTGCCGTATTTGTGAGCGGTTTCGGATATGGCGTTTTCCGAACGGGAAAAAAACAGGTCGATGATCTGTTGATCTTCCATAAGCTTCTCCTTTCTAAGCCGGCTGCCTATTCCTATACACCGGATCATGCCCATGCACGTCACATGTTTTATGAAACATTTGCAAGTTTTCTTTTGGCATCGAAAAAAGAACAGCGAAAACAATGTTTTGTTTTGCTGTTCTTCCTTTCCGGGCCGTGCCTGTCGGTCAGTCTGTCCGTGTTGTTACGATCAGGGCTTCCATGGTCGTTTGCCCTCAGTCCATCCTTTTTCCTTCCAATAGTTGACATCCGCCTCATTCCAGCCGCGCTTCTGCAATTGAAGCATGATGGAAAAAAACATTTTTGTCTTCATGGACGGTCTGGCATGTCCCTGCCTTTTGACGATTTTCCTTGCCAGAGAATCCAGCTTTTTTTCGATTGCCTGTTTTTTCTTAGGACGGATCCGTTCCCATGAGGTTTCCATCACGGCAACGCCGTATGTATAGGTTTTGGCAACACCCCAAAAGAAAGCGCTGTGTGCCATATCCCGATTTGTGCTTTTCATACCGGCGCCGGCAGCGGTGGAAATGCAGACGGCCTGTTTGGAAAACATTTTTTCTTCAGGGCGGTGAACCATCCACCGCCAGCCGTAATGGTCAAGAAACGCTTTCATGGCGCCCGTTGCGTGATAGACATAGACGGGGCTCGCCAGTATGATCACATCGGCATCGTCCATTGCCTTTGTGATGGGAGATAACCGTTCAAAATGCGGGCATTTTGTTTCCGTTTCGCTAAAGCAAGTCGTACAGCCGACACAAAATTCGCCGAAATCTCTCGGCAGAAAAAATTCTTTCACATCATCGCTCAGCCTGTTTGCCAGCATTCTTGCGATATGGCAGGTAGAGCCCTGATGACTCTGTCCGTGTATGATGGTGATTTTCATGTGAATCCTCCCTATGTGATGATACTTTTCCTGTATATAATTATATTTTTTGTCTGCTCAGGTTGGAGTTATGATATGCCGGATCGTTCGTGACGTCTTTGTCAAACCATGCAGGCGGGATAAATGCATTCGCCGCTTCGATGGACGGAAACTCCACTTCGGCGATGATGAGTCCCTCAAAAGGAGCAGCAAACACGTCCAGCTCGATCGTGGGCTGATAGTCGTCTGGGAGCGTCTGCGGGCCACAAGGCGGGATGGCCTCGGATGAAAAACAGGATGTTTTGATCGGAATCAGATACCGTTTTTTGGAAATGACATTGCCGTCCGCCTTTGGCAGCAGATGCGCATAGGCATCGGCATTTAAGGGGAGATTATATTCTTCCCGTGCCATAAGCCCCTCGCCCTTATAGGTCATGTAATAGCGATCATCTTCTCTTCGGATGCGGATGACGGGATTCGTGTTGAGATATGCCTGCTCGATCAGGTGATAGGAGTGGTCGGCGAGATTCTCCGGCATTTGTTTTATTGTAAATTTACGTTCGATTTCCATAGATTTGTCCTTTCCGGATTTGATATATTAGTGGGCGACATTTGGCTGCATTTTATACAATATTTAGTATGTTGAGTGTATCTTATCATATTCATTTGTCTGTTTCAACAGAGGCAGAGTGACAGAGACCGAATTACTTTTTTTGAAAAAAGCACTTGCATTTCTTTCGCGACCGTGCTAGTATCAGAATAAATCAAATGTATCCGTGTATACAATGTCGCTGACGGCGCATTACTACAGGATGATTGAAACAAGAAATGCGAAGAAGGAGACTCTTGCAGGGAAACACGACAGGAATACGGCGTCACCGACTGAGAGCGCTGTTTGTGGGAAGCTGTAAAGGGAACGCTCCGGAGCAGTCTGTCTGAACCGGAATACGGCTAGGGCAGAACGCGGGTACGCGTTATGTACAGAGAGTGGAAGCCGATGCAGAAATAGGGCGGCTTCAATACGGGTGGTACCGCGGAAAAGACTTCGTCCCGAAATACAATTATTGTATTTCGGGACGTTTTGCGTTCTTTGCATTCTGAGTCTGCTTGTCGCATGAGGCAGGCTTAAGAAGCAGAACGGGCTGGGAGTCAAACATTTTCCAAACGGAAAGGAGCAGGCATATGAGAATGACAGAAAACAAGTACAGGACAAAAACCATCGGAGAGATCAGTGAGCAGGATATTGACCGGACGCTTACCATGTCCGGATGGGTTGAGAATATTCGCGATCACGGCGGAGTTTCTTTTATCGATCTGCGCGATATGTACGGGGTGCTTCAGGTCGTCATCCGCACGCCGGATTTGTTAAAGGGCATTGTAAAGGAAGAATGTATCCGCATCGAGGGAATCGTGGAGAAACGCGGCGAGGACACCTATAATCCGAAGATTCCGACCGGCACGATCGAGCTTGACGCGAAATCCATTGAGATCCTCGGCAAAGTATATCGGCCGCTCCCGTTTGAGATCATGACGTCGAAGGAGACGAAGGAAGAGGTGCGTCTGACCTATCGCTACCTTGATCTGCGAAATAAAAAAGTAAAGGATGCCATTGTGTTCCGCTCACAGGTCATTGCTTTTTTACGTCAAAAAATGACGGAGCTCGGCTTTCTGGAGATTCAGACCCCGATCCTATGCGCTTCCTCTCCTGAAGGCGCGCGCGATTATATCGTTCCTTCAAGAAAATATAAGGGCAAATTTTATGCGCTGCCGCAGGCACCGCAGCAATATAAGCAGCTCTTGATGGCATCAGGATTTGATAAGTATTTCCAGATCGCGCCGTGCTTCCGTGATGAGGATGCGCGTGCGGATCGTTCGCCGGGTGAGTTTTACCAGCTTGACTTCGAGATGAGCTTTGCCACACAGGAAGACGTGTTCCGTGTCGGCGAGGAGGTGCTTGAGGCAGTGTTTACGCGCTTTGCGCCGGAGGGCTATGAGGTGACGAAAGCGCCGTATCCGGTCATTAGCTATAAACAGGCGATGCTGGAATTCGGAACGGATAAGCCGGATCTGCGCAATCCACTGCGTATCATTGACGTGACGGAATTTTTCGGGAAATGCTCTTTTAAGCCGTTTATCGGAAGGACCGTGCGTGCGATCAGGGTACATGCCGAAATGTCCAACGGGTTTCATGAAAAGCTGTTATCTTTTGCGACGTCGCTCGGAATGGGTGGGTTAGGCTATCTGGAGGTCATGGAGGACTTATCCTACAAGGGGCCGATCGATAAGTTTATTCCCAACGAGTACAAAGCGGAGCTGCGTGCGCTCGCGGGACTTGAGGCGGGGGACACGATTTTCTTTATCGCTGATAAGGAGGAACGCGCCGCTTACTATGCCGGACAGATCAGAAACGAGCTGGGAGAAAAGTTGGGACTCATGGAGCAAAAAGCGTTCCGGTTCTGCTATGTCAATGATTTCCCGATGTTTGAGCGGGATGCGCAGACAAAACAGATCGGATTTACGCATAATCCGTTTTCCATGCCGCAGGGCGGACTTGCCGCGCTTATGGAGAAGGAGCCGCTCGAAGTGCTCGCGTACCAGTATGACATCGTGTGCAACGGCGTGGAGCTTTCGTCGGGCGCGGTGCGTAACCACGATATTGAGATCATGAAAAAAGCGTTTGAGATCGCGGGATATGACGAGGAAACGTTAAAAAAGAAATTCGGTGCGCTTTATCAGGCGTTTCAGTTCGGCGCGCCTCCCCATGCGGGAATGGCGCCCGGCATCGACCGGATGCTCATGCTCCTTCGCGGAGAAGAGAACATCCGAGAGGTCATCGCATTTCCGATGAGTGGGTCCGCACAGGATTTCATGTGCGGTGCGCCGGGTGAGGTGACCGAGCAGCAGCTTCGCGAGGTGCACATTAAGGTACGGAATTGAAAAAGATTGGCGTATTCACGACATTCTTTTGAAATGCCTTTGGCATTTCTTTTGGAAGTGATAAAGTTCTCACATGCGGGGCATGGAAATCTGATAGGAAAGGATGTATGACGATGGCAAATATGATCAGTGACGAGACGATTGACTATGTCGGTATCTTGGCAAAACTGGCGCTTTCCGACGAGGAAAAGGAGCAGGCAAAGCAGGATATGGGAAAAATGCTTGACTATATTGATCAATTAAACGAGCTGGATACGACGGGCGTGGAACCGATGTCCCATGTGTTTTCCGTTCATAATGTGTTCCGTGAAGATGTGGTGACAAACGGAGACGGCAGGGAGGAGACGCTTGCCAATGCACCGGAGAGAAGCGGGGATACGTTCGTTGTGCCGCGCACCTTTGAGGAATAAAAAAGAAGCTTTGCAAAACGCAGAATATCAGGTTGTGACTGTACAAATATACAATCCAACGCAGGCCCGCTTTCGCTACAGTTCAACCGCAACGGTACATAACATGCGAAAATACCGCATGTAAGTACCGGCGGTTTCACAGTGCCTTGCTTATGGATTCGTATATTTTGTACTATCTTACACGTTGTTTACTGTGTTTCGCAAATTTGCTTGTGGGATATTGAAATCCGAAATAACGAAAAACAGCCTGAAAAAAAGGAGATAAGTTCAATGGAACGATTGGAATATACGGCGGTTGGTCTTGGCAGTGCGATCAAGAGCGGAAAGGTTACGGCAGAGGCTGCGGTCCAAGCCGTGCTTGCGCGGATTAAAGAAAAAGAAAGCGTGCTGCACTGTTATTTGACGGTGGATGAGGAAGGCGCTCTAAGTCGTGCGCGCGCCGTACAGAAACGGATTGACAGCGGAGAACTTACCGGAGCGCTTGCGGGCGTGCCGGTGGCGCTCAAAGATAATCTTTGCACACAGGGGATGCGGACGACCTGCTCGTCGCGCATGCTTGCCGAATTCGTACCGACCTATACGGCGCATGCCGTTCAAAAGCTGGAGCAGGCGGGCGCAGTAATCATCGGGAAAACAAATATGGATGAATTTGCGATGGGATCTACCACCGAGACCTCCGCATTCGGAGTGACCCGCAATCCGCACAATGAGGCGCATGTGCCGGGCGGATCTTCCGGAGGCTCTGCGGCGGCGGTTGCGGCGGGAGAGTGCTTCTATGCGTTAGGTTCGGATACGGGCGGCTCGATCAGACAGCCCGCATCGTTCTGCGGCGTCGTGGGAATGAAACCGACCTACGGAACGGTTTCAAGGTACGGATTGATCGCGTACGGATCTTCGCTTGACCAGATCGGTCCACTCAGTCAGGATGTGACCGACTGCGCAGCGGTGCTCACGGCGATTGCCGGTCACGATAATAAGGACTCGACGAGCTTACAACGTGAGGATACGGACTTTATGAGCGCGCTTCACGAGGATGTGAACGGACTGCGCATCGGCATTCCGCGTGATTATTTTTCAGACGGGCTGAACGGGGAAGTCCGCGAGGCGGTACTGGCGGCGGCAAAAGTGCTGGAGAAACAAGGCGCTGTGATCGAGGAGTTTTCGCTTGGGCTTGTGGAGTATGCGATCCCCTGTTATTACACGATCGCGGCGGCGGAGGCGAGTTCGAATCTGGAACGATTTGACGGCATCAAGTACGGATATCGTACAACAGAGTTTGAAGGGCTTCATTCGATGTATAAGAGAACGCGCTCGGAGGGCTTCGGCGCGGAGGTCAAGCGCCGCATCATGCTCGGGAGCTTTGTGTTAAGTTCGGGCTATTACGACGCGTATTACCTAAAGGCGCTGCGGGTCAAGGCGCTCATTAAAAAAGCATTTGACGACGCGTTTACAAAATACGACCTGCTGCTGGGACCGGTTGCGCCCACGACGGCGCCGAAACTGGGGGAGAGTCTGGCGGACCCGATCCAAATGTACCTCGGCGATATTTATACCATCTCGGTCAATCTGGCGGGATTGCCCGCGATCAGCGTGCCGTGCGGAACGGACAGCAATGGACTGCCGATCGGTTTACAACTCATCGGAGACTGTTATCAGGAGAAAAAAATACTTCGCGCCGCGTATGCATACGAGCAGCAACATGTGTTTGAATGATGGACGGCGTGTGGCAGACCACACTGGTCAAAATTGGTAATTGTGAAACGCATGCATCTGAAATGTCAATGATAAATGTGATAGATTGTGTCTTGCAGTCACGAAGCAGGAAAGGAAAGAGTATGGAAAAATCATATGAAACCGTCATCGGATTAGAGGTACATGTCGAGCTGGCGACCAAAACAAAAATTTTCTGCGGCTGTTCCACGGCGTTCGGCGCGGAGCCGAATGCGCATACCTGTCCGGTGTGCACCGGCATGCCCGGGTCGCTTCCCGTGTTGAACCGACAGGTTTTGGAATATGCGGCGGCGGTCGGCCTTGCGACGAACTGCGAGATCACGCGGGAGACCAAATTTGACAGAAAGAATTATTTTTATCCCGACAATCCGCAGAATTACCAGATTTCCCAGCTTTATCTGCCAATCTGTAGAAATGGGTATGTGGAGATCGAGACGGAGGAAGGGCATAAAAAAATCGGGATCCATGAAATTCATATGGAGGAGGATGCGGGAAAACTGATCCATGACGAGTGGCAGGACTGTACGCTGGTGGATTATAACCGATCGGGTGTGCCGCTCATTGAGATTGTGTCCGAGCCGGATATGCGGAGCGCGGAGGAGGTCATCGCTTATCTGGAAAAGCTGCGCATGCTCATTCAATATCTGGGTGCATCGGACTGTAAGCTTCAGGAGGGCTCCATGCGCGCGGATGTGAATCTTTCCGTCAGGGAGACCGGTTCCGAAAAGCTCGGCACGCGCACGGAGATGAAAAACCTAAATTCTTTTCGGGCGATCACGCATGCGATCGAGGGTGAGCGGGAACGTCAGATTGCGCTGCTTGAGGCGGGCGAAAATGTGATTCAGGAGACGAGACGCTGGGATGACACAAAAGGAGAATCCTATGCGATGAGAAGCAAGGAGGATGCGCAGGATTATCGTTATTTTCCCGAACCGGACTTAACGCCGATCGTGATCTCGGACGAGATGCTTGCACGTATCCGCGCAGGTCAGCCGGAATTCCGTGAGGAGAAAATGGAGCGGTACCGAAAAGAGTACGGACTGCCTGATTATGACATTGACATTCTCACACAGAGCAGGCATATGGCGGAACTGTTTGAACAGACTTCGGCGATCTGCGGACAGCCGAAAAAGGTTTCGAACTGGCTCATGGTACAGACGATGCAGCTCTTAAAGGAAAAAGCGATGGATGCGGAGGACATTTGTTTTTCACCGGAGCATCTTGCAAAACTGATTGCGCTGACGGATGCAAAGGCGATCAACAGCTCCGTTGCAAAAGAAGTATTTGAAGTCATGTTTACCTCCGATATTGACCCGGAGCAGTATGTCGAGGAGAAGGGCTTAAAGACGACGAATGACACCGGCGAACTGAAAAAAGTCATTGAGGAGGTCATTGCGGCAAATCCGCAGTCTGCCTGCGATTATCGCAACGGAAAAGAGAAGGCGATCGGATTCCTTGTCGGTCAGACCATGAAGGCGATGAAGGGAAAGGCGGATCCCGACGCGGTCAATGCGATGCTGAAGGAATTGTTGTAAAGAAGGAGCTTTTATGACAGGGACGGATTACCGTCCCTGTTTTATTGAAGTGTAATAAAAAGCCAGTGGATTTTGGTTAGATATAAAAATTAGATGAATAATTAACATAGAGGTAAAAATGGATAGAACGAAACAGATTATGGGAATAAATTACTGGGAATAAATTACTGATAAAATTTCAAAAACATATAGTATTTGTGGATAATTTGAATAAATTATAAATACAGGTTGAATTTTATCAACTAATAATGTATTGTATATATTATAATACTACAAACGACTTTGTAGAGGAAATATATTTCTTCTACAAGACAAGAAGGAAGAATGGGAGGGTGCTCATATGAATAAAAAAGGAAAAACGATGTTATGTATCGTAATTTGTTTGACAACACTGATGTCATCATTTATTATTTCTAATGCAACCGGTTATCAAGATGAATGGATTCAAATAGATGAGTTTGATGATGGTCTAAATCCAGAGGACTATGTGGAGGTGAATGCCGCCTTAGTGCAAAGGGGGCGTCAGGCGTTGCTACGGCGCACAGGTGTATCATTAGATGTTCCGCATTACTATCAGGGTGGTCAGTTATGGAGTGATGATGTTATGCAAACATGTGGCAAGACTATAGGGAATGCAGGGTGTTGTGTGACAAGCTTTGCAATGATTCAAAGGTATTTGGGAGGAATTTATAATCCGCGGGGAGTTAATAATAAACTCGGTAATAATGCGTGTCCGTTCAAATATCAGCCTGCAGCAGATGCATTTGGATATACGATTAGCAATAAAGAGTCCGGAACTATCACAGATGAATATGCAATAGAGTTTATTGTCGGAGCTATAGACTCCGGTTATCCGGTTTTGGTAGGAATGGTACCGGATGATCCTGCAAAAAACTCGCATTTTGTTACAGCGTATGGGTATGATGGAACCACCATTTATATTCATGACCCTGCAAGCTCTCGGGATTATACGGAGTTAAGTCAGTATTTGGAGAATTATCATGTAACTAGACTGTATGTATACACGAAGTAAATTTATGCATTTTGTCCGAAAGATGATTATTTTCGTTTATAAAGTAAAATTGTATTAATTCAAGTATTTTATGGATACCTGATTTCTATATGAGGAGGGGCCAAGATGAATAGGAAAAGGAGATATGTCTGCGCTCTTTTACTTCTGATATCGATATCAATAATCGGATGTGGGCGGAAAAATAGCCAAAGTGAGATTGAAGATATCTATGGCAAAGTATTTGAAAAGTATCAAGAGGTAAAAAAATTAATTTATGTCGCGACGATTGAAACTGGCGAGGAAATTGCAGATGAGAAGGGGCAGATATATCTGAGGGTGGAAGAACCGGCGTATCAGGATATGGAAAGTATACAGGAGGCATTGAAATCCGCTTTTAGCGCTGCATATATCGAAGCAAAATTATCGTGGGTGTTAGAGGGGGATTATCCGCTTTATAAAGAGATTGATGGTCATTTATGTATTGCTATGGCAGATGCGATAGGAGAATCTCTCTCAGAAGAAATTGCGTCGATTTTGGATTGGAAAGAGGATACAATAAAAATTGAAATTGTGGGCGAGCTCAATCCTTATGAACTAACATTGGTACAGGAGGAAGGAGAATGGGTAATTGATCAGATACAAGATATTTTGGAATAATCAGAAAGAAATATTTGCGTAAACGAAATGCAAAATAATCTAGATATCCTCATGGATTGATGTTAAAATAACTATCAGTTCATGAGGATATTTTTATTGCAGGATAAAGAAAAACCTCACTGGGATGCAAAGGGTTCACAAACCGTAGTAGCCCGATTGCCTGATGTTCGACGGATTTGTGATCACAAAAATATTATAGATATTAATTGTATACGGAGGATAAACATGCGCTTGATCATAAGCTATTGCAAAAGGACCATGAAACGTTACCCGGGGGTTTTCATGCGCGCTATGGGACTGATCATTTTTCTTACACTGCTGAACGCATTTTTGCCGTATGGCATGCGGATGTTCTTAGAGCGTGTGATCGCCGAGGCGCACTATGGCTATGCCGTTCTGGGAATTTTGGGCTTCGCGGTTTATCTGATATTCAAAACAATGGTGGACATCCGGTGGTATCGGCTGCTGGATGAACTGGGAGGATGCTGCATTACAGATCTGTCCGTGGAACTGGAGAGCGCCCTTGCGGAGACTTCCGGTTCGCAGATCGACGCGGAGGATCCGGGCAGGATCAAGCATACCATGTATGCGGATGTGTTGGATGTCTTTCGGGTCATCGGTCATCATATTCCCTCGCTGCTCGGAAGCGTGGCGGTTATTCTTGCGAGCCTGATTCTTGCCGCGTTTTATGATGTGAAGCTGATGCTTTTTATTTTTGCGGCGCTGATCTTAGGGACGGTCATTTCTCTTTTGGGAAAAAGAATGATCGTGACGAAAGCGGGAAATACCAATCGAAAGCTCAAGGAGCATCATATGCTGTGCGACCAATATGTGGATTCCATTTCTTTGGTGCAGACGAATCCGGTGCTTCCTTATTTTGTTGATAAAACGAAAACGAGCATTGCGGATTTTATTATGTCTTCGCAGAAAGAAGACGGTGTGCAGGTGTTCTGGACGGAAGCGGTGAGCCATTACAATACGCTGTTCAATCTGGCGCTGTCCACGCTTTTGGCGCTTCCGGCAGCAGGTGCCTCTATTGTGAATCTTGTGTTTTTTATCACACTTTCCGGTATTATCATGTCGGAGGGAGAAAAAAGTCAATTACTCATACCGCAGATTTTGCGCGCGCAGGTCAGCTTTGAGAATGTGGACAGGCTGCGTCG
Source organism: uncultured Clostridium sp. (assembly GCA_964655525.1). GTDB lineage: Bacteria > Bacillota > Clostridia > Lachnospirales > Lachnospiraceae > DLAJ01. The sequence continues at coordinate 20,954 of CAZZNE010000028.1, forward strand.
CCTGCCGTGCCGGCAGGGAACGGAGACGCTTGGACAGATTACGGAAATTGCTTTTGAGAACGTTCGTTTTTCCTATCGGAAGGAGGGAGAAGCGGTTTTGCACGACCTTTCCTGCAGGCTGCATGCGGGAGAGAGTATCCGTTTAGCTGGCGGTAACGGAAGCGGCAAATCCACCTTTATCAAACTGCTGACAGGCGTATATGAGGCGCAGGCAGGACGGATTCTTGTAAATGGAAAGTCGATTTCTACCTATTCCCGTGAATCGTTGAACGAGCAGATCCTGTTTATCAATCAGGATGAGATTTTACTGAACGAATCTGTCCGTGATTACCTGAAAAGTATCAGTGGATCTGCGTTTGATGCGAAAAAAGCAGAGGAAGCGCTGCGTTGGACGGCATTAGATCAGGAAGATATCGCGATTGAAAACAACGGACTTTCCCTGTCCGGCGGGCAGCGCAAGAGACTGCTCTTATCCAAGCTGCTCGTCCGCTGTGAAAAGGCTTCCGTCATCATTTTGGACGAGGTGGAGGCAGGACTTGATCAGGGGATGGTTCAAAAGTATGCGGAGCTGCTGCGCGGTATGTTTGCCGGACACGGCAAGATTGTGCTCATGGTGACGCATCAGGACATGGACGGCGCTCTTACGTTTGATCGGACGTTTTGCTTTGGGGATGGAGCACTCAAAGAACAATAGGGATGCGCCTGTAGGAATGGCTTGTTTTTTATTCTGAATACACCCATGTAAGAAACGCAAGCGCCTGTTCGGTATGCGGCGCGTTATAAAAGATAGAAAACAGCACACCGTCCTCTTTTTCATAGCCGAGCATGGACGTTTTCGGCGCATCCGATATGTCAACCGCAATCGGTATGCTGCCGTTCCCATCATCAAAATCATAATAATAAAGCCTGTCTGCATGCTGCGAGAGCAGCGTTTCGTCAAGCGCTTCATTGAGGTTTTGGAAATAGCCGGCGGAACCGAAAAAATCAAAGGTTTTTGCATCGGTGACCGCAAAATCGCCGACATTTCCCTCGGAGTAGGCGAGCATCATGACCGGCGTATAGGTGCTTACGGAATCCGTCGGGTTTTCAAGGTCATAGGCGAGCGAGCAGTCGAAGTCCACAGAGTACTTTTCCGTGTCAATGCCGTTTGCGGAGGCGTATTCGTCGATCAGCGACGCGCGTTCGGTATTTGTCAGCCGCGTGTTTAAGAAGATGCCCGTTAAGTATAGCTTTTGATGATCGGTAAACAGCGTATGGAGGATGGAGCCCACAAGAAGAACGGCGGCGATCCCGCCGATGAGCTGCCACTTATGATAATACCAAAAATAGCCGATCCGTCTCGGGAGCGGTTGTTTTTTTACTTTATCCGCCTGTGCTTTGATCTCGTCGTTCACACTGTTATACTGACTCATTCTCCAAACCGAACCTTTCTTATTTTGTATAGGAACTATCTTACTCCGTCAGCCGGCGGTGCGTCAATGAGCAGATTCGGATAAGAATCAGAAAATTCATAAAAAAAAGATAAATTTCCAAAAAGGGTATGCCAACCGCATCAATCTGTTGTATGATAGAGGGGATAAGTATTGAAAAATAAAAAATAGAGAGGGACGAGTGATGAGTGAAAGTTATGTAGAGGTAATGGTAAAAAAGGAATCAACAATAATGGGAAAACTGTTGAATCTGATCGTTACGTTTTTGATCATATTTACGGTTGTTCTGTTTGTGATGTCCTTTAATCCGATGATGCTGATCGGAACGATTGTCTTTGGCGTGGCGTTGTATTTTGTGCGTATGAACACAAATCTAGAATATGAGTATCTGTATGTCGATAAGGAGCTTACGATCGACAAGATCATGGCAAAGACCAAGCGCAAAAAGGTCACCCAGATCAGCATGGAGCGTCTGGAGGTCATTGCGCCCATTGGTTCGCACCATTTGGACGAATATAAAAACAGGCTGGATAAGACGCCGGATTACAGCTCCGGAAAGGCGGATGCTAAGCGTTATCTGCTTGTTTATGATGGACAGAGGAGCGTGATCATCGAGCCGGGTGAGGACATGCTGCGCATGATCAAAAATATTGCGCCGAGAAAGGTATTTTTCGATTGACACCGCCGCCGAATAATGATATATTTATCAAAATTTATATGCCTTTCAATAAACTGCAAGCTTGAATGCGTATGAAATACGCTATGCCGCAGGCACAAGACTTGCAAAGCGAACAAGTTCGCTTATAAAAATTTATTTTTCACACTATATTCTCATATCAACCACACACAAACACATAAGGAGGCAGGAAAATGGGACAGATTATCGGTGAGGGAATCACATTTGATGATGTGCTGCTGGTACCCAGCTATTCTCAGGTGATTCCAAATCAGGTTGACCTTACAACGCAGCTGACAAAGAAGATCAAGCTGAATATTCCGGTCATGAGCGCCGGAATGGATACGGTCACGGAACATAGGATGGCGATCGCCATGGCGAGACAGGGCGGCATCGGCATCATCCACAAAAACATGTCCATTGAAGAACAGGCAGATGAAGTGGACAAGGTTAAGCGTTCCGAGAACGGCGTTATCACCGATCCTTTTTCTTTAACTCCCGAACATACTCTTGCGGATGCAGATTCCCTGATGGGAAAATTCCGTATCTCCGGCGTGCCGATCACAGAGGGCAGAAAGCTTGTCGGCATCATCACAAACCGCGACTTGAAATTCGAGAAGGATTTCACCAAAAAAATTAAAGAGTCCATGACGAGTGAAGGGCTGATCACTGCAAAAGAGGGCATTACGCTTGAGGAGGCGAAACAGATTCTTGCCAAAGCGAGAAAGGAAAAGCTTCCTATTGTGGATGACAATTACAATCTTGTCGGACTCATCACCATTAAAGATATTGAAAAAACAATCAAATATCCGCTGGCGGCAAAGGATTCTCAGGGACGTCTGCTCTGCGGCGCGGGCGTCGGCATTACGGCGAATGTATTAGACCGCGTTGGTGCGCTCGTGGACGCAAAGGTCGATGTGGTCGTGCTGGACAGTGCGCACGGACATTCGGAAAATGTGTTGAAATGCCTGCGCATGATCAAAGAAGCATATCCGGAGCTTCAGGTCATTGCGGGAAATGTGGCGACAGGAGAGGGCGCAAAAGCGCTGATCGAGGCAGGTGCAGATGCGGTCAAGGTCGGAATCGGACCTGGTTCGATCTGTACAACGCGTGTGGTTGCCGGCATCGGCGTACCGCAGATCACAGCGATCATGGATGCTTATGCAGTGGCAAAAGAGTACGGAATTCCGATCATTGCGGACGGCGGCATCAAGTATTCCGGTGATATTACAAAGGCGCTCGCAGCGGGCGGAAATGTCTGCATGATGGGTTCCATTTTTGCGGGCTGTGATGAAGCACCCGGAACTTTCGAACTGTTCCAGGGAAGAAAATATAAGGTGTACCGCGGCATGGGTTCTATTGCGGCGATGGAGAACGGCAGCAAGGACCGCTATTTCCAGACCGATGCCAAGAAGCTGGTGCCGGAAGGCGTTGAGGGACGCGTGGCATACAAGGGACTTGTGGAGGATACGGTATTTCAGTTAATGGGCGGCTTACGTTCCGGTATGGGCTACTGCGGAACGCCGACGATCGAGGAACTTAAAACAAACGGCAAATTCATTAAAATATCTGCGGCGGCATTAAGAGAGAGTCATCCGCATGATATACATATCACGAAAGAAGCGCCGAACTACAGCGTGGAGGATGATCACTAAGGAAACGCTGATTTGATCAGCGTTTCCTTAAAAAAGAGTTTTGCTGACGCAAATTCTTCTGGGGATGGAGAAAATTCCTATAGCGTAAGAAAGGAGCGCGGCTTCTTTCAAAAATATTGACAAGTAAAAAAGAGTTGCGTTCTGCGCAACTCTTTTTTGGTTGCTTTTATGTGTCGCATCCTGTAAAATTAGAATGTGATAACGCGATATCGGAAATGGCAAGGTACGGGATATGAACATGCTAAAAACAGCAGGCGCAGCAGTCTGCAGATGGAAGAAATCATTGATAAAAGCGTATAGAATCGCATGCTGACTGAGATGACAGGCGACGAAACAGACGTCCGTCTGTTGTATGAGAAACTTGGTCGGGATGCGTTTTTTCGTGTCTGTGACCGGAGGTATTTATGACGGCATGGGTGGCCGGGAAACGGCAATAAGGAGGGACTTATGGTTACATTAGAACAATTGGAACAGTATGAGCCGATCACGATTCAGTGCCATGACAATCCGGACGGCGATGCGATCGCATCCGGTTTTGGACTGTATACCTATTTTAAGGAAAAAGGAAAGAATGTCCGCCTGATCTACAGCGGCAGGAATCACATAAAGAAGGCAAATCTGACGCTGATGCTGTCTCTTTTGGACATACCGATCACTTACGTGGAGGCGCAGGAGGAGCCGATCGAGGGGTTGCTCATTACGGTGGACTGCCAGTACGGGGCAGGAAATGTGACAAAGCTTCCGGCCGAGCAGGTGGCGATCATCGATCATCATCAGGTGGAGATCACGGACGTGAAGATGAGCAGGATCGAGCCGACATTCGGAAGCTGCTCGACGCTCGTGTGGAAAATGTTTCTTGAAGCGGACTACCGGGTGACGAACATGCGGCTCGGCACGGCGCTTTATTACGGACTGTATACAGATACGAGCCAACTGACTGAAATTTTCAACCCGAACGATATGGATATGAGGGACCAGATCATCCATGACGGGGAGCAGATCCGCCACTTGAAGCAGACAAATCTCTCTCTTGAGGAGATGGAGATCGCGGGGCTTGCGCTGCTGCGCAGCATTTATAATGCGGACTATCATTATGCTGTCATCAAGACAAAGCCGTGCGATCCAAACCTGCTTGGACTGATCAGTGATTTTTTGATCCAGGTCGCGGAGATCAATTCCTGTATCGTTTACAATGAGCAGGAGGACGGATATAAGCTTTCCGTGAGGAGCTGTAGTAAGGAGGCTCATGCAAACGATATTGCTGCCTATGTCACGGAGGGAATCGGCTCAGGGGGCGGACACATCGATAAGGCGGGCGGCTTTATCAACAGAAAGCTCTATGAAAAGCAGTATCCGACACTGCACACCCAGGCATTCATGGGAAACCGCATGTCGGAGTTCTTTGACAAAAATCAGACGATCTATGCGGCGGACGGGGATCTTGACACGAGCGATATGCGGGAGTACTGCCGCAAATCCGTTTCGTTTGGCTATATTGATCCACTGGACATCTTCCCGCTTGGCACGCCCGCGACAATCCGGTCGATGGCGGGCGACTTAAAACTGCTGATCGATGGGGAGCACTATATTATGATCGGCATGCGTGGTGAAGTGTACCTGCGCTGCAAAGAGCAGTTCCTAAATCAAAACAACATGGCGTGCAAGCGTTTTAAGCTGCCTGCGGCTTTGGAATATAATCCGGTCATCCGAAATGACAATGACGGCAGCATGCGCGGACTGATCACTTACGCGAAAAGCTGCGTGAGCATCGGAGATATTCGCGTCTATGCAAAGAAGCTGAAAAAAACAGTCAAAATCTTTCCGGCAAATGATGAGGAGCACGTCCTGTTCGGAAAACCGGGGGATTATCTCTGTGTGCGTAAGGATAATCCGCAGGATGTGTATATTGTGGAGAAGGAGCAGTTTACGCTTCTATATCGCAGAACCGGCAGGAGGATACAGCACGGGATGTAGTTATGCCGTTTACGTCATGCTGATTACGTCATGACGTAATCAGCATGATTGTTGATTATTTCCATGGTTTGTGCTATGATGCTACAAGGGAGCATGTTTTGGCGGGCTTGTGAACGCGCAAACCGGCATAGAATGTGGTCGTACTTTCGCAATAATGCAAGGCGGAACGGTTACGAATGCATCGAGGATGCCTGCGGCGGGAAGCCGCAAATATCGGAAAGGCATGGTTACTGAAATGGATGACAGTAAGGAAACGGTAAGCAGAAATTTTATTGAAACCGAGATTGATAAGGACTTGGCGGAGGGCGTATACGATACGGTTCACACGAGATTTCCACCGGAACCGAACGGTTTTTTGCATATCGGACACGCAAAGAGCATTTTATTAAACTATGGTCTGGCTAAAAAATATCACGGTAAATTCAATCTTCGTTTTGACGATACGAATCCGACAAAGGAAAAGACAGAATTTGTTGAGTCCATCAAGCAGGATGTGGCATGGCTTGGCGCGGATTGGGAGGATCGTCTGCTGTTTGCCTCCGATTATTTTGAGCAGATGTATGAGGCGGCGGTTAAGCTGATCCGCAAGGGAAAAGCGTATGTGTCCGACTTGACGGCGGATGAGGTGCGAGCCTACCGCGGCACGCTGACGGAGCCGGGAAAGAACGATCCGAACCGCGAGCGGAGCATGGACGAGAATCTGGCTCTGTTTGAGGATATGAAAAACGGAAGATTTGCGGATGGGGAGAAGACGCTGCGTGCGAAGATCGACATGGCGTCGCCGAATATCAACATGCGCGATCCGGTCATTTACCGTGTGGCGCATATGGCGCATCACAATACGGGAGACCGCTGGTGCATTTATCCGATGTATGATTTTGCGCATCCGATCGAGGATGCCATCGAGGGGATCACGCATTCAATCTGCACGTTGGAATTTGAGGATCACAGACCGCTTTATGACTGGGTTGTGCGGGAATTGGAATATCCCGTACCGCCGAGGCAGATTGAATTTTCCAAGATGTACCTGACCAATGTTGTGACCGGAAAACGCTATATCAAGAAGCTGGTCGAGGACGGCATTGTGGACGGGTGGGATGATCCGCGTCTCGTGTCGATCGCGGCATTAAGAAGAAGAGGCTTTACGCCGGAATCTATTCGGAAATTTGTGGAGCTGTGCGGTGTCTCAAAGAGCCAGTCCTCTGTCGACTATGCGATGCTGGAATATTGTATTCGTGAGGATTTGAAATGCAGTCGCCCGCGCGTGATGGCGGTGCTTGATCCGATACGGCTTGTGATTGACAATTATCCCGAAGACCGGATCGAGGAGATCGAAATACCGAATAACCTGGAGAACGAGGCGCTTGGTACAAGAACGGTTCCATTTGAGAGGGAGCTTTATATCGACCGGGAGGACTTCATGGAGGAGCCGCCCAAAAAATATTTCCGCATGTTTCCCGGAAATGAAGTACGCCTGATGAACGCATATTTTGTAAAATGTACGGGCTTTGAGAAGGACGCGGACGGGAATATTGCTGTCGTGCATGCCGAGTATGATCCGGCATCAAAGGGCGGAAATAGTCCGGACGGCAGAAAGGTAAAGGGTACGATCCACTGGGTACCGTGTCATGCGGCAATTCCGGTTGAGATTCGTTTATACGAAAATATTGTGGATGAGGAAAAAGGGGTATATAATGAAGAAGACGGCAGTCTGAACTTAAACCCGAATTCCTTAACGGTTTTGAAGCATTCTTATGTGGAACCTGCACTCAAAGGCGCGAAGGCGTATGAGAGCTTTCAGTTTGTCAGACAAGGTTATTTTTGTGTGGATTATAAAGATTCCAAAGAGGATGCACTTGTCTTTAACCGCATCGTATCGTTAAAGAGTTCGTTCATATTACCAAAAGTGTAACGGAAATGAAGTAGTTCTAAGGCGTCAAATACGCCGCCAGGGTGAAAAGGGTTTTAAATGGAAATAGTAAGAGGAAAGTGGAGGTAGCGCAGTGGGATTATTAGACGGATTGGGACAGTTTGGCTTAGGCGGTCTCGAGGGAATGAATATTTATGAAACGCAGGCAGGTGCGAAAGGACAGGATGCAGCGCCGGAGGCACCGAAAGCACCGCAGGAGCAGGATTTCTTGTTTGACAAATCGTTCCAATGCCCGCTCTGCGATAAGGAGTTTAAGGCAAGGACCGTCAAGATCGGTAAGGCAAAGCTGGTCGGAACGGATCTTGACCTGCGTCCGAAGTATGAAAATATTGATATGTTAAAATATGACGTAATCCTCTGTCCGAACTGTGGCTACGCGGCCTTGAGCCGGTACTTTAAGTTCCTGACGGCAGTACAGGCGACCAAGATCAAAGAAGCGATCTCTCGCTCCTTTAAGCCGCAGACCGAGACGAAAGAGATTTATACCTATGACGAGGCATTAGAGCGCTATAAGCTGACGCTTGCCAACGCCATCGTCAAGCTGGCAAAGCCGAGTGAAAAGGCATACATATGCTTAAAGACTGCGTGGCTTCTGCGCGGACAGGCGGAGCATCTCGATCCCGCAGCGCCTGATTATGCCAAGAAAAAAGAAGAGGTCGATGCGGAGGAAAATGAATTTCTGAAAAATGCGCTCGAAGGGTTTTTGGCGGCAAGACAGACCGAAGGCTATCCGATGTGCGGTATGGATGAGTCCACAGTGGATTATCTAATCGCTGTTACGGCGATGCGGTTTGAGCAGTTTGACGTTTCAAGTAAACTCGTATCAGGCATCATTGTTTCTCCGGGCGCGAATCCGCGTATGAAGGAAAAGGCAAGAGATTTAAGAGAGATGCTGATGACGAAGATTAAAGAACAGCAGAAAAAACGATGAAGGAATTGACTTTATTTTTAGAGCCGGGCAGCAAGAGAAAGCTCTATGAACAAATTTATGACTATATTGTAGCAGAGATCAGGGCAGGGAGGCTTCTCGTCGGCGAGAGGCTTCCCTCGACGCGTTCTTTGGCGGAGTTTCTGTCCATATCCAGAAGCACGGTGGATTTGGCGTATGATCAGCTTCAGGCGGAGGGCTATATTGAAGCCCGCCCTTATCGTGGTTTTTTTGTCTGCCATGTGGATGATCTTGTTCGAATTGAGCCGGAGGAAGAGCGCGAGGAGAAGCCGGAGCCGGAGCCTAAGCTGCCGTTTCAGATTGATTTTTCTCCGAACGGCGTGGATATGTCCCTGTTTCCGTTTGATACATGGCGCAGGATCACGCGCAATACCTTAAATGATGATCGGCTTGAACTGTTTTCGCCGGGGCAGCCGCAGGGCGATCGCAGTCTCCGTCATACGATCGCGCGCTATCTGCACAGTGCAAGAGGGGTTCAGTGCGAGCCGTCGCAGATCATCATCGGCGCGGGAAACGATTATCTGCTCATGCTGCTGCGCTATATCATCGGCGAGGGGCGTGCGGTCGCAATGGAAAATCCGACGTATCAGCGGGCATACCGCCTGTTTTCGGCGATGGGCTTTCGGATGTGCATGATCGGGATGGACGCGCAGGGAATGCGTATCGACGAGCTTGCGGCATCGGAGGCTGATGTCGCCTATGTCATGCCCTCCCATCAATATCCGACCGGCGTGATCATGCCGATCGGTCGGCGGAGTGAGCTGCTTCGCTGGGCGGCTCAAAAGGAGGGGCGGTATGTGATAGAGGATGACTATGACAGTGAATTCCGCTATCGCGGCAAACCGATCCCGTCCATGCAGGCGTCCGATCACAGCGGACGCGTCATCTATATCGGCACGTTTTCCAAGGCGATCGCGCCCGCCATTCGTATCAGCTATATGGTGTTGCCGGAGGCGCTTATGGAGCGGTTTCATTCGCGGTGTGGTTTTTTGTCGTCCACGGTGTCGCGCATTGATCAGGCGACCTTAAATGAGTTTATCGGAAACGGGTATTTTGAACGGTATCTGAATAAGATGCGAAAATATTACAGACAGAAGCACGATCTGATGCTGAGCGGCATCAAGCGATGGGGGACAGGTTTTGTCGTTTCGGGAGAGCATGCCGGCATGCATCTTTTGGTGACGGCAAACAACGGGTTAAGCGCGAGTGAAATGAAGCTGCGTGCCGCGACGATGGGAATCCGTGTGTATACCTTAAAGGAATTGACGATAAAGGAGGAGTGTATCGGGCTTCCGGCGGGGCTGCCTGTTGACCGCACGGTCGTCATGGGCTTCGGCGGGTTAAAGATTGATGAGCTCCGCGCAGGACTTCGGATATTGCGCAGCTGTTGGAAATATTCGTGATTTTTTGATGCTGCAAATGGATGCTTCTATTCGGTTGACACTGTAGTTTACGCGAGAACCCTGATACGCCACAGCAATTTGATATTGATCATGTCAATGCGAAATAGTAAGGGGACTGAAATGAAGAAGAGTTTCCGCATTGCAATTCTGGTGATTGCCGGTTGCGTTTTTGGGGCATGTGGAAAAAATGCGACTGAGTCTGAAAATGAAAAAATGATTACCATGATTTATGCGGAGTATCCGTCATATGATACGGCGCAAGAATTGGTCGATGAGGCGGATCTGGTTTTTAGCGGTACAATAGAAAGTGTATCTTATGAAATGCTGGATGTAAGAGCAGAGAGTGAAAAAGATTCTGTGACGGACTTGGATCAGTCCTATCGCATTCCTTATACGATTTATAAGGTGAAGGTTGACAGTATTTATAAGGGAAGCTCGGAAGAAAGTGATATTAGTATTAAATGTCCGGGTGGGGAAGCAGATGATAATCAATATATTGTGGAAGGCGTTGTAACTTTGCAGGAAGGTGAACGATATCTGTTATTGGCAAAAATATTTGAGAATACCTACCCAAGCCTTTTGAATGCTGCACAGTCGGCATATAACATGAATGAGCCCAATGTTTTGAACGGGGAGGACAGTGGAATTACGCTATCCGACATATTGGATATTTTACAATAGGCGGTACGAATGTGAAAAAGATAATAGAGTAAATTTAAGGGGAATGAATGGCGCTTAGCGCCATTCATTCCCCTTAAAACTGAAATCATAAAGCGAATTTCCCGTCATGTGAAGCCGGCAGGCAGACTTACTGCGAATATCCTACTTCTTTGCGGAATCCTCGTCATTAAAAAGCTCTTCCGTCTTTTCAACAGTCTCGGAGGCAATGCTGGAAAGGGCGCTTGCAGCAGATTCGGCGGCCTTCTTCACATCTTCCTTTGCCTCCTTCATATTTTCCTTTGCTTTTTCCGCATCTTCCTTCGCCTGACTTAAATCGACATAGGAGCGATCTTCGGAAGAATCCGAAGTCTTATCGGAATCCTCATCCAAATCCTCGCTGAAATCGTCAAAATCATCGAAGTCATCTACAGAATCCTCATCGGGAGAACTCTTTTTCTTCAGATAATAGTATGCGCCTGCTGCGGCAGAAGCGGCAGCGGCAGAGAATAACAGGAACTTACCAAACTTTTTTGCCATAACGGACTCCTTTCAAAATGATTAGCATCTTTGGATGATTGGTATCTTTCGAAGACTTTTGCTCTGGCGAAAGTCTTTTGAACAATTGGAAATTTATGTTATTTATTTTAATACATTTGAGACAATCTCACAAGTCATTATATGCAAAAAAGTTATAACTTAAACATATCTTTTGAAAAATTGTTCAGACGGGTCAATTTTACTATTTTTTCCTTCAAATATTCTACAATTTTGTACACAGAAAATCATTTCAGAATAGTTGTGATACGCTTCCAAATGTGATATGATAGATTTCGACTCGCTCGGTCAAAGAATGTCAAATATTGACAGCGCTTTCCGACGGGCTTAAAAAGAAGCTAGTGGGAGTTAGGAGATTTTCGGTTAATACAGTCGCTTTTGAAAGCGCCGGCGGTGCCGGACGGGAGTATCGATATGAATGAAAAATTTTGGGATATGAAAAAAGAAAAGCAGGACAGGATCATGAATGCGGCGATCGGCGTATTTGCGGCACAAGGCTATGCGCATGCGAGCACGGATGAGATCGTAAAGCGTGCCGGGATTAGTAAGGGACTGTTGTTTCATTATTTTATCAGTAAGCAAGGGTTATATGATTTCTTGTATGACTATTTCAGTCGGTTTATGAGGCTGGAGCTTTCCGGCATTGCCGCAAGGGAGCGGGAGGGCTTTTTTGAACGCTGCATTGCCATCGAGACGGCAAGGATGCAGGCAATGAAGCAGTATCCGCTTATCCAGTGTTTTTTGACTGCGGCGGATGATGAGGATGCGGAAGTGATCGGCGGGAGTTTTGGTGAGCTTCGCAGTCAATATCATGAATTTTGCGAATCACTATATATAGGAAGAGAAAGCTACAGTGCCCGGTTCGCGGAGCATTATGAGACGTGGAGAAACGTGGAGCGGGATGTGTCACAGGGAGCTGTGCGGCGGAATACGATAAACGGAGAGCTTAATACAAAGGCATATTTCAGAGAGGTATCCGGAATCTATGCGCTGCTTGCAAGCCGCGTGACAGAGAGCGCGGAGTTTGCGGATGCTGCAGGAGATGAGGAGACGGAGGAACAGTAAACCGTACGAAAGGACTGTAAAAAGACAAGAATTTCGAAAAAATTTTAAATTTTCTTGAAATGGAAGAAATTGTATTGAGAAAAATACTTTACAACTGGGAGAAAATGTTATATAACTTCTACAACATCTAGTGTAATTGTTGTTTGATATCAGAAAGGAAGGACAAAGATGATAACGAAGAAAATTTCAATGACACCGGAAGATGTGAAGCAGTTTGTAAATGTTGCAACGAAATGTGATTTTGATATTGATATTTCCAACCGCAGTTTTGCGGTGGACGCAAAATCGATTGTTGGTGTGTTAGGTTTGGATTTTTCCAGCCCGCTCTACGTCAGCTACGATGGTTATAATGAGGAATTGGAGAAGCTGATGCACACCTTTGCATGTGCATCATAAGATGTACTGAAGCGACAACTGTTTCTCGAGGTGGAACACCCCGTTTGGGAATGGCAGGATGAGGATTGCCGGTTAGGTATTTACGTAACGGCGGCGCTCATGCTATCATATTCCCAGACGGGGTGTTTTTTTATGCAAAACCATATTTCAGTCAGAAGCCTGGTGGAGTTTCTGATGAGAAGCGGAGATATTGATAATCGACATACGGCGCAGGAGCAGAACGCGATGCAGGCGGGCAGCCGAATTCATAGGGAGATCCAGCGCAGTATGGGACCGGAGTACCGTGCGGAGGTCAGTCTGTCCCATACGGTCAGCCTGGAACGCTATGAGCTTATCATTGAGGGCAGGGCGGATGGCATCTTTGTGCAGAACGGCATTGTTACGGTGGATGAGATCAAGGGGACTTATCGGGGACTTCAAAAGATTAAGGAACCGATTCCGGTTCATTTGGCGCAGGCAAAATGCTACGCGTATATCTATGCCGTGCAGCAGGCGCTTTCGGAAATCCATGTGCGCATGACTTACTGCCATTTGGAAACGGAAGCGGTGAAATATTTTGAGGAGGCATATTCCTTCGAAGAGCTGTCTTTGTGGTTTGGCGCGCTGATCTCAGAGTATCGAAAGTGGTCGGACTATCGCATGGACTGGCTGGAAAAACGGAATACCATGATGAAGGAACTGGCTTTTCCCTTTCCGTACCGGGAGGGGCAGAAGGAGCTTGTTACTTATGTATATCAGACGATTTATCATAAGCGGAATCTGTTCATTGAAGCGCCGACCGGCGTCGGAAAGACGATTTCGACGATGTATCCGGCACTCAAGGCATTGGGAGAGGGGCGCGCGGACAGGCTGTTTTATCTGACTGCAAAAACGATCACGAGAACGGTTGCGGACGATACCCTGCGGCTGCTTGCGGAAAAGGGCATGCAATTAAAACGTGTTCTTTTAACGGCAAAAGAAAAAATTTGTCCGCAGGAGGAGACAATCTGTAATCCTGACGCATGCCCGTATGCAAAAGGTCATTTTGACCGGATCAACGACTGTCTCTATGATTGTCTGACGAACGAGGACAGTTTTTCAAGGGAGGTCATTGAGCGCTACGCCGAGAAGTATCGGGTCTGTCCGTTTGAGATGAGTCTGGACATGAGCCTGTTTTCAGATGCCGTTATCTGCGATTACAATTATGTGTTTGACCCGCATGTGTATCTGAAACGCTTTTTTGCCGAGGGAAGTACGGAGCGTTATCTGTTTTTGATCGATGAAGCGCACAATTTAGTGGAGCGCGGCAGGGAGATGTACAGTGCGACGCTATATAAGGAGGATTTTCTGCGGCTGAAGGGCGTGATCCGGGATGTACTGAACGCGGGGGGAGAACAAAAAGCGTCGGACGGACAGGAGATATTGCGGGAAGACGGGCAGATGTCGCTGATGGACGTCTCGCGGACAACGCTCCCCGCGCCATTTTTGGCGTCTCACGGAGTGGCGCAGCTGCATGAGATTTCACGTCTGCTCGATCGGTGTAATAAGGAGCTGCTTGCGCGAAAGCGGGAGTGTGAGGGTTGTGTGACGAATCCGGAGCTTGGCAGCTTTACACTTTCCTTAAACCGGCTGTCCGAGACGATGGGAAAGTATTTGGAGAATACGGATTCGGGAGCGATGCCCGGGCGGGAAGAAATTCTTGATTTTTATTTTGAGATTTCACACTTTTTGATGATCACGGAGCTTGTGGACGAGCATTATGTCCCATATATGCAGCTGGATGAGGAGGGGCGTTTTCAGGTAAAGCTGTTCTGCGTCGATCCGTCGCGCAACCTTCAGGAATGCATGGGGCGCGCCGTGAGCAGTGTGCTTTTTTCGGCTACGATGCTTCCGATTCAGTATTATAAGAAGCTGCTCGGCGGAACGGACGAAGATTATGAGGTGTATGCGGGGTCCACGTTTGATGACAGAAAGCGGGGGATCTATATTGCCGATGATGTGACGAGCAAGTATACGCGCCGGGGTGAGAATGAGTATCGGCGGGTTGCGAAGTATATCCGGCGGATCGTGGATTGCAGATATGGAAATTATATGATTTTTTTCCCGTCCCATCAGTTCCTGCGGCGGGTGTATGAAGTGTTTATATCGGAGGAATATGACGCTTCTTATATGGATTGTATTGTGCAGGAGGGAAATATGGACGAGCGCGCCAGAGAGGCGTTTCTCCTGCGGTTTACGGAGGCGGATTCCGATCGTTGTCTATTAGGCTTCTGTGTGCTCGGCGGACTGTTTGGGGAGGGCATTGACTTAAAACGGGATGCGCTCATCGGTGCGATCATTGTCGGAACCGGACTGCCGCAGGTCTGTGCGGAGCGTACGATCCTCAAAGATTATTTTGACGGGGACGGTGGTGTCGGCTTTGACTATGCCTATCGGTATCCCGGTATGAATAAGGTACTGCAGGCGGCGGGGAGGGTCATTCGGACAGCGGAGGACGTCGGTATTGTCGCGCTGCTCGATTATCGTTTCTGCCAGCCGGAATACCGGGCAATGTTTCCGCGTGAATGGAAAAGTTTTGAGCAGGTACAGCTGGGGACGATCGGCAGACGCATCGAGCGGTTTTGGGATGAATGGCTTTAGGACTATATTCAATCTCAGAAGAATCGCTATTGCGGATTCAAAAGAAATGCCTTCGGCATTTCTTCGAAAGAACGCGAAGCGTTCTTTTTTAACCTATAGGAAATTTCTCGACCCTTGAAGAATTTGCGTCCGCAAATTCTTCAAAAGAACGCGAAGCGTTCTTTTTTAGCATGGCAATTTCTTCCTTATAAGGAGGAAGCGTCTGCGCCGGATTCTTTGGATCGGGACGGTAGGGTGTCTCCAAAATCTTGGGAACGGACAAAAAATCAGGGTGATGTACGACGGCATAAAGCGCGTCAAAACCGATGAAGCCCTCTCCGATATTGGCGTGGCGGTCTTTATGGCTGCCGCGCTCGTTTTTGCTGTCATTAATATGGAATACGGCAATCTGATCTTTTCCGAGCAGTCGGTCGAACTGCCCGATCACACCGTCAAAATCGTGCACAATATCATAACCGGAATCATGAACATGGCAGGTGTCAAAGCAGACACGGAGGCGGTCGTTTTCCGGTACACCGTCATAGATCGCGGCAAGCTCCTCAAACTGTCTGCCGATCTCGGAGCCTTTTCCGGCCATGGTTTCTAAAGCAATCATGCAGTCGGGGCAGGCGCTTAGAACCTCGTGCAGACCTTTCACGATGCTGCGGGTGCCGACGTCCGTGCCTGCGCCGACATGTGCGCCGGGATGTAGGATCAGTATACGGGAACCCATCGCGGCACTTCTTTGAAGTTCTAATGTTAAAAAAGAAACGGCGAGTTCATAGGTTTCCGGCTTTACCGTGTTGGCAAGATTGATGATGTAGGGGGCATGAATGACAATTTCTTCGATGCCGTGTGCGCGAAGATACGTCCATCCCTCGTCAATTTTCAGTTCCGAGAGTTCCCGGCGCTTGGTGTTTTGCGGAGCGCCGGTGTAAAGCATCAGGGTATTAGCCTCGTAGGATACGGCCTCTTTCGCGGAGCCGAGAAAAAAATCCGGGGCGTTCATGCCCACATGGGAACCAATCAAAGTCATTGGAAACCTCCAAAAAAGTTTGTTTATCACATGATACCACAAATATCGCAAAAGGAAAAGGAGATTGGGGGTCAGTCCTCCTTTGCCGTTTTTTGCACCGGCTTTTTTGTCTGCAATGCTTATGCCGATATGGTTCCAGCGCTCAAACGGATGATGCCGTCGTACCGTTTCACGCAGGAGGCGCTTAATTTGTGGGAGACGAAAAGGCAGGTCACGCCGCGCAGGTTCAAGATCAGGTTTTCGATTTTCTCTGCCATATCGCTGTCCAAAGCGGAGGTTGCCTCATCAAACAGCAGGATTTTTTTGTTGTGGTAGAGTGCTCTGGCAATGGCGATCCGTTGTCGTTCTCCGCCTGAGAAATTTGATCCGTTCTCGCCTGTCATTGCATGAACTCCTTTGTCTGTCTGTTCTAAGACTGATTCTAAACCGGATTCCTGTATCGCATAGGCAAGGCGCTCCGTATCCGGTTCCTGATATAGGCAGATGTTGTGTTCGATCGTATCATTCAAAAGAAATACTTCCTGCCCTACATAGGCGCATTCCTTAAAAAAGCACCCGTATTCTTTTAACTCCGTCTCGTCAATCAGAATTTGCCCTTCATAAGTCGGATAGTATTGCATCAACAATTTTAATAGCGTGGATTTTCCGCTGCCGCTGTTTCCGGTCAAGGCATATTTTTTACCCTTTTCCAGTGTGAGATGGATATGCTTTAGCACAGGCTGCTCCCCATAGGAAAAAGAAACATCGCGGAATGAGATATCATGCTCCTCGGTTTTGGAATCATCAATCGGGAGTGGAGTGTCGTTTTCTCTGACTAATTCCGTGATTTTTTCTGAAACCGGGCGTATGGATGTAAGAAGCCCAAACATTGCGGTCAGTTGTGATGCAGGGGTAATGACCTGGCCTGATAATTGTGTGACAGCCACGATGCTTCCTAATGTGATATATCCCTTTGTCGCTAAAAATCCTGCAAAGAGCATGATGAGAAATTGTGTCAGGATCGACGCCGTGTTCGCGATTCCCTGGAGCTGTGCCATGATGCATTCCCGCTTATATTTGCAAAGCTCTGCCTGCCTTAATTGCTCCTGATAACGTTTCTGCATCTGTTCTTCAATGGAATAATTTTTGATCAGTTCATATCCATCCAATATTTCGGACACCTGTGTTTGAAATTCTGATGCTTTTTCGGCGGTTTTTGACTGCATGGCGGATAGCTTTTTCGCAAAGAGCTTGGGAATTGCGGTCGGGATGCAGGTGCATGCCAGAGAAAAGAGCGCGACAATTGGATTGGTCACGAACAATACGATCGCGGCGAGCAACATTCCCAAAAGGGATTCGTAGATCGTGAAAAAGTTTTTGAAGTAGTTTTCCTCCACGAGACTTATATTGTGACCCAGCATGGAGAGATAGGCTCCTTTTGCCTCTGCCTGATAGCTGACGATTTCTTTGTTCAGAATGGCGGACATGACATCCTTCTTTAATGCTGTCATGGCGTTCATGATACAGCGGCTTTTTTGTCTGCCGGTGCAAAATACGGCAAGTCCCAGTAGGACCGCGTAGACAATGCAGATCAGTAAGATCTTCATCAGCGGTGCAGTATTTCCGGTTTGGATGCTGTCGGACACGGCATCGATTAAAATGCTAAGCAATACCGCCACCAAAACGATGAGAAGCGTCTGGATTGTTTGTAAAGCCAAAGCAAACAAAAAACGTATGTTATTTTTATGGGTAAAATACGATTTCATGATAGAACCTCCCTTGTGTTGCGATTATTTGTGAGACGAGGATACTTCACAGCTGTCGGGACTAATTTGTCCGCCACCCCGGTCTCGTTTCACAATCGCTTGTTATTTTGCGTGCATGTCACCGTTTGCAAATGGGATGTTCTCATTATAAAGAGGTTTATCCTAAATTAACATATCGGATGATGTAAATAAAATTTACATCATCCGATATAAATCGTCCATCAGTTGAACAAAAGTGGTTTTTCCCTGTAGCTGCATAAACGGATAGATGACAGAAAGAAGGTTTTTGCATTCTTCCGTTTGACCCAGCCGGAACAACAGTTTGGCCTTAAAATACTGTAATTCCGCAAATAGGATTTGATGATATGACTCCTTACTGATCACGATCGCCTGTTCGCAGATTTGAAGCGCGCTGTCATAGTCGGCTTCTTTTTCCAGCAATTGAGACAGATTGATCAGGGCGTTCAGGAGCAGCTCAGGATCATTTTGAAAAGAAGCTTTATGTTGCATCAGATGTTCACTCAACTTTTTTGCAAGTGTCATTGACTGCTCGTTTTCACCGTTCTGAAAATATGCGGCGCAGAGTGCATTGAGCAGATTGGCTTCTATAGTAGTCAGCGGCACGTTCGAAAATTGGGAAAGGGAGATGTCTTTTTTTGTAAGGGAAAGTCCATGTTTGATTTCTTCAATGATCTCTGCCGTGCGTTGTGGTTCGGTACGAAGTTCGATCGACGCTTTTAATAGGATGTAAAGCTGTCTGTTCCGAACACCTGTTATATCTTCACATTCGACCTGTGAGAGACGCGTAGCAGCTTTCTCAAAATGTCCTTTATTGACTTCTTCCGCGATTTGGGAAAGATACCTCTCTGTTTTTTGATCCCGCTTTTCCCGTGTGGTGTTAGCGGTTTGATAGAGATCGCTCCCAAGTCGTGCCAGCAGTTGGTTGATGATCCTGTCCGAGGGCATCTGTGTTCCGGATTCAATGCGGGAAATGGTGACGTTGGAGCAGATACCCTCAGCCAATTCTTCCTGTGTCATTTTCTGTTCTTTCCGAAGATAACGGATGATTTCTCCAATCGAATATTTTTCCATGGTGGTCTCCAAATCTGCGTAAGCGGCAAGTGAAAAAGAAATACCTGCAAGGGCATCTTTGATGTTTTCGTTGACATCATAACACACTCACATATCACATGCAATTAAATCCTGAACAATGAAGACTTATTACGCACAGGAAAGCAGGAGGGAAGAGGGCATAGTGGAAAAATCAGAAATGCCACTAGGGACAGTGGGTGACATAATTTATAAACACAAGATGTAGTGTTGACCAATCTGGACAACCACAGGTAGCAAATTGCAAGAGGTTCATGCAAAAAATGAATTTATTTCGTGTCATATGACATGTCAGTCGATGTGGATAAGTCTGTGGAAATTGGGGATTTCTAGCAAAATATGTCACGCGTGTCGGAAAATGCTGTGGATAAATGACGCAGGCTTCCACAAAATATTGACGGCAAAATTGCAAACCACAGGATATTGTGGAAGAGAGTGAGTGTGCCAGAATCTTTACATAACTTGGGAAAACGCCTGTGATGTAACAAAGAGGGGGGAGGATATTTTTTGTATTAATCTCGCCAATCCTGCTCCTGATATTTGCGCAGTTGTGCTTTTAAGCATTCCAGTTCGGCATCCTTCTCAGCAATGGTATTGTCCTTCTCGGCAATGGTATTGTCCTTCTCAGCAA
>CAZZNE010000029.1:0-39698 GCA_964655525.1 uncultured Clostridium sp.
TAGAGATATTTTTTCATCAATCCATAGGATTTACACAAAATAATTTACACTCTCCCCGCTTTTTCCGATCCTCGTTCCACACAAACGATCAGGGAGCACAGACTGTTGTCTATGCTCCCTGATGCTTTCTAAGGAAATACTGATTGAAGCGCCTATTAGCGCGAGCTTTAGGGAAATGCTGATTTATCAGCTTTTCCTTAGAAGTACTTCTCACACTTACGCCTTAAATTTCACTGCCGTACCATAAGCGATAATCTCCGCCGCACCGGCCATGATCTGCGAAGAACCGTACATGATCCCGACGATCGCATCCGCACCGATCGCCTCCGCCTCATCCACCATCCGCTTGATCGCAATAGAACGCGCTTCATTGAGCATCTCCGTATACGCGGTGATTTCTCCGCCCACCAGATTTTTCATACCCGATAAAAAATCACGTCCGATGTTCTTCGCCCTTACCGTTGTTCCCTTTACCATTCCGAGTGCCTCAATCTCTTTTCCCGGCACATATTCAATACTTAATAACAGCATCTTTGTTCCCTCCTTAATATTTTGCCGCGTCGTCCTCTTCCCCGTTCCCGATCTCTTTTAACCGCTCACGCACCGCGATCAAAATCCCGCCGATCACAACCAGCGGCATGATGATGACGATGACAATAAACGGAATCACCGCGCCCGGTATCGATTCTCCCGAATAAAAAATTCCTGCCATGACCAGCGCCAAGAGCACCGCCATATACAGCGTCACTGCCGCCGCCACAACAAGCGGCGCAATTTTCTTTTTTCTCCTCATATCCGTTACAGTCACATTCATCAGACGTGTCCCTCCTTTCTCCCTGTCTTCCATCCCGGCAAGCAGTTCCTCGGTGGGAAGTGTTTCAAACTCCGCACCGGTTTCGGTAAGCTCCGTACATAGTTCACGAATCTGCGCAAGATTCTTTTCCTCCCGTGCAAGGGAGATCTCATGCCTTCTTAAGCAGTCCTCCAACGTCATATGCTTCGTCTGCAGTTTTTTGATCTCCTCGATTGGAATCGAGAGCTTCCGCAGAAGCTTGATCCGCTTTAGCATATCGACGTCCTCCTCCGAATAGTCGCGATATCCGTTCTGCACCTGCCGTTTCGGTTCCAACAGCCCTTTCTCTTCATAAAAACGAATGTTCTTTTTCGTGATGCCGACTAATTGCTCGACTTCGTTAATTTTCATAGCGTATGAAAACCGCCCTTCCTCACAAGATTTGTATTAACCATATACCTTCCACCCGATGGAATGTCAATCTATTTTTCAAAAAATTTTTTGCCGTTATTCTGTTTAAACATCCAAAATGGAATAATTGATAGATTGCCGGCATATCCTATCTATTGTAGCATCGTTTATTCCGAAAATTTTGTCAATTGACCATTTTCTCGGAATTTCCTATTTACATCATCCTTAAATTATCATATACTATTTTCACAATCATGGTCATCAGACCGGAATTTCGGAGTTCATGCATCTATGGAGATTAAAAGAGATTTTTATTTGGAACAGATTCACCAACGTGAAAATAATGGTTTTATTAAAGTGATCACCGGTGTCAGAAGGTGCGGCAAATCCTATCTGCTCTTCAAATTATTTAAGAACGATCTGCTTGCGCGCGGCATTTTGAAAGATCATATCATCTCCATTGCTTTAGATAACATTGAGAATAGAGTTTTGAGGGAACCGCTTACGCTTTATCAGCACATAAAAGCACAGATCAAAGATGAGGCCCTCTATTATGTCATGCTTGACGAAATTCAATTTGTACCGGATTTTACCGAAGTTCTGATTTCCCTACTCCAACTGGAAGGTATTGATGTATATGTCACCGGAAGTAATTCCCGGTTTTTATCTTCAGATATTCTGACAGAATTTCGCGGCAGAGGTGACGAAATCCGCGTTTATCCGCTTTCTTTTGCTGAGTATGTGACCGCCTATCCCGGAACGGAAGAGGACGCTTTCAATGACTATATGACTTTTGGGGGGCTTCCCAGAATTCTATCTTTTCAAACGGATGAGCAAAAAAACCGATATCTCACAGATTTGTTCCGCGAGACCTATCTCAAGGATATTATTGAACACAACAAGATCTATAATACAAATGAACTGGAGGATTTAGTCAATATCCTTGCTTCCGCCATCGGCTCTCTGACAAATCCCAAAAAGCTTGAACACACCTTTCATTCTGTGCTACAAAACAATATCACAGACAAGACGATCAAGAAATATATTGACTACCTAAAAGATGCTTTTTTAATTGATATTGCAGTTCGGTATGACATAAAAAGAAAAAAATACATCAACTCCCCAATGAAGATTTATTTTGTTGACCCGGGACTTCGAAACGCACGGCTGGGATTTCGACAGATAGAAGAAACACACTTGATGGAAAATATCATCTATATCGAACTAAAGCGACGAGGATATTCTGTTGATGTGGGTCTAATAGAAATCAGGGAAACCGATCGTTCAGGGAAGCGGACGCACAGGCAATTAGAAGTCGATTTCATTGCCTATCAAGGAAATAATAAATACTATATCCAGTCTGCGTTCTCCATACCGGACGAAATAAAAAAGGCACAGGAAGAACGTCCCCTATTACAAATTGGGGATTCTTTCCGAAAAATCATCGTGGTAGGAAACCATATCAAGTTGAAGCGGGACGATATGGGGATTACGACTATGGGGATCCGCCAATTCCTCTTGGATCAAAACAGCTTAAATCTCTAGTGTACAATACGGCAGGACGCATGCCCACGTGAGCACCCGTTCCTGCCGTATCGATTAAATATCTATTTGTAGCAGCTTTTCCCGTCCGTCAAATCCTGACATCTACCGGAGGGTACAGCTCAGACTGTGATTTTTCCCTTCCGATGTCCATGCCGTCTGCCATTCCCTGTGCCTTTTTATTTTCATCCTGCCCGGCTTCTGTTTTTTGCGCAGGATTCTTCTTTGCAGGATCCGTCTCTTCCGTATTGACCTTTTCCGCATTTTTCGACTGTCCGCTATGTTCCGTTTGCTTACGCTCCGTCTTATCCGTGCGCTCCGCGGTATTGCTGCGCTCCGCTTCCGCCGCCTCGCGTGCGCTTTCATTTGCCTCACGCAGTGAACCTGCCTGTTGGACAGCCGCACTTACGGCTTTTGCTTCCACTCCCGCAAGCTCGGCTTCTTTTCGCTCCGTCGAGCCCCCGCGCGCAGAATCAAGCTTGATCTCAGACTCTAATACGCCTGCGCGGTTTTCCATTTTATTCGAGACACTGCCCTGTACCTTCGCCTGCTTCATGGAGGCATCGGCGGAAAGCATCGCGGACATCCCCTCTGCAGAGAAGCCTGCTGCCTGCGTCTTGCCCTTTCCCTTAGACGCGCTTCCCGCTCTCTGTGTCCCCGCATTCTGCGCATTTTGGTTCTGTTTCTGCTTCTCCGCTTTTTCCTGCATCCGTTTTTCCATCTGATGCTGTCTGAGCTGCATATTCAGGTCGGAGATTTCCTTTGTCAGTTCCTGACGCTTTTTCATTTTTTCCTCAGGACTCATATCCTCCTTGGAGGACAATTCGGAAAGCTCCTGCTGCTTTTCCTCTATCTGTTTCCGAATGCTCTTTGACTGCGCATCCTCACTCTGTCCGAGCAGTGCTGCCGACATCATGGCACCCACGCCTGATGCGCCTGCCGCGTTACTTCCGTTCTCTACTCTCATATGAATCTCCCTTCCATGGTTTTCTATTGGCAGGCGCCTGACAAACTCCCGAAATCCACACATATGTTTTCACCCGCTCCATGTCCGCGGAACATCCATGTCCTTTCTTACCTGCCTTCTCTTATCTTTTCGACCGAACGCGGCACACACGTTACTATATTGTTGTCAATGAACATTTTCTTGATGTGATGCGAAAAAGAGCCGATACAGCCCCTTTCCCTCTACTTATTATTTTCCCATACCAAGATAATCAGCGTTATTTCGCTCTTCATAACCTTCTGCGCAACCACATATTTTACGATGAGGGCTTCTAGGGCACTTTCTCTTGTGTTTGCAAATCCTGGCATAATCATCCCTCCCGCTCCTCAATCCGTCTGCGCTCAACTTCAATTTCATGCTGTAATTCTTCAGCAGTAGGCAGTGCGAAACGATAGCGCGAAGCAAAGACCTGCTGGGCATCATTCAAAACAGAGTATTTGACGATTGCCTCATTCTTCTGGGAACACAGGATGATGCCAATGGTGGGATTGTCATCCTCGTTTTTGTAAAGCGCATCGAACATCCGAATGTAGCTATCCATCTGTCCGATGTCACCGTGGGTCAGCTTGCCGACTTTCAGATCAATCAGCACATGGCATTTTAAGATGCTGTGATAAAACACGAGGTCAAGATAAAAATCCTCGTCTTCATAGCGCATCAGTTTCTGTCTGGCGACAAAGCAGAAACCGCGCCCTAACTCCAACAGGAATTCCTGCAATTTTTCGATCAATGCCTGCTCCAAATCCGACTCCCGCAGTGCCGGATAATTTTTCAAGTCAAGAAATTCGAGCACATAAGGATCCTTAATGAAGTTCTCCGCAGCCAAAGGAGCTGTAAGTTCCATAGCTTCATCTCTCACAGGCGTCTGATCCCTGCTTGCAAGAAGGCGCTCATAATACAATGTAGAAATCTGCCGTTCTAATTGGCGGCTCGACCATGTGGAAGCGATTGCCTCATCCATATACCATTGCCTTGCCTGTTCGTTTTCCACCGACAGCAGAAGGCGATAATGCGTCCAGGTCAATTGCGAACGCAGTGCGTTCGTATTTGGAAACATCACATAAAATTTCTTCATCTGCTGCAATGTCCGCACAGAAAAGCCTTTGCCAAAGTCCTTGGTCAAACGGCTGGACAACTCCTGCAGCACAGCTTTCCCGTAACCAGCCCGCAAATTTCCGTCCTGCTCGTGTTCTATGATAATGCGCCCAATTTGCCAATAGGCCTGCACCATCGCAAAATTGACCGCGCTATATGCCTGATTGCGCGACAGCAAGAGAGTTTCTTTTATTTCTGAGTAAATATCCTCATATGAAGTTAAATTGAAGTCATTCATTTTATCATGCCTCCTTGGCAGGAAAACAATTCTTGTAGGCGTTTTTTTGCTTTATAGCAATATATTCTCTTTCCAAAGCATTAAGTTGGGGAATTTCGGCCTGGTTATACTTGCTGACTTCGGTTAATGCAGCAATAATATCATTTTGCTGAGACTCTACATTGATAATCTCGCTTTCATATCCCTTTAGTTCAGCCTCACCATATTTCGGTAACTGTCCCTGAGATTGTAGTTGTTGATTTATTTGCTGGCAATTCCTGATTAAAGCTCGCTCTATCGCATTTTTGTTACTAATAGCTATATAAGAGTCAATTAACTCCAACAAAGTTAAAATCCAATTGCTAATCTTTTCGTATGTCTTTTGAAATTCCTGCAAAATTATCGGAATCCTACATAGATTTTTACAAGTGGAACATTCGGGCGGTACTACATAAATATCTGTGAAAAACATTGCTTTCAGTTTTACAGCATTGACCTTTTGCATTTCATCTGCCAACTGCTGCCGAATAGCGACTATTTCAACTGGTTCGTATCCTGTGCTTGTAATGCGCAAACCGTTGAACCGTTGATAAAGGATACTGGGTGCAAATAGGTTCAATTCGCAGATTACTTTTCCCAGCCCGTCCCTTTCTTTTTCGATGCTCTCCAATGCTTTTTCATATTGATGAATACTGCGCTCATGCCTCAATGTAATCATCACACCGGCAAGTGTCATCGTCCCACCCAAGTAACTGCCGCAAAAGATAAACCACGTGGATGCATCGACATTTGGCACATTGATGTTGATACCAAAGTAGCTGCCAAGCGCAATTCCAATATGCAGACAGAACATGAGAAGGAACGGGATTACAATCACAATCAGAAACCACCATTTTGATAATCTATTCTTCATATGCTTCACCTTCCACTGTTTCAATATTCTTATCGTTTTCTTTATCAATGTCGCACTCCACAAAGTTGTTTTGTGGATTTCAATACCACGGACATCAATCTTTCCGGTAACTGCATCAGAGATTAACCGAATCTTAAATTCCGGTAAATTGAATTAAAGTCGCCAAAATCCTTCGATTATGCCGCGCACTCGGATGCGCTATTCACCCCGGCAACGGTCGCTTTTAGTACAGTTTCAGCAAACAATGGGAGGATTCTCTCTGTGTTTGGCACCTTAACGACTCCCATCTTGCTTCGCAATCTTCTCCATCCACGCCGCGTATTCCTTTGCCGTAAGTTCCCTCTCAATACGGACATACGGTTTTAAGGCAATGTGCGGAACGAACAGAAATGGAGCGTCAAAGCTACGGCGTACCGTAGTCTCTAACAGCACAATCACCCCATATCCGTCAATGGCCGGAATATAATCCGGCGGCATTTCACCCCAAATTCTTTTTCCTCGTCGTATTCACCATCTTCGTCCTGATTTTCGCTCTGCTCCAGATTTTGGAACAGTTCATACACCTTTTCGCACGCCAAAGCAAAGAAACGGATCAATCCTTCTCCCGCTGAGGTATCTCCCTTTTTTTCACAAACAACGCCTATAAAATTCGTCAAAAGGCTTGCCTTGTACATATCCATTTCCTGCAAACGTTCGCTCAGTTCGGTTGCGAATGGGATGACATGATTGCTGTTGAACGCTTTGCTGATAGATTCTCCAAATTCTGGACAAATCTGCAACAACTCTTCATTACCCAGTTCTTCCAACTCAGTTTTCTGGCAGAGAAATTTCATCAAACCTTCTCCTATCATGTTCCACCCCCAAAAAACAATTATTTTCCTACAATGATACCATACTCCACCAAAATTCACTATCATTTTCCACGGTCGATTGCAATCCGGTTTTCCTGTTTTGTAAATAGTTTCACACTTTAAAAGCAACCTCCCTAAAAATTAAATGCACAGCATTACGTTTAGCTGAACCGTATTCCTTTTTTGCTCAATTGTCATAGCACCGTGATAACGCTCCACGACCGTTTTTATATGGCGCAGTCCGAAGCCGTGCTCCTCCGCCGGCTGCTTCGTTGTCATCGGCAGTCCCTCCGCACCGATTCCCGCAAGCACTCCTTCAAACGCATTTTCAATCACGATCAGATAGGCCTGACCCTCCCGAAAGCTTCGAATCCGTATGAAACTTCCCTGCGGCGCCGCTTCCAGTGCATTCGTCAGTGCATTGTCCAGGATGACGCTCAGGTCAAACGCGTCCACCGCCGCACTATCGGGATAGTGAAAGTCTGTCTCAAACATCGTTCCCGCCTCCGTGATCCGGCGTCTGTGCTCTGCAAGAATGACGTCCGTCACGGGATTTCCCGTCATGATCTCCGTCTCCCGCTCTTCTTTTCCCGCGCCATGTTTCGAAGCTTCTCCTTCCGACCGTCTTCCGACATCCACCGTTCCTTCTTCATCCGGCCGTCTTCCGACATCTCCCGTTCCTTCTTCATCCGGTCGTCTTCCGATATCCCCCGCTTCATTTTCCTCCGGCTGCTTTCCGGCATACACCGCTCCGACTTTGCCTGCCTCCCCGGTATACGATCGCCCCATGGAATCCAGATACTCCTGCGCCTGCCCAAACGCGCCGCGCTGCATGAGCCCCTGAAGAACACTGATATGATTTCTCATATCATGCCGCATCCCCCGCAGGCCGTCATGCAGTCGTTCCACCTCCTCAACATGCGCACGCATACTTCTCACTTCCTGTAAGAGCAGCCTGTCACTCTGCTTTTTTGCCTGCTCCTGTTTCAGCTTTTGATAGAGCCAGAGCATGGACATGATCGCTGCGATCAGAATGATCTCCATGGCAGACTCCATCAACGTAAACTCCGGAATCATGTCACTCAGATACCGATCGGTCTTTTCCAGAACCACGATCACATTCCGTTCATTCGAGATAAAATAAAGCATCCCCATGGTTGCCGGCAGCATGAGCAGCAGCATTTCTTTTTTTCCCATACCGCTCCTGTTAAAAAAGAACATCCGCTCAATCCCTTTACAGATCCCGTACACAATCAGGGCAACCAACACGCATTCTATCACACGCGACCCGCAAAAAATGAAGTACAGGGTTTGCACCATGCTCTCCTGAGATATGCCGGACTTCAAGATTAACCACTCTTCAATCCGAACCTCCGCAAAATAAGTCAGCTCCGTCGACAGCGAGGACGCGACCCAGCGCACGGAAAAGAAAATATAACACAGCAGAAATTTGACCTGTCTGTTCTCTTTTTCCAGCATACGCAGCACAAGAAATGCCGCCAGTATCGCGATCAAATATATGGTAAAGGCATGAACTTCAGTCGGTACACATAAATACACAACCACCATGACAAAATATGCCGCGCCGACCATCCACACGCGCCGCCTTGCCTTGGCATTCACCATAAAATGCCTGCACAGCCCCGCAAACATGATTGCGATGATAAGTTGTTTTACTACGCGGCAGACGCCGCTTGCGATCCCATAGTACAGGTCATAGATTTCGGGTTCCACGCCACTCCTCCTCCCGCTTTCGGATATAATCCATGTATCGGCGGACAAACTCCGCATATTTGGTTTTTGCCATCAACACACTGTCCCCGTTTTCCAACGTGATCTCTGCACCGTTATAGCGCCGCACATAGCGCAGATTCACGACATACGACCTGTGACAGCGCACAAAATCTGCGCTCAGACGCTGCTCTAATTCCTTCAGCCGACCGTAAAACTCAATCTCCCCCTGCATCTTGTGAAGCGTCACCTTGCGGTTAAACACCTCCAGATACACAATTTCTGAAAGATACACCTTCTCCGTCCGCGCCTTATTCTTAATCGTCAGGCTCGCCTCCGCACGCTCTCCGCGCAGAAGCGCCGATTCGCGGATACGCTGTCGCTCGGCGACCGCTTTTTCCAGCACCCCGTAAAATTTCACCGTATCAACCGGCTTTAGCAGATAGTGAAACGCCCCCACATCAAACGCCCGGTACACATACTCCTCCAGCGCTGTCAAAAAGACGATCGTGACATCCCTGTCCCGTCTGCGCAGCCTCTCCGCCAGCTCCATACCGCTCATGCCGTTCATCTTAATATCTAAAAAAAGAATATCCGGCATTTCCTGTTCCGTCAGAAGCCGCTCTGCACTCTCATAAAGGCATACCTCCGCCTCCGGCAAAAAATGCCTGATTTTTTGCCCAACATCCTCTCGGATCTCCCGTTCGTCATCACAGACCGCGATTCTCATGGTATGGCTCCTCTTGCTTTTCTTCTTTTTCTCTCCTCGCAAACTCGCGCTATCGCGCGGTCTTATCCGGCTTCGCCGGATGTTTGCTCGGTAAGGGCGCAGGAAAAGCAAATGTCTGCAACATCGCTGGCGCGCCGTTTGCAGCCGCTTGCTTTTCTTCTTTTTCTCTCCTCGCAAACTCGCGCTATCGCGCGGTCTTATCCGGCTTCGCCGGATGTTTGCTCGGTAAGGGCGCAGGAAAAGCAAATGTCTGCAACATCGCTATCGCGCTGTTTGCAGCCGCTTGCTTTTCTTCTGCGCCCTTTCATTATAGCATGTCCGCGCATCCTGTGAAAAACGCTTGTTGTAAAAAGGCATTTTATTGAAGTAATTTGCCAATAACTGTTTTTGGGTTTATAATCTATTTCATATACGAAACAGAAACGCATAAGGAGCTGCGCCATGAACAAAAACCATTTCCTAAAGAGGTCCTTTTTTCGAAACAATCGCTTGATCTTCGCTATCAGTATCGTCTTCTTATCATTTGCCAATGCCTTCGATGTCGGTTTTGCCTGGCTCATGCAGGAATTGTTTGATTCCGCGGGAAGTCAGGGACATTTTACGCTGTCAGAATTAGCGGTCATCTTTATTGTGCTGTTTATTGCAGTCGTCATCGCACAGCTTATTTTCCGGGTGACGCACAGCCGCTTTGTGCGCAAAGCGATGCTGCAATATAAGAAAACCGCGATGGAAACGCTGCTCGGACATACGTTAAATGATTACAAGGTTGCAGACAACAGCACGTTTTTATCGGCAATGAGCAATGACCTTGCCACGATTGAAAACAGCTATCTGCTCGGAATATTTACGATCACGATCCGGATGATCCAGCTTGTATTGGCATTTGGAATGATGCTTTGGTATCACTGGCCGTTGACGCTGATCTCAATCGCAGCAAGCGCGCTTGCTTTTGCAGTTTCCATGCTATTCGGAAACAGGGCTTCGACAGCGGAAAAACTGGTGAGTGAAAAAAATGATATCAGCCTCAGCACGATCAAAGAGATCATCGAAGGATTCCCGGTCATCAAGGCGTTTAAGACAGAAAAGCCGATCACAAAACTGTATGATAAATCCAATCAGGATCTGGAAAACGCAAAATACAGCAGACGAATGATACTGACGCTGGTGAATATCGTTTCTCAGTATACGGGCGCTTTGGTACATGTAGGAATCTTTTTCCTAGGCATTTATTTTGTACATTGCGGCTATATTACGATCGGTGTTGCCGTGGCTTTTGTGCAGCTCATGAACTTTGTGCTGGGTCCGATCCAGACTCTCCCGGAGTCGCTCAGCGCATGGAAAGCGGCAAAACAGTTGATTTATAAATTAGAAAACTTATTGTCCGGTTCCGCATCAGAGCAGGGCGTATACGCGCTTCCGGTGTCCGGGCATGATATTCGATTAGCGAATGTATCTTTTGGCTATGAAGAGGGCAAGAACGTGTTAGAGGATGTGAACCTTGTCTTTGAAGCCGGAAAACGCTACGCCATCGTGGGACCGTCCGGTTCCGGTAAATCTACGCTGCTGAATTTATTATTGCACAGCAATGACGGGTATCAGGGAAATATTTTTATCGGAGAAAAAGAACTAAGAGATATTTCTTTGGAAAGTCTTTATGATAATATTGCCGTTGTCCAGCAAAATGTATTTATTTTTGATGCCAGCATGAAGGACAACATCACACTGTTTCGGGACTTTCCCGATGCCGAGATCAGCCGGGCGATTGCATTATCCGGATTAAAGGCGCTGATCGAGGAAAAAGGACTTGACTATGATTGCGGGGAATACGGTTCGAATCTTTCCGGAGGGGAAAAGCAGCGGATTTCCATTGCCCGGAGCTTATTACATAAGTCCTCCGTCCTCTTAATGGACGAGGCAACAGCCGCATTGGATGCCGAGAATACCTGGTCTATTTTATCTACGCTGCTGAGTGAGGATGATAAAACTACCAGAATTATCGTTACCCATAATCTGGATGAGGCTTTATTACGAAAGTACGATCAGGTCATTGTCATGAAGAACGGAAATGTGATCGAACAGGGAAGTTTCGAAGAACTGCTGGCGGCAGACGGCTATTTCAGGTCATTCTACCGAATTACCGTATAGGGGCGTAAAGAATCTCCCATAGGTGAACAATAGAGGGGCAGATCAAATCTGTCAACTCATTTTCATAACCCGAACGTTTCTGCTTTTATGTTACATGGGTTTTAGATTTTTATTGAGTCTATCCACCATCCAGGCGACTCGCTTTTCCCTTCCGGCATCTGTCTTCGCGTCAAAATACGCTCGCGTGTAGGTTTTCTTTACCGATAAAGGCATGGCTCCAAAATTTGTGAAGGCTGGCTCATATCCTTCCAGCAGAGCGGAGACCTGCGCAATCTGTTCCTCTGTAACAGCCATGGGTTTTGGCGCATACCACTGACCGTTTTTTTGGGCTTCCTCAATTTTCTTTCTGCCAAAATCGGTCATCAGTCCCCGTTCTTCAAGGCTTTGAACCAATGCCTTATTTTTCTCTGACCACTTGCTCTTCTCCCTGCGCAACGAAAAATATTTTTTATAAGTATGATCGTCAATGCTCTGCATCTGTCCGTCAATCCATCCAAAACAGAGCGCTTCTTCAAGTGCTTCTCCTGCTTTTATCGTTTTCGGTCCGCCGGCTTTGCCAAACAAAAGCCAAATGCCGTCATTAGACAAACAATGATCATTAAGCCATTTCCGAAACTCTTCTCTGTTGGCAAATTCCATGATATCGCTCATAATGCGCCCCTTCCTTTTTTCATCTTACTTTCCGACGTTTGTAAAACGTCAGCTCCATCCTGCTGTTCCTGATCAATCATAGAACCCTTCTCGCCGCAGAAGCGCTACAAATTCCAAAATCTTTTCTCCCTCCGTGTCGAAAGAAAAGGTAAATGAAAATCCAATCTCTTTTTCTTCGCTGCCAAGGATATTGTCCCGCAGTTCTTGTATCGTCTGTCCCTCATGATAATAGTCGCCCAGATAATCCTCAACACCATATGCCTCGAACGAATAGTCCGCTATTTTATCAAAAGAATATGTGAGCGCTTTTTCCCGCTTCAGCTTCGTGGAAACGTCTATTCTATCAAACTGGATTTCCATATCGCATATCCCTTTCACACTAATGACAGGGATCGGATAAGAATCTCTGCTGAAGCTGCCGTCTTCCTCTTTCTGATAATGACCGTTAAACCATCCCGACTCCAATTCAAATTCGCATTGGGAAAATGCATGCGCAAGCGCATCCTGCTTTTTCTCCAATCGGTCATAGGCAGCATTCATTTCTTTTAAGAATTCCCTGGATACCGCGCACATTTATCCCCCTAAATACAATTCAAACTTTCGCTTCCCTTAGCCCAGCTCTATGAGTTCATATTCTCTCGTTCCCACGCCAAGCTTTGCCGCTGTCTCCACCGTATGGATGCCGTTTCGTGACTCCATCCGCTTGATCAAATGCTTTTTTCCTTCGTCGTTGGACGCATAGACCAGATCGACGCACGCCTGATCCAATGCGACAGGATCTAAGGAAGCGAGCATACCGATGTCCGCCATTTGGGGGTCCTCTGCGACCGCACAGCAGTCACAGTCCACGGACAGATTTTTCATCACGTTAATGTAGGCGATCTTCCCCTTAAAACGCGTGACGATCGTCTGCGCCGCATCCGCCATCGACTCTAAAAAAGAATCATGATCGGAAGACCACAGCTTCGCCGCATTTCCCGCACCGTGGATATGCGCTTTGCCGTGGGAAGACGCGATGCCGATGGAAATATTTTTGAGTGCGCCGCCGAAGCCTCCCATCGGATGTCCCTTAAAATGGGAGAGTACGAGCAGGGAGTCATAGTTCGCAAGATTTGCGCCGACATAATTTTCTTTAAGTTGAACACCGTTCAATACCGGAAGCGCCATCTCGCCGTCCGCATCCATAATGTCCACGGGCGCAATCTTCGTCCAGCCGTGCAGCTCCATCGTTTTTCGATGCGCCTCAGTCGTGTTGCGCTCCCCTTCATAGGCGGTGTTACATTCCACGATCGTACCGTTTACCTCATCCACCATCGGCTTCCAAAATTCGGGACGGATAAAATTCTGATTCCCGACCTCACCGGAATGAACTTTGACCGCCACCTTTCCCGAAAGCGTGACGCCGAGCGCCCGATATAGCGCGATCACGCTCTGCGGATCCATATTTTTTGTCATATACACTTTTGCCTGATTCATTTTGATAACCTCCTAATTCTCTCCTGAATTTTCTTTTCTGCATTTCAAAATCGACTGCGTTCCATAAACGAACGCTTTCGGGATTTCACATGCTCCCGCCTTTTTCCTCATCGGTCATAATCCGCTTACAGCTCCGGGCATTCATTACCGTCATGCCGATCGATCTTATCACGGATGTCCTGCATCTCATAGTCAAGCGTACCAATGGAATCAGCGCAGCGCTTGAGCTGCTCCATAATCTCTTCCGCATTCTCCACATCTTTTTTGTATTTCAGCTTATGCTCTAAGCTTGCCCAAAAATCCATGGCGATCGTACGGAACTGCAATTCCACCTTCATATACTTTTTTTCTTGTGATAAGAAAATGGGTACGCTCAAGATCAAATGCAGACTGCGGTACCCGTTCGGTTTCGGATGTTTGATATAGTCCTTCGCTTTCACAAGTGTGATATCATCCTGCTTGGTAATCATTTCCGCCAGACGATAAATATCGTCGGGGAACGAGCAGATAACCCGGATACCCGCCACATCCGCCAAATGCGCGGTAATATTTTCAAGTGAAAGCGCATATCCTTTCTTTCTCAGCTTCCCGTAGATGCTCTCCGGACTCTTTAATCTGCTCTTGATCGCCTCAAACGGATTCCGGTTGTATTCCTGCGAAAATTCTTCATTCAGCACCTTCAACTTTGTCTCCACCTCCATGATGGCGCATCGGTACTGCATCATCAGGTGGTTGAAGGACTCCGCCTCTTTCAGCTTTTCCGCCTGATACTCAATGATCTCATTTTGCTTTTTTAACGTCTCCGTCTGGCTTTCCACCTTCTGCTCCAGTTCCTTTTTGCACTGAAACAGCTCCACTGTATTTTTTACCCTCCTTCGAACAACCGTGTCGTCAAACGGCTTATGAACAAAGTCCGAAACACCCAACTCCAGACAGCGTTCTTCGATTTCGGGCGCCATTTCACTCGTGATAACAAGCACCGGGATCTGCCCCATCCATCCGTTCTGCCTCATCTGTTCAATGACGGCAAAGCCGTCCATTCTCGGCATCTGCAGATCTAAAAGCAGCGCAGCCGTATCCTCGAATGTCTTTAGCTTTTGTATTGCCTGTTCTCCGTCCGCCGCCATTTCAACCGCATACTCGTCTTCCAGCATGTGGTACAATAACTCACGGTTGACCTCCACATCGTCCGCGACCAATATCCTTTGCATATCCTCATCCCCTCGGGTTCCAGTTGTATCGTTCAAGCACATAAATGATAAGTGCGTAGTGCAGCGGGCGCACAACGACTGCATACTTAAAAATCATTATAGCACATCTTCCCTTTCACGGCACTTCTTTTTCTATCATTCAGCGATGCTGTTTTTCGCTGCATTTCGCTATGCACTCTCCGCTGCGCACCTTGCGTTCTCCGTACGTGTTTTTTCTATTCCCCCGGCTCTCGCAAAGCCGTATGGCATCCTTTTGAAACAAAAGAATAATGGTCGATCCGCCAAACTCAAAATATCCCTTCTCCACTCCACTTTGAACATTTTGAACACTGTTCAGTTTTTGCATCCGGTCATGGTTCTTTATTTTTCCTACCAACAGTGCGCCGATCTCCATCTGCACCACCGTACCGAATTGTTCTGTCCGTATCACCTGATACTCCCTGCTGTTCTGCGCAAAAACCGGGATTCCCCGCAGCGCGATCGGTCTGACACAGTGCAGCTTCCCGGCTATCTTTTTTTCCGATAGGATCTGTCCGTCCACCGCATAACAGTAACGATGATAATCTGCTGGCGTCAGACGAAAGATCAGCGCCTCCCCATCCCGAAATTGTTCCGCAAGCTTTGCATCGCCCAACAAATCCCGCAAGGAAAATCTTGTCGCCTTGATCATCAATACGGTGGTATCCCTTATCTTTACACGGCTCAGCCAGCCGTCGCACGGGCTGAGTAACTCACCCTCCGCCCGCTTTGGCAGCGCCGTTATTCTTTTCCTCGTGAAAAAATCGTTGAAGGAAGCGAAACCTCCCGACGGAATCTCCACTCCCTTCATGTCAATATCATTCTTTCGGATATAATACGGCACCAGCCATTTTGAGGCGCGCGACGAAAGATAATATCCCGCCGCTTCGGATACTTTCGGCTGTATCAGCAGTTTCAGCAGCATCCTTCCGGGCGCGGTCCGATACAAAAAACGCAGCGTGAGCGAATCGCCCGCCGCCGCATTGTTCCTGGTCGCCTCCTGCTCCCCCGATCCATTATGCAAATTCTTCTTTCTCATACAATATCACCACCCATAAACAATAACAGCCCGATTCCCTCCAGAATACCGAGAAGGATCAGCCCTATTTTTCCAATGATCCCCGGCTTTTTGATCTCGATCGGCATGAGATAAGCGAATCCCATCACGATCAGAAGAATCGGAAAGCAGACCCTGTTTCTGCATATATGCTCCTTGTATAACAAAAAGACCAACGGCAGCATCACGGCAATGACCGTTACCGGAACGCCCAGATAGCTTTTTCTTTTCTCCGGCGTCTGCTTCTGCCGCTCCTCTTCGAGTACATTAAAATATGCCAGTCTGATCAATGCGCATAAAACAAACGCGGCCGCGACCATGCCGACCCATGTCTCTTCCTCCGCAATCTGATATACAAACACCCCGGGCAGCACGCCAAAGCTGATCAGGTCGCTGAGTGAATCAATCTGTATCCCGAACCTTTTTTCCCTGTCGTTGCGGACTTTCGTTGCCGCCACCATTCCATCAAAGGTATCGCAGACGGCGGCGATCATCAGACAGAGCACCGCGCCGCCATAATTTCCGCGCATCACCTTGAGGATACCTAAAAACGCCGACAGCATGCCGCCGTATGTAAGTATGACTGTGTAATCATAATATCCAAGTAGTCTTTTTTTCATGTCAATACCTCGTTTTATCGTATCAATCCGAAGCCGATGCTATATGCCAAAATACACCATGGTTTCCCTAACACAATAATCCATATGAATTTTTTGCTGTTCATTTTCATTAGACCCGAAAAGTAGCATAAAAAGTCGTCTGGAAACAGCGGAAGTAATGTCGCGATAAACAAAAACCAACCATAGGATCTGCTTTTTTTCACGACTCCGCTCCACTTCTCATATTGTTTTTGCGGAAACAACGAAAGCACGATGCTTTTCCCATATTTTTTTGCGAGAAAATACGCAATGATCGAGCCGAGGCTGATTCCGATATAATTGCACCAAAATCCCGTCAGCGTCCCAAATGCAACCGCACCCGCAGCGCACCCCAAATAACCCGGAAGCACCGGAACTACCACCTGTAACGCCTGAAATAACGTCAGCATGAGCGGCGCGGCAATCCCGAACCGCTTCATATAAAGCTGCAGAGACTCCACAGAATCGATCCGCTGATTAAAGAAAAGTTTTAATAAAAGTAAAAGGATGAGCACGAATCCGATGATCACCAAAATCTTTACTTTCTTCACCCAGCCTTTTTTCACGTCATGCGCTTCTGCCTTCTCCTCTGCGGCGCTTTCCTCTTCCTGCGGTATCATTTTCTTTTCTGCGGCGCTTTCTTCTCCCTGCGGTTTCATTTTCTTTTCTAGGTCGTTTCCATTCCGCAGTTTCGCTTTCTTTTCCACGCCGCTTGCCTCATTCTGCAGTTTCATTCTTTTCTCCACGCCGCGCTCCTCTTGCTGCAAGCCTCTCATACAGGGCCGTAACGCTGTCGCCGTACCACTTTGAAAACCCGCTCTTTTTCGCCAAAAAATAACTTCCTTCCGCCAGCAGCACACCCGCTAACCCGTCTACGATCACATGCTGCTTCGTCGTCAGGGTGGATACGCAGATACTGAGCGCGATCAACACGGACGCCACCCGATACCATTTCGGTATCTTTTCATTTCCACGCACCGCGATCACGCAGAGCCAGCTCGTCAGACAATGAATCGAAGGAAAAAGATTGTCCGCCGCATCCACCTCATACAGCAGTCGCATCAATTCCTCCCATAGGGAGTGCCCTTCTATGACCGGTCTGACATTCGTTGTCGGAAACGCCAAAAAACAGATCAGGCACACCAGCTTTGCCAAAATATCCGCACTCATAAAGCGAAACGCTTCTTCCCGCTCCCGCCTGCAGCCGATCGCATAGTTGACGATCCAAAACAGATAGCAGCCCCAGTAAATGAGAATAGTCCACGGAAGAAACGGAATCTTCTCTTCCACCCTATTCGTCAGGTCATAATGAAACCAATCCGCTGTCAGCACTCTTGCGCCGTAATAGACAATCCCGTTTACGGCGAGCGTGAGAATGACTGCAATCCACATGACCGGCGGCACGATATGATTCTTTTTTTGCATGTCTGTCTCCTTTGTTCATTCCCTGTCATTATCCCGGCAATTACAATATGCAGTATGCCTCCTTGCGATCGGATAGGAATATCCTACCCGCCGCAGGTTAAGAAAGCAGTAAAGAAAAATGTAAAGAAAGCGTTAAGATTAAATCCGTGTTGACACGCTTATTATATACCAAACTTATTAATTTTTCTCAAAGAAATATGAAAGAATCATTAATTCCTTATTAGATTCTTCTTAATCTTCTGCTTTCGCGCCGTCTGCTTCTGTGTCCATCATATAAGAACAGTGCGGAGCATGCAATAGAATTATCTTACATTTTCGTAAGTCATGCCCTTTCAATGCATTTGATATGAACCTCCCTAAGCTGTTTTTCGTCCACAACGGCGGGCGCACCCATCATCACATCCTGCGCATGCTTATTCATCGGAAACGGGATCACTTCACGAATACTTTCTTCGCCGGAGATCAGCATGATCATACGCTCAATTCCGGGCGCAATGCCTGCGTGCGGCGGCGCGCCGTAGCAAAAGGCATGATACATGGCCGGAAACTTCGCTTTCACATCTTCCTCCTTCAGCCCGACCTTTTCAAACATTTTGATCATCAGCTCAGGATCATGATTACGGACCGCACCGGACGACAGTTCCACACCGTTACATACAAGATCATATTGGTAAGCGAGAATCTCAAGCGGATCCATCGTGTCTATCTCTTCCGCACTCATATGATATACCGTATTCTGTGGCATGGAAAAAGGATTATGACAAAATTCCAGCGCACCGGATTCCTCCCCGATCTCATACATCGGAAAATCCACGATCCAGCAAAATTCATAGCAATCCTTCTTTTTGTATTCACCAAAGCGGTCTCCGACCGCTTTGCGGATGACGCCCGCTGTTTTTTGGGCGGTCTTTCGCGCTCCGGCGCAGAGCATTACCATGTCGCCGTTTTTTAAGGAAAGCTGACGGGCAACCGCTTCTTTCTTTTCCTTTACGAATTTCGCGATCCCGCCGACCGGCTCTCCGTTCTCGTCCAGGCGGAACCAATACGCTTTCTGCCCGCTTATCATCTCTACTTCAGCGCAGATTTCGTCAATCTGCTTTCTTGTTCCGGTGAAGCCGCCCGCCACAACCGCCTTGATGCATGTTCCCGCAAATGCGTTATTCTCCGCCGGCTTGTCACATGCCCCTGCGAATCCACTCTCCTCTGACGGATTGGCGCATGTTCCCGCAAACGGTGCAAAGCCGCAGTCCGCAAGCGTCTCCGTAACGTCCTGCACGATGAGATTGATGCGCAGATCCGGTTTGTCCGAACCGTAACGCTCCATCGCTTCCGTATAGGGTATCCGCACAAAAGGCGGCTTCGATACCTCGGAATAAATACCGTATTCTGCAAAGACCGGGGGCAATATCTCCTCTATGACCGCAAAGACATCCTCCTGCGAAGCGAACGCCATCTCCATATCCAATTGATAAAATTCTCCCGGAGAGCGGTCCGCCCTTGCATCCTCATCCCGAAAACAGGGCGCGATCTGAAAATAGCGGTCAAAGCCCGACGCCATCAAAAGCTGTTTGAACTGCTGCGGTGCCTGCGGCAGCGCATAAAATTTCCCCGGATGATTTCTCGCGGGAACCAGATAGTCCCTCGCCCCCTCGGGGGAGGAACAGGTCAGTATCGGCGTTGTGATCTCCATGAACTCATGCGCGATCATTTCTTCCCGAAACCTTGCTATGATCTTGCTCCGTAAAATCATTTTTTCCTTTACCTCAGGGT
Source organism: uncultured Clostridium sp. (assembly GCA_964655525.1). Classification (GTDB taxonomy): domain Bacteria; phylum Bacillota; class Clostridia; order Lachnospirales; family Lachnospiraceae; genus DLAJ01. Next base: position 19,681 of record CAZZNE010000029.1, read on the forward strand.
TTCTTAAATCCAAATAACGGTATTTCAGCCGCATATTTTCATCCGCCTCCTTGGAGCGCCTGATCGTAAACGGTAATTCCTGAAAACGACACTTTCCAAGCAGCGTGATCTTACTCGGGACCACCTCGATTTCCCCTGTCGCTGTCTCTGAATTTTTCGCGCTTCTTTCGCGCACAACGCCGATCACCTCTATCGTCGATTCATAATGGATACCGCTTACCTGCTCCATCATCTTTTCGGTCTCCACAACGACCTGCGTTGTACCGTAAAAATCCCGCAGGATCAGAAAGCCTAAATTTTTGCTGACCCTTCTTAAGTTTTCATACCATCCGACGAGTTTTACCTCCTGTCCCGCGTGCTCCAGCCGAAGCTGCCCGCAATGATGTGTTCTTCCCTGCATCTTGTTTTCCTCCTCTGCTTTTATTTTATTTTTTCACAGGAATAAAAAGAGTGCTTCGCACTCTTTCGGAGTTTCGCTAACGCGAAACTCCGAAGGTCGAGAAATTTCCTACAAACTGAAAAAAAGACCGCATCGGGAAATGTACTTTTTCAAGTTCCTTTTACCCAATGTGGTCTTTCATTTCAGTTCCACATAGGTACAACACGATAAGCGCTTGTACCTATGAGTGATCTCATGATACAAGCGCTACCGATCGTCGTCCCTATTCAAGTTCAAAAATGAATACGTCCAAGATCTCATAGCAGCCCTCTTGCCTTACAATCTGTTCATCCCTGCTGCCGGCAGCCCGCAAGTTCGGTGCGTCAGCACAAATTCCTGCAAAGCGAACCTCTTCGCTTTCCCGTGATTGTAGCACGCCCGCCCGGATGCGTCAATGCTTTTTTAGGAAATGCTTTCGTCAGCGCTTCCTTAAGATTTCAAATCTTCGTTTTCCGATATTCTCCCGCTCAAGGCGCTGCCATTTTTCACTGCGGATCTTCTGCTTTTTGTCCATGCAGACCGCGAGGACCGTATGTGCCTGTGCGATTTCATAAATCCGCGCAAGCATCGCCTCCAAAGAGGACGCGTCCGTGTCGTTCCACTCCGCAAGATTCCCATACGGAACGTCTGTGATCACAAGATCCGGTTTGATATCCGGCAGCGGTTTTGTGCAGTCTGCGGTCAACACCTTTGTCTCTATCTCATGCACCAGCAGCTTTTCAAGCCGCGCCGCGCTGTCGATCGCACCGAGGTGGGAATCTTTCTGATATTCACGGTAATACCGTTCCAGTTCTTTTTTTCTCCCGGCAAGTCCTTCTTTCGACAAGAGAGAAAGATTTTTCTCCGCGCAGGAAACCATTTCCGGATCGATATCGCTTCCGATCAGACCGCCGATCTCCTCATTAAAAAGAAACCCAAGCGTCGCAAGCGATCCGCCCCCGCCGCAGCAAGGGTCATAAATCGTCAATCCTGTTTTCTGAGGCAGGTACTGTTTTGCCCTGCAATAAATCTCCGCCTGCAGGCGCACCGGAAAATTCGCAATATTCTTCACGTGATACAGCACGCGGCCGCTCGCAAGATCTTCGTAATTCGCTCTCGGGCTATACCGATATTCCATGCTCGTCTCTCCTCTTTCTAAGATAGATCACAGGTATTTGCGACATGCGATCCTCTCAGGAACGCTGGTTAAATCAGCGCTTACTTATGCATACTCTATCGCATCAAGCGCATAGGAACCGCCCGTCACTTTCACGGTAACGTTGTGTTCCCCATCCGCAATATCCGCCGTGTAGTGACACTGTCTTGCCTCCGCGCGCGGAATGCGGACCGCAGCCTCCAGCAGTTCCCCATCCACAGAAACGTCAAGCTGCGCTGGCTCCGTCTGACCGATCAGCGCAAAACGGCTGCCCCGAAAAGAAAACGTAAAGCTCTTTTCTTCGGGAGTCTCCCGATTTACCGCCGCCTTTGACCGCGTACGGTTAAAATGAAGATACCCGTCAGGAACCGTTCGTTCCCAGCCGCCCGTATAGGTGATGCGGGAATCATGATCGTCCATCCTCCTCACCACAGGCCTGCTGCCGACAGGGGATATTTTCAGATGACAAAAAAGATTATGGTATAGTCCGCTGCCGATCGCAACTCGCCCCGAATGATTCAAGGGGGCAGCGTCTGCATATTCCGTCACAACTGTTCCGTCAATCGCGGCAATTACCGTATTTTTTTCAGCCGTGACCGTTACGCTGTGCCATGCGGCAGGATCAAACTTTTGGACGTATCCGCTGACAACGGTTTCGGCGTTCTTTTTTAACGCCCACTTCCCGTCAGGGGCAATGCGCAGCGCGTATCCGTTTTGCGCGGTTTCCTCATGAAGCTCCGCCGTCAAATGACGGCTTCCCAAAAATATATAATTGTCGGCGGCAGCCTCCGCAAACCGGAACTCTATTTGCACGGAATAATCGCTCCAGCGGTCATCCCCAAGAAGCGTGATCGGATTCGGCGTACTCCTGAATCTCCAGTCGGTCGGCTTGTTTTCCGCGCCGATCATCTGCATGAGCACGCTGCTTCCGTTCACCTGTGCCACCTCGAATGCGCCGCCGTAATCCGTTGTATAACGGGGTGCGTTTCCTCTTTTTGCAAGATATTCTCCGGTGTATGCAAAATCATCACTGTAAGGAATGGCAAGCGGAATGTCCTCATAGCCGCTGTCGCAGACGGACATATCCGCCGTATGATCGAGCGTCGCGACGGTAACAAGAGAATACGGCTTCACCTCAACGGAATAGGAATAAGTTCCGTTTTCCTCCACAGGACACTTCGTTCCAAGCCTTCTGAAATAGTTTTCATTGTAAACCTGTCCCGCATCCGGTCCGCGCGTCTCCCATACCGCAACGGGCGCGTCCGCGCGCTTCATGTGTTCCAAGGTCAATGTATACCGACGCGTCTCCCCGCTGTCGTTGCAGATCACAACGGAATAGTCCCCCGTTTCGGTATCTGTAACGGTCATATAGTTGTCGGTCGTATCCGTGATAAAATGATCTTCCCTGCCGTCCCCGTAGCAGGCACTGTCCACGTATCTCCATCCTTTTTTGATAAAATGAGTAAAATGCGCGGACGTCCATATTCCGCAGTCCGCTTCATAATAGCCGCTCCAAGGGGTCTGGGCGTTCAGAAGCGCCTTCGGAAAATATTTCACGCCCGAATAATACGCCGCCACAGCAGGCTGATACTCGTACATCGTCATATTTCCATTGTAATAGCTGTTGATCACGCAGTTACAAACGCCCAGCGCACCATTGATCCCATTTAGTCCGCTGCCGTTTTCTGTGACGGCAAGCCGCGCGATATTGGCGGGAGCGACCCCCTCGGTATACCAGATTTCCTTGCCGTAGGCTTTGTTGAGCATTTTTGCGTTTTCGCTTGCTTTCGTTTGATAATGCCCGCCCAGAATGTCAACGGAATCCCGCAGCCTTTCGTTCGACATCATTTCATCGGCTATGTGCCAAGAGCCGACTTCGTCCGACGCAATGATCTTGATCGTTCCGTAATCATAGCGCCCGCCGGTTTCTTTTTTCAGCCTGTCCACAAAATAAATGATCCAGTCGGTATCCACCCGATCTGTCTCGTTCCCATCCGCGCTGACATGGGTAAACCTCATGCCGTATTGATCATACGCACCGTCAAGCGCCGCCTTGTACCACCGATACCGCGCCTCAAATCCCAGCTCCCTCGACTGTAAAAATGCATCCGTCACCCACTTCGGCTCGCCCCACCTGAGCAGATCAACCGTAATGTCCGGATTGATGGTGAGCGCATCAGCCGCAAACATAAATCCTGCGCCTCTGGTCACGTCCGCCTTTTCATCGGCGGAACGCATGATGCACGGTTCCGTTCCCGATGAAGAATTGACATCCGTACCGAATTCAATCTTGATATGCGTCAGGCCCGCTCCGTAATCGGGCAAAAAAAGCAGCCTCATGATCTCCCAATACGCATCGGGATGCTCGGTTTTGTATTCCATCAGCAGGCGGGAAGAGTTGTTTCCCGTCACAACGCCAAGCCCTCTGTAGACCGTGCCTGCATCCATGTTGATCGTATTTCCGTCAATTTTTATGATCCTGTCGGATTTCTCCGTCTCTGCCTTTGGATTTTCCCGCTTCATGGCTGTTTCGACATGATTCTGCATAGGGCGCGCCTCCGTTTTCTTTTTAGATCATTATACCATGATTGCTGCGCAATCATAGTAAAGTACATGCCCATTCGGGCAGGTATAATGTCTGACGACATTATACCACAAATAAGTCTACCAAAGGTCTACTTTTTCTCCTGACAGGCGAACGGATTCTCTTTTTTGCCGGAATACAAGGTATGCCCTTTCTGCTATAATAAGGGTACGCTCAAGTCCGAATAACGGACGGAGCTGGAAAGGAGCATTTTTATGGGAAATCTGTCTCTGCGCATCGCGGATCTGCGAAGAAAAAAACAAGTGACACAACAGGAATTAGCGGACAACATCGGCGTATCATTCCAGACCGTCAGTAAATGGGAAACGGGAAGCAGCATGCCCGATATCACAATCCTTCCGCTGCTGTCGGAATATTTTCAGGTATCGACGGATCAGTTGTTAGGATTACAGCCGCTTGACGGGGAAGTATATGTTCCGGAGCAAACGGCGACAAAGGATTTTTGGAATCAGAAGCTGGACTTTCTTTTACGGACGCGAAAAACTTATTGGAATGACGACTATGTTCATTTTTTAGTCTCACAGGTCTGGAAAGTGGATCATCCGGTCTCCATTTTGGACTGCGGATGCGGCTACGGGTTTCTGGGACTGCTCCTGCTTCCCCATCTTCCCGAAGGGAGCACATATACGGGCATTGATTTTGCGGAAGATCTCATTCAAAAAGGAAAATGTCTTTTTGCAGAGCAGAAAACGGAAGCCACGTTTCTTTGCCAAGATGTGTTTACCTACTCCGCTGAAAACCGATACGATTTTGTAGTCTGTCAGGCGGTGTTACGGCATTTGGACAATCCGGGCGCCTTTTTGCAGAAAATGATCTCCTTTGCAAAGCCGGGCGGATACGTCGTCTGCATGGATGTCAACAGGGAGTTTGAATGCTGCGGGCTTTACATTGACGGTATGGACTATCAGGATTTGTGCCGTCATGAGGGTCTTTCCAAAAACTGGCAGACCGAGCTTGCCATGCAGGGCCGGGATTACGCGATTGCGATCAGAGCCGCTCATATCATGCAAAAGCTGGGACTTACCCATGTCGATGTGCGGGTAAATGATAAGGTAGAATTTGTCACGCCCCGGCGTGCAGATTATGAGACGGTCAAGCATGATTTTATCACATACAATGATTGGCATTCCGGCATGGATCAGGAAGAAAAGGAGCAATTTGTCCGGCATCTGCTTTCCCGCGGCCTCTCCCATAAAGAAGCCGAGGATTACTGTAACCGAAACGAAAAAATTGCGGAATATTTTGCCGCCAATCCGATGACCGGATACACCTTTGTGAGAGGACAGATAATCTCTTATGGAAAAAAAGCATATCCTTCTGATTGATCTGTACGGCGTTATCATCAAGGAAAGTAAGGGCTTCTTTATCCCGTACACCTATGCGCATTTTGAACCAAAAGAACACGACCGGCTCACAAAAGCATTTCGGGAGAACCATTTGTTTACGAAAGCAGGAAACGGGGACCTTTGCTCTGATGAATTTCTCACGCTGCTCGGATACCCCGATCCGCAGGAAACAATGCGGGACTATTTGGATCATTTTTTAACTCTTGACCCGGACTTTGTATGGTTCGCCGAACGGCATCATGAACAATACGACTTTGTCCTGCTTTCCAATGACGTAAAGGAGTGGAATCACTATCTGTTTGACCGATACGGGCTTCACAAGTATTTTCGGGGCCGCTTCGTAAGTGGTGAGCTTCATATGCGCAAACCGGAGCGCCGGATCTTTACCTATGCGCTTTCCCAGTTACAATGCCGCCCGCAGGAATGCCTCTTTATTGACAACAGTGTCACAAATTTGGAGACTGCGCAGGCCGTCGGCATGCACACCGTACTGTTTCATCGGGATCATGAAGCATACACGGGAGACATTGTAAACAGTTTTGAAGAATTAGATCTATATTTGAAAGAATTTCAGTGGCATTCTTCTCATAAATGAGTTGACTGATGCCCAAAATGGCAGGTTAAGCAAGAATGGGGGATTGAAATGAGCGATAATTATCATTTTTCGGTAGGCTGCATCGTCAGAAAGGAGCATCAGGTCCTGCTTGTCCGGCATACCTACGGCGGAGCAAAGGGAAAGCTTTTAATCCCCGGCGGATTCTGCATGGAAAACGAGTTGCCGGAGGAAGCCGCCGTACGGGAGGTTTTGGAAGAAACAAGCATCACGGCAAAGGTACAGCGTATGCTGGGCATCCGCTGTCACCGGAAAACCTGGTATCTTCTATTTGACATGGACTATGTGAGCGGCACTCCCACAAGCGATATGAAAGAAAACGATGAAGCCTTATTCTGCGACATTTCAGACGCGCTTGTCCGTGATGACTGCACGGAAATGACAAAGGTCGCTCTGCGGAAGCTCTCAGATGAATCCACAGGTTATCTTTATCCGAATGCTGCCTATCGCAAACATAAAGGTGACGATTATGCATTATATATTTAAGCCCGGCATAACACAGATGGCGCATCAGGAAGTCAGGAAGATCCCCCATAAAACAGATGATTTTCTAAACAAGTTATGGTATACTTTTTTTAGCTGTAACACTTTCTATCTCAAAAAACAGTAAAATAGGAATGGGGGACATGAAACTATGGCACATCAAAACTTATCTGCCGCAGAGGCAATGACAAAGTTAAAAGAAGGAAATGCGCGTTATCTGGATGCGACGAGCAATCCGGGCGATGTTTCGGTGCAGCTTCGTAAAAAGACCTGCGACGAGGGACAGACTCCCTACGCAATCGTCATCACCTGTTCGGATTCCAGAGTCATACCGGAAAGCATTTTTTCAGCAGGCATCGGCGAGCTGTTCGTCATCCGCGTAGCGGGCAATGTCATGGATCATCACCAGTTGGGAAGCGTGGAATATGCAGCCGATCATCTTGGCAGCAATCTGGTGGTCGTACTGGGACATACGCACTGCGGCGCCGTGGGCGCAACCATCACGAGCAATCCTTCCGGATTTGTAAAATACATAACCGATGAGATCCGCAAGGCGATCGGTGATGAGAAAGACGAATTAACGGCATGCCGCTTAAATGTGGAGAGAAGCGTTTCCGTTATCAAAGAACAGTTAAACTTAACGGACGAAAGCAGCTTAAAGGTATGCGGTGCGATTTATCATATTGACACCGGAAGCGTGGAGTTTTTGGACTAAAAAAGAATTTCGCTGACGCGAAAATCTTTTGAAGAATTTGCATTCGCAAATTCTTCTGGGGTTGAGAGATTTCCTATAGGACTAAAAAAGAGTGGCGCATTCGCGCCAATCTTTCGAAGAATTTGCATTCGCAAATTCTTCCGGGGTTGAGAGATTTCCTATAGGACTAAAAAAGAGTGGCGCATTCGCGCCACTCTTTCGAAGAATTTGCATTCGCAAATTCTTCTGGGGTTGAGAGATTTCCTATTGGATAGAAAACAGCAGGCGGCATGCCGGAAACGGCCCGCGTCTGCTGTTTTTTGTTGTTCGGACTTCGGCGGTCTGAAATAGCTGCCGATACCTGATTGCTTTGCTTTCGGGCAGCGGCGCTCTCAAGACGGCTGCCGGTGCTTATTGCGGCGCGGGCAGACTCCCGTTTCGCACGCACTGCTCCTGCCATTTGTACAGCCAGTTAAGCTGTCTGTCAAGAAATGTGTGATCCACACATTCAAGACCAAATATCTCAATGATCGTGGCCTGCAACGCAAAATGGTACAGAGCGATCACATCATAAAAAGCTGCGATCTCCGTATCACTCATGTTATGATATTTCAAATATTCCGGCAGAAAACGTTCATACACCTCTTTTGTTTTCTTATAACCGTCTTCCTCCAGTTCAAAAAAATCCGTCATATTACAGATCAATGCCGGATCATATAACGAAATTCCTTCACACGAGGTATCAAAATCCAATAAATAGAAATGCCCGTCCGACGTTTTCAAAATATTCCCCCGATACATATCTCCGTGACAATATCCACACGGCAAATCCTTCACCCTTTCCCACAGCGCTTTCCCGTAAGAAACAAATTCCTCCACTTTGCCGTATTGCTTGGCGCGCATCTGTTCTATATATCGATCAATATAATAATGCTTATCCTGCTTGACCAATTCGCCGGGGTAATCCTGCATGACATGATGCAGCTTTCCCACAAAGGCGCCAATACGTTCCGCATCCAATACCGGATCGACTTCCTCCCCCTCCACAAACTCATACACGATTAAAAAATAATTTCCTTCGGTTCCCTCTACCTGCACATAGGGAAAGCCGTTCTTCGTCCGCATGATCTTCGGAACCGGGAAGTCATGCTCCTGCAGGAACATATGAATATCCAGCGACTTTGCAGACGTCTCAAAAAATAACGGTTTGGTAATGCGCAGAAAATATTTTTCACCCTCCGCATAAGCGGCATAGGCCAAGCATCCGCTGTCCCGTAAAAATTCCAGTTTTTCAAAGCCAATTGCATAATTCTCGTTTAAGATGGCTAGCGCCTGTGTTTCATCCGTCATTTTATTGCATCCCTTCCGCTATCCGGTTCTCATTCTTTTTATAAACGCAAAAACTGTGCGTTCCCTAACGCCCCTGCACCTTTTCCAGTGCGTCTATCATCTCATCCCAATCCGTTATGTGCAAATGTGCAAACGGAATCTCATAACCGTCATTCTGCCCTGCAAAAGGATTTGCCTCATCGGTCACACCCTCATAAAGCACCGGAAAAATGCCCGCGCCGTGCGCCCCGTAGACATCCGCCTCGATCAGATCCCCACAGTACCAAACCTCATCGGCGGAAAGACCCGCTTTATTCAGTGCAATCTCAAACAACATCCTGTCCGGCTTTTTTACTATGTATTCGCAAGAAGCAATCACAAACTCAAACCGATTGCGCGGAAGCAGTCTGTCAAGCCGCTCCCGCAACGCCCTGCCGGACCAACACAGATTGCTGATCACACCCATCCGAATATTGTTTTCATTCAGATAGTCGATCATCTTATCCGCCTTCGGCATGATGGCTCCCTCTGAAATCCCGCTCCAAGTGAGGCGCTCCGCTTCCTTAAGCGAAACCGACAGTTCCACGCCCATATAGTCAAAGCAAAGTCTTAAAAAATCATCCTCGTTTATGTCAATCCCGTTACGGCACTCGCTGATCTTTGCAAAGGTGTCAATAATGACTTTGCTAAATTCCTCGAAAGAAATGTTCTTCGGATTTTTCGTAATACATTGATAGATCGCCCGATTTCCCCGTTCTACATCATGGTTGTTTTCATAGAGCAGGGTGTGTCCGTAATCAAACAGGATCATCTTTGGTTTATTCATCCGCGTTCTCCTCTTTGTAAAAATGCTTGTTTTCATAGTAACTGGTAATGAATGCTCCGTTATCACCATCCCGCTTCAGATGTCTTCCCGCAAATCATCCAATTGCAATTTCAAGACGATCTCTTCATCGTTCCTATCGCCGTTCTCTTTGAAGCCGTATCTATGATACAGGCTAAGCGCCGTCGTATTGCTTTCTTTTGTTGACAGGGTGATCTGATCGGCGCCATGCTCCTTAAAATACCGGATGATCTCTCTCAATGCCGCGCTTCCGTATCCTTTTCCCTGCAGCGGCGCGTCAATCATAAATCTCCACAACCAGTATCGGTCTGCCGGGTCTTCATTGTTCTCATCAAAAGCAAACATCGTAAACCCGACCATCTTATCATCACATTCAATCGCGAATGGTCTTGCAACCTCTGCATTTTCCGCAGCTTCTTTCAGCGAATCCGCGTTACTTGCAATGTACCGGCTTTGATCCCCTGAAACCTGTAAGGACTCGCATTCCGCCCGATTATGTTCATCGATTTTTCTTAGTGTGATTTTCATGGAGTGCTCCTTTTCATGCTGCATGTGGTGTGGTCAGATTTGTGATTTATTGTAGCATATCGGGAGCGAGAGGGAAATAGGTGGCTTTATATTCCTGTGATACTTAAGTGTTGCCTGACATACATCAATCTATGATTCACTATTCAATACAATTCTTTTCTTATCTTTCTCATCTCTTCCCAAACGTTATCCCCGTAATTACTTACCAAAACAGAGATAATTCCGTTATTCGGGTTATATTCCGAGATCAGGCTCACTCCCGGATCGCAGCCCTGTACATAGGCAAAATCCCTGCCATCCGGATTCTCTATGATCCACACACCGTATCCGTAATACCCCTCTTCCGGGTCAATGCCGTCCCCACTCTGCTTACTCAGCATTTCCGATACCAGTTCCTTTGAAATGAGCTTTCCGCTTACTAAATTTGTCCAAAAACGAACCATATCCTTTACCGTGACAAATGCTCCGCCCGCCCCCGTACCTTTTGCATCAACGGAATATATATTCGTGCGGTAGTCATCTGTGTCGGCGCAATAAATGTAATGATTGGCACATCGGGGCGGCAGCTTATCCAATTCAAAATAACCTGTTGATTTCATCCCGCATACATCAAAAACATTCTCTTTCAGATATTCGTCAAAATGCATTCCTGTTACTTTTTCAATGATCATCGCAAGCAAAACAAAACCGGAATTATTATATTGAAATTTTTCGCCTTTCGGGTACATCATGGGCTTGTTGATGAACAGCGGGAGCAGATCACTGTTATGCCGGATCTTATAATTCGGATAATCTATCCACAACTCCTCATATTCCTCCATCACAGTCTCGTCAAAATAATCAGGAACACCCGATGTATGCGTTAAAAGCTGTCTCACTGTAACGTCCTTATCAATCTCCCGAAATTCCATCGAAAGCAGCATGCCCAATGTATCGTCGAATTTGATTCTTCCGCGCTCGATCAGCTGCAAGATTCCGACTGCAACAAACACTTTGCCTGTAGATGCGCTTGCAAATCTGGTTTCAATCGTGTTGGGAATTTCATTTGCCAGATCCGCGAACCCGTTTTCGCTTTCAAATAATACATTCTCACCTTGAACGATGTAGATATTTCCTCTAAAATTACGGTCGATCACTTTGTTTAAATCCATATAAATCCTCCTTGCTTATTCTTTCGATGAATTCGGTCACAAACGCAACCGTTACAATAGCAACATGCTCCTTGTATCGCTTGACAAAGTCTTATTCATTGACTGATCTTTTTTTCCTTATTTTACTTCGAGTTCTCTTTTTATTCCACTGGCAGACTGAAAGAACTCATACATACCGATTCCGGCTGCCAACGATAGATTCAGCGAATCTATCGTATGTGCATGCGAGATCACTACGCTTTTGCCGATATGCAGATAACTTTCATCCAGCCCGCTTGCCTCGTTTCCGAAAATCAAGGAGAACGCCTGATTCCCGGGATGGCTCAGCGTCCCAAGCCGATATGTTCCGTTTATCATAAACGGGTAATTCTCCCGCTCGTTTCCGTATTCCTGAAAATACTGATCAAAGGTGGAAAAATATTCAAATTTCATACGGAATACGGCTCCCATTGACGCTCTGACTACCTTTGGATGAAAAATATCAGCCGCCGGCTCGATCATCGCTAAGTTTGTGATGCCGAAACCCACACAGCTTCTGATGATCGTTCCCAGATTGCCCGCATCACTCGGATTCACCAATACCACGTGGTTCTTATGATGCTCCAGCTTACATTGATATTTTCGAAAAACGCCGATCACAATGCAGTTCTCTTTATCACGTATTTTTTCCACCTGCCTGCCGCTTTGTATGATTTCCGCGCCTGCTTTTTCACATTCTCTCTTTAGCTTCCTTTGAAGCTCTGCGCCCGCATCCTCATGCACCAAAATCATTTCTGCCATTTCCGGCTTGGCCTGCAACAGTTCAAATGTCGGAAAGGAACCGAAGCTATAAGAAAAGGCATCCTTTTTTCTGTACTTTTTTATCTCGTTTACTGTCATTGGATTTCTCCACATCCGCAATCTTAATACGATTTATGATTGTGTAACATACCCATGCCGCCAAGTAAACTATATAATACATAAAGGATTATATCGAGTTGTCAAAATGACTATAGTCATTTTGGGCAACGACATTTCATTTCTTTTTGAGGCGTTATGCGATTTTTCCGGGTTTGCGCAATTTCCTATAGAAATCAAAAATCTCCCCAAATTGCACTTTGCAGCGTTTCGGGAGATTTTTGATTCCTATTTTTTCTGATATATGATTTTTTTGATCGTACTGCCGGATAATCCGAATTGTTTCGCCAGGTCCTGAATCGGCATACCGCCATGAAATAATTCTCTGATCCGGCTGTTTCTTTCCGAATAGAACTTTTTCGACCCGCTGACCGCGCCCCATTCCTTTTTTGTTTCAGACTTAGGAATATATAAAAGCTCTCCTTCGATATAATATTGAATTTCCCGCAATAATACGGGAGGTAACACTTCTGCTGCATTCTTGTATTTCATCTTTCCCGCTCCTTATCTATTCTAAAATAAACAAGTGCAGAAACAGCAGCTTATATAGTTTTCGTAGCCCACACAGATTTCTAAGTAATCGTTATACAATCACTGATTCCTTAGCGCTTTCGGCAGATTCTGCTCAGGAAACGCTTTCACCCGCGTTTCCCTATATAACTGCTATTCTGCATGGGCTTTGGATCCTAGTTCATAACTAAATCCACATAAAGTTGTTATCATATACACCACCTCTTTCTGTATTTCACTCATAGGTATCTAACATTAATTTACACGAAAATCTTTTGATACGTCAATGGAAAAAATAAGTATAACCATATTGGTACACCGGACTCCCGACAAAATCATTCCTTCGAACAGAACAGCAGAAATAAACGACTCCCCCTACAGCTCAATATCAACCTGATAATCTTCATCAATACTGATATATGCTACTCCATATCTGATGCACTTCTCCAGCATCGCGGCATTTTCTCTGTGCACCATCTCCAATGTACAGTCTTCATCATCTCCACGGTCTTCAATCACACTCGCGAACTTCCGGATATCATCGAAATGATTCTCAATATAGCTGCGGCTCATGACCAGACAATAAAATCGGATGTTGTCCGAATATTCCTTATCAAAATCTTTCTCCCATTCAAAGGGGATATAACACCCTTCCACAATCAGATTTTGTTCGTTCTCAATGGCCGTCTTGATCATTTCACGCACGATCGGCCATAAATATGCTGTCAACGCCTCATCGTCACTCACCGGCGTCAAATTCGTATTGCCGCTGCGGATCAGACCCATTTTCAAGTGATCGATGGAGAGATACGGATATTGATATTTCTCAAGAAGTTTTTGTGCAAGCGCCGTCTTGCCCGTATGGGATGCGCCGGTAATTAAAATGATCATTTTTTAACCTTCCTCCTTTTTATGTACTGCGATGCCAATTTGTATTATGATTCATGTGCCATTTTCGTTTTCTTTCTTGCGATAATACCCTTTCACCCTATGTAAATGAATACTCACACTCTGCCTGCCCTTTCTGATAGGTACATTCAATGATTTCAGCCGGACTCATTGTCTCAATACCTATAACCATCAGGAATTCTAATATATGCCCGTATATGATCATCTACCGGCCGATGGAGAACCCTTGATATATTATCGCTGAAGGTATTTCCCTCCGCTGTGATAATCTCTCCATCTTTAGCCTCCAAAATAATACCGATATGATCATGTTCCTGACCAATAAATACCCGATCAAAAAGAACAATATCCCCTGCTGCCGGAAGAAAGCTCTCATCACGCTTATGGTACTCTATCCGACGATCCCCAATCGCGTATTCTTCCCAGCCGACACAGCCTGCCAAGTTGCATGTCACACATTCATTTGGTCTGTACGGAATTACAAACCCTGCTTCAACGCAGCAATAATAAACAAACGCCGCGCACCATAATTTATCCGCGTCTCTGAGGTTCCATTTAGGAAAATATTTGATGATCGGGGCAATGTTTGATTCCTTACCCTCAATATATCCATGAAAGGGCTTTTGCGCTTTTTCCCTCGCGATCGCTGCCAACTTTTGTCTTGTTGCGTTTTCCATAGCCGCCCTCCACCCGAATGATAACGCAGTCTCCTTTCGTTTCAATCGTCATAATTGCATTCCGATTTGATTATACCACTTCCGCTTTCCACTTACTACCACAAAAGATCGGACATGATATCTGCACTGTTCCGACAACTTTCCAAAATGAAGTAACTGTCATCGCCCTTTCTTCATACTTATATTGTATGGGAAATAAGGCCATAAAGCCTGCGGCAATGAAACGGCAGCGTGCCCTGCCTGTCTCAAAAACAGTTTCCCGAAATGATTTGAAGGAGGAATCTATCATTTATGGCTACCGGTTATTTAATCATACAGGCACGAGCGGCGCACAACGCACTTCCGCTCAAAGGAGTACAGATCTGGATCATGGATGATCAGGAGAAGCGTGTTTATCATGTAATAACAGACGAAAGCGGGGAAACGGCGAAGATTGCTCTGGAAACTTTGGACAGATCCCTGTCTCTGGATCCGAATTTTACAGGAACGCCTTTTATCAGTTATGACGTGCTTGCGCTTGCAGACGGCTTTAATACGGTTCATATTGTCGGCATTCCGATTCTGGATGGGGAAACCGCCATTCAGCCGATTGAATTTGTTCCGATGCAGAGCACGCAGCGCACCCCGACCGTGACGGAGATTCAGATCGGCGCACCAGCCGTCTCCATGACGGGGGATCGTGATCAGGAGGGACCTGATACGGAGCCGCGGGTACTCCGCCAAGTGGTCATTCCGAATCCGATCACGATACACTTGGGCGGCCCCAACACGTCCGCGACCAATGTCCAGGTGTCTTTTCCTGATTATGTAAAAAATGTTGCCAGCAGTGAAATTTATCCTACATGGCCGGACGCATCCATGCGGGCAAATATTTATGCGATCATCACTTTTGCGCTGAACAGGATTTATACCGAATGGTACAGGAGCCGCGGCTACAACTTTGACATCACAAACAGTACTGCCTATGACCAATATTTTGTATATGGGCGGAATGTCTACGAATCCATCAGCCGGATCGTGGACGAAATCTTTAATGAATATGTCCGCAGGCAGGGGCAGACCGCTCCGTATTTTACATCGTTCTGCAACGGGACCACCGCGACCTGCGCGGGTCTGTCCCAGTGGGGGACGGTCACACTGGCAAATCAGGGACTGAATCCTCTGCAGATACTGCGGTCCTATTACCCGAGGGATGTGGAAATTGCGGAGACGAACATTATTACCGGCATTCTGTCCTCCTACCCCGGTACTGCGCTTAAGGTAGGGAGCACAGGGCTTGACGTACAGACGATTCAGACTTATCTGCAAAGAATTCGACGCAATTACCCCGCAATTCCTGTGATCACGGATGAGGCGGGCGTATTCGGAGAGAGCACAAGAGCGGCGGTTGCCAAGTTCCAGAGTATTTTCAATCTGGTATCCGATGGCATGGTCGGAAAAGCCACATGGAATAAGCTTTCCTATCTGTATACCTCCGTGACCAGACTTGCCGAGCTGGACAGTGAGGGGACTTCCCTCGGAATCGGAACCGTTCCGCCAAGCACCGTTCTGCGTCTGGGTTCGTCGGGGCAGGATGTCATTACCCTGCAGTATCTTCTGAATGTGGCAGCCGAATTTAATTCTACCATTCCGGCTCCGGCACAGGACGGAAATTTCGGAAGGGAAACACAGCAGTCGGTTACAGCTTTCCAGCGTGCGGCAGGGCTTGAGCCGGACGGCATGGTAGGTCCGCTCACATGGCGGGCGCTGTACAATACGTATCTTGGCGTAGACAATGTCCTTCCGCCCGGCACTGATGCCGGTGTCACGGAATATGTTGTCCGTTCGGGAGACACGCTTTGGCAGCTGGCACAGCGATATAACACAACGGTTGACGCGATCAAGAGTCTGAACGGACTGACCAGCGATAATCTGAGTATCGGTCAGGTACTGAGGATTCCGACAACCGGAGCCTCAAGCGAATCGTATTTTGAATATACTGTCCGTTCCGGGGATACGCTTTGGCTGTTAGCGCAAAGATATGGCACGACGGTTGCCGCGATTCAAAATCTGAATGGCCTGTCCGGCAGCAATCTGAATATTGGTCAGATCCTCAAAATTCCTTCTGCCGGAGCGACACCTGCCCCGTATTTCGAGTATACCGTCCGCTCCGGAGATACGCTTTGGCTGTTAGCGCAAAGATATGGCACGACGGTTGCCGCGATCAAAAGCTTGAACGGGTTGAACAGCGACATCCTGAATATCGGTCAGGTGTTGAAAATTCCCGGCAACTGAGCGCAAGCTGAAACGTAAGCTTCTAATCGCTTGCCCCTGCCCTGCATAACAGGGAGAGAGATGATAAGACTGTTCCACAAAAAAGACTTTCCAAAAACCCCGGAAAGTCTTTTTTTATCGCCCAATAACAGCGTATTTACATTCCATCTTTATACTTTTCGGCAAGCAGCATATATAATGTTATCCATTTATTCTCCTTCCCCTTCACCCCAATACCAAAATATGGTTTTGAAGGCCGTGCTGTCAAAATATATTTTCCATTTTCCAGCATATGCTGTTGTGTAAAATTCCATGCGCGTTTGCACTCCGGCCGATTTCCGTATCCCAGCACTGACATTGCATACACGATTTCCTGAATGCCATGAGAAATACAGTCCGTTGGAAAGTATGTATTATGATATCCTGATACAACGACTTCCTTCATATTGTCTGTCCTAAAAAGTACATCTCTTTTTAGAAAATACTCTATCAATCGCTGTTCACAAGGAAGTGAAATGCCATGTAACTTTAATTCCGCTAAAAGTAACAGATATGTCGCAGTCAAACGATAGCAACTTTTATGTGAACATTTTGGATCATTTATTTTCTTGTTATCACTGATACATTGAAAACCACCATCCGTGTTTAACCCGGTAAAGATTGTTTTCATTTCGTTTTCTACTCTTTTATCATCACCATAACCTAATTTAACTAATGAACGTAAGAGCATTCCCTCTCCACAATGAATGGCAAAGCCCGTATTCTCAATAATCCAATCTACATATTGATCAATATCTACATCATCTCGAGTAAGCCCCCATTCAGCAAATGCGGTAAGTCCATAACAAACAGACCACGGTTTTTTCTCATTGAGCAACGCCATATTCTTATCAAATATTTTTGTATGTTTTACAAGGCTTACAGACGCTTCTGTTTCTTCTCTATCGGCTTTTAATAACTCAACCTGCGTTCTCAGTTTTACCTCTGGATTCTTTTCCTCAAGCAGCCATTCTAGCAGATGATTCTCCATTTTTTCTATCCTCCAGGCATATCATCGTTTTCTTTTGCAAAAAAATAAATGTATTTTCATTGTTTCATTAATCATGTAAATTGTAAAATTGATTATACCACTCTCCCTCTTCAGTTGCTACCGGAAAAGCGGGGCAGATTCTTGATATGACCCATAGTTTCCAGAAAATAGATTGAAAAAAGTCCCGCTTTCTAATATAATAGAATAGAATCTACGCACAGCAGTTTGGATTTTTATTGCGTCTTTTGCATAGACGGGTTGGGGGGCTTTATGGATCAAAAACTTATCTATATTGTAGACGATTCCAAAACCATATTAAAATATGCCGAGGGTGTCTTGATCGGATCCTACAGGGTCGCCCTGTTTCAATCGGGTCAGAAAGCACTGAGTCAGATGCGCGCAGCACTTCCTGATCTTGTACTTTTGGATATCAATATGCCGGATATGGATGGATATGCCGTTTTCCAGCGTATGAAGGACAGCGCCGAATTAAAGAAGGTTCCCGTCATTTTCCTTACTGCGGACACAAAGCAGGAAAGTGAAATTATGGGACTCGAAATGGGCGCCATGGATTATATTACTAAACCGTTTACCCCCATGGTTATGCAAAGCCGCATTGCCCGCATCTTAGAGCTGGACGATCTGCGCAAACACTTAGAGCAGCTTGTCGATGCAAAAGCGGATGAGATCCAGAATATTTTTATCCAGTCCATTACTACGATCACCTATGCGGTGGATGCAAAGGACCGCTACACCAAAGGACATTCGGTCCGGGTCGCACAGTACAGTCTCGCCATTGCAAAAAAGCTTTCCTGGTCCAAACAGGACTGTCTGAATCTGTATTATACGGCACTGCTACATGATATCGGCAAGATCGGCATTCCGGACAGCATTCTGAACAAGCCGGTCAAATTAACGGATGAGGAATACCGTTTGATACGCAATCATACCATTATGGGTTCCAATATTTTGAGACCGATCACGATGGTTCCACAAATATGCGACGGCGCAAGATATCATCATGAGCGTTATGACGGCAAGGGATATCCTTTCGGATTGAAGGGTGACGAAATACCTTATGCCGCCCGCATTATCGGAATTGCCGATGCTTACGACGCGATTACCTCTAACCGTATTTACGAAAAAGCTCAAGTTACGGATTATGCCGTAAATGAATTGAAAAAAGGTCGCGGTACGCAGTTTGATCCGTATCTTACGGATGTTATGCTGGAAATCATTGAGTCAGGCTTTGAATTTACAGAGACTCCTCAGTTTGAATTTGAGACGGAAAAGGAAGACGAGAACGAGACGGATTCCTTCATCGTACAGGTTTGTCAGAAGACAGAGAATGACGTCCATAAGGCGGAAGATGTGGATTCCCTGACCGGCTTCCCGATCCGCAAATCTTTTGAGAACAGTGTGAACGCCTATCTGGATAATCATTCGAATCGCGGAACCATGTTTTTAATGGATGTCGATAATTTTTTGCATGTCAACAAGAGCTATGGACATATTGCGGGAGATCATATTATCTGCAGACTGGCAGACATTATTCGCACTTACATAGAAGAGGATTCTTACATCTGCCGTGTCAGCGGAGATGAATTTGCCATATTTTATCAAAACAGACGGTCGGAGGAATGGATCCGGAATGTGGCGGAATCGATTCTTGCAGACTTTCAGAAAGCAGTTTCCGATATTGATACGGATCATATGCTTTCCATTTCCATCGGAATCTCCTGCTCCAAAAATCCGTTGGAACGATGCAAGGATTTACTGCAGCAATGTGACAAAGCGCTTTACTATGTAAAGAACAACGGTAAAAATTCTTACCGGATCCTGCAGCGCGGCTCCAATGACTTTAATGAAAGCCAAAATAAAGGCTTTCAGATCGACATGGCGCAGTTAAAGAGCCGCCTGACCGAAGAAGCCCCGGCGTTAGGCGCCTATTCCGTGGATTACGGAAACTTTGAAAAGATTTACCGTCTGATTGCCCGAAGCCTGAGCCGGGAAAAGAAGGACGCTCAGATCATACTTTTTTCCATCACCGAAAACATCCACGGAACGATGGATATCAGCGATCTGAACGAAGCGATGAATGTTCTTGAGCGCTGTATCGTAGGATCCCTGCGAAAAGGGGATGTCACCTCCCGCTACAGCAGTTCCCAGCAGGTAGTCATCATGATCGACAGCAATCAGGAAAACGGGCATATGATCGCAGAGCGGATCATTGCCAATTATTCCCGGATGTATAATAATTATAACATAGATCTCGTTTATAATATTGAGCAGATTCTTGCCAAGAAATAAGAGTCGTGCACCCGATGGGTGCACGATTTTTATTCTTTCCCTTTCCTCTACTTTTTTCCAACCCCCAAAAAAATGATCGAAAATTGTTGACAAGTGTATGAATCGTTATTAGAATAATAACGGTTTAGTTAAAGACGATGACGGAGCGAGTACATATTTTCGAAAAGTGACAGAGAGCCGCGTGAGCTGAGAAGCGGTACGAGTAGAACTTATGGAAAATCCCTCCTGAGTTGCAGCACCAAAGCAGGTATGCAAGTAGATGCTG
>CAZZNE010000030.1:0-29215 GCA_964655525.1 uncultured Clostridium sp.
TAATTTTTCATCTTCTGTATTTCCGCTTTTTAAATGCTCCAATATCTGCTCTAAAACCTTTGCAACTCTGTTAGACATATAATTTCCAACAGTCACCGTCACTTCCTGTCCCAATATGGCTTGCCGATAATAATTTCCTTTGGGAAGCCCTGACAATATAATCCTCGCTTCTACTTGGCTCTTCTCCTCATCACTCAACCAAAATGCGATTGTATTATGCCGATACCTATCCTCACGCTTACATGCCATTTTCCTCACCCCTCTCCACTTTTCCAAGCCTGTCCGCAATTTTCATTTGTGCGTCCATAGACTGATGACAGTATGTTTCAATCGTAGTCGTAACTTTCCCATGCCCTAACCTCTTTGCTATCTCAACAGGACTAAATCCCATCTGTACGAGCATACTCGCATGGCTGTGTCTGGTACAATGGACAGTTATCTTTTTTACGCCTGACAGCTTAATTCCCCGTTCCATTTCATGTTCAAAGAAACTTTTTGTCCGCCCTGCAAAAAGGCGTGTTCCTGCCTTTGCTCGATAGAGTGTTGAAATATATTCCTCGATCGCGTCCTGCAATTCCTTATGTATAGTAATTACTCTTATGGAACTTTCCGTTTTCGGCGCAGTAATCAAATCCTCTCCGTCAATCCTTGCAAGGGATTCATCAACCGTTATAGTGCCTTCTTCAAAATTGATGTCCTTTATCTGCAGGGCAAGTAATTCTCCTAAACGCATCCCTGTCCAGAACAAAATCTGGAATGCAATCCACGAATCCTGCTTATCCATAATTGCATCCGAAAACTTCTGGAATTCTTCTAAAGTCCAGTATGGTCTTTCGTCTGCTCTGCTCTTTCCCATGCTTCCTGCTTTCCGGCATGGATTGGAACGTAAATCATAAAAATTAACCGCATAATTCAGAATTGCGCTGAGTTGGTTATGTATGGTTTTCAGATATGTTGGCTTGAAACCTTTATCCATCATTTCACCCTGCCATTTTCTTATCATAGGGGCTGTAATTTCATTTAGCGGTGTATTTCCAAAATAAGGCAGTACCTTATCATTCATCACATACTCCTTTTGTTTCATGGTAGTTTTTCTCAGACGCCTTTCCATATCCGCCTTGTAAATTTTCCAAAAATCTGCCAACGTCATTGTCGGATCAGATGATTGCTGTAATAAGAAATGCGCATACCATTCTTCTGCTTCTTTCTTTGTTTTGAAGCCTCTTTTCTGCGACTTCTTTTTTGCTCCTGTCCAATCCGTCCAACGGTATTGTATCCGCCATGTGCCATTCGGATCTTTCTTTGCACTACAACTCATACACCTACCTCCTTTGCCGCTCCGTACCATTTTTCATTGAAATAGGCTATCGGAATTTTTCCTGAGATTGTTAGAAAGCCTTTGGAAGCTAACTCCCCATTCATTTCCCGCAAAATCTTATAGGACTTTCCCTGGCTGATGCCGAGCATTGCCGCAATATCTGCTGCACTGTAATAAAGCTTTTCGTTCATGTTGTTTTCCTCTCTTTCTTTTATTTGTTTCTATTGCGCAACATTTGTTTCCGTCATGTTGTATGTATATACTATCGTAACATTTGTTTCGTGTCAATATCTTTTTCTTTATTTTTTTCTTTTTATGTGGTATGCTATATTTATACCATTCTATTTTTGAAGCTAATTTGTAGGAGATCGTTATGACTGTTGGAGAAAATATAAGAAGAATCAGACAGGAAAGAAATTTAACACAAAAGCAACTAGGGGAATTGGTTGGCGCAAGTGAAGCATATATTCGTGCATACGAAAGCGGCAGACGTAACCCTAAACCAAAATCCCTTGAAACTATTGCAAAAGCTCTTGCTGTCAATGTTGAGGTATTAACTAACTCTGACTTTGACGGCTTCAAAGCTATGCACAGACTTTTTCAAGTGTTTAGGCAATATGATGGGCATTTGTTTGAGTGTAAAGATCAAGACGGTAATGATATGGTTGCTGTCAGCTTTGGTACGCTTTCTTTGATGCGTTCATGGTGTGATCGTTATGAGGAATATATGAAAGAAGTGGAGAAGTGTAACTCTATTAAAGATGTGAAGAAACGTGGAGAGGCATTGTTAAAAGCTGAGGCAGCTTTTAATCTGTGGATGGATATTTATCCGGAGTCAGAGCCTTGGCAACAGCGACTTGACATTCAAAAAATCCATGATGAGTCTATGGATAAGATTGGGTTAAATCCCAGAGAGTAATGTTTCTATGCAAAAGCTATAGAAATTTTTGCGGTATTTTTTTGACACTTTTTTGACACTTTTATGATACTTTTTTGACCTTTTTATTTTAAAAACCTACTGTATAATAAAAATCAGTAAAACAAGTATCATACGAGGAGGTAATATTATGGATACATACAAAATAACACTCAGCGATAAAGCTATAGAAAGCATTAAAAAAATGCAAGAGATTGCTTCTGCTGCTAATTCTGCAATCAATCACGAACAAATAAGAGATTCCCTACTAAAAGCGTCCGAAAGAATTTCCCAGACAATAAGGAATAGTTTTGGTCAAAACATGGATTTAATAAATCAATCATTACAACGCTCTATGAGTGATTTTGCTCAAACAATAGCACAATATCATTATACCTATAATATTGAGATTATGAGACAATCATTAATGGAAATAGCGAAAACTCTTTCCAATATGCAAACAGAACAATTGAAAGCGCTTAGCCAAATTGATTTTGGGAAATTAAATTTTGATTTTCACAGCAAAGAATTTGATGATTTAGTTGATTTGGCTTACGAAGCAACAATGGAAGATACTGAGGATGTTACTGTCTCTAAGGAAGAATTAAAAGAGACATTTATTGAATCGCAAAAAGAAGAAAACATATGGGAAAGGATTAATATTCAACTATATGATAGTGTGGAAAAATTTAAAAAAACACATTTCATCTTCTATATCATTATGATGTTATTAATACAGCATATTTTTTTCTCTTGGTTTGATGAAGCGATAGGCAAACATGTTATACCGAAAGTCACAAGTATTGTTAGGGAATTACCAGAGAAAAGTTCCGAAATAATTTGCCATCTTGAACAAAATATTGAAGCAATAATATTAGAAAATCAAAACTACTATTACAAAGTCTCTTTCATTGATGAAAACGGCATTGAAAGAGAAGGTTATGTTGCTAAAAGAAATCTTAAAATGATAGACAAAGAAGATGATCTTGACGAACAACCTACTGTATCTGGAAATGATCCTACTCAGAATAACAATTAAATCAAAAAAGGAGATTGATAATATGATAACAAAACTCAAATGGAAAAACCATTCAATACTTGGAAATTTAGAGTTGGATTTTACTAATGCTTCTGGCATTCCATATAATACAGTCATTCTTGCTGGAGAAAATGGGACTGGAAAAACGACTATATTAGAAACATTAGCCACTTTTCTAAATCTAGGGACTATCAAACCATTTGAATACATTGAATATAATATTGATAATGATATATTTCATATATATCCAAAAACCGAAAAAGATTCTAATTTTGGCTTCCATCATCGAAAAAATTTAACTGATGGGACAGAAAGCTATATTCATTCAAACAAAAACAATAGTCCTGATTCCATTTCATCTGATATGCTAGATATTCGTTATTATGGTTTTGCTTACTCAAAGGCGCGCTCTGGTTTTAGAACAAATAAAGTTCAGTCAACCACGACGCAACAACTTGATCAAAGCAAATATGATAACGATGAAAAAGATGATTTTACATCTATCAAACAATTACTTGTAGATATAGATGAACAAGATAACTCTTCTTGGATGAAAATAAGTAGAACACATCCAGAAATAACTATTGATGAATTTGACACTTCATCTAAAATGTCAAGGTTCAAAAAAGCTTTTAATAATTTTTTTGATAAGTTACAATTCCAAGAAATTGATACTTCTTCTCCCGATGAGAAACAAATTGTTTTTACGAAAAATGGAAAAAATATTGCAATTGATAGCTTAAGTACAGGTGAAAAGCAAATCGTTTTTCGTGGAACTCAGTTACTAAGAAATGCTAACAATATGAATAATAGCATCATCCTTATAGATGAACCAGAACTAAGTATGCATCCACGTTGGCAAGTTAAAATACTTGAATATTATCGGAATTTATTTAATCAAAATAATATTCAGTCTTCACAGCTAATAATTGCCACACATTCTGAATATGTTTTAAAATCCGCTTTGAAAGACTCAAACAATGTATTAGTTATTACGCTTAATGAAGAGAATGGAGTTATTGCTCCTAATAAAATAACTACCCCATCTGTGCTTCCAACCATTACTGCTGCAGAAACTAATTATATTGCATTTGATATTGCATCAATAGATTATCATATTGAATTATATGGATATTTACAGACAAAGAAAAACAAACTTACTATTAAAGCTTGTGATGACTTCATATTAAGTCATTCACTGTATGACCAACGACAATATTATAAACCGTATTCACATGGTAGAACTAATTACAATACACTTCCAACATATATACGCAACGCAATTGACCACCCCGATTCCAACCATACATACACAGATGAGGAGCTTCGCAAATCAATCGAGTTTCTTATCCAATTATTAAAATAAATTTTTGTACCCAAATCGTACCCACTGCCACATAACAAATCCCTACAACCCTTGATTTTTCAAGACTTGTAGGGATTTATCCTTTTACTCGAACTCAATCGTCCCGGTCGGCTTCGGCGTGAAATCGTAAAGCACCCGATTCACTCCCGGTACTTCATGCGTGATCCGCTCTACCAAATGGCACATGAGGTCGAAGGGAATATTTTCTACCGTTGCGGACATGGCATCTGTCGTGTTGACCGCGCGGATGATGACAGACCACTCGAAGGCGCGTTTTCCGTCCTTGATGCCGGTCGATTTAAAATCGGGCACGACCGTGAAATATTGCCATACCTTTCCTTCCAGACCGTTCTTCGCGAACTCTTCGCGCAGGATTGCATCAGACTCGCGGACTGCCTCGAGTCTGTCACGGGTGATGGCGCCGGGACAGCGGACGCCGAGTCCGGGGCCGGGGAACGGCTGACGGAAGACCATGTTGTCAGGCAATCCCAACTGTTTACCTACCACACGCACCTCGTCTTTAAATAAAATCTTTACCGGCTCGACCAGTTCAAATTGCATATCTTCCGGCAAACCTCCGGCGTTGTGATGCGCCTTGATGCCTTTTTCACTCTCCAGAATATCGGGCCAAATTGTTCCCTGCGCCAAAAACTCTATATGATCCAGCTTGCGCGCTTCCTCTGCAAATACCTCGATAAACTCGCCGCCGATGATCATTCTCTTTTTCTCAGGATCTGTAACGCCCGCCAGTTTATCCAAAAAACGATCCGTTGCATCCACATAGATCAAATTGGCATCCATTTGATTGCGGAATACTTCAATCACCTGCTCAGGCTCACCTTTGCGTAAAAGACCGTGATTCACGTGTACACAGACCAGCTGCTTTCCTATCGCCCTGATCAAAAGCGCTGCCACTACGGAAGAGTCCACCCCGCCTGATAGCGCGAGTAA
This sequence comes from uncultured Clostridium sp., assembly GCA_964655525.1. Lineage (GTDB taxonomy): Bacteria > Bacillota > Clostridia > Lachnospirales > Lachnospiraceae > DLAJ01. The sequence continues at coordinate 5,591 of CAZZNE010000030.1, forward strand.
TACCTTCTTATCTCCCACCTGTGCGCGTATTTCTTTTACCTGTTCCTCGATGAACGCATCCGCCAACGCTGGCGTGGTAATTCGTGTCATGTCCTCCGGACGTCTGTCTGCTGCCATTTTTGACCCTCCTTATGTACCCTTATTTTTTAGTAACGACTCATTGTTATAATATATCATGAATCTGCGATTCATGATCGACATTCGCCGCTCGCCGAATGAGTGAACTCCTTCTTCTCGCTAACGCTCATTATATCATCTAAGGAAACACTGATTAAATCAGTGTTTCCTTAGTACCTCCGATGGATGCGCTCCGTTATGCCCCTCACTCGAATTCCACCGTCCCGGGCGGCTTGCTCGTCAGATCATACAGCACCCGGTTGACCCCGCCTACCTCATTGATGATCCGGCTCATGACTGTCTGAAGCACCTCGTACGGAATCTGCGCACTCTCCGCCGTCATAAAGTCGATCGTGTTGACCGCGCGGAGCGCCACCGCATAATCATACGTCCGCTCGTCGCCCATCACGCCGACGGAACGCATATTCGTGAGCGCCGCGAAATACTGCCCCAGATCCTTGTTTAAGCCCGCTTTGTCAATCTCCTCCCGATAGATCGCATCCGCGTCCTGCACAATGCGAACCTTCTCCGCCGTCACCTCGCCGATGATGCGGATACCGAGTCCCGGTCCCGGGAACGGCTGACGGAACACCAAATACTCCGGAATGCCAAGCTCAAGTCCCGCCTTGCGCACCTCATCCTTAAACAAGTCACGTAATGGCTCGATGATCTCCTTGAAATCCACATAATCCGGCAACCCGCCGACATTATGATGCGACTTGATGACCGCCGACTCTCCGCCGAGTCCGCTCTCCACCACATCGGGATAGATCGTCCCCTGTACCAAAAAATCAACCGCACCGATTTTCTTTGCTTCTTCCTCAAAAACGCGGATAAATTCCTCTCCGATGATCTTCCGCTTCTGCTCCGGCTCGGTCACGCCCGCCAGTTTTCCATAAAAACGCTCCTGCGCATTCACGCGGATGAAATTCAGCTTATAGCTGCCTCCCGGTCCGAATACGGCCTCCACCTCGTCCCCTTCATTTTTTCTTAAAAGACCATGATCTACGAACACACAGGTGAGCTGCTCACCGACCGCCTTTGAAAGCAGCACGGCCGCCACAGAAGAATCCACACCGCCGGAAAGCGCACAGAGCACCTTGCCGTTTCCGACGCGCTCCCGAATCCGCCCGATCGTCTCCTCGACAAACGAATCCATATGCCAGTCGCCGGAACAGCCGCACACATCATACACATAGTTGTGAAGCATCTTTTTTCCTTCCTGTGTATGTAGCACCTCAGGATGGAACTGAATCGCGTAAAGCTTGTCTTCTACGCGCTGCGCCGCCGCCACCGGACAATCCGCAGTTGTCGCCACGATCTGAAATCCCGGTGCAACCTGTGAGATATAATCAAAATGACTCATCCAGCAGATCGTATCTTTCGCCACATTGGTAAAAAGAGGAGACGTTGTATCGACATGTACCATCGTCTTTCCGTATTCGCGTACCGTCGCGCGCTCCACCCTGCCTCCGAGGATCAGCTGCATCAGCTGCGCGCCGTAGCACAAACCAAGCACCGGGATGCCGAGTGAAAACAGCTCCTTACTGTACGTCGGCGCTCCTTCCTCATAACAGCTATTCGGTCCGCCGGTCAGAATGATACCCTTCGGCTTCATCGCTTTGATTTTTTCTATGTCGGTCTTGTAGGAATAAATCTCGCAATATACGTTACATTCTCTGACGCGCCGCGCTACAAGCTGGTTATACTGCCCGCCGAAATCGATCACGATCACGGTTTCTCTTTCCATGCCTCTACGTCCTCCCCTTGGTTTTTTTAAGAAACATTTATCAAATCAGTGCTCCCATAACCTACTATGCCCTATTATACGTTAGCCCCGAAACACTTGTCAAAGAATTTCCCCCCGTCACATGGAATTCTCTCCACTTTAGGATCCTTTTCTAAGATCAACGCTGATTTCATCCGTAATTGCACCTGTCTAAACATCATTCTTCTTTTTTCTTCTTCGGAAACATATCCCTCCACGCCGCAGGATGGAATAAGAGCAGCAGCGGGAACAGCTCGAGTCTTCCCGCAAGCATATCAAACATCATAACAATCTTGGAAAGTGGTGAGAAAAATCCGAAATTCTGCGTCGGTCCGACCATTTCTAATCCCGGTCCGATATTGTTGATCGTCGCGGCGACCGCAGTAAAGTTCGTCAGCATATCCCGGCCTTCAAACGAAACAATCAGCATGGATAATGAGAACAGAAGCACAAACGTGATAAAGTACACATTCGTCGCGCGCACGATCTCATGCTCCACTGGTTTGTCCTCAAACTTGATCTTGCGGATGCTCTTCGGATGAATATAGGAATGAATTTCCTTCGTCACCGTCTTGAACAAAATAACAAAGCGCGACACCTTAATGCCGCCGCCCGTACTGCCCGCACACGCGCCGACAAACATTAAGAACACGAGCACGGTCTTGCAGGTCTGCGACCATGTATCAAAATCGACCGTCGAATACCCCGTCGTCGTGATAATGGACGCCACCTGAAACGATGCGTGCCGCAGGGAATCAAATACATGTCCCGTCGTCTGCACGAGGCTTGCAAAAATCAATCCGGCAGACGCTAAGATGATCAGAAAATAATAGCGCACCTCCTCCATGCGAAGCGCTTTTTTCAGCCGCCCGAACAGAATGAGGTAATACGCGTTAAAGTTCACGCCGAACAGGATCATAAAGATCGTGATGACCCACTGATTATATGCGGAATAGCCGGCAATACTGTCATTTTTGATACCGAAACCGCCGGTCCCGGCCGTGCCGAAGCTCAATGTGACCGCGTCAAACAGCGGCATCCTGCCAACGATCAGTAGCAGCATCTCCACCACAGTCATACCAAAATAGATCAGATACAGGATCCGTGCAGTATAACGCACTTTCGGCACAAGCTTTCCGACGGAAGGTCCCGGGCTTTCCGCACGCATGAGGTTCATATTGGAACCGCCGCTCATGGGCACGACCGCGAGCAAAAAAACAAGCACGCCCATGCCGCCGATCCAATGGGTAAAGCTGCGCCAGAACAGCGAGGTATACGACAGCGCTTCCACGTCGCTCAGGATACTTGCGCCGGTCGTCGTAAAACCGGAAATCGTCTCAAAAAGCGCATCCGTAAAGCTCGGGATCTCCCCCGTCAGCCAAAACGGAATGCACCCGCAAAGACTTAGGACAATCCAGCTTAACGCCGTTGTCACACAGCCCTCTTTTAAGTAAAACACCGTATTTAACGGTTTTTTCCATGTGGCAGACACGCCGATGAGCAGGCTCACGCCTGCCACTGCCAGATAATAAATTCCTTCTTTCTCCCCGTAAAGGAGTGAGACAAGGCAGGGCAGCAGCATGAGAAGCGCTTCTATTTTAAGTACACATCCAAGAATATACCGAATAATCGAACCGTTCATGATACCCTTCGCCCCCTATTTGAGAATGTCCCGGATACCGTGAAAGCCGGTATGCGTCGTTACGATCATGACCGTATCGCCCGCCTTGATGCAATCTTGTCCGCCCGGTATGATGATCGTGCCGTTTCGATTGATAAAGGAAATCAGAAGATTCTTTTTTAACGAAAGCTCCATCAGCGGGATGTCCGTCACCTCGGACGCTTTTTCCACGCGGAATTCGATCGCTTCCACGCGGTGGTCAAACATGTGATAAAGCGTTTCAATGTTGCTGTTCATGGAATCTTTTTTTGCTCGGACATACGCGATGATCGCCTCCGATGTGATGTATCTCGGGTAAATCACGCTGCCCAGATCCAGACTGTTGATTACGTTCTTAAACTGGATGCGGTTGATCTTGGTAATGACCTTCGCGTCGGAAACCTGCCTTGCGTGCAGGGTGAGCATGATATTTTCCTCATCAATACCGGTGAGCGGAATAAAAGACTGCACTGTTTGTATGCCTTCCTCCCGCAGCAGCTCCTCGTCCGTGCCGTCGCCGTTGATAATGATCGCCTTCGGAAGAAGCACGCTCAATTCCTCACAGCGTTCCTGACTTCTCTCGATGATCTTTACGGAAATGCCCATGTGTAAAAGCTGCTGCGCAAGATAATAAGCTGCCTTTCCGCCGCCGATGATCATCGTGTCCTTGACCTGCTTTGTTTTCACGCCGATGCTGAGCAAAAAGGATTTCACATATTTTCTGGACGCCACGACAGAGATCACATCGCCGTGATAGAGCTTGGTATTACCAGACGGGATATACACTTCGCCGTCGCGCTCCACGGCGCAGATCAGCGCTTTGGACCCAATATTTTTCCCGATGGAAGCGATCGTCACACCGTCAAGCACGTTTCCGTCGGGAATCTTGAATTTGATCAGTTCCGCCTGTCCGTGCGCAAAGGAGTTGACCTCCAGCGCGGTCGGCAGGTAGAGAATGCGCGCCGCTTCTTTTGCCGCCTCCAGTTCGGGGTTGATGATCATGGCAAGCCCAAGTTTTTCTCTCAGGTAGCCGACTTCCTTACTGTAATCCGGCGTGCGGACTCTTGCGATGGCGGCGCAGTCACCGACACGCTTTGCCACAGTACAGCAGAGCAGATTCAATTCGTCCGAATCCGTAACGGCAATGATCAGGTCGCTATCCTCGATCCCCGCCTCCATCTGTGTGCTGTAGCTTGCGCCGTTTCCGACAATCCCCATGACGTCATAGAGATTTGTGATCTCCTGTATCTTTACCGCGCTTTGGTCGATGACGGTAATATCATGGCCTTCCTTCACCAATTGCTCGATCAGGGTTGCGCCGACCTTGCCACAGCCGACGATTATAATGCGCAGCCCGTCCGTATCCTTTGAAATACGCATAGTATATTCCTCCGAAGCTCCTTCCGCGCATTGCAGCGGGAGATATTCTCCCTATACTATACTCTTATTTTCATAAAATTGCAGTAACTTTTTTTGATGCTTTTTTCTCCCTGAGATATTTGTCTTTTGTGGCAAGCCCTCCCCTGATATGCCGCTCCAATTTGTTCACATCAAGCACCTTCCTGACTTCGGACGCAAGCTGCGGATGCACCTGCGGCAGGCGCTCTGTTAAGTCCTTATGTATAGTTGTCATTATTTAGAGCGGCTTCCTCCAAGCCCATGTCACCGAACAACCGAAGAAAAATTTCTACGTTTCCCTCCTTGTCCACCTCTATCTTCTGAATGATCCGTTTGAGCTGGGGGTTGGTCATCTCACGAACATCCGTAATGTCCTCTATTTCCTTGAATGTCTGATTCAAAACACTTTCCAGCTGCTCCCCTTTCGTCAGATGATACGATACCATTTTCAATTCGTTTTCCAAACGTTCGATTTCTTTTCTGAATCCGCCGATTCTATCATTCAGTTCCTGTCTGGAAATCAGATCGTCGGTATACATATCCATATATTTCTGTCTGGCTTTTGTCAACTTGTTCAATTGACTTTTCAGTTCTTTTTCATATTCCAGATTTTCGTCCTTTGCCTTATAGGTCCGCTGAAATTCTCCCACTACATACTGAACCACTTTTTTCTTTTGGCTGAGGATATGGTTAAAATACTCCTGCAGCACATCCATCAGCTCGTCCTCATCAACCGTGACCGCATTTGGGCAGCTGTCAGCTCCTTTTCCATTATGTCCGGAGCACACCCAGCGGACATACGTATTTTTGTAAGTGCGCACAGTACGTCGGAAAGACCAGCCGCATTCCTTGCAGCGAATTAATGTGGAAAAAAGATATTGATTGCTCTGTCGTTTCCTGTTCATGTGAAAAGATGCATGTCTGCCATGCAGAATCTTCTGCGCCCTTTCAAAATCTGCCGGCTCCACGATTTTCAAATCCGGTCGCTCTACGACCATCCATTCGGTTTCGTCCTTATCTTTCCGCTTTCCGGTAAGGAAATCTTCTACCTCCTGTTTGCCATTGATGATTTTTCCGGTATAAAGTTCGTTGGTCAAAATCCGACAGACGGCATTCTGGCTCCAGTTGCAGTTCCGCTTGGTTTTTAACCCTCTTTCATTTAGCATATTTGAAATCTTGGCTGCACCATAGCCTTCCTCCAGATACCATTTGTAAATCTGTTTGACTACTTCCGCTTCCTGCTTATTGATTTCCAGATTAAAATAATCGCCTATGGTTTTGTCATAGCCATAGACAAGGTTCGGAACACGCCCCTTTTCTGCGTTCATCTTTTTGCCGAATTTCACACGTTTGGATGTGTTGGCGCTCTCCTCCTGTGCCAGTGCACCGAAAATGGTTAGGACAAATTCACTGTTTCCCATGCTGGTCATGTTGGCAGTGAGAAATTGCGTTTCGATACCAAGCGCTTTCAATTTGCGGATATTCTGAAGCAGATCCACTGTATTTCTGGCAAAACGGGAAATGTCCTTTACCACTACCATGTCGAACAGACCCTGTTCGGCGTCGGACATCATACGGAGGAATTCTTTGCGGTTTTTGATCTTGGTGCCGGAAATACCCTCATCGGCATAAAGCCGGACGAGGGTATCTCCTGTGCGTTTGGTATATTCAGAAAAGAACGTTTTTTGAGCTTCTAAGCTGTTTAATTGGTCTTCTTTATCGGTGGAAACACGGCAGTAGGCGGCAATGTTCATGGGATACCTCTCTGTTAATTTCAAAACTTTCGGTTACATCTATAACATATTCATAAAAGCCTTTGGCGTCAACCAAAGGCTTTTATTACGCGATCGTAGATTTCATTTACGAAAAGCTTATGATCCATTTATCTGTTTTCATTACTCAATTTATTGTCCAAATAAGTCTCTACGGTACTGACGAAATCTTGTGCGTGTTCTAATTGCATTTCTGAGTCTTCCTTCGAAGCAATGAAGAAATCAGAATAATCACACTTTTCCCTAATACGATAGGCACTGTCAACAACCTTATATACCCTACGTTCAAATTCACCCTTATGTACATAGAATTGATTAAAATGTGCAATGACCGAGCTGTGTTTTGACGCATCAAAATTATCCAAGATGTTCACCGCGCGTATCGCATGAAAAATAGCATAATATGAGCGATTAATCGCTGCTTTATAAAGCCCTGCCTGATGACTGGTCTCCGCGGCAAGTAAATCTTCTTTTGCACGATCCAGCCTATACCGGCACAATGTCTTAATATCAAGCTGCATACAGTATGATCCCTTCCTTTGATACATTTCTGTAGAATGGAGAAAGCTCTCTCCAGTTCTCATATTCCTGATAACTAATATCTACAATAGACAAAACTTTTAAATATTTCAAAGAAAAGTCAGTAGAAACATCATTGAGACTATCATCATACCGATGTAATTCCTCATTATTTCCATCGACCAGAACCATAATATCAATATCCGAATCGTCTGTCTGTGTTCCCCTTGCAACGGACCCATATAATACAACCGTCTTTAATTTGTCTCCATACACATGTTGCAGTGATTCTGCTAATTCTATTAACATTTTTTTTATATTTTCGTCCTTAATTTTTTCCATTTGTCAAATCTCCTCGAATACACATACCATATATAAACTATAATTATCTATATGCATTTTACCCTAGAATAAATCATTGTACAACTAAAAAGCACTAAAAAGATATGAATTTTATTCAATCCAATTCCCCTATTTCACCATTGCAATTCGATAACTCCCTAAGCTTTCTCCCCACCTTTCCCGCATTTGCCTGAACAAATACATGAAGCAGCGCCTGCGCGGTCTCTTCCACCGTATTCGGATTATGTATGATATAATTCAATTTTCTTATTTTTCCATTGGGAAAATACGTCATGGTGGGAAGCACCTCCCCGCCCTCATGGTCTTTGTCCATTCTATGAAAATCAATCTGAAATTATTAACCATTTTTCTATGAACATTTGTAACTTCTATCCGTCCTTCTCATTGCGATCTTTCTCTAAAAAAGCACAAAAAAGGACAGCACTGACCGCTTTCTATGGTCTGTGACTGCCCTTACGCTGTGTTTGCTGACAAATTCCCCAATCCGAAAATACGCCTTAACGAATACCCCAAAAATAACCCATCCCTTAATGCCCCCTTACCCCTAAATCTTCTTTTACAATAGCATACATATTACCGTCTTCCGCCTTATCATTTAAGTAAAACCGTTTCCGCACCATTCCTTCCTTGGTAAAGCCTGCTTTTTGCAAAGTCCGGTTTGAGCCGATATTATCAACATGCGCTATCGCTTCAATCCGCTCAAATCCCATCACTCTGAATCCAAACTTGCACACAGCTTTTAAAACCTTGGTATTGATCCCTTGATTCCAATACTTTCTTTTAATAAAATAACCTACTTCCGCGCAAGTATTGTGATTGGTAAAATTAAATAATTGTATTTGTCCGACTACTTCTCCGTTCAAAGTTACTACCCATGAATATTCACGCTTTCCTTTAAATCCCTTTATCCTGCTTTCCTCTGCGCGGATCGCTCCTTCTTCATTCCAATCATGCGGCTTTTTATAACCACTAAAATATTTGAAATTTTCTTCATCGCAATAGATTTCCCATAAAGGTCTTGCGTCCTTTTCAGGCTCATGCTGTCTTAAAGAAATATTTTCATCCACTCTGATTGGCTGAAACTCCTTAAACAAATCGCAAAACGCCATCATCAATCCCCCAGCTTTCTTATCGGAATATAAATCTCCAGCTGCGCAACTTTAGACTGACAGTCCCATCGTTCATCATAATATTCAAAATCAGCAAGGATTCTTTCATCCATACAATACTCAGAATTTGGCAGCCAGACATGATAAATATATCGAAATGCCTGTCCGATCTCTCCGTTCGCATTATTTCCCTTTACCGGAAATACGGCATATTCCGCTTTGGGTATCACTTTTCTATCCATTCCGGCTGGCAGCTTATCATCCTTGTCCACCTCTACTGCGGCCATATAATAAAAAGCCAATGGATCTGCACAATACTCTTCAGAGTAATCCTCGAACCCATACATAACCTTCTCGTTTTTCCTTTGTATACAAGCCAGATGTTGTTTCAGCTCATGCCATGATTCTCCGATTACACGAAAACCATTTCTTGTATGTTTACGAAATCCGGCAATAACAAACTCGTCTCTTATCACAAATTGCGGTTCTATCGCGAAAATGCCTTCCAGCTCCACCTTCTTATGATACCCCGCCATAATCGTCGGCACATCCCGATAAGTAATGAATGCTTTGCTTTCTCTAGCCTGCAAAGGCTGCATTCCAAAAGTCTTTTTAAATGCCCGATTAAAAGTTTGTATGCTTTTGAAACCCACACTGTAACAGATATCTGCCACACTTTCCTGTGTCTTACACAGTTTTTGATGTGCAATGATAAGCCTGCGCTTTCTGACGTATTCCATCATCGTCTGTTCCGTTACCGCAGAAAATATCCTATGAAAATGAAACGGAGAATACCCGAATTCCTTTGCTAAATGCTTGAACTCAATGTCATCTGATATATGATCATCGATATAATACAAAACCTTCTCGACTAATTGTAAATTATTCATTCTTAACCGCCTTTCCATTCTGATAAGGCTATTATACTCCCGGTTACTTCTGCTGTATTATCATTTCTTGCGGTTTTCTTTTTCTTAATTGAAACTCCCCCATCCATAAAAAGAATGCGCAAAGACGCATTCACCGCACGCAAGCGGTACTGCTTGCAGCCAATTTTTTTCCGCGAACTGCGCATCCTGCCGGAGGCTTTTATCATATAAGAGACGAAGTTTCCTATATGCTAAAAAAAGCATGGGACCAAACCCATGCTTTTTTCAGGCCACCTCATACACAATTCTGTTCCGACCGCTATTTTTCCCCTCATACAGCTTTATGTCCGCATCACGAACAATATGTTCGACTTTCCCCGCATTACCCTCTGTAATACCGAACGTCATCGTGATGCTGAGCACCGTATCCCCATAGTGAATGCGATGGGCGCGAATGTCTTCCATCAGTTCTTTCATATAGGAAACTGCCGTATCTAACCGCACATTATGATATACCAAAAGGACTTCTTCGCCTCCCCATCGGGCGACAAATCCCTTTCCCTGCATATGTTCTTTGATCCGTGCTGAAATCTCTGCAAGCGCCACGTCGCCGCATTCATGGCCGTATGTATCATTGACCCGCTTAAAATGATCAATATCGCCGATCGCGACACAAAACGGTATCTCTTCTTCCCGGTACCTTTCGCATGTCTGCCTCAGCAGATTTTCTCCGCTTCTGCGATTGTATAATCCGGTAAGAATATCCTGTTCCACCAACTCTTGGAGCGATTTCTGCATCCTGATCAGATAACGCCCCATATCGCCCAGTTCATCCTTGCGCGCCAAAACATCCTGATCAAATTCCGTATGAAGATCACCATTCGCGATCGTCTCCAAAAACAATTCCGTTTTCCGAATTGCTACGACAAGCCGATCCGAAAACCGGAGCGTTACAAGAGATACCACCAGCATCGTGAGAATCCCGAATGCAATGATCGGAAGGAGTGAAATAAAAACAAGTCCCTCCACCTCTTCTGACGGTTTCCCGCAAAAAATCATGCCGATACACGCTCCGTCGGCCGCATAGAGCGGTTCATAATAGGAAAAATACCGGACTCCCTCAACCATCATGCTCGAATAAAACTGCGGATGGCCGCCTCTTATTACATCCTCTACCACTCTGCTATTTGCCTTCGTTCCGATCGCGCGGATATCATCTTCGGTCTGAACCGTCGTGAGTATGCGGGTATCCTGATAAAAAATCGTGATATCAACACCGGTCTGTTCCTTAATTTGATCAACGATCGTGAAATCGCTGTTCAGCCGATGGGGTCCTTTCATTAAATATACCTCGTCCCCCTCGTTCATGATTTGATAATCTCCCTCATAGACCGAATCAAATAAAATGTTGACCGTATGGCACAGATTCACCAGACCATTTTTCGCTTCCGTATTCATGGAGGCCGCAAATCGGGCGGCACTAAACGTCGTGATCACCAACGTCAATAGGATAAGCGGCAACAGATTCAGTTTCAGCAAATCCCAATAAAAACTGCTTGTTCTAAATTTCGTCTTCATCTCATCTTCACTGCACACTTTCAGGCGCTAAAATTCAGGTATATTACTGCAAGTATATCCCATGTCATCGCCACCCCCGATAGTCTACCATATCATTTTCACAAAAGGAGTATGCAGTTATGAATCGACTCAAAATTGCATTAAATCGACAGTCTTTTCATAAGACCATGCGCAGGTAAAATCTGCCATTATCAACAAAAAAAGCATACATTCCGCCATACCGTTCGACAATGGCGCAAATACTGCGTATGCCGAGTCCGTGCCCCGGAGTGCTCGTGACCGGAATCCCGTTATCAAACATAATATCTGTATCGCAGGAATTGGTGATCTGCAAAAATAATCTGCCTTTCTCTTCGTATGCCGAAACCTCAATGTCCGCGGATAATCCTCTTTCCTTTTGCTTTTGGCACGCATGAAACGCGTTTTCCAGCGCATTCGACAACAGCACGCACAGATCGCTTTCCAATACAGAAACATCCGAAAGAATCCCCGCCCTGATTTTAATGGAAATGCCATAATCTTTGACGCGCCCCGCAAACGAGGAAAAGATCAGGTTCATCGCCTCATTCTCACAAAAAACAGTTACCTTATTTGCCTCAATTTCCGAACAGATTTCATGAATGTATCCCTGCGCCTGTTCAAGCCGTCCGTTTTCAATGCAGGAAGAGAGATACTGCATATGATGACGCAGGTCATGGCGGTATGTACTTGTTTTCTGCTGAGAGCTCCGCAGGACTTCAATTTCACGAACAGCCTGTCCCACCTGTAGATTCAAGATTTCCTGCGTCTGTTCCAGACGACTTCGTTTTCGTTCCTCAGCAGAAGAATAAGCTACAAAGGCTAAATAAGACAAGCAGCATACAAACGGCATAAATTCCACCGCAACCAGTCCCCCCTCCAGAAGCAGATTCGTGTACACCCGCGTCAGGTAATCGAATCCGTAATAGAGCAGCGGCACAGCGCCAAACAAACATTGTACCGAAATTTTGTAGCTGGAAACCAAACGCACGGACGGCGCAACAAACTTTAGAATCAGAAACAGCATGGGCAGGGTGATGCACAATTCCATGATATTCTGCATCATAGCATCCCCGGAAAACGCTGCTACAGCCGCCAGCACCACCCAGCGGCGGATCTGGCAGCAAAGATATGCCGTTAAAACCGAGATCGCCGGCCAAAGACATTGTTTATTATTGAGCGCACAGAGCAGTATGATCAAAGGAATATGGGTAATGATCGGATAAACGCGCTCGACAAATTCCACATCGGTATAAAAACAAACAATACCCTGCAGCATTAACATGGCGGCCATGCCGCCCGCCAGGATCAGAAGCTTTTTCCGTGTCCAAAGAATATCACAAAACGCCGCAGATAAAACGATACCAAAAATACCCACGGAAGTGAGATTTGTTAAATAGATGACCATCATGAGTTAAATACCGGCTTTCTGTGAAATACGTATTCCAAATACAGATTTTTGATTTCAGAGCACTTCCCATGCGGAATAGGTATTTTCGCAAGATTGTCCATCGTAATTGCTTTATAGGAAATGGTTTGAATATACTCCATGTTGACCAGGAAAGATCGATGCGGGCGCAAAAAATTTTCATACCGCGCAAGCTTGCCGCATAATTCATCCATACTTCCTGTACTTTCCAAGATCTCCCCGTTTTCCAAATAGAATAATAATGTGCGTCCCATCACTTCACAATATACCAGCTTTTCCACATTAATCCGTGTAACCCCGCCTTTGCAGGGCACGACAAAATCGTTTTTGTGCGCCTTCTCACATTCACTGATAACCGAATCCATCATTCGGAAAAAGTCCCCCTCACAGATGGGTTTCATCAGATAGAAAAAGGCGCCAACCGTATAGGATTCCACTGCGAACTCGGAAGATGATGTTAAAAAGATGATTTTTACCCGGTTATCATATTGACGGATCTCTCTTGCAACACTGATTCCGTTCTCGCCCGGCATCACAACATCCAAAAGCAGAATATCCAGATAGACTCCTTTTTCAATCTCCGCCAGCAAATCCAACGGGCTTTGAAATTCCATGCGGTCCATCTGTCGATTCCGTTCCGCACAATATCGGTCAAGCAAAGCATTGACTTCGTTTAGAGCAGACAGCTCGTCATCACAAACTGCGATTTTTATCATAAATATAAACCATAGCCTTTCTGCTTTATCTGTGTCTAACTAATGACACTTAACTTTTATCATACCTTGTATATCATGTATCATGCAAGTCTTTTTATAAAAAATGTTTCCGCTCCTTCTGTCCCGTCTTTGAACCGTTCTGTTTTGTTACTTCTCTATGTACGGTTGATTTCGAAATGCCGAACTGCTTTGCGGCCTGTCTGACGGTCGCATTCGTATCAATGATATAGCCCGCAATCTCCATTGCGCGCTCCTCAATATAATCCTTCAAGCAAGAAGCCCCCCTGCAATACTTTTTTACAATGTATGAGAGTCCGCGAGGGGATATGATTGTGATTTTGTTGTCTTTTATAGTATACTGTAAAAAGAAAACGAGAAGCAGCGACACCTGACATTTCCATCGGAATCAATTAAATTGATAAAAACGCAGAGGGATCCATAACCATGAACAAATTGCTGATCGTCGATGACGATAAAGAACTTCTCACCATGCTCCGAAGCTATTTTGAAATGAAGCATTATGAGATCATGACCGCCGAAAACGGCGCAGAGGCGCTGCAAAAGCTCCAAACACCCCCAGACATTATTCTTCTTGACATCAATATGCCACAGATGGACGGTCTGGAACTGTGCCGTCTGATCCGTGATAAGGTATCCTGCCCCATTTTGTTTTTGACAGCAAAGGTGGAGGAGGATGACAAGGTAAACGGATTGCTCTCGGGCGGCGATGACTATATCACAAAACCCTTCAGCTTAAAAGAACTCGAAGCAAGGATCACCGCGCATCTGAAACGCGAACAGCGGCGCAGCGGCCGCTCAGAATATCATTTTCAAGGGGAGCTTGCCATTGATTACGCGGCGAAAACCGTACAGATTGGCGCTGATCATTTGGAGCTGACAAAGGCGGAATACGGAGTTATTGCATTTTTGTCCGCAAATCCGGGAATCGTATTTGACAAAGAACGAATTTATGAGAAGGTATGCGGCTACGACGCGGAAGGCGACAGCCGTGTCATTACCGAGCTTGTCCGCCGTATCCGGAATAAGTTTTCGGAGTTGACGGATACGGAATACATTGAAACCGTATGGGGGATGGGATACCGATGGATAAAATAAGAAATCTTTCAATTAAAATGAGGAATCTTTCGATCAGAAAAACAATTCTTTTATATATGACAGTCAGCCTGATCTGCAGTTTTTTACTGTCCGGATGGATTTCCGTGCTCGCCTGGCACACGCAGGTGAGCATCTGGCGAAGGTATATGGACTATGACAAATATTTCGAACTCATAAACGCGGGCGGCATAGAGTATATGACTGGTATCGTAAGACCTTCCTCCTCCGAAATGACCCCCCATGACCGCCATGTGAACGAGCTTTGTGATTTTTTGGAGACCTATTCCGTGCTCGTTTTATCCATGGCCGGAAGCTGCGTCACGGTGTTTCTTTTTTATCGGAATAAATTAAAACACCCCATCGCGGAGCTGGAGCTGGCGTCCCAAAATATTGCCCAAAATAATCTTTGTTTTCATATCACTTACGAGAACAAGGACGAAATGGGACTGCTGTGCCGGGAATTTGAGCAGATGCGGGCGCAGCTTTACGAAAATAACATCCGGTTATGGCGGAGTCTGGAGGAGGAACGTGCGCTCCGCGCGGCAATCTCACACGACCTTCGTTCCCCGCTTTCCGTATTAAAAGGATACCACGAAATGCTGACGGACTATCTTCCGGACGAAACAATCGATGTGAAAAGAGCCATGGAGATGCTGGCGGACTGCAGAAAACAGCTTGACCGCATGGATGCGTTTGTGGAGACCATGCGGAAGCTGAGCAGCTTAGAAAAGCGGGAACTGCTACCTGACGAGATTACGGCGGAGCAATTGCATGCAGATCTCCTTGCGGAATGTCATATTTTAGAAAAAGAAGCCGGCAGGCAGATCACGCTGCAATCCGTGCCGGCTGCGGAAGTGTTCCGCGGCGACCGGGAAATTATATTGGAAGTCACGGAAAACCTGCTGTCAAACGCCCTGCGCCACGCCCAAAAGGAAGTGACGCTCACCATCTCCGTGACCGGTTCGGAATGCCGGATCTGCGTGACGGATGACGGAAACGGATTCCCGGACAACACCGGGGACGTGACGAAAGCCTTTTATCAGCAGAACGCGAAGGACAGCCTAAAGCACGCCGGAATGGGAATGTATATCAGCAGGCTGTATTGCGAAAAACACGGAGGCAGACTTCTCATAGGGAATCAAAAACAAAGCGGTGCTTCCGTCACCGCCGTATTTTGCCGGAT
The DNA here is from genome assembly GCA_964655525.1 of uncultured Clostridium sp. GTDB lineage: Bacteria > Bacillota > Clostridia > Lachnospirales > Lachnospiraceae > DLAJ01. Next base: position 21,206 of record CAZZNE010000030.1, read on the forward strand.
CGCGTAAGCGGTCCGTTTTTTTTGTTCCATTGCTTTTTCATTGTGATTTGCCATGTATCCTGATCTTATCATCAAAAAAGGAGGCAGAATCACATGCTTGCAATCTTAAAAAGAGAAATCAAAAACTACGTAAAGCATCCCCTGTTCTGGATCGGGGTCGGAATCGTGATCTTTGGCGTCTATTCGCTCGTCAGCCCCTATCTCGACATCCGCTATCTCGAACCGGGAGAAACGATCGAAAACGATTATCCGGAAACGATTCATGCAGGAGAGATTTATGAAGGCTATGTGCCGTCAACCCCGGAGGAACGACAGTATTTCTTTGAAGAAAATATCCGGGAGCTGTTCACCCAAATTTGGGAAATGACCCCGGCGGAGGCAGATGCCGTCGTCAACGAAATAAAAGGGATGGACATCGCCGAAGCCTGCGACTATCTGGAACAACAATATCATTATGTCGGCGCCATTCATAGTTACCAGATGACGGCCTACAAGAAAGGAACGGCTGACGAGATCAATGTCTATCTTGCACAGGCGCTCCAAAGCAAACCGTTCTCCTATTACTTTTCAAGAAAATTCGCGGATTTTGCAGGATTGTTCATGGGATTTTTCGCCACAGTCATGTTGTCCGTCTTATTTTTGCAGGATACGAGAACACACACCTATGAGCTTCTCCATACCAAACCCGTCAGCGCGGGAAACTATGTACTCGGCAAGATCCTCGGCGGATTTTCGGTCTGTCTGATCACGCTCGCCATCCTGAATCTGGTATTTTGGGCGCTCTGCCTGATCTGCACAAGCGGCAGCGGATTTACGGTGCGGTTGTTTGATTTCATCACTGCAACCTGCCTGTATATTTTGCCGAATATGCTCATAATCGTATGCATTTACACTCTGATCGCCCTATTGTTCAAAAATCCGCTCCCGGCGGCACCGCTCCTCATTCTCCTTATCGTGTATTCTAATATGGGAAGCAGGAATGCAGAGGGGCTATATGGTTATTACGGGAGATCGCTGGCGATCATGGTGCGATTCCCCGGACAGTTTTTTGACACGGCGCCTCCCCCGATGGCGATGCTCAATCAAAGCTTTTTGATCATGGCCTCCGCCGTGATCACCCTCATTTCCATATGGCTTTGGCAAAGGAGGCGTATGTAATGCGTAAAGAGATCAAAATTTCCCTGCCCCTTTCCAAAATCGCCTACGCGCTGTTTTTTATCGTGATCTTAAGCCTGATCTGCGGTGTATCGGTAAGCTACGAAATCGGGGTCAACTTAGAACCCGCCATGGCGATTTTAGCGGCAGCGTTCTGCGCCGACACCTATGTGCAGGAGGTTACAAGCGGGCGTTCGGAAATTCAACGGTTATATCCGATGAAAAAAAGAATCTGCTCTGTCGGCACGAGACTGCTCATACAGGAATTGTTTCTGCTGCTGCTTGCGGCGGCGGGGTACGGATTATTCTTTCTATTCCAGAAACCGATTTTATTATACGCCCTCCCTGCGGGATATGGGGATGACCTCACGCAGTTCTTCGTATGCCTTGCGGCAATCGCGGTAACGCTCTGCTTTTGGGGAATCCTGTCCAACACCCTCGCCTGCCTGTTCCGCAACCTGTGGGTTGGATTCGGCGGATGCCTGCTCCTGTGGCGTATCACAAATTCCACCTTCGGAGACTGTTATCTCGGTTCATGGAATGTTTTTTCGTATACGTTCCGAAACGCCGAGGACAGCGGCGATTTCAGCTGGCTCGCCGGAAAGGGCGTCTGCATTGCTTTTTGCATTGCGGCGGGCGCGCTCCTGCCAAAGCTGTTAAAGAGAAGAGGATAGGGATTTTTATTTCGCAATTCACACAAAAACAAGAATAACATGGAGGATTCTGACATTATGAGTATTCAAATAAATAATCTGACAGTCACATTCAAAAATAAAGTAACGGCGATCGACCATGTGGATCTCTCGATCCCGACCGGAATCTTCGGGCTGCTCGGTGAAAACGGCGCCGGCAAAACAACGCTGATGCGGGTGCTGACGACCGTTCTTGCACCCACCTCCGGCACAGTCACGCTGGACGGCATTCAGTACCACGAAAAAAATTATCCGGAGATTCAAAAACAGATCGGCTATCTGCCGCAGGAAATCGACCTGTACCCAAATCTGACCGTGCAGGAATGCCTGGAATATATGGGAGATTTAGCGGGTCTTCAAAAGACGCTCTGCAAAGAGCGCATACAATATTATTTAGAAAAAACAAGCTTGACGGAGCACCGCAAAAAGAAAATGAAACAACTCTCAGGCGGCATGAAGCGGAGGGTCGGGCTCATTCAGGCGCTCTTAAGCGAACCGGCGTTTTTGATCATCGACGAACCGACAACCGGTTTAGACCCGGAGGAGCGCATCCGCATCCGTAATCTTTTAGTCGATTTTTCCGAAAACCGCACGGTCCTATTCTCCACCCATGTCGTGGAGGACTTAGCGGCAACCTGCAATCAGCTTGCCGTCATGAAAAAAGGACATTTTCTGTATACGGGCAGTGTACAGGAGCTCCTTGATCATGCAGACGGCTGCGTCTGGGACTGCATGGTGAAGGACCCTGCAGAAGCACGAAACCTTGAACAAAAATATCGTGTTTCTTCCAAACAATATGTCGAGGGCGGAATCCAAATGAGAATCTTAAGCAGATTCAAACCGGGGATTCCCTGCAAACCGGCTCATGTGACGCTGGAGGATGCGTATATCTATTTAACGAGTGAATAAAGCATCCCCATACCCCAAACGCACTCCAAAATTTACATGGTGCACTCGAAAAGGACTTTTCTTTTTTTCCGGAGAGACTTACAATGATCACAAAAAGAAAATCTTTGCCCTGTCCCGGACAGAAAGGAGTTCCTATGACAATGGGAGAAAAACTGACAATATTGCGCAAAAGAAAGAACATTACGCAGGAGCAATTGTCAGAAATTCTAAACGTATCCCGTCAGTCCGTGTCGAGATGGGAAATGGATATGGCGTTTCCGGAAACAGAAAAACTGATCAAACTAAGCCGTCTGTTAGAATGCAGTATTGATTTTTTATTAAAGGATGATATGCAGGAAGACCCTATCCATGATGTGGAAATATCTCCGAATGACTGTTGCCAGTTTATCCGTGAATGCGGGTACTTTTTTCTTGCCACCTCTGTAGACGGGCAGCCGAAGTTAAGACCCATGGGAATGATGTATTCTAATGATACGAATCTGTTTATCGCTACAGACAAGCGGAAAAAAGTTTATTCAGAATTACTCAACAATCCGTTTGTTGAATTGGCGAGCTACAATTTAAATACGCGCAAATGGATCCGGATCACCGGTAAAATGGCAGTGGAAAGCTCCAATCAGATCAAAGAAGAAATGGAGCTTATTTATCCGATGATCAAACAGGAATATATTGATCACGATGAGATTTTCTTTATTATTTTTAAGGTGATGATCGAACATGTCAGTATTATATAGCGAAAGGAATGGTAAAAACGATGAAAAGAAAATCCATCGGCACACAGCACGAAATGATCGTGCAGCCGGCATTTATTATCGGCACCTATCACGAAGATGGAACACCCGATTTTGCACCGATCACCTGGGTGAGTAAAACCTGTGAAAAAGATGATGATTATCTTATTGTGATCAGTATGTATGGAACAAAAAAGACGAAACAAAATGTGAAAAGGACAAAGCAGCTTAGTATCAATCTGGTCAGTACGGATATGTTGCAGTTGATGGATTATTTCGGCCAAACCTCCGGATGGGACGGCGTAAAAGATAAGCTTTCCTATCCTTATAGCAAAGCGGCTTGTGTGAACGCCCCCACCCTAGACCAAAGCCCTTGGGTATGCGAATGTGAAGTATGGCAAACTGTAACCACTGATCAGTCGGATACGTTTTTCTGCAGAGTAAAAAATGTACAGGTGGACGAACGAATCGATGTAGACTCCCGTGGAATTGACTTGACACAATTTGACCCGGTCATTTATTCCGGAAACTACCACTCCATCGGAACGTATCTCGGGGCAATCGGAGATTTCTATAGGGAGGTATAACGCCCATCAGAGAAAGGACGAATCTCTTATGAAAAAACCATGCCAAGAAGCAGTAAAATTATAATCGAGCGTTTCGGGAAAGACAATAAGTGCAGAGTCAGAAGGTATCAAGTGCAGGACACTTTACACCTTCTGATTTTTTATATCCGTAAAACACCACTTTACAGATTGCCATACAGCATATCCGGAAACCAAACGCAAACATTGATTGACGCTCCCCTCTCTGCGGTGGTAAAATAGAGATACAAAAAAACAGATAAAAAAGAGTAACCTGAAAGCATGGGATGAGGTGTCACAATGAAAGAAGTAAGAGTTTTGGAGATCAAGCAAAGCGTCTTTGCCGACAACGACAAACAGGCCGCTGCTCTCAGACAAGAATTAAAGCAGAAAGGGATCTTCCTGTTGAATCTGATGTCTTCCCCGGGCTCCGGAAAAACCACTACCTTGATGCGGACCATCGAGGCGATGAAAGATACCTTCAAAATCGGCGTCATGGAAGCCGACATTGATTCGGACGTGGATGCGAGGACGATTCAAAAATCCGGCGCCAAAGTAATCCAGCTTCACACGGGAGGCATGTGTCACCTGGACGCCGAAATGACCAGACAGGGACTTGACGGACTGAAGGTGGAGGATGTCGAGCTGGCAATCCTTGAAAATGTCGGGAATCTGGTCTGCCCTGCGGAATTTGATACCGGGGCATCAAAGAATGCGATGATCCTGTCCGTTCCGGAAGGACACGACAAACCACTGAAGTATCCGCTGATGTTTTCCATTTGCGACGTGGTGCTGATCAATAAAATAGACGTTCTTCCCTATTTTGATTTTGACATGGAAAAATGCAGGGAATCTATCCTGATGCGGAATCCGAATGCCAAAATCATTCCCATATGCGCCAGAACCGGTGAGGGAATTTCAGAATGGACAAAATGGCTGGCTGGAGAGGTCAAAAGCTGGCGTGCAGCAGAATAAGATAGAAACAAAGGAGGAAGGTATGAAGAAGGAATTGGACAAAGAATACTATCCGGATTACGTTTATCCGGAGCACAAGGCCGACCACAGTGAACCTCCCCGCAAGAGTATTCAGAAGCTGGGGAAAAAAATCACCGACCGGATCCCTCAGAAGCTGGGGCTGAAAAAAATCACGCAGGATGATCCGGAATACTGGGGACTTGCAGGCGTACTGACGGATGAGGAGGCGGAAATCGCCTTGAAAATGGACGTCCGGAAGCCCAAAACCCTGCAGGAAATGGTAAAGCTTACCGGCATACCCGAACAGGAGCTGGAACCAAAGCTTCAGCAGATGTCGGTAAAAGGAATCCTGGAGTACAATTGGGAAAATGAGCGGCATGAAAAACAGTATGTACTTCCCATGTTTGTGCCCGGATCCGCGGAGTTTTTTAACATGAACAGCAGGATCGCGGAAGAACATCCGGAGGTTACCCTGTTCTTTGAGCACATGTCCAGACTGCCCTTAGAGAAGGTGACACCCTTTGTAGGACCGGGCGGCAACGGCATCGGTATGCATGTCATTCCCGTGGAAAAAGCAATTGAGATGGAGAGCGAATCCATTGATCTGGAACATATTTCCTACTGGCTGTCAAAATATGAAGGCAAGTATGCGGCAAGCCCCTGTTCCTGCCGCCGTTCCCGCCTGCATCACGATGAGGGCTGCGGAGACGACCCTGAGGGCTGGTGTGTTGCCGTGGGCGATATGGCAGACTACGTGGTGGAGACCCAGAAGGACGGACGTTATATAACCAAAGAGGAAGCTCTTGCGATTTTCAAACAAGCCGAGGATAACGGGTTTGTGCATCAGATTACAAACATTGACGGGGCCAATAAAATTTTTGCTATCTGTAACTGCAACGTGAACGTATGCTATGCCTTACGTACTTCACAGCTTTTCAACACACCCAATATGTCCCGTTCCGCTTACGTCGCGAAGGTAGACAAATCAAAATGCGTTGCCTGCGGCAAGTGCGTGGAAGCCTGCCCGGCAGGAGCGGTAAAGCTCGGACAGAAGCTCTGCAAAAAAGACGGCAGCGAGGTAACCTATCCCCAAATGCCGCTTCCCCACGAGAAAAAATGGGGCGAACATATGTGGACGCACAATTACAGAGATGTGAACCGGATCAATTGTCATGACACCGGGACCGCTCCCTGTAAAACGGCCTGTCCCGCGCATATTGCCATTCAGGGCTATTTACAGCTCGCAAAAGAGGGGCGTTACGAGGAGGCACTGGCTCTCATCAAGAAAGACAATCCTCTGCCCGCCATTTGCGGACGGATCTGTAACCGTCGCTGCGAGGACGCCTGCACGCGCGGAACCATTGACGAGGCAGTCGCCATTGATGCGGTAAAACGCTTTATTGCGGAAAGAGATCTGAATGCCGAGACCCGTTATATTCCCAAGCCGACCGTTCCTTCCTTACGGGGCAGCTTTGATGAAAAAATCGCCATCATCGGTTCGGGTCCTGCCGGCCTTTCCTGCGCCTATTTTCTGGCAGAGAAAGGCTACAGACCGACCGTTTTTGAAAAAAATGAGAAACCCGGCGGTATGCTGACTTACGGAATTCCCTCTTACAAGTTGGAAAAAGATCTGATCGCGGCGGAAATCGACGTGATCAAAGCCATGGGCGTTGAGATCAAGTGCGGTATCGAGGTCGGAAAAGATGTTACGCTCGAACAGCTCCGTGAGCAGGGCTACAAGGGCTTCTATATTGCAATCGGCTGTCAGGGCGGAAGAAAAGCAGGCGTATCCGGTGAAGATGCGCAGGGTGTTTACACCGCAGTAGAATTTTTGAGAGATGCCGGAAAGAACGAGGCTTTTGACCTTGGCGGAGACGTTGTCGTGATCGGCGGCGGCAATGTTGCCATAGATGCCGCAAGAACGAGCACACGCTGCGGACAGGGCAAGGTTTCCATGGTCTGCTTAGAAAGCCGGGATGAGATGCCGGCAAGCCGGGAAGAGATCTTAGAGGCAAGTGAAGAACATATTACCATAAACAACGGATGGGGTCCCAAGGAGATTCTTTCCGAGAACGGGAAAGTGACAGGGGTCGTATTCAAAAAATGTACCCGTGTTTATGACGAGAACCATCGCTTTGCCCCGCTTTATGACGAGGAACAGACCATGACCTTAAACTGCTCCAGCGTGATCTTCAGCGTCGGTCAGGGAATTGTCTGGGGCGATCTTTTGAAAGGCACAAAAGTAGAACTTCGTCCTAACGGAGGCGCGATTGCGAATAAGCTGACTTATCAGACCGCAGAACCGGATATTTTTGTGGGCGGCGATGTTTATACAGGTCCGAAGTTTGCCATAGATGCCATTGCGGCAGGACGGGAGGGCGCGATTTCCCTTCACCGCTTTGTGCATGAGCATTGTACGCTGACCATCGGAAGAAACCGCAGAGATTTCATCGAACTGGATAAAGAGGATATTCTGGTCGCAAGCTATGACAATACTGACAGACAGCGGCCGGAACGGGCGGAAGAAGCACAAGCGCAGTCCTTCCGGGATCTTTCCCACACGCTGACCGAAGAACAGGTGAAGGCGGAAACTTCCCGCTGCTTGGGATGCGGCGCGTCCGTTGTCGATCCCAATAAGTGCATCGGCTGCGGCGTCTGCACCACAAAGTGCGTATTTGACGCCATTACGCTTCACAGAGAACATCCGGAATGCTCCGAGATGGTAAAATCAGAGGATAAGCTGAAATACGTGCTTCCCAACATGATCAAGCAGTCTCTGAAAGTAACGTTTGCGTCCAAAAAGGATTAAGCTATGCATGAATTAGGTGTCGTATTTCATATTATGGACAGTATGGAAAAGGTTGCGCAGGAAAACGAGGCGACGGGTATTTCCAAAGTAGTTCTGGAGCTGGGGGAAGTGTCTACGGTCATAGAATCCTATCTGCAGAACTGCTGGAAATGGGC
>CAZZNE010000031.1:0-26613 GCA_964655525.1 uncultured Clostridium sp.
GCATAGTCCCAATGTTCTTGCGATTTTCGTGAAGTTGGTGTGTTATATCCATTTTGTGACTTCATATCTAATACAGGATGTTTCTTAAGGATATATCCAACTAAAATCATTACATACGGCACAATTAAGTTTAAGAGTAATAAAAAAGGCATATCTGTTCTCCTTTAACAATTCCGATTTGTTGCTCATGCAATTTCAATCGTCTTTGATATTACCATTACTGACATTCTCTTCAATTATTTTCTTTGCGCACTCCCAGATTATATTTGAACCCGACTTGGTATTCGTAATATGTCTTTTCATTACCTGTTGCTTTCCGATTTCATGTTCTTTCCAATCTCTACCATCATTTGAATTATTCAAAAGCAACGGCTGAAAATTATCCATTGCACGAACAAATCTGGCTTCCGGGGTTTCAGATGCTTCATATTCTTGAAACAGATTTTTCAACTCTTCCCCCTGATCCTCTGGTAACAAGCCAAAAATACGCTCTGCCGCTTGTTCTTCCCGCATTTTTTTAGTCTCGCGCCCTTTTAAATCGTAGGCATATGTATCTCCCGCATCAATTTCCACAATATCATGAATTAAAGCCATCACCATCGCTTTGGCTACATCAATTTCTTCATTTGCATACTCTTTTAATAAATAGACCATAATTGCCATATGCCAAGCATGCTCAGCGTCATTTTCACGTCTTCCATTTCCACTCAGATGTGTTTGTCGAATAATATTTTTTTCTTTATCGGCTTCTAATATAAAATCAATCTGTTTCTCTAGTCGTTCCATTTCCATGAAGTACTTCCTTTCTGCAAATTCCGATTTTATGTTTTAATCAATTCTCGTGACAAACCGAAAATTACCGTTTGGTCCATTTCGCGAAAAAAATATTTTGCTGCTCTGTATCGGGGAAAATATCAATATCCGCATAATCCCAAATATGAACAATATCTTTCGTGAATGCCTGCTTCCCTATTTCAACGAGATAAACCTTATCTGTTGCTCCCATCATTCCTGATTGAACAGCATTGAGCCGTGATCCATTGCATTTAATTCCATATCCTGCAACAAGCAATTTATCTCTAAATTCTTGATATGCCGGTAAGTAAGCATCGTTTGTAGCTTCAAACTCATCTTTTCCGACTCTGGCAAGAATAGTTATATTTTCGGAAGTTTCTGCCTCATCAACTTCTACCTGTGCGGAAAACTCATATTGAGTTTCCAATTCAATTAGAATAACTTCGTATTTTTCCATTTTATTACCTATAATTCCCCTATAAAAAATCGTTTCATTCATAAACAAATCGGAATTCTGATAAGACCTAATTTATAGCAAGTGAATTTGCCCTTATTCTTTCTCTTGTGTTATATCCTTTTCCCTCGTGTTACGAATCCTTATAAGGACAAAATAAGGGAAAGAAAAACCTGTAACAAATTATAACACAGAATAAGTTGGGCAGGAAGAACTGATTGAAATGCTTTCTTAAATTTTCGAAAAACTATTGACACTATCTCCTATCTTTCCGTTTTCTTGCTTATTTTCTCTTAATAAAGTTATTATTTCCAACGGCGCTAGCACAAATAAAGATATTAAAAGAAAACAGAAAAATGGTGGAACAAATTCTTTAAATTGCAAAGACCCAATATATAATCACAAAAATCAATGGTGCCCCAAAAGCCATAAACAAAATTTTACTGAATTTCAATTCTTTCATCGTATTACACGACTCCTTTTTACTTGAAAACCATATCCAAAATTGTAATTTGTCTAATATTCAAAAGTAATTGATTCTTGATAGTCAGTAGTTTGAGTATGCAACTCTAATTTATTACCTTTTTCAATAGTAAATTTATTATCTTTGGAAATCAGACTACTTGTATTTGTCAACCCATTCTGATTTACTTTAATACTAACTTCATTATCATTGATATCTGTTATTTTAAATTCATATTCATTCCCCAGTAAAGTATAAGTTAATACATCCCCAACTTTAATTTCTACACTATTAGTATTATCATTTAAAGTAATATTTATAGTAGTAGATTTATTTGTTTTCCCACATCCTGTAATTCCTAATAAAACAAAACTGAAAAGTAAAATGGTTAATAATGCCTTTTTCATAATCCATCCTCCGTTTCAACATATTATTGTTTTTCAAAAAGTTTTTTACCAAATAAATAGTCTATAATCGTTTCTACTAAATTTATAAAAGTGATGATAAAGACTTCATCACTATCAAAATCTATATCGCTTATTTTACCGTTGAAAGCAATCCAGTATAAACGCCCGTCATTATTGTATTCTGCAATATCTTCAAATTCATATAATGTAATACTTTTGTCCGTTTCTGCAGCCGAATTATCTCTTGTAGAGTCATGCATAAGATAGCTTTTATCGGCACTGCTGTCATAGCTAACCTTCTAAATTTAAATCTCGTGGTCTTATCAACCTGTCAATAAATATAAATTTGTCAATATGGATATCTGATAAAATAGAAGTCGCTTCCCTCTCGATAATCTGTTTTACAAAAACCGTGCTTCAAATAAAAGCGTTTGGCAGAATCATTATTTTCATGACACCCTAGAGCAATCGGTCTGATTCCAAATTCCCGATATATGATTTCGATTGCCTGTTCAAGCACTCTGCTGCCAATCCCCATATTCCGATACTGTTTATCTATTACAAACCCCATCAAACGATAAAACGGGGTTTCCTTCATTTCAGGAGGATCAGTATCCCATGCAAGTGCTTCCCCTATAAGTAACACACCTATGTATTGTTCATTTGTTTTGACAGCAAAAGTGTGACCAACACAATGATGTTCTAAGCCATAATCGGTAATGTCCATAATTGTATCGACATTATCAACATAGTCCTCGGGAATATCACTCCGATTGATTTGCCTTACTCGATGATAATTATTGTGATTTAATTCTTCTAATTGATAATCCATCTTGCTAATTCACCTTGCTAAATACTGATTTATTTGACTCTGCAAACAGAATCTGTTATTTATTTAATTTATATAAATTGATATAAATATCGTAAGCGCCAGAACACTCTTCAAAAGATAATTTCGTTTCTTTCATTAAGTAATTGATCGCATCCTCTTTTGTTTTAAACGTACTTAATAATGCAGCTGTTTCAGAAATTCTATTTAGTGAATTATCAAACTCATTAAAAGATATCCTTTTATCACTTAAATGATATAAGTTATATTTTAATAATCTCATTAAATTATCATCAGCAGCTTTTTTATCATCCTCATCGGTAATCTTTTTTCCTGCAAATAATTCATTCATTGAGATATTTAATATTTCGCACAAAGATTCATACAATGAAGAATCCGGTAGGCAATTACCATTTTCCCATTTTGAAATTGATTTATCAGTTGTTCCTAATAAATGAGCAAGCTGCACCTGTGTTAAATTTTTATTTTTACGACATTCAGCAATAAACTTCCCAATATTTTCTTGGTTCATAACATTGCCCCCTTTCGTAATTATAATACCTTATATAAAATACAAATAACACCCATCAAAAGTAGAATTAAAAAAATATCGATTTGTCCAGTTCTACAAATTGGAAGTTATCTGAATAAAGATTATATTTATAATTGGAAGTTATTCTTCTTTGGGTCTAGGACCATTTGGCAGAGGTTTTCCGTTTTTATCTCGGTTAATAGGAGTTGCTTTAAGATGAAATTGTATACAGCCATCAGCACACGGTATATTCATTTCATATTTTTCCTTTTCACCTCTATATGTAAAATCACCACCACATCGGATAACTTCACACCATGTGTATACTTTTATCATTGTTTTAGGACACATTCCAGCAGGACATTCATATGAAAAGACAAAGTTATCTCCTTTTTCCAACCCAAGCCGACAGTGTTCTGCTTTTCCCTCTATTACTGCTAATTCAAATTGCCAATCTTCAGTACACCATTTTTGCATACTAATGCTCTCCAAACATTATTATAAATAATCTGCTCAATAAATTTGAATTGTTGAATCATCATAAAAAAGGAATAAATTCTCATTATCTTATTAAAAGAAATAGCAATTATCTTCGCCAATTATTCCAGCGAGTATCTTCTTAATCTCTAATCCATGTGGTGGCGGCTCAATTGTACCGCAAACTGTTCTAAGGCAGCTTCTTTGAGTGCATATCTTGAACTGCCAGTGATTGCTATCAGATTCATCAACCGAATAATCATCACAATCCCAGTCATCGATACACTTATATAAAATATTATACAATTCTTGTTTCTGTTGTTCAGACATCGGCCATATTCTACCACTGATTAAAGCACCACTATTATAAAGTCTTACATGTATTTCTGTTTGAAGTATTTTTGTTACAACGCTTAATATATCTTCTGTATTTTCCCAAGAAATAGTACAACTGGTAATATGATTGCTTTCACTTTTTGCCACACTATCACCTCGAATTACATTCTATCCCTGTCTCTACGACGCTGCAAATTGACTGTTATACAGCTCCGCATAAAAACCGCCCTGCTTTAATAGCGCCTCGTGATTTCCCTGCTCAATGATGGAACCGTCCTTCATGACAAGAATGACGTCCGCCTCCCGGATTGTCGAAAGACGGTGCGCAACGATAAAGCTTGTGCGCCCCTTCATCATTGTGGCAAACGCATTTTGAATTTTGATTTCCGTGCGCGTATCGATGGAGGAGGTCGCCTCGTCCAAAATTAACATCGGCGGCAGGCAGAGCATAACGCGCGCAATGCACAAAAGCTGCTTCTGTCCCTGCGAGAGACTTCCGCCGTCCTCCGTGATCACGGTGTCATATCCATTCGGCAAGCGCTTGATGAAACCATGCGCATGCGACAGCTTTGCCGCCTCTATGATTTCCTCCATTGCCGCATCCGGCTTTCCCATCGCGATATTTTCACGGATCGTTCCCGTTTTCAGCCAGGTCTCCTGCAATACCATTCCGTACGACGTGCGCAGACTGCCGCGCGTAATATCGCGGATGTCTGTACCTGATACCAAAATTTTCCCGCTGTCCACATCATAAAAACGCATGAGCAGATTGATGATCGTCGTCTTCCCGCATCCCGTCGGTCCGACGATCGCCACGCGCTGTCCTTTTTTCACGGAAAGGTTAAAATCCTCGATCAGCTTTTTCTGCGGAACATAGGAAAAAGAAACATGCTCTAATACCACGGTACCGTCCGGCTCTTTTAATGATACCGCCATTTCGGGCTCCGGTACCTGCGGCTCCTCATCGATCAATTCAAAAATACGCCCGGCACATGCGATCGCGTTCTGCAGTTCCGTGATAACGCCCGAAATCTCGTTGAACGGCTTCGTATACTGATTCGCATAGCTCAAAAAACTGGACAGTTTACCGACGCTGAATGCAAGCGGATTCTTTACAACGGCAAGCGCTCCGGTCAATCCGACCGCAGTATATACGAGCGAATTGACAAACCGCGTGGACGGATTCGTAATGGAGGAAAAGAAGATTGCACGAAGGGAACACTTTTTTAACCGCTCATTGATCTCATCAAAGCGCTCCATCGACTCCTCCTCATGGCAAAACGCCTGCACGACCTTTTGATTTCCGATCATCTCATCAATGAGCGCCGTCTGCTCGCCGCGCGTCTCAGACTGAAGCCGGAACATGGCATAGGTCTTTTTTGCGATAAAGCTCGCCACAAACAGGGAAACCGGTGTGATACAGACAACGACAAGCGCGATCTTCCAGTTAATCGACAGCATAAACAATAACGTTCCCACAATCGTTAAGACACCGGTAAAAAGCTGCGTAAAGCCCATCAATAGACCATCGGAAAACTGGTCTACATCGGCAATGACGCGGCTTACCACATCGCCGTAGGAATGACCGTCTATATATTTCAGCGGCAGTACTTCAATCTTGCGGACCGCCTCGCTCCGAATATCGCGCACCACCTGATAGGTAATGCGGTTATTGCACACATTCATAAGCCATTGCGCCAACGCCGTCACCAGCACGCAGACCACGATCGTGAATAAAATCCGTATCAGCCCGTCAAAATCGACCAGCCCTTTGTCCACGATCCTGTCAATGGCATTTCCCGTCAGAATCGGCACATACAGCGTGAGAATGACCGTGACCGCCGCAAATACGATGGATAAAAAAAGAATCAGCCAGCTCCGCTTGATATAATGCAATACCCGCTTCATGATCGCGGCCTGATCGCCGCGGTTCTGTTTTGCCATTTTAATCTCCATTTCTTTCAATTACTCGGCAAGTTTGTGCGTCAGCACAAATCTTGCAATTGAAAAATCTTTGTTTTTTTAATTTGCACTCTCTCTGCCACCCGCAGAGGTTTCTTTTTTAAACTGAGACTCATAAATTTCCCGATATACCTCGCACTGTGCAAGAAGCTGCTCATGCGTGCCGACACCCGCCAGCCTGCCGTCGTCCAGCACCAGAATCCGGTCTGCGTGCATGATGGATGCCGTTCGCTGGGAGACAATAAACACTGTTGTATTTCCGTCCATTCCCTTGATCGCGCTGCGCAGCTTCGCATCTGTTGCATAATCCAATGCGGAAGCGCTGTCATCCAAAATCAGGATTTCCGGCTTTTTCACAAGCGCTCTGGCGATCGTCAGTCTCTGTCTTTGTCCTCCGGACAGATTCTTTCCCCCCTGCTCGATCATCGCGTCAAGCTGCCCGTCTTTTTCTTTCACAAAATCCGCTGCCTGAGAGAGCGTCAGCGCCTCCCACAGTTCTTCGTCCGCAGCGTCCTCTTTTCCCCATTTCAGATTATCACGGATCGTTCCCTGAAACAAAACCGCTTTCTGCAATACCACACCGATCTTTTCCCGAAGCTCGCGCACGGAATATTCCCGCACATCCTTTCCGTCAACCAGAACACTTCCTTCGCTCGCATCATAGAACCGCGGGATCATATTTACAACAGAAGATTTTCCCGAACCGGTGCCGCCGATAATGCCGATCGTCTGTCCTCTCTCAGCCGTAAAATCAATATCCTCAAGCGCTGCCTCTCCCCCGCTATGGTAGCACAGACTGACATGCGAAAACCGCACAGCCGCCATATCGCTTCGGCTCTCCGCTTCCGCCGTACGCGCCTGTTCCCTCGTTTCGCCTGTTTCCACATCACTTCGGCACTCTGCTTTCTTCGACGGAACCGCTGCTCCTGCCGCGCCGCCCTTATCCATGGACGGCTGCATATCAAACACGCTCTGAATCCGGTTTGCGCAGGCAGCTGCTTTTGTCACCGTAATGATAAGATTCGCCAGTTTGATGAGTTCCACCAAAATCTGAGACATATAATTGACAAGCGCCACGACATTTCCCTGCGTCAGACTGCCGGTATTGACCTGCAGCGCGCCGACATAAATAAGTACCACCGTCGCAAGATTAATGATCACATAGGTAATCGGATTCATCAACGCCGAAATTCTTCCGACAAAATTCTGCATTGCCGTCAAATGATCGTTGCTCTCATCAAAGCGCGCGATCTCAGAATCCTCTTTATGAAACGCGCGGATGACACGCGCGCCCGTTAAGTTTTCTCTCGTAATTCCCAAAACCTGATCTAATCCCGCCTGCACCTTCCGATACAGAGGGATGCTGATTGCCATGATACCGAACACGACTACGCACAGCAGCGGAATCGTGACAACAAAAATAAGCGCCGCCTTCACATCGATCGTAAACGCCATCACCATCGCGCCGAACACGATAAAAGGTGAGCGCAAAAACAGGCGCAGCACCATGTTCACACCATTCTGCACCTGATTGGAATCCGACGTCATGCGCGTGATCATCGTGGAAGCGCCCAACGTATCTAATTCGGTAAATGATAAACTCTGAATGTGACGATACAGCCCGCTTTTCATGCCGGCGGCAAAACCCACCGCCGCCTTTGCAGCAAAATACTGCGCCGTTAGAGAACAGGTCAGACCGATGATGCCAAGCACAACCAACAAGAGACAGCGCATATAAATATAATGCCTGTCCCCGTGTGCGATCCCGACGTCGATGATGTCCGCCATCACCAACGGCACAAACAGTTCAAACGTCGCTTCCAGCATTTTAAACAGCGGTGCAAGAACCGTTTCTTTTTTATAATCCTTCAGATATACCAACAGTTTTTTCATGTCGGATATATTCTCCTTTTATTGAAGTCATTTATTGGAAAATTACGAAGCGCATAAATTAGTATCTGGTACGTACAAAATATACAATCCAGCGCAGGCACGCTCTCGCTGCCCTCCGCTCGCAACGGTACATAACATGCGAAAATACCGCATGTAAGTACCGGCGTCAAAAGGAATTTTAAAAAATTCCTTTCAGAGCACCTGCTTATGGATTTGTATATTTTGTACAATTATAAACGCCATCTATCACATTTCGAAATTTCCCATTTATTTATCCGCGGCAAAAACCACCATTATACTAAATTCTCACTAGGAAGCTGTGCTGTGGTGCCGCCAGGAAAAAGACCTCACCGTCATGCAGGAGATACGGCTGGTTCGGGCTCAAGCGTGCCCCGTTAGCGAGAAACGTCCCGTAGCTCGATCCTCTGTCCATTAAGTACAGCCCGCCGTTCATGATGCGCAGCTCACAATGCACCTTACTTACGCCGGGCGTGTTTTCAGGGAAAAGAAGATGGCATTTCGCCCTGCTGCGCCCCATCACCATACATCCGGTAACGGTAAAGCTGTTGTTTGCAAAGATTCCCTGCGTACCGATAATCTTCGGCGCGCCCCGCACCGCCATAGCGCTCTGATATGCTTCCACATGCCTGCGTGCCATATACTGTTCTCTTTCTCTCGCAATCTGCGCCTCGCGCTTTTTATCGCGGCGGATCATATAGATCAGGAAGATCAACACGATCAAAAACACAATGCCGACTGCTACTGCCAAAAGGATCATATATAAATCGGATCCGCTTTTCTTTTCGCTTTCGTTCCCCTCCGCAGCCACAGGCACTGCAGGCTGCTCCTGCAGATCGTATTCATACTGCGACGCGCTGATCTTGTCATAAGAAATGTGCAGGTTGTCGAGCGCATCCATTACATAGTCCACATGCGTGACAAAACCGATCCAGTTTCCGCCGTCGGAATCCGCTGCGATCGCCTCGTTGATGCCGATGACATAGCCCTGCACCGTCACCGTCGGCCCGCCCGAATTGCCGTGATTAATGTCCGCATCAATTAAAAAATAATCCACGCCGTCAGAGATGACGCTGCACTTTGTAATAATGCCGGACGTGATCATCTGGTCCTTCACAAGCGAAGAAAAATCCCCGTCATAATAAGTCTGGTCAGCATACTCGTCCGCAATACCCGGATAACCGAGCGTATACACCTGCGTCGTAACTTCGATATTCTCACTGGCGATCATCGGCAGCGCCACTCTGCCCGCGACCTTTCTCTCTGTCCGCAAGATCGCAATATCCGTCATAGCGTCCGCATAGAGCACCTCAACGTCATAATTGCCATCGTCTAGCGTGTCCCCCGTTGCAATATAAACCGACTCATACGTCTCATCATCATCATAATTCGGATTTACAACATGATAACAGGTGACAAATAGATCCGTCTCCTCTCCAGCACTTCCAACGCCGAATGCGGAGCCCATGTAATAATAATCCTTATCCTCATACATGACTCTGACAACGCCGTTTCGCGCATCAAGAACCTTCTGCGTCGCGCGCCCTGTCGCCTCTGTCTTTATATTTCCCGCAAAAAGCAGCGCACACGCCAGCCCTGCGATCAATCCTCTTCCCGCTTTTCTCATATCTGTTCCCCTATCTGTCTTTCGATTCATCTGCGTAACTCGTTTCATTTTTTACGTAATCATGTTTATTTTATCATCCCGGCGCCATGTCCGCAAGCACGTATAGAATCGAATTTCACCAAATTGCCCGCTCTTTGTGAATCATGCGGCAAAATCAGATACACGGTTTCCGTTATTTGTCATTTATGGTACACTTAACATGGCATGAATCCCATGCTGTACAATTGTTTTCAGACAGATTAATAATACCTAAACTTACTTCAGGAGGGTTTACATGATCAATGAATTGGACAAAGTAGACTTTATGGGCTTGGACAAAGTGGATCAATCCAAATTAATCCTTGTGATCACAGACCATTTGGATTGGCAGTTTGTAAGAGGTCATTTGCTGCTATTGCAGGAGAAGCTCAATAATTATATCAATTATATTTTGAACGGAGACTATAAAGACACTTATAGAGATAACATTCATCGTTTTCAAATCATGATATATGTACAATATCAACCTCATAAAAAATTAGAAAAGCTTTTATTGAAGTTTCGTAAAGAACTGGCAAAACAGGTTCCTGACGTTCCGATCGAAATCGATTATCAGTTCGTTCCAGATGAAGACGAATAAAAACAAGGTCTGACATTAAGAGTTTTCTCTTTTAAATCTTGATGATCAGCACCCACATGCGAAATCCATTTGGAATTCCACCATTTTAGCACAAAAACATTTTAAATAAAATAAACGGCTATGGAATCGCATTCATAGCCGTTTATTATCATTCTCTGTATTTATCTTTTAACGATCTTTTTGCCCTTTACTCCACATCCTGCAGGGCCGCATAATTTTCCTCGCCGGTACGCACCTTAACGACACGATCCACATTGTAAACGAAAATCTTTCCGTCGCCGATGTGTCCGGTATAAAGCGTCTTTTTCACGGTCTCAATCACATCCTCAACCGGAATCTTGCTGACGACAACCTCCAGCTTTACTTTCGGAAGCAGCGTTGCGTCAATCTCGGCACCGCGGTACTTCTCACCCGCGCCCTTCTGAATACCGCAGCCCATAACCTGCGTCATGGTCATGCCCGTTACACCCAGCTTGTTGAGCGCAGTCTTCAAGCGTTCGAAGCGTGACAGCTTGGCGATCACGACAACCTTATAAATACCGCTCTGTGAGATCGAAACAGGCGCTTCCACAACCTTGACCGCCGCATTTTTCTGAAATTCGGAAGCGGTCGCATAGTCGTCGTTTCCGAGATCGGTATTCTCATTGACCTCCATCGTCATCGTGTTGGATACATCCATAATGCTGAAGCCGGAATATGCGGACGGCAGACCGTGCTCTGTCGAATCTAAGCCGATGATCTCCTCCTCCTCCGATACGCGCAGTCCGAAGATTGCCCTGATCAGGGCAAACGTGATAACGATCGTGACCGCCGTATAAGCAATAATGCTCGCCATGCCCAAGAGCTGAATGCCTAACAGCTTGAAGCCGCCGCCATAAAAAAGTCCTGTTCCCGCGATCTGGTTTGCGCCAAACGTTACGCCGTCTCCATAGCCCCTCGCAAAAGCAGGCGCGGTATCCGTCGCGAATAATCCCGCCGCGATCGTACCCCAGATGCCGTTCATGCAATGCACGGCAACCGCGCCGACCGGATCATCGATATGTAATTTATGATCTAACAGCCATACGCCGAATACCACAAGCAGTCCGGCAACCGCACCGATCACGATGGAACCGAACGCATCCGTCACATCACAGGACGCCGTGATCGCAACCAGACCTGCGAGCGAAGCATTCAGACACATGGATACATCGGGCTTGCCGTATTTGACCCATGTAAATATCATACACACGACCGTCGCGATCGCCGGTGCGATCGTCGTCGTCACAAAGATGGAACCGAGCTCCGCAAGCGTTGTTGCGGCCGCGCCGTTAAAACCATACCATCCGAGCCAAAGAATAAATACGCCGAGCGCGCCGAGCGGAAGGCTGTGCCCCGGAAAGGCATTGACTTTTGTGATTTTTCCTTTTTTGTCCTTCGTGAATTTACCGATACGGGGACCGAGCATCTTCGCGCCGATCAGTGCGCAGATGCCGCCGACCATATGGATACATGCCGATCCCGCAAAGTCATGGAAGCCCATCTGCGCAAGCCAGCCGCCGCCCCATACCCAGTGCGCTTCGATCGGATAGATCAGCGCGGAGATCACGCCGGAATAGACACAATAAGACAAAAATTTCGTCCGCTCCGCCATTGCTCCCGACACGATCGTCGCCGTGGTCGCGCAAAATACCAGATTGAATACAAAATTCGACCAGTCAAAATCCGCATAAGCCGTAAAAATATCAAATCCCGGCTTGCCGATCAGACCGACAATGTCCTCGCCAAGCAACAGACCAAAGCCGATCAAAATAAACATAACGGTACCGATGCAGAAGTCCATCAGGTTTTTCATGATAATGTTTCCCGCGTTCTTTGCTCTGGTAAAACCGGTCTCCACCATCGCGAAGCCCGCCTGCATCCAGAACACCAACGCAGCGCCGATCAAAAACCAGACGCCGAACACATTGTCGCTCACAAAACTCATTACTTCTTCTGTCATAATAATCTCCTCCTCTTCCTCGTAATACAAAAAATGCGACACTCCGGGTACACCTGCATCAATGCCCCATTGCATCGCATCACATTCCGCCGCATACTGCGGCGGCTTCTTCGAAAAAAAAAGAGCGTTCGAGATCTTCTCTCAAGCGCCCTTGCTTTTCAACTGGTACTATAACACCTTGTTTTTTATATGTCAACATTTTTTTATCATTTAAGTGCCGTCTATTTAAGAGCCGTCTTTATGTCATCATCTGAATGATTTTCTTATCTGTCTCGCGCATTCCGTTGCGGCCTAACTCAGAGATGTTATGGATCGTGTTCTCCACACCTTTGCTTACAAGTCCGTCTCCTGCGTAGAATTGGTTCCCTTTTTCGTACATTTCAAACCCCAAAATACCGGCTTCTACCGCCATCACAATTTTGGCAGCACAGCTTGGCTTGGCGCCATCACATATCATTCCGCTTGTAATAGCAACGGCATTCACAATCTCATGTTCGATTACCCGTCTGTCCTTGGTCAGCAGATAGGCAATCCCTGCGCCGGCACCTACGCCCGCACTGACAACTCCACAGTAAGCCGACAGCCTTCCGATTCCGCTCTTCAAATGCAGGGTGACCAGATTAGAGACGATCAGCGCTCTAAGCAGCTCCTCCTCCGATTTTCGGAAGTATCTTGCATATACGATCACCGGAAGGCTCGCAGTAATCCCCTGATTCCCGCTTCCGGAATTGATCACCACCGGCAGCTCGCAGCCACCCATTCTCGCATCAGACGCAGCGGCCGCGTATGCGACTGCCTGCGTTCGGGCATCGTCACCCCTGCACGCGATCACTTTACCGATCCCGGCCCCGTAGCGTTCCTTCAGTCCGACTTCCGCTATCCTGACATTACATTCCATTTGTCTTAGGAGTACTTCTTTTACATCGGAAAGCTCCGCTTCATTTGCAAAGTTGTAGATTTCCTCTACCGTCAAAAGATCATAATCCAATTCGTCCTCTTGGGCCGCCGCAGACTCATCATTTTCGTACAGAAGTTCTCCATCCTTCTCGATTCGCACAATATTCGTATGCGTGTCCTGAATTTGAACAGAAGCTTCCTGTCCGGCACCTTTTAGTACCAGCTTCATATCCAATACATGGTCGCTCTCCAGATGCTTTATCTCATATGACATCTCTGTCATTTTCTCTTCGAGGGATTCTATCTGTTCCTGACTCACCTGAGAAATAACCTGTAATTGTCTGTCAGCATCACCATAAAGAATTCCAAGCGCTGCCGCAGTCTCCAGCCCTTTTCTGCCGCCGCTGTTCGGTACGATCACACTTTTTACATTTTTGATGATGTTGCCGCTTGCATAGATCTCCACCTGCTTTGGCTGAAATCCTAACACGTCTCTTGCCTTTGCCGCGCAATATGCAATAGCGACAGGTTCCGTGCACCCCATTGCCGGAATTAATTCCTTCTTCAAAATGGATACATAAGTTTGATAGATTTTGCTCGTTTTTTCCATATAATCTAATCTCCAAATCGCGATTTCATTTTATCACAGTCCGATGATATACTCAATCCCATCTATCATCCGACAAAATGAATCATAAATCCGCAGAAACAATGAAAAAGTTTGGCACGAATGCCAAACTTTTTCGCTCTATATCATATTCATTTCCATTCGCCTTTATTGGTTCTTTTTGCACTCCGGATAAGGAAGCTGTTCCTGGCTGGATGCGGTAGCCTTTGCAAGCTGCAGAACGATTTCGCTGAAATATCTGGGACTTACCTCAGAGAGCGCATATTGATTCTCCTCCTTTACCATGTCATAGACATAGCTGCCGCGCTCCACCGTACGCGCTTTATAGAATTTTGCGCCGTAGACGGTCACTTCATCGTTCTCATCTCCCACAAAGCTGCCGGAGAATTCCAGGTCAACGCCCACATTCCCGTCCTCTCTGTAGAAATCGTAAAATCCGCCGGCATCCTGCACGCTTCCTCTATACCAGCCCTGACTCTGGAGCTTACCGGACAGCGATAAGCCGTTCAGCAGCTTCCCGCCGAAGCGGGTAAGCTCCTTCTGCTGCTTTTCCTCCTCCGTGATCCGGTAAATAGGACGCTCCAGCTGTTCGATGGGCTGGGTCACCTCATAGTCGGATAATTGCTCCTTCCACGTTTTCAGACTCTCTTCGTCAAGTTCAATGGGATGCACTAGACCGACCATGGCATTCTCCGGCAGTTCGTACTCATCCTCATCCATGGTGTTGAAGCTTCCGTCTTCCATATAGCGGAAAGTACTTGTAAGCGCGCCGTCCTCATAGACACCCCAGATCAGACCGATCGCAAACTGGTGCATCACCGGATTTTTCACAAACAGCTCCTTCCACTGCTCCGCCTTCCACAGACGTTCCGCACTGAGCGCCTGCTCCAGACGAAGCTTTTGATTGGTCACGACGGCCTTTAACTGTTTTTTCAACAGCTTATAGGCATCGCTTGCCGCTTTGGATTTTTCAGGATCATCCTTTTTGCCGGGGGCGGGCAGGCTCTTTATCTTCTTGCCGTCCTCATCGTATACTTGAAGCTCCAGCGCGGCGGTCAGCGTCACCTTAAAGCTCCGGGTTCCGTAGTCAAAGGTCTGTTCCATCCGCTCATTAAAGCCCAGATTCGGTACAATGCGGTCCTCAAGCTCCGCCCTTGTGATACCAAGTTCTTTTGCCGCATAAGTCAGTGCATCTGCAGCCGCATTCCGCACCTGACGATGCTTAAATTTGCGTGAAATCTGATCCACGATCAGTAATGCCGTAGGACTGCCGTTTACGGAAAGCGCCTTGACGGCATCAGCCGCGATCGCTCCTCTTGACGCCTCCGCCCAATCTTTGATCTGTGCGTGCAGAACGGGTACGATCTCATCCCCGCCATGGATGGACGTCGCATACAGCACCCATTTCTTTTTTGATTCGGCTCCGTTTTCCAGCCACTTGTTAAACAGCATCCCCATATAAAAGGCCAGTTCTTTTGCATTCAGATCCGCGGCAAGCTTTGCCGCGTCTTTGCTCACACCCGGTATTGTCATATCCGCATAAGCCACAAGAACCGCTGCCAGATCGTCCTCGGATGCCGGCGTGCCGTCCAGCTTATGTACTTCCGTAAACGGCGCTCCCGTTTCAAACACCCACGCTACTTTCCGTTTCTTTCCGCCCTTCAAAATTGCCTTTGCAAGCTCTCCGCTGCTCTGCTCCCCTGCCTGTTCTGCCTCATTCCCTTCCATACCGAGACAGTTTTGCAGCAGGTCTTTTATTTTTTTACTCTTCTCGACGGCAAGCGCCGCTTCGAATGCATCGCGATAGGAAGATACGTCCCATTTTTTCAGTACCAGTACGGACATCTCACGCTCCTGCGATTTCTTTGAACTCAGCATAGCCTTGATCTGCGGCTCCCATTCCTTGTGGCTGACATAGACCGCCTCCAAAAGCTCCCGTACCTGTTTCGAGCTGTCCATGGCACAGGATAACAAGACCTCACTGTACTCCTGCCAGAAATGATCCAGTACCCGGATGCAGAGATAGCGGACGATCGCAGAGCCTTCTTTCGCAGCGGCTGCAAACGCTCCTCCCCATTCCGGTTTTTTCATGCGCAGTACCGACACACATTCGTCCATGTATGCCACCTTGCTCTTTTCGGAATAAAAACTATCGTAGATCGCTCCCAGCGAATCCATCTGATAAGAAAACGGAAGCTGTTCTTCCTCGTAAATCTTTAGGATGTCTAAAATCTCCTGTTTATCAACCGTTTTGGAATTGTCATACCAATAGGAGCTGAAATACCGCGCCTTCATGCCCAGCCCTTCCAATACCACGGCACGGCGGTACATCTGCTGTTCTTTGCTGTTGCTCTTCAGCATGCGGACTTTCTGACAGCGATTTGTATCGTAATCATATCCGCCCCGCCATTCCTCCACAAAAGGATACAGCGCATCCAGATTTTCCTCACCCAGCAAATACTGTTTCGCTTCAACCTTTCCTTTATTGACACGGCTGACGAGCTCCTCCGCCAGCTTCATACGGAATTCTCCATCGCTTGATGCGCTCATTTCCTGATACAGCTTCGGGTTCGCCGTCTCTGCCTTTTTTAACAGATTCTGATAGTCATCGGTGGTTAATTGAGGGATTACCTGTTTGATGACCTCCGGATGATTTTGGATCATACGCCGTAACGGTGCGTCCGCCTTTTGCCTCAGACACCAGAGCACATAACCTTCTTTTTTGATAGGAAGCAGATTCTCCAGCTCCTCAATATGGTCAAAAAACCATACCCTGTCACCGATCTTTATACAAATATCAAGGGTTGTATCCCTATTGATCTGTGCATCCATAGCCGCTGTCAGACAGAGAAACGAAACACATTTTGAAGAATGCTCGATCGCAAGAAAGGCCACGCCGGCAAGCAGCGTTTCCAGATACTCGGATATCTGTTTTCCGCGCAGAATGTCATACAGCTCCTGCGGAAACGGCTCATTCACTTTCCCGTCCCGCACATAGGCCTGAAGCTTTTGGATTTCTGCATCCGTTGGAGCTGCTCCCGTAAAAAGATTATGGATGCTGCCGATCAGATTACTTTCCACACATTTGACTGCATCCTGCACGCCTTCTTCGGGTGTCCCTTTGGAAAACAGCGCCTTCAAAAATCCTCCCTGCGCTTTCTCGGATCTTGTATGGTACAGACTGATCCCCGCCAGCAGCACCCTTGCGTTATCGCTCTTATGATAGCACAGGTTCATAGCGTCTCTTAATACCTTCGGGTTTTTTTGATCGACGCCTGATACGGCGTTTTTCAACGCATAGTTGTTCCACGCCACTCCCTCCGCACGCATGGCTGCCGTCTGCTCCCTTGTCAAAAATTCCTGATAGGCATTCAGATTCCACCCATAGGTAAGAAGCACATAATAGGCTGTGGAGCCTCCGACTGCCGCCGCAAACCGCACAAAGCGGCCCATCTCATCCATTCGTCCCCGTTTCCTTAAATGCTCCACATACTCGTTACATTTCCGCCTTTTCTCCTGGTCCAGTACGGAAAAATCCTGATGCTCCGCCTTCTCAAGAAGCTCTCTGTTTTCCGGTCCGGTCATGTCCAGATATTGTTCCGCAAGAATCCTATTTTGTTCGGACAGCCCCATCAGTTCCAGCGTATCCATTCGTTTTTGATAGTTTCGCTCTTCGCTTAAATTCATTGTGTGATAACCCCCTTTTGATTTGTATTTGGATAGGCAATTGAGAAACGCGCCATAAGGTATTGGAATGTGCAAAATATACAATCCAACGCAGGTCCGCTTTCGCTTCAGTTCAAGCGCAACGGTACATAACATGCGAAAATACCGCATGTAAGTACCGGCGCTCTCACAGTACCTGCTTATGGAACTGTATATTTTGCACCATCAATATCTCATTGGGATGCGTTTCTCAATTGCTCATTATATCTGCATCTTCCGTGTCTTTCATGGCAAGGAGCGCAGTGTCATAGGAAAGCTTTTCGAGGCAGGCGCTGATATAGGCGCTCAGATTTGCAAGCGCATGTATGACCGGCTCCGGTGAAAATTCCATGCGATGCCGTTTTTCCTTAAGAAGTCCGGCGATGCAGGCAAACTCCGCTCCCGCCTGATGCAGCCCGAGACGCTCTCCGTCCTCGGAAACAGCGGATAGTTGCGAGATCGTTTCCTCCTGTACCGAATAGAGCCCGCTGACAAACAGATCCGAAAGCTGTTTTGCAGCTTCCCGAACATACTGGTCCATGGTACGCAAAATCTCCGCGGACACCGTTTTGTTCCCATCCGCATGCTCTTTCGTTTTTGACGGACTCTCTATTGGGTCTTCTTTCAAAAAGAATTCAATCGGATACAGGCACAGCCTGCTCTCCTCATCCATATATAGAGAGCCGAAAAATACAATGCTTCCCTGCGTGCGATTTCGAAGGCGCTGTTCCAGACGTTCCAGAAGGCTGATGGTCAGACGCTCCTCCTTCGTATATTTCAGAGAAATATACAGCTTTCTTCCCGTCTCGTCATACATGCTCCAAGAAAAACGCTGAGAAACCGTATCAAAGGATGCCTCCCCCCATCTGACTGCTCCCACCAGCGCAAGGCGTTCCCGTCTGCCCGTTGTCCTGTCCGTTCCTTCTACCTGCTCTTCCGTTTCGGATTCTGTATCAAATTCCCTTCCTCCACGTCCGAAACAACTTTTCAGGAGCGTTTCATAATCCCACACGATCATGCTGTTTACTTCTTCTGAATCAATGCTTCCTGCGCCTATAATCTCTCCCTTTGTCTCCTGACTCACCGACAGCCGCCCGCCGGACGCGGCTTTCGCATTGTGAAGATCAATTTCCAGCTTCTGCATCTGTTCCCGATTACAGTTCAATCCCCATGGCGCGGCGGCATTCTCCGATCCTGCAGACGGTCTCCTGCGGGTTCCCTCATAGAAAACCGGCCGCGCATCGGTCCATGTATACCATTTTTTCTCTCCCGTTTCAAGAAAATAATAGATTTCTCCCTCATATCCGGTTTTACTCTGAAAGGATCGTCCGCCCATGCACATCAGATGCAGCCGTCCCACCGGCTCATAGGTATCCCGGAAGGTTCCTGCAAGCGCGCGGATCTCCTCCTGATTTCCGGTCCCCCTAAGCTCCTGTGCCTTCCGGTAAAGAATCAGTATTTTTTTGAAAAGCGTCTCACATGCAAATGCTGCCGAACGCGAAAAATACTGCTGATAATAAGCGGCTGCTTCCCTTAGTCCGCTTTCCAGAACCGGCAGCCCCGCGCGATGTGTGATCACGGCCAGACGTTCCAGACTCTCCGAAACTTCCGGCGACTGCCTTGACAGCCCCGTACAGATTTGATCACAGAGTTCTTCACACACATTGCCGCATGCCTGTTTTACCAGATTTTCATTCCATGAATTTTCAGTCTCCTTACCTACGTCCAGTTCCTCAAGTGTTAATTTCCCTTTTTCGATCTGATAGGCGAGCACTGCCTGCGCTTTGTGGGTACACAGTTCTTTACTGTGACAGCTGCAGGCGGAATAGGCGAAGGGCTCCAGCAGCTTTACCACCACATTTTCCCACGGAAGCTTCACTGTAACAATGGAGCTTTCTTCTATCGGCGGAAGCGCTCCTTGTCTGATATGGGCAAGGAAGACGCTGAAATGCCTGCTGCCGCAGGCGCGTATCATGCGCTCCTTCGGTAACTCCAATAATTCTGTTTTCTTACTGTCATCGGGATTTGCTGCACCGGACTCTGCTTTCTCAGCACCCTCTTTTTCCGCTTCGTTCTCCGTTCTCCCGGCATCCTCTTTTTCCGCTTCGGTCTCCGCTTCCGCAGCATCCCCTTTTGTCTCCCCGGACGACGCCTCCACAGCACCCGCTCCTGCTGCTCCGGACGACGCTTCTTTCTTCATCCACAGGATCGCCGTTATGATATGCCTGCAGATGCTTTGTGAGGGGCAGCTGCAGCTGCTCTCTCCCAAAGGTACGCGCAGCACGCAGGTCTCTTCTTTCAGCGCAACCTGCGCTGCAACCTGCGCTGCAACCTGCGTTTCTTCCCCCTGTTTTATCAAAACAGGATTTTCCTGCTCTAAATCCTTGTAGGCGCGCTTTAGCGTTCCTTTATTGCTCAGACCGATCAGGTAATCATCGTCCACCTTTTCTATCAAATCCGTCAAAGTATCCATGTACTGCTCCTTTTGGCTGTAACCCGCACCGGCAGACTTTTCATCAGCCGTTCATGATCTTTCCCATAAAGTCCCCCAGCGCTTCCGGCGTCATCGCACCCACATGCGCGCCCAGATCCGCGAGCCGCTGTGCCGTATGTCTGTCATAGACCGGATTTGCGTCCATATCCAGAGCAGTCAGGCAGATTAATTTCGCCCCGCTCTCGATGATTCCCCGGCTGGTTCCGAGAAGCCCCTGAATGCCGCCTCCCTCACACAGGTCGGAAACTAACACCACCATGGTCCTGTGGGGATTTTCGATCAACGTCTCGCAATACTGCAGCGCTCCCGCGATGTAAGTGCCTCCGCCGAGCTGAATGCTCATCAGTGTCGCCACCGGATCCTCCAGATGGGCGCTCAAGTCCACTACCTGCGTATCAAAAATCACAAGCCGCGTATCCAGCATCGGAAGCTTTGCAAAAATTCCGGCCATGACCGCACTGTGAATGACGGAATCCAGCATGGAACCGCTTTCATCCACGGCGATAATGACTCTCCACTTGCTGTAGCGTCTGGTCCGATTGTTAAAATACACCTGCTCGATCAAAAGTCTCTGGTTTTCCGTGTCATAGTGCTTCATATTTTTACGGATGGTCTTCCGTATGTCCAGATTGCGCATGGAAGGAATCGGGCTGCTCGCATTCCGGTCGATTTTTCCGAGAAGCGAACGCTTGAGATCCTGATTTAACTTCTCAGCAATTTCCTCCGCCACTTTTTTTACGATCCGGCGCGCCGTATCCAGCACCTCGCCCTTCATCAGATGCTTTAACTGCAAAATGGTCTTCAAAAGCTCCTGATTTGGTTCCAGTTTTTCCAATACTTCTTTATCCGTAAGAAGCTCCGTCATTCCGTAGCGGTCCAGGGCATGACGTTCCAGAATCTCAACGGTTTCCTTCGGAAACAGCTTCCTGATGCGGGTGATCCATGTGGCCGCGGTCAAATGACTTCCTCCCGTTCCGCCCTCTCTCCGCACGTCCTCCCCCTGCTCTCTGTTATAAAGAAAATCCAGCGCCTCCTCTAAATCCATGCAGGAAATACCGTTTTCCAATGCCGCTCCGTCCGTAAAATCCAACTGCTTCTTTGCATAACCGCCCAGAATCAGCCGCCATCTGTTTAATTGACCAGTATCTCCATTCCACTCATTCCCCATCATCCGTTTTCCCCCATCCGTTTCACGGCATAGGCATTCAGCGTCTCTCCATATTCATATTCAAAGGCCGAAACAATTCTGCCCTTTAAAAGTTCCTGTTTTTTGACTCCGTGAAGCGCCGCCGCTTTTCCCGCGAGTCGATCGGTCTCAAGCGGAGTAAAATATCCGAATGCCTGACGAAGCTCCGGCAGCAGTTTCATAAATGCCTCCGCGGACAGCTTTGCGAGCAGTTCGTCAATCATGGTAAGAAAGCTCTCCCGAACAAACACAAAATCCCTTGCCGTATAGAACAGCCCCCGCAAAAATGCCGCGCTGTTCATCTGCATTTCCTCCGTACCCTGCAGATAGCCTGCTGCCGTCTCCTGTATCCGGTCATCGTATCGGCTGTCAGAGCCGTATAAAAGCCCCAACACGGCGCCCTCCAGTCCGGGCTGTACATGATCTCTCTCCAAAAGCCGCTGAAAAGAATCCATGAGAACCGGATGAAAATGTTCAAACCCCTTCTTTCCGGTCATCTGATAGAGGGACAGACAACTCTCCATACATTTCTGCATCTGCTCCTCTTTCACCTGCGCCATGGAGGGCAGGAGCTGCACGATTTTCTGAAAGCAGATGGAAAGCAGTTCTTGAAGCTTAGAGGAATCCTCAACCTGATAGAGCTCTTTTAATTCATAAAGCATTTTCAAATGGGAAAAACCCTCGGTCAGGGAAAAGAAATCCCCATCCTCGGCAAGCACTTCTTTTACATGCTCCTCCATCCCCGCCTGCTCTTCCAAAAATCCCATCAAAAAGCTCTGCGTCATCAGAAGCGCTGCTTCCCTGCCGGTAGTGCTTTTTACAAATTGTCTGTTTAACTGCGACCGGGAAGCTTCCTCCACAGTTCCTCCGGACATGGATACATCCACAAGCGCTGCCAGAACATGACTGGAAAACTGGTAGCTCCAGACCTCCCTGATCCGGCTTTTATCCCGCCTGCTCATCAGATCGGAGCCTTTTTTCCTCTTTGCAAATCCGGTCCCCAGAAAATCCATCCGATACAGAAACCGGCTCATGGAAAGATGCTTTTTCTTTGTAAACAGCTCCAGCGTTACTTCCTGTCTGGCGGACACCTGTATCTTAAAACCGAATTTCCGGCACTGTTCTTCAAAATCCGCAAGAAGCGGCGGACGAAGCGCATCCGCGCAGAGCGCCCCTACCTGATCCCCCGTATTCAGCTCTTTCAGAATCCGGAGGGGCAGATCCGTCGAAGGACTGCATTCCCCCTTCACAAAAGAAGAAAGCGCTGCATCCCGAAGCTCATACAGCCCCGGCTCCTGCTTTCCCCTGAGCGCCGCCAGCCCCTTTGCCATGGAGAGGGCACAGATCACATCATAGGAGGAAAGGCTTTCCTTCTTCTTTCGCGCACGCCTTCCCGCACTCACCAATTGATGAAGCACCGCTCCCCCGTAGATTCCATCCGGTGTCCCTTTTTCCGAAAGCTCCGTCCACACCCGTTCATAGAAGCCCGGGGACTGCATCCCACTGGCATAACCGTTGAGCGCATCAGCGGCCTCCATGGAATACGCTAACGGATAGACGCCCTGCTCTCCGGCAGTCAGTCCGTGAAGCTTGATCTGATCCCCTGTATACACAAGCCGCTCATTCTGCTGCTCTAACAATTCCGTTAATCCACCGGTATGAAATCCTCCGGTCACCACTAAAATCCGCTGATACTGTCCGGACGCTTCTGCGATCTGTTTCGCCATAAACCGCTCCCGCAGAAGGCATCCGTCCGCCTCCATTTCCTCACGGGGTGTATGACTTCTTGTCAATCCGCAGTAAAAAAGCATTTGACTGACAAAATCCTCGGTCTTTTGATAAAGACCTCCGATCTCAAAATATTTCTCCCACAGCTCGTCAAAGCTTCGAAGCCCGCTCTTTTCACAAAGAAGCTCTATGTACCGGCTGCGGCTGAGCAGATAGTCGTCATTATATGTCTGCTTTTCCCCCTCTGCACGGATGCCCTTATGCTCTTTGGTTCCTAATAGAATTTCGCCGTAGGGAAGATCGATAAACAGGGCGGGAATGTTCCTCTCCTTTGCCGCTCTTAAGGCAACCAGCTCTGGGGAATAATCAAGAAACGGATAATAGCATTTATAGTCCTCTTTTTCCTCACTTAACAGACCCTTTTGATCCTTAAAAAAATAATACAGGGCAATCGGCGCCTTGGTATCCTCGTGCGTCAGTACCGGCACCATTTCCTGCGCATTTTGCGGACCTTCGATCAAAATACAGTCGGGCGCATAGTCTTCTATCGCCTGTTTCAGATGAAATGCGCATGCCGGACTGTGATGGCGCACCGGAAAATAAAGCACGGGCCGGCTTACATCATAGGCCGCCGATGCAGGAATGACCGCAGGCATTTCTGGATTTATCGCAGATATTTCCTTGCCTCGTAATAATTGTTCCATATGCCGCCCTCTTTTCCTCCTTTATCCCGCACGACCGTCTGAAAATAACTGCGCAGCTTTTCCATATCATCACTATTTTCCTTCTGCACGGCGCCCACCAGATTCTGCACCAGACACCCCATATCCATATGGGAATCACCATAATAGTAGGCCGTCATCATAGTCTGATAGTAGACCGAAACCGCCTCCGCCGTACTCATGACCGCAGAGGGACGGTCAATACGGTGTCCCATGGAGGAGACGCCTTCTCTGAGCTCATGATAAGTAGACGCTAAGAGCTCCGCCACATCCTCATCCACCGGCATATCAATCTGACTTTCCTGCGCAAGCGCTTCCACTTCATTGATAATGATCTGCTTTTCCTGCGCCACATCCCTAACAGGCATGACGGTTTCAAAATTAAAACGGCGCTTTAGGGCACTGCTCATTTCGTTGACACCCTTGTCTCTCGTATTTGCCGTTCCGATCACATTAAATCCTGCTTTTGCAAAAAGAAGACCCTCATCACCAAGCTCCGGCACATTCAGCACCTTGTCGCTGAGTACGCTGATCAGGCTGTCCTGAATCTCCGCCGGGGTACGGGTGATTTCTTCAAAACGCGTCAGAATCCCCTGTTCCATTCCCACATATAAAGGGGACGGGACCAATGCCTCCCGAACCGGTCCTTTTGCCAGCAAAAGCGCATAATTCCAACTATACTTAATCATATCCTCGGTGGTACCCGCCGTTCCTTGGATCGTATTGGTGCTGGTGCCGCTGATCGCCGCAGACAAAAGCTCCGACAGCATGGTTTTGGCCGTACCCGGCTCTCCTACCAGCATTAATCCCCGGTTGCCCGCCAGCGTAATAATGCAGCGCTCCACAAGCGCGTCGTTACCCAGATATTTTTTCCGGATCACAATTTCTTCCCCGTTCACATGAAGCGGTTCCCTGCTTCCTAAAATAAACGTCCGTACCGCTTGGGGTGACAATTTCCAGTTTAAGGGCTTTTTTCCCGTATCCAGCGCCTTCAGCGCATCCAGTTCCTTTCGGAAGCGTATTTCCACGGGCGGTTTCATCTCCGTTTTATGTTCCATTTTATGTATCCTCCCCTCTCTGTTACTATACAGATTAAGCCCCTCTTTGCCGCAAGTCAAGATGGTTTTTCCATCTGTTTTTTTGTTTTTCTCAATGTCATCAGATGAGCAAAAAAACAGCCCCTGCATAGGATATTTATTCCTATGCCAGGGCTGTTTTTATTATTTTGCTTTTTCACATTTTAGAATAAAACATTCATACACATAGCAAGCATTGGAAATGAAGCACTAATATGCTATACTGTTTCTGCTACCACCCCTAGACAGGTAGGGAAAGGGGGTGTGCTGCTTTGAGTATATTTTCATCGTTTTTACTCTCCGTCTTGGCAAGTATAGTTGCCTACTATATTTGCAAATAGCTGGATGGAGACGAATAGGCGGTAGCCAGCCTAGGGCATAAGCCACCCTGCCGCAACGGAATAGAAAAGCCCCAGTGCATGAACACTGGGGCTTTTCGCGTGCTGCTCGAGCACTTTCATCGTTTTGCCTATTGGCATTATAGCATATGCCGTTTGGCATTTCAAGTATTCCCCCAAGCTCGGTTAAATAATCCTATCCTGTATATAGACAGAATCAGCATTTTTATTTATTCCATTTATCGAAAAAAGCAAATCCCTTTAGCACTTCTCCGGCTCAGGATAATCCACGCCGAATGTCTCGACCGTAACCATCTTCATTACCTGATCTTCCAGCGGTCTGTCGGAATAATCCGTTGCCGTCTCAGCGATCGCATTGACAACCTCCATGCCCTCCGTGATCTTTCCAAACGCCGCATAAGCGCCGTCAAGATGCGGGCTTGTCTTATGCATGATAAAAAACTGAGAGCCTGCTGAATCCGGCATCATCGAGCGTGCCATGGAAAGCACACCCTCGGTATGCTTAAGATCATTCTGAAAGCCGTTCTGGCTGAACTCTCCTTTTATTCCGTAATCCGGTCCGCCCATCCCCGTGCCTTCCGGATCACCGCCCTGAATCATAAAACCGTTGATGACGCGATGAAAGATCACGCCGTCATAAAAGCCCTTCTTGATCAGGCTGATAAAATTGTTAACGGTATTCGGCGCGATTTCGGGATACAGCTCCGCTTTCATGACTTTCCCGTCCGCCATTTCAATTGTTACGATCGGATTCTGTGACATGATATGATTTCTCCTTTTCCACATGTTATTTGCAACTGCCAAACGCCTATTCAGTATAGCACGAAAAGAGCAAACATGCTATACTTTATTACATGAAGAACACGCATACACACACGACTCTGCGCAAAATTATATTTCTGATTGAATCCCTGTCCTCCGCCGAACTGCTTTCCCGTACCCTGATGGAACTGTGGACGAGCGGCTATGAAGCGGAGCGGATTCCCATCGAACAAATTCTGACGCAAATGTCAGAAAAAATTACGCCGCCCGACATCCCGGACTGCCCAAATTCACATAACGGCAGTTTGGGTGCTTCGCCTAACGCAGACGCACATCCTTTGGCGCAGACCCTTCTCATCGTGACCGACCGCACCGACATTGCCAAGCGCTGCCTGCAGCGCGGCTTTGCCGTGATCGGCTATCTGCACGGGCAAAACAGGGATGTTTCCTTTGACGGCGTCCGCTATCTGATCGAAGATATTTCCGGCTTGGACGCGCCCTTCTGCGAGCTTGCTTTTTGCAGGGCGCATCAGCTTCCCTACACGGTATTGGAAACCGAGCGCTGCCTTGTCCGCGAGATCACGACCGAAGATGTGACAAGGCTTTATGAAATCTATGCAGATCCCGCTATCACCAGCTACATCGAGGCGCTCTATGCCGATG
>CAZZNE010000032.1:0-23203 GCA_964655525.1 uncultured Clostridium sp.
TAGAAAATAAAGTATTGTTTATTGAAGATGATAATATTATGGGAGATTATTTTGTATATGAATTTGATCGCAATTTACAATCTTTATTACAGGTGACAGGCGCAGAATTTATTAAGGGAGTTGTGTTCGGCAGATTTGATGAGGGCTGTAAATTAGATAAAGAGATCATAAAAAAAGTGATAAAAGATAAAATTGCTCCCCATATTCCTGTTGTTTTTGGTGTTGATTTTGGGCATGTATTTCCAATGATCACGTATCCGATTGGTGGAAAAGTACAAATAAAAGCAAAGAACGGGAAAATAGATATTCAAATAATGGAACACTAGGGAATTTCGGTCCATGTACTAATGTAAAAGAAGTATATGGACTTTTTTTGCCTTCAACAGGTAAGCTGTTGTGGCGGGCATACAGTGGAAGAAATTGGACATACTACAAAAACAAAAAAGAAATAAGTTTTTGAACATTCACGACACAAAGTTGAAAAAAAAAGAGATTTGTGTTACTCTATCTCCGGAGGTGGTGCTATGTTAAAAAAAGAAGCTCAACTAAAAAAACGTGATTTATATTTAGATCGGTTGATCGCTTTTCAAGATACGGAATTAGTGAAGATCATTACCGGAATACGTCGTTGTGGGAAGTCCAGTCTGATGAAATTGATGGTTCGGCACTTAAAAGAAAATGGTGTGGCTTCAGACCAGATTATTCAGATGAATTTTGAGTCAATTGAGTTTCGGAAGATGTCTGCTGCAGATCTATATCAGTATGTAAAAATACGAATGCCGGATGACAAAAAAACATACTTATTTTTTGACGAAATACAGCTTGTTGGAGACTGGCAGGATGCGATCAATTCATTTCGGGTGGATTTTGACTGTGATATTTATGTGACGGGTTCTAATGCTTATTTACTTTCTTCGGAATATGCCACCTATTTAGCCGGACGATATGTTGAGATCAAGATGCTGCCTTTATCCTTTAAGGAATTTCTTGACTTTCATGGGTATGAAGTAAAGGAAAAACAAAGTCCTACAGGAGAATTGCGTAAGTGCATTTACGATATGGAGGGTGAGAATTATGACCCGAAGGAACTTTTGGAAGCTTATATGAAGTTTGGTGGAATGCCAAGTATTGCAGATATAGGTCTTGATGCAGATAAAGTGCTTGCGTTGTTGGATGGTATTTACTCAACAGTAGTAATGCGTGATATTTT
The DNA here is from genome assembly GCA_964655525.1 of uncultured Clostridium sp. GTDB lineage: Bacteria > Bacillota > Clostridia > Lachnospirales > Lachnospiraceae > DLAJ01. The sequence goes on from CAZZNE010000032.1 coordinate 1,211, forward strand.
GGAGCGGGAGAAACGGCGTGGACAAAGACAGATAACGGATGCTGAGCTCCTTCGAAAAATCATTATGTTTTTAGCGGATAACATTGGTAATAACACATCCATCACTTCCATTGGAAACACATTAGTTACTGAAAAACTGATTGATACTGATAAGAGAAATGGGAAACCGGCCGTTCAGACAATACAAGCATATGTAGGTGCACTATTGGAGTCTTACATCTTTTATGAGATTAAGCGTTTTGATATTAAGGGAAAAGAGTACCTGAGAACATTAGGAAAATACTATATTGTAGATATCGGTTTGAGAAATTATCTGTTGGGCTTTCGAGATATAGATACAGGGCACTGCATTGAAAATATTGTATATTTCGAGTTGCTTAGGAGAGGCTATGATGTGGCAATTGGGAAAATTGGTGAAAATGAGGTTGATTTTATCGCTACCAATGCGAAGGAAAAAATATACTTCCAAGTAACAGAATCTATGAATGACCCTTCAACCAGAGAAAGAGAATTGACGCCACTTCAAAAAATCCGCGACAATTATGAAAAAGTTGTTATTGCGGGAGAATGTGACAATCCGGTAACGCAGGATGGAATAAAAATTGTGAAGTTGACGGATTTCCTGTTAAAAGAGTAAGTAAATCAATTTACCTATTCTGATATATTTTATGTTATACTGTTTTATATGATGCAGCAGAAAGGAATTGCTCAATGATCACCCTGAACAACATTGAAAAAGAATACAATAAAAAAATAGTTTTACATGACATCAGTATGATCATTGAGCAGGGACAGTCCATTGCCTTTACCGGACATAACGGATGCGGGAAAAGTACCTTGTTAAAAATTATCGCAGGTTTGGTACAACCAACAAATGGAAATGTGAACTATGAGCGATCATTCCAGTTTCATTATGTACCGGAACATTTTCCGCAAATGCAGTTAACAGCAGAAAATTATTTATTCAGTCAGGGAAAAATGGAGGGAATGGAGGAGACAGAATTAAAAAAACGAATTCAAAGCTTATCTCAAGATTTCTTTTTTCAATCCATGTTGAAAACACCTATGAAGCGCTTGTCAAAAGGAAGTTTGCAAAAAGTCGGCGTGATACAGGCGCTGCTTAAGGACCCGGATATATTGCTGTTGGACGAACCGCTTTCCGGTCAGGATATTGCATCGCAACAGGTGTTTATTGATAAGATGAATGTGTTACGAAAAAATGGGGTTGTGATTCTGATGGCCTGTCATGAACCATATCTGATCGATGCAATTTCAGACTGTGTGTATCAGTTGGATGATGGATTATTAACTTTGGTTAGCAAACGGAGTATAAACGAAAAAACGTGGTATGTTTTAAGGTTTACAAACGGAAATGAGTGTTCTGTACCGGAACGATGGAAAGGGCATTTGCATTATGTTGAAAATGGATGTATCCTTCGTGTAGAAGAGAAGGATTGTAATATTGTGAGTATGGAAATGTTACAGGCAGGATGGAACTTGAGAGGCATGATGAATGAAAGCGATATGTGAAATGATCAGATATCAATATAAACAATATATGATTTCTGCAAAATGGGTGATGCCCTTCATCGTGCTGTTAGGGATCCTGAGTATGATGTATAGTATCGCTCCGGTTGCGATTGTGGACAGTTTTTCGATGACAGGAATATTTCTTTTTGTTATTATGGTGTGGGTTGGAAGGACAATTCAAGGCGTAGAACCGGAAGTGTCGGAGCAGGTGATGATATTAAGATTAAAAAGCGATCGAAAATATTATCTGTGTCATATCATATTTATGTTGTGTATTTGTGCAGTAGTTACCGGAATATCGATTGTGGTTCCGATTTTTATACATATACGGAGTGGAAATGCGCTATTATCGCGTCAATTCATTTGGTCGGATTTTGCTGGGGGCGGACTGTTAATGTTTGCATGTTCGTTTGTTGGTGGGATGGCAGGAGAATTGTTCCACATACGGATAATGAAAAACAGAACAGTGGGAATTGGATTGACATTTTTTATTGCTTTGTTAGCAGTTTGCCGAAACGGTGTGATTGCGGAAGTTGCAGCTATGAAGTATATCCTCTGGGTAATACCGCCGATTTCAGACGTGGTAAGTTGGTTTACCAATGAAAGTTATTTTTATATGGGAGAAGTGATGAGCGGTTTTATTCTTCTTCTGATATACGGAGTAGTGATGGCTGTCATGAAGGTAGAATTGTTGAGAAGATTGAAGTTTTGATAGATGAGGAAATTAAGGGATTTGTTTATTTGGAAAAGAGGTCAATCTGAGGACGACAATCACCAGTTTGCCGGGGAGTTGAAAATATTTGAGGTGTGATGGGATGAGGATGCATGATGAATATTAGTCTAAGAAATAGAACTGACGAAACGGTCAAGATTTACTTTGAGAAAGCAAATAGGCCGGAGATAAAGAAGGGATTGCCGCAGAAGGCACAAACGGTAGAAGAGGCCTTGGAGGATTATAGGGCATCCTTGTTTCCGGATGCAGGAAGCTATGGAAAAACCATTTACGTGGATGAGAACTATATTGGCGATATATGGTGCTACTGTATTGATGTTCGCGAGGAACCAAACGCAATGTTAAGTTATTGTATTTTTGAAAAGACCTATTGGTCACGGGGAATCGCGACAGAAGCTGTAACGATGTTTTTGAAAGAAATAAAGACAAGATATAAGCTTAGAACGATTGGCGCCTTTACATTTTCTGAAAACCTTGCATCCATACGGGTTCTTGAAAAAAGCAGTTTTGAATTAATGGAAGAGTTTTCTGAGGACGGGAAAGGCTCTAAATATTTTCAATACGTATACTGATGGCTTCCGGTTGATAAGGAGGCGAACCGAGAGAAAAAACGGAAATTGGGTACGGTGGAGAAATACAATGAAAGAAATCATTGCCTATGAAATGTCATTTAAAAGAGAATTAGAATATAGTGATGAAGTGTTTTGCATACCTTTCCAAAAAAAATATTGGAATGAATATATGAAAAAATATAATGAGTGCTTTTACGAAATGAGAAAAGATTTGGAAGTTGAACCAATCAATTTTTATTCGGATTATTCTCAAATGATAGATAAAGCAAATAATACTTACCTTTGTTTGAAAAATGGGGTAATAGCCGGGGCTGTGTCCTGCTATGGAAATGAAATAGATGATTTATTTGTTGATAAGTCGTTTCAGCGGCAGGGATTGGGACGAAAGCTGCTATTATGGGGGATAAACCATATAAAAGAGCAGGGTTATGATGAAATCATTTTGCATGTGGCTGAATGGAATCAAAATGCGGTAAAGTTATATTTAGAAACCGGATTCACGATCCAAAAAAAGGAAAGAGTTCGTTAATATCCGATTTGAAGGAGATAACAGAAAATGACAGAACTGAGGAAATTAGCTATTGATGATGGAATAGATATCTATAGGATGTTGCAGGAAATTCCGAAAGAAGAGAATGGGCTGATCAACAAAGCGAATGGATTATCCTTTGAGGAATATAAAGAATGGTTGAAGAGAAAATATGCAGAGTCCGGGCAGAAGGGTCTTGTGGACGGTTGGAAGGTACCGTCTACTACCTATTGGCTTTATGCAGACGGGAAGCCAGTCGGCTTTGGAAGTGTCAGACACTTTCTTACAGATGCGCTTCGCGAAGCCGGTGGAAATATCGGGTATGGAATCGCACCCTCGTACCGAGGGAAAGGATATGGAAAGGAGATTCTTCGTCTTTTATTAAAGGAAGCCGGCCGGCTTGGAATGGATAAAGCACTTGTTACAGTTCATTTAGACAATACCGCATCAAAGGCGGTCGCCCTTGCGAATGGCGGAGTGATCACAGGACAGACGGAGGAAAGATTTCTCATTTGGATAGATACGGTGTCCAAGGATTGAAAGATTAGGAGGGGAAAACGATATGTTTTTTGAATCATTATGGAATGAATTTGCATTGCTTCCTGAAGTAGTGGCCATCGCATTGGGCGGGTCGAGAGCGGGTGATCACTATGATGAAAAATCAGATTATGATTTATATATTTATTGTAGCCGGACGCCTGAGGAGGCGGTGCGAAAACAGATTTTAAGCAAGTACTGTCAGTATATGGAGATCGGGAATTCTTTCTGGGAGCTTGAGGACGACTGTACCCTGAAAGACGGGGTGGATATTGATATTTTATATAGAAATATCGAAGATTTTGCGCAGGAAATCTGTTCTGTAGTTGAGAAGCATATTGCACATAACGGCTATACCACCTGTATGTGGCACAATCTGCTGCACAGCAAGATTCTTTATGATAAAAACGGGAAACTGGAAGCGCTGAAGCATCAATATCAGATTCCCTACCCGGACGAGCTTAAGGATCATATTATTCAGCGGAATCTGCGGCTGTTAAGAGGGAATCTCCCCTCCTATGATATGCAGATCAAAAAAGCGGCTGCCCGTAAAGACAGCGTCAGTGTCAATCATAGAACCGCAGCGTTTTTAGAATCGTATTTTGATATTATTTTTGCGCTGAATAAGCTGACGCATCCGGGAGAAAAACGAATGATACAGTATGCGAAAGAGCAGGCCAAAATTCTTCCGGCCGACTTTGAGGAAAATCTTGACCGCTTATTGCAAAATTTGTTTACGGATCCGGATATGGCTCTTAAAACCCTTGCGGCAGTCATTTCCGCATTGGAGAATGTGATAGAAAGAAAAGAGGGCTTGGATGATGATACTTGAAACAGAAAGATGCATGCTGCGTCCTGTATCAAACTGACTATCAGCTGCAGAGGTATGACTTTAAGATAAAGGGGAACGGAAATGAAGGAAAGAACACAGGGACAAATCAAAAGAGTGATTTTCATCGTTACAGTCCTTTTACTTGCAGGGTTTGGCATCATGCTGTACTGTGAATGGCGGGGGAATTTTCCGGATACCTTGTATGTGTGCCGTAAAATGCTGTTGGCGATGCCGGTATTTGCGATTCTGATAGGGAGAGCGCATGCTCATGCCGGCCGGGGGATGAGTAACCGCGAATATGTGGCGCAGATGTTTGGCGGGAGAAACCCATCGGGAAGCAGGAAGAATTATATGGACTATGCCCGCATTTTGGCGGCAGTTATGGTAATTTTGACCCATGCCTGCTCCATGCAGGCGGATGCAGATGCGGCATTGTGGAAAACGAATCTGTTGCTGTCCTGCGCGGGAATCGGTCTGGTTTGTAATCCGCTCTATGTGATGATTTCCGGTTCTCTTTTGCTGTCGGCGAAAGAAGAAGAGACTCTTGGAACATTCTATTTCAAGCGATTTGTCAAAGTGGTAATTCCCATGGTGGTCTATTATGTGATCTTTTTATGCGTGTCCGGACAGATCAGTCTGATACCGCCGCAAAATCTAGGGGAGGGTGCCTTACAGATTTTGGCAGGTGCATCCGGAATTGTACCACATTATTGGCTTATTTACATATTGATTTCGTTGTATGTGACGGCGCCGTTTATCCGGGTGATGGTAAAAAATATGAAAGACAGTTTCATTACGGTTTTATTTTTTCTGATACTGGCGGAAGAGCTTCTGGTGACCTATCTGCCGCTTATAGGCGTGCAGATTGGCTTTACTATGAGCCTGGCAAGCTGGGAAGGTGTATTTATTTTGGGGTATATTGTTACGGAGCGAAGAACAAAATGGATGGAGAGAATGGTGTTAATCTCAGGAGCTATATCTGCAGTGATCGTAGCAGTTATTCCGATTCTGGATGATTCGTTAACAAGTTATGTCTGCAATACGGCGCCGGTAATGGTTCTTTTTGCAGGCGCCGCATTGATCCTGTTATCGAAACTCGATGGTGTTCCGAAAGGGAAATTTCAGTTTGTGGCGCAGGTGCTGTCAAAATACAGCTATTCCATAATATTGGTACATTGGTATGGGTTGTTTGTGGTGACATGGGGTAAAATCGGCATACAGCCGCTTCGCTTCGGCTGTATCGGCGGAATCACGTTAACGGTGTTTGTCGCGGTTGTTGTCTGCTTTGTTCTGGGCTTTGTAGCAGAAAATACAGCGGTGCTGGCAGTTCAACGGATTGTTGCCGATCTGGGCAGTGTGATGAAGCGTGGCCAAACGGATGAAGGATAGGAGAAATAAGCAATGCAATATACCAAGGAGCAGCGCAAGGTCATTGAACTTCATAACAGAAATCTTCTTGTGGCGGCAGCGGCAGGCTCCGGCAAGACCGCGGTGCTTGTGGAGCGTATCCTGCACATGGTGCTGGATGAGGCTCGTCCGGTGGATATCGATCGGCTGCTTGTTGTGACATTCACGAAAGCGGCAGCATCTGAGATGCGGGAGCGTATCGGCATGTTACTGGAGAAAAAATTAAGGGAGATGCCGGAAAACGAGCACCTGCAAAAACAGTCGGCGCTCCTGCATAATGCAAAAATTATGACCATTGACAGCTTTTGCCAGTCCGTGCTGCGCAATCACTTTGAGCTTGTGGGATTAGACCCCGCGTTCCGCGTGGCGGATGAGAACGAGATCCGCCTGATCCGTGAGGATATTTTGGAGGAATTACTGGAGGAGAAGTTTGCCGAAGGCGGGGAGGAATTTTTGCTTTTTGCCGACGCTTATCAAGGCAGGGGCAGCAGATTAGAGAGCAGCATTTTGGAATTGTATGAGTATGCGTCCGGCTTTCCGTGGCCGGAGGATTATCTGGCATTGTGCGTTGCAGGGTATGAGATGGATACGCCGGAACGGCTTACAAATGCGCCGTGGATGAAGGAACTGTTAAGTGAGATACGCGAAAAAGCAAAAGAGCTTGCCGATTATGTGAATGCGGCACTGGCGATCTGCCGGGAGCCGGAGGGGCCTCTTGCTTATGAAAAAGCGCTTTTATCGGATGCGGACGCACTTGCGGGACTATTGAAAGAGAATACCTACAATGGTTTACATAAAATTCTGCATGGATGGAAAAAGGAAGCGCTCGGACGCATGAAGAGCGGCAGCTGTGACGACGGAAAAAAACAGCGCGTCATGAACATCCGAAAGAAGGTATATGCGGAGTTGGATAAACTGACAAAGCAGGATGTTGTGTTGTCAGCGGAGGAGCTTTGCGATTTGCTTGCCTTATGTCGCCCCGCCGTTCAAACGCTGGTTCGGCTTGTGCAGGAATTTACGGTTCGTTTTCAAGAAAAAAAGCAGGAGCTCAATATCGTTGATTTTTCAGATTTAGAGCATGAGACGCTGCATCTTTTTATAGAAAAAAAAGAAGACGGAACGCTTGTGCCGACCCAGACCGCGCTTGCTTACCGGGAGGAATTTGCGGAGATTCTGATCGACGAGTATCAGGACAGCAATATGGTGCAGGAGCTTTTGCTGCGCAGTATTTCGGGAGAGGACGAGGGGCGCCCGAACCGGTTTATGGTGGGGGACGTCAAGCAGAGCATTTATCGGTTCAGGCTGGCGAAGCCGGAGATTTTTTTGGAGAAATATGAGCGGTATGGCACGGAAGACGGCGCTTATCAGCGGATCGACCTGCATAAAAATTTCCGAAGCAGGAAAGAAGTGCTTGCCTGTGTCAATGAAATCTGCGGGCGGCTGATGCGAAGCGAGATCGGACATATTGTGTATGACGATGCGGCGGCGCTCTATGTGGGGGCGCAGTTTCCGAATGATGCGGAAGAGGGTGCGCAGACGGAGACCGGCGAAGCCGGATTTCGGGAGGAGATGCGGGCTGCCGGAGCGGACAGCCATGTAGAGACGGAGTACGGCGATACGGACAGCCATGTAGAGACGGAGTACGGCGATACGGACTGCCATGAGGAAACGCAGGCCGCTGCCATGGATTATCGTGCGGAAATCCTGTTGTCGGATGCTGCGCCGGACTTAAAGCGGGAGCAGCGTATCGAGCAGGAGGCGCGGATGACGGCAATCCGAATCCGCGAGCTGGTCGGAAATGCCATGGTGACGGAGCGGCGCGTGAATGCGCAGGGGGAAACGGAAGCCTGCCTGCGCCCCGCGTCTTATCGGGATATTGTGATCTTACTGCGGACAAGCGGCGATTGGTTTGATTGTTACCGCAGGGTGCTTGAGCGGGAGGGGATTCCTGTCTATGTGGCAACGCGGACAGGCTATTTTGCAGCGTCTGAAATACAGACGATCTTTCATTATTTGAAAATCCTGGATAATCCCAGACAAGATATTCCGATGTTCGGTGTGCTGTTATCCGCGTTCGGCGGCTTTACGGAGGAGGACATCACAGCGCTTCGAACGAGCGGGAATGAAAATTGTTTGTATGAGAGCTTGAAGCGGGCAGCAGGTGCGGAAGATGATACGGCAGGAAATGAAGTGGAGCGTGCAGAAAATCCGAAGAAGGTGGCGGGCGTGTGCGATGCGGGGATAGCAGTTGAGGCAGCACAAGATGCGCCGGAGCTTCGCAGGAAGGCGAATGCTTTTTTGGCACAGTATGCAGCGTTTCGCGACAGGATGCTCTACACCCCGATTCATGAACTGCTCCGCATGCTGATTCGCGATACCGGCTATGATTTGCTGATGGAGGCACTGCCGGGCGGTGCAAAGAGGAGGGCGAACTTAGACGCGCTGATCGAGAAAGCGGCGGCCTATGAGAAGACAAGCTTTCACGGGCTGTTTCATTTCATGCGCTATATAGAAAATCTGAGAAAATATGAGGTGGATTACGGGGAGGCGGACATTGCGGACGAGCGCGCCGATCTGGTGCGGATCATGACGATCCATGCGAGCAAGGGTTTGGAATTTCCGATTTGCTTTGTGGGGGGACTCGGCAAGCAGTTCAACGCGCAGGATGAGAAAAAATCCATTGTGCACGACGCGGAGCTTGGCATTGGTATAGATTATGTAAACCCGATCGCGCGGACCAAGACGCGTAATCTCCTAAAATCCGTGATGAACAGAAAAGAGAAGAAAGAGCGGCTGGGCGAAGAACTGCGCGTGCTGTATGTGGCGCTGACCCGTGCGAAGGAAAAGCTCATCATGACGGGGACGGTGAAGGATGCCGGAGCATACGAGGAAGAACTGCGCGAGCGGCTTTCTCTGTATGGGATCGCGGTGCCAATGGGAACAGGCACACGGCATGGTGAGAATGCAGGTACAGATGCCCGGCAAAAAGAAGCAGAAGCATGGAAGGAAAGCAAAGAAATGAGCTTCGACGTCCCCTTGCCTGTCGGTATGATCCGGGACGCTTCCTGCATGCTTGACTGGGTGATGGCGGCGGTCTATGCGGGCGATCTGTGCGGAAAGACCGTAACGGTCTGCGTGCAGGACACAGAGCGGCTTGCGGCGGCGGAGTTTAAGGCGGATACGGCGGAGGAACTGCGGAGACTGCTGATCTCCTGCGAGGCAGATACGGAGGAAAAGTGGGAGCATCAGTGCCGGGAGCGTTTTTCTTTTTCCTATCCGTATGCGGCGCTTCGTGGCCTGTATACGAAGACGACCGTTTCCGAGTTAAAGATCGCGGCGCTGGAGGAGGCAGGCGAGGAGCGGGAAAGTGCGGATACGTTGTTTCCCGAGACCCATGCAAGGACGTATATTCCGCGTTTTGAGAGGGAGGAGCAGACGCTCGGCACGGCAAGGGGAACCGCGTACCACAAGGCGTTGGAGCTGATGGATCTTTCCGCGGAGAATACGCTTGCGGCGCTTGCTGCGGATCTGCGGGCGCGCGAACGTTCGGGTGCGCTGCCGAACGGCTATTATGAACTGCTCAATCTGAACAAGCTGTTGCGATTTAAGAAAAGCGGGCTTGCGGCGCGCATGCTTGCGGCGGAGAAAAAAGGAAAGCTCTATCGGGAGCAGCCGTTTGTGCTGGGACTTCCGGCCAACCGCCTAAACGCGGCGTTTCCGGAGACGGAGACGGTGCTCATTCAGGGAATCATCGACGTGTTTTTTGAGGAAGAAGACGGGCTGGTGATCGCGGACTATAAAACGGATCGCGTGCAGAACGCCGAAGAACTGCGCACCCGTTATCAGGTGCAGCTTGATTATTACGGGGAGGCGCTTATGCGTCTTACCCATAAAAAAATTAAACAGAAGCTCCTTTATTCTTTTGCCTTGGGAGAGGAGATCGTGTTGGAGTGACAGGCTTTTCGAACAATATACTATTTTGATGAGGGTAAGTAAAAAGAAATGGAATTACGGTGGAATTACGGAAGAGTATAGTACATAAAACTTGTGGTATAATTTTTATTTGACAAATCCATAATAACTTCATATACTATAAGTACGAAAAAACGTACGAATTTTCGGGAGGTGTGATACGATGTTAGCGGTGAAGAGTATGGATGTAAGAGACAATTTTAAGGAATGGTGTAATCAGGTTATAAATGGTGAAACCTTGATTGTATCAAGACCTAAGAATGAAAATGTAGTTATTGTGTCTGAAAAAGAATATAATGAAATGCAAAGGATAAAAGCGAATGCGGAGTACCTTAGCAAGTTAGATAAAAGCCGGGAGCAGTTGGAACAAGGTAAAACGATATCTTTCACAATGGAAGAACTGCGGGATATGGAAGCTGACGACTGGAAGCCAACACAGAAGGTGATAGACTTTATGGAGAAAATGAATAATGAATGATTTTACATTTACAGCGAAAGGGTTTGATGACTATCTTCATTGGCAGACGCAAGATCGTAAGACATTAAAGAAAATAAACAATTTATTGGAAGATATTAAACGAAATGGGGCAATGCAGGGGTTAGGGAAGCCGGAACCATTAAAGTATAGACCGGGTTATTCCAGAAGGATAGATGATTTTAATCGTTTGGTTTATGATATTGACGAATTACAAAATATAAAAATCATATCTTGTAGAGGGCATTATGAGGGCTAGGGGACTGAAAAAATCAGTCCTTTTTTCATATTGCAGAAGGATTTGCAAAAAAGTATAGAGAATGCCACAGTTAGTAGTTGACAGATGATAAAAAAGCGGTTATATTACTAGATGTACCCAAAAATAAAAGAAAGGAGGCAATCAACATGGTACGATTTTTTAGGAATGGAAAGCGGAATCACTATCGTTTGAATTGTATTGTCTCCCGAAGGTATGCGGTGCTGCCGGGCTGAGTTCTTTCTGGCACACGCGTATGCGTAAGCATGGATTATGGATGAATGAAGGGCATGACATACAATTTGTAGGTTATGTCCTTTTTTGTGTTCCAAAATGCATTCGGGAGAGGGAGTTTATACGAATTAAAACTCCGGATAGAATCGTAAACGAAATAATAGTCGGAGGAAGAAATGAAGTTACCGGAAAGTTTTATGAATGTCATAAAGAAGTATGGCATTGACAAAAAAGACGTGATATTTGCCGCCACGGGAGACTTGGACGAGGAACAGCGGTTTGCGGACTCCATCGTGGCGCTGACGAAGGAGAAGCTGATCGTCGCCAAATATCCGTATATGGAAAAGCAGGAGTACCGGCTGGGCGGTTATGACAGCTGGTCGCTGGAGCAGGAAAAGCGCATGGAGGAACCGGCGGTCCTGCTGTACGATCTGGCTCAGACGGAGAAACTGGAAGTGATCCGGCAGGTCAGCACGGGTATCCTGATGGGGCGGATCAGCAGTACGGACAGGTACCTGTGCCAGTTCTCCAATACCAGAATGGAAGCTTTTATGCGGCTTGGGCGTTTGTTGGAGAAGCTAAAAAAAGAAGAGGAGATCACGCAGGATGATCTGGATGTGAAGCGGGGAAAGGAATGCTGTCCCAAATGCGGGATGATCTATCCGGATCAAGAGCGGAAGGTCTGTCCCAAGTGTATGAACAAAGGCTCCATTTTACTTCGGGTGGTATCCTATTTTAAGCCCTACAAGTTCAGGCTGGTCATGATGATGTTCTGTTATCTGGCCACGGCGGGATTAAATCTGGTGTGGCCTTATCTCAGCGGTACGGTGCTGTATGATAAGGTGTTGAAGAAGGATGAGGCGTTTCTGAACATGCTGCATCTGCCGGCAGGACGTTTTGTGCTGGCGCTGGGGATTTTGGTGGTAGTCATGATCGGCACGAAGGTGCTGCTTCAGGGGCTGGGCATTTTGCAGGGCGTCCTGACGGCGCATATTGCCCCGGAGGTCGTGGCAAAGTTAAAGAGTCAGGTGTTCGACTCCATGGGAAAGCTGTCCATCAGTTTCTTTACCAGAAGGCAGACCGGCGGTTTAATGACCCGTGTCTCCGATGATGCGGGAGAGATTTCCAGCTTCTTTATTGATGGCATTCCTTACTTTTTTATCAATGTGGGGACGATCATTGCCACCTGCGTCATCATGTTCATCTTGAATCCCCTGTTGGCGCTGGCGAGCGTAATCCTGATGCCCATCCTGTTTTTCATCAGTTACCTGCTGATGCCCAGACTGTGGCATTACTTTGGCAAGCGCCACCGGGCAAACCGCAGGCTGAACGGTCAGATGAATGAAAATTTTACAGGGGCGCGCGTGGTCAAGGCATTCGGGCAGGAAAATCAGGAGATGACCCGTTTCACAAAAAATAATCATAAGGTGCGGGATGCGGAGCTGGATGTGGCAAAGTATGATTGCAAATTTTCCGCTCTGTACATTTTCGTGGAAGATATGCTGACATTTTTGGCTTGGGCAGTGGGCGGAGCGCTGATCATCAGCGGCTCTGATATGGAGCTGGGTCTGCTGATCACATTCAGCGGTTATGTGGGTCAGCTCAAGTGGCCGCTGGAGTTTATGTCCAGGATTATCCGCTGGTACACCAATGCCATGAATTCGGCGCAGCGGCTTTTTGAAATCATTGACGCGGTGCCGGAGGTCAGGGAGGCGGCAGATTCCATAAGACCTGAGCGGATACGGGGTGAGATCACACTGGAGCACGTGACCTTTGGCTATGAGCCGAATAAGCCCATCCTGAAGGATGTGAGCTTTCATGTGGAAGCGGGCGAGGTGTTGGGAATCGTGGGACGTTCCGGAGCGGGAAAGTCCACGCTGGTCAATCTGATCTCCCGCCTGTATGACACGCAGGAAGGGCAGGTGCTGGTGGACGGTGTCAATGTCAAACAGTACGGCTTTAAGGAACTGCGGAAGAATGTATCCATGGTGTCTCAGGAAACTTATATTTTCATGGGCACGGTTGCGGAGAATATCGCCTACGCCAGACCGGAAGCAACCAGAGAGGAGATCATCCGGGCAGCAATCCAGGCGAGCGCACATGACTTTATCTGCAAGATGCCGCAGGGCTATGACACGATCCTTGGCTCTTCCAACAGGTCGTTGTCCGGCGGGGAGAAGCAGCGTATTTCCATTGCCAGAGCCATTTTGGCTGACCCGACGATTCTGATCTTGGACGAGGCAACGTCAGCCGTGGATACGGAGACGGAACTGGCGATTCAGAAGTCGCTGGAGCAGTTGGAGAAAGGCAGGACCGTGCTGTCCATCGCGCACCGTCTGTCCACCCTGCGCAATGCAACACACTTGATCGTGCTGGATGACGGAAAGGTGACAGAGTCGGGAACTCATGAAGAGCTGATGGCAATGAAGGGAACGTTCTATAAACTGAGCGAGCTGCAGACCAAGGCGCTGGCGATGCGCGGTCTGGAATAAGGCGAAATACATGTATTTATGTTATACAATTATGCGAAATATACATTCCAACGTAGGCACGCTTTCGCTGCCCTCCGCTCGTAACGGTACGTAATGTGCCAAAATACGGCACATAAGTACCGACGGCATCAGAGCGCCTACTTGTGGATATGTATATTTCGTGCATACATAAATGTAATCAATAGTATTTCGCTGGGATTCAGTGATTTGAAGTTAGGAAAGGAAGATAGATTGTATGGAAGAAAATAGAGAAGGTAATATGCCGGATCTGCTTGACTTGCAGGAATTCGACGAAGAAGCTTTGAAAAAAGAATCGGAGGAAGTACTGAACATGCGTCTGCTGACCGCGGAGAACGCGGTCTTTGCCAGGACGGAGGGAGGCTTTCTGTCTTTGAAGTTCGAAGAGAAGAACTATGAGCGGGTGGGCGTTTATCTCACGTTCCCGCTGACGAATCCCGGAGAGTATATCTCCATCCGGGAGGCGGATGAGAAAGCGAAGGAGATCGGCATGATCCAATCCTTAAAAGACATGCCGAGAGAGGTACAGGACATGATCCAGGAACAGGTGCGCCTGCGCTATTTCATGCCCGTGATCCGCAAGGTGATGGAAGTCAAGGACGAGTACGGTTATGCCTACTGGCATGTGCAGACGGATTTCGGAAGCTGTCGGTTCACTACAAACATGGGCGGTGACGCCGTGGTGGCATTAGGCGAATCGCGCTACCAGATCACCGACATTGACGGCAACCGTTACGAGCTGCCCGACCTGTATGCGCTGTCTGTGGCGGAGCGCAAGAGACTGGATTTGTTTATTTAACGCTCTTTTGGGAATTTTGCACCTGTTAAGAATAAGTAAATTGTACTGACAAATCAGTATTGATGGAGGAAAGCAGAATGAGAAAATTTGCAGTTTTACTATATCCTGATTTTTCTTTGCAGGAGATCACCTGTCTAACCGCAGCACTAACAGTCTGGTTTGGCGAGAAGATTGATTACATTGCAAGCGAAAATAAGGAATATTGCAGCGAAGATGGCTTGCGGGTGATTCCTACCAAAACAACGGCAGATGCAAAGATTACAGATTATGAATGTGTCATTTTGCCGGGGACAATCAATCCGCTGCCTGCGTTATTTGATGACAGGTTGATTGAATTTATTAAGAGCGGAAATGATTCAGACATCGTATTCGCGGCAATTTCATCCTCTCCGATTTTATTATCGAAAGCAGGAATTCTAAAGGGTAAGAAGTTTACTTCCGGCTTTTTCATGCAGATGGCAGACACGTTTGACTTTGTGGAAAAAGAGAACTTCACGCACAAAGGAGTCGTGGAAGATGGAAATGTCATAACAGGGATTGGTATGTTTTTCAGAGAATTTGCACAGGCGGTATTGATCAGATTAGGATATGACATTGACAACAGCTTCATGCGTGATACACCGGACGAATATACAGAGGAAGAATTGACATTTTATTGGTCTGATAACGACTACCAAGAATTTTTGGAGGAATTGAAGGAATACACCACATAGCAGCACTTCCGGATTGTAAGTAGGGAATGGGAGCAATTTTACGAAAAGGAAGTTATTTCATAAGGAGCAATGATTCATGAAACTATTATATACACTGAGGGAGTCCCAGCAGCAGGCGCTGTCCCTCCAAGATGGCGAGACGATTTGGTACTGCGTCCCTGTGGATCTGGCTTTTGATAACGGGGTGCACAGCGCCGAGACGAGTTACACGGATCAGATATGGATCGTCGTGACCGAGAACCGTCTGATCACCCTCCGGGGGGAAGAAAAGACCTCCGAGCATCTGCTTTCGGACTGCGAAAAAATAAAATGCGAGCATCAGGTAGGCTGCGGCATTGTGACCGTGTTTCCCAAGGAGGGGCAGCCGGAATGCATCGCCCGTTTCTCCATGCGCCATATCATCAGGGTGGCATATGCGGTCAGAGGAGCGCAGACCCTGATTCAGGCCATGCAGGAGGGAAGAAGCCTTAAAATGGTCAGCCGGGTGGAAAGCCGGGAATATGAAAAATATTGTGAAAAATGTGGTCGTGCGCTGCCGGGCACGAGCAAATGCATGTATTGTGATGGAAAGTCCGACATCCTGAAAAAGTTTCTGGCGTTGTGTGGAGATTTCATGGGAAGGCTGGTGGCGATTTCCCTGCTGCTCATTTTGATCGCGGGAATCAATATGTTTAACCCCATGGTACAGCGCTACTTTATTGATCATGCGCTGACAGACGGACAGGGAACGTTCAGGGATTTGTGGCTGTTTATCGGACTGACTTTCGTGCTGACAGCGGGCGGGATGGTCTGCTGGGTCTACCGCTATTGGCTCTGCGTCAAGCTGGGGGCGTCCCTGAGCATGAGCCTTCGGGCGAAGCTTTACTATAAAATTCAGGTGCTGTCCCTGTCGTTCATCAACAACCGCAAGCCCGGAGAATTGATGAACCGGGTGTCACGGGACACCAAGCAGATCCGTATCTTTATGGAGGATGTGTTCGGGGATATGTTTTCCACGCTGGTGACCATGATCGTATCTTTGGTCATGATGCTGATCATCAGCTGGAAGATGACATTACTGTCGTTGGTATTTGTGGTGGCGGTGCTGGTGATCATCCGGATGTTCTGGCATCACATTCATACCATTTACCATAAACAGTGGCTGAGGGAGGATGATCTCAGCAGCAATCTGCAGGATATCCTTTCCGGTATGCGCATTGTGAAATCCTTTGGCAAGGAGGAGCGGGAGAGCGCACGGTTTACGGAAAAGGCGCAGGCTTTTGCAGCCATACAAAAGAAAAATGAGACGTTCTGGGCGGTATTCTTTCCGATCATGACGTTTCTGCTGGGAGTGGGTACTTATATCGCCGTCTATTTCGGCGGCATTCAGGTGCTGGACGGCAGTATGACTGTGGGAGAACTGGTGCAGTTCGTGACATACAGCGGCTATCTGTTCGGCCCTTTAAGCTGGATGACACATCTGCCGAGAGAGGTGATGCAGATGCTGACCAGTTTAAACCGTATTTACGATGTGCTGGACGAGGAACCCATGCTGGCGGACAAAGCGGAGAGCAAGGCGTTTCCCATACAGGGTGCGTTTTCGTTCGAGGATGTGTCCTTTGGATATCAGACCTACGAGCCGGTGCTGGAGCACATCTCTTTTGAGGTAAAACCGGGGGAGATGATCGGTCTTGTGGGGGCTTCCGGAACAGGAAAATCCACACTGATCAATTTGATCATGCGGCTTTATGATGTCGATCAGGGAAGGATTACTTTGGACGGTTATGACCTGCGGGATGTGGAGATGGAAAGTCTGCATTCCCAGATCGGTGTCGTGCTTCAGGAGACATTCCTGTTTTCAGGGACGATTCTGGCGAACATCCGATTTGCCAAGCAGAACGCCACGTTAGAAGAGGTGATCATGGCGGCAAGAGCTGCCAACGCCCATGACTTTATCTGTAAAACGCCGGATGGTTATAATACTTATGTGGGCGAGCATGGCTACAACTTATCAGGAGGGGAACGGCAGCGTATTGCCATTGCCAGAGCGATTCTGAATAATCCCAGAATATTGATTCTGGATGAAGCGACATCGGCGCTGGATACGGAGAGCGAGTTCCTGATCCAGCAGGCATTAAATCGTCTGGTAAAGGGAAGAACCACCTTTGCCATTGCCCACCGCCTATCCACGCTGCGGGATGCGAACCGTCTGGTTGTCATTGACAAGCACGGTATCGCCGAAATCGGCACTCATAATGAACTGCTGGAAAAGCAGGGGATCTATTATGGCTTGGTGAATGCACAGCTTCGGATGAGCAGCGGCGAATCGTAAAAAGAACGCTGCGCATTCAAAAGTACACTTTGCGTTTTTTAATAGAAATCCCGTCGGGAAATGTTCTGAGGCTGCGTTCTGGCGCAGCCTCATTTTGGATTTATGATAAAACCTGTTTTGCTTCCGCGCACCATTCTAAATACGTGCGATAGGTTTTGATTCCGAACGCCACGGTAAGCAGATAGTATTTGTGAGCGGGGGCATCGGATTGATGATCTTTTAAGATTCTTTCGGCGTTCAACAGATAGGGCAGCTCGTCCTTGATCTTTGCCTCAAACGCTTCAATATGGGAGAGTGCCTGCCTCTCGCCCTGCTCTGCCCCGAAAAACAGCTTTAGCAGCGTCTCGTAGCGAAGCTCGTCCTTAGAGACGGGTTGCGAGAGCCACTGTTTTAAGTAATCCCGTCCCTCGTCGGTGATGGTGTAGACCAGCTTCGTTCGCTTGGTTTCCGCATCCTCCTGTCTGGTAGCCAGTCCGCGATCGACAAGGTCGCTCAGGGCAGGATAGATGCTGCCGTAGCTTGCGTTCCAAAAATACTTCAGTGCCATATCCATTCTTTTTTTGATTTCATATCCCGTTAACTCCTCGTGACTTAACAAGCCTAATATCACACAGTCAATCTTTTTTTCATTTGCCATTGTCCTGTTCCTTTCATTCGGGAATTTGATATAGATTGTTACGATGATTTTATTTGCTTTTGTCTTTTTTTTGATGCTCGCGCATGCCATAGCACAAGACATGCTTGGGGCAATGATCCACACATGCGCCGCATAGGATACATTCGGAGCTGTCGATCCGTTGATCCGCCGCTCCGGTTACATTGCCCATAACGTCAATTCCCATAGGACAGATTTTACTGCAATTCCCACAGGAAATGCAATTGCTTTTTTCTGCGATCCTGATATGTACGCCCGGAAGATGCAAGCATCTGCGGAGCCTGCTGCCCAATATCATAAACGGGGCCATCCAGCAAAAGTAATGGCAAAACACCCGTTTCCCGAAGAGGATGGCGGGAACAAAGATCAGGCACACAATGCCGTAATAAATCACATAACTTTGAATGGAGGAAACAGATATCCCGTGTTCCGTTTCAAAGAAAAAATCAATCGCTGTGATCGCGCCGGTGTGAAAATAGCAATTGGCAACCGCGATGAGCCAGCATCCCCATAGGATGAATTTGATATAATTCCGCCATCCCTGTTTTGGTTTTTTATCGTTGATGACGAACGCACATTCCTGTAGTCCGCCCGCAGGGCAGAGGTAGGCGCAAAACAGCCGCCCGAAAGGGATGGAAAGTAAAAACATCAGAGAAAATACGATAAAACTTCCGTTGATCACACCGCGCAGCCCTGCGTCTATAATTAAGGCAGGACTGAAATAATAGAGCGTGACCGGAAAAAGGAGCAAAGAAGTGATGAGGAACAGTTTTCGGATTCGTTGTCTGGTCATGTGAAGACCTCCTTTATACTTGTTTTAATATATCATTATGATATATCGCATTGATATATTATAAGGAACTTTAGAACAAAAGTCAACAAGTAAGAGAACCTATTTCCAAATTTTGCTTTCTACTCGGAGGGTGACAACTGGGGCTTTACATGGATAACTGTATATGATATAGTATATACAGTGATAGACAGGAGGAAGCAATGGTAATCGTCATAAAAAACAATAGCAGCGAGCCTATTTATGATCAGATCAAAAAACAAATACTGGATGCAATCATGTCCGGTGAGATCAAGGAGGGGGAATGTCTTCCGTCCATACGAGGGCTTGCAAGGAACTTAAAAGTCAGCGTCATCACAACGACAAAGGCGTATAACGATCTGGAAGCGGCGGGATATATCAATGCCGTACAGGGAAAAGGTTATTATGTTTCAGAAAGAAGCAATGAGATCATACATGAGAAGCTATTAGAGCAGATTGAGTCTCATTTTGATCAGGCAATCTGCATTTCCAGAAAGGCGGCGTTAACAGAAACGGAATTGGTGGAAATCTTACAAAATTTGTTAAAACAGGAGGAGCGGTAAACATGCTGGAAATCACGAATCTGCATAAGCAGTACAAAGATTTTGAATTGGATCACATCTCATTTCAGCTGCCGAAAGGATTTATCATGGGGCTGGTAGGGAAAAACGGTGCCGGGAAATCAACGACCATAAAGAGCATCATGAATATGCTGGATTTTCAGGGGGAGATTCGGATCGGCGGGCAGGATAATATCCTGTGTGAAAAGCAGGTAAAACAAATGGTGGGGATCGTGGTGGATCAGCCCTTTTTTCCGGTCATATTTACCTTGGAACAGGTAGAAAAATATTGCGGAGCATTTTATGTAAACTGGAATAAGGCGAACTACGAAAAACTGTTACGTCAGTTTGGGTTAAATCCCAAGAAAAAAGTCAGCGAGCTAAGCCGCGGAATGGGTGTGAAATTGCAGCTTGCCGTGGCGCTTTCCCATAAGGCGGAGCTGCTGGTGTTGGACGAACCGACGTCAGGCTTAGATCCGGTGGCGAGAGACGAGTGCATGGATATTTTGATGGAGTATATTCAGAACGGCGATCACAGCGTTTTGTTTTCAACCCATATCAGTACGGATTTAGAGAAAATTGCCGATTATATTACGATCCTGAGCGGCGGAAAATTGTTTTACACGGGTGAAAAAGACGTTCTGATGGAAAAATATGTGATTTTGAAAGGAGACCAAAGAAAAGTGTCCGGAGAACTCGAAAAAAATCTGATCGGGGCGCGAAGATACGGGGACAGCTTTGAAGCCATGCTGCCGAGGGAACAATATGCATTGTGCGACGGCTGTCCGTTCCAGATGGAGAATGCCAAAATAGATGATATTCTGATCTATGCGGAGAGGAGTGCGTAAAGATGAACAATGTGATCAAAATCATGAAAATGGATATGGCGATATGCAG
Organism: uncultured Clostridium sp.; assembly: GCA_964655525.1. Taxonomy (GTDB): domain Bacteria; phylum Bacillota; class Clostridia; order Lachnospirales; family Lachnospiraceae; genus DLAJ01. The sequence continues at coordinate 21,544 of CAZZNE010000032.1, forward strand.
AAAATCATGGATCATCATGATACTCAGCATGTTGGCGGCAGGAATCGGCTGTCTGTTTTTTCTGACCCCGCTGCTGCTCGGATTTTTTGTTGTGGGCTCGACTGCCGTGATATCTTCTATCTTTGCGGTAGAGGGAAAATCCAATATGGAATTTTTTTACGGCTGCTTTCCGATCAGAAAGCGGGAGCATATGATAGGAAGAAGTCTGACCTGCCTTGTGGTCATGGCAGTTCCGACCTTGATCAGTATCGTATTTGTTTTGATCGGGATGCATATCCCATTATGCCAAATGGAAGAAATGCGGATTCTTATGGAGACGACAAAGCCCTATCAGATGATCATCCTCTGCGCCATGATCATGCTTGGCTTCTGGGGCGGAGGGAATCTGTTGCTTGCGGCTTTTGTCGGAAAAATAGAATCACGGGAGATGTGCGAGGTACTTTTGCTGCTGGTGGAAGCGCTGCTGATGGGTGCGGTTCTGTTTGTGATTCAAAAAGTGTGCTATCACGGCGATCAGCAGGCGATGATGAGCGCACTTGGGCGTTTTGCTTCCGATCATCAGGCGCTTGCCTGCATCCTGTTGGTGCTGGCGGGACTTGCCGCATTGGCAGCAGGTACCATGATCTCGATGAAGCTGGTACAGAAAAAACGTGGATAGGTGAAGGGGTTATAATGTAATATTCGGACGAATTTTCAGACTAGGGTTGCGAAATACTCTATTTGCTAAATTCTTCGTCAAAGTGCCAGAACGGGGAGTTGTCCGTAACGGATAACTCCCCGATAAATTGGAATTTATAACAAATAGCCCATGGCGATAAAAAGATAACTTTGCAACCATTTCCTGTTTAATTTTAAGTAAATTTCACCACTAAGAACAGAAAATATCATTGTAGAAATTCCATTCCATATTTCAATTCCTACCCCTCTTGATACAAAATGAAATATTCCCCATGTCATAGCCAATATGATGCCGCCGAAAGGAATTGGACTTTCTTTTTTCAAAAAAGTTTCAACCGCTTTTTGCCCATATATAATGCACAGGTGTCATAAAGTAACACACCAATAAATGCAGACAGCCATACCTCTATTCCGTACAAAATGGCGTATGTGGCATTTCAAATATGTGGTTTAGAAGCATTGCAGGAACTGAAAACAATATTCCACGATTTGAAAGGATAAGAGGTAAATGAGCATGGAAAAAAAGGTATATATCACAGAGGAAGAACGGGAAAAATGCCACAAGGTGATTGATGCGTTTGCGGAACTGTACGAAATAGAGGACGAGGATCTGATAGTGGTTGATGTTGGCAGGTATGGTTTTGTTAAATTGCAGTGCTATACACCGTCATATGGCTTTGAGGAGCTTGACACCTATACAGACAGTAACAGCTTGTTTGAGGGGCTTTGGGATGAATGGTTCAATCTAAATGTATTTTTACTTGCTAGGGAAATGCGGTTAGATGATGTTCTTTATGAGGAAGTATTTGACAATCTGCCAAAGGAAAAACAGTCGGAACTTATCGGGAGAAAAGCCGATTTTGCAAACAAGGCGGGTATAACTCTGTAAAATAAATTTTACAGAAAGAAAACGCTCTATGTAGAGGGAAAAAAGATTAGAATGGCTCTGTGTATGATAAATATGCAGGGCTTTTCTTAACCA
>CAZZNE010000033.1:0-15607 GCA_964655525.1 uncultured Clostridium sp.
CCCCCGACCCACGGCTTAGAAGGCCGTTGCTCTATCCAACTGAGCTACGAACACACAGCCTCAAGGCTATCAACATTTCCATATTATACGGAACATCGTCGGTCTTGTCAATTGTTTTTTCACGAATGGTTGCTTTTTTTTTTATGAAATGATATGGTAGACGATAGCAGAATTTGATGACATCAGATTGTTACGAAAGGATAGGAGAAGAAGCATGGCAGTATATGAGGGTAAAGAAAATAAAATGGGTGTGATGCCGGTGAATCGGCTGTTGTTGAATATGTCCCTTCCGATGATGCTATCGATGCTTGTGCAGGCGCTCTATAATATTGTAGATAGTATTTTCGTTTCCAAGATCAATGAGGATGCGCTGACGGCTGTATCGCTTGCATTTCCGATTCAGGCGCTGATGATCGCTTTTGCAGTCGGGACGGGCGTAGGCGTCAATGCGCTGCTCTCGCGTTCCCTCGGCGAAAAAAATACGGAGCGTGCCAATCAGGTGGCGACGAACGGTATTTTTCTTGCAATTGTCGGCTATGTTCTTTTTGTACTGATCGGTATTTTTCTGACCGGCGTTTTCTTCCGGACACAGACCCGTGCGCAGGAGAACGGTGAACTCATCATGCAGTACGGCACGACCTATATGCGCATCTGCTGTATCTGCTCGGTCGGGATGTTTGTACAGGCAATGACGGAGAAGCTGCTGCAGTCCACAGGTAAAACTGTGTTCGCCATGATCACTCAGATGACTGGCGCAGTCATCAATCTGATTCTCGATCCGATCCTGATCTTCGGCTATTTTGGGATGCCGCGCATGGGCGTTGCGGGTGCGGCGACTGCGACGGTCATCGGTCAGTGTGTCGCGGCGGTGCTTGCAGTGGTCTTAAATCAGTTAAAAAATAAAGAAATTCATGTGAGCTTCAGAAAATATCCTGTAAACCCCGGCATCATCGGGGAAATATACCGGGTCGGCATTCCTTCCATCGTCATGCAGGCGATCGGTTCGGTCATGACTTATGGCATGAATCTGATCTTGATGTCGTTTTCTTCGACAGCCGCTGCGGTATTCGGCGTTTATTTTAAACTGCAGAGCTTTGTGTTCATGCCGGTATTCGGCTTGAATAACGGGATGGTGCCGATCATTGCATATAATTACGGCGCCGGCAAGCGTGACAGGATGATCAGGACCGTTAAGCTCAGCGTCGCCTATGCAGTCGGATTGATGGCAGTTGGTTTTTTGGTGTTCCAGATCATACCGGACAGGCTGCTGCTGTTGTTTGAAGCGTCAAATGAGATGCTTACGATCGGTATGCCGGCGTTACGTGCGATCAGCTGCTGCTTCGTTTTTGCGGGCTACAGCATTGTGGTCGGTTCTGTATTTCAAGCGCTCGGCAAAGCGTTTTACAGTATGATCGTTTCCATTGCGAGACAGCTTTTGGTGCTGCTGCCGGCAGCGTATCTTCTTGCGAAACAGTTTGGCTTGCAGGCGGTATGGTATGCATTCCCGATTGCCGAGATCATCTCGCTTTCGTTATCCACGATCTTTTTTGTTCATATTTACCGTACGATCATTAAACATGTTGGACTGCAGGGGGAGGAACATGAAGTACGATTGTCTGATCGTTGACGATGAAAGGTTGTTTGCAGACAGCGCGGCGGAATATTTTAATCTGTTCGGGGTCCGGACGGCAGTCGTCTATGACACCGCCGGATGTCTGGATTTTATAGAAAAGAATACGGCTGATCTGATGCTGCTTGACATCAATCTCGGGGAAGGCAGCGGATTCGAGCTGTGCAGGGAGCTTCGGGAAAAAACGCAGATACCGATCCTGTTTCTTTCTGCGCGGACAAGTGACGATGACAAGATCGCTGCCTTAAATATCGGCGGCGACGATTATATCCAAAAGCCGTGTTCGCTCAGCGTACTGCTTGCTAAGATAAAAGCGGTCTTAAAGCGGTATGGGCAACATTTGGAAACGGGGTATTCCGATGAATGGATGACGATCGACTTTGCCGCAAAGCAGGTGACGGTCGGTGGAAATCCCATCAAGCTCACGACACTGGAGTTTAAGCTGCTGACCTACCTGATCAATAATGAAAATAGGGTGGTTTCCAAGAAGGAAATTTTTGAGAATGTCTGGGAGGATAAATTTGCAGGCGACGGAACGCTGAACGTACACATCAGAAAACTGCGCGAAGCGATAGAGCGGAATCCGGGCGAGCCATGTTATATCATCACGGATTGGGGCACCGGCTACAGGTTTTGCGGAAAAAGGGTGAAAAGCGGTATGCAGGGGGGATCGCAATGAAATATCGCAGATTCTTATGTTTATTCATAGCGTTTTTCTTGGCGGAGATTGCGGCGTTGATCTTTTTCATGAGCCGGAATGTGGACGACCGGCAGGATGTGGTGTCCGTCAATGAGGCGCTGCAGTCCGTACAGGCGGATTTTGACGAGATGGAACGGCACCAAAACGTGACGGTTCTTGATTATACTGTGCTTGATAAAGACGGTGCGGTCCTTTTTCAGACCGCATCGGGACTGAGCAGGAACATCAACGAGGCGGTAATTCATCGGGATACGGTTTTAGATATTGAAAGAGATGGCGCCGTAGTCGGAAAAATGATCATTCATAATGACGCGTCTCAAATGAGAGACGATCACAGGCGGCGGATTGCCGCTATTTTTATATTTGCGTCGGTCGTTCAGTGCGGATGCTGCGTAGGGTATCTGGCCTATATAAACCGTCATGTAAAAAAACCGTTTCAAAAATTGGAGCGCTTTGCGGAGAATGTTGCGGGAGGGAATCTGGACATCCCGCTTGAGATGGACAGGCAGAATCTATTCGGCGCATTCACGGAGAGCTTTGACATCATGCGCTCGGAGTTGAAAAAAGCGCGTCTTGCAGAAGCACGCGCCAACGCGTCCAAAAAGGAGCTGATCGCCCAGCTTTCCCATGATATCCGGACTCCGGTATCCAGTATATTGGCGGCTTCGGAGGTTGGCGCGGCGACGACGGACAACGAGAAGGACCGACAGAATTATGCGCATATCATTCGCAAGGCAGATCAGATCGGCACACTTGTGACGAATCTTTTTTCCGCCACACTGGAGGAATTGCAGCAGCTTACCGTAGAGCCTGCGGACATGGAGAGCGGTGCGCTTACCGGGATGCTCCTTGACGCAGATTATTTTCATTATTCAGAGCTTCCGCCGGTTCCGGACTGCCTGATCTTTGCGGATAAAGTCCGCCTACAGCAGGTGTTTGACAATCTCTTTTCCAATTCTTATAAATATGCAAATACGAAGATGGATGTGGCGATCGCCGTCACGGAAGCTTATCTTACAGTTCGGATCGAAGATCACGGCGGCGGGGTCTTGGCGGAGGAGCTGCCAAGGCTGAAAGAAAAATACAAGAGGGGAAAGAATTCGGCTAAGATCGAAGGTGCAGGCTTAGGACTGTACATTTCCGATTGCTTTATGAAGGAAATGCAGGGTGAGCTTGTGATCGAAAACGGAGCGGACGGGTTAGCGGCAACCGTACGGATACCGCTGAGCGGCAGCGTAAGATTTAAGGAATCTTTAAGGAATGCTTAAAGACAGTTAAGCTTATGTCGGGTAGAATGGAACGTGAAAAGACAGGTTAAAGAAAGGCATAGGTAGATTATCATGAAAGAAGCATTGATAAGAACCGAGCGTCTCAGCAAGAGCTTTTCCAACGGAGGAGCAATGCAGCACGTTCTGAAAAACATTGATCTTACGATCTACAAGGGGGATTTCACGGTCATTATGGGTGCGTCGGGAGCGGGAAAATCCACACTTTTGTATGCGCTCTCGGGAATGGACACACCCACCCTTGGGAAAATCACAGTCGGTAAAGCGGACATATCCGATTTCAATTCTGATCAGCTTGCGGTATTTCGAAAGGAGCATTGCGGATTTGTATTTCAACAGATTTATCTGCTCGACACCATGAGCGTTTTAGACAACGTGCTTGCGGCGGGGCTGCTTGTGAATAATGATAAAAAAGCGCTTGTTTCACGTGCGAAAGAGCTGTTTGCGGCAGTGGGGATCTCGGAGGAAACGCAGAGAAAGTTTCCAACGCAGATTTCGGGCGGCGAGGCGCAGCGGGTCGGAATCGTCCGCGCGCTCATCAATTCCCCCGAAATCCTGTTTGCAGACGAGCCGACGGGCGCGCTCAATTCCAAGGCGGGACTGGACGTGTTAGATACGCTGACAAGTTTTCATGAGGCGGGGCAAAGTGTCGTGATGGTGACGCACGATATGCGCTCAGCGAGACGGGGAAACCGTATCCTGTATATTCAGGACGGCGTTGTGATGGGCGAGTGTGACCTGGGAAAATATAAGACAAACGACAAAGCGCGGCACGAGAAGCTGTCGGCGTTTCTTGCGGAAATGGGGTGGTAGTTAGACGTTGCGAAACGCAAGCATTCGGTTTGCGTGATTGTGAAAAATATACAATCCAATGTAGGCGCGCTTTCGCTACAGTTCAACCGCAGCGGTACATAACATGCGAAAGTTCCGCATGTAAGTACCGGCGGTTTCACAGTGCCTACTTATGGAATTGTATATTTTCCACAAACATGAATGTAATGGCTTGCATTTCGCAAGTGCCTAATGGGATGATGTGAGAAAGGAGATAATTTATTTATGAAACGAACCATGTTACTTGTCCGCTCGAATATCCGCAAGGCGAAAGGGCAGACGGTTGCGATCGTCATGCTGATATTACTTTCGTCCGCTATGATGAATCTGTGGCTGATGTTGAGCACGGATTATAAGAAAAACTTTGAGCGATCTCATACAAAAGTAAACGATGGACATGTCACGATCGCTGCCTATACGAATGAGGAGACGTTTCGGGAGTTTGTAATCGATATGCTCTCCGACACCGATGAGGTGACGGAGTTCTCTGTGAGAGATGCGCTCTGTATGCCCGGCTCGTTTTCCTATGGTGGCGGGGAAATCATGGTGAGTCTGGTGATCATGGAAAAGGATACTGCGCTATACGCGGATGTGGGGAAAGCGGAATTGACCGAGGAGAGTGATTTGAGCAGCGGAATCTATCTGCCCATGCTTTACGGATCAGGGGATAATTATTCCGTGGGTGATACGATGGAGCTTGCTTTGGGCAGCGAAACGCTGGAATATACGGTATGCGGTTTTTTTAACAGTCCGATGCTAGGGTCCCACAACTGTACAATGACTATGATGCTGTTGACAGAGGACAAATTCAGAGCGCTTTCTGAGGAAAATACCGTGTATCCCGCAACCTGTATTTCCCTGCGGCTTACGGACAGGGCGAAAAGCGAGGATATGAAAACGTTGCTGCTGGATGGCATGATGGAAGCGTTTCCGGGTGTGATGTTTGTAAGCGATTCTTATGAGGAGGTGGCAGAGTCACGCTACATTTCCTCTATGATCTGTGCGGGAATTCTAAGCATCATGGCGTTTTTGGTGCTGTTGATCGGTGTGGTCGTCATCTCGTCAAATGTGGCAAACACGATTCAGGATCAGATGCAGAATCTCGGTGCGCTGAAAGCCGTGGGATATCGAAGCGGACAGCTTGTTTCCTCCTTTGTCATGCAGTTTGTGGTAATCTCTATTCTGGCTGCTGTGGCAGGCTGTGCGTTTTCCTATTGCATTTTTCCGGCGATCAGCGCCATGATGGTCTCACAGACCGGAATACCGTATCGGATCAGAGTTCTGCCGGTTCCTTTTTTTGTCACGATCGGCTTTAATTTCAGCGTGGTAGCGCTGGCTGTGCTCTTATCTGCCAAAAAGATAAAGAAGATTGAGCCGATCACTGCAATCCGTCAGGGCGTCGCAACGCATCATTTTAAGAAAAACGCAGTTCCGCTTGACTCGACTCGCCTGCCGCTGCATGCCGCGCTGGCGATGAAAACTGCAAGCTCGGGATTAAAACAGAATATCACGATCGGGATCACGATGCTTGTGTTATCGCTCATCATTGTATTTTCAGGACTGATGTTTGAAAATATAATCAGGGATGTCCAACCGTTTGTTGATATGTTCGTGGGAGAATCGGCGGATTCCGGTATTGATGTAAATGTAAGCAGGGAGAGCGAATTTTTATCCGCCATGAAGGGCGACAGCCGTGTGGAAAAAATGCATCTTTATACCACTGTAAATGTGCAGCATATGGACGGGAGCTTGCTGGCCGGAATGATCTACGATGATTTTTCGAAGTTCAATAATCAGAATATCATCGTTGAGGGGCGACCTCCCAAGTACGATAATGAGGTTGCCATCGCCGCAAAATATGCAGGGGAAAACGGGTTAGAAGTCGGTGATGAGATTATTATGAAGGCGGAAGGAAACGAGCAGACCTATCTGATCACGGGATTTACACAGCTTACGAGTTATCTTGGAAAGGACTGCATCATGACCCGTGAGGGATATGAAAGGATCGGCGCCCTCTCAAATGCGACTTACTATATTGATCTTACGGAGGATACGGACATTGACGATTTTAACAATGGGGTAATCGGACGTTTTGGGAACGATATCAACGCGGTAGTGAACGTTCAGGCCATCCTTGCCGGCTCGGGCAGCGTGTATGTTGCGCTGGCGACGGCGATCGTGGTCGCCATCCTGCTCGTAAGCGGTATGCTTGTAGTATTTGTTATGTACCTGCTGGTGCGAATGGTCTTAAACGGTAAAAAGAGGGATTACGGCATCTTAAAAGCGTTGGGCTATACGACGGGACAGCTGATATTGCAGACGGCGTTCAGCTTTATGCCGGCGGTCATTCTTTCAGTCGCGGTGGGGATCACTGTCTGCACACAGATCATCAAGCCGCTGACCGCCTTATTTTTTAGCGGAGTAGGAATCGTTAAGTGTACGTTTACCGTTCCGCTCATGTTTAACATCTTTGCAGGGATCGGACTTGTTTTGTTTGCGTTTGGGGCGGCGTGCTTCATGTCTCTGCGGATTAAAAAGATTGCACCGAGAGCGTTGATCTCGGGAGAATAGAGTGTATGTGTGATCAGGGAAGCGGTATTCATGACCGCTTCCCTGAAATTATATCTTAGGAAGAAAATTATTTGCCAGACAGAGAGACTGTTGGTAAAATAACTCCTTATTCGGAATTGTGTACTAACAGAAAACAGAGTATAATCACACTGACAGATTGGGAATGTTGGAGATGTTTTATGCTTAAATATAATAATTCATTATCAGTAACGGAATATTGTGAATTGCGTTCGGCGGTTGAATGGCCGCCGATAACCGAAGAACAGGCGGAAGCCGGACTAACCAATTCGGATTTTCTCATAGCATGTCGGGATGGCAATCGGATTGTAGGTAGTGCACGCTTATTTTGGGATAAAGGTTATATTGCTTATTTGGCGGATGTAATGGTTAAACCAGAATATCAAAATCAGGGAATTGGAAAGCATTTGGTCAATGAATGTGTTTTATACATTGATAAACAACTAAAAGCGGGATGGCGTATAAAAATTGTAATTGTGTCTGCGAAAGGAAAGGAACCGTTTTATGAGAAACTGGGATTTCAGATACGTCCCAATGAAAATGATGGTGCAGGTATGCAAATGTGGCGAACCTGACAGCTCCCGGTTTATCAGGTAATTACTCAACAGGAACACTTTTTTGAAAAGGATTAAAATAATTAGGATAAGCAATTACGGTTTATCCGATTACAAATAAAAGAAGCATCACTTACTGGTTTAGAACGGAGGAGTATCATGAGACGTTTCATGCTGTCGTTTACATTATTGTTTGTTATATTTTGTACCGGATGCGGGAGCGACGGGGAGAAGTCTGTGTCCGGGAGCGAAAATCCGGCTGTGGAGCAGGGGAGTTCTGAGGAAAACGCGGGCGATACAACGCTGTCATCAGAGGAAGATTCCGAAGCGGGAAATCATGGAGCAGGGATGCAGAATGTACCCGAGGAAGACGATATTCCCGATATGGCGCTGCCCTCAGAGGAGGATCCCGAGGCCGAAAATCATGACGACACCATGACGCAGGAGGATGCATCGGAGTGGGAGGATCATGTTCTTTTGACGATGGAAGCGCCTCTTGCGGACGGCAGGACATTCACGTTTGAGGTTGTGGGGAAAAAGCGAAGCGAATATCATTTCGGGGTCAGTGAGGTTCGGGTTTACAATGGGGATATACTGCTCCAGACTGTTTTTGCGGCTGAGGGAATTGTGGCAAATGAAAGAGACTTATATTCGGAGGAGTATATAGAAAGAATTCTGCCTGGAATTAGTGAAGAACTGACGGTTGACGAAATCAATAGCTTGCCGGAGGATATGAAATATACAGAGTGTTGGTCGATTGAGGACACAATAGAGGTTCTGGACTTAAATTTTGATGGGAATGCAGATATCGGCTTATTCGGGTGGGCGCCCAACAACACCATTCCTTATTATTATTGGATATGGGATGAGGAGGAAGAACAGTATCGTTATATCGGCATATGTCAGGGCGCGAAGCTGGATCTGGAGGCCGGAGAGGTCGCCTGCGACTATAAATGGGACAGCGCGGGTCGGTACGCGACGGACTATTTTCGGCCGGATGAAAATGGTGAGCTGTGGATGGATCGGCGGGAGATTGAAGACTGGAATAATATCTTGGTCTGGGAGTATCCGGAACTGGAGGTTTGGGTGCCGCAGGAGGGAGAACAAATCCCGATAAGTCCGTTCCTTGACTCGAATGATACGCTTGTACTGGTACGCAGGGAAATTCCGGTTACGGAGGTTCATAAAGATGGCGTTCACTATTTTCTGGAGATATGGGAGCTGAATGACGGCGTGCTGCAGATGACGAGCAGGGATGAGTATTTTTATGAGTGAGGTCCGGTCCGGCATGAATCGATATTCATCATTCATCCGGTTTTGTGTTATGATGGAAAGGGAGTATAGGCAGGTGGCATATGAATTACAAGATGGCTATTATTGACGACAACGCCGCAGATACGGAATACGCTGCCGCGCTGGTCGAACGCTGGGCGGAATCCGCAGGGCATTCCATGAGAATTTTCACGTTTCCGTCTGCGGAGGCATTTCTTTTTCAATACGAAGAGGAGCAGGACTTTGACATTCTCCTGCTTGACATAGAAATGAAGGAGATGAACGGTGTTGAGCTTGCCAAGAAGGTACGTCAGGAGAACGATGCGGTTCAGATGATCTTCCTTACCGGATACCCTGATTTTATTGCAGAAGGGTATGAGGTCGCTGCGCTGCACTATCTCATGAAGCCGGTTTCTTCCGAAAAGCTGCATGAGGTGCTTCATAAGGCAGCCGCTAATCTTGCGAAAACGGAAAAGCGGCTGTGCGTGACGTATGACCGCAGGACGGATTTCGTGCCTCTTTCGCAGATTCTTTATGTGGAAGCCCAAAAACAGTATGTCGTGATTCACACTTTCGCAGAAAATTATCGGATGAAACGGTCTTTTGCCGAGACGGTAGAAGCGCTTGACGAATTTTTCTTCAAATGCCAGCGCTCGTTCTGCGTCAACCTGCGCCACATCACAAGGATTGGGGGCAGCAGTGTGCTTTTAAAAAACGGCGAGGAAGTTCCTATCAGCCGTGGGATGGCGGAAAAGATCGGAAAAGAAATGATACGATTGTTTTAATGTATGGGGTATTTATGTTTTTACAAAAATGAATTGATAAACGGATTGAGGATTATCAGAGCGACCTGCTTCAGAAGTACTGTGACGAGGTAGAGTCGATGTATACGAAGATGCGGGGATGGAGGCATGATTATCACAACCACATTCAGGCATTGCAGGCAAGTATGGCACTGGGCAGGTACGAGGAAGTGAACGAATATCTGCGTGAATTGAATCATGATCTCACACAGGTGGATACCACGGTTAAGACAGGCAGGGTCATGATCGATGCGATTCTGAATGGAAAGATTACGATTGCGGCGCAGAATGATATTGCGGTCAATGCGAAGGGAAAAATTCCGGAGGGAACGCCGGTTACTGATGTGGATATGTGCGCCATCATCGGGAATCTGCTGGACAACGCCATTGAGGAGAATAAAAGGCTGCCCAAGGAAAATCGGTTCCTTCGCATCTATATCGGACAGAAGAATACACAGCTTTATCTTGCAGTAACCAACGCTGCCGGAAAGAAGCGCGATAAGCGCAGAAACTTTTTTTCGTCCGCCAAAGGGTCGCAGCACGGTCTTGGCCTTGTACGGGTGGAAAGCCTTGTGAAAAAGTACGGCGGTCTTTTCTCGGCGGATAGCGAGGACGGCGGATTTACGGCGGAACTGTTGATCCCATTGCAATAATTTCGGCAGCTTATTTCATGTCGGGCGCTCGCACTATAGAATGAACTTTAGCGCATTTCGTTCACCGAAAATAACTTTTGGTTGATGAAATGCGCTTTTTTGATTGATTGGGTATAGTATTCTTTCAGGTGATCACGAAAGGAGACGACTGGATTTCGATGAAGAAAAAAGAACAAAAGAAGCTGAGGCGCAAGCCGAAGTATGGGATGTTTTCGTGTGTGGGATACATTTACCGCCTGTTGTGGAACAGCGAGCGGGGGCTGGTGTTTACGGGGATTTTTACGGTGCCGATCTTCCTGGCGCTGTCGGCGCTTACGCTATATACGCCGTCCGCAGTGCTGGCGTTTCTGGAGGCGTCGGACAGATTCACACCGATTGCACTGGTGATTGCCGGACTGCTTCTCGCGCAGCTATTGTGTGATCTTGCCAATAATATACTTTCCGTAAAGATCGATAACGCAGAGTTTTATGTCGTGAAGAGGATGCAGTATATCCGGGAAAAATACGAGCGTGACAGGGACTGGTATCACCAATATGATCCTGAGGTACAGAAATTGAATGAACGTGCAGAAGATGCTACCGGCGATAATCACACGGCAGGCGTGCACTTTCCGATGGATTTTTCCAATATGCTTACGCAGGTTTTGAGTTTTCTGTTGTTTGGAGCGGTTGTTTCCGTGTTCCATCCGGTCATTATTCTGCTGCTTGCGGCCGGATGTGCGCTGAATGCCGTCATGGGAAAGTGGGAGAGAAGGAAGAACTGGGAGGAGCGGGACGTACGCAACGATATTGAGAAAAAAATGAATTGTATCACATTGTCAATCTCTCGTGATTTCAGTTACGCCAAGGACATACGTCTGTATAGCATGAAACAATTCCTGCATGACCGAATCGCGCATCTGTGTGATTTGAGCGTGGTAGAGCAGAGAAAGCTGGAACGACGCAGTATCCTTACGGCTTTTGTCAATTTCCTCATGATCCTGATTCGTGATGGGGCGGCGTATGCGTTCCTGATCAGCGAAGCCGTGAGGGGAAATGTGGATGCATCCTCCTTTGTATTATATTTCTCGGCAATCACGTCTCTGTCGGGAGTGATGGACAAAATTCTGGGGAAAATGAACCGGGTTTCAGAGGGAGCGATGCAGGTCTCCGATTTTAGGGAGGCGATGGAGGTGGAGGATAAGCTCAACCGGGGGCCGGGTATTCCGGTGCCTAAGGGCCCCTTTTCCATAGAATTCAAAAATGTATCTTACCGGTATCCCAAGGGTGAGAAAAAGGTGCTTGATAACATATCATTTCAGATCAAGGCGGGAGAGAAGATTGCACTGGTGGGATTAAACGGCGCCGGGAAAACAACGCTGATCCGGCTGATGTGCGGAATGCTCCTGCCGGATTCGGGGGAAATTCTGCTGGATGGGCACACGTTATACGAATATAACCGCGACGAAATGTATGGACTGTTTGGTATCGTACCGCAGAATTTCAATCTCCTTCCCATCTCCATTGCACAGAATATCGCATCGGCATCTGAGGAAGAGGAGATTGACTGGGACAGGCTGGCCGCCTGTATCGAACTGGCGGGATTGACAGAGAAGATCGCATCTTTGACTAAGGGATCGGATACTCCGCTGGGGCGGGAACTCCATGAAGATGGCGTGGAGCTGTCGGGCGGTGAGACGCAGAAGCTTCTGCTGGCAAGGCTTCTCTATAAGAATCCGCCATGCATCATTCTGGATGAGCCCACGGCGGCTCTTGATCCCATTGCCGAGGACAGGATGTATCGCAGTTATAATCAGATTGCCGCGCAGGCAACTTCTATATTTATTTCGCACCGTCTGGCGTCAACGAATTTCTGCGACCGCATTTTCCTGCTTGACGGCGCCCGGTTTGCACAGGTGGGCACCCATGAGGAGCTTATGGCGGCAGGAGGAAAATATAGGGAGCTGTTTGAGGTTCAGAGTAAGTATTATAAGGAGGCGAATAAGGATGGTATGGAATGATCATAACGGGAAGCGCACGTTTCGGGAAGAATGTAGGCTGATCGGACGCGGCGTGAAACTAATGAATGAGATACTGCCGAACTTTTTGCTGTATCAGGTGCTTTACGCTATCGCTGAGACTTTCTCGCCATACTTTGGTCTCTATATGTCCGCGCAGATGGTGAACGAGCTTGCGGGAGATTGCGATTACAAGAGACTTCTTCGACTGGCCGGGATTACGGTGATCGGCGGACTGCTGATTTCACTTGTGATAAAGCTTCTGCAAAGCAAGAGGCAGATTTGCGAAGAGCTAAGGTGGCATAAGCATGAAGCCTTTATGATGGACAGGCAGAATGAGTTTCAGTATGAGCATCTGGAGAATCCGGATGTGCTGTTTCGGCGCGCGGAGATTTTTGCCGGTATGAATGCCACCGGCGCAGGGCTTGCAGATCTTATGTGGCAGATTCTTCATTTGTTCCGCAGTATTCTGGGTATTGTTTTCTCTGCGTCCCTGACGGTATCCATGTTTACCATGACAGCGCAGGGAGAATATGCGGGTGTGTTTGGTTTTATTAATTCACCGGTATCTGCAGTGGTGATTCTGGCATTGATCATGATGACCGCGATTTGTTCCATAAAGATTTCTGCCGTCCGTACTACCGGGCAAAGGAAAGCGCTTGACAAGCTGGTGAAGACAAATATGCGCTATTCCGCTTTCGCACGCCTGTGGGGAGTGGATATGGTCGTGTTTGACCTAAACCGTATTGTGCTGGATGAAATCCGTAAGAACCAGCTTTGTCCCGAATGGGTGGAAGAACTGGAAACGGTTACGATCAAATATAATTTCCGCTCCATTCTGCTGAATGCGGCGTTAAACTTGTGGGTATTTCTTTTTATAGCGGCCAAGACATTCATTGGTGTGTGCGGAATCGGCAGTTTTATCCTGTATCAGGGAACGACGAAACGATTTATAGAGGCGGTCGCAGGCGTTGTCGCAGGGATCGGCAGGCTAAGACAGAACAATCCCTATCTGGTATCGCTTTATGAATATCTGGATCTCCCCAATGATATGTATAAGGGTACGCTTGCCGTGGAAAAACGGGATGATATAGACTACGAGATTGAATTTCGGGACGTCAGCTTTCGTTATCCCCGTACGGACGCATGGGCGCTGCGTCATGTCAGTATGAAATTCAAGATTGGCGACAAGCTGGCAATCGTGGGAGAGAACGGCTCGGGTAAAACCACATTTATTAAATTACTCTGCCGCCTGTATGACCCGACGGAAGGAAAGATTTTGTTAAATGGCATCGATATTACCCGGTATCGGTACGATGAATACATGGCGTTGTTTTCCGTGGTGTTTCAGGATTATATGCTCTTAGATATGCCACTGGGCGAGAATGTTGCCATAAGCGATACTTACGACGAGACAAAAGTGCGTGACTGTCTGATTCGCGCAGGTCTGGGTGATAAGCTGGAAAGTCTTGACAATGATCCGGCTGTGAAAGAGAAGGATGCCCTGAAGAGGGCAATCGGACAGCGGTATGACTCCGAGGGAATTGACTTCTCCGGCGGAGAGAAGCAGAAAATCGCTCTGGCGCGGGCGCTGTATAAGGACGCTCCGTTTGTCGTGCTGGACGAGCCCACGGCGGCCCTCGATCCGATTGCGGAAGCAGCGGTCTATGAGAATTTTAACGTACTGGTGGAGAATAAGACTTCTGTGTTTATCAGTCACAGGCTTTCAAGCTGCCGTTTTTGCGACTCGATCGCCGTGTTTGACCATGGGCGGCTCATACAGAAGGGATCCCATGATGTGCTGGTTGCGGATGCAGGCGGTAAGTACAGCAAGCTCTGGCATGCGCAGGCGCAGTATTATGAAAAATGAAATTAGGTCCGAAGCGTCTAAGTGCTGACAATCCGATGATTCCGATTGTGTTTTTCAGCGGATATGATAAAATAAACACGAAAATCCAGCCGCTGCGCGTCTGCCGCGCTTCGCGCTTATAAATCTGCTTCGCAGATTTGATTTTCTCATTATCATGTCAGGTGAAATCAAATGCTCACTACGTTCGCGCTTGATTTCTTGCTGACATGATAAAATAAGACCAATATGCAGATTTTATCTTAAAGATACGAAGATCAAAGAGAACTTGTTCGCTTTGCAAATTTATGCCTGCGGCATAGCGTATTTCATTCGCATTCAAGTTTGCAGGCTGAGAGAAAGGTATGGTTATTCACATGTCTGTAAAACGAATATTGGATGATCAGGAAAAAAAGGATATCGCGCGGTGCATATTAGAAGCGCTTCCCGACTGGTTCGGCATTCCCGAAGCGCGGGAAGGATACATAAGCGGAAGCGAAGGGTTGGTTTTTTATGCCGCATACGACGGGGAGCAGCCGATCGGTTTTTTGTACCTGAAGGAAACAGGAGAAAGTACGGTGGAGCTTGCTGTGATGGGAGTGCGCAAAGAATATCATCGTCAGGGCATCGGACGGGAGTTGTTTGGGGAGGCGAAAAAAGCAGCCTGCGAAGCGGGATATGCATTTATGCAGGTCAAGACAGTCCAGATGGGCAGGTATGAGGAGTACGACCGGACCAACCGATTTTATCTTGCCGTGGGCTTTCGGGAATTTGAGGTTTTCCCGACGCTTTGGGATGAATGCAATCCATGTCAGATCTATGTGATGGCACTCGGATAAGAAGAAAACGTTCTGCTTGAGGATGTATGGGTATTTGCAGAAGAACGCAGGGAGGAATTGCGCGATGGGGGATTTTGGGTTTCTTGAGATGCAGCGGATGCAGACTGAATTGCAGGAAAAGTACAAGGATAAGTGGGAGAGAGTGTGTCCGCAGGTTGGCAGAAATAAGCTGCTATGGCTCATGGCGGAAGTGGGAGAAGTGATTGATATCATCAAAAAAGAGGGGGATGGAAAAATCACGGACGACCCGGATGTGCGGGCGCATTTTGTGGAAGAAATGGCGGATGTGCTGATGTATTATAATGATGTCATGTTGTGCTATGATATTTCCGTCGATGAGTTAAAAGAAGTATATCGGGCAAAACACCATAAGAATATGAACAGGTGGGCGTGACAGGAAAGCTGACACGCTTAAAGGGGGTCATGGGATGAATTTGTTTCTCGCGATACCTTTACAAGACAGGCTGTGATATGATATGATGAATAGGCTGTTGTAGAGAAGATTTCTCAACAAAGAGCTTTTAACTTAGAAGAAGCGCGACAGCGATTCTTTGCGGATATGGCGGAATTGGCAGACGCGCCAGATTTAGGTTCTGGTGGGAGACCG
>CAZZNE010000034.1:0-15136 GCA_964655525.1 uncultured Clostridium sp.
GAGCCGCAACAGTGATATACTAGCACGCACTTTACCGCTTGTCAACAGGTTTTTTCACATTTTTCCCGATTTTTTCCTGTCTTAAATACCAAAAAATCGGGCAAAGGGATTTAACGCACTCAGCGTTGAAAGGCAGGCATCCTGTTCTATCATCATAAGCCATTGTGCGCTCCTGCCCGCAATGTCATATTTTTCAATAACGATAAACACCGCCCACACAGCGAGCACGCCCTCCGCAATCCCTACAATCATTCCGACAAAACTATTAATTCCGTGAATAACCGGAAGGCGCGTCAGCAATTTCACGGAGCCAAATACCAGTTTTAGTATTTGCCAAAGAACCGCCAGCGCCACAAAAAAAACAACCGCCTGCACAACGTCACTCGTATTATGCTCCGAATATCCTTCCACTGCACGCATAATCACCGCAACACCCAAAACGGAAACCGCAAAAGAGAGCAGCGACGCAATCTCTCCCGTGATCCCTTTATAATGTCCCTTAAATGCAAATAGTAATAATATCACCAAGACCGCTGCCCTAACTTCATTCATGACAATTCCTCTTTCTTCTGGTGTATCTTTTCGCTTTATTTTAAATAATTTCATCTCTAGGAAATATCAACTTACACTTTGCAGGAATGCCTTCCCGAGAAGAGCGTTCTTTTTGGCTGTCTGTTAATTCAGCCTGACATTTTGAATCCTGTTTTTGCTGACTAAAACCAGTTTATCCCTCGCTGTCGTCGGAAGCAGCAATTGGACGGCAATATCGAATCGTCCCTCAAATTTCAATTTCCCCTTCACTTGATAAATCATGCATTCACTTTCATTATAAATGTATATAAAATCATCATGGAACAGGATTTGCTTGTATTCTTGATCAAATTCATAAGTATGTACTAAATCACCTGAAGTATTATACACATCGAGTCGGTATTTTGTGTCTCCCGTGATATTGAGAAAAACAAGTCCGACATATTTGCTGCTATAGAACACCGCACGCATCTCATCCGAAAGAATGATCTCCTTCGTAGTTGTAGGAATTTGCCTGCCGCTGTAAAGCATCAGCCGGTTATCCGCAACCGCAAAGGAATCCTCCTCATTCATAAATCGCAGTAACGGAACAACCGCATTATTATAATTGAAGACGCTGACAAGGGTATCCTGATAATTGTCACCCACTTCATCCAAATTATAAAAAGCAACCTTGGATGTCACAACACCGTTATCCACATATAAATAGGAGACCCCGATCATCATGCTGTTATCGGAAACGCTGGCATTTAACGGATAACCGCTGATGGACATCGTACTTTTGCAGGTCCACAAAATTTTTCCCTCTTTACTATACAAATAAAACCAGGTATTCGGCGCATCGTCAAGAACCGCCAAAACCGTACCTTTCGCGGACACATCAATCGCGCGGATCGGCATTCTCGTATCGATCGCCCCCTGTTGACCTGAAGAATTCATCACATAAACAGAGGTGCCGTTATAATCGCCGATCACAGCATAATCGCCGCAGGTCGTGACTAGCGGATTCTGCATCTCATACGATTGATTCCACAGGGTTTTGCCCTGAAGATCCGTGCATACAGCGCCATCCTTACTATAGGTAAGAATATTGCCGTTGTACTCCAGCACATCAAGGCTGCTGTTATCCGTCCACGATTCTTCGGACGAAACCGTATATTCGGTGTACACCTTGTTGTTATAGCGAATAACAAAAATCGCAATGATCACCGCGATCACGATCAGCACAAGTGCCGCACGATAAAAAACCGTCAGCCTGTGCCGCCATATCTTTGTGAACAGATCATCGGTCCGTTCCTTTCGGCGGCTCTCTGTCCCATCGTTTACCTGCCCGTGATCCACCTGCCGTTTAACTGGTTTTGTATATTCATTTTTGCCTCGAAACTTCCGTATCTCAGACATGGTTATTCCTCACTCTTTTACTAGAATAACACAAATCCGTCATTATGGCAGTAAAATTTTTTGTCCTGCAACAATATTATCCGCATTCTCGATATGATTCAATTCACAAATCTCTTGGATCATACTTCTATTTTGATAAAAAAGCATACTGATCGCGGTTAGCGTATCGCCTTTCTTAATTATGTATTCACGATATGTCCCGCTCTCGTTTTCTCCAACGCTGCCCGTCGCCAGCGTACCATCCCCGTCCGCATTCGCAGCTTCATTTTCGTTTGCATCCTGGCCCGATGCATTCACCGTGTCATTTTCGCCTGCATTCTGTCCTGATGCATTCGCCATATCATTTCCGCCTGTATCCTGCCCTGATGCATTCACCGTGTCATTTCCGCCTGCATTCTGGCCCGATGCATTCGCCATATCATTTCCGCCTGCATTCTGGCCCGATGCATTCGCCGTGTCATTTCCGCCCGCATCCTGGCCCGATGCATTCGCCATATCATTTCCGCCCGCATCCTGTCCCGATGCATTCACCGTGTCATTTTCGCCTGCATCCTGGCCCGATGCATTCGCCGTGTCATTTTCGCCTGCGTTTTGTTCTGGCGCGCCGTCTCCGTCTTCTTTTGTTGCATCCGAAACATAAATCGGCAGACCGTCAAACAACCCGTTCTGCTCATCTCCTGCTGCCAACCCGTCTTCCGGCGTAATATTCATAACGATGTCGTCGTCTGCATCGCCCCGCCATGCAGCGTCCGAAGATGCCGGAACTGAACCGTCGTCACCAAATCCAAGGCTCGCGAGCACATTGTTAAAAGATTCCTGCATCTCACACATCTTTTGATATTGATTGAAATTAATGATCCCTAACAGGCTGACACAAATAAGAAGCGCACACGTGGCGCAGATAAGCAGCGTGTCTTTCTGCATCCGCACCTGCGGTCGGCGAATCTCCCCCATTACCGCTCTTGCCTGCCCGCTGATCACATCGTGAACCTCCTCGACCTTACGGCGCGTCTCCTCGTTATAAGCGATCAGATAATTCTGCATCGCCTCGTTTCGGTCATAATAAATGTAGTAGCTCTCGACGCCCTCGACCGCGCCCTGACTGCCGATATAAAATTTCTGCGCGCCATCCGCACAATCAATATGTAAAAATATCCTCCGCGCCGCCGCATTTTCCGAAAACATGCCGCGCCGCGCGGTATCGATATCCCCTTTTCCCGAATCAAAGATTACCTCGCCAATGACGTCCATCTCCGCAAAATAGCGCTCGCACTGATCCCGCAGCGCTTCCTTTCCTCTCTCCGAAAAAAGCTGCTCGCGCGTTCGGTATAATTCTTTATCCGTCACGATCCCCTCTATCACAAATATGGTTTTTTCGCCCTCCGGATAGACCTTTCCCATGAGTGCGCCCTGTCTGATACCGCCGTCCGACAGACGAACCACCTGCTTGATATAAGTTGAGACATAGTCTTCTATGTAAACGGCATAATGCGCGTGCGCCTCTCCGATCTGTCTGATATTTTTCGGTACTGTCCATGTAGCATCCATCGCTTTTCCTCTCCCCTTACAGAAATCCTGCTCCCCGTTTTGGCTTACAGAAAAACTATACCGCTCTCATGACGCAAAAAATGTCAAAAAGCGCGATGCTGTCTTTATGCATCGCGCTTCCTTCCCATTTAGATCGCTATACCGTTAAAAAATAAATTTATAGATCGTCGTGGAGTCGTACTGCCTTGACGGTCCGAACACCGTACTGGGGAAGTTTTCATGATTGGGGGCGTCAGGGAAAAACTGCGTCTCCATTGCGATTCCCATTCTCGGTTCATACATAGCGCCGTCCTTTGCCGCCTGCTTTCCGATAAAATTCCCCGCGTAGATCTGCATACCCGGAAGATTTGTATATACTTCCATCTGCCGTTTTGCTTTTTCATCCGTTAAGCGCGCCGCTAAACGTACCTGACCATCCCAATCGTCCAGCACCCAGTTGTGATCATAGCCGCCAACGAGCTTTGTCTGCGCGTCGTCCCCGTCAATATCCTGTCCGATCGGCTTTGGCATTGTAAAGTCAAGCGCGGTTCCCTTGACCGACAGAATCCTTCCCGTCGGAATGCCGCCTTCTCTCACCTCCGTAAACTGTGACGCATTCACCCACAGCACGGCATCATGAATGCTTCCCGCCGCATGACCGGACAAATTAAAATACGCATGATTTGTCAGATTGATGATCGTATTCCGGTCGGATTTTCCCTCATAATGAAGCTTCAGCTCATTGTCATCCGTCAGCGTATACGTCAGCCGGATGACTTTGTTGCCCGGCAGCCCGACTTCACCGTCTGCGACGCGCACCGAAAAAATAACGCCGTCCTCCGTTGCCTGCGCATCCCACAGTTTTTTAGACATGCTGAGCTTCGCATCGCTGTGCAGATTATTTACGCCGTCGTTGACCGCCATCTGGATTTTTTCTCCCTCCAACAAAAAGGAAGCGTTTGCGATCCGGTTACAGTTCGGTCCGATCGTCGCACCAAAATTATCTGTATTTACCGTGTATGGTTCAATGGTATCATAACCCATCGTGACATCCACCTTCTCCCCGTCTTTACCGGGTAAAAAAAGATTCACGATATTTGCGCCGTAGGTCATGATTTCCACACACATGCCGTTTTGATTTGTAATGCTGTAAAGATCGACCGCTCTGCCATCGGCAAGCGTGTCAAATAAGCGCTTTGTAACTGCCATATTTACCTCCATTCTGTCAATAACCCGCGAGTTTGGGCTAGGGCTCAAACTCGCCGATTGAAAAATTTTGATTTTTCAATCTTTTTCCGCTGTCAAAGTTCCGTACGCCCTTCCAGTGCGCGCAGAAGCGTCACCTCGTCAATATACTCCAGATCGCCGCCGACAGGAACTCCGCTTGCGATCCTCGTTACACGTATACCCGCCGGCTTGATCAGCTTGCGGATATACATTGCCGTTGTCTCACCTTCAAGGCTGGAATTGGTCGCAATGATCACCTCTCCAACATCACCCTCCAGCCGTGCGATCAGCTCTTTTAACTTAATGTCATTCGGCCCGATGCCGAGCATCGGCGAAATCGCTCCGTGAAGAACGTGATAGACGCCTTCGTACTTTCCCGTTTTCTCATATGCCGCTAAATCCCGCACATTTTCAACAACCATGATCGTGCGGTGATCGCGTTTTACACTTGCGCACACCGGACAGATCTCTTCATCGGTCAGCGTATAGCATTCCTTACAGTAACGCACATTCGCTTTTGCGGAGGCGATGGCATCCGTGAGTCTCTCCACGCGCTGCTGCGGCATATTGATAATATGAAACGCCAGTCTTTGGGCGGATTTTGCACCGACGCCGGGTAGCGCCGCCAGCTCTTCGATTAAACGATTGATATGCCCGCTATACATGTCCATCAGAACGGAAGACCTCCGGTCATCTTACTCATCATGGCCGAGCTTGCCTCCTCGACCTGACGCAGCGCGTCGTTCGCCGCCGCCAGAATCATATCCTGAAGCATTTCCACATCATCGGGGTCAACCGCCTCTTTCGACAATTCCACCTTACTGAATTCTTTTTTTCCGGTAACGGTGATCTTGACAGCGCCTCCCCCGGACGTTCCCGTAAATTCCTTTGTCTCCATTTCCTTTTGATTTTCTTCCATCTGACGCTGCATTCTCTGCGCCTGCTTCATCAGATTATTCATGTTTCCCGGCATTCCCATACCGCCGCCGAAACCACCACGCTTTGCCATTTTTTCATCCTCCTAGATTTTCTTCGATCCTGTGATCCTATTTTACACGGTTTCATTGAAACCGGTGATTCCTTCCCGCACATACGGTCTTCATCAGCCAAAAATATCCGACTCCGGTTCGTCCTCCTCCTCAATCTCCATATTGATCAGAGAGGCAATATCCACATAATGATCCGTAAACCGAACGTTTTCTTTTAACACCTGAACCGTCACCTCTGTCTGCTTGCCGAGAAATCCTGAAATGAGCGCCTCCAGCTGCTGATGATGTTCCTTTTCCTGTGTAAAATAATCCGACATAATGCCGTCGGGCAGTACGATCACTAATTGATCGTCTCCCCCGAGACTGAGCCTCGCATTTTGCAAATAGAGCCTCATTGGCTGCTCTGCCCTACCCGCGATGGACTGCCAGTTGCTGACCGCGCGCTTGACATCCTCAGGGAGCGCTTTCGGAAGCTCCTGCTTTACCCGAGGCGCAGCGCCCGCACCGTTCCCGGCAGCGCCATCAATGCCAAAACCTCCCTGCCCGCCCTGTGCACCCGGATGGGAGCCGGCCGCATTTCCCGCCGACACAAAATCACCGCTTTCCAGCCGCTGCTCCAGCGCGCGGATGCGGTCTAATAAAGCGTCCTGTTTTGTCTCCATCTGCGGGCGGCACAGCTTGATCATCGCCACTTCCGTGAGCACCCGTTTCTGCGCCGCATATTTTAACTGTCCCGAAAGCTCCGAAAATATGCGGATGTAGCGGATGATCCCGTCCGTCTCCACGCGCTCCGCCTCCTCTTGCAGAAGCTGCAGATTTTCGGTGGACATATCGATCACATCCTCAATATGATCCGAGGTTTTCACCAGCAACAAATTGCGCAGATACCATGTAAAATCCGTCACAAACTGCGTAAGCTCACGCCCCTGGATCACAATCTCATCCAGCAGCGCAATACATTCCGACACATTCCGGTCAAGAACGCACCGAAGCAGCCTCGAAAAAACACCCGTATCCACCGCACCGAGCACGTCAAGCACCTTATCATAGGTCAGCTCGTCGCCAAAGTGAAAGGCAATGCACTGGTCAAGCAGACTTAAAGCGTCGCGCATGGAGCCGTCCGCCGCTTTCGCCACATAGCGCAGCGCCTTTTCCTCCACGATAACCTGTTCTTTTTCCATGATGTCCTTTAGTCTGCCCGTGATCGTATCAATACTGATCCGCCTGAAATCATAGCGCTGACATCTGGACAAAATGGTGATCGGTATTTTATGCGCCTCCGTTGTCGCCAGAATAAAGATCACATACGAAGGCGGTTCCTCCAACGTCTTTAAGAGCGCGTTGAACGCACCGATGGACAGCATATGTACTTCGTCAATGATATAGACCTTAAAACGCCCCTCAGTCGGCGAATACGCAACCTCATCCACAATCTCACGGATATTGTCCACGCCATTATTGGACGCCGCATCAATCTCGATCACGTTCATGCTCACGCCTGCGGCGATCGCCTTGCAGGTCGCACATTCCCCGCAGGGACTTCCGCCTGCGGGATGCTCGCAGTTGACTGCCCGCGCGAAAATCTTGGCAACCGTCGTCTTCCCCGTACCACGCGTTCCGCAAAAAAGATACGCATGCCCGATCCGATCCGACTCAATCTGATTGCGCAGCGTTGTCACGATATGTTCCTGACCTTTGACATCTTCAAATCCGTCGGGACGAAATTTTCTATAAAGTGCTACATAGGACATGTTTAATCACCAAAGCTGATACCCAGCATTTTTGCTTCCTGTACGATGCTCGCGTCGGGCGATACCATTTTCAGTTTCCCTGCCACGTCCTCAAGCGGTACTTTAATGATCTCACGGTTCTTGATGCCGACCATGAAGCCGTATTCGCCCTTCAGGATCAAATTCCCCGCCTCGGAGCCGAGTCTTGACGCAAATACGCGGTCGTACGGACACGGACTGCCGCCGCGCTGCGTGTGTCCCGGAACCGTCACGCGCACATCCTGACCGGTTTTCTCTTTGATCTGCTCCGCAAGCTCGTAGGATACGCTCGGGTATTTATAGTTTTTCATTTTTTCCTTATATTCTTTTTTGGATAACTTCGCATCCTGCTTGGAAATGGCGCCCTCCGCAACGGCAAGGATCGTGAATTTGCTCCCACGTTTGGAACGTCTGTCGATCGCCTCCACGATCTTATCAATATCGTACGGAATCTCCGGAATCAAAATGATGTCCGCGCCGCCTGCCATTCCCGCGTTTAGGGTCAACCAGCCAACCTTATGGCCCATGACCTCCACAATAAATACGCGTCCATGCGATGCCGCGGTCGTATGGATGCAGTCGATGCAGTCCGTCGCGATATTGACCGCGCTCTGAAATCCGAACGTCATGTCCGTTCCCCAAAGATCATTGTCGATCGTCTTCGGAAGCGTGACAACATTGAGTCCTTCCTCACGCAGGAGGTTTGCCGTCTTATGCGTGCCGTTGCCGCCTAAAATGACAAGGCAGTTCAAGTTGAGCTTATAGTAATTATGTTTCATCTCCTCGACCTTATTCAGTCCGTTCTCATCCGGCTCCTGAATGGTCTTAAACGGCGTTCTGCTGCTGCCGAGGATCGTGCCGCCTTTCGTCAGAATACCGGAAAAATCAGCCCCTGTCAGCATTCTGTAATTTCCGTAGATCAGTCCCTTATATCCCTCTAAAAATCCGTAAATCTCCACTTCCTCTGCCGCATTCACCAGCGCCTTCACCACGCCGCGCATCGCCGCGTTTAACGCCTGACAGTCACCGCCGCTCGTCAACATACCAATTCTCTTCATCACATTTCCTCCATTCTCCATTTTCATGTATGGGAAATTTTTCTTATCTTTGTTAGTATACCTTATTTTGATCCATAATAAAAGAGTTGTCTGCTTTTTTTGCGATTGTGAGTTGACGCTTTTCGGTTTCGTGGGTATAATGGACAAAGATGTGACGCCTCGTCATGGAGATGTACCCAAGTGGCTGAAGGGTCCGCACTCGAAATGCGGTAGGTCGGGTAACCGGCGCGAGGGTTCAAATCCCTCCATCTCCGTTACAAAAAAGAATCGAAGCAGTATGCTCCGATTCTTTTTTATTCCATGGTGCCGCTTTTTGTATCTACTGTTTGAAAAACGCATATCACCCCTCAATGATGCGCCAATTGTGCATCTTTAAATCTTCCAGCTCAACTTCCGCATTACCGCCGATAAAGAGTCCGCAATCAGCCGGCACTTCAAATTCCACCCTGCCGGGAGAGAAGTCAAACACCTCCCCCTTTAATGCAAGATTGTCGGACGGTTTGCGCCGGTAATCAATATGACGCAGCTCTACCTCGTAGATATTACCGCCCGTCCCGTAAATCCCCATTGCATTTTCGCCCATGCAGGTTACATTTTCTATGTGTACATTACGAATGGCATTTTCCGCTTTCTGCTTCGGAAACTGCTCAGCCGGGATATGGTAATCATGCTTCACTGCCATCATGAAAATCGGCTCTCCGTTGCCCCACCAATTACCGGCACGGATCTTTGTATCAATCAACAGATTGCTAATGCGGACATTCTCCACCAAAGAACTTTCATCATTACACATGATGCAGAACCCCCGATTGCTTTCTTTGATGATGCAGTTGGTGATCAGAACATTCCGCACAACACTATAAAGATATCCGATCACAATTGCTTTTGAGCACGAACGCAGTACGCAGTTTGTGATGACCACATCCTCACAGGGCTTTTCCCAATTTGTGATGCAGGTTAAGGCAATGCAATCGTCGCCGCTGGAAATATGGCAGTCCGAAATGATCACCCCTTTACATGCACAAATATGGATGCCGTCGTTATTCGGAATATTCAGATCGGTATCTATTGTCAGTCCCATTAATTTTACATTTTCACATTCACTGAATGTCAAAGTCCAACAGGGCGCATCAATGACTCGTATATTGCGTATTGTGACATTCTTGGAAGCATGAAAAAAAAGACATTGCGCCGGCCGGGTTCCAATAGGATGCGTACATTCTCTGATCTGCTCTTCGCGAAACGGCACCTTACTGGGCGGAACGTTCCACACATCCATATCATAAAAAGCGCAACCGCTAAAATCGATGGTGCCATCGCCTTCAATCGTCACATGATCATGTCCGAGATTCACCAGCATCGCCCGCAATGTTCCCATTTCATTATGATGATAGGGCTGCTCAGGATAATCCTCTATGTTACCGGAAGCTTTTAACACGGCTCCGCTTTCCAAATGCAGAGACGCACCGTTTAATACGAGCGTTCCCGTAAGAAAAACACCGTCAGGAATTTGAACCATACCCCCTGTTTTTGCGGCCTGATCCAACGCCGCCTGAATGGCGGCAGTGTTCATTGTCGTTCCATCACCGATCGCTCCAAATGTCGTAATATCAATCATCTTGTACCCCTCTCTCCATGCAGTGATGCATATCGCATTTTCTGTTGATACCTATTTTAACAAATATCCCCCGCTTGTTCTTACGGCATTTTAACTTATTTTTCCGCTATATTGATATTGTGACTCATTTTTTCTTGAAACGATAGAGTAAACCATTGGTCGGTTGCAAACATTTGCTTCCGCATATACAATAACACTGTCGTACGGACCGCACACATGAGAACCTATATGAAAAAGCCAAATGAAAAGGAGCCTTTCCCATGAATGAAAACAGAATCGGTCAATTCATTGCCGAATTACGAAAAGAAAAAAATATGACACAGAAAGATTTAGCCGCACAATTACATATTACCGACAAAGCCGTCTCCAAATGGGAGCGCGGATTAAGCTGCCCCGACATTTCTCTTTTATCGCCGCTTGCCGATATTCTCGGCGTGACCGTGAGCGAGCTGCTCAATTCGAAAAAAGATGAATATCCGTCGCAGGGCGTGTTGGAAAGCGTTGATCACGCGCTCAATTATGCAGAGAAGTCGTCAAAAAAAAGCATCGCTTCTTTTCGACATATTCTGACCATCTCCTTTTCAGCCTCACTGTTGCTTGGCATACTGGTATGTATCATCTGCGATGCGGCAATATCGGGCGCTTTGACATGGTCTTGGTATCCGGTCAGCTCCATCCTTTTTGCATGGCTCGTATGCGTTCCGATCATCAAATACGGAATGAAAGGCATTCCCGGCTCTCTGACCGCCATCAGTATTTTTATCCTTCCATTCCTGTCCGTATTAAGCAGACTCGTCGGCGGAAACAATCTCATTATGCCGATAGGCACAAAAACGGCCCTGCCCTCGATTGTTTATTTATGGTGCATTTATTTCATCTTCAGGAAATTGGCACTAAGAAAGCAATTGGCCGCGGCAGTTTGTTTCTTATTGGCGATACCGCTGCACCTTATCATCAATCTTGTCCTTGCGGACATTCTTTCCATTCCGTTTTTGGATGTATGGGATCTGCTGTCCCTGTCAGGAATCCTGCTGTGCGCCATGGCATTATTATTGACCGATCACATAATAAGCCTCAAAAAATCAGCATCGTGAAATGCTGGGAGCACGGGCAGTCAGTAATCTCCGACAAACGGGATAAATGTTCGGTCGCAATAAACATACTGATTGATGATTTCCGCCGCCCGTTCCGCGCTGATCGGCTCTGCGTATTCCGCATCATATTGCGATTCCTCCGAATAGAACCACGGGTTCTCTCTATCCTTGTCCCCATCATAAATGACCGCCTCTGCCAAATGCAGGGATGCACCGTCAAAGGTGAAATAAGCATAATTGGAATGCGCTGCTCCGCCGGAACCCTCATTCGCGATCATTCCGTTTTCGCAGAGATAATATCTGTTTCGATCCCAACCGTTCAGAACATGAACCAATTCTCCCTCAGAAACAGTATAAATATCATAGATAACGGTATCATCTCCCCAGATTTCCCCGAAGATCAGTTCCTCTGTTCCGTTCCCGTCAATATCCTCTATCCGATATCCCACAGAACATCTACCCATGCAAATGATCACACTAAAGCCATACGCTTCCGGCGCCTCATAATCTTCTTCTCTGACACATCTCTCTGCTGCAGCGATCAGTTCTTCGTAAAGATCATTGTCAATCGCAGGCTTTTCTATTATTTCTTCATCCGAATTATTTTCCTGTGCATCCTCCTCCAAAGAAACCTCTTCCACTGAATTCTCGGACAGTGCTTCCCCCTCTGTCTGCACGCCGCATCCCGTTATCAAAAATAATGCGCAGCCACATAAAATTTTTACGATATACTTGCCCTTCATCCGAATTCCCTCCCGCTTATTTATCATACGCTTACATCTCCGGACAGGCAATTGATTTTTTATTCCCCTCTTTAAATATTCTGTGAACTCTATTGACACAGGACGTCGAATGCGTTAGACTTATAGAGTCGAATATATTAGACGTATGGAGAGATTCTATGAATTCACCTAAAGTTTTTGAAAGCGAATACCGGTTCTGCTTGATTTTGTGGAAGTATGAACCAATCAACAGCACTAAGCTGGCTCGAATCTGTAAGGATGAGCTTGGCTGGAGCAGGACGACCACGTTCACCGTAATCCGACGTCTTTCTGACAGGGGCGTAGTCAAGAACGAGAACGCAACGGTTACTTCTCTGATCAGTAAAGAAGATATTCAGGTTGCTCAGATGGACGAAATGATGGAAAAAACTTTCGAGGGTTCTCTGCCGGCATTTATTGCCGCATTTGCCCGCCATCAGGAACTTACTGATGATGAGGTGGAAGAAATTCTCCGCATTATTGAAAAGTAAGGGGGGAACGCGATGGAATTATTCTTTTTGAAATTGGTCAACCTCAGTATGATAGCAAGCTGGCTGGTGTTGGCCGTTCTCCTTATACGGCTTGTTTTCCGCAAAGCACCAAAGTGGATAAGATGCTTCCTTTGGGGACTTGTTGCGCTGCGTCTCATTTGTCCCATATCTATTGAAAGTGCATTGAGTCTGATCCCCAGTGCCGAGCCGCTTCCACAGGATATCCTCTACACGGAAGCACCCGAGGTTCATAGCGGCATCGGCGTCATTGATACGATTGTGAACCCGGTTCTCTCGGGTACATTGTCACCGGAACCGGAGGCAAGTGCGAATCCTGCACAGATCTGGTTATTCATTCTTGCCCGAATTTGGGCAGCAGGGGTTGTTGCTATGCTGCTCTATGAACTGGTAAGCTACCTGGTTTTAAAGCGTCGTGTTGCAACAGCGACCTTGCTGCGTGAAAATATCAAGCAAAGCGAGTGTATAAATTCACCCTTTGTACTCGGACTCTTCCGCCCGTTTATCTATTTGCCATATGGTGTCGCAGATGAAACGCTCACCTATGTGATAGCCCACGAAAAGGCTCATATCCGCCGCAAAGATCACTGGTGGAAACCGATTGGCTTTATCCTTCTGGCTATCTATTGGTTTCATCCGCTGTTGTGGGTTGCTTATGTGTTGCTGTGCCGGGATATTGAGGCCGCCTGCGACGAGAAGGTCATCCGCGAAATGGGAACGGAGGATCGTCGTGCTTATTCAGCGGCGCTTCTCCATTGCAGCGTTCGTCATCGAGTGATTGCGGCGTGTCCCCTCGCATTTGGGGAGGTCGGTGTAAAGGCTCGTATAAAAGACGTGATGAATTACAAAAAGCCTGCTTTGGGGATTGTCCTGTTGGCAGTTGCAGCCTCAATCGTTGTGGCAATCTGCTTGCTGACCGTGCCGAAAAGAGATGTCAATAAGCAACAGGAGATTGTCGTTTTGGCAAACAGCGGGAAGACAATTCAGAATGGTGCCGATGCGCTTTATTCGGGTGATCCTGCGGAACTGACACAGCCTGATACAGGCGCAACAAACGGGGCATCCCTTAGCAGTATGGGATACGCGGAAACAAGTCGCCCCTATGGCGGTCAAACTGTCGGAGGCAGCCATGATGGACACCATAGCGAGGATCACCATGACAGGAGTCACCATGATGATCGCCACCATTAAGGTTGATTGCCTAACACAGAATATTCAAAATATGTTTTTAATGTTATGATTAAAAAGGAGAAAGAATATGAAAAAATTTATTTGTATCACCGCACTGGTTTTCATTTTTATGCTGACCGGATGTAGCTCAGAATACCTAAATACATCAGATTCATCCTCGCAGCCCGATCAAAGCGCTGCCAACGTAACGTTCCTTAGCAGCATGGGATGTAATGACCCAAACTGCACGGATGCGTCTCACTACCATGATTGTCCGCCGGACTGCACGGATTATGATCATTATCATAGCTGCGATTTGGATTGCACGGAAACAAATCACCACCATAGCAGTCAAACAGTCGGCGGCGATCAC
Organism: uncultured Clostridium sp.; assembly: GCA_964655525.1. Classification (GTDB taxonomy): domain Bacteria; phylum Bacillota; class Clostridia; order Lachnospirales; family Lachnospiraceae; genus DLAJ01. Next base: position 14,028 of record CAZZNE010000034.1, read on the forward strand.
GAAGAGCAGCACCACAATGATAGCCATCATGATGGAAGTCGATAATAGAACGCAGCTGTCACTTTACGCCATTTTAACAACAAGTGTTATATAGAAGCATTCATCACGAATATCCGCAAACACCTCTCCGCCCATGAGCGACATCAGCCGTTTGCAGATAAAAAGTCCAAGTCCGTTGCCCTGTACCTTCTCTGCATTATTTCCTCGATGAAAGCTCTCGAATATCTGCGGCAGTTCTTTCGCTTCAAGCGTACAGCCTGTATTTGATACCGTGATAAGCTCACAGCCGTCCATTTTATCAAAGCTGATCTCAATGCATCTGCCGTCACCGTATTTGATCGCATTTTCCATCAGATTTTGCAGGCACTCTGCAAGGCGGTCGGGGTCGCAGGAAAGAATGCAGTCATCATATTTCTGAATCGCAAACTCCGTTCCCGACATGGCAAGCTGGGGAGCATATCTCGCATCTATTCTTGTGATGATATCGCTTAAGAAAGCCTCTCCCTGTGTGACCTCAAAGCTCATAAAGTCCTCGCTTGCCGCCTTTGTGATCTCGCTGACAAAACGCTCTATCTCATCTGCACGGGTATTGATGCTCTCGGCAGCAGCACGTCGTTTTTCCTCGTCCTTGTATAATCCCTTGGCAAGCGCCTTTGCATTCAGCTTGATTGCCGACAAAGGCGTTTTGATGTCGTGGGATAGGGAGAGCAGCAAAAGTTTTTTGTCCCTCTGCATCGTAATCTCTTTTTTACGGCTGTCCTCGATACTCTCACGCAAAAGATTCACACCCCATGCGAATTTACCGAAAAAGCGGCTTTTTTCTTCGGGTATCGGAACCGCAAGATTGCCCCTTGCAAGCTCCTGCGGAACATCGTTCAACCTGCCGAACGGCACGATAATATGCCTCCGGATATAATACAAAAGACCAATCATCAGAAGGAACAGCGCACCCAATAGGCAGTTAACCGCCGCAATGCCGGGCTGCCCGTTTCCGACAGTATACTCAACACGGTAAAGCGTTCCGCCTGCTTCTATAATCAGATAATGCTCATCAGAGGTGTACAGTTCGCCGTCATCAGCCCCCGACACGCCCGTAATGTGGGGATATT
>CAZZNE010000035.1:0-12860 GCA_964655525.1 uncultured Clostridium sp.
ACTCTTTCTTCCAAATTGCTTTTTGTTTTATTGATCGCCACAATGGATATTGTGACTGCTGCTACAAGCAGGGGAATGAGTCCCATTAACATACTGGTTGCCAAAAAAGATAATTTATGCTTTTTCATATACTTCCTCCAAACGTATTTTTGGTATTTGTCACCACAGTAGCCGCTCATTGAAACCGGTGTATCGTTTCATAAAAAGCATGAAAAGATTACCATTTCTGAATGGGTGTGTCAAGTGTTCCGTCGCACTTTGTACAAAAGTGGGTACGAAAAGAGGGTAAAATAGTTGTTCATATAATTGACCTATACTATAATGATAAAAAAGATACGAAAAAAACAGAAAGAGAGGAAATGATGCCGGAATGATATTTGAAAGATTGAATCAAGATAATGTAGAAAGCTATCTTGCGTATTTAGAAATTGCGATGCGCGAAGAACCGGATAATATGGTTGCTGATAAAATTGATGAACAGGGCATAAAAGACAGGATAGCGGATCCGTTTTATAGCAGAACGACATCGATTCTTGCCAAAGAGAACGGGAAAGTGATCGGAAGGATAGAATATCATTTCTATGGCTGCATGCAGGATGGTCATAGGATGGCATATGTAGACTGGGTTTATGTTTTGAAGGCGCACAGACATAAAGGCGTTGCGCAGATGCTTTTTGCCGAATTTGAAAAAGATTGTGCGCAAAATCAGATCGACCAATATTATTTGATCCGTGCAACCAATGAGGAGGCCGACAGGTTTTACCATCATTTCGAGAATGTAGAGCTGAGCGAGGCTCCAATCTTGAGAAATTATCTGGAAGCATAGAATGGAGATTTGGAAGGGAACTTTCAGCACGTGAAATGCAAGAATGTCGGATGCGTTTCCAACCACAGGTTGGAACAACCGACATGACACCAAACCAATGCGTGATTGTTTTTCGGGCTGCATATCCGTAAAATGAGGGTGTGAAAAGAAAAATCAAAGCTTTTGCAATCTTACGATTTGTGTGGACACCCAAGTTTGCAAAGCGAACTTGTTCGCTTTGATGTTGGCAGCATGAGGGATTGGTAAGAAAAGCAATCACGAAAGGAGCGGCATTATGGCAATCAAAATTCATGAACAGATCACATTTTTAAGAAAACAGAAAGGACTTACGCAGGAAGAACTGGCGAAGGCGCTGGGCGTTTCCAACCAGGCGGTATCGAAGTGGGAGTCCGCGCAATGCTGCCCGGATATTCAGCTGTTGCCTGAGCTCGCAGGATTTTTCAGTGTCTCGATCGACGAGCTGTTCGGATTTACACCCGTGTCTTCGGCGGAGAATATCGTCCTCGATATTCGTCAGAGAATCGATTCCCTCCCGGAAGGAGAAGATTTTCAGTTCGTGCTTCATATCGCGGCAGCACTGCATACGATTATTCTTTCAAAAGAGATGACCGCAAAGTGGAACCGAAATCCGGGCTGGGATACGGATGATGCCATTGAGCACGCCGAAAACGGAGAATGGGGCTATTCGTGTTACGATCTTCCCGGTTTTACGACTGTGATGAGGCGCGGAAGCATCTTTTTTTCAAATAACCGGGATATGAATCTGATGAATGCGGAGATGCGCCGGATCGCGTCGATCATAAAACCGTTTGCAAAGACAGAGAATCTGAGGGCAGCGGCGGCGCTTTACCAATTGACGGCGCATGCGGAGGACGCCTATGCGAGCATTGCGCAGGTCAGCGAAAAAGCGGGAATGCCGGAGGAAAAAGTCACGGACTGTCTTATGGGGGAGCTTGCCATGTTTCTTGTAGAAAAAGAAGAAGCGCAGGGGCAGTTTCGTTTTGAAGGGATGTATGGGAATCTCATTCCGATGCTATCCTTGTTTGATTGCAGGTGAGGCTGGGGAGGAAGTAATCGATGGATTATAGCAGAAAAATAGCCGAGCGTTTGTGGAATCAGCCGGACAAGGGCGAACTGGAAAGCCGGCGAGAGGAAACGTTTATAGACGATATCATTCAAAAAAGCCATATTGAAAAGGAATTGCTTTCTCATTTGGATGGGGTCAAAACTGTATTTGACGGCGGCGCGGGATGCGGGAGATTTTCCATTCTTCTTGCAAAGCATGGCTGTGAAGTGACGCATTTTGACATCTCCCAGCCAATGATAGACAAAGCGAAAGAACGGGCGGAAAAAGAGGGCGTTCTTGATAAGATCACCTTTGTGAGAGGGGCGTTAGAGGATCTGAGTGATTATGCAGACCGATCGTTTGATATGGTGATTTCCTTTGATGCGCCCATTTCATACACCCATCCGAATCAGGAAAAGGTGATCGGTGAGCTGACGCGCATTTGCCGCAATCGCATCATCATCAGCGTATCGAGCCGGTTAGGATATCTTCCGTATTTGGCGAATCCGATTCAAAAAAATCAATTCCTGTTGGATGAAAATTGTGATGATCCGTTTGTCAGGTGGTGCGTTGACAATAAAGCGAATGCGGTAGAATCCTTTTCGTTTCGTAAGGACGCAGTCATGAAGCTGTGGGAGGACGGTCTGATGGGCGGAAACGAGGAAATTGCCGAATATGAGAACGGAGGCACGCCGTGGTGTATCACCTACACGTTTATGCCGGACGAATTGGAGAATATTTTGAGGCGCTTTGGCGTAAGGGAGATTACAATGGCAGGCCCCGGCGCATATGCGAGGACGATTCCGAACGAATTACTTGTAAAGATCATGAACGATCCGAAGCAGCGTGCGGATTTTCTGGAGGTTTGTTATCGATATGACGCCAATCCCTATGTCTGCGGTATGGGAAAAGATAACCTGTTAGCGAGCGGGGTTCTTCCATAAAAACATGTTTTACACGTCACATCCATACACAACCTGCATCTATGCAGGAAGCGCTGCAGCCACGGTCGAGGGGAGCAATCCCCCCGGCCGTGACTGTTACAGGCTCACATTTCCTGATCGATCGCGCGCAGATTGATCATGGAAACGATCTGATCCTGCATATCCTCGACGGTTTCAAGCCGGATCCGGCCGATCCGCTTTCTTGTCGATTCATAATCCACATGGGGGAAGCATTCCTCCATAAAGAGATTCATTTCGGGTGATGCGCCCATACATGCGATCACCAAAGAGTCCGTATCAAATTGCTTTAATGCTTCTTTTACCTCGTCTTTGGAAATCGTAGAGATCTGCTCAAAATCAGTGATTTTCCGTGGCTGTATCTCAGGCTCCAATAAATCGTTTATGGTTATGCCGTACAGCTTGGAAAGCTTCAGTAAAATCTCGACGTCGGGTATCGTTGTTCCCGTCTCCCATTTGGAAACGGCCTGACGGGACAAATCTAACCGTTTTGCCAGATCATCCTGTGTGTAATGATGCCTTTTGCGCAGGTACTGCAAATATTCTGATATGATCGCGATGTTCATAAACATGTCCTCCTCTAAGAAAAGTTTGTAAGAGCTCTTGCATATATCATAAGGCAGAGAAAAGAAGGAATCAAGAATCTGTCAGGTGCAAAAAAGCAAATGGCAGTTGCTTGGTCCGCTTTTGTTATAAATACTTTACCGAAAGGCGGATTCATGCTATTATTTCGGTATCGCCGATCATGTCGGGCCGAGCTTTGTCGCAGAGGATGATCATGGAATTGCATTACTTATTGCAGAAAAATATGGAGGGAGACAGACATGTTTTTACCTGAAAAAATACGCAGCCTGGTTGCGGATGAGCACTATACGGCGGATGACATCGGCATGTCCCGTTCGTCCGTTTTGATTTATGAAAATCAGGTTTTGAAGGTGCAGGAATGCAGTGAAGAGGCGGAGAATGAATATTGCATGATGCGATATCTGCAAGGAAAACTTCCGATCCCTGAGATTTACGCCTATGAAGTAACAGGCGGCAGATCCTATCTGCTCATGAGTAAATGCGCGGGCAATATGGCATGCGATTCCGGATATATGGATAATCCGACAATTTTATGTAAACTGCTTGCGGATGGATTACAAAAATTGTGGAGTATTCCTATTTCAGACTGTCCGTCTGACTGGAGATTACCCCACAAGCTTGAATTAGCAAGATACAATGTAGAGAACGGTCTGGTTGATCTGGAAAATGTGGAACCCGATACATTTGGTGAAAACGGATTCCGGGACCCCGCTCATCTGCTCCAATGGCTGTATGACAACATGCCAAAGGAGGAGCCGGTGCTGTCCCACGGAGATTACTGCCTTCCGAATCTGTTCGGTGTTCAGGATCGGGCGACAGGTTATATTGACTTAGGCAGAACAGGCATAGCGGACAAATGGTGCGACATTGCGCTGTGTTATCGAAGTCTTGCGCATAATTATGGCGGGAAATATTCGGACGGGCATGTCCATCCCGGTTATGACGAAATGTGTTTATTCCGCGAGCTGGGAATGGAACCGGACTGGGAGAAGATTCACTATTATATTCTGCTGGATGAATTGTTTTAAGGTAGAGGAAATGCTGTTTTTGTGTTTCATGATGACTGATAACGATGCAAAAATGAGGTTGTCTGACATATTTAAAGCGTGGCATAGGTATTAAAAATGAATCATGTGATCTTTTTAGATATTGACGGGGTACTGAATTCTAATGCATGGAATGAATCTCATCAAAGTGAGATCAGCGGCGGCACATGGATCGATTCCGAAAAAGTGGCGTTGTTGAGCGGGCTTGTGAAACGTACGAGCGCGGATATCATCTTACATTCGGGATGGAAACATTGGTATACCGGGGAATTAGAACCGTTGCGTAAAGAAGCGGAAATATTGCGAGCGATGCTGGAGAAGGAAGGATTGTCGATTGCGGGCGTCACGCCCGATCATTCGACGGAGGAAATACGAAAAACAAAAAAATTCAGCATGGTGAAGGCGAAGGAGATCATCGCTTATCTTGAGCAGCATCAGGACGTTACGCATTGGATCGTGATCGACGATTTGGATTTACATCATGCAGAGATAGAGCGGCATCAGGTACAGACAGATCCTGATCAAGGTCTGACGGCGGAAGATGTGCGCCGCGCGGAAAAACTGCTGTTAGGCACATCATAAACCGGATACCGGCAAATTGGCGGTCTGTTGGCAGCATGGAGGATTCGTATGGATTTTATTTTTATCATCGGTCCGAGCGCCGTCGGAAAGACGACATTGGCAAAAGAATTATACAAGCATTACAACGGCGTATATGTTGAGCAGAGTATGGTTCCTGAATTTATGATTCCGAAGAACGTAGAGGATGAAGGAATCTATGAGGAACAAATGTGTTGGGAAAACGTACTGCTTCAGTTACAATTTTTTTATGAAAAAGGGTGCAGAAACATTGTTGCGCTCGATTTTGACGATGTGAGAACGAGAGAGCTTCCGGCTATTTTTAAGGGTTATCGGTTTATTACGTTAAAATTAGTGTCCGGCGACACGGAGCAGATCAGGCGTCAGATGGTAAAGCGCCGCGACCATGAAGGAGGATTGTTTTATCCGGAAGGAATTGAGCGGAGCAATGCCGTGATACGAAACAGGAAGCTTCTGCCAAACGAAGTTTTGATCGATGTGGCGGGAAAAAGCAAAGAAGAGGTGCTGGAATACGCAATCCGTGTGATCGATGCGTACAAGCCTGCTTTGGATTATGAGTATGAATTGGATGATGAGCACAATTACCTGTCGTGGGTTCAGAGCCGTCATTTAACATGATCGTGTCAATTGCAATGGGCGATTGCGCGTCAAAATGAGGAGGAGACATGTCGGAATTAACATCTTTAAGAAATATCGGTAAGGAAATGGAAAAAAAGCTGACCTCGGTCGGGATTGATTCTGCTGAGAAACTGATCGAGTCAGGTGCAAAACAGGCATTTATGAAACTGAAAGAGGCGTATCCTTCTGTATGTCTGGTACACTTATATACTTTGGAGGGCGCGATTACGGATGTGGAATTTAACAGTCTGTCGGAAGATAAGAAAAAAGAATTAAAAGAGTTCAGTGACTTTTTAAGAAAGTAATCAGGGCTCATGAGACGTAGAGTTATGATGCGCTCCGATTAGTTTTTCCATCCAGATCATGTCATACCAGCGATCGAATTTGTAGCCGCATTTGTGGAAGGTACCCGCTTTTGTGTAGCCTAAATGAGCATGAAAGTCTGCGCTGTTTCGGTTCAGATACTCGTCTTCCGTTTCTGGCCAGCCGATGCAGGCATAAAGATTCAGAAATCCCATTTCCTTCAGTCTGTCTTCAAGCGCTTCATATAGTTTTCGACCCAATCCCTGCTTATGGGAATGTGGGTCAAGATAAATCGTCATTTCACAGGAGTATTGATATGCGGCGCGTCCGATGAAGCTGCCGGCATAGGCATAGCCCTGAATCCCATCGTCTGTTTCAATGACCAGATAAGGGTAGCGTTCCAGGGTCCTTTTTATGCGGTTTTGAAATTCAGACAGCGTGGGTACGGTGTATTCAAAAGAAATCGCCGTATGTTCCACATAGTATGCGTAAATTTCTAAAATGCGTGCAGCGTCTTTAGGCGTTGCAGTTCGGATCGTTGTGTTCATAAATAAACCTTCTTGATATACTATACTCGAAATTCAGCCGTTGCGTGTCTGCCGCGCTTCGCACTTGATTTCCTGCTGACATGATATCATGAGCGTTAGCGAGAAGAATGCGCTTACGCATTCGGCGAGCGGCGAATGTCGATCATGAATCTATGATTCATGATATAACTTCGTCAGAAGAAAAACAAGTCTGTCCTGCTTCATTCTTAAAATAGTTTAATCGACAAGGATTTCGATATGGGATTTGCAGGGATTCTGTGATACAATGAGCGTTAGCGAGAAGAATGCGTTTACGCATTCGGCGAGCGGCGAATGTAAAATTAAAGCAAATATAAAAGAAAAGAAGGATGATCCTTTTTGAAAACATTATTTTGTGCGAGAGATACACGATGATAAGAGCGGAGGTATCACCATGAAAATGATCCATCTTTCGGACCTTCACTTGGGGAAACGCGTGCATGAGGTTTCCATGCTGGAGGAGCAGAGCGATATTTTACAAAAGATCATTGCCATCATTGATGAGGAAAAGCCGGATGCGGTACTCATCGCAGGGGATGTTTATGATAAGTCCGTGCCGCCCGTGGAGGCGGTCGGGCTGTTCGATGACTTTTTAGTGCAGCTGGCAAAAAGAGAACTGACCGTTTTAGTCATTAGCGGCAACCATGATTCCGCCGAGCGGCTTGCCTTTGGCGGAAGGCTTATGAAGGAGAGCGGCATTCATATTTCTCCGGCCTATCATGGCGCAGCGGAGTCGGTCACGCTTGACGATGAATACGGCAGCGTACATATCTATATGCTTCCTTTTGTAAAGCCTGCGCATGTGCGCAGTGTTTTTCCGGATGAAACAATCGAAAGCTATACGGATGCGTTGCGCACCGCGGTCAGTCAGATGGAGATTGACCGAACAGATCGCAACGTGTTAATCACGCATCAGTTTGTCACGGGAGCGAGCCGTTCGGAATCGGAGGAGATCTCGGTCGGCGGCACCGACAATGTGGATGCGTCTGTGTTTGACGGCTTTGATTATGTGGCGCTCGGGCATCTGCATGCCCCGCAGAACTGTGGGGGAGAGCGGATCCGTTACTGCGGAACCCCGTTAAAGTATTCTTTTTCCGAGGCGGGCGATCAAAAATCCGTCTCTGTTGTCACGCTTTCAGAAAAAGGAACGCTTGCAGTACGTACCGTGCCGCTTACCCCGAAGCATGACATGAAGGAAATCCGGGGAACGTATGAGGAACTGACGAAAAAGAGCTTTTATGAGCATACAACGTATCAGGAGGATTATCTGCATATTACGCTGACGGACGAGGAGGATATCCCGGAGGCGGTCGGCAGGCTGCGCTCCATCTACCATCGTTTGATGAAGCTTGATTATGATAACAGGCGGACGAGGAGCGGGCAACAGATCACGGGTACGGCGGATGTGGCGCAAAAAACGCCTCTTACCCTGTTTGAAGAATTTTACACGCAGCAGAATAATCAGTCGATGAGCACAGAGCAGGCGGCATGGACGGAACACTTGATTCAGCAGATATGGGAGGGATAGGACAGCGATGAGACCAATAAAACTGACGATGTCCGCGTTCGGTCCCTATGCAGAGACGACCGTGTTGGAGATGGACGAGCTGGGCAGGAGCGGGCTCTACCTGATCACGGGGGATACCGGAGCCGGAAAAACAACAATTTTTGATGCAATGATCTTTGCATTGTATGGGAGGGCGAGCGGAGAGAACAGAGAACCCGCCATGCTCCGTTCCCAATATGCCGCGCCGGATACGCCGACCATGGTGGAGCTGCTATTTGAATATGCGGGAAAAAACTATACGATCCGGCGCAATCCGGAATACCAACGCCCAGCCAAGCGTGGCGGCGGTATGACGACGGAGAAAGCGGATGTCACGCTTTGGTTTCCGGATGGCAGAGTGCTCACTAAGCAGCGGGAGGTGGATGAGGCGATCCGCGACATCATCGGGATTGACCGCAGCCAGTTTACGCAGATCGCGATGATCGCGCAGGGAGATTTCCTCAAACTGCTGCTTGCCACCACGGAGGAGCGGAAAAAAATATTCCGCCGGATTTTCCGGACGGAACCGTTTTGGGAACTGCAGGAGCGGTTAAAAAAGGAAGCCGGCAGGCTGAAACGTCAGCTGGACGACGCAAGGCTTGGTATGGAGCATCATATCCGGTCTGTTCGCTGTAAAGACGACGATATACGGTCACAAGAAGAACTGCAAAAAGCGGTAAGCGGGCAACTGCCGTTTGCGGATGTCATGAGTCTCATAGAAACGCTGCTTCTGCGGGATCAAAATGAGGAAAAACGACTGGAGAGGGAGATTGCCCGGGATGAGGAGACGCTGACAAAGCTCACGGCGGCGATCGGGAAAGCGCAGACGCTTCAAAAGGCGCGCGAAAGCCTGCGGGAGGCGGAGGAAGGGCTCGCACGGGAACTGCCGCACAGAGAGCGCCTTCTCGCGTCATGGAACGCGGAGAAGGAGAGAGTAAAGGAGCACAAAACGCTGACGGAGTGGCTTGAAGCGTGCGGGGAGCAGGCGGGCTGGGATGCGAAGCAGGGTAAGCGTATAGAGGAGCGGGCAGTCGATACGGAGCGAAAAACACTCGAAGAGTGGATTGCCAGGCTGGAAGCGTCCCTGCCGGAATATCGGGAATTAGATGAGCGGAAAAGGAATATTGCAGACCTGTCCGATCTGCTTGCGTCATCCGGACGGCAGCGTACACAGAAGCAGGAGCGGATGGGGACTCTGAAACAGGAGACGGATGGTAAAAAGCAGGAACAGCAGGAGCTTGTGCACGCGGGTGAGGAGCGGGAGCGGCTTTTATCCGACGCCGGAAAGTTAGAGGAACGGCTCGCTAAGCTTGACGGTTTGGAACGGACGTTTGACGAATATCAAAAGTTGGAGGAGAAATGCGAAAAAGCGCAGGAGGTTTATCGGCAGGCGCGCGCCGAAGCGGAAGAAGCAAAGGCGGTATATGACAGGGACAACCGCGCCTATCTGGATGCGCAGGCGGGGATCCTCGCGGAAACCTTGAAAGATGGGGAACGCTGTCCGGTCTGCGGCGCATTGGAGCATCCGCATCCGGCGCATGGCGGGGCGGCCGCTCCGAACAGGGAGCAGCTTGACGAACGGAAGGAACAGGCGGAACAGGCACAGGAAAATGCCGCAGAGGAGAGCAAACGCGCAGGAGAAGCGGCGGGAAAAGCGCAGGAGAAGCGCATGTCGCTTATAGAACAGGTGTCGGAGCTGCTGCATGTGGATGCGGACATAGAACCTGTCGAATATCGAATATTGGCAGCGGAGCAGAAGGCGGATACGGGAACGCGGCTTGCCTTATGCCGCGCCCGGATTGCGGAAGAAGAGACCCACATTGCAAAGCGTAAGATGCTGGAACGGGAAATAGCGGAAGCGGAGCAGACATTGGAAGCTCTGAAAACAGAGCTTGCCGGACTGGAAATCGCGATCGCTTCCGGCACAGCGCAGAAGGAGGAAGCGGAATCAGGGCTGAAGCTGCTTTCGGAAAGACTGCTTTTTGAGGGCGGTCAGGATGCGGAGGAAAGTTGGAAGCGGCTGAAAAGGCAGCAGGAGGGACGTAACGAAGCGTTGGAACAGGCGCAGCAGGAGACCGCGGCATGCGAGAAACAGATCGGCAGTCTGGAGGGACAGATCCGGCAGTTACGGGAGCAGCTTGCGGACGCATCCGACAGTCATGCAGAAGAAAACGAGGAGCAGAGGGACCGTCTTCTTTTCCGGAAAAAAGAACTGACGCGGGAAAAAGAAAATGTTCATGCCAGATGGAGCGCAAATGAGCGGAGCAGGGAGTTTCTTGCGGCACAGGCGGAGGAGGTCAGAAAGACGGAGGAGCACTTTATATGGGTGCGGGCGCTGTCCGATACGGCAAACGGTAGTCTTGGCGGCAAGGAAAAGATCATGCTGGAGACGTATATTCAGATGACCTATTTTGACCGCATCATTGCGCGTGCCAACACGCGGTTTATGATGATGAGCGGCGGACAGTATGAGCTGGAGCGGCGCAAAGAGGCGGAAAACCATGTCAGTCAAAGCGGGCTGGAGCTCAATGTGGTTGACCACTATAACGGAACCCGGCGCAGCGTCAAAACGCTTTCGGGCGGGGAGTCCTTTCAGGCATCCCTTTCGCTGGCACTGGGGCTTTCCGATGAGATTCAGGCGTCTGCGGGAGGCGTGCGCTTAGATACGATGTTTGTGGACGAGGGCTTCGGCTCGCTCGATGAGGACGCGCTTGAACAGGCGATGAATGCGCTTTTTGGGTTGACGGAGGGAAACAGGCTTGTCGGCATGATTTCCCATGTTGCGGCGCTCAAGGAGCGGATTGACAAACAGATCGTGGTGACAAAGAGCAAAAGCGGCGGCAGCCAAGCGCGGATTGTCGGTGTGTGAAGAAAGCTTCCCTTCCAAGAGAATCGCTAAAATATGGAAAAAAGCACAGAAAGCCTATTAACAAATAAGCTTGTATCTCCGATAATATATGTAGAAACTGTAAAGTAGCGTCGTAAACGGATTTACGAAGGAATGTCAAGGAGGAAAAGAGCATGAGCATGGATGTATCAGGAGTAAACAGCCAATACGGTCAGTATTATACCGGCACAACGGCAAATAACAACACGAGAGCAGCAGAGAAGGCGGCATCGGAGCAGAACAAAAAGGGTGCGACCGTTGAGATTTCCGGAAGCGGCATGAAAGCATATGAGAACAGCAAGAGTGATGGAACCGTTACCGCGAAGACGGATAAGTACGCAACAGCAAAGAAGTCCGAGAAGGATCGTGCAGCGATCGTAAAGCAGATGCAGGCAGATCAGGATCAGCGTAATGCTACCATGATAAGCATGGTTAAGAAGATGCTCGGACAGCAGACTTCCGCAGCGACCGGGGACAACAGCATTTGGAAGTTCCTTGCGGACGGTAACTTTACCGTAGATGCACAGACAAAGCTGGAAGCGCAGCAGTCAATCTCCGAGGATGGATATTACGGCGTAAAGCAGACCTCTCAGCGTTTGTTTGAGTTTGCGCAGGCGCTTGCGGGCGATGATGTAGACAAGATGAAGGAAATGCAGGCTGCGATCGAGAAAGGTTATAAGCAGGCAACCGGCGCATGGGGCAAGGATCTTCCTTCCATTTGCCAGGAGACCATGGATGCAGTCAACGGCATGTTCGATGACTATTATGCAAGCAAGTAATTAAAATATTCGCATTGATAAGAAAAACATAAAACAGCCGCAGTTATGAGAAGATCATAGCTGCGGCTGTTTGGTTCATCGATAGAAAATTCTCAATCTCAGAAAAAGCTTTGAAGCATTTTTATTTTACCGATAGGAAATATTATACACGCGAGTTTTGCAAAAAGTGCGAAGCGCTTTTAAGCAAAATCTCGCAAAGAACGCGAAAGCGTTCTTTTACATGCCAAGCCCCTTCATTAAGGTTGCAAAGGATGGGGGATCAGGCATGAATACAAAAAATCCCTGTACATTTGCGGACTCTGCCCGAAGCTGTGATTGAACAAATAAAATCTTGCCGTTGTTTTGCATGGCGGCAGCAAGAATATTTTCAATCGTATCAATGATGACGGTGGGAACAGATTCATCAATCGTCAGACCCGTCATTGTTGAAAGGCTGTTGATATAGGAGGCCGTGATGATATTTCCGACTTCCTGCATGGCGGAAGTCTTCATTTCGTCCGGCAGCATGGCGGGATCCATTCCGCCCGTCATGGCGGAGACCAGACTGTCCACACTCTCGCGGTGCAAAAGAAACAGCATGCGCCCGTGAATTTCTCCGACAATGTCCAAATACACGCCAACCATGTGTTCATGACCTTCGGCACGGACATAGCTGCATGCCTCTGCTGCGCCGATCAGCCGCACGGTTGTAACGCTGAGCTTGATCATGATGTTGTTCATCATTTGGGAGAGTGCGGTTGCGGCGTTACTTGCGCCGATGTTGCCTAATTCATTTAATGCATCTTGAAAAATTTCGGTCTTTTTTGCCGGATCGATCTGAAACATGAATGACTCCTTAATGTAAAAATGGACAGTACCAATTACAGAATAACATAAAGAGAAAAAAAACAAAAGACAGAAAATAAATTTTTTACGACAAAAATTGCCCAAAAAAGATGGCGAATTTCCTATAAGCCCAAAAAAGAACCCGCAAAAAGCGGATTCTTTCAAAGATTTACGTTATGCATAAATCTTCTGCATGAGACACGGGGGATTCGAACCCCCGACAACTTGATTAAAAGTCAAGTGCTCTACCA
>CAZZNE010000036.1:0-12136 GCA_964655525.1 uncultured Clostridium sp.
TATTGACTGTCCGGCATATTTTTCGGTAGCCATTCCCCTTGAGGATAATGTCTGCGCCGTGGCGTACTTTCCGTCTCAGGTATTTCTTGTTCAGTGAAATACCATGTTTCAGCTCCCCTCGGTAACTGTATGAGCCGTTTCCCCGCATCCAGCTGTTGCGTTTCTCTCTTGCCGCACCGGGCATCCTTTTTTGCTGTGCCATAATGTTCTGCCTCCTTTTCTCTTTTTCAGGACAACACTATACCATCTACTACGGAAAATGCTACCCGGAATAGTACACAAACATCCTACACCACTTTGTCAAATTTAGGCAATAAAAAACGGCTTCTGGGCTATGCCCTTCCACCTGCTTCTGCTTTCTTATATGTTGATGACGCTATACACAAATTTAAGCTCTGTTTGTGTATAGCGTTCCCTTTTTCCTCTTTTCCTGAACGCTATACACACAATACACAATTAAAACCATACTCCATTTTAGGGTACCCGATTACAATCGTTTCATATTGATCCATATTTTCCACACCGCCGGATATTGCAGGACGGAAATCAGGATCATTCTGCTCCCGATCGGCACGCCCATCCGTATAGTAAGCCAGATCTGCCTCTGTATAAGGTTCCTCCGGCACAATCTCATAAAGATCGGCTTCCAGAATTTCTGCTGCATATTCCGCCAATGGTTTTGTGGTTCCTGTACACGAAAAATATACAACCAGGATTTTTGTACCCATATCGGTCTCCTGCTCAGTTATATCCTGCTGTTCAGAGGTATCTTGCTGTTTAGATGTATCCTGCTGCTCAAACGTATCTTGCTGTTCAAACGTATCCTGCTGTTCAGATGTATCCTGCTGTTCAGTCGTGTCCTGCTGCACTTCGTACCGTTCTTCTTCCGCTCCCTGTACCGTATTCTGTTTTTCTCCTGAATCTACCGTCTGTTCCCCTGCTGTATTTCCGCAGGCTGTCAATGTCAAAAAAATTATAAAAGAAATCACCATACCGAAAGTCTTTTTCATGCTCCGTTCCCCCTTTGCAGCGCTTTTACCGTTTTCTCCATTTACAAATATTGCACCTTCTTAATACCAGTCATGTTTCTCATTTCTATCAAGCGCATTAATACGCTCCATTTCCTCCTCTGTCAGTTCAAAATCAAACAATTCCGTATTTTCCTGAATATGATTGGGATTGCTGGAACCGGGAATTACTACTACACCTTTTTGCAGATTCCAGCGTAAAATGACCTGCGCAGAAGATTTTCCATGTGCACCGGCAATGTCGGAAATCACTTCATTGTTCAACAGTTCTGCCGTATATCCCCGCCCGCCAAGAGGATACCAGCCCTGTACCACAATACCCAGATTCTGGATATACGGAATCACATCATTTTCCTGATAATAGGGATGTATCTCATTCTGCACCAAGGCAGGGGTAATGTTTACCTGCGGCAGAAATTCCTCCAATTCTTCGACATACCAGTTTGACAGACCTAAAGAACGGATCTTCCCCTCCGCCACGGCTCTTTCCATGGCAAGATATGCCTCCACATCCCCCGCACCCGGATGGTGGAGCAGCATCATATCAATATATTCAATATCCAGCTTATCAAGCGCCTCCTCAATCGCCGCTTCCGGGTCAGAATACTGGTCGGGATAAAGTTTGGTGATCACAAAGATTTCCTCCCGCGGAATATCAGAGTTCCTGACAGCCTCGCCCACACTTTCTTCATTATGGTACATATGGGCTGTATCAATGAGACGGACGCCCCTGTCCAGTGCCGCCGTAACCGATTCCACGCAGACCTGCCCCGTCAGGCTGTAAGTACCGATCCCGTATATGGGCATTTCATACCCGCTGTTCAGCATGACCGTTTTTGTTTCAAAATCAAAAGAATTTCCGGCTCCCAATCTTTCGCTCTCCTCCTGCTCCATGTGCCCGTTATCCTCAATTTCGGCACGATCTTCTTCTGTCATATCCGGTTCCGAACTTTCCGGAAGCCCATCTGATGCACCTTCTGATACCGGCTCCCGCCCCTCTGTCCGGCCACATCCCGGCACAGCAAAAACAAGGACGCACACCAGCGTCATATAAAATAGCTTTCTCATTTCAGATTTTCCTTTCCGCAGAAACTGTTTTTATTACCTTTGCGGGAACGCCGCCTACGACCGTCATATCCGGAACATCACATGTCACAACGGCTCCGGCCGCAACAACAGCCCAGTCGCCGATCGTCACGCCGGGCAGAATTGTGGCGTTAGAGCCTATCCACACATGGTTTCCGATTTTGACCGGCGCATAATGATTTTTGCGGTTCTTGACCGGATCAAGATCATGGTTAATGGTTGCCAGCACCACATTATGACCGATCAGCGTTCCATCTCCTATCGTAATGCCGCCCTGATCCTGAAAATGGCAGCCCGAATTGATAAATACGTCTTTTCCAATGCTGATATTCTTACCAAAGTCCGTGTAAAAAGGAGGAAACAGGCGGAACGTATCGTCCACTTTTTTCCCTGTCAGACGTCCCATGATTTCTCTGATCTCCCCGGGGGTATGATACTGACTGTTCAGCTCCATGCCCAGCCGGATTGCCTCCTGACAAAGCGAGTCAAAAAACTCCCTCCACTCAGGATCGCATGCGGCTTCCCCTTCCTCTCCCTGAAACGCTTTCAATATATCTTCTAAAACCATGCCGTTCCTCCTTTTCCACCATTTTTTATTATTTCAGTGGCAATCCAAATTCTTTTCACTCTGCCATCTTCCTCCGCCGGTTTCATTATAAATTGCAGGGCTGAAAATATCAAATTCATATAGAGCATGCGTTTCCATACTTGAAAGGTATTGATGTGTTTGGTATAATGAATCCACATAATGACTCAAAAAGGGGGATTCCCATATGGACATAAGGGTACTGCAATATTTTCTGGCGGTAGCAAGGGAAGAAAGTATCACAAAGGCCGCAGAGACACTTCGCATGACCCAGCCGCCTCTGTCCAGACAGTTAAAGGATTTGGAAGAAGAATTAGGAAAGCAGCTGCTTATCCGTGGAAATAAAAAAGTCACTTTAACCGAAGACGGCATGCTGCTGCGTAAACGGGCTGAGGAGTTAGTAGACCTGATGGAAAAAACAAAAGCAGAGCTGATGTCTTCTGATGAAAATATAAACGGGGAAATCTATATCGGCTGCGGAGAGACAGAAGGTATTTCTTTTCTTGCGCAGGCTGCCCAAAATGTACAAAAAAAATACCCTCTCATTCATTACCATATTTACAGCGGCGATGCGGAACGTGTCATGGAAAGACTGGATAAAGGATTAATTGATTTTGGTCTTTTGGTGGGGCCGACCGATATAAGCAAGTATGACTTTATCCGCCTTCCGTCAAAAGACATATGGGGCGTCCTGATGCTGAAAGACAGCCCATTGGCGCAAAAAGAAGCCATTCAGGCCGAAGATCTGTGGGACAAACCGCTGATCATATCACATCAGACTTTCGTTAACAGTGATATGATCTCCTGGTTAAAGGCAGACATCTCTAAACTCAATGTCGTTGCTACTTATGACCTGATCTACAATGCGGCACAATTTGTAAAAAAGGGCTTCGGATATGTAATTGCTCTCGACAAACTGATGAATACCACCGGTGACAGCAACCTCTGCTTCAGACCGCTTTCCCCCGCTTTGGAAGCAGACCTTTGCATTGTTTGGAAAAAATATCAGGTTCTTTCAAGAGCTTCTCATACATTTCTCCGGCAAATGCAAATGGAATTGGTTTCTTCCTAAGCTTTTAAGCCGCTTCTTTTCTTGCAATCGCGGCTTAGCAATTTAACAGTATTTCCATTTCATTTCAATATTTCTTTCAGTTCTGATAACAAAAGTTCGGCAGCCGGTGTAAATACCTGATATTTTTTCCAGATCACATACATTTTTGTACAAAGAGCCGGAATCATCTCACGAAAACATAGCTCGCTTTCTTCCGATACTTCGATCAGCTTATCAAAGGTGAGTACCACGCCCAGACCCTCCCTCGCAAACACGGCGGCATTACCAGACAGGTTAAAGGTAGCCATAACATTGAGCCGGTCAACCTGCTCCCCGCACCATCTCGGCAGATCGACTTTCTCAGACTGTTCCGAACAAAAAATAGGATAGGGCAGAATATCACTGATCTCAATCGCTGATTTGTCCGCCAAAGGACAGTCTTTCCGCATAAGCACGCCCCATGTATCCTGTCCGGGGACTTCAAGATAATTGTACTTTGATAAATCCGGCGGCTCTACAATAAACGCAAAATCTAAAAGCCCACGGTCGAGACTCTCTGCAACCTGCCCGGTATCACCGCTGGTAATGTGGTAATGGATGCCTGCATATTTTTCATTTAACCGGCGGACCGCACGGGCGAGATACTTGATCAGGTGGGATTCGGCACACCCAATATAAATATCGCCCCCTGTGATCTCGTCTAATGCCCTGAATTCACTTTCAATCTTATCCGCCATGGCGAGCAGGTCCTCCGCCCTCTTTCTGAGCAGCATTCCCTCATCTGTCAGGCTGACGCTTGTACTGCCGCGCCTAAACAATTTTTTCCCAAGCTCCTGTTCCAGTTCCTTCATCTGCTTGGAAAGGGTGGGCTGTGTCACATGAAGCCGTTCCGCGGCCCTTGTCATATTCCCTTCCCTTGCAATTTCCAAAAAATATCTCAAAACCCGTATTTCCATAAACAGTCCTTTCGTCCATAAAAGCAGTTTTATTATATACAGCATAAGATATTCCTGTCAAGAATATCATGATATGAATTATGAATATTAGACATAGCAAGACCGTGCAGGTATAATACGCTCATAAGAGAAGCGATTTGTAAATAACTTGGCAGTTGGCGCAGGATGAGACCGCAAAACCAAGGCGCAGGAAAGGAGTATGAGCATCATCATGGCAGAGGCATCAGACGTATATGGCATTCTGTATCAAAATCTTGTGGATGCAGGATGCGGCGAAAAAGAAATTACCGGCTGCATGGACTACGCACAAAAAGGGGAATGGAAAAACCTGCTGCCGGTACTTACACGACATAAAAAAGCTTTGCTGGAACAGGTGCATCAAAGTGAAAAACAAATTGATTGCCTTGATTTTTTAATCTATCGTTTGAACAAAGATTTTACAGACACAATCAACAAATCTATTCAATAAAAGGAGAACAAACTCATGGAAGAAAAATTGGTTTTGACAACAGAATGGGATAAAACGTTTCCCAAAAGCGACAAAGTGAACCACAGCAAGGTAACGTTCCATAACAAATATGGAATCACCTTAGCGGGCGACCTGTATGTCCCGAAGAATGCGGATGGAAAGCTCCCTGCCATAGCGGTATGCGGTCCTTTTGGTGCCGTGAAGGAGCAGTCTGCCGGATTGTATGCACAGACAATGGCAGAGAGAGGTTTCCTTGCGATTGCTTTCGATCCGTCCTTTACAGGAGAAAGCGGTGGGCAGCCCCGCTATATGGCATCCCCGGACATTAACACGGAGGATTTCATGGCGGCGGTAGATTTCCTTTCCCTGCAGGACAATGTTGATCCGGAGAAGATCGGCATCATCGGTATCTGCGGCTGGGGCGGTATGGCGCTCAATGCAGCGGCACTCGATACCCGCATTAAAGCTACGGTTTCCTCCACCATGTACGATATGACAAGGGTGAACGCAAAGGGTTATTTTGATTCCGAGGACAGCGAAGAAGCACGTTATGAGAAGCGCAAGGCTATGAATGCCCAAAGAATTGCAGATTACAGAAACGGCTCCTATGCACTTGGCGGCGGTGTGGTCGATCCGCTTCCGGAAGATGCGCCATTCTTTGTAAAGGATTATTATGACTATTATAAAACGGAACGCGGCTATCATCCCCGTTCCCTCAATTCCAACGGCGGCTGGAATGTGATCGGCTGTCAGTCCTTTATGAACATGCCGATTCTCCGGTATGCAGGAGAAATCCGCAACGCGGTGCTGATCATCCACGGAGAAAAGGCGCACTCCTGCTATTTCAGCAGAGATGCGTATCAGCTTTTGAAGGGGGATAATAAGGAGCTCATGATCATCCCCAATGCCGTTCATACAGATTTATACGACCGGACAGATGTGATTCCTTTTGACAAGATGACAGAATTCTTTGCGGAAAATTTGAAATAACAGCCTACGAAAGAATGGGTACAGCCTGTCAGGTTGCACCCATTCTTGAAAATATAGAATTTGTTACCTAAGTATTAAAATCTGACTGTCTTCGGCTCACCGACAAAGGAACTGAACGTTGCCACTGCATCCTCAAGGTAAAGGACTTCTGTATTATCATCATCCGCCGAATATTTCTCTTTTAGGGAAGGATATGCATCCAGCATATGCTCCTTTGCCTTCACATTGTCATCACGGATCAGCCTGCATGCAACGCGGACCCACACACCATCGCAAAAGGCACATAGCTCCGCTTTGGGATTTGCCTGAAGCTGTCTGGAAACATCCTTGACTTTTCCTGTCTGTATATACATTTTTCCTTCAAAGATGTCAATGGTGCCAAAGGGACGCACGCGGGGCTGGTCTCCTTCTACCGTTGCAAGATAATAGGTTCCGCATTTCTTCAAAAACTCATAGACTTCGTTCATTTCCATACCTCCATTCTTTCTTCCCCACACTTTTGAATCATCAGTCAGCGATCTCTGCCGCCGCTAAATTGTAATTATTGTATTACAGATTTTTTTATTTGTAAAATACTTCATTCGCAATCCCGATTCCGTAAACCGGAATCGGGACACATCCTTTCTCATTCGTATCTGTTATGCAGGCGGACCATCTTACTTATTTCAGGATTTTATGGTATACTGAATCCATTACAACAGTTACGGAAAGAAAATAAGTCGTAGAAAGAGCAAATCGCTCGCATGAAAGGTACATCAGCCGTTAGTAAAAACAGAAAGGTGGAAACCAAATGAAAAAACGCAACAAACTCCTTGCAATGCTCTTGATTCTGGCAATGACTTTCACCACGACGGTTCCCGTCATGGCGGCGGAGGCGGAAAACGGCGTCATAACGATCTCCGCCGCGCCGGAGGACGTAGCCGGGAAAACCGTGATCCTGCACACCAACGATGCCCACGGGGCGATCGGGGGTTACGCCAAAGTTGCCGCGCTGAAGGCGGAATATGAGGCCGCCGGCGCCAACGTCCTGCTCATGGATGCCGGCGATTTCAGCCAGGGCGAGACCTTTGTCAGCGTCTCCGAGGGCGCTGCCGCCATCGAGCTGATGAACATGGCTGGCTATGATGTGGCCGCGCCCGGCAACCACGAATTTGACTACGGTTATGCCCGGCTGAAAACCTTAATAGAGGCCGCCGATTTCCCTGTTCTGGCCGCCAACATCAAGTGCGAGGACGACAATGTCTTCGGCAATCACATTGTTTTGACCGTGGGGGAAACCAAGGTTGGCGTGTTCGGCCTGTCTACCCCTGAGACCGCCACCAAAGCCCACCCCGCCAAGATCGCGGGCTTGATCTTCGTGAGCGCTCAGGAGATGTACACCCTGGCCCAGGCCGAGGTGGACGCCCTGAAGGCCGAGAACTGTGACTACATCATCTGCCTGGGCCATCTGGGCATTGATGCGGAGTCTGCCCGTGAGGGCAACCGCTCCATCGACCTGCTGGACAACGTGACCGGCATCGACGTATTCATTGACGGCCACTCCCATTCCACCCTTGCGCAGGTTCAGGAGACCGCCGGGGGCACCGGCAAGGTGGGCGACACCTATCTGACCTCCGCCGGTACCAAGCTGGCCAACATCGGCATGGTCATCCTGGACGGCGAAACCATCACCATCACCTACGTCTCCACCGAGAACATCACCGTGAACGAGGACGACGCCATTGCTGCCCGCGCCCAGGAAATCCAAGACGAGATCAAGACCGAGTACGGCGCTACCTTCGCCACCTCTGCCGTCAACCTCAATGGCGACCGCGACCCTGGCAACCGCACCGAGGAGACCAACCTGGGCGACCTGATTGCCGATGCCATGCTGTGGTACGCCACGAAAGACGGCGGCCTTGAGGTGGATGACGCCCATGTAGTTGCCGTGACCAACGGCGGCAGCGTCCGTGCGTCCATTGAGGCCGGCGACATCAGCAAAAACAGTGTCAACGCAGTTATGCCTTTCGGCAATACCGTGTCCATCATCTATGTGACCGGTGCTCAGCTGTTGGAGGCGCTGGAGGCTTCTACCTACTGCACGCCCACCGCCGTCGGCGGGTTCCCCCAGATCAGCGGTATGAATATCACGATTGACACAACCCGGGAATTTGACCAGGGCGACCTGTATCCCAACAGCACCTACCATGCCCCCGCTTCCATCAACCGGGTGACAATAGAGTCCGTCAACGGCAGCCCATTCTCGCTGACAGACACCTATGCCGTTGTCTCCAATGACTTCTGCGCCGCCGGCGGCGACACCTACTACGCTTTCTCCACCGCCACCGTCATGGATACCGGCACGCCGCTGGACGAGGCCATGATACAGTATATCTCGACGGTACTGGATGGCACCGTGGACGAGCAATACTTAAAGCCCGCTGGCCGCATTACCGTCATTGCCTCCGAGGTGACTATGACAGAGCAGCCCGAGCCCGCCTCCTTCACCACTTATGTGGTCATTCTGGGCGACTCCCTGTGGTGCATCGCCCAGGAGCAGTACGGCAGCGGTTCCCTGTGGTATCTGATTTATAACGCCAATCAGGACACCATCAACGATCCCAGTCGCATCTGGGTCGGCCAGACTCTGAACATCCCCACCCGGTAAAGCGGCCGCATCGCCCAAACCGGCAGACAGTATTTTTTTACCGATAAATCGAAGGCCGGCACTTCTCATGAAAGTGTCGGCCTTCAGTGGTATTCTTCTTTCCTCCCCGTTCTGATACGGACGGCAAATAAAAGAATCATTTCGCTTCTTCGGTTATTTCAGTTTCCCATATTCCTCCTTCGAAACAGGTTCGCACCATTCATTGCTGCTTTCCTCTCCGGGAACTTCCACTGCAAGGTGGGAGAACCATGCATCCGGTGCAGCTCCGTGCCAGTGCTTTACTTCCGCAGGAATATTGACCACGCTGCCCGGTGTCATCTCCACCGCTTCTTTGCCCCATTCCTGATAATACCCTCTGCCTCCTACACAGATCAGCATCTGACCGCCGCCGCTCTTTGCATGATGGATGTGCCAGTTGTTCCGGCAGCCCGGCTCAAAGGTCACGTTAAAGACCGGAACCTGCTCCGTAGATACCGGTGCAAGATAACTCTGCCCTACAAAATACTGCGCAAACCCATCGTTGGTCTTCCCAATCGGGAAAAAGATCGTATTCTGGTATCTGTCTTTTTCCGACATTTCCACAATCTCCTCATTCCATACTTCCTTTGCCAAACGGAAAACAGCCCAGCCTTTCGGCCAGCCCACATACATGGTCGCATGGGTAATGATCGCAGCAATTTCTTCCCTTGTCACCCCATGATTCTTTGCATTCTGTAAATGGTAGGTCAAAGAAGAATCTGTGATGCCGGATGCCATCAGCGACACTACCGTGATGATACACTTCGTCTTTACGGAAAGCGCATCTTCATTCCATACCTCCCCAAACAGCACATCATCATTCAAATGCGCAAACATCGGTGCAAATTCTCCAAGGCTCTCCCGCCCTGCTGTCTGTACTATTTTTTCATTCATGTTTCTTTTCCTCCATTTCTATTTTTACAAATGCGCAACCCACGATTTCAGAGATTCCTTCGCCTCCTTTTTTAGTTCTTATTTCAACTATGCGATTCTGCTCTTTTCCGTCAATTTTCTGATTTCCGGTAGAGAACCCATCTTTTTTCGATTCACGGCTCTTCCGCTTATGCGAGATGGGTTATATTTGCTTTTCTTTTGCACGCTCAGGCTTATTCTGTGCCATGACTCCCGCCAGTGCATGAGGCACATACAGCTCCTCCAGATAATGGATTTCATCTTCTGTCAGCTCCAGTTCCACCGCTTTTGCTGCCCCCTCGATATGATGGAATTTCGTTGCCCCCACCACAGGCGACGTCACTTTTGTAAGCAGCCACGCAAGGGACACCTCTGTCATGGCGACATCCCTCTTTTCCGCAATTTCCTGTACACGGCGGATGATGACCTCATCCTGCTCCTTTGTGGCATCATATTTAAATTTTGCATAGCTGTCCTGCTGAGACCTCTTGCTGTCCTCTCCCGGTTTCCGGGAAAGTCTGCCGCTTGCCAGCGCACTGTATGGTGTGAGGGCGATATTCTCCTCATGACAGAAGGGCGCCATCTCCCGTTCTTCTTCCCGGAAAATCAGGTTATAATGCCCCTGGATGGATATGAACTGCGGGAAACCCTCTTTTTCTGCGATGGCATTTGCTTTGGCAAGCTGCCACGCATAACAATTGGAAATCCCAATATAACGCGCCTTCCCTGCCTTTACCACGTTAGACAGTCCTTCCATGATATCATAGATTGGCGTCTGATAGTCCCACATATGGCAGATATAAAGGTCAACATAGTCCATGCCTAAGTTTTGGAGGCTTTTGTCTATCATTTTTTCAATATGCTGCTGTCCGGACACGCCCGCCTCTATTTCCTCCTGTGTCCTGGGCAAAAACTTAGTGGCAACCACCATCTCATCACGTTTTGCAAAATCCTTCAATGCCCGCCCTACATACTGCTCGCTGGTACCGCCCTGATAAGCAATCGCTGTATCATAAAAATTTACGCCAAGCTCAACGCCCCTCTTAATAATCTCCCGTGAATGCTCCTCATCCAAAGTCCACGAATGCTGTCCTTCCCCTGCAGCGCCAAAACCCATGCATCCCATACAGATGCGGGACACGGTCAGATCTGATTTTCCTAGTTTTGTATATTTCATGTCCTGCTCCTTTTCTATATTGATCTCCCAAGCTGATACGCTTGTGTATAATAACTCCCCGGCATCATTCCAACAGTTTTTTCACACAAGTGTATGTCATCTCATAAACAGAAAGATATACAAACCCTACATCCGCCTGCTCCATTGCCTCTCTCTGCTTATCTGTCACTACCGTATATGGATAGACGCCATACATGAACGGAAAAAAGTTATAGAGGAAGTCCTGTCTTTCCTCCCCTGTCATTTCCGGGCAGAACTTTTTCAGCAACCGATTCACTGCCTCGATGGATGCCCCATATGCCCGCTTGAATTCTACCAGCCGTTCCATCCTGCTGTTTGCTTCCATGTCATAGTGGTTCATACTCATAATCTTGAGTAACAGTACTCTTTTATCTACTGATTCTGCCAGGGACTTTGCAAGCTCCTCCCTACTCATGGTTTCATGCCCCGCAGCCAGTCCATCCAGCTCCTTCACCCACAGCTCATACTCCTCCTGCAGGATGGCAAGAAAGATTTCTTCCTTTGTCTCAAAATAATTGTAAATGGATGTGCGGGTGAAGGATGTCTCCTCTGCAATATCTTTGATCGTTATGTCCTTAAACCCCATTGTTTTGTACAATGACTTACAGGCTGCGATGATTTCCTCTTTCCTCGCATTTGTAAGTTCCACTGATCCTTTTGGCATAACCTTTCTCCCCTATCTCGCCCTGTTTTCTCTAAATGGCAGGCGCCCTGTCATCCGCTCCGTTATTCATTTAGTATTCTGACGCGGCGTCAATATAATTACATAAATCTATTCTGACACAATGTCAATACCTATGATAAAGTTTTCTAAATTTGATTGTTTGCCTTCGGTTTGACTGCTTTTCGGAGCATGATGCCGGAATTCAGGCTTATTGTGCTAACAGCCATCACGAGGCTGTGCATTATGCAGACTGTGCAATTTGATGATAGACAAATAATCAAATATTCCTTATAATGACTAAAATGAATTGAAAAAATAATAAAGGTGGATTACAGATATGGAATTTATAACAAAAAACGCAAAAGGTCTGCTTTTATGCCTGATGATCGCAGTGCCTTCATGGTTTCTGGGAAAACAGTTTCCTATCATAGGAGGCGCAGTGATCGCCATTATTGCCGGCATGATCATAACCTTACTTATCAAGGACAAATCCGGCTTTGAGAGCGGCATTAAGTTTACTTCCAAGAAGAT
>CAZZNE010000037.1:0-11646 GCA_964655525.1 uncultured Clostridium sp.
CTTTGAGGAACTCACTCCCACCCTGCTGCGGGAGTTTGTAGAGAAAATCGTTGTCTATGAGGCAACAGCCGCCGACGGGCGGATGCATGGGAATTTAAGGCGGCAGGAAATAGAGATTTATTATAGCTTTGTCGGCAAGATGGACTTGCCTGAATGAAAGCCTGACCTGTCCGGCGCATGAATATGGCGCTGGATGGGAACGGCAAAATTTTTTACACTTCTATTGCTTCTTTATCACATCTGAGCAAATAATCAGGGTAACAAGCATCACCTCAAATATGTAGTATGCATATTGTGCGCAGAATTGGAATATGGTTTTGCCCTGTGCTTCTCCAATTACCTTTAATGTATGCCAATCAATGAAAGTCATTATTTTACAGCCAATGAAGCAGGCAAACGTTGCAATCCAGTTTTTCAGGGATATCTTGCCCTCTTGGTTTCCGCTCGTCGGGAAACGGTAATGCTTTTTGGAAAAAAGCAGGAGTACACCAATGAATACCGCCCACATAAAAACCACTATGATATGATGAATGCTTCTCTGCTGTGCCGTATAATTTTGTATATCTGCATGTAGCAATATAACTTCAATTAATATTGACAGATATTCAAGCATAAATGCTCCAAATGAGAGTATGCTCAACCAAAAATATTTTGTCCATCGTATTTCCGAAACCATGATATTCACCTCATTAGATACCAATTTTTTGTTATTTCCATGTAATTTGCCATCTTTGTTGTTCACAAAATCTCCTCTTAAACCTTGATTTTTCAAGATTTCATCGGCTCTGCGTCTGGGCGCACAATTCCGATTTGTCGTTTTACATATTATCATAAGCCTCCGGAAAACTCAATATGAGTGCGTGAAGTGCCGGAGTTCTATGCGACAACCATTCTCTTAAAAGAGATACAATTACCCATTGTTTGACGCAGCTGTTTTCGGCATGTTACATTGAAGCTATCAATAATGATAGGAATGAAATTAGAGTTATGTAAACATTGTGGAAATGGAGGAACGCTATGAATATCGGAGAAGTGATCAAGAGTAAGCGTCAAAAAAAGAATCTCACACAGGCAGAATTGGCAGAACTGCTGAAAGTGACACCTCAGGCAGTGTCGAGATGGGAGATGGGCATTTCCTATCCGGATATTGCCATGGTACCTAAGATTTCAGAGGTTTTGCGGGTGAGTGCCGATGAACTGCTTGGCATCAGGCTGTCAAATGAGAATCCGGAACCCGGAGAGCAAAATGGTGATGGCACCGTCTTAAATCAGGATCAGGTGGACAGTATTTTCGACTGCATTCCGGGACCTGTATCAGGAAAAAGCAAAAAAGTTCTGGTCGTCGATGATGCGGATTTTATGAGAATGATGCTGGAGGATATGCTGACGCATCATGGGCATATCGTTTTGCAGGCAAAAAACGGGCAGGAGTGTCTGGATATATTGCGGGACGAGGTTGTGGACGTCTGTGTGCTTGATATCTGCATGCCGGGTATGGATGGGATAGAGGTCTTGAGAAGGATCAAAGAGGGACAGCCCGGATTAAGGGTCGTGATGATTTCGGCATTGTCTCAGGAAAGCAATGTGAAACAGGCATTACAGCTCGGAGCGGATGCGTTTGTTGTAAAACCGTTTCAGGGTCAGAGTCTGATCGAGCGGGTTGGATAGGGAATGGAATAGTTTGAGGGTGTCCCTCAAGTCAGGTCATGACTTTTGGGACACCTCCTTTTTGCGGAGTGGTATCACAAGCTATCCCTCGCCAGTGTCCGCACTCTTTTCATGGCGTCCGATACCGCCGGAATGGCGAGCAGGATGAGTGTGACAATGACTTCCGGGACGATGTAAGTGGCATTGTAGCCGAGCGAATACACAATAATGCCGATCGGTGACTGATTGGATGCATAAGCGCCAAAAAACAGTACGCCCGAAAGAAACGCAAACACATAGCGGACGAACACGCCGATTACATAGCCGATGATCAGCCCGTGCTTGCGGTTACAGAAGAAGCCGGATAAGCCGAGCGCGCCGAACGCGAGCGGATAATCGACGAGAAGCTGGAGCGGCGTGTAGAAAACCGGATCGAGCACAAATTGCAGCAGACCGTATGCAAATCCGGTCATCAGACCTGCCGCCGCGCCATACCAGTAGCCGATCAAAACAATGAAGAGCATGCTGAACAGCGTGACGGAGCCGCCGAACGGCAGCCGCGCAAATTTGATCTCCGAGGTGACGATGGCAAGCGCCATGGCAACACCGGAAAAGACGAGCTGCTTCGTCGCAAGACGGGCGCTGCGTTCTTTTTTTTGCAAAAAAAGAACGGAACATACGATGAGCAGTACGATCAGGATGATGACGGTGGCGATTCCCGCGGCCGTCAGTTCAAATACAGGCTCATCCCAACTGTTGACGGTTGGTGTGGAAAAAAATTTTGACATAAAAAATCCTCCTTGTCTGTGGGCAAAGAGGGGCTTGTGTGGTAAGATAACAGAAATGAAAATAAATCCTGTCGTTCTTAGCCGCTTCCCTACGTCGGTACTAACCGAATCAGGTGATGAGGGTTAGAGCGGGAATTGGATTCCGTGCTCAATCTCAGCAAAAGCTCCCCTAGCGCATAATATGTGACGGACTGCTGATCACATGAGACATGGTTTCTATGTATGCAGCAGTCTTTAGTAAGCATACAGAGTTTTTTGCGGGATGTCAACTTTTTTTGAAAATCAGGGAATTGTGAAACACAATGAAAGATATTTATGTATGTGCAAAATATACAGTTCCATAAGCAGGCACTATGAAACCGCCGGTACTTACATGCGGTATTTTCGCATGTTATGTACCGCTGCGGTTGAATTGTAGCGAAAGCGTGCCTGCGTTGGAATGTATATTTCACACAACCGCAAAACTATATGCTATGTTTCGCAATTACATGATCTAGAAAATCAGAAAGGAAACAAGATGATCTCAAAACTTTTATTTGATCTGGACGGGACATTGACAGACCCGAAGGAGGGCATATGCAGGTCCGTGCAGTATGCGCTGCATGCATTCGGCATCGAGGAGCCGGATATCGATAAGCTGGAGCCGTTTATCGGACCGCCGCTCATGGACAGCTTCATGGAGTTTTACGACATGACAAAGGAGCGCGCGGCGGAGGCAATTGATAAATATCGCGAACGGTTTTCGGTAACGGGATGGTCTGAAAATATCGTGTACGAGGGGGTGCCGCACATGCTGAAAAGCCTGCGTGACGCGGGATATGTGCTGGCAGTCGCCTCAAGCAAGCCGACGGTGTTCGTGGAGCGGATCTTAACGCATTTCGGTCTGCGGGACGCCTTTTCGGTCGTGGTCGGCAGCGAGCTGGACGGCAGACGGATTAATAAGGATGAGGTGATCAGGGAGGCGCTGCGACAGCTCTTTGCAGGGCAGGATGATGAGCAGGGCAGCGGACAAAACAGCGGCAGCTCGAATGCGGTAAGTGAGGGCATTCGCTATGACGATCTTCTCATGATCGGAGACCGGAAATTTGATGTGGAGGGTGCGCATGCGCTCGGGATACGCTGCGTGGGCGTGACCTATGGCTATGCGCAGCCGGGTGAGCTTACAGAGGCACAGGCGGATTTCCTCGCGGCTTCACCGGATAAGCTGTTAGAGCTGCTGTTGGAGCTGCGGGAGACGGATGATGTCGGTTTGTGCGCTGCGGAGGAAAAATGCGGTGGGAAACAGGAGACGAAAGGCGGAACAAGACATGCATGACACACAGAAGACGACGCTTCCATACGTGGCGGATGTATGCCTCCCGGTCGCGCTTTACTATGTCGTCAGCAATATTGCCCTGTATGTGATCAACTTCATCGTACAGTATGTGGCGGAGCGCTTTTTTGCGGATGGTACGGCATGGGTGATACGAAATGCAGCCGCGCTTCAGGTTGCGGACAATGCAGCCGCCATGTGCCTTGGTTTTTTTTGTGTGCGCAGGGCGTTCCTCTCAGAGACGGCGGCGGGCGGAGAGCCGGTGCTTGTCGCGCCGCGCAGGGTGGCGTCAGGGTGGCTGCTGGAAGGAGCGCAGAAGCGAAAAAAAGACTGGTTCTGGTATATTCCCCTGCTCTTATCCGGCACGGGTGCGGCGCTTGCTCTTAATTTTCTGGCTGGAATCATGCAGGCGGCATCGCGCGATGCTACGTATGTGCAAGTGGCTAAGACACAGTATGCCGTTCCGCTTTTGTTGGGGCTCATCGCTTACGGGATTGTCTCGCCGATCGTAGAAGAGGGCGTATTCCGTGGAATTTTGTACTTAAAATGCAGACGCTATTTCGGACGGCGGCTGCCTGCCGCACTTCTTTCTGCACTACTGTTCGGCATCCTGCACGGGAATGTGGTTCAGGGCGTGTACGGCTTTGTGATGGGAATGATCATGATCTGGTTTTATGAGCGCTATGACAGCTTTCTTGCGCCCGTGCTCGTCCATGCCGCGTCGAATATCAGCGTGTTTCTTTTAAGCTTTGCAAGCGGAGGGAGCTTTGGCGGTAGTTCCGGGGGAAGTGCAAGCGACGGAGGCGCTTTTGGCAGTACAAGTACGACGGTGATCTGGTGCATTATCTGTGCAGCAGTTTCGATTTTTAGTGCATTATTTATCGTAAAACGGAAAAAGAGGACTGCTACAGAAGAAAAAAGTTGAAAATATTTTTAATATAAATTGTGTATTGCTTTTAAAAAATAAAAATGGGAAAAACGGTGAAAAGAGACATGTTTGCAAGTAATGCAGATATGCCTCTTTTCGTTGCAGGAATGATGCGAATAAGAGCAATTTGCATTATATTCAGATAATAAGTTTACATAATAATATTTTAACAAACAATCAGACAATTCAAAAAAATATGTGGTTTACAAGAAAAGATCCTGGGTGTATACTGGGAGTCGGTGATAAGTATTATTGTATAATTGTATACATTCATAAAAGTAAATCACGTAAAGGAGACAGCCTATGTTTGACGTAAAACAAGACGTGCCGCAGGCGCCGCTCTACGATCCGGCATTTGAGCATGACAACTGCGGTATTGGCGCAATCGTGAATATTAAAGGAAGAAAGAGCCGCTCCACGGTCGAGCATGCGCTCAGCATTGTGGAGAATTTAGAGCATCGTGCGGGAAAAGACGCTGAGGGAAAGACAGGAGACGGCGTCGGCATCCTCACGCAGATCTCACACCGCTTTTTTGCGCGCGTAGCGAAGGAGGCGGGCATTTCCCTTGGCGGGGAAAGAGAGTATGGCATCGGTATGTTCTTTTTTCCTCAGGATGAATTGAAGCGTAATCAGGCGAAGAAAATGTTTGAGATCATTGTACAGAAGGAGGGTTTACACTTCCTCGGCTGGAGAGACGTGCCGACCGTTCCGACGGTGCTCGGTCACAAGGCGCTCTCCTGCATGCCCCATATCATGCAGGCGTTTGTGGAAAAGCCCGCGCAGGTGGAAAAGGGGCTTGCGTTTGACCGCATGCTTTATATTGTAAGAAGAGTGTTTGAGCAGTCCTCGGACGATACCTATGTCGTATCCTTGTCGAGCAGAACGATCGTCTATAAAGGCATGTTCCTTGTCGGGCAGCTCCGTACGTTTTTTTCCGATTTACAGAGTGCGGATTATGAGTCCGCGATCGCGATCGTGCATTCGCGTTTTTCCACCAACACGAATCCGAGCTGGGAGAGAGCGCATCCGAACCGCTTTATTGTACATAACGGGGAGATCAACACGATCCGCGGCAATGCCGACAGAATGCTTGCGCGTGAGGAGAATATGGAGTCCGACCACTTAAAGGGTGAGTTTTACAAGGTGTTGCCCGTCATTAACGCGCAGGGTTCCGATTCCGCCATGTTAGACAATACGCTGGAATTTCTGGTGATGTCCGGCATGGACTTACCCCTTGCGGTCATGATCACGATCCCGGAGCCGTGGGCAAATAATAAGTCCATGTCCCAGCGGAAAAAAGACTTCTATGAATATTATTCCACGATGATGGAGCCGTGGGACGGTCCCGCGTCCATTCTTTTTTCTGACGGAGATATGATGGGAGCCGTGCTAGACCGGAATGGACTGCGCCCGTCGAGATACTACATAACGGACGACGATCAGCTCATTCTTTCCTCTGAGGTCGGCGTATTGCCTTTAAGCCCGACGAAGATCGTGAAAAAAGAACGGCTCCGCCCGGGTAAAATGCTGTTGGTCGATACGGTGAAGGGCGAGGTCATCGACGACGACCACTTAAAGGAAATGTATGCAAAGCGCCAGCCATACGGCGAGTGGCTTGACAACAATCTGGTCGAGCTGCATGACTTGAAAATTCCGAACGAGTGCGTGCCGCAGTTTTCCGACGAGGAGCGGGAGCGCATGCAGAAGGCGTTTGGCTATACCTATGAGGAGTTAAAGGAGAGCATCCTGCCGATGGCGAAAAACGGCTCTGAGCCGATCGCGGCAATGGGAACGGACATTCCGATTCCGGTGCTGTCCCATTCGCATCAGCCGCTGTTCCATTATTTTAAGCAGCTCTTTGCGCAGGTGACGAATC
Source organism: uncultured Clostridium sp. (assembly GCA_964655525.1). Taxonomy (GTDB): domain Bacteria; phylum Bacillota; class Clostridia; order Lachnospirales; family Lachnospiraceae; genus DLAJ01. The sequence continues at coordinate 6,552 of CAZZNE010000037.1, forward strand.
CGCCCATCGACGCGATCCGCGAGGAGATCGTCACCTCGACGAACGTCTATGTCGGCACGGACGGAAACCTCTTAGAGGAGACACCGAAAAACTGTAACATGCTCAAGATCAACGATCCGATTCTGACGAATACGGACATGCTCAAGATCAAGCATATGAAGCGCGACGGCTTTAAGGTTGAGACCGTTCCCATCACTTATTATAAGAACACGAGCCTGGAGAAGGCGATCGACCGTCTGTTTCTTGCTGTGGACAGAGCGTATCGGGACGGCGTCAACATTATGATCCTGTCTGACCGCGGTGTGGACGAAAACCATGTGGCGATCCCGTCCCTGCTGGCGGTATCGGCATTGCAGCAGCATTTAGTCGAAACGAAAAAAAGAACGAGTGTCGCGATCATCTTAGAATCCGCCGAGCCGCGCGAGGTACATCATTTTGCGACGCTCTTAGGTTTCGGTGCGAGCGCGATCAATCCGTATCTGGCACAGGAGTCCATTCAGGAGCTGATCGACAGGGGAATGCTGCACAAGGATTACTATGCGGCGGTGGACGATTACAATAAAGCGGTGTTGAGTGGCATTGTCAAAATTGCCAGTAAGATGGGTATTTCAACAATCCAGTCCTATCAGGGCAGCAAGATTTTTGAGGCAATCGGCATTGACGCGGATGTGATCAATAAATACTTCAAAAACACGGTATGCCGTGTGGGCGGTATTACGATACGGGATATTGAAAAGCAGGTGGATGAGCTTCACTCCATGGCGTTTGATACGCTTGGTCTTTCCAACGACTTAACGCTTGACAGCCCCGGACGGCATAAGGCGCGCAGCGGAGCCGAGCAGCACATGTACAATCCGGCCACCATTCACATGCTGCAGGAATCGACGAAGCGCGGCGATTATGAAATGTTCAAACAATATACGGCAATGGTCGATGATGAGAACAATATCCGCAATCTGCGCGGGCTGATGGAATTTAATTTCCCCAAAAAAGCAGTTCCGATCGACGAGGTGGAAAGTGTGGAGCATATCGTGACGCGCTTTAAGACCGGTGCGATGTCCTATGGTTCCATTTCCAAGGAGGCGCACGAGACGCTGGCAATCGCGATGAACCGTTTAAACGGAAAGTCCAACACCGGAGAGGGCGGCGAGGATATTGAGCGCCTGACCATCGGAGCGGACGGATTAAATAAATGTTCTGCGATCAAGCAGGTTGCGTCGGGACGGTTTGGTGTGACGAGCCGGTATCTTGTCAGCGCGAAAGAAATCCAGATCAAGATGGCGCAGGGAGCGAAGCCCGGAGAGGGTGGGCATCTTCCGGCGGGAAAGGTGTATCCGTGGATCGCAAAGACCAGACATTCCACACCCGGCGTGGGGCTCATCTCGCCGCCGCCTCATCACGATATTTATTCCATTGAGGATCTGGCGCAGTTGATTTATGATCTGAAAAATGCCAACAGGGACGCGCGGATCTCTGTCAAGCTTGTCTCCGAAGCGGGCGTGGGAACCGTTGCGGCGGGCGTTGCCAAGGCGGGCGCGCAGGTTGTGCTTGTTTCCGGCTATGACGGCGGAACGGGCGCGGCGCCGAGAAATTCCATTCACAATGCGGGTCTTCCGTGGGAACTCGGACTGGCGGAGACGCATCAGACTTTGATTCAGAACGGTTTAAGAAACCGCGTCCGCATCGAGACGGACGGCAAGCTCATGAGCGGACGCGATGTGGCGATCGCAGCGATTTTGGGCGCGGAGGAATTCGGTTTCGCGACGGCGCCGCTTGTGACGATGGGCTGCGTCATGATGCGGGTGTGCAATTTGGATACCTGCCCGGTCGGCGTGGCGACACAGAATCCGGAGCTTCGCAAGCGGTTTAAGGGTAAACCGGAATATGTGGAGAACTTTATGCGCTTTATTGCGCAGGAACTGCGCGAATATATGGCAAAGCTCGGCGTAAAGAGTGTGGATGAGCTTGTGGGAAGAACGGATTTACTCCGCATGAAGGAGAATCTGACCGAGGAGCAGCGCAAGGTGGATTTAAGCCGCATCTTAAGTAATCCGTATGCGGATATAAAAGAAAAAGTCATTTTTGATCCGAAAAAAGCGTATGATTTTCAGATGGAGAATACGCTGGATGAGAGAGTGCTCCTAAAGTCGCTTGACAAAGCGATCTCGCAGGGACAGAAAAGAAGTATTGAGGTGGAGGTCTCCAATGTGGACCGTGCGTTCGGCACGATTCTTGGATCTGAGATCACAAAGCGCTTAGGAGACGACTTGGAGGAAGATACCTACCGCGTACTCTGTAACGGCGCCGGCGGACAGAGCTTCGGCGCGTTTATCCCGAAGGGCTTAACGCTGGAGCTGGTCGGTGATTCGAATGATTATTTCGGAAAAGGGTTATCGGGCGGAAAGCTGATCGTGTATCCGCCGAAGGGCAGCCGTTTTAAGCAGGATGAAAATATCATCATCGGAAACGTGGCGCTTTATGGCGCAACGAGCGGCAAAGCATTTATCAACGGCGTTGCGGGCGAGCGGTTCTGTGTGCGCAATTCCGGCGCGATCTCGGTTGTTGAGGGAGTCGGCGATCACGGCTGTGAATACATGACGGGCGGCAGGGTTGTTATTTTAGGTAAAACGGGCAAAAACTTTGCGGCGGGCATGAGCGGCGGCATTGCCTATGTGCTGGATGAGGACAACGACCTGTATACAAGGCTGAACAAAACGATGGTATCCTCGACCGAAATTACGTCCAAATACGACGTACTGGAATTAAAGGATATGATTCAGGAGCATGTTTCCTACACCAATTCCGAAAAGGGAAAAGAGATTTTAGCTCATTTCGGAGAATATCTGCCGAAATTTAAGAAGATCATTCCGCATGATTATGAGCGGATGCTGAAACTCATCGTCCAGATGGAGGAAAAGGGATTAAGCGCCGAGAATGCACAGATCGAGGCATTTTATGCAAATAAGAATAGCGATACAGAGTAAAAGTGAACGGGGAATGTGTTTACGAATGTTAAATATACAATCCAACGCAGGCACGCTTTCGCTGCTTTCGAACGTAACAGTACATAAGATGCCGGAATACGGCATCTAAGTACTGCCAAAGGAATTTCTTTGAAATTCCTTTCTCAAAGCGCCTGCTTATGGATTTGTATATATAGCATAGATATACGCATGACAGGATGATAGTTCACATTTGCTCAGATGAAATCAGAGTAAGAGGAGTAAGCGATATGGGAAAACCGACAGGATTTATGGACTATGAAAGAGAAGTGTCAGGTGCGGAACCGCCGAAGGAGCGTGTAAAGCATTTTCGTGAGTTCCATCAGCACATTCCGCTGGAACGTCAGCAGCTTCAGGGTGCGCGCTGTATGGAGTGCGGCGTGCCGTTCTGTCAGTCCGGCGTCACGCTTGCGGGCATGACGAGCGGCTGTCCGTTACATAATCTGATTCCCGAATGGAACGACTTAGTCTATACGGGAAACTGGGTAGAGGCATACAAGCGTCTGAAAAAAACAAGTAATTTTCCGGAATTTACCTCAAGAGTGTGCCCCGCGCTCTGCGAGAACGCATGTACCTGCGGACTGTACGGGGATCCGGTTGCGACGAAGGAGAACGAGTACGCGATCATCGAGCGCGCTTATGCGGAGGGCTATGCGAAAGCGGAGCCGCCGAAGGTGCGTACCGGAAAGCGTGTGGCGGTCGTCGGTTCCGGTCCTGCAGGACTTGCCGTGGCGGATCTGCTGAATCGGCGCGGGCATGAGGTGACGGTTTACGAGCGTGCTGACCGGATCGGCGGTCTGCTCCGCTATGGGATTCCGAATATGAAGTTAGAGAAGCACATCATCGACCGGAAGCTCAAAATCATGGAGCAGGAAGGAATCCATTTTGTCACGAATGCCGACATTGGAAAGGAAATTAAGGCGCAAAAGCTCATGAAAGAGTATGACCGCGTGGTCTTGGCCTGCGGTGCGGCAAATCCGCGTGATATAACGGCGGAGGGCCGGGATGCGAAAGGCATTTATTTTGCGGTGGATTTTCTGACGGCGGCGACAAAGAGTCTGCTGGATTCTAATTTTGAGGACAAAGCTTATATTGACACAAAGGATAAGGATGTCGTCATCATCGGCGGCGGCGATACCGGAAATGACTGTGTGGGAACATCGATCCGCTTTGGCGCAAAGAGCGTGACGCAGATTGAGATGATGCCGAAGGCGCCCGATACGCGCGCAGAAAATAATCCGTGGCCGGAATGGCCGAAGGTCTGCAAGACCGATTACGGTCAGGAGGAAGCAAGCGCGATTTTCGGACATGACCCGCGCATTTACGAGGCGACCGTCAAGGAATTTGTTAAAGACAAGAGCGGAAACCTGAAGGCGGTCAAGATCGTGAAATTAAGCTGGGAGAAGGACGCAGAGAGCGGGCGTATGTGCATGAAGGAAATTCCGGGCAGCGAGCAGACGCTTCCGGCACAAATCTGCCTGATCGCGGCAGGATTCTTGGGCGCGCAGCGTTATGTGACAGATGCTTTTGGGGCGGACTTAACGGAGCGCACGAATGTCAAAACCGCTCCGGGCAGTTATGGAACCTCCGTTCCGAATCTTTTTGTGGCGGGCGATATGCATTCCGGTCAGTCTTTGGTCGTCAAAGCGATCCGAGAGGGGCAGGAGTGTGCCAAAGAGGTAGACAAAAGCCTGCTCGGCTATACCGGTCTGCATGTTCAGTAAAAAAGATTCTATTATCATGGCAGTGTTAAGGCGTATGGAAAACCATACGCCTTTTTGAATTAGATTCGGGTATGACAAATTCATTTGCGTTATGTTGGATGGTCCTGCGTCTGATATTCATGAAGCAACGCCTTTAATTGCTCCAGTTCGGCTTCCTTTGCGGCAAGAACGCGCGCCTGTTCAGTAAGCGCACTGTCTTTTTCAGCAAGCGCACTGTCTTTTTCAGCAAGCGCATTATCTTTTTCAGCAAGAGCGCTTTTCTTTTCGGCGTAAGCCTTCTCCAATGCAGTATAGTCTTCCTCAAGCTTCTCCCAACGCTTTCGTCTTGCCTCCGCCTCCTGCATGCGGCGGCACTGTTCGGCAACCTCC
>CAZZNE010000038.1:0-9102 GCA_964655525.1 uncultured Clostridium sp.
AGAGCGTCGCCCTGTCACGGCGAAGGTCGTCGGTTCGAGTCCGATCTGGGTCGCTCCGTATGTTCTCATGAATAAACGATTCTAAGGACAAACGGAATAAAGAAGTACTTTGTATCAGGGATCTTAGCTCAGCTGGGAGAGCATCTGTCTTACAAACAGAGGGTCATAGGTTCGAGCCCTATAGGTCCCACGGAAAAGAACAGAATATGTTTCTTTTCAAAATTACTGCATTGTGCCGGCGTGGCGGAACTGGCAGACGCACAGGACTTAAAATCCTGCGGGACTAACCTCCCGTACCGGTTCGATTCCGGTCGCCGGCATTAAATGTAAGAGAACCTGCATCAGCATATCGCTGGTGCAGGTTCTTTTTTATCGATTTAAGCATTTTGTGATGGTGTCAAGCAGTTGGTGGGAATTGATGGGCTTCGGCAGATGCTCGTTCATCCCTGCCATTTTTGTTTTTTTGATATCGTCGTCCATCACGTTTGCGCTCAGAGCGATGATGGGGACGGATTTGGCGTCAGGGCGCGGCAGTGCCCGAAGCCTGCGTGCCGCCTCCAGACCGTCCATTACGGGCATCATAATGTCCATAAGAACAAAATCAAACTCATTGAGCGAGGACTCTTCGAACCGCGTTAATGCAAGCTGACCGTTTTCGGCGCAGACCACGCTCATGCCCGCGTCCTCCAATAAAAAGCGCGCAATTTCCATATTGATCTCATTATCCTCGACGAGCAGAGCCCTGCATGCGGACAGTCTGCTGTATTCGTCGTCTTCTGCATCCGATTCATTCGCTTTTGTATTCGATTCATCAGCAGCAGGCGCTGTCGTTTCTGATAAAGCCGTATGTAGCGCGTCCGATGCGTCGTCGGCATCTGAAAGCGCCGTTCCCATCTTAAAAGGGAGCGTAATGGAGACGGTGGTACCCACGCCGGGCGTACTGTCAAGCGTGACGGTTCCGTTCATATGGGTTACGAGTATTTTGACAATGGACATGCCGAGACCTGTCCCCATATAATTGGTGCGAGCCTCGTTATGCTCCTGTTCAAACGCCTCAAACACGTGGCTGGCGAACTCAGGCTCCATGCCGATTCCGGTATCCGTAACCCGGAACTCAAATACGGCCACGTTGTTAGTGTCCGAAACCTCGCGTGCGTTCAATGTGATGGAGCCGCCGGGTTTGTTATATTTGATGGCGTTATCTAAAACGTGATGAAAGATCTGCAAAATATGTTTGGGACTACCGATAATGTCGGGATGTGCAAACGGTTCGATCTGTGCCGTATAGGTCAGACCGCGCTCTTTTGCCCGTTCTAAAATCGGCCGGAGGTCCTTCGTCAGCAGGGAATCCAAACGGATGGCTTCGTCCGTCAGGCTCGGATCACCGTTTTCAAACGTGTTCATATCCAAAACATCCGTGACAAGACTCATTAAGTGATCACAGGATATGGCTATCTTGTTGATGCATTCGTCGATCTTTTCAGGGTTCGTCCGATTCTTTTTGGCAATTTCCAGCATGCCGGTGATTCCGTTGATCGGTGTTCGAAGATCGTGGGACATGCGGGAAAGAAATTGATTCTTAATACGTCCCGCTTCCTCCGCTTTCGCAAGGGAGTCGGACAGAATTCTTTTTGTGTCCAATTCACGCCGTTTCTCTTCGTCAACAATGCGGAAAGTTAAAATGAAATGCCCGGTATCCAAATTCATGGCACCGCCGTAAAATGCCTGAAACTCTACCCATTGGTAGTCGTCTCCGGTTTTTGCAAGATAGGTGGTCTGATAATTGCCGCCCTGATCGGCGGAGACGGAAAAAAAGTTTAATCTGTTTAGGATATCCGCAAAGGAGTGATCCTCCGGATTCGTATAGTCCTGTCTGTATCGACGAAGAAGCTCCTCCAGTTCGGGGAGCGTACCGCAGATCTGCTCGTCAAAAACGCCGCCGTCACTTTTGATGACGCGATACCGTCCCTGATTCATATCAACATAAATAATGCGGTTGTAGCCCTTTGTCAGCGCCGTAAGCAATTCGCTTTCCCGTTTTCTGGCGTCCTCGACGATGCGGATGGATGCGATGATGATCGGGCGGCCATCCATGGAAAGAGAAGGCTTCTGATAGGAATTGACCCAGATGTTTTTACCCGATTTGTTCACGAGACGGAATTCCTGACAGACGAGATCCTTATTTTGTGTGTTTTCCGTAAAGGCTTTCCTGTCTTTTTCATATACCAGATTCAAAAACTGCTCGTCACAGGCGCGCAGCATCTCAGAGTAGTCATAATCAAGCGTGGTCAGGGCAAAACCCGAAACAAAATAAATAGGGTATCCGGGCTCGTCATAGAAGCTGACGACGCCGACGGCACCGTTATGATCCAGCAGCTCAATGATGGCTGCCTGATTTTGCGGGAGCAGCGACCGGCTATCCTGATGAATAAAATACAATTCTTCGTAATACTTGTTTTCTGAATTCATATGTTTTACCCTGAGGAACGTGATTTTCCTTTCTGCAAGAGGTCTTCGCTTTATTATAAGGGAAATCACGGTCGGACTCAATAAAAAATTAGGAAAGGAAGCAAAATTGTTTTTTAGATAAAAAGAATAAAAATCATCTCTTTGGCGCATAGTAACCATGAGAAAAAAGAATGGAAAACGGATTTTTTTGGACAGAGAAGGGATGGTGCGATATGGGGAGTCCGCAAAAAGGAAAACAGAGTGTAGCGTTTGATAAAGGGGTGTATATCAGGGAGAGCGCCTCCATCGTCGGGACGAAAGAGGGCGAAGGACCGCTCGGCGCGCTTTTTGATATGGTGGCATCGGATGACATGATGGGGTGCGATAACTGGGAGGCCGCGGAGAGCACGCTGCAAAAGGAGGCACTCAGCTTGGCGCTTGGAAAAGCGGGCTTAACGCACAAGGAGATTCGTTACCTGCTTGCGGGAGACCTGCTCGCGCAGACGGTCGCATCCTCATACGGACTGATGGATTTTGAAACGCCGATTCTCGGCATGTATGGGGCGTGCTCGACCTGCGGAGAGGCGCTTGGCATCGGCAGTATGCTGATCGCGGGAGGCTATGCGGATATACTCGCCTGTGTCACGAGCAGTCATTTTGCGAGTGCGGAAAAAGAATTTCGGTTTCCGTTAGGCTATGGTTCACAGCGGCCGAAGTGTTCCACATGGACCGTGACCGGAAGCGGCGCGTATGTATTGTCCGCCGTGAGCACGAGCGGAGCACGCGCGCGCATCACCGGTATCACTTCGGGAAGGATTGTCGATTACGGTATCAAGGATTCCTTTAATATGGGATGCTGTATGGCCCCGGCGGCAGCCGATACGATCGCGCAGAATCTGCAGGATTTCGGGAGAAAGCCGTCGGATTATGACAAGATTTTTACAGGCGATCTGGGGACGGTCGGGCAGCAGGCGCTGATCGATCTGCTGACTGCAAAGGGGATCGAGATCGCCGCGCAGCATGACGACTGCGGCATACGCATGTATGACAGCATCCGGCAGAAGACGGAGGCGGGCGGCTCGGGCTGCGGCTGCTCCGCGGCGGTGTTATCGGCGTATATCCTTCCGCGCATCGAATCGGGAGAATGGAAAAGGGTCCTGTTCGTGCCGACGGGCGCGCTCCTGAGCAAAACCTCGTTTAACGAGGGGCAGACCGTACCGGGCATCGCCCATGCGGTCGTGATCGAAAAGGTGTAAAAAATGTTAGCGGCAGTTGACGGAACCGATCAACTGCCGATTTTTTTTGCTTATCGCCATGGGAAAAAGAAAGCGCTTGACGCTTTCTGTCTAACGTGTTAGACTGATGGTAGATTGTCTAACGCATTAGACAAACTGCGCGCGGCGAGGATCTGTTCAAAACCGGAACGGATCGCTGCGGCGGACAAGGAGGGCGGAGTATGCCGACACCAAAGGTTTTTGAGAGTGAATATCGTTTTTGTTTGATCTTATGGGCCCATGAGCCGATCGCAAGCGCTGATCTTGCGCGGCTGTGCAAGGAGGAGCTTGGCTGGTCGCGCACGACGACGTATACGGTCATCAAGCGTCTGAGTGAGCGCGGCGTGGTAAAAAATGAGAACGCGGTTGTTACTGCGCTGGTGTCTCAGGATGAGATTCAGGCGGCGGAGATTGACGAGCTGGTCAATAAGAAATTCGGAGGCTCGCTGCCTGCGTTTATTGCCGCGTTTACGAAGCACCGGAAGCTTTCCAAAGAGGACGTGGAGAGCGTGCAGCGAATGATCGATACATACAGGGAATAGGAGGGCGCATGGATGGAACGTTTCTTTTTAGAGCTGCTGAATCGGGCGATCTGCGCGGGCTGGCTTGTTCCGGTCATTTTGCTTTTACGGGTGCTACTGAAAAAAATGCCGAAATGGATACGTTGTCTTTTATGGGGGATGGTGGCGGTCCGGCTGCTCGTTCCGATTCAGATAGAAAGCACGGTTTCGCTCATTCCGAGCGCGCAGACGGTCAGCCCCGACGTGATGTACGCTGAGAAGCCGGAATTGCATATGGGAATCGGAGTGTTGAATTCAGCGGTGAATCCGGCAATTTCCGACTACTTTGCACCGAAGCCGGGAGACAGTGTGAATCCCGTGCAGGTGCTGACAAGCGTGGCTTCCTGGGTATGGCTGGCAGGTGCGGCGCTCCTGCTTTTCTATGCGGTTGTGTCCTATATACGGCTGCGCATGCATGTAAGAACGGCGGTTCCCGTGAGGCAGGAAGCAGGACGCAGGAGCATTCCGATTTTGGAGAGCGAACGGGTGGATTCGCCGTTTGTGCTTGGGCTTGTCCGCCCGCGCGTCTATCTGCAGACGAAGGTGGAGGAAGCGGACCGGAATTATATCATCTCCCACGAGCTGGCGCATATCCACCGAAAAGATCATTGGATCAAGCCGTTCGGGTATCTGCTTTTGGCGGTATATTGGTTTCATCCGCTGCTGTGGATCGCCTATATCATGCTCTGCAGAGATATTGAGTATGCCTGCGATGAGCGTGTGGTGAAACGGTATGATGTGGAAGAACGCAAGGCATATTCAACGGCGCTGCTGACATGCAGTGTGCGTCGTTTTCGGATCGCTGCCTGTCCGGTTGCGTTTGGGGAGGTGGGCGTCCGGCAGAGGGTCAAGGGCGTTCTTCATTATAAAAAGCCGGCGTTTTGGGTGCTGCTGGCTGCGGCGCTCAGTCTTGTGATCGTGGCTGTCTGCTTTTTGACGAATCCCAAGACGGAAAGCGACGCGCTTGCGGGAGACGGGAGCGCATCGGAGATGGCGGATGCGCGAAACGAAAGTGACGCATCGGCAACGACAGGAACAGGGGACGGGAGCGGCGCATCCGAAAGCAACGGGGCGGAAGGCGGGAACGATCCGGCCGGGCCGATGGATCCGGATGGCGGGAGCAACCCTGCAGGCGTGGCGGTTCCGGCTGACGGCTGGTATGAATATGACCACTGTGTTTATATGAATCCGCTCAGCTCTTATATTCCGATCGAAGGACAACGGATCGGCGGTTATCTGCAAGCGGACGGTCTGATATGGAATGAGCTGGGGCAGCAGGAGAGTCTTCTTTTTGAGCAGACACCGGCGGAATATAACGCGGATACCGTATCGTGGTCGTTTTTTAATAAAGAAGAATTAGAAGTAGTATTGTTTGACGGGTTTTTTATGTTGAGTGACCGGATGGAAGCGGAACTTGACAGGATTGGGGCGCTTCCTGAGGAAAAACGCTTATGGCGTCCGCTGGAAAACGGGAGTCGGTTATTGTATGTGGACGGAGAACTGTGGCTGCTGCGTATGGGCGGCGAGGAGGTCTGGAGCATTTATGCGCTGCGCCCGGAGAGCAATCTGTTAGATGACGCCATCGCAAAAGCGGCATGGGACTGGGCGGAAGAGACAGGCGCGTTTGGCGGTGTGACAAGGACGGAAGCAGCTGCCGAAGGGGTGACCGGAGAATTGTGGGCGATGTATCCCTGCGTCAGTTATGTCGTGCTGGCAACGGAGGGGGCTATGGATGCGGCGGGAGATCATGAGACCCTCACGGTCTATGCGCAAGTGCTGGCAACGGCATATCTCTGCGAGCAGACGGGATTGACAGAGCTTGGAGGAAGTAATGTTCCGGCAGCGATCACTTTTTTGGTAAATGAGGATGGTTCGTACACGCTTTCAGAATATTGGACGCCGCGTGACGGCAGCTATTTTGTACAGGATATTCGCGAGAAAGTTTCGGATGGGAAGGTCGCGGATGCCATGATCGACGGGCAGCGGTATATCTATGAATTGATGCGGGATAGTTATGCAAGAGCAGTCTCGGAAACGGGCGTGGTGGACACGTGGTTCGTCGTGGGTGATCTGTTTGACAGGATGCAGGAAGACCGGGATGGTCTTTTGGAAGAAGATGCGGACGCGGTCAAGCGGATGACGGCGTATCCGCTCACGGTAAGAGAGCTTTATTATTACGGGGATCACACGCTGCGCTATATCTACAGCCAATTTTTGGGAGGTGGCGGGAACGGCTTAAGGGGCGAGCTGATGATCCGTGTGCTGCATCAGATGACGCTGGAGGAAATGGCGCTTCGGATGCCGCTTACCGACGGGCAGGCTTATTTTGACGCGCTGGTTGAGGTTACGCAGGAAACCTATGCGGATTTGGTGCAGTCTGAGGGCGGCGAGGCGGAAGCGAAGCAGTTTATGCGGGAATTTATGCCGGCGTGTTATCTGCTGCTTGATATGCTGGAGCGAAGAACATCCGATGCGGAGGCGGATGTTACCTATGAATATTATCTTTCAAAAGAAGAACTGATGGCGGATATTGATCAAGGTTATCTCTTTCGCTTGGATACCACATTTCAAAAAAACAAAGCTCAGGAGGGAAACATATATACAGCGCCCTATGTCAGTATGGGAATCTGGCCGTTTTATGTTCACGAAGACAATATCGTCAACTTAGAGATCATGTTTTCTGATCTGATCAGGAAGCCCAACAAAAATATCTTTCCGCAGGAAGAGCAGATCGTTGTCGAAGTGGTTTCACCGGACGGGCAAAGCGTGTATCGTTTTGAAAAAGTGGGAGATGAGATTACAAAAGACACTTCCGTGCAAGAGCAGATTCCCGTGACGCCGGGCGAATGGACGTTAAAGATCAGTTTTGCATATGTCTGCGGAGAAGTACCGGCTCATCTGAAGATTGCGGCGGCATACGAAAGCCCGACCGAGGAAGATTTGAACTGGCTAAAGAAGGAAAGGCTGGCGAATAGTTGGGGATCATAAAAACTCCATGCCCGGAATGGTGTGCTCGATGAAAATGGATTATAATTATGATGATAACCGGGAGTCAGTGAGGTGAACAGATGCAGGCCTTATATGTTGCTTTTAAGGGGGATGGCAATTCCTCGAATAAAATCGTGAGAAGTCTCAGCGGTGATAAATTGTTTTTGACAAATTCATATAATGGATTGAAGAAGGATATTGATCATATCAATGGTACATATGATGTAGTCTATATGTTTGGACTCGACAAAAGATTAAAAGGAAATGTAAGAATAGATTGTGTTGCCCAAAGAGGTGAGGTGTGCTTATATTCGGATGTGGATATGAATTCGATTGCGCTGGCATTGAATAAAAGCGGAATTAGTTCTTATATAGGAAATACGCCAACCCAATCTTTGTGTAACGAAGCCTATTGGCACATGTTAAAAAAGTGCAATTGCCATGTGGTGTTCTTTCATGTACCTTCCATAAAGTATATTACGGACAGTTTTATCGATAAAGTAAGAACTGTTTTGTGAATTCCGGCTTGTTGGCCAGGCAGTGGAAGCTTTTTTCTGAAATGGGTACAAAAAAGAACCGGGAAACGGAGCAAGCTCCGCATATCCCGGTTCTTTGAAAGATTGGCGCATTCGCGCCAATCTTTTATAAAGCCAGCAGCTTCAGGAGATTTTCCTTTGCCTGGACGCCGATGGAGCGGCCGATTTCCGCACCGTTCTTAAAAGCGATAAAAGTCGGAACGGACATCACGCCGTAGCGCTCCGCGAGCGGCATGGACTCATCGATATCGACTTTTACGACTTCAAACGTATCATAGGTCTCGGAAAGCTCGGTAAGCACCGGAGCCATCATGCTGCACGGACCGCACCATGTCGCAAAAAAATCCACAAGCACGGGCTTGTCCGACTGTAATACACTTTTTTCAAAATCCGCTGTGTTGACGATCTTAGCCATAAACATCCTCCATTTCTGTCCGGAATGCAGGTCCGCGATTCCACTTGTCTGAACGTAGTTTGTGTCAAAAGGCGCTCATTTATCCTATTTTTACTCCATTATCGCACGTGCGGAGTAAAAAATCCAGTGCCGCTTGCAAATCTGATATTGAAAAAACAGCGCAACTATACTAATATGGAAAAGAACAGAAATGCTCCGTGGGGCGAAAGCAGTGTCCTTCGGTGTGGAAAGGAGTCGAACAGACAATGGAAAAAAAGAATTTGGACTGGGCAAACATCGGTTTTGCCTATCATCAGACAGACAAGCGTTACGTTGCCGAGTATAAAAACGGCGCGTGGGGCGAGGGAAAGCTTGTGGATGACGCAAATGTGGTATTAAGCGAGTGCGCCTGCGTGTTTCAGTATGCGCAGACCTGTTTTGAGGGACTGAAAGCATACACAACGGAGGACGGACACATTGTCTGCTTTCGTCCGGATATGAATGCAAAGCGCATGGCGGATACGGCAAAGAGGTTAGAGATGCCCGTATTCCCCGAGGATCGGTTCGTGGAGGCTGTCTGCGAGGTCGTGAAGGCAAACGCGGCGTGGGTTCCGCCCTACGGAACCGGCGCAACTTTATATATTCGCCCGTATTTGATGGGAACCAATTCCGTCATCGGTGTAAAGCCGGCGGAAGAATATCAGTTCCGCATTTTTGTAACCCCCGTAGGACCTTATTTTAAGGGCGGCGCAAAGCCGTTGACGATCCGGATCTCCGATTTTGACCGTGCGGCACCGAACGGAACGGGCAATATCAAGGCGGGCTTAAATTATGCGATGAGCTTACATCCGATCATGGAAGCGCATCGGGCGGGCTTTGATGAGAATATGTATTTGGATCCC
>CAZZNE010000039.1:0-5364 GCA_964655525.1 uncultured Clostridium sp.
ATCCATGAGGATATATAGGTTAGTTTCGTTTACACAAAATTTTTTACAGTCTCAAAGCGGGTGTTAGTTTCTGACAATGTTCACCACTTCATATCCGGCATCCGCAATCGCCTGCTTCAGCGTATCGTCAGAGAGGTCGTCTGTCGGGGTGATGCTTGCGCTTTTTCCAGCCAGATCGACGCTTACCGATGAGACGGGCAGCTTTCCAAGCGCTTCTTCCACGTGTTTTTTGCAATGCTCGCACATCATTCCTTCAATACTTAATGTGATTGTCATAGTTGTTTCCTCCTTATTTTGAGCCTCTTTTGAGGCCTTGGTTACAATTGGCGTGGTGTCGGCGGGGGCGGTTTCATCCGCCGAAAGACCGTCTGCGCGTATGGTTTCATCCGCCGAAAGACCGTCTGCGCATACGGTTTCCTCTGCGGAAATGCCGCCTGCGCGTACCGTTGGCTTAAAAAACCGCAGGCGCAGAGCGTTGGTGACAACGCAGACGCTGCTTAAACTCATGGCTGCGGCGCCGAACATCGGCGTCAGTCTTAAGTGAAGCGGCGCGTACAGGACGCCTGCCGCGAGCGGGATGCCGATGCAGTTATAGAAAAATGCCCAAAACAGATTTTGACGGATATTGCGTATGACCGCTTTGCTTAAGCGGATCGCCGTTACCGCATCAAGCAGATCATTGCGGATCAACACGGCGTCTGCGCTTTCGATCGCGACCTCGGTCCCTGCGCCGATGGCAATACCGACGTCCGCACTTGCAAGAGCCGGCGCGTCATTGATGCCGTCCCCGATCATGGCGACGATGTGGCCCTGTTCCTTGAGCGTGCGGATATGCCGTTCCTTATCCTGCGGAAGCACGCCGGCGATCACGGACGAGATGCCCGTCTGTTTTTGAATCGCCCCCGCAACGCGTTCATTGTCGCCTGTCAGCATGACCGTGCTGATACGCATGTCGTGTAAGAGGCGGATTGCCTGTGCGCTCGTCGGTTTTACAACGTCGGCGACGGCAATGATGCCGAGAAAACGGGTGTCCGATGCAAATAGAAGCGGTGTTTTTCCCTCGTCGGAGAGCGCCTCCACACGCTGCCGAATGTCCTGTGTGATGCAGGATACGGGGAGATTTAAGTTGCCCGAATAATAGCGGACGCCATCGATCACGGCGCTGATGCCCTGACCGGGAAGCAGCGTAAAATCCGTCGTCTCTGCATAGGATGAGGGCGTATCGCTGAGTGCGGAAATATACGACAGCACCGCATCGGCGAGCGGATGTTCGCTTTTATGCTCCAGGGCGGCGGCGATGCGGAGCAATTCTTCTTTTGTGCAGTCATGAGGGAGCACATTGGTCACATGAGGCTTTCCCTCGGTGATGGTTCCTGTTTTATCCAATACGACAGTGTCGATATGGTGCGCCGTCTCCAACGCTTCTCCCGATTTGATCAGGATGCCGTTTTCCGCGCCCTTACCCGTTCCGACCATGATCGCGACAGGGGTTGCTAAGCCGAGCGCGCACGGGCAGGAGATCACGAGAACACTGATGCCGAAGGAGAGTGCGGATTCAAAATCCGCTCCGGCAAACATCCAGATGAGGGTTGTTGCAAGCGCGATAAGCATGACGACCGGAACAAAAATGCCGGACACCTTATCGGCAAGGCGCGCGATCGGCGCTTTGCTGGAGGACGCTTCCTCCACAAGGCGGATGATCTGTTGAATGGTCGTGTCCTCACCGACCCGCTGTGCTTTCATCTGAAAATATCCGTTTTGGTTCATAGAGGCGGAGATTACGGCATCTCCTTCTTTTTTTTCTACGGGAAGACTCTCTCCGGTGATCGGTGATTCGTCCAGCGAGGTATGGCCGTTCACGATCACGCCGTCCACCGGAACGCGTGCGCCGGGCTTCACAATGACCGTGTCGCCAATCGCAACAAGCGAGACGGGAATTTCCTGCTCCACTCCGTCACGGAGTACGAGCGCCGTGCGCGGGGAAAGGTCCATCAGTTTTTCAATCGCGCTGCTTGTCTTGCCCTTGGAGCGCGCCTCTAAAAATTTACCGAGTGTGATCAGGGTGACGATCATACCCGCCGATTCAAAATAAATATCGGACAGGTAGTGTGACACATGCGCGATATCGCCGTGCCCGAGTCCGTAGCCGATGCGGTAAAGCGCAAATAAACCGTAAACGGTGGATGCGGTGGAGCCGAGTGCGATCAAAGTGTCCATATTCGGCGCGCCATGAAACAGGTTGCGGAATCCATTGATAAAATAACTGCGGTTCCAATATAAGATAGGGAGCAAAAGCAAAAACTGGGTCAATACATTAACGACACCATTCTGCTCCCCGTCAAACAGCGCAGAGACTAGGCGTGGCACCGGCAGACCGAACATATGCCGGAACATGCCGTGCATGGACACATACATCATCGGGATCAAAAAAACAAATGACCAGACTAGGCGCTTTTTCATGCTGCGGATCTGTTTTTCACCCACACCCTCGGACGACGTTTTTTCTGCATGCTGCATGGAGGCGGAACTGTGATCCGTGTTTTTCGCATTCGTTGACGCGGAGGATAGTCCGGCGCCGTACCCCGCTTTCTCGATGGCGGAGACAATCTCGCCGGAGGAAAGCTGAACCTCGTCATACTCAATATTCATGCGGTTTGTGAGAAGATTCACGCTCACTTTTTGAACGCCGGGCAACTTCGCAGCGGTCTTTTCCACGCGTGCGGAGCAGGCGGAGCATGTCATTCCCGTGATGTCATAGATTTCTTTTTTCATGATAGAATTCGCTTTCTTTTAAATCAATTAAAGATTTTCATACACGCGAGTTTGCGGAACGCAAATCTCGCAAAGAACGCAAAAGAATGTTTCACATTCTTTGCGTTCTTTTTTACTTCATTAATTTTTGCAGTGTGGCGCAGAGTTCATCAACGGCCGCGTCGTTTCCACTCTTAATGTCCTCCGTTACACAGCTCTTGATATGGCGCGTGAGCAGTTCGCGGTTAAAGGCATTGAGCGCTGACTGCACGGCGCTGACCTGCGTGAGAATATCCACACAGTAGCGCTCGTCATCCACCATTTGGCGGATGCCGCGGATCTGTCCTTCGATGCGGTTTAGCCGGTTTGTCAGAGAACGGTATTCTTCTTTAGAACGGTGCTTGTGCCGCTCGCATTCTGCGCAGCCCTTGCTGCAGGCGGTGTTTGTAGCTTCTTTTTCCATAGTGAACCTCCGCAGGAAATTTTATAACTTATAGGAAATTTTGTAGTCTCAGAAGAATTCGCCTTTGGCGAATTCTTTGAAAGAACGCGCAGCGTTCTTTTTTAGTATGGGTTCTTTTGCAAATAATCTATTATAATAAGGAAGAAAAAATGGTGTTTCACAAAAATTCCATATTTAATATACCCTAGTGGGGTATATTAAATATAACACAGACTGCTGGGTTCGTCAATGCCTTTTTTAGGGGGGAATCTGTTCAATCTAAGTGTGGATGAGAAAAACTCCGGCAGTTTCGTTAAGGCATATTGCATCAGGAGGATGTTTATGATACTATTTAGAGCATCAAATCGGAATTTACGGAGGGAATTATAGATGGACTGCGATGAAATTGTGGCGGAATTATTCCGTTTACAAGATAAGGAATATGCAGCCTTTCAGGCTAAGCTCATCCCAACGGCAGAAGCGGACAGGATAATAGGAGTCAGGACGCCGGAGCTTCGTGCTTTGGCCAAGAAACTGTTCAAGGACGAGGACACAGCTTCATTTCTGACATTTCTTCCACATCGATATTTTGAGGAAAATCAGCTGCATGCATTTGTGATATCGCTGGAGAAAGATTTTGGCAAATGCATTGCGGAAGTTGAAGCATTTCTTCCGTTTATTGATAATTGGGCTACATGTGATCAGCTTTCGCCGAAGGCATTTAAAAAAGAGCCGGAGAAACTGCTTCCGTATATCTGCACATGGATCAAATCGGATAAGGTTTATACCGTTCGGTTTGCGATCGGTATGCTAATGCAGCATTTTCTGGACGCACGGTTCGATCCCAAGTATGCGGACATGGTAGCGGCAGTCAGATCGGAAGAATATTACATCAATATGATGATCGCATGGTTTTTTGCGACAGCTCTGGCAAAGCAGTACGCTTCCATACTTCCGTATCTGGAAGGAAAGAGGCTCGATGACTGGACACATAATAAAGCAATTCAGAAAAGCGTGGAGAGTTATAGGATAACAGCGGAGCAGAAAGCCTATCTGAAAACACTGAAAGTCGGAAGATTTGCAAGTCGTTAAATTCTAATATATAAGCTTTTTCCATAAGTTTCCTTTATTTTCAAGGCTTTGCACAATGCCAGCCTCAAAAGATGTATCTTATTCCCTTGTTTTTACCCTCATGGGCAAGTCACAAGGGAAAGTTTAACTCATTTCCGCACCAAGAAAGAGATACTTGACGAAAACGGAGATGTCCGCAAAGGCTGTAAGATTGTGAAGAAAGGTGGGATATATGAGCGTAATCTCTTTACCGCCAAGAATCGTATGCGTTGGAACCGAGAAGTTGACAGGGCGATTGTAAGCGGCGTGGCAGAAACGGAGATACAACAGATAAAAAAGTACATTCCTGGTAGTGATCCCTAGTTTTCCGCTACCGGCATCACAAGCCTCGAACAATATTTACCCGGATCGATCTCCCGACCGGTATAAGGAGCCACGATTGCGAGCGCACGCGGCCATGCGGCAGGAACAAGCCCGCGCTCCTTCGCTTCCCTGCCAAGTCTGAGCCATGCTTCATCTACGCGGCTGTAATCGCCGTAACCTAAGATGGAAAGCACCTTGCAGGAAGGAAAACGGACAGCGTTTTCTGGCGCACTCTCAGGACGGACGGGCACACATACATACAACGGATAGGGCTCTTTCGTAATCCGCCCTTCCAGATAATCGGTACGCTCATGTAAGAGAAAAAGCGGCTCCCGCGCAAGCACATATCCGTTTTCAACACATTCATGGAAAAAGTCATACATGGCGTCATATTTTTCCTGTATCGTCATTCCGGTGCACCTACGTATACAGCAGACGGTTTCGGGAAGTGTCATGATCTGTACGGACATATCGGGACTTGTAGCTGCACGAATCCGCAGTTCTTCCACATTTCTTTGAAACAGGCTCATTTTTTCTTCCAGTATGGCGAGAAGCTCTGCTGCGTCGCCGCCCTTTGTAAAATAGGAGGCTGTTTCTTCCGGGCTGAATCCCATTGACTGGAACTGCTGTACATGTAAAATACGGTTGATGTTGTCGTTGTCGTAGTAGCGCCGCCCGCTATTTGGAGCTATGTAAGCGGGGATGAGCAGCCCTTTCTCTTCCATGCGCAGGAGGGT
>CAZZNE010000040.1:0-2175 GCA_964655525.1 uncultured Clostridium sp.
CCCGCTGGTCATGGGCTTTCATCCGGTCAATCTGCGCAGCGAACAGGCGTCGGTTTTCCGGCTCTGCCAGCCGGCGTATCTGCGTCTCGCCGCGCCCCCAGCCGCCTAAGACGGGAATCATTTCCTTCCAGATGATTTCTGTGATATGTTCAAATTCCCGGGCTGCTTTGTTTAGCTTTTCTGCCTGCGCCGGACATTTTTCAGCCAGCCTGCGCAGATATCCGGCGGCATGATGACGTCCGTTGGAGAGGCAGTCCATGGCGTCGCCGTGGCACGTCATGCGCTCCACCAGCACGGGAAAGACCGCGTCCCGGGGGAACTCCGACTCGCGTAAAAGAGCATCTTTCCACGCATCGTAGGCCAGAATGCCCTTGGCCCGTGTCGCGCACATACGCCCCCTTAGTACTTCTGTTGCGTTTTGGAGCGCCTCTTTTGGGGAGATGGGAGGCAGGACATCCGCTCCTGTGGCAATCAGTGCATGGGTCAGCGGATTTTCCCACCAGCTTTTCGTAATGAAATACCCGTTCTGCTCAAACTGCACCTGTGTCTGGTACTCAGGGTATTCTTGGAACACGTTCCAGCCCAGCAGCGTGTCGCCTCCGTCCCGGTACCCGGCGATGACGCAGGCCTCCGGCGGGCCGATGATGCCAAGGGCGATTACAGGATGCCCGGAGTCGATTTCCGTTCGAATGAAATCGATAAAGGTCTCCTTCTTTGTCTCCGGCGTGCGCCAGAGAATTTTAGGGCTCCGTCCCATGACGCGCATCCCGCAGGCAAATAGTTTTTCCGGATGGTCAAATGTAAAGATGGCATCCACATTGCCGCAGTCCCAGCAGGCAGTATTCCACACTAGGCGGAATGCCGCACCGCTTTCTGCCATAATCTGGGTATAATCCACCGGCAGACCGAGATAGTTTGCGCAGGAGCGGACGCACATGGGGAAAGGGGTGCTGCCTTCTGGTCCGTAAGTCACCTTAGGTACGCCATATAAAATTGTTGTGTTCGAAATTTCCATTTTGTCACTTATGCCTTTCTTTGGTGGTCATCGCCCGTGAATCCTATGTCTTCTTGCTTTGGTGCGATAACTTTAGTGATCAGGTTTCGCTTGGACCAGAGTTGGATCCTTTCTGGGCAAATCAGGGCCGAATACTCCGGCGCATAGCCGTATGGGAGCAATCGTGGGGCGGTCGATGCGAAATTGTGACGGTGTATAGCCTGTAAACCGCCTGAATGCCCGGGAGAACACGGTTCTGCCAGAATAGCCGTAATGTATGGCGATATCGATGATTTTATGATCTGTGTACAGAAGCGACTGTGCAGCATTGGCGATTTTACGCTCCTGGATATAGCGGGACAGGGACTTCCCGGTATTTTCACGGAATACATCACGGATATGGGCCAAAGAAAATCCGGTCTGGCAGGCCAGTTCCTCCAGATAGATTTCTTCCTGTACACGAGCCTCCACAAAGGTACAGACTGACCAAATAAGGATATACTGATTCATTGTCCATCGTCTCCAATTTGAATTACTTCGAAGCAATTCAGATTATAACACAGTTCAGAGGGCGGTGCGCGACGATTTTGAGGATGTCAGGATTTGGCATCCGATTTGGACATGCGATGTTGATTGCGTGAATCGTGATAGGAGGTGGGCTGTTTATGACAACAGCACCTGTAGTAGTTCTTCATATCTTATTGCATTACAGTATCAGTAAATGGTATACTTAGATTATTCTTAAGAAAGGAGTTAAAAAATGATTATGCATATGAGAGGGCTTTGTCTTTAATCCGTCATTGATAAACGAAGGTAAAAAAATATTTGCATAAAAATCTCTTCTTAGATCATTGCAAAACGATGAAAGGAGAAGAGATGGGTTATATTAATGCAAATGATATTTTACCGATGGAATTGATCAATGAAATTCAAAAGTATGTACAAGGTGTAAATCTTTATATTCCTAAGATTCCTGAGAAGAAAAAAACAGATAGCAGCTATAAACATGAGTTATACGAGAGGAACAAGGAAATATATGACCTGTTCCAATCGGGTAATAAGGTTTCAGAATTGGCCAAAATGTATTATCTTTCTGACAAGAGTATTTATCGAATTTTAGGACAAATGAAAAAGTAGTATGAGTGCGGGAGAGACTGTGGAATGCGGTTTCTCTCGTTTTG